>NZ_KZ319339.1 GCF_002744735.1 Marinobacter guineae | reverse complement strand
CTTGCGGTTGTTTGGTGGAGACGGCGGGAATTGAACCCGCGTCCGCCAGCACTCAGCCTTGAGGTCTACATGTTTAGCGTCTCTCTATTAATTTAAGTTCAAGCGACCCGAGAGCCAGGGTGCAAGAACCGAGTTCTTTAGATCTTAGCCGCTAGCCAGTGAACTCTGGATAACGGAGCATCCCGTAAGCGATGACGTCCTGAGATGTAGCTCCGGGCTACGGGCGACCCGGTCAGGACGACTAGCAGCTTACGCTGCTAGTGCGTAGTTTTCGTCGTTTGCGACTATTGCGTTGCAGCTTTGGATTAACGAGATTCGCTGCCATCTCGACATGCACTCAAGGGATCGCCACCAGCGTCGAAGCCATGTCGTCCCCTTACTCACAGTATATGTGTCCGGTTTGCCGGACTTCAAGGTTTGTTTGTTGAAGATTTGTGCCGCAGGGCCGGTAGATGTACCTACGGGCCTAGCTGGCTTTGCGTTTATGGGCGCCTGGACGGCCGGCCAGGGCTGCGTGGCTCAGGGCCTCGAAGCTTTGCCGGAAATAGTCCATCACCGCATCCGGGTCGGCGTGGATGGCCTTGTCGACGGTAATTCCGAACTGAACGGTGCCAGCATAACTGAGAATACTCATGCCGATACCGATATTGCCGCTCTGGGGCACCCAGAACATGGGCTGGGTGAGTTTGCTACCCGCAAGGTACAGGGCGTCTTTCGGCCCTGGTACGTTGGTCAGTACGGCGGAGGCCTTACTACTGAGAAGGTCCAGAGCCCGGCGTTCAATAACATCCGGGCCTCGACCGAATATATCAAGAAGGCTGTAAGTGACCTGGGCCTGATAGGAGCGTTTGAGCCGGTTCATGTTCTCCTGTACCTGCCGGAAGCACATAAGGGGGTCCTGGACTTCCACCGGCAGGGTAACCAGAACAAGGCCGAACTTGTTGCCGAGGGTTTCGATGGGCTGGTCAAGAGGCCGGAGGTTAAATGGCACGGCCACGCGGATTCCGCAATCGGGGATGGTTTCCTTGTGTGCGGCAAAGTGACGCTGCAGAGCCCCGGTGACCGTACAGAGCAGTGCATCGTTTATGGTGCCACCAAGAGCCTTGGCACAGGCTTTCACGTCGGCAAGGTCCAGTGGCTCTGCCCAGGCCACTTGTTTGCGCCCGGAGAGTGGCTGTTTCAAGCCGGTTTTGGGCTCAAATGGGGCCAGGCCGAGTTTCACGAGGTCCATGGCCACGCTACTGGCTGTTGACGCTAGTTTGAGGGGGTAGTTGGGTTCTTCACGGACGGACTGAATGAAAAGCCTGGCCTGGTCCGTTGCCACATGGGCGCTATCGACCAGTCGGTTCAGTGTGCGCTGAATGGTGGAAGTTGGTTTGTGTCCGGCCTGGGGCTTGGTGGCAACCCGTTTGAGTTTCGGCTCTGGAGTCTTGTCGGTGAGTGAAAGCATCACCCGCACCAGCGATATGCCATCGGCAATGCAGTGATGGATGCGAATCAGCAATGCGCCGCCGCCCTCGTAATTGTCTATGTAGTGCATTTGCCAGAGCGGTTGCCGGAAATCCAGTGAGGTACTGTTCATGTCGCTGACCAGTTTCTGGAGCTCCGCTTTGTCGGCCTTGCCCGGCAGGGCGATCTGGTGGAGGTGGTTGTCCAGATCAAACAGGGGGTCATCCTGCCAGTAAGCACGGTCTCCTGTGTCCACAACTCGCTGGCGGAACCGGCTGAAACACAGGAATCGGGTTTCAATTGTGTGCCTGAGACGGTTCATGGAGATGGGGTGTTCCAGAGTCCATACACCGCAGATCATCATGGGATTTTGTGGGGTGTCCATGCGCAGCCACGCACGATCAACAGCGGACATGGGTATCTGTTTTGGTGACATAAGCTCTCCCTTTGCCATGCACCGGGACTCCCGAGTATAGGCCTGTTGGAAATCTGAACAAAGAGAATGAGTATGCGACACACCTGCCGGTTCTGCCCATGACCGGCGTCAGATATTCTAAAATTTGTGCGGAGCCGTCATCAGATGTTGGTATCGCGCAGGATTCGCTGCTTCTGGCGGTTCCAGTCCCGCTCTTTCTCGGTGGCGCGCTTGTCGAACTGTTTCTTGCCTTTTACCAGGGCGATCTCGCACTTCACCCTGTTGTTTTTCCAGTAGAGTGCCAGCGGAATGCAAGTGTAACCGGCCTGGTTTACCTTGCCGACGATCTTGGCAATTTCCTTGGCGTGCAGCAGGAGTTTGCGCGTCCGGGTCGGATCTGCAATGACATGGGTGGACGCTGCGATCAGTGGGGTGATGTGAGAGCCGAGCAACCAGGCTTCGCCGTCCTTGAGTAGTACATAGGCGTCCACCAGTTGGGCCTTGCCGGCGCGCAGGGATTTCACTTCCCAGCCCAGCAGGGCGAGACCTGCCTCGAAGCGGTCCTCAATGTGATACTCGTGCTTCGCCTTTTTGTTCAGCGCGATGGTACTGCTCGGCGTTCCGGGCTTTTTCTTGCTCATGAATCAATAAATCCGGGGTCGGACGAATGAACGGGCCGGCGTTCGTGTAGCCGGAAAAAGGCGCATTGTAGCCCAGGAGTGCCGGACCGGTCACGAAATCAGCGACAGGCCGTCTGTCCGCTCGTGCGCGGCCGGATCCATCGGCTACAATACGGGGCCAGACTTATTCAGGGGGCTCAGGGGCTCGAATGCCTACGCCGTATCAGACACATGTCGGGTCCTTTACCCGAAAATCAACCTTCTTCTGGGCTGCGGTGGGTGCCACCGTCGGTCTTGCGAACCTGTGGCAGTTCCCCTATCTGGCCAGCCTGCACGGTGGTGGTCTGTTCATACTGCTCTATCTGGCTTGCCTGCTGCTGGTCACTCTGCCGCTTATGGTTACAGAGGCCGCTCTTGGCCGTTACGCCCGCCACGGTATTGTGTTGGCGATGGACGGCCTGATTCGCAGTGCCAAACGTTCGCGGCTCTGGATGGCGGCAGGTCGGCTCAGCATTCTTGCGGCCTTTCTGGTGCTGTCTTTTACGGCGGTGTTCGGCTCCATCGCTCTGGCCTATGTATTTTTTGGCGCACTGGGGCGGTTCTCGGGGGCGGGAGACTCTGAGGCGACGGCAATCCTGGCCGGGCTGGTTTCGGACCCGCGAGAATACCGGATGTTCATGGGCTGGCATCTCTTTTTCCTGCTGCTGGTGGTCTGGGTATCGGCGCAGGGGGTAGTAAAAGGCCTCGAGCGGGCGCTGCGCGTGGTGGTGCCGGGAACTCTGGTGCTGATGCTGGTGTTATTCGCTCTGGCGGTCTGGTACGGACGGATTGATGGTGCTGTCAGCCAGATTCTGGCCATGCACCCGGAAGACCTCAGTTGGGGAAGTCTGAAAGCGGCATTGTTCCACGCGTTCTTCACTCTGGGGCTTGGCATGGGAGTCTGGGCCATTCTCGGTTCCTACACCACGCCCCATACCCGGCTCAAACGTTCGATTCTGGCCGTTGTCCTGATGGATACCCTGGTGGCGATCCTTGCGGGTCTGATGATCTTTGCCATGGCAACAGACGGCAACAGCTTTGATGGCGAGCGAGGGTTTAGCCTGTTGTTCGTTTCCATGCCTGTGACTCTGGCCCAGCTTCCGGCAAGCCAGTTCGTGATTGCCACCGTATTTCTGATGGTGGTGCTGATTGTCTGGACCACATCCCTCAACCTGCTTGAACCTGTCGTTGGCTGGTTTCGAGAATGGACAGGGGCGCCGCGGGAGCTGTCCGTGGTGCTAATTGGCCTGGCGGTATGGCTCGCTGGGCTGGCATCGCTACTGTCGTTCAATCTGTGGGCGCAGGAACGTGTGGGCGGCGCCACCATGTTCCGGTGGCTGGAGTTGGTCACCGGTGGTTTATTGATTCCACTGGTCGCCATTCTGGTCGCGCTGTTTACCGGCTGGTGCCTGACCCGGCACCTTGCCAGGACAATGCTGGGTGCGGCTCCGGGGTTGTTCGCCGGCATCTGGTTCTGGGTGATGCGGTTGGTGTTGCCACTTGTGGTTGCCTGGATTGGTGTTCAATACACGGTGTTTTCACTGTCGAACCTGTGTGACAGCGGCAGCACGGCCGTGTGGTGCGAGCAGCCTGTCACGCTGCTTTCTGGTGACAGGCCAGATCCTTTGGAGGAGCCTGCGGATGCTCCGCCGTCGGCGGGGCCATCAGGGGACGAATCCGCAGGCAATGAAACCGTGCCTGCCGCTGAACAGTCGCCGTCAACGGAAAATGGCAGTAAAGGAAACTCGGGGGAAAAAGCCCCACAAGAGGACGATATCCTTTATCATAGCGTGTGATTGAGACTGTCTTTCTTCTCAGAAGTCCGCAATCTTTTCACAGCGTGTTTGCAAGCAGGACAACCGGTTCCAATGCCCCATCAGATCGACAAAACAGCTTTGGTAATGCACTCGGCCGAGCGCATGTTCCACCTCGTAAACGACATCGCCCGTTACCCCGAATTCCTTCCCTGGTGTGCAGGCGCCGAGATTCATGATCAGAATCCGGAGCAGATTACCGCTTCCCTGGAAATTGCCAAGGGCGGCATACGGCACACGCTGACTACACGAAATCAGCTGTTACTGCCTGATGCAATAGAGATGAATCTGGTGGATGGTCCGTTTCAGAATCTGACCGGTCGCTGGCACTTCAAGTCGCTGGACGACAACGCCTGCAAGGTGATTCTTTCTCTTGAGTTTGAGTTTTCCGGATCCCTGTCGCGAATCACCTTTGGCCCGGTGTTCAGCCAGGCCGCCAATACCATGGTGGATGCGTTTTGCCGTCGTGCGGATGAACTCTACCGGAAGGAGGGTGCATGATTCAGGTGGAAGTGGCCTACGCCCGACCGGACAAACAGGAAATTATTCCGGTGCAGGTTCCCGAGGGGACTACTGCGCTGGAGGCAGCGAAACTCTCGGGTATTGCCGATATTTTCCCGGAAATTGACGTGGACGCCACCGACATGGGTGTGTTCGGAAAGGTCATCAAGGATCCTGCAGCTCATGAACTCCGCGAGGGAGACCGGGTGGAGCTCTACCGACAGCTCAGGATCGACCCGAAACAGGCGCGTCTGAATCGGGCGAAGAAGAAAGCCTGAACTCAGTACGCCGGGGTTTCTTCGAGCAGCTGTGCTTCGTAGTGGGCGTACTGATCGCCTTCGTAATAGACGATGATTCGCTGCTCCTTGATATCGCCACCCTCCCTTTGAAACGTATAAACGTAGTATTCCCGGGAGAGATCAACCGGGTTCAGCATGAGTGGTGTTCCCATCACTGCATGCACCTGGCTACGGGACATGCCCTCGGACAGTTGCGTCAGCTCCTCATCGGTAACGATGTTTCCCTGCTGGACGTTGATTTTGTATACGCCCGGGAAAACGCAACCGGATAGAACGAGAGTGAGAATGAGAGCTGTGAGCTTTTGCATCGCCGGGGGAAATCCTCTATCTTGAAATCGCCTGCCAGGGGCAGGTGTGACACGGGTTAACCGTTCAAAGGCGGCTTCATCATACCGGAAGCCGTGAGGCACACCAAAGAGTGAATAGTAACATGTCGTCTGAAAACGCCGAATTACGAAAAGTCGGTCTGAAAGTTACTCTGCCGAGAGTGAAAATCTTCAATATATTGGAGACGGCCGAGGAACATCATCTCAGTGCCGAAGATGTATACAAGAAGCTTCTGGAGCAAGGCGATGACGTGGGGCTGGCGACGGTCTACCGGGTGCTGACGCAGTTTGAAGCGGCAGGACTGGTATTGCGCCACAACTTTGAGGGCGGCCATGCCGTTTTTGAAATGGCCGGTGATGATCACCACGATCATATGGTTTGTACGCAGACCGGTGAGGTTATCGAGTTCTTCGATGAAGTGATTGAAGAGCGCCAGAAGAAAATCGCGGAAGAGCGCGGTTACGAAATCGTGGACCACAGTCTGATTCTCTACGTCAAACCGATCAAATCCTGATTCGGACCTGACAAATCGACATAAAGAAACGGCAAAAAAGGGGGCGGGTGATTAAGCCCGCCCCAACAGCTCTCAGGATCGAGAGGGGTAGAGGGTTCTTTCCTTCGGGTCAGTGGTGAGTTGCCTGCCCCTTTGTAAACATTTCTCTGGCGTGAGCGATAGTGTGGTCGGTCATGTCCACACCACCCAGCATCCGTGCCACTTCACTAATTCTGCCCTGGTCGTCCAGTGCCTCGATTTTCGAGAAAGTGGCATCCTGTTCCGTAAATTTGCTGACAAAAAGGTGCTGGTGGCATTGAGCTGCTACCTGTGGCAGGTGGGTAACACAAAGTACCTGACCATTGCTCCCCAGTGTGCGCAGCAGCCGGCCAACCACTTCAGCAGTACCGCCGCCGATACCCACATCCACTTCGTCGAAGACCAGCGTAGGCGTGGTTGAGGTCTGAGCAACCACCACCTGAATCGCGAGACTGATTCGTGACAGTTCGCCACCGGAGGCAACCTTGGCCAGTGGCCGTGCCGGTTGCCCGGGGTTGGCGCTGACCAGAAATTCAACCTCTTCCAGGCCGTGGGCCGCAGGCTCTTCGCCAGAGTTGCGGTTCAGGTGTGTGATGAACTGCATGTTGGGCATGCTCAGCTGGGTAAGCTCTGCAGCAACGCGCTGGTCAAGCTCGGCGGCAGCCTTGGCTCGTGAATCCGACAGTTGGCCAGCCAGTTCATCGAACCGGCTGCGCTGGCTTTCAAGCTCTGCTTCCAGCTGTTCCAGACTGCCTTCGCCACCATCCAGCTCAGCCAGCTCGGCGCTCAGGCGCTGGTGCAACTCCGGCAGCTCTTCCGGGGTGATTCGGTGCTTCCGGGCCATCTGGTAGATGGCGCTCAGTCGTTCTTCCACTTCTGACAGTCTGGCAGGATCAGCCTCGTAATCTTCGACAAAGTGGCGCAGGTTGTCGCCGGCTTCGCTGATCTGGATCTGGGCTTCCTTCAGCATCTGAAGGGTATCGGCCAGTGCTGGCACGTCTACTGGAAGCTGTTCCAGCTGCTGCAGGGCCTGGCGGACCAGATCGGCGGCGCTGGTCTCGTCTTCAGTGCACAGCAGGGCAGCCTGATGGCTGTTGTGCAGAACTGCGTCTGCCTGGCTCAGCTGTGCCTGTTCCTGCTCCAGCTGCTCCTGTTCGCCACTTTCCAGGGCCAGGCGGTCCAGCTCTTCCACCTGATAACGCAGCAACTGAAGCTTGGCTTCCGCTTCGTCGGCGTTTTGCTGCCGCTCGATCAGTCGCTGGCGGATCTGGTTCCAGGTCTTCCATGCCTCGCGGGTGTCAGTGGCCAGCGCCTCGACGCCAGCAAACTCATCCACCAGCTTTCGGTGGGTTTCCTTGCGCAGCAGGGACTGGTGCTGGTGCTGGCTGTGGATATCCATCAGCACGCCACCGAGTTCCTTGAGGTGGTTCAGCGGGCAGGGCTGGCCATTAATATAAGCGCGGGAACGGCCGTCCTTGCTGATAACGCGGCGGAGTATGCAGTCATTCTCATCGTCCAGCTCATGCTCGGCGAGCCACTCGGTCGCCTCTGGGATGGTGGATACATCAAACGTGGCCGTAATGTCCGCGCGCTTGGCTCCGTGTCGAACCGCGCCGGCATCTGCACGGCCGCCCATGGCCAGGCCCAGGGCGTCCAGCACGATGGATTTGCCGGCGCCGGTCTCGCCGGTAAGTGCAGTCATGCCTTTGCTGAACTGGAGTTCCACCCGTTCGGCGATGGCGTAATTGGAAACCGTGAGCTGGGTAAGCATGCAGATAACCTCCGCGACTTTCTGAAAACCAGACGTCCTGAAAAGCAGTTGGGCAGTCTGGTTACTGCCCAATACTGTTAATACATACAGTGACTGTGAATATATACAGGGTTTTTCCTGTTTGCAAACCTGGTGGTGTGATTTTCTTCAGGAATGCACGCGCCAGCGGTTGAAACCTGAAAGTGGGACCCCATATCCGTTCGCAATGACATTTTTCCGGCGCGCTGCGGCCGGAGCCCATGTTCAACCGGCCACTGACAAGCGGGCCGCTGAAGACCAAGCAGGAGTAGCCATGAGCACTGACGAAAACCGCAACGATCACGAGGAACTGAACGAGGCCCTGGAGGCTGCCAAAGAAGAGGCTCAGTCCGCGAGCCGGGATGCTGGCGAGGGCGAAAACTCTGAGGTAGAGACGCTGAAGGCCCAGGTGCAGGAGTTCCAGGAACAGATGCTGCGCTCCCAGGCCGAGATGCAGAATGTGCGTCGTCGTGCCGAGATTGATGTGGAAAAAGCCCACAAGTTTGCCTTGGAGAAGTTCGTCAAGGAGCTGTTGCCGGTTGCAGACAGTCTGGAAAAGGCGGTTGAGAGCACCGAGGGCCAGGAAGATTCCGGCGAGCTGGTAGCTTCAATTCGTGAAGGCGTGGAAATGACGCTGAGCCTGTTCATGTCCAGTCTGAAAAAATTCAATGTTGAGCAGACCAATCCGGTGGGCGAACCCTTCGACCCCCAGCAACACGAGGCTATGTCCATGGTGCCGGCCCCGGATGCTGAACCCAATAGTGTGGTTGCGGTGGTGCAGAAAGGATATCTGCTGAATGGTCGCGTGGTTCGCCCTGCCATGGTCGTGGTTGCCAAGTCCGAAAACGCACCAAAAATTGATGAGCAGGCTTGAAAATCTGGTTAAAGCGCCAATATAGCCATTAAACAGCGAAAGCGGAGGGAAAACCTCCGGGAAAGCATTCAGAAGAACTGGAGTGACTCAATGAGCAAGATTATCGGTATCGATCTGGGAACGACTAACTCCTGTGTGGCCATCATGGATGGTGACAAGGTCAAGGTTATTGAAAACGCCGAAGGTGATCGCACCACGCCGTCCATTGTCGCGTACACCGAAGATGGTGAAACGCTGGTAGGGCAGTCCGCCAAGCGTCAGGCGGTTACCAACCCGAACAACACCCTGTACGCCATCAAGCGTCTGATCGGTCGTCGTTTCGAAGACGACGTGGTCCAGAAGGACATCAAGATGGTGCCCTACAAGATCGCCAAGGCAGACAACGGCGATGCATGGGTGGAAGTCAAGGGTGAGAAGATGGCGCCCCCGCAGATTTCTGCGGAAATTATCAAGAAGATGAAGAAGACCGCCGAAGACTATCTGGGCGAGAAAGTGACCGAAGCGGTAATCACCGTGCCGGCCTACTTCAACGACAGCCAGCGCCAGGCTACGAAGGATGCGGGCAAGATCGCCGGTCTGGAAGTCAAGCGCATCATCAACGAGCCGACCGCGGCTGCCCTGGCCTATGGCCTCGACAAGAAAAGCGGTGACCGCACGGTAGCTGTTTATGACCTGGGCGGTGGTACCTTTGATATCTCCATCATCGAGATTGCCGATGTGGATGGCGAGCACCAGTTCGAAGTGCTGGCTACCAACGGCGACACATTCCTGGGTGGTGAAGACTTCGACATGAAGCTGATTGAGTATCTCGCCGATCAGTTCAAGAAAGACAGCGGTATTGACCTGCGCGGCGATTCACTGGCCATGCAGCGACTGAAAGAAGCTGCCGAGAAGGCCAAGATCGAGCTGTCCAGCAGCCAGCAGACCGACGTTAACCTGCCATACGTAACGGCGGACGCCAGCGGTCCCAAGCACATGAATGTGAAAGTGACCCGCGCCAAGCTGGAGTCACTGGTTGAAGAGCTGGTCGAACGCAGTCTCGCACCTTGTCGCACCGCGCTGGAAGATTCCGGTGCCAAGATCGGTGAAATTGACGAAGTGATCCTGGTCGGCGGTCAGACCCGTATGCCGATGGTTCAGGAGAAGGTTAAGAACTTCTTCGGTAAGGAAGCGCGTAAAGACGTCAATCCGGACGAAGCCGTAGCCATGGGTGCTGCTATCCAGGCGGCCGTGCTTTCCGGTGACGTGAAAGACGTTCTGCTGCTGGACGTGACCCCGCTGACCCTCGGTATCGAAACCATGGGTGGCGTGGCAACTCCGCTGATCGAGAAGAACACGACTATTCCGACCAAGAAGTCGCAGACGTTCTCCACAGCGGATGACAACCAGACTGCAGTAACCATTCACGTGGTTCAGGGCGAGCGCAAGCAGGCTGCCCAGAACAAGTCTCTGGGTCGTTTTGACCTGGCCGACATTCCGCCGGCCCAGCGCGGTGTTCCACAAATCGAAGTCACCTTTGACATTGATGCCAACGGTATCCTGAATGTGTCCGCGAAGGATAAGGCGACTGGTAAGGAGCAGTCCATCGTGATCAAGGCTTCTTCTGGCCTGAACGAGGACGAAATCGAGAAGATGGTTCGTGACGCCGAAGCCAACGCTGAAGAGGATCGTAAGTTTGAAGAGCTGGTCCAGGCCCGCAACCAGGGTGACGCGATGGTGCACGCCGTTCGCAAGACCTTGAAAGACGCAGGCGACAAGGTCAGCGACAGCGAGAAGGAGTCTATCGAAGCCTCCGTCAAAGAGTTGGAAGAAGCTCTGAAAGGTTCCGATAAGGAAGACATCGAGGCCAAGACCCAGAAGCTGACCGAAGTCTCTTCCGAACTGGCCCAGAAGATGTACGCAGATCAGGCCGAGCAGGCGCAGCAGACTGGCGGGCAGGAAGATGCCCAGGCCAAGCAGGCTGATGACGCTGTGGATGCCGAGTTTGAAGAAGTGAAAGACGACGACAAGCGATAAATCTGAAGTACATCAGGTAGTTGGAAAACGCGGGGGATATCCTCGCGTTTTCCGCGTTTAAAAACAGGGTTTTAAAAGCATGGCCAAGCGCGATTATTACGAAATTCTCGGGATTTCCCGGGACGCGGACGAGAAGGAAGTCAAACGAGCCTATCGAAAGCTCGCGATGAAGTACCACCCCGACCGTAACCCGGACGACACGGAAGCCGAGAACAAGTTCAAAGAGGCCAGCGAAGCCTACGAAATACTGGCGGACCAGTCCAAGCGAGCGGCTTACGACCAGTTCGGTCACGCTGGTGTTGATGGCCAGGCCGGCGGTGGATTCGGAGGCGGCGGTGCCAGCTTCTCCGACATCTTTGGTGACGTATTCGGCGATATCTTCGGGGGCGGCGGGCGTGGCCGCAACACCCGTGGCGCCGACCTGCGTTACACCCTGGAGCTGGATCTGGAGGAAGCTGTCAAAGGCAGAACTGTCCAGATCAAGATCCCTGGGCATCGCGAGTGTGAAGTGTGCGACGGCAGCGGTGCTGAAAAAGGCTCCCGCCCGGAAACCTGCGGAACCTGTAAGGGTATGGGGCAGGTACGTATGCAGCAGGGCTTCTTTACCGTGCAGCAGGCGTGCCCGACCTGCCGAGGTTCCGGCCAGATTATCAAGAACCCCTGCCAGGCCTGCCATGGCCAGGGCCGGGTCCAGGAAGAAAAGACGCTCTCTGTTAAAGTGCCGCCCGGCGTGGATACCGGCGACCGCATCCGTCTGTCTGGTGAAGGCGAAATGGGTGTCGATGGCGGGCCTCCCGGTGACCTGTACGTTCAGATCGCCGTCCGTGAGCACTCCCTGTTTACCCGTGATGGCCGCAACCTCTACTGTGAAGTGCCCATCAGCATCGTGGATGCGACCCTCGGCGGTGAGCTGGAAGTGCCGACCCTGGACGGCCGCGTGAAGCTCAAGATTCCCCCCGAAACCCAGACCGGCAAGCTCTTTCGGCTGCGTAACAAAGGCGTTAGCCCGGTTCGTGGTGGTCCCGCAGGCGACTTGCTGTGCAGGGTAATTGTAGAAACACCGGTGAATCTGACCAAGCGCCAGAAAGAACTGCTGAATGAGTTCCAGAAAACCCTCGATGCCAGCAACGGAAGCGATCACGGCCCCAAGAAAACCTCCTGGTTTGAGGGTGTGAAGAGCTTTTTCGACGAAATGAAATTCTGACGGGCCGAGCTCTTACGGGTTCAACAAGGGTGAAAAAAGGGAAAGCGAGCATGAGGGTAGCAATCATCGGCGCCGCCGGGCGCATGGGAAAAGTACTGATCGAAGCCGTTGACGGCACTGATGGCCTCGAGCTCGGTGCCGCCATTGTCGAGCCGGGCAGCAGCCTGATCGGTGCTGATGCCGGAGAAATGACCGGTGTCGGTAAAACCGGCGTGGAAATGGCCGGCAGTCTGGCTGATGTGAAGGACGATTTCGATGTCCTCATCGATTTCACCTTTCCGGACCTGACCCTGGAAAACGCCGAATTCTGCAAAGCCAACGGCAAAATGCTCATTATTGGCACCACCGGCATGTCCGACGCCGAAAAGCAGCAGCTGGCTGTAACTGCAGAATCCACTCCCCTGGTGTTCGCGCCCAACATGAGCGTAGGCGTCAATGTGGTCCTCAACCTGCTGCGCACCGCCGCTGCAGCTTTGGGCGACGACTATGATGTCGAAATCATCGAAGCCCATCACCGCCACAAGAAAGACGCCCCCTCCGGGACTGCCCTGCGTATGGGTGAAGTTGTTGCCGATGCCCTTGGTCGCGATCTGAAAGAGTGCGCCGTGTATGGCCGCGAAGGCTTCACGGGCGAGCGCACCCGCAAGGAAATTGGTTTCGAAACGATCCGTGCCGGTGATGTGGTGGGCGATCACACCGTGTTGTTCGCTACCGAGGGTGAACGCATCGAAGTGACCCATAAGGCCAGCAGCCGGATGACCTTTGCCAAGGGTGCCATGCGGGCTGCGCTTTGGCTGAAAGGCAAGCCGGCCGGGCTTTATGATATGCAGGATGTCCTGGATTTGAAGTGAGGGGTAGCCAGAGGCCATCTCTATGGCAAAGATCCCAACCCCTTGCCGATGTTTCGGTCATGCACAGAACCGACGGTATTTCCCGTGGACAAAAAGCGCCATATTTCTTACAATAAGGCGGTTTAACTGCACCAAGCGTACCTTTGAATAAGTTTATAAGAAAGCGGGACCGAGCCAAGACTCCGTCTCGCTTTTTTGCAACCTGAATTTGCGCTTGCGTTCCTGTTCGTGACGAACCGATACGCCACTCGATGAGGATACAAGCCTTGAGCACACCAGCAATCCTTGCACTCGCAGACGGAAGCCTGTTCTACGGCAGCGCTATTGGCGCTGACGGAGAAACCAGCGGTGAAGTGGTGTTCAACACCGCCATGACCGGCTATCAGGAGATCCTGACCGATCCGTCTTACTCCCGCCAGATCGTCACCCTGACATACCCGCACATCGGCAATACCGGTGTGAACGAAGAAGACGTCGAGTCAGACCGCATCCAGGCCGCCGGCCTGATTATCCGCGATCTGCCTCTGATGGCCAGCAGCTGGCGCAGTAAGGGAAGCCTGGACGACTACCTGCGAAGCAACAACATTGTTGGAATCGCCGACATTGATACTCGCCGCCTGACCCGGATCCTGCGGGACAAGGGCTCCCAGAACGGTGCCATCGTTGCCGGCGAAAATGCCACCGCCGAGCGTGCACTGGAACTGGCGAAAGCCTTCCCGGGCCTCAAGGGCATGGATCTGGCAAAAGAGGTGACCTCCGACAAGATCTGGTCCTGGAGTGAAACCGAGTGGACCCTGGGCGAGGGTTATGGTGAGCGTACCGAGGCCAGCTTCAAGGTCGTCGCCTGGGATTACGGCGTGAAGCTCAACATCCTGCGCATGCTGGCCTCCCGCGGCTGCGACATTACCGTAGTGCCGGCCCAGACCCCGGCCTCCGAAGTGCTGGCCATGAATCCGGACGGCGTGTTCCTGTCCAACGGCCCGGGTGATCCCGAGCCCTGCGATTACGCCATCACAGCTATTAAAGAAGTGCTGGAAACCGAGATCCCGGTCTTTGGCATCTGTCTGGGCCATCAGTTGCTGGCTCTGGCCAGTGGTGCCAAAACCATGAAGATGGGCCACGGCCACCACGGTGCCAACCATCCGGTGCAGGATCTGGCGAGGGGAACCGTGATGATCACCAGCCAGAATCACGGCTTTGCTGTCGACGAGGCAACGCTGCCGGCCAATCTCGAGGCGACTCACAAGTCCCTGTTCGATGGCACGCTGCAGGGCATTCGCCGGACCGACAAGCCGGCCTACAGCTTCCAGGGACACCCGGAAGCCAGCCCCGGTCCCCATGACGTGGCCCCCCTGTTTGACGAGTTTATCCGCCTGATGGAGGCGCGATCCGCCTGAGGGGGGTCGCCGGGAAAGCTCACGGGCGCCGCGTGTTGCGCTGCCAGAATTCAAAAGTTGCTGACAGGTTTACCTAGAAATGCCAAAACGTACCGACATAAAGAGCATCCTGATCCTGGGCGCCGGGCCCATTGTGATCGGGCAGGCGTGCGAGTTTGATTACTCCGGAGCCCAGGCCTGCAAGGCCTTGAGGGAAGAGGGTTACCGGGTCATCCTGGTTAACTCCAATCCGGCGACCATCATGACCGATCCGGTGATGGCCGATGCCACCTACATCGAGCCGATCACCTGGAAAACCGTCGAAAAGATTATCGAGAAAGAACAGCCGGACGCGCTGCTGCCCACCATGGGTGGTCAGACCGCCCTGAACTGCGCCCTGGACCTGGAAAAGCACGGCGTACTGGAAAAGCACGGCGTGGAGATGATCGGCGCCAACGCAGATACCATCGACAAGGCCGAAGATCGCGACCGATTCGACAAGGCCATGAAGCGGATTGGTCTCGAGTGCCCGCGGGCCACCATTGCTCACACCATGGCGGAAGCCTGGGAAGTGGCAGACGACATCGGCTTTCCGTGCATTATCCGCCCGTCCTTCACCATGGGCGGCTCTGGCGGCGGTATCGCCTACAACCGGGATGAATTCGAAGAAATCTGTACCCGTGGCCTGGACCTGTCCCCGACCAACGAACTGTTGATCGACGAGTCCCTGATCGGCTGGAAAGAGTATGAGATGGAAGTTGTCCGCGACAAGAACGACAACTGCATCATCGTCTGTGCCATCGAGAACTTCGACGCCATGGGTGTGCACACCGGTGACTCCATCACCGTGGCCCCGGCCCAGACCCTCACCGACAAGGAATACCAGATCATGCGGAACGCCTCCCTGGCGGTCCTGCGTGAGATCGGTGTGGAAACCGGCGGCTCCAACGTCCAGTTCGGCATCAACCCCGATACCGGTCGCATGGTGGTGATCGAGATGAACCCGCGGGTGTCCCGTTCCTCCGCTCTGGCCTCCAAGGCCACTGGCTTTCCGATCGCCAAGGTCGCTGCCAAATTGGCAGTAGGCTACACCCTGGATGAGCTGCGCAACGAAATCACCGGCGGCGTCACTCCGGCCTCGTTCGAACCCAGCATCGACTACGTGGTCACCAAGATCCCCCGGTTCACCTTCGAGAAGTTCCCCCAGGCCGACGCCCGCCTGACCACCCAGATGAAATCCGTGGGTGAGGTCATGGCCATTGGTCGGACCTTCCAGGAATCCCTGCAGAAAGCCATGCGCGGCCTGGAGGTCGGCTCCGACGGGTTTGAAGAAAAAGTGGATCTGGCAACGACGGACGGCCAGGAAACGCTGACTCAGGAGCTGAATGTGCCGGGGGCGGAGCGCCTGTGGTACATCGGCGATGCGTTCCGTGCCGGCATGACGGTTGAGGAAGTCTTCAACAATACCCACGTCGACCCCTGGTACCTGGTGCAGATCGAAGACCTCATCCGTGAAGAGCAGGCCCTCAAGTCCGCTGGCAAGGCCGATATTGATCAGGCCACCCTGTTCCGCCTCAAGCGCAAGGGCTTCTCCGATGCCCGCCTGGCCAAACTGCTGGGCCTCTCGGAAGTGAGCCTGCGCAAGCTGCGCCACGATCTGGACATCCGCCCGGTGTACAAGCGGGTGGACACCTGCGCGGCCGAGTTCGCCTCCGACACCGCCTACATGTACTCCACCTATGAAGAAGAATGCGAAGCGGATGCCAGCGACCGCGAGAAAATCGTCGTCATCGGTGGCGGCCCCAACCGGATCGGCCAGGGCATCGAATTCGATTACTGCTGCGTGCACGCGGCCCTGGCCATGCGCGAGGATGGCTACGAAACCATCATGATCAACTGCAACCCGGAGACCGTGTCCACCGATTTCGACACCTCCGATCGGTTGTATTTCGAGCCGATCACCCTGGAAGACGTGCTCGAAATTATTCACGTTGAAAAACCCAAGGGTGTGATCGTCCAGTACGGTGGCCAGACCCCACTGAAACTGGCCCGTGGCCTGGAAGCGGCCGGCGTACCGATCATTGGTACCAGCCCGGACGCCATCGACCGCGCCGAGGACCGGGAGCGGTTCCAGCAAATGATTACCCGTCTGGGCCTGAAACAGCCGGAAAATGCCACCGTGCGCAGCCACGAGGAAGGCATCCTGGCCGCCCGGGAAATCGGCTATCCGCTGGTGGTGCGTCCGTCCTACGTGCTGGGTGGCCGGGCCATGGAAATCGTCTATGACGAGGAAGAGCTGGTGCGCTATATGCGCAACGCTGTGCTGGTCTCCAACGATAGCCCGGTACTGCTGGATCACTTCCTGAATGCTGCCATCGAGGTGGACATCGACGCCATCTCCGACGGTACCGACGTGGTGATCGGTGGCATCATGCAGCACATCGAACAGGCCGGCGTACACTCCGGTGACTCCGCCTGCTCGCTGCCGCCGTACACCCTGTCCCAGCAGGTGCAGGACGAGATGCGCGACGCAGTCCGGAAAATGGCCATCGAACTCGATGTGATCGGCCTGATGAACGTGCAGCTGGCCTGGCAGGACGGCGAGATCTACGTGATCGAGGTGAACCCACGGGCCTCCCGGACCGTACCGTTCGTGTCCAAGGCCATTGGTGTGTCCCTGGCCAAGGTGGCGGCCCGGGTGATGGCGGGCAAGACCCTGAAGGAGCTGGAGTTCACCCAGGAAATCATCCCGCGTTACTACGCGGTGAAGGAGTCTGTGTTCCCGTTCAACAAGTTCCCGGCGGTGGATCCGATCCTCGGGCCGGAAATGAAGTCGACCGGTGAGGTCATGGGCCTGGGTGACAGCTTTGACGAGGCCTTTGCCAAGGCCGCCCTCGCGATCGGTGAGCGTTTGCCGACCAAGGGAACTGCGTTCATGTCGGTGCGCGACGTGGACAAACCGGGTGCCGCGAAAGTTGCCCGTGATCTGGTTGAGGCCGGTTTCAAGGTGATTGCGACTACCGGTACCGCCAAGGCCCTGAAAGAGGCCGGAATTGAGGTTGATCGGGTGAACAAGGTCCGTGAAGGCCGTCCACACATCGTGGATGCCATCAAGAACGGTCAGGTCCAGCTGATCATCAATACCACCGAAGGTCGCAAGGCGATTTCCGACTCGGCCCAGATCCGCCAGTCGGCATTGCAGACCAAGGTAACCTACACAACGACACTGGCGGGCGGCGAAGCCTTCTGCCGGGCCATCAAATTTGGCCCGGAGCGCACTGTACGCCGCCTCCAGGATCTTCACGCAGGAAAGTGAAACTATGGCTGACAGAGTACCGATGACAAAGGAGGGGGAAAGCCGCCTCCGCCAGGAACTTCAGAAGCTGAAGTCCGAAGATCGTCCCCGGGTGATTGCGGCAATTTCCGACGCCCGAGAGCACGGCGACCTGAAAGAAAACGCCGAATACCATGCCGCCCGGGAGCAACAAAGCTTTATTGAGGGCCGTATCCAGGAAATTGAAGGCAAGCTGTCCGGCGCTCAGGTGATTGATGTCACTACCATCGAGAACACCGGCAAGGTGATTTTTGGCACCACGGTCCATTTGCTGAACATGGACACCGATGAGCAGGTCATCTACCAGATCGTTGGTGAGGACGAAGCCGACATCAAGGCAGGGAAGTTGTCGATTTCGTCGCCCATCGCCAGGGCCCTTGTTGGCAAGAGTGAAGGTGACGTGGTCGCGATTCGCGTGCCGTCCGGTACCGTGGAATACGAGATTGAGGAAGTGGAGTACGTCTGATTAAGCGTTGCGGTGAACATGGGGTCAGATGAAAGCTTTCATCTGACCCCATGTTCAGGCGAAAAAAAGCCGGCTCGGGATGCCCCAGCCGGCTTTTGTTTTAACAGGTTTTGCGCCGGATCAGTGCTTGTGGCGCAGCAGGTTCGACAGCTTCGGATTGGGTTTCTTCGCGCGGCGCAGGATCACGGCGATTTTGCCGATGCTCTGGATCAGCTCGGCGCCGGAACTTTCGCAAAGTGCCGCGATGGCTTCCTGTCGCGCTTCGCGATCCTGGTTTGCCACCTTGATCTTGATCAGCTCGTGATCATTCAGGGCGCGCTCCAGTTCTTCCTGCAGCCCCTCGGACAGGCCTTTGTCGCCAACGATGATGACCGGCTTCAGATTGTGGGCAATGGCCCGGTATTCCCGGCGCTGTTCCGGTGAAAGACTCATGATGTAATCTCTTTATCGGTGCAATTAACAAAAGGTCAGCGGCGTATGCGCTGACTTGAACGTATAATTTGCGGATTGTAACAGATCACCTTGCCGTAAAAATGGCCGTTAACACGTATCGGAACGGCCACTGGCAGGTTTAAGCGCAGTTTTGGAGGTTTTAATTGGCCCGTTCGAAATCCAGTGATCGCTGGCTGAAGGAACATTTCGATGATGTCTGGGTCAAAAAGTCCCAGGAAGATGGCTATCGGTCCCGAGCCAGCTACAAGCTGATCGAGCTTAATGACAAGGACAAGCTGTTCCGTCCCGGTCAGCTGGTCGTTGATCTCGGGGCGGCGCCGGGTGGCTGGTCCCAGGTAGCCGCGGAAAAGGTTGGCGACACAGGTGTGGTCATCGCCAGCGACATCTTGCCGATGGATCCGATTGCCGGCGTGGACTTTGTGCAAGGCGATTTCACCGAGGATGAGGTGTTCGAAGAATTGCTTGCGTTACTCGGAGATCGTCGTGCAGACGTTGTAATTTCAGATATGGCGCCCAATATGAGTGGTATGGCCGCCGTTGATATTCCGAACGCCATGGGGTTGGTAGAGCTGGCCCTGGATATGGCGAAGCGGGTGTTGCGACCGGGTGGCGTATTTGTTGCCAAGGTGTTTCAGGGCGAAGGTTTTGATGCGCTGCTGGCTGATATGCGTGGCAGCTTTAACACGGTTGTCAGCCGCAAGCCGGATTCTTCAAGGGCTCGTTCCCGGGAGATATATCAGGTTTGCAAAGGCTTTAAAGGCTGAAATTGGAGTCAGATGAAAGCTTTGATCTGACTCCGTCTTCACGCCTTCAGGCTGGTCAGTAAGATCAGCGCGCCTGTGGCCGATACGGATGGGCCGTTTCTGGTGGACAGGCGTACAATTGGTGTAAGGTGTCAAAAAAGGGTGCTTTCGAAAGTCTAACCCTTCAATTCACAGGTGACGATCCTTGAACGATATGGCAAAAAATCTGGTTCTCTGGCTAATTATAGCCGCCGTGCTGCTGATGGTGTTTCAGAACTTCTCTCCCACCACCACCGGCCAACAAGTCAATTATTCCCAGTTTGTGGAGATGGTCCAGCAAGGGCAGGTCCGTCAGGTCACAATTGATGGGTTGGAGGTGCAGGGTACCCGCGATGACGGTTCCCAGTTCCAGACAATCCGTCCCCAGGTGTCTGACAACAAGTTGATGGACGACCTTCTTGCAAATCAAGTCGAGGTAATCGGTAAGCAGCCTGAGCGTCAGAGCCTGTGGACACAGTTGCTGGTGGCCGCGTTTCCGATACTCATCATCATCGCGCTGTTCGTTTTCTTCATGCGTCAGATGCAGGGAGGTGGCGGCGGCAAAGGCCCCATGTCCTTTGGCAAGAGCAAGGCTCGTCTGATGAGTGAAGATCAGATCAAAACGACCTTCGGGGACGTGGCCGGGGTTGATGAGGCCAAAGAAGACGTGAAGGAGCTTGTGGACTTCCTGCGGGATCCCAGCAAGTTCCAGCGTCTTGGTGGCAGCATTCCCAAAGGCGTTCTGATGGTGGGTCAGCCGGGTACTGGTAAAACCCTGCTCGCCAAAGCTATTGCTGGTGAAGCCAAGGTGCCGTTCTTTTCCATCTCCGGCTCCGACTTCGTGGAAATGTTCGTGGGCGTGGGCGCATCCCGTGTTCGAGATATGTTCGAGCAGGCCAAGAAGCAGAGCCCCTGCATCATCTTTATCGACGAGATTGATGCGGTCGGTCGCCATCGTGGCGCCGGTATGGGTGGCGGTCATGACGAGCGCGAGCAGACCCTGAACCAGTTGCTGGTTGAGATGGACGGCTTTGAAGGCAATGAAGGCGTTATCGTCATCGCAGCCACCAACCGTCCGGATGTTCTCGACCCCGCGCTGTTGCGCCCGGGCCGTTTCGATCGTCAGGTGGTCGTTGGGCTGCCGGATATCATCGGCCGTGAACAGATTCTCAAGGTGCACATGAAGAAAGTGCCCCTGGACGACAGCGTAGAGCCCGCTTTGATTGCCCGTGGTACGCCTGGGTTCTCCGGTGCGGATCTTGCCAACCTGGTTAACGAAGCTGCGCTGTTTGCGGCGCGTCGTAACCAGCGCCTGGTTTCCATGGAAGAGTTCGAGTTGGCCAAAGACAAGATCATGATGGGCGCCGAGCGCAAGTCCATGGTGATGAGCGAGAAAGAAAAGCGGAACACCGCTTACCATGAATCTGGCCATGCCATTGTCGGTCGGCTGATGCCCGAGCACGACCCGGTTTACAAGGTCAGCATTATTCCTCGCGGCCGCGCGCTGGGTGTGACCATGTTCCTCCCTGAAGAGGACAGGTACAGCCACAGCAAGCGGTTCCTGATCAGCTCGATCTGCAGTCTATTCGGTGGCCGTATTGCCGAAGAGCTGACTCTTGGATTTGATGGCGTCACCACGGGTGCGTCCAACGACATCGAGCGGGCGACCAGTCTGGCCCGGAACATGGTGACCCGTTGGGGGCTGTCCGAGAAGCTCGGGCCGCTGCAGTACGATACCGACAGTGAAGAGCCGTTCCTCGGTCGTTCCGCTGGCCAGTCCCAGACAGTGTACTCGCCGGAAACCGCCCAGCGGATTGACGAAGAAGTCCGGAACATCATCGACACCTGCTACGAGAAAGCCAAGCAGATCCTGATTGATAACCGTGAAAAGCTGGACCTGATGGCCGACGCGCTGATGAAGTACGAAACCATTGATCGTCATCAGATCGACGACATCATGGAAGGCCGGGCGCCTCGTCCGCCAAAAGGCTGGGGAGACAGCGGTCCTGCAGGTGGCGTGAAAGCCGACGAGCCTGAAGTGGCGCCGGAGCCCAAGGCTTCCGACGATGGCCGCCATCCCGGTGTCGGCCGTCCTGCCGGAGAGCACTGACGCTACCGGCTTTCCGGTCAGAAAATCCTTGTAGTTCCCTGCGCCGCCCGGACCCCGGGCGGCGTTTGTTTTTGCCAGTCTGAAAAAGGTTTGCCATGAAAATGAAATTTGCCGGGCGGGCGCTGGATATGTCCCGCTGCCACGTAATGGGGATTTTGAACGTAACGCCGGATTCCTTCTCCGATGGTGGGAAGTTTAACCGGCCCGATGTGGCTCTCCAGCGGGCAAGGCAAATGGTGGCCGATGGCGCGGCATTTATCGATGTCGGTGGCGAGTCGACCCGCCCGGGCGCGACGCCGGTGTCGGTTCAGGAAGAGCTGGATCGGGTCTGCCCGGTGGTAGAAGCGATTGCCCGGGAGCTGGATGCCGTGGTCTCGGTGGACACCAGTGCGCCGGAAGTGATGGCCGAAACAGCACGGCTCGGGGCAGGTCTGATCAACGATGTGCGTGCGCTTCAGCGGGAAGGCGCGCCTGAGGTGGTTGCCCGGGTGGGTATACCAGTGTGCATCATGCATATCCAGGGCGAACCGGACACCATGCAGGATCATCCGGACTACCGGAATGTCCGCCGGGAGGTGAGTTCGTTTCTCTCAGAGCGAATGCGTGTAGCCGAAATGGCAGGCGTTCGTCCGGAGAATATTCTGCTCGACCCGGGCTTCGGTTTTGGCAAGAGTCTCGAGCACAACCTGCAGTTGCTGGCTTCCCTCGAGCAGATGCACATCCTCGGGCATCCACTATTGATCGGGGTTTCCCGGAAATCCATGCTCGGCCATATCACCGGTCGCGATGTGAATGAAAGGTTGCCCGCGAGTCTCGCGGCCGCGACAATATCCGCCATGAAAGGTGCCAGTATTATTCGAGTGCACGATGTCAGGGAAACAGTAGACGCCGTCCGTGTGGTGGCGGCAGTCAAGGAGGCAGGTTAATGTCCGAGAGAAAATATTTTGGCACGGACGGTATTCGCGGCCGTGTCGGCGAGTTTCCGATTACCCCGGAATTCATGCTCAAGCTGGGCTGGGCCGCCGGTCAGGCATTCAAACGCGATGGTCATCGCAACAGTGTCCTGATAGGCAAGGACACCCGGCTCTCCGGTTACATGTTTGAGTCCGCCCTGGAGGCCGGGCTTTCAGCCGCCGGTGTCGATGTAAAGCTGCTCGGCCCGATGCCAACTCCGGCCATTGCCTACCTCACCCGTACATTCCGGGCATCGGCTGGTATCGTGATCAGCGCGTCCCATAACCCTCATCACGACAATGGCATCAAATTTTTCTCGGCTGACGGCACCAAGCTCGATGACGCCCTGGAAGCGGAAATCGAGCGCTGGCTGGACATGCCGATTCAGGTGTGTGAGCCAACGGAGCTTGGTAAGGCCTCCCGGGTGGACGATGCTCCGGGCCGGTACGTGGAATTCTGTAAAAGCACCGTGCCAAACGAATTCACCCTGGATGGCATGAAAATCGTGCTGGATTGCGCCCATGGTGCTACTTACCACGTGGCCCCCAAAGTGTTTCGTGAGCTTGGTGCCACGGTATCGGTGATTGGCGCCGATCCCGATGGTCTGAATATCAACCTGAACGTCGGCTCAACCCATCTGGAAGCACTGAAGGCGGCTGTTGTTGAAAAGAGGGCGGACCTTGGCATCGCGTTTGACGGCGACGGTGACCGGGTCCTGATGGTGGATCGTGATGGTTCCGAAGTGGATGGCGATGAACTTCTCTACGTGATTGCCTCCCAGCGTTTTGCAGAGGGTCGCCTGAAAGGTGGGGTGGTCGGCACCCTGATGACCAATCTTGGTGTCGAGTTGGCACTGACTGAGATCGGAATCGAATTCGAACGCGCAAAAGTCGGCGATCGCTACGTCATGGAGCGCCTGGTGGCCAACAACTGGGTGCTCGGCGGTGAAGGCTCGGGCCATATGGTTATTCGTGACTGCACGAGTACCGGAGATGGGATTGTCTCGGCGCTGCAGACTCTGCTGGCGATCAGGCAATCGGGGAAGACACTTTCTGATATCCGTCAGGGTATGAGCAAGCTGCCCCAGAAGATGATAAACGTGCGTGTGAGCCAGCGTTTTGACCCGTTTAGCCGGGGTGACATCGTGGCCGCAGTGAAAAAGGCCGAATCCGACCTGGGCAGCTCCGGGCGAATCCTGCTCAGAGCCTCTGGAACCGAACCGCTAATCCGGGTTATGGCCGAAGGACAGGACGCAGAGGATATCCTGCGGGTTGTTGAGGAACTGGCGAAAGTGGTGGAGAATTCTACCGCATAATTTTGTGTTTTCAGGCGGTTGTCTGCTGGGAGGGAGTGCTGTATAGTTCGCCCTCCCTCACGTTCGGGAACTGTTATGCGTCGTAAGATCGTAGCCGGAAACTGGAAAATGAACGGGTCAAAAGACCTGGCCCAAACCCTGGTAGGCTATGTGCGATCCCAGGTCGAGTCTCTTGATAATGGCGTTGAGGTTGTTATTATTCCTCCCGCAATTTATATCGGAGATGCGGCCGCTCAGGCCGGTGATGCATTGGCATTGGGTGTTCAGAACGTCGGGCGGTGGGGGTCCGGAGCCTATACCGGTGAGATTTCCGCTGAGATGGCAAAGGATCAGGGTTGCCGTTACGCTTTGGTCGGGCACTCTGAGCGTCGTCAGATCTTTGGTGAAACCGACGACGAAGTGGCCGCGAAAGTCGAGCGCCTTGTTGGTAGTGGTCTGGGTGCCATCGTCTGTGTCGGTGAAACGCTTGAGCAGCGTGAAGCTGGCGAGGCGGAGTCGGTTGTTGCGGGTCAGGTCCGGAAAGGTCTGGCAGCGGTGGCTCCGAATCAGTGGTCGCATGTTGTTGTCGCTTATGAGCCTGTTTGGGCCATTGGCACCGGAAAAACCGCCACGGCACAAGATGCCCAGGCCATGCACGCATCGATCAGAAAGGTGCTGGCAGAGTTGGGAGCCCCCGCGGAAGAGATATCCCTGCTTTACGGGGGCAGTGTAAAAGCGGATAATGCAGCCGCGCTTTTTGCCGGGCCGGATATTGACGGCGGGTTGATCGGCGGAGCGTCGCTGGTAGCAGAAGAATTTGTAAGTATTTGCCGGGCTGTTCCGGCAGGTGCCTAAAGTTAAAGGTTCGCGAGAGTCGTTATGGATTGGTTAGAGACACTGGTAGTCGTTGTGCACGTCGTGATTGCGGTGGCGCTGGTGGGTCTGGTGCTGATCCAGCAGGGCAAGGGTGCTGACGCAGGCGCTGCCTTTGGTGGTGGTGCCTCTCAGACAGTATTCGGCAGTCAGGGTAGCGGCAGTTTTCTGACCCGCTTCACGACCCTGCTCGCCATCGTATTTTTTGTAACAAGTTTCTCGCTGGCAATCTTTGCCAAGCAGCGCGCCGAGCTGGCCGGAGAAGCAGGCATTCCTGTCGTTGAGGAATCCGCTGCCCCCGCACCGACTGACAGTGCTGCTGAAAATGGTAAAGCTTCCTCCAGCGAAGCCGGGGGCGGGGAGTCTGGTCTCCCTGAACTCGAGTAAGAATGTTGCCCGGGTGGTGAAACTGGTAGACACGCTATCTTGAGGGGGTAGTGGCGAAAGCTGTGCCGGTTCGAGTCCGGCCCCGGGCACCATATTGAAGAAAAACGGCTTGGACTCTCCAGGCCGTTTTTTTTGGTCAGTCCTTGACCACTCCGCCCGGCGTCTCTATACTCCGGCGGATATTGGGACCTGCCGCGTGGTGCTGGCGGGTTTCTGGCAGGCCAGGTGTCTGTCAGCAGGAAGCGGTACATCGGTTTGCTTCCTGCGAGTTCTTGCAACAAAAGGCCCCATTGTTCGGGGCTTTTTGATTAAGGGGCCTGGCGCAAAGGGCCCTGGTGCATAAAAAGGGCTGATAAAACAGCCCTTTTTTTGTTTTTGGGGCCGGTAAATCTGATAACGGAGAAGGCGTAACTTGTCAGCCAAGATTAAACAACTGGAAGACATTCTCCGGCCTGTAATTGAGGGGCTGGGGTATGAGTTCTGGGGCATTGAATTCCGCTCACAGGGCCATCATTCCCTGCTGCGAGTATTTATTGACGATGCCGAGAACGGCATCGGTATCGAGGACTGCGAAAAAGTCAGTCGCCAGATCAGCGGTGTGATGGATGTGGAAGATCCCATCCAGACCGAGTACACACTGGAGGTTTCATCCCCGGGGATGGATCGCCCGCTGTTTCGTCTGGAACAATACGAAGCCTTTGCCGGCCACCAGGTGCAGATTCGTCTCCGGATGGCATTTGAAGGGCGCCGGAAGTTCCAGGGGCTGATTAAAGGCGTCGAAGGTGATGATGTGGTGGTGGTCGTTGATGACCACGAATATCTTTTGCCTTTCGACAGTATCGAAAAGGCCCACATCGTACCGGTATTCGAATGAACGATATTAAAAAGTCAGTGGACGCACAGTTTATGTTGAAGGCAGGGCAATCCAATGAGTAAAGAGATCTTGCTGGTGGTTGAATCCGTCTCGAACGAGAAAGGTGTCGAGAAGGATGTGATTTTTGAAGCGATCGAGCTGGCACTGGCCACCGCTGCCAAAAAACGCTTTGATGACGAAGAGGCGGATATCCGGGTTTCGATCGACCGGAAAACCGGAGAATATGAGACCTTCCGCCGTTGGCTGGTTGTGGACAACGATGCGGTTCCTGCGCTTGGTACGGAACTGACTCTGCAGGAAGCCGAGGAAATCGACACGGCGCTGAAGCCGGGCGATATTCACGAAGAGAAAATTGAGTCCGAGGCATTCGGTCGGATCGGGGCCCAGGCTGCCAAGCAGATCATCTTCCAGAAGGTCCGGGAAGCTGAGCGCATGAAAATTGTCGACAGCTATCGTGACCGTGTTGGTGAGCTGGTGTCTGGTACGGTCAAAAAAGTGACTCGTGACAATGTTATTGTTGATCTTGGCAGTAACGCCGAGGCGCTTTTGCCCCGGGAACACCTGATTCCCCGGGAAACCTTCCGAATGGGCGACCGGGTGCGGTCCCTGCTTCTGGAGATCCGTACCGATCATCGCGGCCCCCAGCTGATCCTGAGCCGCACCGCATCGCAGATGCTGATCGAGCTATTCCGCATCGAGGTTCCGGAAATCGCGGAAGAACTGATTGAGATCCGCGGTGCTGCAAGAGACCCCGGCTCCCGGGCGAAGATTGCAGTCAAAACCAACGATCGCCGTATCGACCCGGTTGGTGCCTGTGTGGGTATGCGCGGTTCCCGCGTTCAGGCTGTTTCCAACGAACTGGGTGGTGAGCGTGTTGATATCGTGCTTTGGGACGATAACCCTGCCCAGCTGGTGATCAATGCCATGGCCCCGGCGGAGGTTGCCTCCATCGTAATGGACGAAGACCGGCACACCATGGAAGTGGCTGTGGCGGAAGACAATCTGGCCCAGGCTATTGGCCGGAACGGCCAGAATGTCCGTCTGGCTACGGAACTGACCGGCTGGACCCTGAACGTGATGACCGAAGAAGAAGCCGGTGAACGTCAGGAGCAGGAGTATAATCGGCTTGTAGAGCATTTCACTGGCAACCTGGACATTGATGAAGAGTTCGCCGGTGTGCTGATTGAGGAAGGGTTTACCTCGATCGAAGAGGTGGCCTACGTGCCGATGGAAGAGATGCTGGCGATCGAAGGTTTCGACGAAGAGACCGTCACTGAACTGCGCCGCCGTGCCAAGGATGTCCTGTTGAACCAGGCCCTGGCAAGCGAGGAGGCACTTGAGGGTGCCGAGCCGGCAGAAGATCTTCTCGGTATGGACGGTATGGACCGTAGCCTGGCCTTCAAGCTGGCGGGCATGGGTGTGCGCACCATGGAAGATCTGGCAGAGCAGTCGGTTGACGATCTGCTCGATATCGATGGTATGGATGAAGAGCGTGCCGGTCAGCTTATCATGACCGCACGTGCCCCCTGGTTTGAAGACCAGGCTTAATTCGGGAGGAGGACCAGTATGGCTGAAGTAACGGTAAAACAACTGGCCGAGGATGTAGGCGCTCCCGTGGATCGTTTGCTGAAGCAGATTGTGGAGGCCGGCCTGAAGGCGCGCTCCGAGAGTGACTCTGTCTCCAGCGATGAGAAGCAGCAGTTGCTGGCCTATTTGAGAAAGACCCACGGTGAGGCCGATGCCGAGCCACGCAAGATTACCCTGAAGCGCAAGACCACCACGACGCTCAAGGCGGGCAAGGCAAAAACCGTCAATGTTGAGGTTCGCAAGCGCCGCACGTACATCAAGCGGGCCGAAGTGCAGCCTGAAGCTGAAGCGTCGAAACCGGAAGAGCTGGTAGCGGAGCAAGCGCAAGAGCAGCCGCCGGTGGAAGAAGCGCCGAAGGTGGCAGCCGAGCAGGCTGAGGCTGAAAAGTCGTCTTCGGCTGAGGCAGCGACGTCGGAAGAGGCAGCACAGCAGGAACAGGCTGAGCCGAAGAAAGCGGCAGAGCCAGCACCGGTTCCAGCTCCGGAAGATATCCCGATGCCACCGCCTGAAGGCGAGGGCAAGGATCGCAAACCGAAGAAGAAGAAAGAAAAAGTTCGCGAGCGCGGCGACGAGATCGAAGAAGGCAAGCCGAAGAAGAAGCAGGCTGGCCATCGCGGTCCTCGCGCTCGTCCGGTGGAAGAGCCGCTGGTTATCTCCGAAGACGAGGAAGAGACCACGCTGCGTAAGCCGCTGCGTGCGAAAAAGAAACCCAAAGAGAAGCGTCATGGCTTCGAGAGGCCGACCAAACCAATGGTCAGAGAAGTAGAGATTCCGGAAACGATTAGTGTTGGTGACCTTGCCCAGCGTATGGCGGTCAAGTCGGCTGACGTAATCAAGACCCTGATGGGAATGGGCGTTATGGCCACCATCAACCAGGCACTGGACCAGGAAACTGCCGTTCTGGTGACTGAAGAGCTGGGTCACAAGGCCAAGACAGTCAGCGACGATGCGTTCGAAGAAGAGGTTCTGAGTGAATTCTCCTTCGAAGGCGGTGAAAAGACCAAGCGCGCTCCGGTTGTGAGTGTGATGGGCCACGTTGACCACGGCAAAACCTCACTGCTGGACTACATCCGCCGTACCAAGGTGGCCTCCGGCGAATCCGGTGGTATTACCCAGCACATTGGTGCCTACCACGTGGAAACCGACCACGGCATGGTGTCCTTCCTGGATACACCGGGCCACGCTGCATTTACTGCGATGCGTGCCCGTGGTGCCCAGTGTACCGATATCGTGGTTCTGGTGGTTGCCGCCGATGACGGTGTTATGCCCCAGACCAGGGAAGCGGTCCAGCACGCCCGCTCAGCCGGTGTGCCCATCGTGGTTGCGATGAACAAGATGGACAAGGAAGAAGCCGACCCCGACCGCATCAAGACTGAGCTGGCCGGTATGGAAGTGATTCCGGAAGACTGGGGCGGTGACGTCCAGTTTGTGCCGGTCTCTGCTCATAGCGGTGAGGGCATCGACGATTTACTTGAAGCCTTGCTGCTGCAGGCCGAAGTCCTGGAACTGGAGGCGGTAACAGACGCCCCGGCCAAGGGTGTGGTGGTCGAGTCCAGTCTTGAGCGTGGCCGTGGTTCCGTTGCGACCGTACTGGTTCAGAACGGTACCTTGCGTCAGGGCGACATGGTTGTGGCCGGTTCCTACTTCGGTAAGGTCCGGGCCATGACCGATGAAGCGGGCAAACAGGTGAAGGAAGCAGGTCCGTCTATTCCGGTCGAAATCCTCGGCCTGAACGGTACGCCGGACGCCGGTGACGAGTTCTTCGCGGTTGCCGACGAGAAGAAGGCCAAGGAACTGGCCGAGTTCCGCCAGACCCGCGAGCGGGAGCAGCGTCTCCAGCGCCAGCAGGCTGCGAAGCTTGAGAACCTGTTCGAGAATATGGGCAAGGATGAGGTCAAAACCCTCAACGTTGTCCTCAAGACCGACGTTCGCGGTTCTCTGGAAGCCATAACCAAGGCGCTGCAGGATCTTGGCAACGAGGAAGTTCAGGTGAAGATCGTGTCGTCCGGTGTAGGCGGTATTGCCGAGACCGACGTCAGCCTGGCGATGGCGACCAATGCGGTTATCTTCGGCTTCAACGTTCGTGCCGACACAGCGTCCAAGCGCCTGGTTGAGCAGGAAGGTCTGGATCTGCGCTACTACAGCATCATCTACAACCTGATTGATGATGTGAAAGCAGCACTGACCGGCATGCTGGCACCGGAATTCCGCGAAGACATCGTTGGCATTGCGGATGTTCGTGATGTTTTCCGTTCGCCGAAGTTTGGTCAGGTGGCCGGCTGTATGGTGATCGAAGGTACGGTTTACCGTAACAAGCCTATCCGTGTTCTGCGCGACAACGTGGTTATCTTTGAAGGCGAGCTGGAATCCCTGCGCCGCTTCAAGGATGACGTACCTGAAGTCCGTAATGGCATGGAATGTGGTATCGGCGTTAAGGGTTACGACGTGAAAGTTGGTGACCAGATCGAAGTATTCGATCGCGTCCGGGTCGAGCGCAAGCTTGAGTCCACGGGGGCCTGATGCCTAGAGAGTTCAGTCGGATTGATCGCATTGGCGATCAGATGCAACGGGAGTTGGCCCAGCTCATCCAGCGGGAAGTCAAAGACCCGCGGGTGGGGATGGTTTCGGTGAATGCAGTCAAGGTTAGTCGTGACCTTGGCTATGCCGATATCTATGTGTCTCTGCTTTCCACCGAGGAGCTGACGGAGGAGTCTCCGGAAGTCAAAGAGTCTATCGCTGTTCTTAACAAGGCGTCGGGCTTTCTTCGTGGGCAGGTGGGGCGTGCCATGAAGCTACGGGTTATTCCGCAGCTCCGGTTCCATTTTGACGCCTTGCAGGGTTATAGCCGCAAGATGGATAGCCTCATTCGCGAAGCGGTTGGCGACAAGCCCGCCGTGGACCGTGATGAGGGTGAAGGTCAGGACGATCCGGAGCGCAACGCTTGAGTCGCAGACGCAAGGGCCGTGACGTCAATGGCATTCTGGTGATCGACAAGCCGCTCGGTGTCACCTCCAATGGCATCCTGCAACAGGTCAAGCGTCTGTTCGGTGCGGCCAAGGCTGGTCACACCGGCGCGCTGGATCCGTTGGCCACTGGTGTGTTACCGCTGTGTTTCGGCGAGGCCACCAAGTTCTCCCAGATGATGTTGGACAGCGACAAAGCCTACATTGCCACCGCGCGGCTCGGGATCAGTACCGAAACCGGTGACAGTGAAGGCGCCATCGTTACCGAGAAGCCGGTACCGGCCGGTCTTTGCTCAGACGTGCTGGAGCCGATTCTGGACAGGTTCCGGGGCGATATCCAGCAGGTCCCCTCCATGTACTCGGCGCTCAAGCACAAGGGGCGCCCGCTCTACGAATACGCCCGGGAAGGCATCGAAGTGGAGCGACCGGCCCGGCCAGTCACCATCTACGAACTGACACTTCTGGACATTCGTGAGAATGAGCTGGATATCGCAGTCAGTTGCACCAAGGGTACGTACATTCGCTCACTGGTTGAGGATATTGGCGAAGCCCTCGGTTGTGGTGCCCATGTGACGGCCCTGCGCCGTACCATGGCTTCGGGGTTCACCCTGGCCAATGCCCATGTGGTTAAAGACCTGGAAGACATGCGAGAGCGTGGCGAAAGCCTTGACGGCCTGCTGGTCGCCCCGGATGCCGCGCTGTCCATGTTCCCGGAGCACCATCTGGCGGGGCCGGCGCTGGTATCGATATTGAACGGACAACCGGTTAGAATACCGGGTAGAGCCCATGAAGGCTTCGTGCGTATCTATGCAAAAGAGAGTCGCAACGAAGGTTTTGTCGGGCTGGCAGAAGCATTCCCGGAAGGTGAGGAGACCAATCTGGTCCCCCGCCGACTGGTGAAGAGCAGCGGGAAGCCATAGGCGCACCGCTGTTTAGCCGGGCTGTAGAGATGCGCGGTTCGGCCGGATCTGAAAGCATCGCAACAATGAGGTGAGTTATGGCACTTTCTGCCAATGAGAAAGCACAGATCGTTAATGATTTTCAGCAAGGTGATGGCGATACCGGTTCTCCTGAAGTTCAGGTTGCACTGCTCAGCGCCAACATCAACAAACTGCAGGATCACTTCAAGGTCAACAAGCAGGATCACCATTCCCGCCGTGGCCTGATCCGGATGGTTAACCAGCGTCGTAAGCTGCTGGACTACCTCAAGCGCAAGAACGCTGACCGTTACCTGGAGCTCATCCAGCGTCTGGGTCTGCGTCGCTGATCCGGGTCTTTACGACCTGAGGACTGCCCCGGTAACTCCGGTGGCAGTCGTCAACCAGCAGGTTCTTTGCGGGGCCTGCTGGTTGTGCTTGTCTCTAACTGCAGTTGTACTGTCTGTGGCACCGAAGGATTCCTTGTCGTAATGGAAAGCTGAAATTGATAGCAGGTTGTTGAAAAACCCGGGCCCGGCGGCCTATGGAATTGCCGCCCGACTGACCGGGGTTTTGCAACAGCCTGTTAGCTTTCAGACGGGTTGCCTTTCGGATCACAGAACAACATCTGCAGATAGTCGATCTTGCGCGCAGGGGCGTGCAGGATGAATCAATCTGGAAAAGATAGACCAGGAGTTTTTTGTGGATCTGAAACCTGTAAAGAAAACATTTGAGCTTGGCGGCAAGACCGTCACTCTGGAAACCGGCCGTATTGCCCGCCAGGCCACCGGTTCCGTGCTGGTAACCGTCGATGACATCTCCGTTCTCGGTACTGTTGTCGGCGCCAAGGAAGCAAAGCCGGGCCAGCCGTTCTTCCCGCTGACCGTGAACTACTTCGAGAAGACTTACGCCGTTGGTAAAATCCCCGGCGGTTTCTTCAAGCGTGAAGGTCGTCCTTCCGAGAAAGAAACCCTGACTTCACGTCTGATCGACCGTCCGATTCGTCCGCTGTTCCCGAACGGCTTCATGAACGAAGTTCAGGTTATCCTTACCGTGATGTCCTCCAGCAAGAACCAGGATCCGGACATTGCCGCGATGCTGGCCGCCTCTGCTGCGCTGTCTATTTCAGGCATCCCGTTTGACGGCCCCATTGGTGCCTCCCGTGTTGGTTACACCAACGAGCGTGGCTACTTCCTGAACCCGACGTTCGAAGAACTGCAAACCTCCCTGCTGGACATGGTCGTTGCCGGTACCGAAGACGCGGTTCTGATGGTTGAGTCCGAAGCCAAGGGCCTGACTGAAGACCAGATGCTGGGTGGTGTTCTGTACGCCCATCAGGAAATGCAGGTAGCCGTGGCCGCGATCAAGGAATTTGCCGCTGAAACCGGCAAGCCGCGCTGGGACTGGCAGCCTGCGGCAGAGAACACCGACCTTCTGAACGCCGTCAAGGCCGAGGCCTCTGAGGCGATCGAGGAAGCCTACGGTATTCGCGACAAGATGGAACGTTATTCACGTCTGGGCGAAATCAAGACCGCACTGGTGGAAAAACTGGCCGGTGAAGAGGAAGGTCAGCCTTCCGCCGATGAAGTCAAAAAGTATTTCGGCAAGGTGGAGAAAGCCATCGTTCGCCATCAGGTTATCGAGGGCAAACCCCGTATTGATGGCCGTGACAACAAGACCGTCCGTCCGATCGCAATCGAAGTGGGTGTTCTGCCCAGCGTTCACGGTTCCGCCCTGTTCACCCGTGGCGAGACCCAGGCCATCGTGACCACTACGCTGGGTACCTCCCGCGACGTGCAGATCATTGATGCCCTGGAAGGCGAGCGCAAGGACCCGTTCCTGTTCCACTACAACTTCCCTCCGTATTCGGTTGGTGAAGCTGGCCGAGTGGGTACGCCGGGCCGCCGTGAGGTTGGCCATGGTCGTCTGGCCAAGCGTGGTGTTCTGGCGGTTATGCCGACTCTGGAAGAGTTCCCGTATGCAATCCGTGCGGTTTCCGAGATTACTGAATCCAACGGTTCCAGCTCCATGGCATCTGTCTGTGGTTCCAGCCTGGCGCTGATGGATGCGGGTGTGCCGATCAAGGCACCGGTTGCCGGTATAGCCATGGGTCTGGTCAAGGAAGGCGACAAGTTTGCGATTCTGACCGACATCCTGGGTGACGAAGATCACCTGGGCGACATGGACTTCAAGGTTGCCGGTACCCAGGAGGGCGTAACCGCCCTGCAGATGGATATCAAGATCAACGGCATCACCGACGAGATCATGGAACTTGCCCTTGAGCAGGCCCACGCAGCGCGCCTGCACATTCTGGGCGAGATGAACAAGGTTATCTCTGCACCCCGTGCCGAGCTGTCTTCCCGTGCGCCGAGCATCACCACCATCAAGATCAATCCGGAGAAGATCCGTGACGTTATCGGTAAGGGCGGCTCCATGATTCGCTCGATCTGTGACGAGACCGGTGCATCCATTGATCTGGATGACGATGGTAACGTGAAGATCTACGCCGATAACCAGGAAGCGGCCCAGGCGGCAGTGAACCGGGTTAAGGAAATCACCGCGGAGATCGAAGTGGGTGCCATCTACAAGGGTCGCGTTGAGCGCATCGTGGACTTCGGTGCCTTCGTTAACATCCTGCCTGGCAAGGATGGTCTGGTGCACATTTCCCAGATCTCTGATCGCCGCATCGAGAATGTGACTGACGAGCTGAGCGAAGGTCAGGAAGTTCTGGTGAAGGTTCTGGATGTCGACAACCGTGGTCGCGTCAAGCTGTCCATGAAGGAAATCAAGGAAGGCGACCAGCCGACCGATTTCTCTGCCTGATCGTTTTCGGGCTTAATAAAAACCCGCCTATCCTTTGGATTGGCGGGTTTTTTTGTTTGGCTTGGGTGCAAGCGGCTGTTGGGCTTCCCTTTTCAAAAGACGCTACGAGCACATCCATGTGCGCTTGTTTCGGGCCGTCCATGGCCCTCAACACTTTTGAAAAGGGAAGCCCAACAGCCACCCATAGCTATCTCGAAGTCTCCAGAAAACGAATCACCTCCCTCCGATACCCCGGAATAACAAACGTCGCCCCATGAGGCGTATCCGTTTGCAAAAACTCCTTGGGCTCCTGTGCTGCCTCAAACAGCGCCTCGCCATGATGAAACGGGATAATTCCATCCCGAACGCTATGAATGACCATCACGGGAACCGGGCTGATTTCGGGAATATGATCCACGCCTTCGTAATCCTCAGGAATGGTCCAGCTCAGCGCAATCTGGAATGGCCAGGTTAACCAGAAAGAATCAAGTTTTTCCCGGGCGATTCTACGGAATCCGGAAAAGGTGCTGTCCAGAATGACGCCATCCAAACGAGGTTGCTCTTTCCGTTGGGTCCACTCACTCGCCAATGCAATGCCAAGGCCGCCCCCAAGGCTTTGCCCGAGAATGTAGAGTGGCTGATCGTTCACATCTGGCTTGGCCACCAGCCAGCGCAGGCCGGTTTCCACGTCGTGCAGGGCACCTTCGATATCCGGATCGCCGGTGGATTTGCCGTAGCCCCGGTAGTCGATGGTGAAGACGTTATAGCCTTTCTCAGGCAGCCAGGCGACGTTGAGGATGTGGCTGCTGATGTTCTGGGCGTTGCCATGGAGAAAGTAGACGGTGCCCCTGGCGTCATTCTCGGGCGCTTCTGCGGGCAGCCACCAGCCGTGGAGGGTTTCTCCGTCGGCGGTGTCGATATAGATGTCTTCGTAGCTGAGGTTCAGGCGGTCCGGGGTGATGTAGGTGACCCGGTCCGGATAGAAGAACAGGCCGCTGCAACCCGAAAGCTGCAGGAGGATGAGCGCAAGACCGGCCAGGCGGGCTGCGCCCGCTTTCAGAAGTAGGTGTGGAGTCCGGCTTGCCATGTGCTCTGGTACCTGTCGAAGTGGTCCTTACGGGTGAACTCGGCAAACAGGCTGAATTCACGGCCAATGTGCCAGTTGGCTTTGGCGTACAGCTGGTCCTGCCGGTGCTGGCTGCTGACGATCCAGGCTTTGGTTTTTGCGCCCGCAAGCAGGCTGAAACGGTTGTTCTGATGCAGCAGGCCGATGTCGGCGCCTGGGGCGGCGTCGTAACCGCGACGCAGGTCGTCGTCGATTTCCAGGTCGGCAGTGGCGATGGCAAACGCCTGGGTCTGGTCGCCGAGGCGCCAGCTTCCACCTGCGCCGCCCTCAAGGTACGGTGTCATAACCCGGTCGTTACCTGTCTCAGTTCGGCGGCCACCAAAACCTACCTGCCAGGACAGTGGCGAGAAAAACGCGTTCCGGGGGCTCAGTGAGCGGATTTCAACGCCGGTGAGCTGCTCCAGTTGGAGCTCGTTGTTGTCGGTATAGAAGCGTGCGTCCAGTCTCAGGAACTGCAGTTGCGCGCCGGAACGATAGCCGGCGGGCGGATCCAGGACATCATGGTACGCGGGCCTCAGCGTCAGTTGGGTGAACTCCCGGTGCGCCTGTTGGCCGGCACCCAGGCTAATGCGAAAGGTATCATGCCCCTGGTCGTCTCTTACGATGGGCTCAGGGGGAGTCGGTGGAGGCGGCACCTCGTCGATACCGCTTCGTTCTCTTAAAAGGTCGTGGGACAGAGGCGCAGCGATGTCCCGGGGCCAGCCGTCAGCTTCACTCTTGTAACGGACATAATCGTAGGTGGCGTCCAGAACGTGGGCCCGCTGTTCCGCTGGAAGGCTGCTGACTTCCTCTGCATCGGCGGCAAGGTAGCCGTTGGCAATAGCTGCAGCGAGGGTCTGGTGGTCGTCGGGCAGCGTCGAAAGGCTGTATGCTACGGAAGTGGCTGCGGAAGGCCGGTAATACACCTCGTTGACCAGACCCTTGTCCACGACCCAGCGAACGGTGTCTGAGGGAATTGCGTGAGTGCTTACTTCCCCCAGAAGGTCGGTGCCGGGGCGGGCGATGTCTATTAGCGCCAGCAGACGGTAGGCACAGTTCTCATCAAAGAAATAGTAATCGAAATTTCGGTCCCGGATTTCCCAGGCATGGGCGATCATCATGTCCACTTCGTCCTGGGTGAGGTTCAATCGGTATTCCCACAGGTCGCGATGTTCGATGTCCGAGTACAGCCGGATTTTTTCATAGTAGGGCTGAATCGTGGTAATTCCGGGATAGCCGCCGAAGATGCCCTTGTAGGCAAAGGAAATCTCACTGTCATGGGCGGCGGCATCGGCAGCGTAGGAAATGGTGTTGGCCAGCAGCAGGTTGGTCTCTTCGTCCTCCTGTGGCGGATCCAGCCGCAGGAAAGTATGACCGAACATGGAGGACGGACTGTTCAGGTAGGAGGCGGCGAACACCAAGGTGACGGTTTCGGTATTCAGGGTTTCGGACCATTGCTGGTAACCGGGGCAATCAATGTCCGGCAGCGATAGGTCAAGCTTTTGCTGAAGCCAGGCTGTCCGCGCCGGGAACTGACAGCGGGCATGGTTATCGCCTTCCCCGGGCTGCCGGATGGCGTCGAGGGTTGCTGCCAGTTCGGCCCGGGGCGAGTGCTTGCCGTTATCGCTGAGGAAAAACGCCGGGTCGTCTGCCTGGCTGGTGTAACCGTCCCCGAATGCGTCGGATTGGTAGTGAACCAGAGTGAGCCAGGCCGGATCGCGATGGAGGTTGGGCTGGCCGGCGGGCATTTCCGCCTTGGTTGGCAGGCTGACTGCGAGCCAGATCAAAGCTGGCCCAATGCGAAGCATGTTGCCCATGGGTTTTGCTGTATCCGGGGTTGAACAGGGTAGAAGGTGGAGCAGTGCGCCGTCCCTGGCGCACGAACGTCCTTTCAAGTAATCAGGATCAAGCCGCTACGTACTTGCTGAGCGACTCGTTCTTTTCCAGCAAGGCGACGATGGCATCGACAGCTTCGCCGGAGGTGGTTTCAGAGTTTGGGAAAATGGTTGCGAAGTTGTCCTGCAACACCTTACGGAAGGTGTCACGATCAGCTTGGTCTACACCCAGCAGGACTGCCAGGGTATCCAGGTTTTCGCCAGCGCCGCGGGACATGTCCCGGGCCACCTTGTCGATATTGCTGTCCATGTACATTGCCATGGACTGAACAGCCTCGTTGGTCTGGCAGCCGAGTGTGCCCGTGGTCATACCAAAGGTCTGGTTACCAAACGTCCCGTTGGTGGTTGCAGCCAATACGTGGGGGGCAATACCGGACTGTCCTTTCCAGATCATGGCACCCACACCACAGCCCGGTTGCGCAAAGGCCATGGAGGAGGCGCCCAGAAGAATTGCACCTGCGATCAGTTTTTTCATTATCCACTCCTTTATGTGGTTTTAAGCTCTCGTCGCAATACACAATGCTGCCCCTGACGGAGGGCAGCATTGTGAAAACGGCCCTGACTGGTCTTGTGGAGACAGGATGACCGTTGGCTTGAGTATAGTTCAATTCCTGCCAACGCAAGTTTACAGATTGGTGAGTATTTGATTTGGCCCAAAAAAAACCGGAGCGTGACGTCACGCTCCGGTTTTTGGCTTTCACGTCAGGGCTCCTTCACCCACCCAGATAGGCGTTCTGAACATCCGGGTTGGCCAGCAGATTCTTGCCGGTATCGTGCAAACGAATCCTGCCGGTTTCGAGCACGTAACCACGGTCGGCCAGGTTGAGTGCCTGGTGAGCATTTTGCTCAACCAGGAAAACCGTAATGCCTTCTTCGCGCAGGTGGCCGATGATCTCGAAGATTTGTTTGATCACCAGCGGAGCCAGGCCAAGCGACGGCTCATCCAGGATGATCATGTTCGGCCTGCTCATCAGCGCCCGGCCGATGGCGAGCATCTGCTGCTCACCGCCAGACATGGTGCCGGCGCGCTGGTGCTCACGCTCCTTGAGCCGGGGGAAGAGCTCGTAGACATGGTCCTGGCTTTTGCGGATTTCGGCCTTGGTGTTGAAGAACCCGCCCATATGGAGGTTTTCCTCGACAGTCAGGCCCGAGAAGACTCGCCGGCCTTCTGGGACAATGGCAATGCCGGAGCGCATGATCTGCGCCGTCGGCTTGCGAGTGATATCCCGGTCGTTCAGGATAACCCGCCCCGAGCTGGCCTGGGGGTGGCCGCACACCGTCATCAGTAGCGTTGTCTTGCCAGCGCCGTTGGCGCCGATAAGAGAAACAATCTCCCCCTTTTTGACCTCGACAGAAACCCCGTGCAGTGCCTCGATTTTGCCGTAGTGGGTATGGACATCTTCTAGTACTAGCATGGTTTTCCCTCAGGCCTCGCCCAGATAGGCTTTGATCACGTCGTCGTTCTGGCGGATTTCATCCGGCGTACCACAAGCCAGGGGTCTACCCTGGTTGATGACATTGATACGGTCGGAAATATCCATAACCAGGCTCATGTCGTGCTCAATCAGCACTACGGAAACGTTGTAGTCCTCTTTCAGGCTGACAATCAGCCGGTTGAGTTCTTTGGTTTCCGCCGGGTTGAGGCCTGCCGCCGGCTCGTCGAGCATCAGCAACTTGGGCTCGGTCACCATGCATCGGGCGATTTCCAGGCGCCGCTGCTGGCCATAGGCCAGATTTCCGGCTTCCCGGTTTGCCAGGTCCAACAGGCCCACGCGCTCCAGCCAGTAAGCGGCCCGATCCAGGGATTTCTGTTCCCTTTTCCGGTAATCCGGGGTCTTCAGCAGGCCGGCAATCAGGTTAGTGTTCAGGTGCCGGTGCTGTGCCACCAGCAGGTTTTCAACCACCGTCATCTGGCTGAACAGGCGGACGTGTTGGAAGGTGCGAACCATACCCAGCCGTGAAATCTTGTGGTCGGGTTTTCCCTGGACCTCTCCCCCCTCAAACAGGATCTTGCCGCCGGTCGGCTTGTAGAAGCCGCTCATGCAGTTGAATACCGTGGTCTTTCCAGCCCCGTTCGGGCCGATGATGGATACAATTTCGTGTTCCTGAACGTCCAGAGACACCTGGTCTACCGCCAGCAGGCCGCCAAAGCGCATGGACAGATTCTGTACTTCAAGCATCGTCCGTCACTCCTGCTTTTTCAGTTCAATATGGATTCGGCGCATGGGCATGAGGCCCTGCGGACGCCAGACCATCATCAGTACCATGGCGGCACCGAAGATCAGCATGCGGTATTCGGAAAATTCACGGGCCAGTTCGGGCAGGATGGTGACGGCAATCGCCGCCAGAATCACACCGAGCTGGGAGCCCATGCCCCCGAGTACAACGATTGCCAGGATGATGGCCGATTCCAGGAAGACGAACGATTCCGGGCTGATAAAGCCCTGTTTGGACGCAAACACGGTACCGGCAAATCCGGCGAAGAAGGCGCCAATGGTGAAAGCGGTCAGCTTGACTGCGGTGCGATTGAGGCCGAGGGACCGGGCCGCGATTTCATCCTCCCGCAGGGCTTCCCAGGCGCGGCCCACCGGCATGCGCATGAACCGTCGAATAACCAGTGCAGTGAAAACGGCTAGCACCAGGGAAATCAGGTATAGGAAGATGACCTTGTCTTCACCGCTATAGGCGATACCGAAGGTTTCGTGGAAAGAGGTGTTGCCCTCTTCCTTGACGCGCCGGCCGAACTCCATGCCAAAGAGGGTCGGTTCGGGAATGCCGCCGATACCGTTGGGGCCACCGGTCAGGCTGGTCCAGTTGTTGAGAAGAATGCGGATAATCTCGCCGAAACCGAGAGTGACGATCGCCAGATAATCCCCTCGGAGCCGCAATACCGGGAAACCCAGTACCAGCCCGAACAGGGCGGCGAGAAGCGCCCCGAGCGGCAACGACATCCAGAAGGAAATGCCGAAATACTCGGAAAGCAGGGCAAAGGTGTACGCACCTACGGCATAAAATGCGACGTAGCCCAGGTCCAGCAGACCTGCCAGGCCGACCACTACGTTCAGGCCGAGGGCCAGCATGATGTAAATGAGCACCAGAGTCGCCAGATCCACAGAGCCGCGGGATACAAAGAAGGGCCAGAACAGGGCTAACACAACAATTGCGGTGAGTACCCAGGATTCAATTCTTGCCCGCTTGTTTTCAGCCATAGGCTCCTTATTGGCCTGTGGCAGTGGTGTTGGAATGCTTTTCAGTGTCGCCATGATGTTTTCACGGAACAGCTGGAAAAGGAAAACGACCACTGCAGCCAGGAAAACCATCACGATGGTCGAGGTCTCGGCCCCGTTAAGGATGATATTGATGCCCTCTGCTTCCAGGTTAAAGCCGAGAATCGGGTAGGAAATAATCAGGGTGATAACGGCGCAGAAAAGCGCGTGTTTCAGGTTTTGAGCAGCCATCAGATCTTTTCAACCTCCGGTTTGCCAAGCAGGCCGGTGGGTTTGAACAGCAGAATGAGGATCAGCAGGCCAAAAGAGACCACGTCCTTGTATTCACCGCTGAGGTAGCCGGAGGTCATGCTTTCGGATACGCCCAGGATTAGCCCCCCCAGCATGGCGCCGGGAATGCTGCCGATACCGCCAAGGACAGCGGCGGTGAACGCCTTGAGCCCAGCGATAAATCCAAACAGAGGATCAATAGAACCGTAGTACATGCCCAGGAGAAGACCCGCAACTGCAGCCAGGGCTGCACCGATTACGAAGGTCGCAGAGATGATCCGGTTGGTGTCGATGCCAAGCAGGTTGGCCATGCCCAGATCCTGGGAAACTGCCCGGCATGCGCGACCGGTACGAGACCGCGAGATAAACAGGGACAGTGCGGTCATACAGATCAGAGTGGTGACGAAGATCGTGATCTGCATGTAGGAAAGCGACATCGCGAATGCGCCCTCCGAGCCGAACTGGAAGCTGCCCTCAATCAGGGCGGGAAATCCGATGTTGCGGGAACCCTGGGCGAGGTGGACATAGTTCTGGAGGAAGATCGACATGCCAATGGCGGAGATGAGCGGAATCAGGCGGTGACGCCCGCGAACCGGCCGATAGGCGACCCGCTCTACCGCCCAGCCCATCGCGCTTGAGACAATCATGGCGCAAACGAGTGCAACAATAAGGATCACCGGAAGCCAGGCGATACCAAGGGTGGCAAGTCCAGTAATGGCGATCAGAGCCGTATAGGCACCGATCATATAGATTTCACCATGGGCAAAGTTGATCATGCCGATGATGCCGTAAACCATCGTGTAGCCGATGGCGATCAGGGCGTAGGCGCTCCCGATCGTCAGCCCATTGATGAGCTGCTGGGAAAAATACAGGAGGTCTTGCATTGTTTTTGAACTCCGAAAGCCTGCTCCCTCCGCTACCACACCACTGGCCAGGGATGTCCGAGCCGCGGGCGGGGGAGGTTCAACAGGAGCCTAGAAAAACACCTTCCCCCGGATCTCGGTGAGAAGGTGCTCTCAGTGTTACCGTTTTTTAACGATTTGGCTTAGTTTACCGGAGTTTTACTGCCATCTGAATGCCATTCGTAGACAACAAACTCGAATGACTCCATATCGCCGGCTTTATCGTACTCAACCGTACCGATTGGGGTCTCGAAAGAGCCGCTTCGCAGGGCTTCAGCCACTTCGAACGGATCCGTGGATTCCGCCTTCTCGATGCCATCGGCAATCAGCTGTACGGCGGTGTAGGAGGTCAGCACAAACGGACCGGAGGGGTCCTCACCCTTGGCTTCGAAGGCCTTGACCAGTTCCTGGTTCGCAGCTTTCTGGTCAAAGGCCGGTGGCAGGGTGACCAGCAGGCCTTCGGCAGCTTCGCCGGCAATGGTGTTGATGTCCTTGTTGCCAACGCCTTCCGGGCCCATGAAGATGGTATCCAGTCCAGCCTGGTCAGCCTGGCGCAGAATCAGACCCAGCTCAGGGTGGTAGCCGCCGTAATAGACGTAATCCACATCGGCCTGCTTCAGCTTGGTCACCAGGGAAGAAAAGTCTTTACTGCCAGCGGTGATACCTTCAAACATGGCGATTTCCACGCCCTTGTCTTTGAGGGTGTCACGTACGGCGGTGGCAATGCCTTCACCATACTGCTGTTTGTCGTGGATGACGGCGACGCGCTCGGGGTTCAGGCTGGCGAGGTAGTTGCCGGCGACGGGGCCCTGCATGCTGTCCAGACCGATGGTACGGAACACCAACTCATAACCACGCTCGGTAATTTCCGGGCTGGTGGAGGCTGGTGTGACCATCAGAATGCCTTCGTCCTCGTAGATGTCCGAGGCGGGCTGGGTGGAGCTGGAGCACAGGTGGCCGACGACAAATCGAACGCCATCGTTGACCAGGCTGTTGGCCACGCTGACTGCCTGCTTCGGGTCGCAGACGTCATCATATTCAACGGCGACCAGTTCCTCGCCCATCACGCCACCATTGGCGTTGATCTGTTCGATCGCCATGCGGGCACCGGAAAACTGCATGTCACCGTATTGGGCGACGGGGCCAGTCATGGGTCCGGCGATACCGATCTGGATTTCAGCGGCGGCGTGGCCTGCGCCCATCAGGGCTACGGAAGTGCTTACAGCTGTTACGAGTTTTTTTACTGAAGTTCTCATTGAGTCCGTCCTGTTTTGTTCAGGGTTATTCTTGTGTTCTCAGCGAGTTAAACAAACACCACACATCGCTGGTTGTCAAGTCTCCGCGCCGTCGTCCTGATCCGGGTATACCAGTGTGCGGAAGCTTTCGTGATCGCGCAACTGTTGGAAACTGACGTCCACGGAGGCATCGTCCCGGTATGCCTCGGAAATAACAATCGCTTTTTGCAGGGTGCTGACAGCGTCCTCCCAGCGCCCGATTTCGGCGTAGGCGCATGCCAGCTGATAGTGCGCGTGGCCATTATCCGGTGCAAGTTTCAGGGCCCGTTGACACAGGCTGATGGCCCACAGGGGCTCCTGCATTTCCAGAACGGCATCGGCTTTGTAGCTGAGGGCTTCCACGTCGTCCGGGCGAAGATCCAGAATGGTATCGTAGGCGGAAATCTTGTTCTGCTGTGAGGTTTCCTGGCTGGCTTTCAGCCACAGGGAGTGCACTTCATTGGTGCGTTCAATCTCCGCCTGATTCTGCTGGATGATGTCGGATTTCTGCCGGAGCTGATCCTCAATAAATTCCAGGCGATTCTCGTACTCCACCACCAGTTCGTTCACCCTTTTTTCAGCCAGGGTGGTGAGCTGGTTGCGCATGTCCCTGATCGAGTTCCACCCGATAACCACCAGAATTGAAGTCGCACCAGCGATCAGGTAAAAGAAGTAGGTCACGGTGTCGGTCGCGTAAGACATGGTCTTGTCGGCAACGGACAGCTCCTTGTCTACCACCTTTTCGATCAGTTCCGCGCGGGTGTTCATCATCTCCTTGCGCAAAGCCTTGGTTTCCTCCAGCAGATAGAGCTCCACGAACGGGGTGTACATAGGCTCTTCAAGAGTTTTGATGCTCTCCTCAAGGTCTTCTTCGGTGAGCTCTTCCTCCGGGCCCAGATTATCCTGGCCGTAGAGGGTGCCGGTGAATGCCATCATCAAAAGGAAAGGCAGCAAATACTTGATCATCGGGCTCCGTCCGTCTCTCGGAAATGAATCGGGATGGTGACCTTAGCATAGTGGCTGGCGGAAAAAATGCAGGCAAGCCGCCTCAGCTTGCATTTTGCAGTGCAAAGACCTCTAATAGTTAGTGGTATAAATAAATTCTCAATTCCGAATCGGAGTTATGCTGTGAGCAGTTATGAAGATGTACTGGTGGCACTGAGGCGTGTGATCCGGGCGACGGATCTTCATTCCAAGCGCCTCAGCAAGCATGCCGGGCTTACGGGCCCGCAGCTACTGATCATGAGATCGATTCGGGACCTCGGGGAAGTCACCATCGGAACCATTGCCGACAAGGTGAGCCTCAGCCAGGCGACGGTGACAACGATTCTGGATCGCCTGGAGCACCGCAAGCTGGTTTACCGGGTGCGCAGTACCCAGGACAAGCGCAAGGTGCACGCCCACCTGACGGACGAAGGTGCCGGGCTCCTTGCCCGGGCACCGAATCCTCTGCAGGAGGATTTCATCCAGAAATTCCAGAACCTGGCGGAGTGGGAACAGACGATGATTCTCGCCTCACTCCAGCGGGTGGCCAATATGATGGATGCCGACGATATTGACGCTTCGCCGGTTCTGACGGTTGGCTCGGTGTTGAAGGACGATGGCTGGAAGGAAAAGGCCTGAGAAAGGGGTCAGATGCAAGCCTTCATCTGACCCGCCCTATTCGGGCATTCTGGCGGTGATCTCAATGGATTGGTACCAGGCCGCCAGGTCTGCTATTTGCTGATCGGTCAGGTTCTTGGCCACTACAGACATCATTTCATGCTGCCGCTTGCCACTGCGAAAGGCTTTCAACTGATTCTGGATGTAGATCTGGCTCTCGCCGGCAAGGTTAGGCGCGATCGGGATTTTGGCTATCCCGTCCAGACCGTGACAGATCTTGCATTGGGAAGCCAGTTTACGACCCTCGGCGGGGTCTGCGGCAAAGGCCGAGGCAGTCAGTGTCAGCGCAGATGTGAGGAGTATCGCAGCGGCTACGCTGGTCTTGCTCTTTCTCAGCATGCAGGGTCTCCGGTTCGCCGGGGAGAGTGTCACTCCCCGGCACTGAAAGGGATGTTGATTCAGGTTCAGGAGCCGGAACCGGTGTAGGCGATCCGGTAAACAGCACCTGCCAGGTCGTCGGAGACCAGTAGTGAGCCATCTTTCAGCTGGGCGACGTCTACTGGCCGTCCCAGATACTCGCCGTTTTCATCCAGCCAGCCTTCCGCGAATGGCACGGTTTCCCCGGCAATGTTGCCTTCCGCATCCACGGGCGTGAACATCACCCGTGCACCGATCGGCGTGGTCCGGTTCCAGGAACCGTGTTGCGCGGAGAAAATCCCGCCCTGGTATTTTTTCGGGAACATTCTGCCTGTATAGAAAGCCATCCCCAGATCTGCTGCGTGAGCCACCGTCTCGGAAACCGGGAAGACTACCTCTTCGGGAACTTCCTCGCCCTTATATTCATTGGTACGGACATCTCCGCCGCCATACCACGGATGGCCGAAGTGCTGGCCCATTGCTGTTTGCCGATTGATTTCACCCGGGGGGATGTCATCCCCCATGCCGTCCACCTGGTTGTCGGTGAACCAGAGCTCTCCCGTAGTCGGGTGGAAATCATGGCCGACTGAATTGCGGATTCCGCGGGTATAAACTTCGCGCTCGGTGCCATCCTGGTTCATCCGGATCATGCCACCGATACCCCATTCGCTGAATGTGTCCAGATGCTCGCGGGGCGCCACATTATAGGGCTGCCCCAGCGAGATATAGAGCTTGCCGTCCGGACCGATATCGCAGACCCGTGCGGTGTGGTTGTAGCTCACAAACTGCTCGGGAATCAGCTCGCCCTGGGGCACAACTTCCGATGCGACCACATCGCCGCCCTCGTAGAAAAATTCAGCCGCAGGGTAGGCCAGTACCCGGTTCTGCTCAGCAATGTAGAGCACGCCGTCGGGCGAGAAGCAGGGGCCATTGGGCACGGCTTTGGCCAGGGAAGGTGCGAAGTTCTTGACCTCGTCGGCCACCCGGTCCTTGTCGCGGTCAGTAACCGCCCAGACTTCGGTTTTACGGGTACCGACAAAAGTGACCACCCCCTGGGGACCGACCGCCATATGGCGGGCATCCGGGACCAGGGCGTAAAGGCTGATTTCAAAGCCATCGGGAAGCTGGATTTTTTCCAGCGTTTTCCGGATGGCGTCAGCGCTGTCGCTTTTCTGGTCGATGACGGTGAACTCGGCTTTTCCGGTGGTCTGGAAATTGCCCAGTTTTTTCAGGGTGTCGTCGGATTGGCTATGAGCGTAAGGAACGATAGCGAGGCCAGCGGCCACGCAGAGAATTGAGGCTTTCTTTTTCATTGTTTTACCACTCTCTTTATCAACGAGTAGGATGCCGGTAGCCTTGGGGCTACCGATCGTTTACTTTTTGATCAAAGTCAAATCGAGTAAAGACAACGGTCCGGAAAGCGTCAATGTAATTGCTCACTGGTTAGACCAGTTATTTCAATGGACGCTGGATCCTCTCCGGGGTTTGTTGGCGAAGCACACCTGAAATACATCATTGTAGTGTCGGGCAAAATTCACCGTCAGGCCTTCTTTAAGATAATCCGGTAGCTCCTCGTAATCCCCGCGGTTTGCCTCGGGCAGGATCAGGTTATTAATTTTTTGCCGGCGCGCGGCGATCACTTTCTCGCGGATACCGCCCACTGGTAGCACCTGCCCGGTCAGCGTCAGCTCCCCGGTCATGGCGAGATTCTGCTGCGGGGCCTCTTTGCGGGCGATGGACAGTAGCGCGGTGGCCATGGTGACGCCAGCGCTGGGGCCATCCTTTGGCGTTGCACCTTCCGGCACGTGCAGGTGCACGAAGGATTTGTCGAAGAAGGTCGGGTCGCCCCTGAAGCGTTTGAGGTTTGAGGATACGTAGCTGTAGGCGATTTCTGCGGACTCCTTCATCACGTCTCCGAGCTGGCCGGTCAGTTTGAAGCCGCGTTGGGTGCTGTGAATCCGGGATGCTTCAATGCTCAGGGTGGCACCGCCCATGGCGGTCCAGGCCAGCCCGGTGACAACGCCGGTGCCCTTGAGGGATTTCTCCTTCCGGAACGACGGCTGGCCGAGGTACGTTTGCAGGTCCGCGACACCGACCTTCACAGGCTGCTCCGGATTTTCCAGCAATTTCACAATGCCTTTGCGCAGGATCTTGTGCAGCAGCTTTTCGAGATTTCGCACGCCGGCTTCACGGGCGTAGCCTTCGATCACCTGTTTGATGGCGGCGTCAGTGATATTGAGCTGCTTTTTGAGCAGACCGGCCCGCTTGAGCAATCTTGGCAGTAAATGATGCTTGGCGATGGCCAGTTTTTCTTCTCCAATGTAACCGGACAGGCGAATGACATCCATGCGGTCCAGCAAGGGCCGAGGGATGGTGTCCAGCTGGTTGGCGGTGCAGATGAACAACACCTTGGACAGGTCCATGCGGACATCCAGGTAGTGGTCGAGAAACTCGCGGTTCTGTTCCGGATCCAGGGTTTCCAGCAGCGCCGAGGCCGGGTCGCCCTGGTAGGAAGCACCGATCTTGTCGATTTCATCGAGCATGATCACCGGGTTCGCCACTTTCGAATCCTTCAGCGCCTGGACAAACTTGCCCGGCATGGCGCCGATGTAGGTGCGGCGGTGCCCCTTGATCTCGGCCTCATCACGCATGCCACCGACGCTGAAGCGATAGAACTTCCGGCCGAGGGCGTCCGCCACCGAATGACCGATGGAAGTCTTGCCCACACCCGGCGGGCCCACCAGCAACAAGATGGAGCCGCTGACTTCGCCCTTGAACGTGCCTTCCGCCAGAAACTCGATGATGCGGTCTTTCACGTCGTCCAGGCCATCGTGGTCCCGGTCCAGAATCCGGCGCGCTTCGTTCAGATCGAAATGATCCTCGGAATGCACACCCCAGGGCACCTGGGTCAGCCAGTCGAGGTAATTGCGGGTAACGCCGTATTCCGGCGAGCCCTGTTCCAGCACCTGCAGTTTCTGGACTTCATCGTTGAAGCGCTCGCGAACGGCCTCGGGCGGATTCAGTTCCGCCATCCGTTCCTTGAACCGCTCCACATCTGCGGTCTTGTCGTCCTTGGCCATGCCCAGCTCGCGCTGGATGACCTTCAGTTGTTCTTTCAGGAAGAACTCCCGCTGGTGCCTCTGAACCTTGGCATTGACCTCTTCGCTGATTTCCGACTGCAGGCGGGCCACCTCCTGTTCCTTGCGCATCAGCAGTAACACCCGTTCCATGCGGTGAAGCAAGGGGACGGTGTCCAGTACGTCCTGCAGCTCGCGGCCCGGAGCGCTGGTCATGGAGGCCCCGAAATCGGCCAGAGGCGAGCTATCATCAGGCCCGAACCGGGACAGATACTGCTTTACATCCTCACCATATAACGGGTTGGTGCGCAGCAATTCCTTGATCGAGCTGATAATGGCCAGGGTGTAGGCTTTGAGTTCATCGGCCTCTTCTTCCGGTTCGGAAGGGTATTCCACCTCCACCAGGTACGGCGGCTTGCGGCGCAACCACTGAACAATCCGGAACCGCTGCAGACCCTGGGCGATGAACTGTAACTTGCCCCCTTCGCTCTGGGCCTGGTGCACGCGAACGGCGCAGCCCATGGTTTCCAGCTGTTCACTGGCGGGTATGCCGTCTTCCCCGTCCTGCTCCTCCACAAAACAGATACCCAACACCTTGTGGTCGGTCTCGCCGACCCGCTTCAGGGTTTCCTGCCACGGGTTCTGGTTCACCACAACAGGCTGCACCTGGGCAGGGAAGAACGGGCGATTTGAAACCGGCAGCACATACATTCGCCGGGGCATCATTTGCTGAGGCAGGGCAAGGCTCTTGCTGTGTTCATCCTTGCCGATGTACTCAGTCACGTCCTCTTCGAATTCCTCGAGTGAATCTTTGCGCGAGTCGTCATTCATGCCGTGAAGTATCCATCCGGAAAGGTTGTGAGTCGCCGGGGTACATTATTAAAGCCTCTCCCCAACGCGTTGCGTAATAGCTTATGTAACGGCAGATATGGTTATTTCAAGGAGTTGGCTTTTATCGGATCACGCTTGATTTTCCGGCACCCGGCCCCATGTCCTCTGACAGTTCCTAACGATTCATTCGACTTTTTCAGGTGCCCTGCATGAGCAACTCTCCCTACATCTTTGAAGCCACCATGGAAAACTTTCAGCAGAAGGTCATGGAAGCCTCGGCCACCACGCCCGTCCTGGTGGATGTCTGGGCCGAGTGGTGTGCCCCCTGCAAGCAACTGACGCCTGTGCTCGAGAAACTGGCCAATGATTACGAAGGTGGCTTCATGCTGGCCAAGGTCAACGCCGATGAGCAGGAGCAGCTTACCGCCAGCCTGGGTGTGCGCAGCTTGCCAACGATAATACTGGTGAAGGATGGCCAGGCCGTGGATGGTTTCAACGGCGCCTTACCCGAAAGCGAGATCCGAAAGGTACTGGACAAGCACGTTGAGGCCCCAAAGGAAGACCCTTACGACAAGGCCCATCGGATCTGGGAAGAGGGGGACGTGGAAGGTGCTCTGGCCATCCTCTCGGAAATGAACCAGAAAGACCCCGAAAACCTGAAGGTGCTGATTGATCTGGCCCAGCTAAAGGCGGAAATGGGCGATCTCGAGACTGCCGAGCAAGTACTCGAGAGCCTGCCACCGGAAGAGAAAATGCAGCATCAGGCCAAACAGCTGGCGGCCCGCGTGAAGTTCCTGAAGCAGTCAGCGGAGCTGCCGCCGATCAAGGATCTGGAGATGGCACTGGAGCAGGACCCGAAAGACCCGAACGCATTGCACCAGTTGGCGCTTCACCACGTATTACAGGAAAACAACGCCGAAGCCATGGATCTTCTGATTCGCCTGATGCAGGTGGACAGCAAATACAAGGACGAGGTGGCCAAGACCACGCTGATCGAGCTGTTCGACAAGCTGGGTAACAACAACCCGGATGTGCGGACCTATCGGCGTAAGCTCTATACCCTCATGCATTGATTGATCTGCCAGAGGCGGTCTGATCACCCGAACCCTGTGGGTGATCAGACCCTGCCACAACGCCATTCACAAGGCCCGGCCGGAAGGCTTTGTGCCGAAGTTTTAATTGCGAAAAACAAACAACATGATTGCAAGATACAATCTTAAATATTGAAAAATAAGTTAATTTTTCAATATTTAACATAATTAAATTTGGCGGTGGGATAGTCTGTACTGGCCACTCGATGGGGTGGTAAATAGTCAGGGTAGGTTTGACCCGGCAAACTCGATTATGTGGAGCAATGAATGAAAGACAAAAAAATCTCGATCCTGGCATTGGCCGTTGCTGGTAGCACTCTTCTAACCGGTTGCGGAGGTTCAGGATCGGAGTCGGGATCGATACCACCCTCGAATGGACCACAAACCATCACGGCAATCGACGGCTACCTGCAAAACGCTGAGGTTTACATCGACGCCAATGCAAATGGCAGGCTTGAGGTGTCCGAGCAAGGGCTTGGTCCGGTCGGATCAACGAATGCTTCGGGCAAGATCAGTGTGGCTGGCATTAACTTCAACGGCAATCTCGTGGTCCGTGCCGTAGCGGGCAAAACAATTGACTCTGACAGTGGCGTTGTCGATAAAACCTATGTGCTTGGTGCACCGAAGGGGTCAGCTTTTATCACGCCGTTCACTCACATCGCCCAAACCACCGGAGTGACGGTTGGCCAACTCGCCGAAGACCTGGGGCTGGATGAGTCCGTAATTGCTGGTGACTATATTGCCCAAAAGGCAAGCAGCGATGTAGATGCGGCCGCAAAAGCAAGCATCGCCCATGCTCTTGCCCGATTCGTTGTGAGCGAGACCAAAAAAGGCTCCACTGAGAGCCTGGTTAGCAGCAATCTGGTTGCTGCAAAAGCGACTGTAGAGGCAGAAGTTGAGGCGGGGGCTGACCCCGACCTGGTCGAACTCGAGTTGCAGGAAGATGGTTCGATCAGCGACGACGTGCCCCCAACAGCCCTCGAGTTTGAAAAAACCACGCTGCAAGACACAAATTGGTCAATGTTTCGTTTCGATGATGTGGGAGATAATGAGCACTACTTCATCCGCTTTGGCTCTGCGAATAACCCCGACGCGTTCTGTCTTGATAACGAGACATTCGGCTTCCAGGGCAAAACTGTAGGTATCGAGGCGCCCACTTCAGCCTGCAGCTCTGACACCACTTTTGATGTCAACTCTGATGGCAACCTTGTCTGGAATTTCACGGATGACAGCGGAAACCCAGCCACCCGCGAATTGACTATGCTGCACCGGTTTAGCGAAGGCGGGTATTCGATGTTTCTAATGGTCGCCGATAACGGTGAGTTGTTCTGGGTAGACAACAATCCGGAGCTGAAGGATGCGGGTGATTACAGAGTTGAAGAAGACGTCATCACCTATTCTTTCAGGGACGACAATCCGGATTTCGGAAGCATTGATTACTTCCTGATGCAATCGGAATTCACTGTGACCGGTGACCAGGCATATACCGTGAGTGGTGCTGAGGAGGAACTCAACACAGGGGATCTGGTGCTTTCTGCGCTGAACCATACCGATAGCGCAACCACCACCTTCAAGACGGTTCCGCTCTATGAAATGAACGGGCAGATGCAGACCTCTGACGATATCGTCATAACGGTCGAGAACCTATCCGTCGATTCAGAAGAGCACTGGTATTTCCCGTACCGTACGGCGGGAGACCTGACGCTGGTGTTGAACTACAAGCCCAGTGCTGACCGCGAATCCCTTTTCCTGCAATCCAGGAGTCGGGTCCTGATCGAGACAATTTTCGAAGAGGTTGAGGCCCGCAACTCAGGAACCCAGGGTACGAACTAAAACGAACTGTCCGTCACTGTTGAAAACGGGGGTGGGATGAAGAATTTCATCCCACCCCCGTTTTCGCCCAATAGAATGGGGTAACCAGTGCCTAATCAGCCGTTGCCCATTTTCATCTGCTCGAATTCATCCTCGAAAAAGAACTTATCTTCTCCGAAAGCCGGCTCCAGTTCATGCAGCCAGGTGGCAGTTTCGCTGTATTTGGCAAAGAACGGGCGCTGAACCCAGTCCGGGTTGCGGCCCTGCAGGAAGCGCAGGACGAAGACCTTTTCGCCGTGGATTTCGGTAATACCCTGGATTTCCACCTTGCCGGGGCCGGCGCTCATGGAGGGACCGCGGGCTGTGCGTGCCAGGCCGCTGACCTTCTTCATGGCTTCCCGATAGATCTGGAACGCCTCGGCAAGTGGTACCTCGAAGTAGTTCTTGGCGCCGGTGTCGCGCTCTACGAACATGTAGTAGGGGATAATGCCGAGCTGCACTTCCTTCTTCCACAGCCTGGCCCAGGCATCGGCATTGTCGTTCACGTGCTTGATCAATGGGCCCTGGGCGCGGATTTCGGCACCCGTGGCGCGGATACGCCGGATGGCCTCCTCGGCAATCTCGGTGGTGATTTCCTGCCAATGGTTGTAGTGGGCCATGATGGCCACATGCTTGCCAGCCTCCACCAGGCGGGCGAACAGGTCGATGAGTTCATCCGCATCCTTGTCGGTCACAAAACGGTACGGCCAGAAGGTAAGGGCCTTGGTGCCGATCCGGATGGTCTGGATGTGGTCAAACTCCGGCTGCAGCAGCGGTTCCAGATACTGCACCAGGTTCTTGGTTTTCATCACCATGGGGTCGCCGCCTGTCACCAGCAGGTCGGTTACCTCGGTGTGCTCCCGCAGATAGCCGTGCAGTTTCTCGGCTTCGGTGCTGGACATCTTCAGGTCCTTGTCACCGACAAACTGCGCCCAGCGGAAGCAGAAGGTGCAATAGGAGTGACAGGTCTGACCCTGAGCCGGGAAGAACAGAACCGTTTCCCGGTACTTGTGCTGAACGCCGTCCAACACCTCGCCGTCCAGTTCCGGCATGTTCATTTCCATCTGTCCAGCCGGATGCGGGTTCAGTTCATCCCGAATTTCCTTGGCAACGGCCTGGATCTCTTTCTTGTCGGCACCTTCCCGGTGCATTTTTGCCATACGCTCGTAATGCTCGTCTTTCAACATGCCTTTTTGAGGGAAGACAAGTTGATAGATCGGGTCGTTCGGTACCTTGTCCCAGTTGATCAGTTCGTTGATCACATATTCGTTGACCCGGAAAGGCAGCACGCTTGCTACCACCTTCATTTCAAACAGGGTCTCTTCAGGGAGATTCTGAATGACTTCGATCTTGTCGAGCTGGCGGTCTGTGTAGACCTTGAAACGCCGTTCCTCGAACTCCGCAGTGGGAATCCGGTTCGGAAAGGTGACGATGGAGTTCATAGATCGCCCTCTGATTAGTGCCATGTCATAAAAGTGGTCCGACCACTTTTTCGGGTGGTTAAAAAACGGTCAGGCAGTATACATAAACAGGAATTTATTTTCAGGTCTAATCAAAAAGTATCGAGAAATCAGGCGTCTATTTCAGAATAATTGACTGAAAATTCAGTAATAAACGTGAAAATCTACGAAATTGCGGGTAAATCAGTAAGTCTGATCTTTTAGCGTGGTAATGAAAATGTCGTTTGATAAGAATGCTACGACATTGGTCGCAGTCTGGTTGTCTGATGGTCCGAAAACGGTCATTCTTCCGTAAGTAACCGCAAGGATCCGGTCTGAAACGGATTTAAATGCGGCTTGAATTGAACTTGACAGTCAAAATGTAGTAAAAATACTACGTAATCGGGTGGGCAGATCCGTGCACTTTAATCAGAGTGCCGGTCAATCCGAGGCCAAAAGCCCGTGAATCGGGGCGATCAGGCAGGAAAAGTGTGAAAGCTGATCTATGCTTTATACAGGTTCTGTGTACTGCAAGCCGGTACACCTGTCAGGCTGACAATACCCATAACAACATACTGCATTTCATCGCAGCTTACCGACACCGCAACGCGCCAGGCTGCTGATCGTGGCCGCGCTGCACTTTTTGATGCCAAGGGGAGGGTTTGATGTACCAGGACGATGATCCCATTGAAACCAGTGAATGGCTGGACGCGCTGGAATCTCTGATCGAGAACGAAGGCGTAGACCGGGCCAAATACATACTTGAAAGGCTCTCCGAGCGAGCCAGCCGCGATGGCACCCAGCTGCCTTACTCCATAACCACGCCGTTTCGAAACAGTATTCCTGTTTCCCAGCAGGCACCCATGCCTGGCGATTTGTTTATGGAGCGCCGAATCCGTTCCCTGATCCGTTGGAATGCCATGGCCATGGTCATGCGCGCCAACCAACGGCCCGGAGATCTGGGTGGACACGTTTCTTCGTTCTCATCCGCAGCCACGCTGTATGACGTGGGCTTCAATTACTTTTTCCATGGCGGCGATGAAAAACGCGAATCGGATCTGATTTATTTCCAGGGCCATTCTTCGCCGGGCATCTATGCCCGCTCCTTCCTTGAAGGCCGTTTCGAAGAGAAGGATCTGGACAAATACCGGGAGGAAGTGGATGGCACGGGCCTGTCCTCTTATCCGCACCCCTGGCTGATGCCGGATTACTGGCAGTTCCCGACGGTTTCCATGGGTCTTGGCCCTATCCAGGCCATCTACCAGGCTCACGTCATGAAGTACCTGGACAGCCGTGAACTCATCGAGATGGGCGACCGAAAAGTCTGGTGTTTTGTCGGTGACGGTGAAACTGATGAGCCGGAAACCCTGGGTTCCATTTCAATGGCCGGTCGGGAAAACCTCAGCAACCTCATCTTCGTGGTGAACTGCAACCTCCAGCGCCTGGACGGACCTGTTCGTGGCAACGGTAAAATCATCCAGGAACTTGAAGGCGTCTTCCGGGGTGCCGGCTGGAACGTGCTGAAAGTGGTTTGGGGTCGTCACTGGGATCCCCTGTTCGAGAATGACAAGGACGGCAAAATGCAGCATGTCATGGACGAAGTCTGTGATGGCGAGTTGCAGAACTACAAGAGCAACGGTCCTGCCTATACCCGCAAGCATTTCTTCGGCAAATACCCCGAAACAGCGAAGCTGGTTGAGGGCCTCTCTGATGAGGAGATTAACAAGCTCAACCGCGGAGGCCATGACCCCTACAAGATTTACGCGGCCTATCATCACGCCATCCACAACAACGGCGGGCGCCCGACCGTTATTCTGGCTCATACCATCAAGGGCTACGGGTTTGGTGAGGCTGGTGAGGCGCAGAACACAGCGCACTCTCTGAAGAAACTGGACATCGAGCAGCTGAAGTCGTTCCGGGACCGGTTTGCGGTGCCGCTGAAGGACGAAGAACTCAAAGACGTTCCCTATTACCGGCCGGCGCCGGATAGCCCGGAAATCGTCTACATGAAAAAACGCCGTCAGGAGTTGGGTGGTTTCTATCCAAAACGGCGCAAGGACTGTCAGCCATTGAAGGTTCCCGAGCTGGACATTTTCAAGGCGGTGTTGGAAGGTTCCGGTGAGCGGAAAATTTCAACCACCATGGCCTTTGTCCGGATACTGACGGCTCTGACCAAAGACAAACGTATTGGAAAGCGCGTGGTACCGATCGTGCCGGACGAAGCCCGTACCTTTGGTATGGAGGGCATGTTCCGTCAGCTGGGTATTTACACGGCCGAGGGGCAGAAGTACGTTCCGGAAGACCGGGACCAGATCATGTACTACCGGGAAGACAAAAAGGGCCAGATTCTTGAGGAAGGTATCAACGAAGCTGGCTCCATGGCGGCCTGGATGGCGGCTGCAACCTCCTACAGCACCAATAACTTCCCGCTGATTCCATTCTATATCTTCTATTCCATGTTCGGCTTCCAGCGGGTGGGCGATCTGGCATGGGCATCCGGTGACATTCAGGCCCGTGGTTTCCTGATCGGTGGCACTGCCGGGCGGACCACTCTTAACGGTGAAGGCCTGCAGCACCAGGACGGGCACAGCCATGTTCTCGCCAACACCATTCCGAACTGCAAGGCCTATGATCCGGCCTACGGCTATGAAATGGCCGTGGTGCTTCGTCACGGTATGAAAGAGATGTTCGAGGACAACAAGAATGTCTTCTACTACCTGACAATCGAGAATGAAAACTACGAGCAGCCGGCGATGCCCAAGGACTCTGAAGACGGCATCATCAAGGGTATGTATCGGTTCGAGTCTGTTGAAACCAAGGGTAATAAGAAAACACCCCGGGTCCAGCTGCTTGGTGCCGGCGCTATCCTGAACGAGGTGCGTGCGGCAGCCCAGATGCTGAAAGACGACTGGGGCGTGGCCTCTGATGTCTGGAGCGTAACCAGCTTCAACGAGCTCGCCCGTGAAGGCCAGCACGTGGAGCGCTGGAACCGTCTGCACCCGGATGACAAGCCCAAGAAGGCCTACGTTACCCAGTGCCTGGAGAAGCATGACGGGCCGGTAGTGTCTTCAACCGATTACATCAAGCTGCACTCCGAGCAGCTCCGGGCGTTCATCCCCAAAACCTACCTGACTCTCGGTACTGATGGCTTCGGCCGCAGTGATACCCGGGAAAAGCTGCGCAGCTTCTTTGAAGTGGATCGTTACTATGTGACGGTAAGCGCGCTGTCTGCCCTGGCCCAGGACGGTGAGGTGAAGAACGATGTGGTTCTCGAAGCCATGCGCAAATACGGAATCGATCGCAACAAAACGAACCCGGTGCTGAGCTAAGGAGACCGCCATGAGTGAACAGGAAATCAAGGTTCCGGACCTCGGCGGCGCGGATGAGGTCGAGATTATCGAAATCACCGTCAGCGAAGGGGATTCGGTTGAGGAAGAAGATCCGATTCTGACCGTTGAGTCAGACAAAGCCTCTGTTGAGTTGCCGTCACCCGGTGCCGGCAAGATCACTAAAATCACCGTAAAGGTGGGTGACAAGGTTAAGGAAGGCGATGTCGTCGGGATGATGGAGCCCAGCGGTGGCTCCGACGATTCCGGCAGTGAAGAGCCTGAGGAAACGTCTGACGAGAAATCCAAAGAGACATCCGAAGAAAAGGACGAGGGCAAGCAGGAAGAAAAGTCAGAAGAGAGCAAGCCGGCCCCCAAGAAGGCTTCCGGTGGCTCCCGTAAGGAAACCGTCACGGTTCCGGCGCTGGATGGCTTTGACAATGTACCGGTCATCGAGATCAACGTCTCCGAGGGTGACACCATCGAGGCCGACGATCCGCTGGTAACGGTGGAATCCGACAAGGCTACCATGGAAATTCCCTCGCCCTATGCGGGCAAGGTGGGCAAGATCCTGGTGTCCGAAGGCGACAAGCTTTCGGAAGGCCATAAGCTGCTGGAAATGACCGTTCAGGAAGACGGTGGTGAGGAGGAAGGGACCTCTGAGGATTCCGGCAAGGAAGAGAAAGAGAAGACTGAGCCGAAATCCGAAGATAAGCCGAAGCAGGCTGAGCCAGCGCCGGAGCCTCAGGGCGCAACCTATGAGCCGCCCACACCGGGTGCCAAGGTTCACGCTGGCCCTGCCGTGCGTAAACTGGCCCGGGAACTGGGTGCGGATCTGGCCCGGATCAAGGGCACAGGCCCGAAAAACCGGATTATCAAAGACGACGTCCAGGCTTACGTGAAGAGCCAGCTGAAGCAGGCCCAGCAAGGCGGTGGCGTTGCTACCGGCTCTGGTATCCCTGGCGTCAAGCTGCCGGACTTCAGCCAGTTTGGTGAGGTCAAGCGCGAGGCCATGTCGCGGATGATGTTCGCAACCGCGAACAACATGCAGCGCAGCTGGCTGAACGTGCCTCATGTGACCCAGTTCGAGGATGCGGATATCACCGATATGGAGGATTTCCGCAAGGCCCAGAAAGCAGCCGGCGAAAAGAAGGGCGTGAAGATGACGCCACTGCCGTTCCTGCTGAAGGCCTGTGCCACGGCGCTGGCGGAGCTGCCTCAGTTCAATGTGTCGTTGGATATGGAGCGCAAGGAGGTTGTCCGCAAGAAGTACATTCACATCGGGATTGCGGTGGATACGCCCAACGGGCTGATGGTGCCGGTGATCCGGGATGTGGACCAGAAGGGCTTGTGGGAGCTGGCGGCGGAAAGCGCCGAGCTGGCCCAGAAGGCCCGGGACAAGCAATTAAAGCCGGCAGAGATGCAGGGTGCCTGTTTTACCATCACCAGCTTGGGTGGTATCGGGGGCACGGCGTTTACGCCGATTGTGAATACGCCGGAGGTGGCGATTCTGGGGGTTTCCAAGGCGGCCATGAAGCCGGTTTGGGATGGCAAGGAGTTCCAGCCCCGGTTGATGCTGCCGTTGTCGCTGTCCTACGATCACCGGGCGGTGAACGGGGCAGATGCGGCGCGCTTCACAACGCTGCTGAGTCAGCTTCTTGGGGATATTCGGTCCCTGTTGCTTTGATATGAGGTGAGTTGTCCACCCGGCCTGCTAGTTGGGTGGTGCGACAAAGGCCGGCACGACTTTTCAGAACACGCTACAAGCACATCCCTGTGCGCTTGTTCCGGGCCATCCATGGCCCTCTACAGTTCTGAAAAGTCGCGCCGGCCTTTGTCGTTCTGGCTCCTCGGTACTCGCATCATTCTGGCTGCGTCAGGTCGGCCAATGGTCTTGCGCTTTTCGCTGTTCACTATCTCTCTGATGCAAAAACAATCAGAGAGGCCTGCCATGAATCCCGCTGACATTCTTTCCAAGCCGTTAGAGCTCCGGAACGGATCGGTAATCCCAAACCGTTTTGCCAAGTCCGCCATGAGCGAAACTCTGGGCACGATTGATAACCGGGTTACGAAAGATCTGGTCACGCTTTATCGTACCTGGGCCGAGGGTGGTGTCGGGTTGTCGATTACCGGGAACGTGATGGTGGACAAGTGCCATATTGGTGAGCCGCAGAATGTGGTGCTGGATGATGATCGGGATATCGAGCTTCTGAAAGCCTGGGCCGAGGCGGGTAAGGCGGGAGGTAGTCAGATCTGGATGCAGTTGAACCATCCCGGCAAGCAGAGCCCGAAGATGCTGAACAAGGATCCGGTGTCGCCGAGTGCGATTCCGTTCAGGAAGGAGCTGCGAGGAATGTTTGCCACGCCACGAGCGCTGACGGGGCAGGAGATCGAGGACATTGTGCAGCGGTTTGCCCGAAGTGCTGCGATTGCCGAGAAGGCCGGGTTTGATGGGGTGCAGATTCATGGTGCCCATGGTTATCTGGTGAGTCAGTTTCTGTCGCCGCATCACAATCAGCGAACTGATGAATGGGGTGGGTCGGCTGAGAAGCGTATGCGGTTTGTGTTGGAGGTTTACCGGGCGATCCGCGGTGCAACGAAGCCGGATTTTTGTGTGGGGATCAAGTTGAACTCTGCAGATTTCCAGCGGGGCGGTTTTACGGAAGAAGAGTCGCTGGCGGTTATTGATGTGCTGAGTGCCGAGGGAATTGATCTGGTGGAAATTTCTGGTGGCAACTACGAGAACCCGGCCATGGCGAAGGGGGCCGAGAAGGGTAAAGTGAAGAGTGAGATCAAGCAGAGCACTCTGGCGCGGGAGGCCTATTTTCTGGAGTTTGCGGAGAAGGTTCGTGAGCGCGTAGCCGTGCCTCTGATGGTCACAGGTGGTTTCCGTATAGGGGAGGGCATGGCAAGCGCGGTTGAGTCTGGTGCAACTGATCTGGTGGGGTTGGCGAGGCCGCTGGCGGTTGAGCCGGATCTGCCTAATCGGATTCTGGCGGGCGAATTCTTTGTCAGTGCCGTCAGGCCAATCAAGACCGGAGTTCGCATGATCGACAACATGGCGTTGATGGAAGTGAGCTGGTACACGCGCCAGTTGGCTCGAATGGGGAGGGGCAAGAAACCCCGCACGCATGATCGTGGAATGTTATCTCTGCTGGAGGTACTTGGTGTAATGGCGAGCCGTGGTGTGAGAACTCGTTTTCGCGCTGGGGAGTAGGGCGCTTTTTGCCTGGGTGAAACGAAAAAGCCCCGGCAGATGCCGGGGCCTTTCCGAGTTAACTTCTAAAAGGAAGGATTAGAAGTTGTACTGTGCTGCGAACATCAGACGGTTAGCGTCTACAGAATCACCTGCAACGGACTCCTGATCGAAGTAACCGTATTCAACGCCCATCATGACGTTTTTAACCGGTGTCCACATATAGTTGACGAAGACGTTCTGGTTGGTTTCCGGATCTGAGTTAGCAGCTGCACCAGCAGCCACTGCATCGTCCAGGTCCATAGAAGTCATGCCATAAGCCACGTTGATGCTGCGGCCGCCACCAAGTGCCATGCTGACACCGACGTTACCGCCGTAAGCCGAGATGGTTTCAATGCTGGTGCCATCCATGTACGCGCTTGGGCCGTAGTAGTTGCTGCCTGAACGCCACAAATAGCCGGTAGCGCCATCGGTGTAGTTAAGCGTACCCTGAACAGAAAACATATCGCTCAGTTTAAGCTTGGCTCCACCGGCTACCGCGTAGCCCATGGCGCTGTCATCGGTGGTGCCGTCATCGGATGTGACTTGGTTGACAACTGCTGATGCAGCAAAGGAGAGTGCGTCTGCAGACTGCTCAAAACGGGCCGTTAGCGCTGGCGCCGAAGTGCGAGGTGAACCGCCAAGAGTTGCTTGCGCGCTCGGATCCTCGATAGAGAAGGACATCGGGCCAGTGGTGTAACGAAGCTGCTCGGTACGATCCCAGCTGCCGAAGCTACCTGCGATGCCGTCGAAATCCAGAGTCGGGGTGTTGCTTACGAAGCTTATTGAGTTGGACCAAGTGCGACCAGCCAGAAAGCCCATGTACGTGCCATAAGCATGACGCATGCGAAGACTTCCGGCGCTGTTGCCGGAGCCGCGGAAGTCACCCTCGACGTTGATAGCCACGCCCGAGGCGTGCTTGACTTTTACGCCTATACGGCTTTGCTGGACGTCTGCGCCGAAGTGGCCTGTTATATCCTCATCGCCACCACTGAATTTACCTGCACGAGTAGAAGCTGCTCTGTCAGCGTCGAGGTCATAACTCATGTTCAGACGAGCGTAGCCATACAGGCTAGCTTCGGTGTCGTCGCCTACGCTCAGAGTAAGTGCGCTTGCTTGAGAGGCAACCCCCATTACTACTGTTGCTGCCGTCGCACGAATTGCCAATCTCAGTTTGTTGCTTTGCATCGTTGTTGTCTCCACACATTTTTGTTGTTGGACCCAAGGACAAGGTAGTTACGAATCTGTGACAATTCAAATAATTTCGTGCATAAGTTAGACGAATGTCTATGGCGGCTTTTCGTTCATATACAGACATCTGCGGTTGCCAACGGGGTGTAAACTTGTTCCATGACGTCCAAAAGTACAGTTCTAAACACAGCCACCTTCGCGTTTCTCGATATTGAAACTACCGGTGGCAATGCATCCTGGGACCGGGTTACCGAGATTGGTATCCGGTTCTGGCGGGCGGGTGAGGTTGTGGGTGAGTGGCAGACGCTGCTGAATCCGGAAACCCGTATTTCGCCGTTTATCGAGCACTTGACCGGTATTTCCAATGAGATGGTCTCTGCGGCACCGCGGTTTGAAGAAATTGCGGATGATCTGGAGGCGCAGCTCAAGGGCACGGTGTTTGTCGCCCACAATGCCCGTTTCGATTACGGCTTTATCAAGGCGGAGTTCCGTCGTCTGGGTCGGCTTTTCTCGGGGAAGGTGCTGTGTACGGTCAAGCTTTCCCGGCGTCTGTACCCGGAGTTTCGCCGGCACAATATGGATGCGCTGATTGCCCGCCACGGCCTCGCCCAGGTTCAGCGGCACCGGGCCATGGGGGATGTCTCCGCGATGCTGGCGTTTTTTGAGCACGCCCGGGCAGAGAGAGGGGATGAGCGGTTCGAGAGTGCGGTTCGGGAACTGCTGCAAAGCCCGAGTATTCCTTCCCATCTGCCGCCGGATACGCTGCAGGAACTGCCCCGGGGGCCGGGTGTCTATCGGTTCTACGGCGAGAACGATGTGCTTCTGTACGTGGGCAAAAGCACCAATATCGCCCAGCGGGTGGCCTCCCATTTTTCCGGGGACCACAACTCTGCCCGTGGCGTGCGAATCTCCGAGAGCCTTCGACGGGTCGACTGGACAGAGACCGCCGGCGAGCTGGGGGCGCTGCTGCTGGAGCTGAAGCAGATCAAAACCCTGAAGCCAATGTTCAACCGGCGCTCCCGTGCCGCCAAGAACCTGGTCAGCATCGATTTGTCCAAAAATGATGCCGGCTATTTGCAGGCGCGGCTGGTCCGTGAAATTGAGCCGCATCGGCTTGGCGATTACTTCGGGTTGTTCCGAAGCAAGCGCGATGCGGAAAGGGCGCTGAGTGGCATCACGGCGAAGAATGAATTGTGTAACAAGCTGCTGGGTCTTGAGCCGGAGCATGAGGGCGCGTGTTTTCAGTGCGCACTGGGGCGCTGCATGGGCGCCTGTGAGGGGTGGGAGAATGTTGAACGGTACAATCTGCGGGTGCAGATAGCGTTCCATGGCCTGCGCCTGAAAACCTGGCCCTGGAAGGGACCGGTGGGCATTGTCGAGCAGAATGCCCGGTCGGGCCGGACAGACATTCTGGTGGTCTACAATTGGATGCATGTGGCCACCCTTCACCATGAGGATGAACTGCACGACCTCTCTCTGCGGGGCCAGGCAGTCACCTTTGATCTGGACTCCTACAAGCTGCTGATCAGCGCATTGATGGACCGGGGCAAGGGCGGCAAAGGTAATAAGGACAGAGAGATGCGGCCGAGCTTCATCGAACTGCCGGCAATCGGGGAACCGGATGTTCTTATGCCCTGAGTGGCGTATTATGGTGTTAGAGTCCGCATACCTACGTACTTGCCCGGTTCGGTAACTCTACTATTTTTAAATGTTTAGCCGCTTTCCCGAGAGAGATCTATGAATAAAGAACCCGTCAGCCGCGAACTGTTCGATGAAGTCATGGTGCCCAACTACGCCCCCGGTTCGATAATCCCGGTGCGAGGCGAGGGCTCCCGGATCTGGGATCAGGAAGGCCGCGAGTTTATTGATCTCCAGGGTGGTATTGCGGTGACCTGTCTCGGGCACTGCCATCCGGGACTTGTAGGAGCGTTGCACGATCAGGCCGAGAAAATCTGGCATCTGTCCAACGTGATGACCAATGAGCCGGCGTTGCGTCTGGCGAAAACCCTGTGTGATCTTACCTTTGCCGAGCGGGTGTTCTTTGCCAACTCCGGTGCCGAGGCCAATGAAGCGGCGTTCAAGCTGGCACGGCGGTATGCATGGGAGCATTACGGCCCCGAAAAGAATGAAATCATTTCATTCAGGAATTCCTTCCACGGGCGCACCTTGTTTACCGTCAGTGTCGGTGGCCAGTCCAAATATCTGGAAGGTTTTGAGCCGGCTCCGGGTGGTATTCACCACGCTGATTTCAACGATCTGGAATCGGTGAAAAAGCTGATTTCAAAAGGCAAGACCTGCGCCGTGGTGGTAGAGCCTATTCAGGGTGAGGGCGGTGTTATGCCGGGCGATCAGGCGTTCCTTGAAGGTCTGCGCCAGCTGTGTGACGACAATGACGCCCTGCTGGTGTTCGACGAGGTGCAGTCCGGCGTTGGAAGAACCGGCCATCTCTACGCGTACCAGATGTACAATGTGGTGCCGGATATTCTCTCCAGTGCCAAGGGTCTGGGCGGTGGTTTCCCGATAGCGGCGATGCTGACAACCGCAAAGGTTGCAGCCAGTCTCGTAGTCGGAACCCACGGCAGCACCTATGGTGGTAACGCCCTGGCCTGCGCCGTTGGCCAGAAGGTGGTGGATACCGTCAGCCAGCCGGAGATTCTCAAGGGTGTGAAGTCGCGCTCCGACAAGCTCCGCAAGGGCATGATGGATATTGGTGAGCGCTATGGCGTGTTCAGCGAAGTTCGCGGAGCCGGCTTATTGCTTGGCTGTGTGCTCACCGAGCAATGGCAGGGCAAGGCCAAGGATTTCCTCAATGCCGGCCTCGATGAGGGCGTGATGGTTCTGATTGCTGGCGCTAATGTGATTCGTCTGGCGCCTTCCCTGATCATTCCCGAGCCGGATATCGATGAAGCCCTCGAGCGTTTCGAAGCGGCGGTTAAAAAGCTGACGGCCTAAGGAGTTCCTATGTGGCTGGTACGTCCGGCGCAGCCGGATGATCTGGACCAGATTCTTGCCATCGCGGGCACCCAGAGTGCCCGCCTTTCCTCCACCCTGCCCAAGCAAAGCGATGCCCTCGCATACAAGATAGAGCATTCGCTGGCGTCTTTCGCTGGAAAAATCAGTACAGAGGATGACCCGCCGAGGTTCCTTTTTGTGCTGGAAAACACCGGAACGGGTGAGATCGTCGGCACTGCCGGTATCGATGCCCGTGCCGGCAATGGCCAGCCTTTCTATAACTATAGGCGCGATGCCCTGATCCACGCTTCCCATGAGCTGGGCGTATCAAGGCGGGTAGAGGTGTTGTATCCCTCCCATTCACTCACCGATAACACCTTGCTGTGTTCGTTCTCCATCCGGCCCGAACTCCGGGAAAGCGATGCGTTCGAGCTGCTGTCGAGAGCCCGGATTCTGTTCATCGCCGATCACCGGGAATGGTTTACCCAGCGCGTGACTGTGGAAATCCAGGGTGTGCAACTGGACAGCGGCAGCGTGCCGTTCTGGGACAGCCTGGGTCGGCATTTCTTCGATATGGATTTTGAAACGGCGGACCAGTATTCCGGCCAGTTGAGTAAAACCTTCATCGCCGAACTGATGCCGCCCAACCCGATCTACGTCACCCTGTTGAGTGAGGCAGCCCAGGAAGCGCTGGGGCAGCCGCACCCCATGACCGTGCCCAATTTCGAGTTGCTCCAGCGGGAGGGATTCCAGCCAGGTTGTTACCTGGATATTTTTGACGCCGGGCCGGTACTGGAAGCCCGTACTGACAGCCTCAGAACCCTGGTGACCAGCCACCCGAAATCCCTGCACGCCGCCAACCGTGACCTCGGGGAAACCTGCCTGATTGCGGCAGGGGAGCGGGACCAGTTCCGATGCACCCTGACACCGGTTTCGGAAACTCTGGAAGACACGCTCAAGGTGCCGGTCAACACCTGGAAGGTGCTGAACAAGACCGCGGGTGACCGGGTAAGGATTGCGCCGTTATGACCGTGATTCGAACAGGGAGCCGGGCAGGTATTCAGTCAAACCGGGAAAACAGAGAGGCGACACCATGCTGGTAATCCGCCCGCTGCAGGAAAATGATCTGGACGATCTTTACACCATGGCGCAGAACGCCGGCAAGGGGCTTACCACACTGCCTGCGGACCGTGAGCTTTTGGAGAAGAAGATCAGCCACGCCCGGGAAACCTTCAACCAGCGCTGTGCGCCGGAGGCTGGCCTTTACCTGTTTGCCCTTGAGGATACCCAGCGTAAGAAGGCCGTTGGAATCAGTGGTATCCAGGCTCGGGTTGGTCTGGATGAGGTGTTTTACAACTACCGGCTGAGTGTTGCGGTGAACGCCTCAAAGGAGCTCGGAGTGCACGTGCGCACCCCGACGCTGCATCTGTCCAACGACATGACCGACACCAGCGAGATCTGCTCGCTGTTGCTTTCTGACGAGTACAAGGGTGGGGGTAACGGGCTGCTTCTGTCCCGTTGCCGGTTCATGTATCTGGACGATTTTCACAAGCACTTTTCGGAAAAGGTCTTTGCGGAAATGCGCGGAGTTTCCGATGGCCAGGGGCGCAGCCCGTTATGGGATGCTCTTGGCGCCAAGTTCTTCGACATGGAATTCAGTGAGGCGGACATGCTTTCCGGGCTTGGTAACAAGTCGTTTATTGCCGAGCTGATGCCCAAATACCCGATCTATCTGCCCATGCTGCCGGACTCGGCCCGGGCAGTGATCAGCCGGGTGCATGGCAACACGGCACCGGCACTCAGGATGCTTCAGGCGGAGGGGTTCAATTTCAACGGTCTGGTGGACATCTTTGATGGCGGCCCGGTGGTAGAGGCCTTTGTCCACAATATCCGCACCATTAGAGAGAGCATCAACCGGCATGCCATGGTCATCCGTAAATCGGTGAATCTGGACGTTCCAGCTGATGAGCGTGTCATGGTGTCGAACCGCTCGTTCCGGGATTTCCGGGTAACGACCCTGCCAATGCATTGCATTGGCCCGGATACGGTCAGTTTGCCGCCAGAAGTTGCCGACGCCCTGCAGGTTGAGTCTGGTGATCCCGTTCGTCTGGCCCCCTTGAAAGAGTCGGGGATGCTGACCAAACATATATACAGAAGTTCAGTACCGGGAGGTGCATCGAAATGGCAAAGCTGACAGGCGAACTGTTTATCGACGGATTATGGCTTCAGGGCCACGGTATCCCCTTCGAATCTGTCCAGCCCGTTACCGGCGAAACCGTCTGGGATGGTGAGAGCGCTAACCTGGAAGACGTTGATGCGGCAGTTCGTGAGGCGCGTAACGCCTTCCTGAAGTGGCAGCGGAAAAGTTTTGCCGAGCGCCAGGCGGTTGTCGAGGCGTTCGGCGAACTGCTTGAGGCTAACAAGGAAGACCTGGCCCATCAGATCGGCCTGGAAACGGGTAAGCCCTTATGGGAATCCCGTACGGAAGTGGCAGCCATGATCGGCAAGATCGGCATTTCCGTGAAAGCCTATAACGACCGTACCGGCCACTCCGAATCGGACGTTGCCGGCGGTCACGCGGTGCTGCGCCACCGCCCCCATGGCGTGGTGGCTGTATTCGGCCCCTATAATTTCCCGGGGCATTTGCCCAACGGCCACATTGTACCTGCAGTGCTGGCAGGTAATACCGTGGTGTTCAAACCCAGCGAGCTGACCCCCGGGGTTGCCGAGGTGATCGTGAAGCTATGGGAGAAGGCAGGAATACCCGATGGCGTGATTAACCTGGTGCAGGGCGGAGCGGATACCGGGAAGTCGCTGGCCAGCCATCCGATGATCGATGGCCTGTTCTTTACCGGCAGCTCAACCGTTGGCCACCTGCTGCACAAACAGTTCGGCGGGCAGCCTGAGAAGATACTGGCCCTGGAAATGGGTGGCAACAACCCGCTGATTGTCCAGGATGTTCACGATCTGGACGGCGCTGTTCACCATGCCCTGCAGTCGGCGTTTCTCTCGGCCGGGCAGCGCTGCACCTGCGCCCGGCGGCTGCTGGTTCCCAAGGGCAAAAAGGGTGATGCGTTCCTGGATCGGCTGGTGCAGGTCGCATCCCGGATCAAGGTGGGTGAGTTCGATGCCGACCCCCAGCCGTTCATGGGGTCGGTGATCTCAGCCGAAGCGGCGGACAAACTCCTGGCGGCTCAGGCCAGCATGCTGGAGAAGGGTGGTAAATCCCTGCTCGAGATGAAATCCCTCAAACCGGATACCGGCCTGCTGTCGCCGGGTATTGTCGATGTGACAGGGCTTGAACTGACCGATGAGGAATTCTTCGGGCCTCTGCTCACGGTCCACCGCTATAAGAGCTTTGATGACGCCCTGGAGCTGGCGAACGATACCCGGTACGGGCTCTCGGCGGGCATTCTGAGTGATGACAGGAAGCTCTATGACCGGCTGGTGGAAGAGGTGCGGGCAGGTATCGTGAACTGGAACCGGCCGCTCACGGGCGCCAGCAGTGCAGCGCCTTTCGGCGGTGTTGGTGCCAGCGGCAACCATCGCCCCAGCGCTTATTACGCCGCCGATTACTGCGCCTGGCCCATGGCGTCACTTGAAGCCGGCAAGAGTGAGCTGCCAGATACCCTTGCCCCTGGCCTGAACTTCGATTAACGGAACCGACTGCCATGGCGAAACACGCGGTAGAAGCAAACTTCGATGGCCTGGTTGGCCCCACCCACAATTACGCCGGGCTGTCCTGGGGGAACGTGGCGTCCAAGTCCAATGTGCGCTCGGCGTCCAACCCGAAAGAGGCCGCCTTGCAGGGGCTGGCGAAGATGAAGCGGCTGGCGGACCGGGGCTATGTGCAGGGTATTCTGCCGCCCCATGAGCGTCCGCACATTCCAACGCTCCGGGCTCTGGGCTTTGAGGACCCGGATGCCCGGGTACTGGAGCAGGCTGCGAAAGCCAGCCCGTCCATCCTGGCGGCGGTGTCCTCCGCATCGTCCATGTGGACAGCCAATGCCGCCACGGTTTCGCCCAGTGCCGATACCACAGACCACCGGGTGCATTTCACCCCGGCCAACCTGAGCGCCAAGTTTCATCGCTCCATTGAGCACAAGGTAACCGGCCGTTCCCTGAAAGCGATCTTTGCCGATGAGAGCTATTTTGCCCATCACCCGGCACTGCCCTCGGTCAGTCATTTTGGTGATGAGGGCGCTGCCAACCACACCCGGTTGTGTGCCGGTTATGGGGAGCCCGGCGTGGAGCTGTTTGTCTACGGCCAGATTGCCTTTAACGAGCAGGCACCGGCCCCGAAAAAATACCCGGCACGGCAGACTTTGGAGGCCTCGGAGGCGATTGCAAGACTGCATGGCCTGCAGGATCAGCATGTGGTGTTTGCCCAGCAAAACCCGGATGCAATCGATGCCGGCGTTTTCCACAACGATGTCATCGCCGTGGGCAATGGCAACACCCTGTTCTATCACGAGATGGCGTTCCTGAACGAAGACCGGGTGCTGGCGGATATCCGTGAGCGTCTGAGCAGCGCAGAACTTGAAGCCGTCCGGGTCAGTAGTGCCGAGGTGCCTGTTGAAGATGCGGTGGCCTCTTACCTGTTCAATAGCCAGTTACTGAACACGCCTGACGGTATGCTGCTTGCGGTGCCTGGTGAGTGCAGGGAAGTGGCTTCGGTGAGCCGGTATCTGGATGACCTGGTGAAATCCGGTGGGCCGATCACGTCGGTGGAAGTGTTCGACGTCAAGCAGTCCATGCGCAATGGTGGTGGCCCGGCTTGCCTGCGGTTGCGGGTAGTTCTGGATGATGACGAGCTCAAGGCCATGCACCGGGGCGTGATTCTCACCGATGCACTCTACGAGCGCCTGACCACCTGGGTGGAGGCCCATTATCGGGATGAGCTGAGCCAGGATGATCTGGCAGATCCCATGCTACTGGCGGAAGTCCGCAAAGCCCTGGACGAACTCACCGGTATTCTGGGGCTGGGCTCAATCTACGATTTCCAGCTTTAGTGCTGTTGTCCCGCCGGGAGCCCTAGGCTGAAATCGATGAAGTCAGCATGTCCATGGTGTGCCGGATCAGTTGCTGGGCCGGAAACTCCGTGTTGCCTTCGCCCATCTCTGACTGGCACAACAGAATCACGCCATGGAGCGCGCCTCGCAGATACAGGGCAGTTTGTACCGGATCGGCAATCCGCTCCCGGTTCATAGTGCCGTCCTGAAGCCCCTGTTCAATCGCCCCCACCATCAGCTCCATCAGGTCTGACTTGGAGCACAGCATTTCCGTGGCCTGGTTTTCGTCGGCCTCGGCCATGGCTGTGGATGCCTTGGTGAGCGCAGAGAAGTAATCCGGTTCATCCAGATAGAAGCGGTAGTAGGATTCTCCCATAGCCCGGATCTGGGCCAGGCCGGTGTCTGCGGTTTGCCGCGCCTCCTCAAACCGCCGGAACAGGCTGTGGCCGGCTCTGAGCATGATGCCCCGCTGTATCGCCGCCTTATCCTTGAAATACACATACAGCAGAGCCCGGCTAAGACTGGCAGTGCGGGCAATGTCATCCATGGAGGTGCGGTCGTAACCCTTTTCTGAAAACACCAGTTCGGCGGCGTCCAGAATAGTGTCGTAACGGGCCTGTTTTTCCCGCTCCCGGCGGGTTTTCAGAGGTTCGCTCATTCAATCTTCCGGTTAGGTTGCAACGGCTAATACATGATACCTGAAACTGGATCAAACCCGATTATTGACATAATGTCAAAAAATGACATTATGTCCACAAAAGCCATCGGGAATCCCCATGGACTGGCCCCCGCCAACAACATAAGCATGGATGAAAGGATGAATCATGACGCCACTTCGTATGCCCGTTGCCACTGTTTTCCTCGCGTTCTTGTCACTACTCCTCTCTGGCTGCAAAGTCAGTGACATGTCATCGGAGCCTGAGCACCAGGCCGTGTCCGTGCGAGTGTCGGAAGTTACCGGTGGTGAAAGCCGGGATATGCCCCTCAGGTTTTCCGGTATTGTCCGCGCCACCCAGCGTGCAACTCTGACCTTTCAGGTCAGCGGCACCCTGAAGGAGAGGGCGGTGGAGTTGGGCCGGAAGGTGCAGGCTGGTGAGGTTCTGGCCCGGGTTTACAACCCTGCCCTGGAACCAGCGCGGGATTCCGCCAAAGCCCGACTGGAGGAGCTGACAACCCGCTACGAACAGGCGAAGCGTGAGTGGGAACGTTCCAGCCAGCTGCATGAACGTGGCGTGGTTTCCGAACAGACCCTGGAACAGCTTGCCGCCCGGCGCGATTCCCTGAACGCCAGTGTCGCCACCGCCCGGGCCTCCCTGGCCGAGGCCACGCAAATGCTCGAAGAAAGTACCTTGCGGGCGCCTTTTTCCGGGCGTGTGGAAGCACTGCTGGTGGAACAGGACGAATTTGTGGCCGCAGGCCAGCCGGTAATGCGCCTGTCTTCGCCGGAAGGCCGGGAAGTGGAAGTGCGAATGCCCGCTTTTCTGCTGGACCACGTGCAACTGGAGCAGACCCTGCTCGTCTGGTCGGTGCAGGACCGGAGCCTGCCTCCACAATCCGGTTCCGTGGTAGAGATTGCCCAGGCAGGCGCCATTCGCGGAGAGTTGCACCCGGTACTGGTCAGCCTGCCGGTCAACACCCTGGAACCGGGGGAAGCGGTAGAGGTGGGCATTACGCCGGTAAACGAATCGGCACTCACCGTTCCGCTGCTTTCTGTGATCAGGAATGCCGATGGCACCAGCGTTTTTCGGGTGCGTGGGAATGTTGCCCGCCGGGTTTCCATGGACGTGGATCGGATTGTAGGTGAACGGGTTGTGGTCAAATCCGGCGACCTGGCGCCCGGTGACCAGGTGGTTTATGCCGGCATGACCCGTCTGGCAGACGGTGATGCTGTGGGGGTACGCTGATGACCCGCCGGCTTCTGAACTGCCAGCGACTGCTTGGCATGGTCGTTACCATGCTCTGCCTTCTGGGCATCGCGGCCTACAGCACCATGCCACGCCAGGAAGACCCATCGTTTCCCTACCGCGCAGGGCTGATCAGCATTAATTATCCGGGCGCCAGTGCCGATGCCGTGGAGCGGCTTGTGTTGCAGCCCCTGGTGGACGAACTCCGGCAGGTGGAGGAGGTGGATTTCTCCCAGGCAACGGCTCGAACTGGCGTCGCCATTGTCCGGCTGCGATTGAACGACGCGATCTACGACACGGACCCCGCCTGGGACCGTGTGCGCCAGGCCATGGAGAGGGCAAGGCAGGATTTTCCTGACGATGTGGGCAGGATGGTGCTCGATGACCGCCTGATCGATATTCCCGCTATTGTCATGGCCGTGAGCGGCTCCCCCTCGGTTACCGAACTGTCGGGCGTGGCCGAACGGCTGAAGCAGAACCTGTCGGATATTCCCGGGGTGTCCCGAATTGAGCTGGAAGGCGATGCCGACGAGCAGATAACCCTGGCGCTGGATGATGCCGCCCTGTTTCGGCTGGGGATTTCCCCGGCCCGGGTGATGGATACCCTGGCTATGCGCAACCAGACCATTCCCGGCGGCTTCGTGGTGGTGAATGGTCGGCGGTTGTCGGTGCTTCCCAACAGCGAATTTGCCGATATCGATGCCATCCGTGCCACGCCCATTGAGTTGCCCGATGGTTCGCAAGTACCACTTGCGGCCGCGGCGCAGGTCTGGCGAGGACCGGCGGAGCCCCGGCAGCCGGAAACCTGGTATGACGGCGAGCGGGTGGTGCTGGTTTCCATCATCATGGAAGAGGGCACCACAGACGCGATCCGGTTCGGAGAGCGGGTGCGGGAACGATTGGAGCGGATTCGCGGGGATTTCGAGCCTTATGATATCCGGGAAATGTTTTTTCAGCCAGACAAGGTGGAAGAGCGCTTGGATGACCTGGCCTGGAGTCTGGTGCTCTCCGTACTGATCATCGTTGCGGTGGTGTTCACCGGCATGGGTATCCGCATGGGGCTGCTGGTCGCTTCCATCCTGCCCATGGTCGCGTTGATCAGTGTCGGGCTCTATGACCTCGGCGGCGGGGTTCTGCATCAGATTGCCGTGATCGGTATGGTGATATCCCTCGGCATCCTGATCGACAACGCCATTGTGATTGTGGAAAACATCCAGGGCCACCTGGATGAAGGAATGCGCCGCCTTGATGCCCTGCGTACCGCGGTGAGTGAACTGGCCGGGCCACTGGGGGCCTCCACCGGGACCACCCTGGCGGCGTTTGCGCCCCTGTTGCTGTCCAAGGGGGGCGCGGCCGATTTTACCCGGGGCGTGCCGGTGATGATCATGCTGACCCTGTCGGTCAGCTACCTGCTGGCCATCTCCGCGGTTCCCCTGTTGGCAGCGAAGTTCCTGAAGCCCAGACGTAATGGCGGAGAGGATCGACTGATCGGCCTGGCCCGGTTCCTGGGTGGCCTGGTGTCCCGGTATCCCGGCCGTCTTATCGCTGCCGGCGCTATTCTGGTCGGGATCAGCCTGGCCATGACACCGTTTATGGCCCAGCAGTTTTTCCCGAATGCTGACCGGCCTCGAGTCATTGTTGAAGTCTATCTGCCGGAGGGCACTGATCAGTCCCGCACGGCCGAAGCAACGGCGAACCTTGAGCAGGCCATTCGCACCCGGCCCGATGCCCTGGAAGTGCACCGGTTCGTGGGCTACACCGGGCCAGCTTTCTATTACAATCTCCAGCGGGCGCCACAGGCTCCTAACCGGGCCCGGCTGGTGGTGACCACGCCCACCCTGGAAGACACCACGGAGATGATTCGCTGGATTCGCGCCCATGTGAACGAACAGATGCCCGGGCTGGATGTAACCGTGGGTATTCTCGGGCAGGGGCCACCCCGGGCTGCGCCGGTGGTTGTTCGCGTCTATCATGCCAGCGAAGGCACCCGGATCCGGGCTGTGGAACAGATATTCAGCATTTTGCGGCGAGTCGAGGGAACTGTTGATGTCCGGCATGATCTGGACATCGGAGTGCCGAGCATTGCGATCAATGTCGACGATGCCACCGCGGCCCGATACGGACTGACCCGGGCCGATGTGGCTCGCAGCCTGTATGGTCAGAGTTTCGGCATCGTTGCCGAGCAGTACAGGCAGGAAGATGACCCGATACCTCTGGTACTCAGATCCCGTGAAGGCACCTCGCTTTCCCTGTCGCGTCTGCTGTCCGTCAATATCTACAACAACCGTGGCGATGCCGTGCCCCTGGTGGCAGTTGCCAGCGTGGAAACCACCTGGGAGCCGGCGGTCCGTTACCTGCGGGATGGCGTGCGAATGAACACAGTAACCGCCAACCTGGAAGCCGGTTACAGCTTCAGCCAGGCCCTCGAAGGACTTTATGCCACACTTGAAAAAACGCCCCTGCCGCCGGGCACCCGCATGGAAATGGGCGGCGATGCCGAAGGCTCCGGCGAGGCCAACAACGCCCTTTTGACAGCCGCACCCATCGGCATGCTGCTACTGCTGTTTTTCCTGCTGCTGCAGTTCAATTCGTTCCGCCGGGTAGGGATCATATTACTGACTGTACCGCTGGCTACCGTCGGCATCTTTCCGGGGCTGGTGTTGTCCGGTTCGCCTTTCGGCTTCCAGTCCCTGCTGGGCGTGATTGCCCTGGTGGGTATCGTGGTGAACAACGCCATCGTACTGCTGGATGTGATGGACAGGGAGCTTGATAAAGGAAAGCAAATCCGGGAGGCCGTGCGCATTGCGGTTGAGCAGCGTACCCGGCCGATCCTGTTGACGACGGCAACCACCGTGGCCGGCCTGCTGCCTCTGGCGTTCTCCAGTTCCACGCTGTGGCCGCCGATGGCCTGGGCCATTATCTCAGGCCTGCTGGCTTCCACGATGCTGACCTTGCTGGTGATACCGGCAGTCTGCACCCAGCTGATCAGGGTCAGCGTTCCGGAACCTGAAAACGCCCCGGCGTGAAGTCAAAATGGGTCAGATGAAAATTTCACCTGACCCCGCCTTCACGGATCATCAGGCCAACCCTCTGGCCCACAGGAACCTCCGGGTTGGGGAACACAATCGCCTCCGGCGAATGCCCGACCCGGTAGCTGGTTTCGTCATCTTCCCAGATTAAGGTGCCGGGTTGGTATTCCGTGAAGTTGGCGACGTCATCCGGAATGTGAAACCGGAAATTCTTTCCGGTGTTGAGGATTTCATGCACCACCTCAAACACCGTGAGGTGGTCGAACGGCGGTTTTCGTGACGGCGCGGGTTGCCCCCGGAACCTGCGTCGCAAGGCATCCCGGATGCCGTCGAAACGCCGAAGATCATTCTGGCCAAAGGGCTTTACCTTACCCAGCTCCACGGTAAAACTCTCGGCCTTCAGCAGCGACGAGGAAAATGACGAAAACGTCGTGCCGGCTTTATGCTGCAACAACAGGGTTTCCACTTCTGCCTCCAGCAGAAAATCCCGTTCACTGACTGGAACCTGCCGCCCCTCGACAAACGGATAGAGCGCAAACCGCTCCCTATGCGAAGGCCGGATCGCTGTGTGCAGATCGTAATGGCGCAAAGCCTGTGGATTCGCCATGGCAAACTGCCGGCAGGCCTCTTCCAGAAACTGCGCCCGCTGTGCTTCTGCAAGGCCGGCGTACTCTGATCGCCCATGGGCTCCGTGGAACAGCCGGTTCAGGTTCACTTCCATGAACCGGTCCCCGGCCACCATCGCCGGCGGATTGCCCAGAACCAGCAGCACAGGGCAGGACAATTCCCACGCACCTTCAAGTAACTCGATGACCAGCCCGTTCAGTACTTCAATCGGCGCGGTTTCGTTGCCATGCACTCCTGCCGAAACAATGATTGCCTCGGCGTTCGGATTGGCACGGCTAGCCGGAGGAACAATGTCCAGCACCCCAACGGCCTTGCGGCTGACGCGGGTGCCATCCGGGAGATGGGTCTTGATTTCGGGAAGATCCACACCGGCATGGTCGAGGGTATGAGAGAGCCAGTCCGGGTGAGATCCGAAAAGACTCACGAAGTGACTGGCCTCTGATGCTTGAGCAAGTGGTTTTCGAGTTTGCGGAAGGCAAACACGAGGATAAACGTCAGTGCCATGTAGCACAGCGCCACAAAGATGAACGCGTCAAACGGCGCATAAAACCGCGAGTAGATATTCCGCGCCGCCCCGGTGAGGTCAACTATGGTGACCACGCTGGCAATCGCGCTGGAGTGCAGCATGAAAATCACTTCGTTGGAGTAGGCCTGAACCGCCCGCCGGGCAGCGCTCGGCAGCACGATACGCCGCATCCGCATCATCCAGTTCATGCCGTAGGCCTTGGCCGCTTCAATCTCACCGTGGGGCGTGGAGACAATCGCGCCCCGGATGATTTCCGTGGTGTAGGCGGCGGTATTCAGGGCGAAAGCCAGCAGGGCCGGGTAGAAAGGCTCCCGGAATATTTCCCACCAGAAGGTTTCCTGAATGCCGGGAATCTGGGCAAGGCCGTAATAAATGATGTAAAGCTGAATCAGCAGTGGTGTGCCACGGAACAGATAGGTGTACAGCCACACAGGGCCGGAGACGAACGGGTTTCTTACCGTCCGCAGAATGGCCAGGGGCACCGCACAGATAAGGCCGATCACCAGAGACAGGAACACCAGTTGTACGGTATTCACCAGGCCGTTCCAGTATTCCATGATGGTCATGGCGGTGAAGATTTCGTTCTGGTTCAGCCATTGGGCGATAAACTCAGGCATGTTTTATCCCCCCTGGATGACGCCAACGTTGGCGCGCTTGTCGAGCCATTTGATAAACAGCTCGGAAATGGCTGTCAGCGACAGGTACACAAACGCCACCGGGATGAAAAAGTGAAACGGCATGCGCTCGGCCTTGGCAGCCTCTTCGGCCACTCGGACCATGTCGGTCAGGCCGATAATCGAGACCAGGGCTGTGGTTTTGAGCAATACCTGCCAGTTATTGCCGATACCGGGCAGGGCATGGCGCATCATTTGGGGAATCATGATGCGCCGGAAGGTGTGCAGGCGGGTAAAGCCATAAGCCCGGGCCGCTTCAATCTGGCCGGTCTCCACCGCGAGGAAGGCTCCCCGGAAGGTTTCCGTCATGTAAGCCCCGAAGATCAGTCCGATCGTGATGACGCCGGAGATGAAAGGATCGAACTGAAAGAAGAAGTCAATTTCGTAGGTTTCCCAGATATAGTCCGAGAGCATGTTCACCACCACCTGGCCGCCATAGTAGAACAGCATCATCATCACAAGATCAGGGACACCCCGAATCAATGTGGTGTAAGTGGTCGCAATACCGGTGGCAAGGCGGTTGCCGGAGAGTTTGGCAGAAGCGCCTATCAGGCCGAGGGCCAGCGCAAGGGCCAGGGAAAGAAATGCGAGTTCTATGGTAACCACCGCCCCGTCCAGCAGTTCCGGTCCATAGCCTTTCAGATCAATCATGGGAATGTCCGGTAATCGAAAGTCCGGTGATCAGGGGCGGCCCCGAAGAGCCGCCCCGAGCAGGTATTTACATCTTGATGTCGTAGTTGAAGTATTTGTTCATGATCTCGTCGTAGGTGCCGTCTTCCTTCAGCGTCGCCAGGGCAGCGTTAACCTCTTCCGCCAGATCCGCATCGCGCTGGCGCATGGCTACGCCCACGCCTTCGCCCAGCTTGACGGACTCGCCAACTTCCTTGAAGCCTTCTTTGGTAAGGATGGTCTGCTCGCCGACAGGGTAATCGACAAAGACTGCGTCCAGACGCTCGCCTTCAAGGTCCAGTACCATGTCGTCAGCAGTGGTGTAACGCTTGATGGTCACGATGCCACCCATGTTCTCGGTAACGTAGGTGTCCATGGTGGTGCCACGCTGAACGCCCACGGTTTTACCCTTCATGGCGTCCATGTCGGTAACGTCGCTGCTGAAATCGTTACGAGCAAACCAACCACCTGGGGTGTTGTAGTACGGCTCGGAGAACAGAACCCGCTCGGCGCGCTCCGGGGTGATGGACATGGAAGACATGATCAGATCGAACTTGCGTGCCAGCAGGCCCGGAATCATGCCGTCCCACGCCTGGATTACGAATTCGCAGTTGGCGTTCATTTCTTCACACATGGCTTCCGCCAGCTCGACTTCAAAGCCTGTCAGTTCGCCATTTTCGTCCTTGTACTCGAATGGTTCGTAGGGTACGTCGAAGGCGATACGCAGATTACGTTCCTGGGCGCTGGCGCCACCGGCGATCAGGGCCAGGGCACAGCTTGCTGCAACAATCAGTTTTTTCATGTGTCACTTCTCCAGTGGTTTGCCTTGTGGGCTTTATTTTTTGTGGATATCGGTTTATCCAACGTTTTCTTGTCTGCACCGGTTCAAGATAGCACCGAGTGTCAGAAGTTGGGAGCCAGGAAATGCTTCATGCGTTCCGAATCGGGGTTGTCGAACACCTTGTCCGGGGTTCCCTGCTCCTCAATCACGCCCTGATGCAAGAACAGGACCTGAGTGGACACATCCCGTGCAAATGCCATCTCGTGGGTGACCACGATCATGGTCCGGCCTTCCTCGGCCAGGCTTTGCATTACCTTGAGTACTTCACCCACCAGCTCCGGATCCAGGGCCGAGGTGGGCTCGTCAAACAGCATCACTTCCGGCTCCATGGCGAGGGCACGGGCAATGGCGGCGCGTTGCTGCTGACCGCCTGACATCTGGGCCGGATAGTAGTCTTTGCGTTCGTAGATGCCGACCTTGTTCAGGTAGGCTTCGGCTCGCTCGATGGCTTCTTTTTTGGGAACCTTGAGCACATGGATGGGCGCCTCAATGATGTTCTCGAGCACGGTCATGTGAGACCACAGATTGAAGCTCTGGAACACCATGGAAAGCTTTGCCCGGATCAGTTCAACCTGCTTGTTATCCGCGGGAATGCGCTCGCCTTTGCGGTTGGTGGTGAACCGTATTGGGTCGCCGTGCACGATAATGTCGCCGGATGTGGGTGTTTCCAGCAGGTTAATGCAACGCAGGAAAGTACTCTTGCCGGAGCCTGAGCTGCCGATCAGGGAGACCACGTCGCCTTTTCGTGTCTCCAGTGAAATGCCCTTGAGCACTTCAAGCTGATCAAAGGTCTTGTGAATGTCCCTGCAGATCAAAGGCGCTTGGTCCGCCATGGGTGACTCCCGGAGCTGAAATTCAAAGGCGCATGTTTTACGGACTGTGGATGCGGAAATCAATACCTTCAGCAGGGTGTTTTACCGCTTTTCACCGCCGTTCGCTGCATATCATTGTGGGCAAATGAGTGATCAATGCAAGTTTTGCCATCCTCAGATGGTAGCCTGCGGGTACTGCGCGCCGGTCTCCGGGCCTACGGGCAGGCGGATCAGCGTACTGCCTTCCTTTTCCATCTCCCGCATGGCTTCGCTGACGAACCGCACGTGGGCCGTGGCGGCTTTCTGGGCAGCGGCGGCTTTGCCGGAAACCACCGCTTCGTAGAGTTGCCGGTGCTGACGGACAATTTTCTTACGCATCTCCTCCCTCGGGTTCAGGTTGGCAACGGAGGCCTGAACGGTCAACAGCATCATCTTTTTCAGACTGTTGAGCACATGCACCAGAATCGGGTTGTGCGACGCTTCCACAATGGCCAGGTGAAATCCGTGGTCTGGGCGGGCATTACTGAGCGGATCGGTTTCTTCAAGGGCCTGGAACGCCTTGGTGATCCGGTGCCGGTCGAGTCGGGTGGCCCGTTGTGCTGCCAGATAGGCTGCCTGACCTTCAAGTTGCTCCCGCACTTCCAGCAAGTCGTAGAGCGTTCGGGGATGGCCTTCGAAAAGATGCATCAGCGGGCTCTGTTCGCCCAGATCGTTGGCGCCGGGAACCATGCTGGCCACAAACGAGCCTTTGCCATGCCGGGTTTCGATAACCCCGCGCCCCTGAAGCTCGTGCAGGGCTTCGCGAATGACCGCGCGGGAAACACTCAGCCGCGCTGCCAGTTGCCGCTCGGAGGGTATTTTGTGTTCCGGGGCGAGCCCGCCATCAAGGATAAGGCGTTCCAGCCGGTAAGAAATTTCCTGGGAGATTGCCATTTGGGTGCCTGTTTATGCTCTGTGGTCTGACCAGTCAATGGTTCTGTTTGTTGTTGGTTAATCTGCCAACCGATACGCGTTCGAGCCCGTTAAATATGGCTGATTCAGCGTGTTTCGTCCATTTTTGATGCTTAAAAAACTGGTCTGACCAGTGGCTTCCGTGCTGGACTAAACCGGCGCTGGCTACGAGTATCATTGTAATGCCGGTCTGTGCCGGCGTTGCTATGACGCTCATAACAACAAAGCCAACGGAGACGTTTCGATGGATTCCAACAATAACATCCGTAATCAATGTGACACTGCCGAGACCCCACCTCGCAGAAGCTTTCTCAAAACCGCCGCTGTCGGCGCAGCATTCGCAGGCGCGATGCTGATGGGTGCGGGCCAGGCCCATGCCGCAACAACCTGGAAGATCCAGTCTGTATGGGACGCGGGTACGGTCGGCTACGACCTGTTCGAGGACTGGTGTAATGGCATGGAAGAGAAGTCCGGCGGTGAGCTGGTCTTCAAGTGTTTCCCTGCCAAGGCTGTCGCTGCAGATAGCAATTCACTGTTCGATTCGGTTCGCAGTGGCGTTCTTCAGGGCATGAACCCGTTCACCCTGTACTGGTCGGGCAAGATTCCCGCGTCAGTGTTCCTGTCTTCTTACCCGGCCGGTCCTGACCAGCCCCACCAGTGGGATATAATGTTCTATTCCATGGGCATGCTGGAGAAGACCCGGGAAATCTACAAAAAGTTCGGGCTGTTCTACGTTGGCCCGATCCAGCACGATGCGAATATCATCCACTCCAAGCAGCCGGTTAACAGCCTCGAAGACCTTAAAGGCCTGAAGCTCCGGGTTCCCGGTGGCATGGTCGCCGAGGTGTTCCAGGCATTCGGTGCTTCTACTGTGAGCATGCCGGGTTCTGACATCTTCCCGGCCCTGGAAAAGGGCACCATCGACGCAGCCGACTATGTGGGCCCGGCGGTGAACTGGGAACTGGGCTTCTCCCAGGTGACTGATTACATCCTGTTCGGACCTCCGGGCGTGATGTCTATCTACCAGCCGGTGGACCTGATGGATCTGACCGTGAACCTGCGTGCCTGGAACGCTTTGGACCCGAAACTCCAGCAACTGGTTGAGGATGAAGTGCGCATCTATTCCCAGAAGCACTACCTGACCATCCAGAAACGCAACGTCGAGGCCATGAAGAAGTTCAAGGATGCGGGCGATACCGTGAGCCGTCTGAGCCAGGATGACGTGGATGAATGGCGCCGCAGAGCCATTCCGATCTGGTACAAGTGGGCGAACAAGGACGAAGATGCCCGTGCCATCTTCGATATCCAGGTCGAGTATATGATGAACGACACCGTCGGCTATATCGAGGAGTCTGACCTTGAAGGTGTGCCGGGCCGGTAACACCTTCCTGAACCAATAAATAAGAAACAGGGGGAAGGTCAGGGACGACTCCGAAAGAGGCGTTCCGCCTTCCCCGTTTTGTGGCTGAGGAAGCAACAACATGTCTGATCTTGAAGGTTTCGGATTCGTAATGCCGCACTGGTTCTATTGGGGCTGGCTTGCGGTTATGCCGCTGATCATGATGGCCTGGGACAAGTGGAGCAGTGGTCACGGAGGCGAGGCTGCAGAACCGGAATTGACACCGGGGGAATTACAGGCGGAAGAGGATGATCCCCTGATTTATCTTCAGTTCGAAGGGAACTGGTTTACCAAGGTAGTGGACTGGATTTGCGACAAATCCGGCCTGTTCGTGTCGTTCTGGACGATCAATGCCGTTATGTTCTATTTCTATGGTGTGGTCATGCGCTATATCTTCGACATGCCGAGCATCTGGGTCCACGAAGCCAGCTTCCTGCTGCTGGGTATGCAATACATGCTGGCTGGCGCATTTGCCATGCTTCATGGCGCCCATGTGCGCGTGGATGTGATGTACAACATGCTGCCAGTGCGGGGAAGAATTGGCCTGGACATCTTTACTTCCATGTTCTTCTTCATTTTTGCCCTGATTCTGCTGGTTACCTCCTGGACCTTCTTCCAGGATGCCTACGCCATGAATGAAACCACGGTTGAGACCTGGGGCATCCAGCACTGGCCGGTCAAAGGCATGATGGTGGTTGGTTCAACCCTTCTCTTACTCGCAGGCATATCCAAACTGACCAAAGATATTGTTCTGTTCGTCCGTCTTGGCCGGGAGCGCACCGCATGACTACAAATACAACAACTGCGCCGGGTAGTAACCTTGTCGGGAAGCTGAGTACCTGGCTGATGATTATCGCCACAGTGGCACTGGCGTTTGTCATCTGTGTCGAAATGATCAACATTCTTTTCTACGATCCGTGGAGCGATGAGAAATTCCTGTTCAAGCTCTCCGGTAGCCTTTCTGACGTCAAGATCGGGCCTTTGACCTATCTGATGTTCGGTTCCCTCGCCGTGGCCCTGATGATGGGCCTGCCGCTGGCTTTCGTGACCGGTGGACTGGGTGTGATGTTCATCTACCTGGTGGGCGACGCGATGATGCTGAACCTCGTGCCGGGTCGTATCTTCCCGATGATGACCAACTCAGATCTGGCTGCGATACCGCTGTTTATCTTCATGGCCTCGATGCTTGAGCGCGCTGGCCTGATTGAGGAAATGTTCAGTGTGGTCTACAAGTGGATGGGTGGCCTGAGCGGTGGTCTGGCGACAGCAACCATTCTGGCCTCTACTCTGCTTGCAGCCATGGTGGGTGTTATCGGTGCTGCCGTTGTCACCATGGGCATCATCGCTCTGCCGGCGATGCTCAAGCGCGGTTACGACCAGAAGATCGCGCTGGGTTCGATCATGGCTGGTGGTACTCTGGGCATACTGATTCCTCCCTCAATCCTGGCGATTCTCTACGCGGTTGTCGCGCAGCAATCGGTCGGTGAGTTGTACCTCGGCTCCGTGATCCCGGGCCTGATGCTGTCTTCCCTGTACATTGCCTATGTGCTGATCCGCAGTTGGATTAATCCGAAGCTGGGGCCGCCTGTACCGGTGGAAGAGCGGATTTCCCTGAAGGAAAAGCTCCTTCTCACGAAAAACCTGATTGCTCCACTGATTCTGGTGTTCCTGGTGCTGGGTCTGCTGTTTGGTGGCATCGCAACGCCGGTAGAAGCAGCTGGTATCGGCTCCTTTGGCGCCATCGTGGTGGCCATGATGCACGGTAAATTCTCTATTGGTGGGCTGCGGGAAGCATCTGTAACCACGACCAAGGCATCTGCCATGGTGCTGTGGATTATGTTCGGTGCTTCTGTCTTTGTTGGCTTCTATATCCTTCAGGGTGGCCAGCAATTTGTGACGGATTCCATTCTGGGTACTGGCATGTCGCCTTACGGCATTCTGTTCCTGCTGATGTTCCTGCTGGTGGTTCTGGGTATGTTCCTGGACTGGGTGGGTATTCTGCTGCTGGCAGTTCCTATCTTCATTCCTATTGTTAAAGCTCTGGAGTTCCCGGGGTTGCTGGGCTTCCCGCCTGTGGGAGGTGAAGACGTTGTCCTCTGGTTCGGCGTGCTCTATCTGGTCAATATGCAGATGTCGTTCCTCAGTCCGCCATTCGGTTACGCATTGTTCTACCTCCGCGGCGTATGCCCGCCGGAAATATCCATGGCCACGATTTTCAAGTCGTCCCTGGTGTTCCTGGCGATTCAGGCGCTCGGTCTGTTCTTGTGTATCCTGATTCCCGGCCTCGTAACCTGGCTGCCAGGGCTGGTCTACGGTTAATCAATTCAAGGAGTAATACGTTATGTTGACAATCAATCGGCTGGATCTGGCTGAAGCACGAATTCTCATTGAAGGCGCTGCGAACAAGGCCCAGGAAATCGGTGTGCCCATGTGTATTGCTATCGTGGATGAATCCGGCAACCTGGTGGCTTTCGAGCGCATGGACGGCGGCAAGATCACCAGTGTGACCATTGCCCAGGACAAGGCATTCACGGCGGCGGCGGCCAAGAAGGCCACCCACGACTACAACAAGGTGAATGTGCCCGGCAGCCTGGCCTTCGGTATTCATACCGAAGTAGGCGGCCGGATCAGCTCAGTTGGTGGTGGTTTGCCGGTGATTGTTGATGGCGAAGTGGTGGGTGGAATCGGAATCAGTTCCGGTACCCCCCAGCAGGACATGGATTGTGCCCAGGCCGGTCTTGACCACTTTGAAACAAAACGCGGTTGATGACTGTCACACTTGACGTAATTCATACCCAGAGAACGCTATGACTACCAAGCCGAAAGTCAGCAAAGCCGAGCTGGCGGAACAGTTCCGGTCGTTTATCGATCCGGAATATGTCATCACTGATGACGAAACCATGAAGCCCTACGAATGCGACGGCATGTCGATGTACTGCGAGATGCCGTTGCTGGTGGTGCTGCCGGAGACCGTTGAACAGGTGCAGCGAGTGATGCGCATCTGCAACGAGAACGCAGTGCCGGTGGTGGCCCGTGGCGCCGGAACCGGGCTCAGTGCCGGCGCCATGCCCAACAAGGAGGGCGTGGTATTGTCGCTGGCCAAGTTCAATCGGATCATCGAGATTGATCCCCTGGCACGAGCGGCACGGCTTCAGCCCGGCGTTCGCAACCTGGCCATCAGTGAAGAGGCGGCCCAGTTCGGTCTCTATTACGGCCCGGACCCATCCTCCCAGATTGCCTGCACCATCGGTGGCAATGTGGCGGAGAACTCCGGGGGTGTGCATTGCCTCAAGTACGGTCTGACCGTTCACAACATCCTCAGCGTTGAAATGGTCACCGCTGAGGGTGATGTGGTTACCGTGGGCAGCGATGGCCTGGATAGCTGTGGCATGGATCTGCTGGCACTGATGACGGGCTCTGAGGGCCTGCTAGGTGTGGTGACGGAAGTAAAGGTCAAGCTGCTGCCCAAGCCGGAAGTGGCCCAGGTGGTCATGGCCGGCTTTGATGATGTGCAGAAGGGCGGTGATGCCGTGGGTGGCATTATTTCCCATGGAATTATTCCCGGCGGTTTGGAAATGATGGATGGCCACGCCATTGTCGCGGCCGATGACTTTGCCCAGGCGGGCTACCCGCGGGACGCCAAGGCATTGCTGCTGTGCGAAGTAGACGGTACCGAAGAAGAGGTGCATGAGCACATCGCCCAGGCCGAGGAAGTATTCCGCAAACTGGGCGCCACGTCGGTGCGTACTTCCCAGAGTGAGGAAGAGCGGGCTCTGTTGTGGAAAGGCCGTAAATCCGCGTTCCCGGCAGTAGGCCGGATTTCGCCGGACTACTACTGCATGGACGGTACCATTCCCCGCCGTGAGATCGCCTACGTTCTGACGGAAATGGAGAAAATGTCCGAAGAGTTTGGCCTGCGTGTGGCCAATGTTTTCCATGCCGGTGACGGCAACCTGCACCCGCTGATCCTGTTTGATGCCAACGTCCCCGGCGAGTTCGAGCGCACCGAGGCGTTTGGCTCCCGCATTCTGGAAATGTGTGTGGAGGTGGGCGGCTGCATCACCGGTGAGCATGGCGTTGGCGTGGAAAAAATCCGCCAGATGGCCGTGCAGTTCAACGATGAGGAACTTCAGCAGTTCCACGATGTGAAGGCTGCCTTCGACCCCGCCGGTATTCTGAACCCCGGCAAGGGCGTTCCGGCTCTGAAATTCTGCCAGGAATACCGCTCCCTTGAGCACAAACAACACACGCACGAACATACGGAAGCCGCCCATGGCTGATATTTCCCAACAGTTAAAGGAGCAGGTGCTCCAGGCCCGGGACAGCGGGCACAAACTCAATATTGTCGGTGGTGGAACCAAGACCTTCATGGGCCGGGAAGCCGACCCTGATGCCGGAACCCTCAACGTGGGCGAGCACACCGGCATTGTCGATTACCATCCGGTAGAGCTGGTCCTGACCGTTCGTGCTGGTACACCCCTGAGTGAAATCGAGGCGACCCTGGCCGAACAGGGCCAGTGCCTGCATTTTGAGCCGCCCAGATTTGGCGACGCCTCGACCATCGGCGGCACCCTGGCCTGCAACCTTTCCGGCCCGGGTCGTCCCTGGGCGGGATCGGTACGGGATCAGGTGCTGGGTATCCGTTTGCTGAACGGTAAGGGTGAACACCTTCGCTTCGGCGGCCAGGTCATGAAAAACGTGGCCGGCTATGACGTATCGCGGCTTCAGGCCGGCGCCCTGGGTACGCTCGGGCTGATCACCGAAATCAGTATGAAGGTCATGCCCAGGCCTGCCGCGTCCCTCACCCTGGTGCAGGAGATGGGCATGGACGAGGTGATTCATTACATGAACAGCCGCGCCGCCGAGCCCAAGCCCATTACCGCCGCCTGCTGGGTGGACGGCAAGGTATACCTGCGCCTGTCCGGCGCTAAATCGGGTGTCGAGGCCACCGCCGAAAAATGGTCCGGTGACGTGATGGAGAACGGCGATCAGTTCTGGCAGCAGGTGCAGGACATGCAGCACGAGTTTTTCGCTGGCAACGACGTACCCTTGTGGCGCTTTTCGGTTGGCTCAACTGCCGCTACGCCAAATCTGGAAGGCAACTGGTTCATAGACTGGGCCGGTTCCCAGCGCTGGTTCCGGGGTGCTGGTGAACTGAAGGAGCTCGAGCCAATGGCGCGTGCTGCGGGCGGCCAGGTCAGCCTGTTCCGGGGCGGCGACCGCAACGGTGAGGTGATGCACCATCAGCCGGAGGCCCTGAAAGGCATTCAGCGCCGAATCAAGAATGCGTTTGATCCGGATAACATCTTCAATCCCGGACGCTTATACAGCTGGTTGTAACTATGCAAACTAATCTGGTTCAACAATTTGCCAATACCGCGGAAGGCCAGGAAGCCGAGTCGATTCTGCGGGCGTGCGTGCACTGTGGCTTCTGCACCGCAACCTGCCCGACCTACCAGGAGCTGAACGACGAACGTGACGGCCCCCGTGGTCGCATCTATCTGATGAAAATGTTCCTGGAAGGCGCGGAAGTGACCGAAAAAACCCGGGAGCATCTGGATCGCTGCCTGACCTGTCGTAGCTGCGAGACCACCTGCCCTTCCGGCGTTCAGTATGGCCGCCTGGTGGATATCAGCCGTGGCCTGATGGAAAAGGAAATGCCCCGGGACCCGAAAGACAAGTGGTTGCGCTGGACTCTGGCGAGGGTAATTCCCAATCGCCAGTTGTTCGGCCTGTTCCTGCGCCTCGGGCAGATCTTTCGCCCCGTGCTGCCGGAAAAACTGCGCACCAAGGTGCCCCCCAGAAAGCAGGCCAATCCCTGGCCGGCAGCAAGTCACAGCCGGATCGTGCTGGCGCTGGCTGGCTGTGTTCAGCCGTCCGCAACGCCCAACACCAACGCAGCTGCCGCACGGGTACTGGACCGGTTGGGCATTACCATGGTGGAAGCGCCAGAGGCCGGCTGCTGCGGCGCCGTGAACTATCACCTTTCCGAGCATGAGAAAGGCCTGGAAAGAATGCGCCAGAACATTGATGCCTGGTGGCCGGCTATCGAAGCTGGCGCGGAGGCGATCGTCATGACCGCCTCCGGCTGCGGCGCCATGGTTCAGGATTACGGCCATCTGCTGAAAGACGATCCGGTCTATGCCGCCAAGGCGCAGAAGGTCAGCGAACTGTGCACCGATCTTGGCGCCTTCCTGTTGAAACAGGACCTGGAGCTGCTCAAGGTGCGCCAGAATCCGGGCAAAGTGGCGTTCCACTGCCCCTGCACCCTGCAGCACGCGATGAAGCAGAACGGCGTGGTTGAACAGGTGCTGACCCGTGCCGGTGTCAATCTGGCCGCCACCAAGGACAAGCACCTTTGCTGCGGTTCGGCCGGCACCTATTCGGTTACCCAGCCGGAGATGAGCCAGAAGCTGCTTGGTAACAAGCTCAAGGCACTGACCATTGATAATCCTGACCGCATCGTAACTGCCAACATCGGTTGCCAGATGCACCTCGAGACCAGATCACCGGTGCCGGTGCAGCACTGGATCGAATTACTGGATCAGTAGGACCTGAAATCGGGGTCAGATGAGAATTTCATCTGACCCCGATTTCACGACTTTTTCGTTATACTGCCGCACCAGATTACCAAACCACAGGGAGTGGAACTGTATGCCAAGGATACTGGCGAGTCTTGTTGTTTCTTTCTTAATCACCACTGGCGCCCATGCTGATGTCTACACCTGGATAGACAGCCGCGGCGTGGCCCACTTCTCGGATTACCCGCCCGGGAAAATTCCTCACAAGCAGATTCAGGTGCAGGAGCCTGCCACCGTGCCCATGTCTGAAAACCTGCGACAGGGCCAGCGAATTTCCGGGATTCGTGAAGAGGTGAGTAGCCTGCTGTCGTCCTCCAGTCGTCCCGGCAAACCGGTTACCAGTTCCCGGGAAAGAGCCGACGCCAAGCTGGAGAAAACCTGCGGAAAGTACCGGCGCAAGCTGGACCAGATTCAGTCCAGGTTACGGGCAGGCTACAGCAATGACAGAGGTAACAGCCTCAGGCGTCAGCGCCGGACATTAAGTCAGAAACTGAGCCGGGAATGCATCCTGCGTTAGTGCATTTGTTTGCTAAGCCCGCTTGAAGCTGGCCAGCGCCACGGCGGCGGTGACGAACAGACCGCCGAATACCCGGTTCATCTGCTGCTGACGCCGGGCCGTGGTCATAAACCGGAACAGCTGGCTGGCCAGCAGGGCATAGCCCAGCATCACCAGACAATCCACCAGAATCAGTGTGGTTCCCATGGTGATCAGCTGGGGGCCGTGGGGTGCGTTGGCCACCAGAAATTGCGGAAACAGGGCAACCAGGAAGACCGTCGCCTTGGGGTTGGTAAGGTTTACAAATGTCGCGTTCCAGAACCGTTTGCGTCCGCTCACAGGCTGACGGTCATCTTCCATGGATTCCATCACCGGCTCGCGCCATTTGGAAATGCCGAGCCAGACCAGGTAAGCAACACCCAGCCACTTGATCACGGACAGAGCGATGTTCGAGGAGGCAATAATGGCGCCCAGCCCGGCACCGACCAACAGAATCTGGATACCGAACCCCAACTGCAGGCCCATGATTGCGGGCAATGAACGGCGAACACCGTAGCGCATGCCATTGCTCATGGTATTGATGGCCCCGGCGCCCGGGGAAACGCTGATCAGTATGGCTGCAACCAGGAAAGTGAGCCAGGCTGTGAGTGACATAACTTAAGCTCCTGAAAACCCTAAGAGATACACCGTATAACCCACGAAGGCAAGCAGGAGAGCCGCACCCTCCAACCGGTTAATACGCCCCGGACGACGGAAACCATAACCCATGGCAAACAGGACCAGGGTAAGTGCTGCCATTATGGGGAAATCCCGGGAAAGAACTTCCGGCGCTACCGACATCGGCGCAATCAGGCCGGCAATACTCACAACCGCGAGTGTGTTGAAAAGATTGGACCCCAGAATGTTACCCAGGGCGAGATCATGCTCACCCTTTCGGGCCGCAATAATGGATGACGCCAGCTCCGGCAGAGAGGTGCCGATTGCCACGATGGTCAGCCCAATGACCAGATCACTGATTCCGAACGCGGTCGCCAGATCCACGGCTCCCCATACCAGAATGCGGGAGCTGACAATCAGAAGCAGAAGACCGATAACCAGCCACAGTATTGCCTTACGCAGGGGCTTTGCGTGGGCCTTGAGCTCATCTGTCATGTTATTGGCCATGGCGTCTCCGGGCTGTTTGATACCCTGGTAGATACTCCAGCCAAGCAGCGCCACGAAAACCACGATCAGGCCAACGGCGTCCAGTCGGGAGAGCTCGCCGTCCCACAGCTGCCAACCTGCAAAGGCCGTCACCAGAATCAGAACGGGCAGCTCTTTTCGCATGACCTGCGAATGCACCGCAATAGGCGCCAGCAAAGCTGTGATACCGAGAATCAATGCAATGTTCGTGATGTTTGAGCCATAAGCATTGCCCAGGGCCAGCCCGGGATTTCCCTGGGAAGCTGCCAGAGCTGAAACCGCCATCTCCGGCGCGGAGGTGCCAAAGCCCACCACAACCATACCGATCAGCAACGGCGGCATCCCGAAATGGCTGGCCGTGGTGGCTGAGCCCTCCACGAACTTGTCCGCGCTCCACACCAGTAGAACCAGACCCGCAATGATTGCCCCAATGGCCATCAGCATTTCAAGAACTCCTTATCGTCAATCGCCGTCTCGGCGGCACAAGAATCGATGGTGCCACAGGTTCCGGCAATAGGTATAAATTCCCTGATGGCGTGCGTGATATTCCGTATGTCGCCCGCGCCGAAGTATTGACGGAACCTGCTAAACTGAAGGTGGTGAGACAGACCCATGAAAACGCCAAAGGAGGCACAATTGCCATGGCCAAAAAAAGGGCAAAGCCCACACAGGAAAGCGCCATCAAGCGCGACCTGAAAACCCCGAAATACCAGATGCGAGTAGTTGAGGACAAAACCAGGTATAAGCGCCAGCGAGGCAAGGCCGTTCGAGCCGAGGATTTTCGCAAGGCCGCCTGATTGGTGGTTTTACGAAAATCCTCGGTGATGGTTTTCTTCCAACTGCCGCAATAGCTCATCACGGGAACGGTCCCGAGCAAGGATATTATCAAGTGTAATCTTGCCGGCCACGATGTCTGTCTCGCTTGGGAAGTGCTGCTCTACCAGATAGCTCATAAAAGCGTCCCGGGCGACGGGATCAAAAGAGAGTTCCTCTGGAGCCGCCAGATACTCTGACAGCTGTTTACTCGAATGCACTTTGGTGGCTATCTGGTCAAACGCATAGAATGCATGGCCAAGAACAAGGACCGGTTTTTCGAAAAAGAAGCTTTCAAGACCGACTGAAGAGTTAACGGTAAGCACGGCGCGAGATGCTGCAACCTGCTCGAAAGTATCCGTTTCATTGTCCAGGATGATCCGGTGTTTCGTCGCTTCTGAGAGCCTCTCGGTAAAGGAGACGCGAGCACTTGGATGTTCTTTCACGCGCAAGTGCCAGCCTTCAGGCAAACAGTCTGCAGCTTTTTCCAGATGTTCAATTAAATCGTCAATCGATTTAACCCAATCCCCGTACACCGTAATCTGGCTGTCTCCAGGCACCTGGAGTGGGCAGAAAATAAATTTTTGTCGAGACAGGTCGGTGTCATCTGGTCTCCGCTTTACCTTTTGCCGCCGCGACGTTTTCCTGGCGTTCAACCCGGATCGCATTGCTCGCCACGCAGTCGAGTCAATAGCAGGATTCCCGGCAAGCCATCGTTGGTAAAAATCAGATCTGCGAGGCAGGCTGCTGCCATAGTTGATGCCGGAGAAATCGACAGTCAACCGGCCGGGTAGAGGTGCCTCTTCAAGATAAAGCGTTGAATGGCATTGACGCTGTGCTGCTACAAGAGCCAGAAAACGGTGACCTTTCACCCCGTTCCAGCACACAACAACTCCAGGGCGAGTAGGCTGTAGGCGACGGTAGCACCAGTTATATTGCCATCGCAGGAAGAGACGCTTGGCCGTGTGCATCAATCCATTAATTGGGCGCTTCTCCGCGGAGAATATTGCGGAGCGTAATTCGTGCTCGGAGAGAGGGGCTGAACGTAGATCCAGTCCGACAGACTCGAACACTGTGAGGTGGCGTTGGTTTGCAAGGCCTCTCAGTATTGCCCGCACACGCTTCTTGCGAGGGTTGAAAGCAATGATATTCGCGTTTTCCACAGGGTAAGCAATGCCATGGATGGCCATGCGAGAACGACCTTTCTTGTTTTGGTTTCGCATATGGGAAAATTGCCCTGGACCAAGCCGACTGTTTGCTTCCTGACTAGAGGAGACGTGAAAGGATAGCATCGACCCGGACCTTGTCATAACTCTTGCCAGACAGTGTGCATGGACTTTCGAGCACAGTAATCTACACTCAGGCTGAGTATTCAAAGGAGTGAATGGTGTTCATCAGAGTCTACAGCTCTTAAGGATTCATCCGGGGGTATGACGTGAGTCAACCATCCGACCTTCGCATCAATGTTATGTTGATTGCACATCCAATACAAAAGGAGAGGGGACCATGGCCAACGGGACTCCGAGCATTGTGGTCGCTTGTGACGGTTCAGAACATTCGTTACACGCTGCAAGAATGGCAGCCGAACTGGCTCAAGCTACCGGTCAAACACTCAAGTTGTTAGCCGTGTTTCCGGGTACAAAGGTAGAGAAACTGGTGGTCAGTGGCGTTTGGCCGAGTGAGCTCGAGGAAGAGGCGAAAAGTTACGGGCGCGAAGTATTCGATGCTGCGAAAAAGGCTGTAAATGGGATGGTCGACCCTGCCGAAGAGGTCCTTCTTAAAGGTGACCCTGCCAAGGAAATCATCGAATATATGGAAAATAACCCCGGCACTCACCTGTTTTTGGGGCGGCGCGGCCACTCCCTGGTGCGAAGCCTCACTCTGGGTAGTATCAGCGAAAAGGTTGTTCGGCATGCCTCTGGGCCGGTGACCGTTGTAAGCGAATAACACCAGTTCTGCTGCCCAAAAAACCGCGACTTTGATCGCGGTTTTTTGTTTCCCGGCACAGGTTTATTTATTTGGTGATGGGCGCTGCCTGGTAACCAGTTAAGATGCGGCCGTGAGTACGCTGCTGCTCGCAAAACAGACAATCATTCAACTGAAACGGGAGGATGTATGGATACCCGAACGTTCGGAAACACGGATATCGAGGTGACACCGGTTGGCCTGGGGACCTGGGCCATTGGTGGCTGGATGTGGGGCGGTACAGATGAAACCCAGTCTATCGATACCATTCACAGGGCGATCGACAAGGGCATTGGCCTGATCGATACCGCCCCGGTCTACGGGTTTGGCCGCTCGGAAGAGATTGTCGGCAAGGCTCTGGCTGGCGGTAAGCGTGATCAGGTTGCCCTCGCCACGAAGGTGGCGCTGAACTGGAACGCCGACCATGACAAGGTCTGGCGCGATGCGACTGCGGCTCGTATTGAGCAGGAGGTTGAGGATTCCCTGAAACGCCTCCAGACGGATCGGATCGACATTTATCAAGTCCATTGGCCAGACCCGCAGACACCCATGGAAGAAACCGCCCGGGCGCTGGAAAATCTCTACCGTGCGGGGAAGATCCGAGCAATCGGTGTCAGTAATTTTACCCCCGCTCAGATGGAAGAATTCCGCAAGAGTGCACCCCTGCATAGCGCTCAACCGCCTTATAATCTGTTTGAGCGGGAGATCGAAAAGGATATCCTGCCATTTTGCCGTGAACAGGGTATTGCGACCATTACTTACGGCGGACTTTGCCGCGGGCTGCTGACGGGCAAAATGCGTGATGATACGCAGTTCAACGGCGACGATCTGCGGCAGAACGACCCCAAGTTCCAGGGCGAGCGCTATCGCCAATACCTGAGAGCCGTGACGGAACTGGATGCGTTTGCCCGCGAACGTTATCAGAAGAACGTACTGGCATTGGCACTTCGCTGGCTTGTTGATCAGCCCGGTGTCACAACAGCACTTTGGGGCGCACGCAGGCCTGAGCAACTCGATCCGGTTGATGACATCGACGGCTGGTCTCTGGACCGGGAAGCGTTTGACGCGATCGATGAGATTCTGGCGCGATGCATTGAAGATCCGGTCGGGCCTGAGTTCATGGCGCCGCCAACACGGTAGTTTCCGGTTTATTGCTTGGAAATTACCGCACGAAAACAACAAAGCCCGCAGAAGGGCGGGCTAAGTTATTGAATCTTGGTGCCCGGAGGCGGAATCGAACCACCGACACGGGGATTTTCAATCCTGTGTGAGAACTACTCAATAAACCACTTTACTACACAATCAGTCACTTACAGAAAATCAGACCCATATATAACCACTTAAAAGCGCAATTGCGTGGACGCCTTGGGGACACATTCTGTCACCTTCTACGTATTGTATTCAGGTGCCAACGAGCCTATATATTAAAGGACCAGTCGGTGATTCTGTGGTGGATATGGGTCGGTTGTGGTTGTTTTTTGATCCGTAACCCTTCAGAATCTGTGGCTCGATTTAGTGTTGTGCTAATTTAGGCACAGTGAGCAGGAGGTGCAGTCATGTCAGTAGCTAAGCAAATCGACTGCCAGGAAGTGGTCGTTAGGAAACGGCGCCCATTCAAGAATGCAAAGCCGCTCTCAGGTGATCACCTGGCCCTCATCAAAGCGGCATCTGCTAAGTCTCATGAACAGTATTCTGAGGCTTACAAGGAACTAGCTAAACGCTAATCTCTGCCGGAGGCGACATTGGAAGTTCGTTACCTCACGGCTGAGCAAGTCCGAACACTCCACGACGAACAAATTGATTTATATACTCCAGCCGAGCAGAAGCACGTTGCTGACTGGGGTAGTCTTGAGTCCGCATGTTCCCGTCCCGGCGTTACCCGCTACTATGACCAAGAAAGCGATATATTTGACCTTGCTGCATCGCTCGGTTTTGGTCTAGCGAAAAACCATGCGTTTGCAAATGCGAACAAACGAACCGCTGCTATTAGCACACACGTCTTTCTCCTGATTAATGGCTATCAGCTTGAAATAAGCCAATGGCAGTTGGTCGATATTTTCGAAAAGTTAGCGAACGACCTTGTTGACCAGGAATCGCTAGCACAGATCCTGGATGATTACTCCAGGGAGCTATCTGATGAAGAGCGTGCTGATCTCGGCGAACAGCTCCGGTTAATATTCTAGATCTGTGTTTGATCGCTATCCTTGATCACTGCACAGTCTAGATTTAGCGCTTGTTTGGTACTCCTGCTCTTAGTTCATCCAGTGTTATCGAGACCGCGTCATCGCCCTGTCTTTCGTGGGCCACTCTCAAAAGCCGGTAGTCGTCAATCTCTTCTTGCATCTGTTCGAAAGTTTCGATGGGCACCAGGTATGCCCAGGGCTTGTTCTTACTTAAAATTACAACTGGCTCATGCCTGGCCTGGTCGAGCACCTTATTCGGATTTGCCTTCAATTCCGAAATTGTGGCCTTAAGCGTCGCAGGTAGGTTTTCCATCTCCTTTCTCCTCATTGTTGACACCTGTTCAACCCTAATTCGGTTGGCGAACAGGAAGAAATATAGGCTACTATCTATGGCCTTATAAGGAATTGAAAAGGTTTAGGTGATCCTGTGTTCGATGGACTGTTGTATCTGATCCCCCTGGCCGTGCTCGCGGTCATTATCTTTTTAATCGCTTCTCCGCTGTCACCGCTCGCTAAAAAGGTCCGAGTTGAGTATCCCTATCAACGTCGAGAACGCTTAATGACAGAAGCGGAAGGGTCCTTCTATCAGGTCCTTGAGCTTGCTCTACCTGCAGATCGCTACAGGCTTTTTGGGAAAGTTAGAGTTGAAGATCTTATCTCTGTCAAACCAGGGCTGGATCGGCAGGCCTGGCACTCGTTTCGAAATCGAATTAAAAGCCGGCACATCGACATTGTCATAGTGGAACGCAAAACCTTTAAGCCGGTTTGGGCGGTTGAGCTGGATGATAAGTCGCATGACTCGGCCAAGAGAAAGGAGCGTGATTCCTTTCTAGATAACGCGTTCGAAGCTGCAGGATTGCCCCTCGTTCGGTTCAAAGCTAAACGCAGCTATACCACTGCGGATCTCCAAAGAGCTATGGGGTTAGATCAGGCTAATTTGCCCACTGACGAGACGATCGCTCAAAGTGAAGAAAGCAAAGGTTCAGGTGTAGAGTCTATTTCTGCGTCTCGCGTTGAGGAAGCACCGGAAAGGTTTTGCCCGCGCTGCTATGCTCCCATGGTTAAGAAACGGGTTCGCTCAGGTAAGCATGCTGGAACCGAGGTCATGGCGTGTTCTCGGTATCCTAAATGCCGAAAGCTTCTTCCTATCGCTGACACTGCTTGGCTAAAGAGTAGCGGTTAGCCTGGAGAAATCAATCTGTCCCAGTTTTTGTCCTCAGTATTAGTTTGTAGGCTTTTTGAATATATTATAATAGTTTTCTATATAGTCAAGATAACAAGCTAGCTTGCAAAAATGAGAGGTCATATGTTTGGCTTCGCTATATTCCTCGAAGTGGGATTTCATAAAATCTTTAAGATACTTTAGGTCAATTTCATCCGGGCTTTTGTAAGGCGCTAGCTTGACCATTGTTTCTGGGCCCTCTGATCTTTCTATTTCGATTAGTTTGGTATTTTCTATATCGAGCTTATTGGCCTGATTTTCTAGATATCCTTTAGATCTAAACTGGCTTGGAGAAACATAGAATCTGTCGGCTATTCCTTTGTAGATATTGTAAGGATCTTTGAGTTTTCCGTTACGTTCTACAAGATTTGATTCTTTTAGGTATTTAAATATAGGTATGTATGCATTTCCCTTGCATATCTTTTGCAGAGTGTCTGTGACGACACTGAAAGGATCATACCCGTTTGTGTTGAAAACGCAGTCTCTAATCAAGTCTAGCCGGTCTAAACCTTTGTATCCAGTTGCCTGCATTTTAGATATTGCACCAACGCCAAATACTACTTCCTTAGGTCGATCTTCATCCGTTCCATCAATGTCTTTTACGAATAGTTTTCCCTGGGGATCATTGTGTATTACTAAATCATAAACCTGCTCTTTAAGTTGTCTAAGTATATGTGCAGGAAATCTTCTTCTAAGAGATGTTAGTGCAGAGAATATTTCTTCAAAAGATTCAGTTTTTATTTGTTTTATTATAATTGGTGTTGATTCGACGTGATATGTTGAGTTCTCAAGCTTAGGCTTTTGGCCGGGAGTATACTCTACGAAAATGAACCGATCCCTGAGTTCGTCTGTTTTATCACTTGGGATGCATCTTACTATTTCCTTGATGATTCTCTGTATGTTTGGGTCTGATAACGAATATCCCAAGAATATAATCGGATGCTCTACAAATATAGTTAGTAGCTTTGATGCTAGATACGCATTTCTATCTTCGAAATTTTTATAATCCTCTTCGGTAAGGATAAGCGAATTGGGGTTTGTTGCGCTACCGTGGATTTTGTAGATTTCACTTATTCCCTGAGGATTTCCGAATATTAATTCATCTTGACCTATAAATGTTTTGCTTTTTTGGAAAGTTTCTTCTAAAAAAGTGTCCCAGTTTGTGGTTATCACGCCGTCAATTACGGATTTCGATAATAGAGTTATCTCACGTTCAAGGTTTACTGGAAGATCTTTTGGTTTGCTGTTTGCTGTTTGCTAAAATGTATTTGGATATTTCATATTTTAAAGGGGAGTCTATTCTGTCGCACTCTTCTTCAAAATTTTTTCTGCTTTCAGAGTATTCGTCCTCGGAAAACCAGATAGTATTAAAGTCTTTTGCCAGTTCAGTTGCTGCTAGTGGGAGACTTCCATTTGCGGAGGATTTATAGAAATGATAGCTCTTTTGGGTAAGCTCACAGAATCGCTTTAGTAGACCTTCCCAATCGTCAAGTCCCAGATATCTGCGTGACATTCCGGATCCAATGAATAAAATAGGGGAGCTTGGGAATACTGATAGGTGTCTAGCCAAATCTTCTTCGAAATCCATCCTCTGCCGTCCTTTCATAGTTGGTTTTTTAAGGTTTTTACCAACACAAACGAAACTTTTTTATCTCAATGATTATCCGAACCTTACTTTTAATTTCCTGGAGGTTATATTTTTACACTATTTAATTATGAAATTTATAGAGCTGATCACTCATCAGTATTGAAATCTAGCTCAGGTCTAAGTTCGCTTTGTTAATATGTCGCCTGAAACCGCCACCGCACACTACGACGGCCAGCCCTCTTGTTTTTGTACTTCCCTTCTTCGGTTTACATACCAAGCGCTGGCGATTCTTGCCGCCAGGCTGAAACCTATCCTGTTTTCAGGCTGTGTTCTCTTCTAGCAACTTCCGTTTCTGGGTCGATCTGGCCGCATGACTCGTCGGTCTTGCCGGTCATTAGCCAAAGTGTGTATTTCGGCCAGGTCTGACAAACCTTCTCGAGCAAATCTCCTCGCGGTATTCGTCCTGTTTGCTCCATTCCCTCGAGCGTCTTTTTCGCAACGCCAATAATTTCGCAGAATTCGGCTCTTCCGCTCGTCTCGGCCTCCCGAATCAGTCGAACTTTTTTTGCTAGTTCGCTTGACATGTACTTAGCCCTAAGTATACTTAGAAATAAGGTGTACCTAAAAATGAGGTCACCACAAATGAGTGTGTAATTCAGTGTAGCAGAGTGCAAAACAGTGGACGAGCAGAAACCAATCATCTTGCTAGCAACCCCGGTCATGACCCAGGACCGATACGCCCAGCTCACCGGTTTAACGGAAGGGCAGGTCCGGGGCCAGATCGAAAAAGGCCACCTCCCGTCTCTGAAGGTGGGCCGGGTTCGGATGGTGAACATCGCCTTGCTCTCTCAGGCGGCACTCGAACAGGAGGACTGGCAATGAAGCGTCTTAACCGTGCTGGCCAGATCAGGGCCGAATACCTTGAGCTCAGCGCCTCTACTGGTATCGAATGGGGCAAGATCTTCTTCTTCGATGGCGCTAAGTGTGTAGCCCGCGCCGATCGCCTCGGCCCGGCCCGCATGGTCGCTCCTGGTACGCTGGCTGTCAGCGCCTCAGGCCGTCAGTGGATGGCGGTTGGCGGTGATCGTGTCAACGGTGCCGCTGGCTGGTCCTTCGTCTCTCCTTATATAGAACAGCGTCCAGTGAACGGCGACGCCGTCCGCTTCAACGACAACGCGAAGTCCCTCAAGATCCGCGCCAGGCTCGATGCCTACCTGGACTACTTCCAAAGCGTCAAAGGTTCTCTCCCGGAGTCGGTGGTGCTTCGTCGTGAACAGCTGTTCGCCTGCGGTGCGTTACCGGGTCAACTCTATAAAGGCATTCGCCTGGAGGCCTACGTATGACTCCGGCCCTCCGTCAGCGCAAACAGCAAAGCATTCAGTCCGTCGTCAGCGTCGCCGTACACCTCCACAAAGCCGGTGAGTGGGATGCCTATTGCGACAGCATCACCAAACTGCTCGGCATGGCCGACGCCTTCAACGAGCTCGACGACGACCTGTTCAACTACACCATGGACTGCGTCAACGCCCTGTCCCGCTTCACGCTGCAGCACACCGTTGTGGATTTCGAAGCCTGGGCGCTCGGCCAAGCCTGCCAGGCACTGAGGGCCGCCGCATGAGATTCCACCGCCACGACGCCACCAAAGCCATCAACGCGGCCAGTTTTGCCTTCCAGGGCCCTCGTCCGTCCTCTGCGCTCACTGCCCAGGCCCTGGAAGGCCTTTTTGACAATCTCCTGCACCAGCTAAGCCACCTGCAGGAAGTGCGCACCGATTACCCGTGCGACTACATGGCCCGCTGCAAAGCCGGCTTCACCGACGCCCTGATCCACGAACTGGAAGCCAGCGGCCATCACAGCCCGGCCTTTGACCGCCTTATACAACTGCGGGACGCCTGGGACTGTGGCCACCTGGATCTTCCCAACGTCACGGAGACGCAACCATGAGCCATATCCCACCCAGAAAAGACCAGGTGGAAGACAAAGAGCGCCGTTTCTACGTCTGCGCCCCGTCCTCCATCTACCTCCAGCTGCAACAGGAAGCCATCCAACGGGGAACGGATCTCTGGACCCTCGGCGGTTCCGTCCTGACGGCCTGGCTGGAGGCTGGCTGCCCGACCTTTGGCACTCAGGACCAACCCCCTGAAAAGCCTTCGAGTCCGCCCCCGTCATCGTCACCACTCGCGCACGAAAAGGGGGCCGGGCAGTGACCGCTGCAAGGCTGGCGCGCAGCGCCAGGGCCGCAGGCCCCCTGGCCTTGTGGCGGGCTCTGGCTGGTCCACAGTGCGCATCCGGAGTGGTGAGGATGTCGGGGGAGGACGCCCGCCCCTTGATTCCGAACCATGAGCACAGGAGGCAAGCGGAGCGCGGCAGGCGACAGGGATCGTTACCCGTAAGGGTGGCCACCTTAGTGGCCAGGAGCGCAGCGAGTAGAGCCCGCCCCGAAGGGGTCGCAACACACAGCTCAAACCCTTTTCACCATCACCACCAGGAAAGGCAGCAACGAAAACTAATGTCGAATATTCAACATCCTTCCTGATTTCCCACCTGGAAATGGAAGGCCAACAGCAACCCAAGCAACAGCAACACCCAACGAAACCAGAGGACACAAGCAATGGAAAACTACCTGAACCTCATGATCATCGGCGCCACCCGCTACGACATTGACGGCAACCGTGGTGGCTCCCTGTGGGCCTATTCCCCCGCTGAAGCGGACGACGACAACCGCGTCGGCAACGAAGTCATGAAAATCGCCTGCGACTGGAAGCACATCGACCAGCTGCGCAACCACGCCGAACGCCTCCCGGCCATGTTCACCGTCAAGGCCCAAATGAAAGCCGGGCAGGGCGGCAAGATCACCTTCAAGGCCCTGGAGCTCAAGCCCCAGGAACCCATCAAGAAATCCGCTTAACGGGAACAGGAGACTGACCCGTGAGCAAAGCAATCCTGTGTGACGGCGACTGGACACTCACAGCTTCAGGCTGGGACTGCACCGGCGCCATCACCCAGGTGGTGTACACGGCCCCCGTCGAGTACACCGCGGCAATGATCACTGAAGCCATCTTCCAGGGCTTCACCGTGACCTTGCCACTCATGGCGGTCGCATGGGGCGGCCGTCAACTCCTGAAAATGCTGAGGTAAACACTATGAATGCCATCAAGTTCCAGGCGGCTCAAGCCCGCCGCTTCGTAAAACCCGCTGCCAAATTCGCAGCCGTGCCCATGACCTTCCTGGGCGCTTCCGCCGCCAACGCCGCCGACTGGTCCACCGTTACCGGTGGCCTCGACTTCTCCGGTGAAATCACCGGCGTGATCGCGGTCGTGGGTGTCCTGGCCGGCTTCTACGTCGTGCGCAAGGGTGCCCGACTCCTGCTGAGCATGATCAAGTAGGAGAGCACCAATGGCAGAGCTGTGGGACTGGACATTCTTCATGATGGGAGCCGCACTATGCGTCTATCTGTTCAAGGATGTCTGATCCTGTGGCTCTGCTGCCCCCTGCCGGCGCAAGCGTTGCAGTTTTATTTCGAGAACAGCGCCGATGCGCTGGCCGCTTGCCAGGACTATTCAGCCTCGAGTTATGGTACTCCGGAGGTTGATTGTGTTCAGAAGCAAAATACAGAAAACACCTCCGATATTTACCCCGCCTTTTATGATTTTTTTGCGGATGGCTGGGGTGTCCGAAACCAGTATTTCTATAAAAAGGAAGAATGCACCGCGGCGTTCATGCACGAAAAAAACCACATCACCGGGGAACAGCCGCTAGGAGAATGTCAATGCGAGACGGGCTGGACCGATGCCGGCGAAGACGCCCAGCCCCGTTGTGAAGTTGAGGATCAGACCCCGGAACAATGTAAAGAGAACGGCCTGGCTCATGACCCCGTCTCCGGGATCTGCCAGCCCGAATGCGAACACGGCATGCTCAACGGCGCCTGCCTACCACCCCCCGAAGACGATAACGAATGCAATGCCGGAAGCGACAACTACCGGGGCGAAATCGTCCTGGGTTACGGCAAACCACCGGTCTCCTTCTGCGGAGACATCGACCAGTGCAGCGGCAGTGCCGAAGGCCAGATCGGTATTGTTAACGGGGAAGTCCGTTGCCTGCCCAAAGACTACGGCGTCCCCGAGTGCAAGGGGGACTCCATCTCCGTGGTCGACGACTACGGATTCGTCTGTGAGCCCCTGACCAACAAACCCGAAGAACCCGACACCCCGGAAGAACCGAACACCGATACCGATGGCGACGGCGAACCCGACGAATACCAGCGCGAGAACGATCCGGAATCGGTGGAGAAGGGCCTGGATAACGTCGAGAAGGCCATCCAGGAGGGCAACGCCAAAACCGACACCTCCAACGAACACCTGGGCAAGATCGAAAATGCCGTCAAGGACATCGCAAAGAACGTCTCCTCCCTGGAACAGATGGGCAAGAACGGCGAACTGGCCGGTGGTGGCTCCTCCGGTTCCGGTGAAGGCCTCAAGAACCCCGACGGCGAGGATTACCTGGGCGACCTGGCCGACATCAAACAAAACACCAAAGACACCGCCGATACCCTGAAAGAAATGAACGATGGCCCCGACGGCGGTTACAGCACCGACGGTCTCGGGGATGCCCCCACCTTCGCCGAAAGCAGCGAACGCCTGCAGCTGGCCATCACCAACAACCCGACCATCAACGCCGTCACCACCATCCCCACCGTGGCCAGCAACAACACCTGTCCGGTGTGGACCATCCCGGCGACCGACTACTGGCAGGCCATGCCCATTGATAGCCACTGCCAGATCCTGGACGACCATCGCGGCCTGTTGTCCATGCTCTTTGTCGCCGTCTGGACCCTGGCCGCCGTCTTCGTCTTCCTGAGGGCCTGACCATGATCCAGAAACTGCTCGACGCACTCATTGATATCGTTCTGTGGATACCGCGCCAGCTGTACGGCCTGCTGGTCGATGCCGTCGAACTCATGCTCACCTGGATACCGGAAATCGACATTGTGGATCTCCAGGGCCTTTTCGACGGCCTCGGCGGCCAGTTGCTGTACTTCCTCACGATCTTCGAATTCGATTACGGCATCACCGCCATGATGACCGCGCTGATGGCCCGCTTCATCCTCCGCAGAATCCCGTTCATCGGGTAAGGGAGGTCAGAGAAAGCCATGTCCATCGTCGGTTACTCAGGCCTACCAGGATCGGGGAAGAGTTACGGCGTCGTCGAAAACGTCGTGATCCCGTCCCTGGAAGCCGGAAGACACATCATCACCAACATCCCGCTAAAACTGGGCCGCCTCTCGGATGACTACCCGAAAGGCAAAGTCACGATCTTCGACAACAAAGAGGCCGAAGACGACCCCACCTTCTTCGACCTGGAACGCCACCCGGCCGGGGTGATCTGGATCATCGATGAAGCCTGGCGTTTCTGGAAAAGCGGCATGAAGGCCACCAACATCCCGCAATGCCAGAAAGAGTTCTTCACCGAACACCGGCACAACGTAGGGCCTGACGGGCGCACCAACGAAATTGTCCTCGTCACCCAGGACCTCGCTCAGCTCTGTGCCTTCGTGCGTGGCCTGGTGGAAGAAACCTATCGAGCGGTCAAACTCACCGCCATCGGCCAGAAGAACAAATACCGGGTCGATGTCTACATGGGGGCCGCCACCGGCCAGAAGCCCGGCAAACCCATGCGCCAGCTCTACGGCTCCTACAAGCCGGACATCTACCAGTACTACAAGAGCCACACCCGGAACAAAACCGACTTCGCCGCCGGCATGGAAGAGAAAGCCGACGACCGGGCCAACGTCCTCAAACACCCCTTAATCAAGTTCGGCATTCCGCTGGCGATCCTGATCATGGTCGCCGGTGTCTGGAAGGCCGTTGCCTACTTCAGCCCCGAAGAACACACCGACGAAGCAACACGGGCAACCCAACCATCAATACCAGGTACCAATCAGCAACCGGTCAGCGCCACCCAGAACGCCCAGCTGGCCCAACAAACCCGGGCCGCCAGGGCCAGCCTTGAGGGCAGGGCACCACACCAGGTCAGGCACGAAATCGAACCCGGCTGGCTTCCGCTCTCCAACCAATGGCGGATCGTCGGCGAAGTGAACAACGTTTACTGGATCTGGGGCGAAACCGGCACCCGGAAGATCCATTCCAGGAACTGCGCCCGGTTCCTTAAAACCGGGGAACCCTTCTGCGTGATCCAGGGCAAGCTCGTGACCTATTACAGCTTCCGGGAACCTGCGCGGACCGATGATGACCGGCAATCCCGGTCTTCTTACCTGGAGTCAGCACTGCCCCACAAGGAAGGCGACGGCGCGTGAGTGCGAGCGGAGCGACCACCACGCGCCGCGCAGCGGCTTGGAGACGTCCCTGTAACACGTCTCATAGAAAACGACGGTAGTCGATTTTTAACCACTTTGAACCACAGTGAGCCACAGATGAAAATCAAAGACTTCGAACGAATCGATACCACCACCGGAGAAATCGGCAAAGGGGACCTGTTCATCGGTCCCGAAGGCCAGCAGGTGAACCTGAAAAACGTCAACGTCCTCTGGACCGGCACCGACACAGTAAGACAATTGTTCCAGGGCAGACTGAAACCGGAAATCCTTGCTGACATCGCCACCGAATACGAGTCCGGCTACGACGCCACCCTCACCATCCGAAACATCCCGTTCCGGCTCCAGTCCGGCCGACGAGGGGGTTTTAAGTACATTCTCCAGAATCGGGAGTATGGCTTAACGATCCTGCTGCAGAACTTCTACGCCGAAGCGGACACCCAGGGCACGCACGTCAAGATTGAAACGTCCCCCCGATGGCTCTACGAGCGCTCCAGCCAGGAGATTCACGACGAGCTGGCAGAGTGGGGCATGTACTTCCTGAAAGGGATCAAACCCGTTGGCATTGCCCTACACCTGGCCGTCGACTTCCAGGGCTGGGAACCATCCCAGGATCTGCCGCAGCACTTCGTCACCCGCGCCAAAACCGTCAGCGTTCACAACGGCATCAGTGACCTGCACTTCAAAGGCCTGGAAGGCTCCACTGTCAACGGACGAGGCGAAACCTACACCTTCGGCAAGGCCAACAGCCTGCAGGTGTGTCTGTACGACAAGTCCAGGGAAATCGACGTCTCCGACAAACGCGCCTTCATGGAAAGTATCTGGGAATGCGCCAGCAACGAAGAGTGTTTCCCGGACACCTGCTATGACCCTGAAAAGCCCGTCTGGCGTCTGGAAATCCGGTTCCATCACCGGATCGTCAATGAGATCTCCCAGGGCACGCCGAACATGAAGCCCATCTACACCTACATGGATGCGGTACCGCACCTCACCGGTCTCTGGAAGTATGCCCTTCAGAGCAACCGCTACGAGGTCAAACGGGAATGGGTGCATCCCATCTGGACCAAGCTCCGGGAAGACATCGGCTTCGGCTATTCAGCCCCGGATCTGCTGTACAAACGCGCAAAAAAGGAACCCGGTTGCGGCAACGAAAAGAACGTCTCCCTGGCCTTTGGCAATCTCCTGTCCATTTACGCACGCAACCGGTTTAACCCACGCCAGGCCTGGGACTGCCTCAAGAAATCCGGACTATGGGAGGATCTCTGCAACTACTACCGGAGAAGGGAGATCTACGAGAATGAGCTGTTCCAGCTCGTCCAGGATGGGCTCATAAGGCGACGACTGCTGACCAAGGTGGCCGCATGATCAGGAAACTACCGTCGGGACGATGGCAGGTTGATATCCGCCAGGATGGACGCGGTTCCAAGCGCATCAGAAAAAGCTTCGATAGCAAGGCAGAAGCCAAGCGCTATGAACAACACCTGTTGCTTCGGAAATCGGAGGATCAGATCTGGAATCCTTCAAAGGATCGCCGGCGCCTCAAAGATCTTATTCAGCAATGGTACGACGCCCACGGCCACACCCTGAAGGATGGAGAAAAACGAAAACGGAAACTGGATGCGATGGCTGATCGGCTACGCAACCCAAGGGCAACGTCTTTCAAGGTCTCCGATTTCGCCACCTATCGCCGTCTCAGGATGGAAAACGACGGGGTAGGGGAGAACACCTTGAATCACGAACACACTTACCTGAGCGCGGTCTTTAATGAGCTGATCCGACAAGGCGAATGGAAACACGAAAACCCGTTAAAAAAGCTGCGGAAGTACAAACTGGATGAGCAAGAGCTGGCGTTTCTTTCCCAGGAGCAAATAACCCGCCTCTTGGAAGAGTGCAAGGCATCTTCAAATCCCAGCCTTTACCACGTCACCCGACTGGCTCTGGCAACTGGTGCCAGGTGGTCAGAAGCGGAGGGCGTTACCAGGTCAAACTTCACGCCTTACCGGGTAACTTACAACTACACGAAGTCCGGAAAGTCCAGGAGCGTTCCTATCTCGAAGTGGCTCTATGAAGAGTTAACAGAAGAAGTGCCTTTCGTCAGCTGCAGCGCTGCATTCAGAAAAGCTATCGAGAGGGCCGGAATCGATCTCCCGAAAGGTCAGCTAACTCACGTCTGCCGGCACACGTTCGCCAGTCATTTCATTATGAGAGGTGGTGATATTCTTACCCTTCAAAAAATCCTCGGGCACTCCGATATCAAGCTCACCATGAGGTACAGTCATCTTTCGCCACAATTCATGCAGAAAGTTGTTGAGATAAACCCATTGGTGATCAGTTAGGGTTAATAGGTAGTTAAAAACGCGGAGGTGAAAATGAGCACATCAGAAAGTCTTGAGAAGTGGCACCGGAAGTGTGAGGAGGCCCACATTGCGCAAGAGACCTACAACGAAGATCCAACGCCCACCAATTACTCTGCACTTCAGAAAGCTCTTTATGAGCGCGGGCTTATGGAGGAAGAAATGGACTCTGATGCTAGCCATTCACACAGGCCATAATTCTGCGTGGACACTTCGTGGACACCAGAAACAACAAAGCCCGCACAAGGCGGGCTAAGTCATTGAATCTTGGTGCCCGGAGGCGGAATCGAACCACCGACACGGGGATTTTCAATCCCCTGCTCTACCAACTGAGCTATCCGGGCGTGTTGCGCGACTGCTATGCAACGGGGCGCTATTAAACCGGTTTCGATGTTTTGAGTCAAGGCTGAGCCACAAAAATTTCTGAATCTTTTCAGGGTTGCTCAGGCTTTGATCAATCCGGCTTTACTGCTCTGGCGGCACGTAGCCTTCGGCCTTGTCGAAAGGCTCGTTGTTGAAAAAGTGCTGCATTTGCGCCTGCAGGTATTTGCGGGTGTTCGGGTCCATCAGGCTCAGGTGTTTTTCGTTGATGAGCATGGTCTGCTGGGCCTGCCATTCTTCCCAGGCCTGCTTGGATACGTTCTCGAAAATGTCCTGGCCCTTTGCGCCGGGCATGGGCGGGAAATCCAGGCCTTCCAGTTCTTTCTGGTATTTGCGGCAGAAAACGGTACGGCTCATTTTGGCTCCTGTTGGCAAATGGTACTGGCGGTGATGATAACAGATCGTTGCGGCTGAAGGCGCAAGCGGGCCACCTCAAAGCAGGGCGGCTTGCTCAGGCTCTGTGAGCAGCGAGCGAATCGGTGCCGGTAGCCCGAGATTCAGGGCTTCATGGCGGTGCAGCCACTTCAGGTGATCCCTGTCTGCAACGGTGTTGGCTCCGCCAGTTACGCTCAGGCGGGCCGGCTGAATGTGCAGGTGGTAATGGGAGAAGGTGTGCCGGAAGCCGCTGACCAGCTCCGGCTCTCCGCAATCGAGCCCCAGGCTCTGCTCGCAGGCTTCCTGAAGCTCATCGGCCCCATAGGCCGGGTCGATTTCGGGAAGGCTCCATAGGCCACCCCAGATGCCGTTCGGGGGCCGGCGTTCCAGCAGGATGCGTCCTTCGCCGTCTTCCAGGATCACCATCCAGGTGGTCTTTTCCGGTTTGGCCTTCCTGGGTTTGGAGCCCGGGTAGAGAGCAGTTTCGCCCTGGGCAAAGGCGCTGCAGCCGAATTGCAAAGGGCAGCTGTCGCAGGAAGGACGCCTGCGGGTGCACACCATGGCGCCCAGATCCATGATGCCCTGGGTGTAATCACGCACCCGTTGTTCCGGAGTATGTTCCTCGGCCCGTTGCCAGAGTTGGTTTAGCACGGCGGTCTGGCCAGGCCAGCCGGGGATGGCGTGATAGCGGGCCAGCACCCGTTTTACGTTGCCGTCCAGGATGGCGGCGCGAATGCCGAACGCCTGGGCCAGTATCGCGGCTGCGGTTGAGCGACCGATTCCGGCTAAAGACTGCAGTTCTTCCTGGGTTTGGGGAAACTCACCACCGAAGTCATGAACGACCGCTTGTGCGGCTTTTTGCAGGTTCCGGGCCCGGGCGTAATAGCCAAGGCCAGACCAGTGGCTGAGCACGTCGTCTACCGGTGCCCCAGCCAGGGCGTGTACGTCCGGGAAACGTTCCATAAACGCTTCAAAGTAGGGGATAACGGTGGTTACCTGGGTTTGCTGCAACATGATTTCCGAAACCCACACCCGGTAGGCATTCCGGTTGTGGTGCCACGGCAGGTCATGCCTGCCGTGACTGTCGTACCATTGCAGCAGTTTTCCGGCGACGCGGTCGGGCATCAGTTGAACAGGCCCTTGAGTTTGTCGCCAACCTTGTCCTGCAGCTTCTCTTTCACCTTTTCCTCGGCTTTGTCCTTTGCCTCGTCTACTTTTTCATCAACTTTCGCCCTGGCGGCGTTTTTGGCTATGGTCTGCAGGGTATCCCGGAAGCGGGAACCATCGAAGGAGCACAGGCTGGCGGGGTCTTCCGAGAAGTTGCCACGGCACTCCACCGGTATAACCGCATTTTTCACATACTCGGTCACCCGGCAGGCGTTATCCCGGTGAATCTCGCCCACGACGCGAAGCCCAGCCTCGTAATCCAGCAGGCTTTGCTGCATGTCGATGGTGCCTTCGCCTTCGAGCCGCATGCCGGCCAGTGAGGCCAGCAGGTCAGTGTTATTCAGGGTGTTGCCATTGATGTCGAGCGTTCCGCGCATGTCATTGAACGGTGTGCTGGTGCCCCAGTCTGTTGTGGTCAGCTCTTCCTGGTTGGCCAGGGCAATACCCTGGCAGGCCATGCGGGTCAGGTTCAGCCGGCGGAACTCGCCCTCCGCCAGGTTGAAGCTGATCTGGCCATCGGCATTGCGGCGCAGGGCCGAGATGCGGTTACCAGTGGTGGTGGCGTTCACTTTCAGGTTGGCGCCACCGGCAAGCATGGTCACTTCAGCCAGATCGGCGAGCAGGGGCAGAGTCTGCACACTGGTAACGTCTGAACCAATGGTCCACTTCGGGTTGTCGCTCCGGGCATCGATGGTGACGTTGGCGCCGAAGCTGCCTTCGTAGAGCTTGCCGCTGAATTCATCCACTTTCAGGAGTCCACTCTTCGCGGTGGTGCTGGCTTTAATCTCGTTGATGGTCAGGTTGCTGACGACCAGTTGGCCAAGCCCCAGATCAATGTCCAGCAGCAGGCTTCGGAGCGTTTCCAGTGGCAGCAGATCGCTTTCGGGGCCGCCTGCGGTATCTTCTGCAGCTGGCGCCTGCTCTGCTTCACCCTCTGCTTCAGGCGGGAGGTAGCGGTCTGCGTTCAGCTGGTCGCCCTGCAGATCGAACACGATGCCGGTGTCGGCGAGGGTGTAGCTGCCAGAGCCTTGGAAGGTAGTGTCATCCAGCATGAAAGTCAGGTCGGAAAGTTCCACCTTGCCGGCCGGCCCGCCAATTTTGGTGGAGAAGGCAAGTGCTTTCAGTACCTCCGGGTCGCTGGTTTCAACGGCCGGCTGGCCGAGGTTATCCAGCAGTTCCCTGAGGGAGAACTCCGCGATCGTTACTTCACCGCTCAGAGTCGGCTTGTCACCAAATCCGTCAATGCTCAGCGCGGTACTGAGAGACAGGTTGGCAAGGCTGGCAGTGAAGTCGCTCAGGGTTGCGGTTTCGGTTTCGAGGTTTGCCTTGGCAGAACCGCCGAGCTCAGCCGTGACCTCTTTGCCCCCGAATGGTTCGCCCGTCATGTCGAATACGGCTTTCAGGCCGGATACGGCGAATTCGTTTAGCGCCTCATTGGCCGCGAGGCGGGCACTGATACTGCCATCAACTTCAAGAGTCGGCTTGGTGGTGGCTACCCGGAATCCGATCTCTAGCGGGAACTCGGAGCCCAGGGTGATGTTGCTGGCATTGACGGTGAAGTCCTCCAGAGTCACGGTCTGGCCAGTGGCCTTGTCGGTGTAGCTCACCTGGGCGTTGCTGATCTGAACATTTTCCACATTGAAGTTGAGAGGCTCCCCACCGGCTCCCGGGTCTTCCTGCGGCTGCTCATCCTGCGCACCAGGAGGTTGCCCGGCTGCCTCATCCGCAGTCTTCTGGGGCATGACCCGCGTCCAGTTACCCACGCCCTGCTCATCAACCACCAGGCGGGCATCCAGACCGTCGAGCACAAAGGTGTCCACCTGCGGGGACATGGCGATCAGCGACCAGAAATCCACCTGTGCCACCAGTCTGTCCAAGGCAACCAGCCGGTCGCCCTCCAGGTTGGCTTCCACATTGTTCAGCTCCAGGCCGAGGGGAATGAAAGACCAGCCGATGTCACCGTCAAGAATCAGGTCGAGGTTGGACTGCTTCTCAACGGCCTGCTCAATCTGGGGTTTGTAGTCGTTGGGGTCGATCACGGCCATGGCGATGGCAACGGCGGCCACGGCAAGTATGACCAACGCAACGATGGCGATCAGCACATAACGGACGGCTTTCATAATTCAGGCTTCCTTCCTAATGTTGGGAGCTTGCAGGCTTTCGTGACGAATCCTGACGCTAATTGCCTAAAGGATAACGCAGGGTTAACAAATTAACAGCGCGGGAGTATGACAATGCCTTAGTGTTGGGCCAAAATACACGTCCTCAATTTTCCGACTACATTTACACCTATAAACACAAAAAGGAGTTGGCTGTGGCTATAACCGTTTCGATTGAGCTGAACCGGGAGCTTGAAATACCGGGGAGCTACGATGAAGTGTTTGATCTGCTGGCGGATGTGCCACGCTCTGCCAGCCACTTTCCGAAGGTCCACAAACTGACAGACCTTGGCGATAACGCCTACCGCTGGGAGATGGAAAAGGTGGGAGTGGACAAACACGCGATCCAGTCCGTGTATGCCTGCAAATATTACTCGGATAAAGACGCCGGCAAGGTTACCTGGGAGCCGGTTAAAGGTGAGGGCAATGGGGTTGTGAGCGGCTCCTGGACCATCAAGGCCAAGGGCGAAACGGCCACGGCGGTGAAATTCCAGACCAGCGCTGAACTTACCTTGCCGCTGCCCAGCCTGCTGAAACTGGCAATCAGCCCTGTGATCAAACACGAGTTCAACAGCCTCGTGGATACCTACATGAAGAACCTCAAGAAGGCGTTTTAACCGCGCTTTGCTATCGAAGCGATTAAACCGGTTGTGGGACTCAGGCGGACATAAAAGGTATAATCGCCGGATAGATTCTTTCCGGCGTTATGCCGCTCAATTGTCACGGAGTCCCCATGGCCGAACGTAAGGCTCGGGTAGAACGAAATACCCTTGAAACCCAGATCACCGTTGAGATCGACCTCGACGGTACCGGCAAATCCAGCTTTGACACCGGCGTGCCCTTTCTGGAGCACATGATGGACCAGATTGCTCGCCACGGCCTGGTGGATCTGAACATCGTTTCGAAGGGCGACCTGCACATTGATGATCACCACACCGTGGAAGACATCGGTATCACCCTGGGCCAGGCTTTCAAGCAGGCCGTGGGTGACAAAAAAGGCATCCGCCGCTATGGCCACGCCTATGTCCCGCTGGATGAAGCCCTTTCCCGTGTCGTGATTGATCTGTCCGGCCGTCCCGGACTGATGATGGACGTACCTTACACCCGCGGTGCGGTAGGTGGCTTCGATGTGGACCTGTTCGAGGAGTTCTTCCACGGTTTCGTGAACCACTCCATGGTGACCCTGCACATTGACAATCTGAAGGGCAAGAACACCCATCACCAGATAGAAACGGTGTTCAAGGCCTTTGGCCGCGCCCTGCGTATGGCCATCGAAATGGACGAGCGCATGGCGGGTATTACTCCGTCCACCAAAGGTTCATTGTAAACGGGCTCGTTGAAAAAAGGCTCGCTGAAACCGGTCACCCAAGGACACCGCAACAACCATGAAAACCGTTGCCATAATCGACTACGGCATGGGCAACCTTCACTCTGCCAAAAAAGCGGTAGAGCACGTAGCCCCGGACACCACCGTGCTGGTCACCGACAACGCCGACAAAATCCGTGAAGCCGATCGTGTGATTCTCCCCGGCGTTGGCGCCATTCGCGACTGCATGGCAGAAATGCATCGCCTTGGGGTGGTGGATCTGGTCCGTGAGGTCTCTCAGGATCGCCCGTTTCTTGGAATCTGCGTGGGCATGCAGGCCCTTATGTCCCGCAGTGAGGAAAACGGCGGCGTTGACTGCATTGGCCTGTTCCCTTCAGAGGTACGTTATTTTGGCGATCACCTCACCGAAAACGGTGAACGCCTGAAAGTACCCCACATGGGCTGGAACCAGGTGCATCAAACCATTGATCACCCTCTGTGGCACAACATTCCTGATGCTGACCGCTTCTACTTCGTGCACAGCTTTTACGCTGAGGCCGAGGGTAATGCCGATATGGCCGGCCGCACGCATTATGGTGTAGACCTTGCCGCCGCCGTAGCGAGAGACAACATATTTGCAGTGCAGTTCCACCCGGAGAAAAGTGCCCGGGCGGGGCTGCAGTTACTGAAGAATTTTACTGATTGGACCGGAAAATGCTGATAATCCCCGCCATTGATTTGAAAGACGGCAAATGCGTGCGCCTGCGCCAGGGCCGGATGGACGACTCCACCGTATTCGGTGACGACCCGGTTGATATGGCCACCCGCTGGGTGGAAGCTGGCGCCCGTCGCCTGCATCTGGTTGACTTGAATGGCGCCTTTGCAGGAGAGCCGGTGAACGGCGAAATCGTTCAGGCTATCGCCCGTAAATACCCGGATCTGCCAATTCAGATCGGCGGTGGCATCCGCTCGGCGGAAACCATCGAAGCCTATCTGAAGGCCGGCGTGCAGTGGGTCATCATCGGCACCAAGGCTGTAAAAGAGCCTGAGTTTGTGACCGAGATGTGCAAGAAATTCCCGGGCCACATCATCGTTGGCCTGGACGCCAAAGACGGCCGCGTAGCCACCGATGGCTGGGCGGAAGTCTCGGAAGTTATGGCCACCGACCTGGCGAAGCGGTTTGCGAATGACGGCGTGGACGCCATTGTCTACACAGACATCAGCCGCGATGGCATGATGCAGGGTGTCAACGTGGAAGCCACAGCGGCACTGGCGGAAGAGGGTGGAATTCCCGTTATCGCGTCCGGCGGAGTCACCAATATGGACGACCTCAAACGCCTCGCCACCGTGGCAGACAAGGGTATCCTGGGCGCCATCACCGGCCGTGCCATCTACGAAGGCACACTGGATGTCGCTGAAGCCCAGGCCTTCTGTGACAGCCTGAAGGGGTAAGACGAATTATGGCTCTGGCGAAACGCATTATTCCCTGTCTGGACGTCGACAAAGGCCGCGTTGTAAAAGGCGTTAACTTCGTGGATATCCGCGATGCTGGCGATCCGGTGGAAGTGGCCCGCCGCTACAACGAGCAAGGCGCAGATGAAATCACCTTTCTCGATATAACGGCCAGCCACGAGAGCCGTGATACCACCTACGAAACTGTCGAACGGATGGCAGCGGAAGTGTTTATCCCGCTCACCGTGGGCGGCGGCGTGCGTACGGTGGACGATATCCGGAAGCTTTTAAATGCTGGTGCAGATAAGGTCTCGATCAACACCGCAGCGGTATTTAACCCGGAGTTTGTGCGGGAAGCGGCGGAGCGTTTTGGCAGTCAGTGCATCGTAGTGGCCATTGATGCAAAGCGGGTCAGTGAGGAAAGCGAGGAGCCGCGCTGGGAGATTTTCACCCACGGTGGCCGTAAGCCGACCGGGTTGGACGCCGTTGAGTGGGCCCGTAAAATGGTGGAGATGGGCGCCGGGGAACTGCTGCTGACCAGCATGGATCGGGATGGTACCAAGGTCGGATTCGATCTGGGCCTGACCAGGGCCATCAGCGATGCGGTGATTGTGCCGGTGATCGCCTCGGGCGGTGTCGGCGAGCTGCAGCATCTGGCGGATGGAGTGACCCAGGGTGGTGCCGATGCGGTGCTGGCGGCTTCGATTTTTCATTTTGGCCAGCACACTATTCCTGAGGCCAAGGCTTTTTTGAAAGCTCAGGGCATTGAAATCAGGGATTAATCTTTCTTCGCAAAAGCAGGCCGAATGGTCTGCTTTTCACCCTCTGCAAACATCTCCCGGTTGCTGTTGCGCATGGCCCACAGGCCGCTCACGGTAGCGATGGCAATGCCCTGTGCGTCCAGTTTTGGAAGGTGCTTCTCCAGATAGTCCACCGTGACTTTATGTGGATGGCCAATCCCGACGGCGCTGCCGTTTTCCCGCGCGCGCTCAATGAGCAGTTTGAACTGGCGGTCAACATACTCCTCGGTTTGTTCGTGGTCGAGAAACACGTCCCGGGTCATGGTGGGAATCCTGTAAGCGGCAGCCACGTCACCGGCAACTGATGAAGCTATGGTGCGGCTGTCCACAAAATAGACCGGATAGCGAAACAGCTCCTTCATTACCCAGTCCATGGGCTGGAGCTGCTGGGTCAGCAGGCTGCCCATATGATTATTCACACCCTGTACGTGAGGAATTGACTGGAGGGCCCGCCGGAGTGTCGTTGCCATGCTCTGCTCGTCCATATCCGGTGTCAGCCCGCCGGGGCCAAGCCCGAAGTTTCGCGTGTTGGCCATCGGGGCGTGCAGCATGATTTCCTTGTTTTGCCGGTAGGCAAGCCTGGCAAGGGTATTGGTGTGCCTGCGGTAGGGCAGGAAGGCAAGGGTCAGCGGCTGATCAAGGTTGGCCAGGCGCTTGCCCTCGTGAAGGCTGTGTCCCATGTCATCAATAATGATGGCAATGGTCGGAGGCAGCGCCTGTTTTGCTGGCTCGGCTGCCGCCAGGGTGGCTGCAAACGAGAGGACAAGCGCCAGCAGGGAACGTACTGCGTTCACTGACTGCTTCCTTCTGCCTGGCCTTTATCTTGCGGATTCAGAATCCGGATGCCCTTGAGCAGGTTAAGAGCTGAGCGCAGCTGATAATCCCTGTCTGCCAGGGACGCGGCCTCGTCTTCGGCCTGGGAGTCACTGCCGTTCTTCGGCTGCTGATTCTCGTTTTTGCCTTGGAGGTGTCCGCTGAGGTCTGCCTCGGTGAAGAATGGTTTGCTGTCCAGTTCCTTCAGCTCTGCCGGGCGCACTTCAATATCCGGTTCGATGCCGGTAGCCTGGATAGAGCGGCCATCCGGCGTATAGTAGCGCGCAGTGGTCATTTTGATGGCGTGGGTCTCATCCAGCGGGATGACCGTCTGAACGCTGCCCTTGCCAAAAGATTTGGTGCCCATGATCACGGCGCGTTCATGGTCCTGCAGGGCGCCGGCCAGGATTTCGGAGGCGGAGGCAGAGCCGCCGTTAATCAGTACCACAATCGGGGTGCCTTCCATGACGTCGCCGGCACTGGCACTGAAACGCAGGCGCGAACTCTGGATGCGGCCTTCGGTATAGACAATCAGCCCGTCATCCAGCACCACATCCGCAGTTTCCACGGCCGCCTGGAGAACACCCCCTGGATTATTCCGGAGATCAATGATCAGGCCATCCAGATCACTGCCCAGTTCGTCTTCAAGTTTGCTGAGGGCGTCTCTGAACTGCGAGCCGGTATCGGCCTGGAACTGGGTAATCCGGACATATCCGTAACCGTTTTCCAGCATCCGTGATTTCACGCTGGTGACCTTGATAATGTCCCGCTCGACTTTGATTTCAATGGGGCCGGTTTCACCCTCACGCATGATGGTCAGGGTGAGAATGCTGCCCGGCTTGCCCCGCATCAGCTGTACGGCTTCTTCCAGGCTCATGCCTTTCACTGGCTTGTCATCGAGCTTGATAATCAGGTCCCCTGCTTCGACCCCAGCTTTGTCCGCGGGAGTGTCATCAATGGGCGCGATTACTTTAACAAAGCCATTCTCCATGCCCACTTCAATGCCGAGCCCGCCAAACTCTCCGGAGGTACTTTCTTCCAGGTCCTCGTAATCCTTGGGGGCGAGATAGGTGGAGTGGGGGTCCAGATCTGACAGCATGCCCTTGATGGCGCTTTCAAGCAGCTGTCGATCATCCACTTCCTCGACATAGGCGTCTTTTATTCGACTGAACACCTCGGTAAATTTTCGGAGATCTTCCAGGGGCAGTTGTTTTTCCGGGTCAGGGAGGCGGATTTCGACCCGCTCGCCATTCTGGATGCCCTCCAGTAGCTGTTCGGTAGCGGTGTCTTCGTCCTGGGCCCAGGCCAGACCGGATGCGGTGGCGAAACAGGTAGCGAGTGCAATGCTGCGTAATGGAAAGGCATGGAGTGTATTTCGGACCCGTTTCATTCACATATCCCGTTTTTATTCCGATAGTTGGACTGGTTTTCCTGACTCCGGACAGTATGGCGTTACCCGGGGCGTTTGTCAGCCCTCCCGAAGCCAGTCAGTTTGCCAGCCACCGGCCCGGATTGTCGGGTTTGCCGTTGTGCCGAACCTCAAAATACAGCGCCGGGGAATCCGTGCCGCCCGTGCGGCCGGCCAGGGCGATGGGTTCGCCGGCTGCCACCCAGTCTCCGGGGTTGGTAAACAGGCTGCTGCTATGACCATAGAGTGTCATGTAGCCGTCGCCGTGATCAATAATCGTGATCAGGCCGAAGCCGCGGAGCCAATTGGCAAAGACCACCCGGCCATAATGAATTGCGCGTATTTGCGCTTCTTCTTCGGTGCGGATAAGAAGGCCGTTGCGCCGCAATTTGCCATCGGCGTAGCTGTCTCCGTAGCCGCTGAGAACCTTCCCCTGTGCAGGCCAGGGTAGCTTGTCCCGCAGTGAAGCGAAGGGCCGGGATTCATTGGGCGAGGGAATGTTATTGATCGCCTGCTGGACTTCCTCAAGCAGTTTTTCCAACCGTTTTCGGTCGGATGCCAGCTCCTCCCGTTCGCTGAGCCGATTCTTGATATCGGCATTGAGCGATGCGAGGGTCTGCTGCCGCTGTTTTCTGGATGCCGCCAATTCCTGCTGACGCCTGGCGACGTTTTCTTCCGTTTGGGCCAGTTCCACCCGCGTTGACTGTGCTGCGGCTCGGGTGTCTTTGAGTTCCTGCAGGCTTTGCCTGAACGACTCAAGGCGGGTAACTGTATCCTTGCTCAGATACTCGTAGTAAGTCATGGTCCGGGCGATTCTGTCTGGATCGATCTCATTCAGGAGGACCTTTACCGCCGGCGCGTCGCCCTCCATCCAGGCAGCCCGGATCTGTTTCTTCAGGCTCTCCCGTTGCCGGTCCAGCGTGCGGGTGAGCTCCTGCTCTTCTTTTTGCAGTTCCTTGAGTCGCTGTTGCTGCTGTTCTACCTGCTGGCGCAGGGAGCGGCGCTCCCGGGTAAGGCGGCTGATGGTGCGTTCAGTCGCAGCAAGCTGCCGCTCCAGGGCGGAGCGGTCTTCCTCGGCATCGGCCAGCCAGTCATCGATGTCCTCAATACGTTCCTTGAGTTCTTCGATCTGAGCCGGGGTGACCTCTTGCTGGGAGAGCACCGGCGCTGCACCCAGGGCAAGGGTGAGCGCCAGGATAGTGGAAAGTCGCAAGGGTTGGGTCCGCGCGGGGATCAACCGATCTCAACCAGGCTGTGCCCGGTCATTTCCTTCGGCGGCTCCAGCCCCATCAGTGTCAGCAGCGAAGGTGCAACGTCACTCAGGCTACCGTCGTTATTCAGCGTAATCTTGCGGTGGCCGGTGTAAACCAGAGGTACCGGGCCAATGGTGTGCGCGGTATGGACCTGGCCGGAATTCGGATCAGTCATCTGCTCGCAATTGCCATGGTCGGCAGTAATCAGGGCTTCGCCGCCTACTTCATCCAGAGCTTCAACCACCCGCTTTACGCACTCATCAAGACACTCGGCGGCCTTGATGGCAGCGTCCAGCTTGCCGGTATGACCAACCATGTCGCCGTTGGCGTAATTGCAGACAATCAGGTCGTATTTTCCGCTCTTGATGGCCTCCACCAGTTTGTCGGTCACTTCCGGCGCGCTCATCTCCGGTTGCAGGTCGTAGGTGGCAACCTTGGGAGAGGGCACCAGAATCCGGTCTTCGCCCTCGAACGGCGTTTCCATGCCGCCATTAAAGAAGAAGGTAACGTGGGCGTATTTCTCGGTTTCCGCAATCCGGAGCTGGGTCTTGCCCTGATTGGCCACGTATTCGCCAAGACCGTTGGTCAGCTGCTCCGGCGGGTAGGCGCAGGAGGCAGGGATGTCCGCCGCATACTCGGTCAGCATCACGAAATCGGCGAGCTCAGGGTGTTTGCGACGCTCAAAGCCGTCGAAGTCTTTATCCACAAAAGTGCGGGTCATTTCCCGGGCGCGATCGGCGCGGAAGTTCATGAACAGAACCGTGTCGCCGTCATTGATGGTGCCTTCCGGCTCTCCCGGTGCACGAATACGGGTAGGCATCACGAATTCGTCGTTCTCGCCACGCTCGTAGGCCTGTTCCAGGCCGGAAACGGGGTCGGCTGCGGTGAACTCTGCGGTGCCCTGGGTCATCAGGTTGTAGGCTGCTTCAATGCGATCCCAGCGATTGTCGCGATCCATGGCGTAGTAGCGGCCAACGATGGACGCAACACGGCCAACGCCGAGATGCTTCAACCTGGCTGCCGCTTTTTCCAGGGAGGCCTTGGCACTGCGAGGCGGCATGTCCCTGCCATCCAGGAAGGCATGTATGTAAACTTCCTTCGCGCCACGTGCGGCGGCCAGTTCGGCAGCGGCCAGAATATGATCTTCATGGCTATGCACACCACCCGGAGACATCAGCCCCATCAGGTGCACAGCGCGACCACTCTGAACGGCCTTATCGATCGCCGAGCACAGCACTTCGTTGCTCTGGAATGTGCCTTCTTCCAGATCCTTGTCGATCCGGGTGAGGCTCTGATAGACCACGCGCCCTGCGCCGAGGTTCATGTGGCCGACTTCCGAGTTACCCATCTGCCCCTTAGGCAGCCCAACAAACATGCCTGAGGTGTTGATCAGGGTCTTTGGCTGATTTTGCCAGAGCTTGTCCCAGAACGGGGTATTGGCGTTGCTGATGGCGTTGTCTTCAGCCGGGTCGCGGTGGCCCCAGCCGTCCAGGATAATCAGTGCAGTCGGCTTGCGCATTGCGGTCATCATTCGGTCCGGAAGTAAAATGTTAGTAAGTTTACTAAAACGAAAATGGAGTTTATCTATTTTCGCATTTACTGGCCAGTTTCGTCACCTTCTGTCCGGGGAGCAGCCTGTGTATAATCTCGCCAAACTCATTATCAGGGTAAATTCATGGACCGGTTGTTTGAATTTGTCGTTAATCACTACATTCTTGTGTCGCTGTTTGTGGCATTTCTGGTCGCGATTCTTTTTCTGGAGTCCCGCCGCGGCGGTGCCAAGATCTCGGCCCAGGGGGCAGTCAACCTCATCAACAAGGATGAGGCCATTGTAGTGGACATCCGGGATCGGAAGGAATTCGGTGAAGGTCGCATTACCGGTTCCATCAATATTCCGCTGAACAGCCTCAAGAGCCGGGTTGCCGAGCTGAACAAGTTCAAGGACAAGCAGATTATCGTTGCTGACAAGATGGGCCAGCATTCAGCGATGGCAGTCAAGCAGCTGAACGCCGAAGGCTTCAGTAATGTTGTGCGCCTTAACGGTGGGGTTTCTGACTGGAGAGCCAGTAATCTTCCGCTGGTGAAGAAATAAGGCGGCTCTTGATCTGAAGATCAATCTGCCGCACTGTTTCACATAAGCTGGAGTAGCGTCGACGTAAACTGTTCCGGCAGCAAACTCCATAGCATTCCATAACAACGGGCCCTGGGCCCATGATCGAGAACGAAAGGACTGAACATGGCTGAGAATGAGCAAGCCGCAGCAGGCAGTGACAACCAGAATCAACCCCAGTTTGCCCTTCAGCGCATCTATGTGAAGGACCTGTCTTTTGAATCACCCAATTCACCGGTGGTGTTTCAGGAGCAGTGGAAGCCGCAGGTGAATCTGGACCTGAATACGTCCCACAACAAGGTCAGCGACAACCAGTACGAGGTTGTGCTTTCGCTGACAGTAACTGCCAAAGTGGGTGAAAAGGTTGCCTACATCGTTGAGATCCAGCAGGGCGGTGTATTCCTGGTTCAGGGTATTGAAGGCCAGCAGCTGGGCCAGATGCTGGGCGCCTACTGCCCGACTATCCTGTTCCCATATGCCCGCGAAGCAATCGACGGTATCGTTAACAAGGGCAGCTTCCCGGCTCTTATGCTGGCGCCGGTGAATTTTGATGCCATCTACGCCCAGGCTCTGAAGCGCAAGCAGGAAGAAGCTGCAGGTGAGGCGAAGGAAGAGCCGCAGACTCACTGAGGCTGATTCTTTTCGATATAAAAAAACCGGCTCAGGCCGGTTTTTTTATATCGCCCCGCTGAAGCCCAACTGTCGCCAGGCTTCATAAACCACCAGGGCTGCGGTATTGGAAAGGTTGAGGCTTCGGCTTTCCGGGCGCATCGGGACCCTGAGGCGATGTTCGGGGGCCAGGGATTCACGAATTTCACCAGGCAGGCCCCGGGTTTCCGGCCCGAACATCAGGAAGTCACCCTCCTGATAGGTCATCTCATGGTAATGCCGGCTACCCTTGGTGGTCAGCCCGAACAGGCGTTCAGGCTGCTCGCTGTCCAGGAAGCTCTGGTAGTCCTTGTGGACCTTTACCCGTGCATACTCACTGTAATCCAGCCCGGCCCGCCGCATCTGCTTGTCTTCCAGGCTAAAGCCCAGAGGTTCGATCAGATGCAGCTGGCAGCCGGTGTTGGCGCACAGCCGGATGATATTGCCAGTGTTAGGCGGTATCTCCGGCTCGTACAGCACCAGGTTGAGCATACGGCCTAGCGCTCGACGGCCAGGGCGACACCCATGCCGCCGCCGATGCACAGGGTGGCGAGGCCCTTGTGGACATCCCGACGCACCATCTCATGAAGCAGGGAGACCAGTATGCGGCAGCCCGAGGCGCCGATCGGGTGGCCCAGGGCAATGGCGCCACCGTTGACGTTCACCTTGCCAGTATCCCAGCCCAGGTCCCGGTTAACCGAAATGGCCTGGGCGGCAAAGGCTTCGTTGGCTTCCACCAAATCAAGGTCGTCAACACTCCAGCCGGCCAGCTTCAGGCAACGCTGGCTGGCCGGAATCGGGCCGGTACCCATGATGCTGGGATCCACGCCGGCGTTGGCGTGCGCACGGATGGTGGCCAGAGGGGTCAGTCCCAGTTCCTTGGCCTTGTCGGCGCTGCATACCAGAACAGCAGCGGCACCGTCGTTCAGTGAGGATGCGTTGCCGGCCGTGACCGTGCCGTCTTTCTTGAACGCAGGGCGCAGTTTTCCAAGACCCTCGGCGGAAACGCCGCCGCGGGGGCCTTCGTCCTGGTCAACCACAATCGGGTCACCCTTGCGCTGGGGAATGGAGACCGGGACAATCTGACCATCGAAATAACCGGCTTCGCGGGCGGCGACGGCTTTTTGCTGGGAAGCCGCAGCGAACTCGTCCTGCTCTTCACGGCTGACACCATACCTTTCCACAATGTTCTCAGCGGTAACGCCCATGTGGTAATCATTGAACGCATCCCAGAGGCCATCGTTGATCATGGTGTCAACCATGGACCAGTTGCCCATCCGCTGGCCATTGCGACTGTTGGGCAATACGTGCGGGGACTGGCTCATGCTTTCCTGGCCGCCGGCGATCATCATCTCGGCATCACCACAGCGAATGGCCTGAACCGCCATGTGGACCGCCTTCAGGCCGGAGCCGCACACCTTGTTGATGGTCATGGCGGGCACCGATGCCGGAATGCCGGCGTTGATGGCGGACTGGCGAGCCGGATTCTGGCCGCAGCCGGCCGTCAGGACCTGGCCAAGAACCACTTCGTTGATCTGATCGCCAGCGACACCGGTTTCTTCCAGAAGGGCCTTGATGACGGCGGTACCGAGCTGGTCTGCGCGCAGGCTGGAAAGACCTCCGCCAAAGATTCCGATAGCTGTACGGCGGGCGGCAACAATAACGACATCACGCATGGAAATTCTCCGGATCAGAGGCGCACGAAAGTGTAAGCCCTCGTGCAGGCAGAATTGAACACTGCTGGCATTGTATCCGGAAAGCGGCGGTTGGCCAAAGCTGTCGCGCGGGTAAGCCGGGTGACGCTCTACATATTCAGGCTGCGACCGCCATCGACGGCGACAATCTGTCCGGTAATGAACGGGGCGTCGCAGATCAGGAAAGCGATGGTCTCGGCGATATCTTCCGGGTTGCCGGTACGGGCGAGTGGGGTCTTGTCGAGAATGGCCTGCCGGGAATCCTTGTCTGTTTCACCGTTACCCTCCGGCCAGAGAATGGCCCCCGGCGAAACGCCGTTCACCCGCACATCCGGTGCCAGGTCTTTCGCCCAGGAGCGGGTCAGGGCGGCCAGGCCAGCCTTGCTGGCGCAGTAAAGTGGGTGGTCGGCAAGAGGTCTCTCACTGTAGATATCGATCATATTGACCACGCTGCCACCGTTTTCCCGCAGCGCCGGAAGGCAGGCCTTAAGGAGAAAGAAGGGGGCCCGGAGATTCGTGTTCAGAACCGTGTTCCAGCCCTCCTCGGTAGCTGCCTCGGTCGGGTTGGGGTAGAACACCGAGGCATTGTTGACCAGTGCATCCAGCCGGTTCCAGCGGGCAATGGTTTCGTTTGCCAGCCGTTCCACATCGGCAGTCAGGCTGAGGTCTGCCTGAACAGAGTGAGCGGAATTCGGGCGCTTCCGGTTGAGGTTCTCAACCAGTGCCCGTGCCTGACCTTCCCGGCTCCGGTAATGAATCACCAGGTTCCAGCCCCGTTGATGAAGTGTCTTCGCCGTCTGTGCGCCCAGGCGGTGGGCAGAGCCGGTGATCAGTGCAACGGGAACAGTGACTGTCATGGCAATTCCTCAATGATCGGCTTGGGTTACGGCGTCGACAATACGTTTCAGGCGTTCGTTGCGGATGGCGTCCCCAAGTGCTTTGCCTTTATAGCCACGGGCAAGAAGGGTTTTGGGATCGACGCCGGTTGCTGCCTGCGAGGCTGTTCGAAGCAGTTTCAGTTTGTCTTGGTCATCCGGAGCGGCGCACCGGATAACGCTTAGCAGCTGTGTGAAACGCCCCGGGCGGCGCCAGAGATCCGCCTGGTCGAGCAGGTCCAGCAATGCTTCGGCATCGGGATTTTTTGGGTCCATTTCCCGGAGTTGGGGAATAAATGCCGTGGCCAGGCGCGCGAGACTCTGGCAGTCATTGGGCGCCTTCAGAGCCTTCGCGCGAACGATGGCGGCGTTCGCCTCCAGAGGCGAGAGCAGGGCGGCGAAGCGTTCTTCTGTGCTGGCGTCAGGCTCATCATGGATGCAACGAAGTGACCCCATTGCCGAACGGAAAACTCCCGCCGAATCGAGTTCCGGAATCAGCACGGCAAGTGCGCCACTTTCCCTAAGGGTCTCGAAAAATCCGTCCGGGGCTTGCTCATGCAATGCCCGCTGTAGTTCCTGCCAGACCCGTTCAGGTACCAGGTAGTCGACTTCACCCTCGTCCACCATCTTGCGCATCAAAGCCATGGTCTGATCGCATACAGTGAATCCAAGAGGTCGGAATCGGGCTGCAAACCGGGCTGTACGCAGGATTCGTAACGGGTCTTCGGCAAAGGCTTCGGACACGTGACGAAGCTTTCTGTCATTTATATCCGTCTGGCCGTGGAAGGGGTCCACCAGAGAACCGTCTTCGGTTTTTGCCATGGCATTGATGGTCAGATCCCGGCGTTGGAGGTCCTCCTCCAGGGTGACATCTGGTGCGCTGTATACGGTAAAGCCATGGTAGCCGCGCCCCTGTTTTCGCTCCGTGCGGGCCAGCGCATACTCCTCCCGGGTTCCAGGGTGCAGGAACACGGGAAAGTCCGCGCCGACCTGTTTGAAGCCTTTGGCGAGCATGTCCTCTGGAGTTGCGCCTACCACGACCCAGTCCCGGTCTTTCACCTCAAGACCGAGTAATTCATCGCGAACGGCACCGCCAACCAGATAGGTTTGCATGGAATGTCTGATTCCTTTCGGGGAGTGATTCCGGGGATTATCCGGTTCCGGGGCAGCGCAGGCAAACCTGTGGCGGATTGGCTAATAAAAAAGCCCGGCCGGGATGGCCCGGGCGAGCTTTCGCTTCAGGTGGTGGAGATCAGAATGCTGTGCCAATCTCCAGGGCAGCACCGACATCGGCATCACTGTACAGGGCGCCAAGGTCAAGGCGGGCGCCCAGAATGTTCAGGCCGAGTCCGGCGGTGAACTGGGTTGATTCCTCAATGCCGTCGTTGTCATCATTGCTGGCAAGGTTGTGGCGAACCCCGACACGCAACTGGGCATAACGGAAGGCATCGAATTCCGCGCCCAGGGCCAGCCACTGGGTGTCGTCTTCAAAGCCGAATGCTTCTTTTTTGGTCAGATCGATTTCCGCTGTGACCACATGGAACTCGCTCTTATGGGCAATGCCGACGGTTGCCATCGGGTTGAGTTCGAGGGTGCGGACTTTTTCGCCCAACAGTGGGCGGCTGGCGGCGGAGTCCAGTTCCATGGGGATGAGGTTTTTAACCACGATCCCGGCATTCCACTGTTGCTCTTCACCGAACGCGTAGGTAGCGCCGATATCCAGGTTGAAGCCGCTCTTGTCAGTCTGGTACTGATCGCCATCGAATTCGTCGTCTTCGAAGCCTGAAATTGTCTCGGTATACTGAAACGTCTGCAGGTTTACATACTTGGGCGACACGCCAAGCTGCATGCGTTGACCATTTGATAATTCAAACTCCCGGGCGAAGCTGACGCCAACCTCGGTAACGGCAGAGGCGAGAATCTTGCCGCGGGATTCCAGGGTATCCGTGACGCCCGGTGCTGGCAGTGCGCCATTTTCAATAGCTGCGAGGATGGTATCGTCGTCCTCGTCGTACTCGCCCCGAACGGTCGCGGTCAGGTTGCCGTTGGTGAAAACACCCACCGACAGCTGCTTGCCGGGGAAGGCGATCGACAGTCCGAGGCCGGCGTTAACACGGGCGGTATCCTGGTCAAAGGCCTGCAACTGGTCACGGAGCTTGCCGGCCTGATTCTCTGCTTCTGTCTGGTTCAGGTCGTTGATGGCTTGTTCGAAATCATCAATGGTGTCCTGAATCTCGTCGACCTGATCAACGGTCTCTTCTTCATCTGCAACCTGAGCGTTGACAGATAACAGTTGCAGGCCGAAATCGTCAGCCCAGTCGTGGTGATTGCCGGCCATCAGGGCAGGGTTGGTTGCTGCCGCATCGGAGGGATGCGCAACCGCAACGCCGGTGCCGCCCATGGCAAAAGACCTGGCAGACATAAATGACTGCGGGCTCGCCAGTGCCGAGGTGGTGGCAATGGAAAGGCCAATGGCCACTGAGAGCTTGGTCAGACGAGTTCCGGTCATGAAGAATCCTGTTGAGTAAAAATGCGAAATAGATATTACGTGGCTGAAAGGTTAATGCAGAACCTTGTCTGGCACATGACACAAGGGGTAACGGTTTGTTTTCGATGTGTAAACGGAGGCAGGTTTTTGCCGCATGGCCCGGCCGGGGGTGAGCGTTTTATGTCCGTTATGCGGAATATCAGAGGCTTAGCAAAACTGGCGTAATTCTTTCATGGTAGCCCGGAAATGACGTTTTTTGGAGAGAAGCAATGACCCTTCGCTGGATACTCATCCCTCTGTTGGCAACGAGTCTTGTTGCCTGTGCGCCGGTTGGCAGTTACCGGTCCGATGACGGTAACCGGTCCCGGGATGACACGAAGTTGGAGCCGATCACCGTTCGGGTCAGCGGCCTTGGGACTTATGAGAATGTCGGCACGGACCGTTCGGATACCCGCAAGCGTCTTATGGCCCGGCGGGCTTCGCAGCTGGACGCTTACCGGAACCTGGTAGAGCGAGTATACGGAACCGTGGTTTACGGCAGTTCCACCGTCAATGACTTCGTTTTGCGCAATGATACGTTCCGAACCTATGTTGACAGCTACCTCCGCGGCGCCAAGCTGGTCGCGGTCAACGAGCACAGCGACGGGGTCTTTGAAACGGTTATGGAGCTGAAGCTGGAACCCCGGTTCCGGGCCTGTGTTGCCAAGGTTGCTGATGATCAGGTTCGGGACCTGTGCCCGATCCCCATGCCCCAGGAGAATGACAGCGTCGGCGATGTGCAGAGCAAGGGCGTCGATTCCCTGTATTACCTTGAGTGATATAAAGTTATGAAGCGTTTGTTGTCACTGCGTTGGTCATCACTGTTAGTACTGTGCGCTCTCGCCTTGCCGCTGGTGTTTGCCACCGGGGCGCAGGCCGTGGTTCTGGAAGGTGTGGGCCACGCCAATATCTACAACGGGGATCTTGAGACCGCCCGCGCTGAGGCCCGCAAGTCGGCCATCCGGGACTTATCGCTGCAGTATGAAGCCCGGGTGAGCACCCAGGACACCATGGAGAATGGCGTTATCACGGAGTCACAGGTTCGCCTGGCCTCAAGCACGCGGGCAAGAAATGTTCGGATTGTCGACGAGTACCAGAGCGGTAATCTGCTGCGGGTGGTGGTTCGGGGCGATATCAGTGAGAGCCGAGGCCAGTGCGGTGCGGGTGAGGCGAGTCGGCTTAAAAAACGGGTCGCCGTCACCGGTTTTCCGGTGCTCCACCCGGACCAGACCCGTATAGGGCGTATTGGCGACGCCGGCGAAATCTTGCCGCAACAACTCCAGCAGCGGTTGATGGAACGGGGTGGCTTTCAGGTCTTTGGCGCTACCCGGTCGCGAATGTTTTCCGATCTTCTGAATGCACCCACGGTTCAGCAGGGCAATAACCGGCTGACCAATGTGTTGCAGGTGGCCCGTGAAATGGGGGTTCAGTTCGTCGTAACGGGCGTTATCCGGGATCTGGGCGTGGCGGACCCGTCCGCCTGGGGCACGTCGGTTCTGGACCGGATGCAGCGGGGTATTGGCACGGTGGATCAGCAACGTCGCTTTGCGGCGGATCTTGTCGTCTATGACGGCTTCAGCGGTTCACCGATCTATCAGCAAAGGTTCGCCACCTCGTCGGACTGGAACGCAGCGCCCGGCAGCTCAGCCGGCTTTGGATCGGAAGGTTTCCGGAAGACCGCCTATGGCCAGTCTGTGAATGGCGTCATTGAAGAAATGGCGACAGCCGTTACCGAGGCATTGGCCTGTCAGCCTTTTATTACCCGGATCACCCGGGTGGATGGATATTCAGTGACACTGGAATCCGGCGCAACGGCAGGGCTCCGGCCTGGTGACGAATTGCAGCTGTACCGGAGCACGGGGTATCTGGATGCGCCTGGCGCCACTCCGGAGCTGACGGACAGCCAGCTGTCCGTAACCCTGGACAGGGTTCAGCCTCAGTCCAGCCGCGGAACCATGCCCCAGCTGGGCGGTATCGTGAATATTCAGAGGGATGATATCGCCATCCTGTGGTAGGCGGTCGCCGTCAGTCGCTGGTGCGGGCCAGCTCGGCGGCGGCAATATCGCGAATCTTGCCAACCATGGCCCGCAGGCCGTTGCCCCGGGTGGGGGAGATGTGACGGAACAGGTCCAGCTTCTCGAACAGCTCATCAATATCGGTGGCCAGCAGATCCCTTGGGGGTTTCCCGTTCAGGGCCACCAGTATGATGGCGGCCAGGCCACGCACAATCATGGCGTCTGAATCAATCAACAGGTAGAGCCGGCCGCTGGTTTCGTCGAAATGGTGAATCAGCCAGACCTGGCTCTGGCAGCCGTGCACGTAGTTCTCTTCAATTCGGGCATCGTCCGGAAAGGCCGGCAGCTGTTTGCCCAGGTCGATAATATAGGCGTAGCGCTCTTCCCAGTCGTCCAGCAGCTCGAAGCCATCAAGAACGTCTTCCAGAGTGGTGTCTTTTCCGAGCGGGTTGGTCAGAAAGGTCTCTTTGCTGGCAGTCATTTACAGCATTCCCAGTTCAAGCTTGGCTTCGTCGGTGAGCATGTCGTTGCTCCAGGGCGGATCGAAGGTCAGTTCCACGGTCACCTTGTCCACATTGGGCACATGCTCAAGCTTGCGCCGGACGTCTTCGGTGATCACCGGCCCCATGCCGCAACCGGCAGCAGTCAGCGTCATCTTGACGTACACGTGGTTGCCGTCTTCCGTGCCGTTCTCGATCTTGCACTCATAGATCAGGCCGAGGTCCACTACATTGACCGGAATTTCCGGGTCGTAGCAATTGCGCATGGCTTCCCACACCTGGTTCTCGTTGACGGTGCCGTCTTCCGGGGTGTCGAAGCTGCTTTCCAGTGGCTGCTTGCCAAGGGCATCGGCATCTTGGCCTTCAATACGGGCAAGATTGCCGTTCACGGCAACCGTAAAGGTGCCGCCCAGTGACTGCGTGATGGTCACGAAGGTGTCCGACGGAATCATAATCTCGGTTCCGGAAGGAACAAGGCGGGCTTCCACCTCGCGTTTGGTCAGGACCACTTCCCGTTCTTGCATGCCTGTTCGGGCCTCGCTGTTTTCTATCTTTGGTGTCGGATTACGCTGCGCTAATCCGACCTACCTGTCTGTGTTCTGGGTGAGGTGATACGAGCTACGCTACGGTAAAACTCTCGCCGCACCCGCACTCGGCGGTGGCATTCGGATTGCGGAACTGGAACATGGAGTTCACGCCCTCAGTGACAAAGTCGATCTCGATGCCGTTCACCAGAGGCAGGTGTTCCTCTTTGACGAACACGTCGACGCCATCAATATGGAAAACCTTGTCGTCGGCCGCGACATCTTCCACCCATTGGGTTTCGTATTTGAAACCAGAGCAGCCACTTTTCCGGATGGCCAGCCGGATACCTTTGGCGTCCGGTTTCTTCTCCAGTTGTTTGCGGACATGTCGAACCGCGTTGGGCGTCATGGTGACGGCAACGGTCGGGGTGAAGACTTCAGCTGTCATGATTCCACCTCCATCAGGCAAACAGGCGCTGGACTTTCTGCAGGGCGGTAAACAATGATTCCACCTCGTCCAGAGTATTGTAGAACGCAAAGGAGGCCCGGGCTGTACCGGGAACTCCGTAGAAATCCATCAGCGGCATGGCACAATGGTGGCCGGTGCGGATGGCGATACCCTGCTGATCCAGCAACGTACCTATATCACTGGGGTGCAGACCGGCAATTTTAAAGGACATGACCGGCACTTTCTGTTTCGCGGTGCCGATGATTTCCATGCCAGGGACTGTCTCCACCAGCTGGTTGGCCCGCTCCAGCAGGGCTGATTCTGCGGCTTCCATGGCGTAGCGGTCCAGGCCATTGAGATAGTCGATGGCGGCTCCCAGCCCCACGGCTTCAGCAATGGCCGGAGTGCCGGCCTCAAACTTGTAGGGCAGGGTGTTCCAGGTGGTGCGTTCGAAAGAGACCCGCTCGATCATCTCGCCGCCGCCCTGGTAGGGAGGCATCTCTTCCAACAGCTGGGCCTTGCCATAGAGAACGCCAATGCCAGTGGGGCCAAACAGTTTGTGGGATGAGAACGCATAAAAGTCGCACCCCAGCGCCCGGACGTCCGGCTGATAATGGGGCGCTGCCTGTGCGCCGTCCACAAGAGTGATGATGCCGCGGGCTTTGGCCTGCTCCATCAGTGCCGCCACTGGGTTCACTGTTCCCAGCACGTTGGAAACGTGGGTGATGGCCAATATCCGGGTTCTGTCATTCAGCAGGCTCGTGAAAGACTCCAGGTCCAGCTCACCCTCGGGTGTTACCTGGACAGGAACCACTTTCGCGCCGGTACGCTCGGCAATCATCTGCCAAGGCACAATGTTGGCGTGGTGCTCCATGTAGCTGACCAGGATCTCGTCGCCGGCTTTCAGGCGTGGTGCCAGGCCGTTGGCCACCAGGTTGATGGCCTCGGTGGTGCCACGGGTCCAGATGATTTCCCGGGTGCTTTCGGCGTTCAGGAATCTGCGAACGGTTTCCCGGGCACCTTCGAAAGCGGCGGTGGCCCGATCCCCGAGGGTATGGGCACCGCGGTGAACGTTGGAGTGCATTTCACGGTAATAGCGGTCCATGGCGTCCAGCACTGCCTCTGGTTTCTGGGCCGAAGCGCCATTATCCAGATACACCAGGGGCTTGCCGTTCACCTGCTGTGACAGGATCGGGAAATCCCGGCGGATAGCCTCCACATCGAAAGTGGGGCGCTTGGCGGTGTTTGCCACGGACAGATCGGTCATAACCGGTTATGCCTCCTGGAATGTCTGTTCGAAGAAGTGGTTCAGGCGGCCCTGGGCCGTTTCCCGAACTGCTTCAACCGGGATCTGCTCTACCAGCTCGTTAATGAATGCCATGGTGAGCAGAACATTGGCTTCGCGCCGGCCGATACCCCGTGAAACCAGGTAGAACAGTGAGGTTTCATCTAGCTGGCCGATGGTGGCCCCGTGGGCACACTTCACGTCGTCTGCGTAGATTTCCAGTTCCGGCTTGGTGTCGATTTCTGCACCATTGGACAGCAACAGGTTCTTGTTGTTCATCTCCGCGTTGGACTTCTGGGCGTCCTGATGGATATGAATCCGGCCGTTGAAAACCGCGTGGGACTGGTCCGCAGCAATGTTGCGATAGGTCTCCTCGCTGTTGCAGTGGGCCGCAACATGCTCAATGGTGGTGTGGTTGTCGTAGTGCTGTTTGCCCTGGGTTACCACCACGCCGTTGAGTTTGCAGTCGGCACCTTCACCTTCCAGCCGAACCTGCAGATCGTGCCGGCGCAGGGGGCCGCCAAAGCCGACACAGTGGCTTTCAAAGCGAGAGCTGCGCTGCTGCAGGACACCCGTAGAGCCAATATGCTGAACATTCTCGCCTTCCATGTTCAGGCGGATGCTGGTGACGTTGGCGCCTTCACCAAGATTCATTTCGGTGACTGTGTTTACCATGGCCGATTCAGTGCCGCTGGATATGTACTCTTCTACCAGGGTGATCTGGCTGTTGGCACCGGCATCCACGTAAATGCGCGGATAGGCGGAGCCACTGGCGTCGGCGTTGGTCTCGTGAATAATGAACAGTGGCTGGTCCAGCACCGCACCGGGCTTGAGACGAATCAGCAGGCCATCTTCAAACCGAGCGGTATTCAGGCGGGAGATTTGCACGGACTGGCTATCCAGGGCGTGATCCAGGCGTTCGGCGAGCCAGGTGGCCGTGTCGCCGTCCAGGTCTTCGAAGCGCTCGATAGTGATGCCATCCAGATCCGGGTAGTCGCTGGCTTCGGGCATCATGATGCCATTCAGCACCACGACCTTGTAGCCGGGTACCGCCAGACTGCTGCCGGATTTGCCATCGGCAGGCAGAGAAATGGCCATTTCATCGGTCAGCTTCAGGTACTTGCTCGAGTACTTCCAGTTCTCTGTTTTCCGCGTCGGCAGTGGCAGGTCTACCAGGCTTGAGCTCTGCTGCCTGCGCAGTGCCGCCAGCGGTTCCGGTAGGGTGTGCCCGGCCGGATGCAGGAACGCGGTAGAAAGTGTTGGTGCTGGTTTCATTCCGCGCACTCCTTTAATTGGCCGAACTGTTGGCAGTTTCTTCTTCCTTTATGCCGAGCCAGCCGTAGCCGCGTTCTTCAAGCTCCAGGGCCAGCTCACGGCCACCGGATTTAACGATCCTGCCCCCGGCCAGCACGTGCACGTAATCCGGCACAATGTGGTTCAGCAGGCGCTGGTAGTGGGTCACCATCAAGATGGCGCGATCTTTCGCGCGCAGGGCGTTAACGCCGTTGGAGACCACCTGCAGGGCGTCGATGTCCAGCCCGGAATCGGTTTCGTCCAGAATCGCCAGCTTCGGCTGCAGCAGAAGCGCCTGCATGATTTCATTGCGCTTTTTTTCGCCGCCGGAGAAGCCCTGGTTCACGCCACGCTTCAGGAATGCCGGGTCCAGATCCACCTGTCTGGAGACCTCTTTGGCCAGCTTCATGAACTCCGCCGCGTTCATTTCGCTCTCACCCCTGTGATGGCGTAGGGCGTTCACCGCAGTACGCAGGAACTGGAGGTTGCTCACGCCGGGAATCTCCACCGGGTACTGGAATGCCAGGAAAACACCTTCGCGGGCACGCTCTTCGGTCTCCAGTTCCAGCAGGTTCTCGCCGTTCAGTGTCACTTCGCCTTCGGTAACTTCAAATGCCTCGTTACCTGCCAGTACCTGCGACAGGGTGCTCTTACCGGAGCCATTCGGGCCCATGATGGCGTGAACTTCCCCGGCCTTGATCTCCAGGTTGATGCCTTTGAGGATTTCTTTGCCCTCAACGGATGCGTGCAGGTTCTTGATGCTCAGCATTTGTTGGCTTCTCTCTATTTCTGAATCTGTATGAATTCGTATGCAGTCTATGGGCCGGCCCGGGTTAACCCACCGAGCCTTCAAGGCTGACTTCCAGCAGCTTGCCGGCTTCCACAGCGAACTCCATTGGCAGTTCCTTGAACACTTCCTTGCAGAAGCCGTTCACGATCATGGACACAGCCTGCTCGGGGTCGATTCCACGCTGGCGGCAGAGGAACATCTGCTCGTCGCTGACCTTGGAGGTGGTCGCCTCGTGCTCGACAATGGCGGATTTGTTCTTGCTTTCGATGTACGGGAAGGTGTGGGCGCCACAGCGGTCGCCGATCAACAGCGAATCACACTGGGTGAAGTTGCGCGCACCTTCCGCACCGGGGCCGAATTTCACCAGGCCGCGGTAGGCGTTGGAACTTTTGCCGGCGGAAATGCCCTTGGAGATGATGGTGCTGGAGGTGTTCTTGCCCAGGTGGATCATCTTGGTGCCGGTGTCGGCCTGCTGGTAGTTGTTGGTCAGCGCTACGGAATAGAATTCGCCCACGCTGTTGTCACCGCGCAGAACGCAGCTCGGGTACTTCCAGGTGACCGCTGAACCGGTCTCGACCTGGGTCCAGGAGATTTTGGAGTTCTTGCCGATGCAGGCGCCACGCTTGGTCACGAAGTTGAAGATGCCACCCTTGCCGTTTTCATCGCCCGGATACCAGTTCTGTACTGTGGAGTACTTGATCTGGGCATCGTCCAGAGCTACCAGTTCAACAACTGCGGCGTGCAGCTGGTTTTCGTCCCGCATCGGCGCGGTGCAGCCTTCGAGGTAGCTTACGTAGCTGCTGTCTTCGGCGATGATCAGGGTTCGCTCGAACTGCCCGGTGTTGGCCGCGTTGATGCGGAAGTAGGTGGACAGCTCCATGGGGCAACGCACACCCTTGGGCACATAAACAAAAGTGCCATCGGAGAAGACTGCGGAGTTCAGGCCGGCGAAGAAGTTGTCGCCAGCAGGAACTACGGAGCCCAGGTATTTTTTGACCAGCTCCGGGTAATCCTGGATCGCCTCGGAGATGGAGCAGAAAATCACGCCGGCTTTGGCCAGGGGCTCTTTGAAGGTGGTCGCTACGGAAACGGAATCGAATACTGCATCGACAGCCACGCCTGCCAGTTTTTCGCGCTCATGCAGGGGGATGCCCAGTTTTTCGTAGGTTTTCAGCAGCTCCGGATCCACTTCGTCCAGGCTCTGGGGCATGTCTTCGGGGCGCTTGGGCGCGGAATAATACGATATCGAATCGTAATCGATTTTCGGGTAGCCCACATGCGCCCAGTCCGGCTCATCCATCTCGAGCCAGCGACGATAGGCTTTAAGGCGCCACTCCAGCATCCACTCCGGCTCTTTCTTGATGCCGGATAGGCGGGCGATAACGTCTTCATTAAGGCCGGGCTCGAACGTGTCGGATTCGATGTCTGTTACAAACCCGTACTCGTATTCCCGTTTGATCAGCTCGTTCACCTCGGTGTCGGTGGTCGCCATGATCGTCGCTCCGTATTCTCTCATCGCGGGCTTTCGCCCTTGGTGTCGCCGGCAGCCTCGTAGGCGGGCTGTCGATCGGATGTCATCAGTTTGGGTGTTGCAGTGGTCGCTCATCCGGTGAGTACGCCCTGCAATCGCTTTTTGGATGACGGATTTCTGGTGCCCTGATGCTGAAACATAAGCAGAAATGCAGGCTGAATCCGTTGCTTCTGGCTGGGGATTATACAATACCAGAGTAAATTAGTCAGGTATTAATTTGTGCGTGGAATGATTATACCTTAATCGGCCTTTGGGGCACTAAGGGGCTGGGTGATGGGCCCTATAGCTTATAACTACGGGGACTTCAGATTTGGTGCAGGGCGGCGTGCGCGGACCGCCTCCCCAGACACGCCGTGAACCCATCCGTGGGGGCTTGGTGTTGCCATCCCTGGCAACACACAGTCTGTGGAGGCGGTCCGCGCACGCCGCCTGAGACTAATTGCTAAACGCCGAGGGACAAGATTTTGGTGAGGTAACTATGTTCCAGGGACCAAGGAAGATCAGCCGGTTTTGGAATTCGAACGATATGCCCGCTCCCAGGCGCATATTCCATGGCCTGGCCGTTTCGGTTTTCCATGATACTGGCCGAGAACCGGATGTTGCCGGCCGGGTTGATCAGTTCGAGTTGATCGCCGGGTGCGAATTTGTTCTTTACGTCGATGGTCAGCCATCGGTCATCCGCATCGGTAATAGTGCCGACAACCTGCTGGGTTCCGAGGAACGAGGAGCCCTGTTCGTAGGTCTGGTATTCCCGGGGTACGTGCCGGCGCAGGAAGCCTTCGGTGTAACCGCGATTGGAGAGGGCTTCGAGTTCGTCCATCAAACTCATGTCGAAGGGCTTGCCGTTCATTGCCTCGTCGATGGCGCGACGGTAGACCTGGGTGGTGCGGGCAACGTAGTAGGTGCTTTTGGTTCTGCCTTCGATTTTCAGGGAGTGGACACCCATCCTGGCCAACTCTGCCACGTGCTGAACTGCCCGCAGGTCCTTGGAATTCATGATGTAGGTGCCGTGTTCGTCCTCGTAGGCGGGGATGAAACCGCCGGGGCGGTTCGGCTCTTCCAGCAGGATTTCCTTTGGTTCCACTTCCTGAGCGCCGCCATTGCCGCAGGTGGCGATGAGGTCACCGGTCTGGTCGTGGCTGTGTTGGACTTCCTTGTAGTTCCAGCGGCAGGCGTTGGTGCATGCGCCCTGGTTGGCGTCCCGGTGGTTCATGTAGCCGGAGAGCAGGCAGCGGCCGGAGTAGGCCATGCAAAGGGCGCCGTGCACAAAGACTTCCAGTTCCATGTCGGGGACCCGGTCACGGATCTCGCGAATTTCGTCAAGCGCCAATTCTCTGGAGAGGATGACCCGGCTGATGCCCTGTCGGCGCCAGAATTCCACGGAGGCCCAGTTAACCGCGTTGGCCTGCACCGAGAGGTGTATGGGCTGGTCCGGCCATTTTTCCCGAACCAGCATGATCAGCCCGGGATCAGACATGATGAGGGCATCGGGTTTCTGTTCCAGTACCGGCGCCAGATCTTTGAGGTAGCTGCGTACCTTGTTGTTATGAGGTGCTATGTTTGAAACAAGGTAAAAATGCTTGCCAAGTTCGTGGGCTCTTGCGATTCCGGCCCCGAGGGCTGCAACGTCTTTGAAACTGTTGTTCCTTACTCTCAGTGAGTAGCGGGGCTGGCCGGCGTATACGGCATCCGCACCGTACGCGAAGGCTGTTTCGAGGTGTTCAGGGGTGCCGGCGGGGGCAAGCAGTTCCGGGGTATTCATGTGGGCTCCGGGCGATTCTGTAAGCGGGGCATTTTGCCGTATGTTGGCGGGCGTTCCCTTGACCCTGCTCAAAGGTTGTATTGATTGTTTTCGGCTAACATGTGTACGCTCACAGCATGGCCGATGTGGCCACAGGATGAAAAAGGAGGAGTTCCAGATGGGATCAAAGCCTCTGACGCCAGAGGTGGCGCGGGCTTCGCTGAGTCTGAGGGTGAGTTCCCTGATCAGCGTACAGCTTGCCCGTGGCAAGGTTGGTGTTGAAGTGGTGGCGTCGCAGCTGCATATGAGTCGTTACACGCTGCACAAGAAGCTGAAGCGCGAAGGCCTGACGTTTGCCCGCTTGCTTGAGGAGGTTCGCCGTCAACAGGCGCTGACCTACATGCAGGACCGAACCAAGCCGCTCGTGGAAATCGCTGAGCAGCTCGGGTTTTCGGAGTTGAGCGCATTCAGCCGGGCTTTCAAGCGCTGGATGGGAACATCCCCGGCTGAATATCGCTCTGTCAGGCTGTCCTGATCCGGATCAGACCTTTTTGAACACCAGCGAGGCGTTGGTGCCGCCAAAGCCGAAGCTGTTGCTCATCACCAGGTCCAGATTCTGGTTGTCCATGCGTTCCCGGACGATCGGGTAGCCTTCCGCATCTGCATCAAGAGTCTGGATGTTGGCGGACGGAGCAATGAAGCCCTCGCGCATCATGAGCAGGCTGTAAATGGCCTCATGCACCCCTGCCGCACCCAGGGCATGGCCGCACAGTGGTTTGGTGGAGCTCAGTGGCGGGATCTTGTCGCCAAAGGTTTCTTTCAGTGCTTTCAGCTCGGTGACGTCGCCGGCAGGGGTGCTGGTGCCGTGGGTGTTGATGTAGCTGATCTCGCCGTCCAGATACTTCATGGCCTGCTTCATGCAGCGCACTGCGCCCTCGCCGCTGGGGGCAACCATGTCGGCGCCGTCGGAAGTCGCACCGAAACCGACGATCTCGGCCAGAATGTTTGCGCCGCGTGCTTCTGCGTGTTCCAGCGCTTCGAGGGCCAGAACACCGCCACCACCGGATATAACGAAGCCATCCCGGTTGGCATCATAGGTGCGCGAAGCCAGCTCCGGTGTGTCGTTGTACTTGGTGGACAGGGCGCCCATGGCGTCGAATAGCAGGCTCAGCGTCCAGTGGATATCCTCGCCGCCGCCGGCAAACATCACATCCTGGCGGCCCAGGGCAATCTGGTCTGCCGCGTGGCCAATGGAGTGGGCACTGGTGGCACAGGCGGAGGTAATGCCGTAATTGATACCGCGAATGCCAAAACCGGTTGCGATAGAGGCGTTAATGGCGCTGCCCATGGTGCGGGGCACGCGGTAGGGGCCAACCCGGCGGATACCGCGATCGCGGTGAGTGTCGATGGCATCGAGCAGCTCGACCGTGGAGGCGCCACCCTGGCCGAAAATGATGCCAGTGGTGTCAGCCTTGATGTGTTTTTCAGTCAGGCCTGACTGTTCAATGGCTTCCAGCATGGCCAGGTAGGTGTAGCCTGAGGCCGGGCACATGAAGCGCCAGAGTTTACGGTCAATCAGTTCCGGCAGGTTCAGGTTGATCTGCCCGCAGACGTGGCTGCGCAGACCGCTATCCCGGGCTTCTTCACTGAAGCCGATACCGGAGCGGGAGTCCTTGAGGGATTGGGCAACTTCCTTCTGGTTGGTACCAAGGCTGGAAACGATGCCCATACCGGTGATTACAACGCGACGCATCTTGTTAGCTCCTAAAAATCATCGGTCGAGGTGAACATGCCAACCCGGAGGTCCTTGGCGGTGTAGATTTCCCGTCCGTCCACTTCCATCCGGCCATCGGCAATTGCCATGGTCAGTTTGCGCCTGATCACGCGCTTGAGATCCAGGCGGTAGGTCACCTTTTTGGCAGTGGGCAGAACCTGGCCGGTAAACTTCACTTCACCGGAACCCAGGGCGCGCCCCTTGCCTTCGCCGCCACCCCAGGCCAGGAAGAAACCGACCAACTGCCACATGGCGTCCAGACCCAGGCATCCGGGCATAACGGGATCATCAACAAAGTGTACCTTGAAGAACCAGAGGTCCGGGTTGATGTCGAGCTCGGCCACGATACTGCCCTTGCCATACAGGCCATCGTTGTCTGCTATGTGAGTGACGCGGTCGAACATCAGCATCTCATCAATGGGCAGACGCATGGAGCCAGGGAAGAGTGTGCCGTGGCCACATTTGATCAGGTCTTCTTTATCAAAATGATCCGGGTTCATAGTGCCAGTATCTCTGTTACAAAATGATTTCCTCATACTTTAGCTCGAATTTGGCATTCGGGTATTGACCATTAGTGGATGATTGGCATTTTTTGCGGGAAATCGAGGCATGGATCGGTTGAAAGATTGGTGCAAGCCAGACGCCGGCACCCCCTCTCCAAAACACGCCGTGGACCCCCTTCGGGTCCGGACTGCAATCATAGATTGCAGTCGTTCGCCTGCGCATGAAGCTAAGCTTCATAAACGCTTGTCTCACCCATGGGGGTTGGTGTTGACATCCCTGGCAACACACAGTTTTGGAGAGGGGGTGCCGGCGTCTGGCCCGGAACTTTTCAGGGGCCTTAACCGGCTTTACCATCGGGCCTTGGGCTGGCCAGGACTCTGGTGTAGCGGTACAGAAATACGCCGAACGCAAACAGCCACAGCAGGGTGCTGCTGCCGATGCCCGGGTGCCAGGGGATGATTTCAAAGGCGGTGAGAACCCGGATAAGTGCTGCCAGATGAATGGCAATAAAGGCGGTGACCATGCCTTTGGGCAGAATCAGCGGCCGGCCGGTGTGGCCCAGGGAGACCCGGGCAATTACGCCGAGAATCAGGCAGGCCACCGCGCCGGTGCCAGCGGCGTGGCTCCAGGCGTTGGTTGGCCAGCCGGCAAGCAGTGCGCCCGCCAGCAGGAACAGGGCCACCGGCACCCAGAGGATGGACAGGTGCAGAATCCAGAGCAGCGGATCTTCGCGAACCAGCCAGCCTTTCCAGCCTGCGAGACGAGCCAGCATCAGGGCGCCAGCAACAATAGCTAATACACCGGTGACGGTTTGCCAGCCAGTGACCAGCGAGGCCATCAGTAGAATCAGGCTGAACAAGGTGGCCATGTCCAGTGCTGGGGTGGTTTTCACAGCGGTACTGTCCAGCCCTCGCTGGCGAAGCCAGCCGGTGGTAAAGGCCGGAGTGATGCGCCCGCCAATGATGCTGATCAGCGCCATGGCCATGATCAGGGCGCCGTAACTGAAGGTCATATCCAGCCGGGTCACGAATCCTATCTGCATGAGCCAGAGCAACCCCAGGACCAGCAGGATCAACAGCTGCCGCTTCTGGCGAGCATGCCAGATCCGCCAGCCGGCATCGAGCATGACCAGAGGTAGAAATGCCAGGTTCACGCCATGCACCAGCCAGTCCGGCAGCCCCGCGCCGAAGGCAAGGAGAAGGCGGCCAGCCAGCCAGACGCCCCAGAGCAGTAACAGGCGCAATCCGTGGGTGCGCTCCGTCTGGGTCCACACGCAGACCGCGGTCAGCAGGAAGCCGGCAATGGCCGCCGACAGGAAACCGAACAGCATCTCATGCTGATGCCAGAACAGGCCCGGCAGGGCAAGGGGCAGGTTGATAACGCCGGTGACCTGCATGACCCAGAGTGGAATGGCCAGTAGCGCCAGTACCGCCATGGACAGGAAGAAAATCCGGAACGGGTAGCTGAACAGCTGGCTGATGCTGGCGGCTTCTGATTGACTGGTTGAGGGGATCGCCTGCATGGTTGTCTCCGCTTATACATGTAATTGGAGTACATGTTATATGTGAACCGATAGAAAGAACATACCCGGTTGGGGGTATCTTTGCTTACAATGCTGCTATCGTTTTGATTCACAACAGGATGATTTATGAGTGGCTACCTGATTCTGAAAAGTGTCCATATGACCGCAGCCTACCTGACGGTAGTGCTGTTTGCCCTGCGTCTGTTGCTGGATGCGGTTGGGAAGCCTGAGTGGCGGAAAACACCGCTGCGCTGGATTCCTCACGCGAACGACACAATCCTGCTGGTGGCAGCCCTCAGCCTGTTGTTTGTGACGCCCTGGATGCCGTTTGTGCACGGCTGGCTGACAGCCAAGATCTTTCTGCTGATTGGTTATATCATTGCCGGTCTTTTTGCGCTGAGAACAACACTCGGAGCCCCGGCGCGGGTGGCAGCGGCAGTGATTGCGCTGGTACAGATCACCGCCATCTTCCATCTGGCGTTGAATAAGCCGGTCTTCTCGTAAGCGCCGCCTTTGGTTGTTATTCCTGGTTCCTGCCCGCCACCTGCCGCGTCAATTCTTCCAGTTGTCGCTGCATGCCCTGGAGCTGGCGGGCAATCTCATCCCGCTCGTCATGGGCCTTCTGCGCCTCCTTGGCGTTCTGCTCTTCGCTCATGACCTCGAGAATCGCGCCGATCATCATGTTCAGGAATACGAAGGCGGTCAGGAAGATGAACGTCAGGTAGTAAACCCAGCTGAGCGGATACTGCTCCATGGTGGCGTACATTACATCCGTCCAGTCTTCAAAGGTGGCGACCCGAAAGAGGGTGAGCATGGCAATGGCGACGTCGCCCCAGAGTTCCTCATCGACGCTGGCGAAAAACATCGAGCCCATGGCGGCGTAAATGTAGAAAATGATGAACATCAGCAGCGCAATGTAGCCCATGCGGGGAATGGCTTTTAGCAGGGAGTTGATCAGAAAGCGCAGCTCTGGAACCACCGACACCAGACGCAAAACCCGGAACACCCTCAGCAGACGCCCCAGCAACACTGCTTCCGAGTTATCCAGAGGAATCAGGCTGCCAATCACCACCAGGGTGTCGAACAGGTTCCAGCCATCGAGGAGAAACCGCCGTTTGACCGGGCTGGCGGAAAAACGGAACAGAATCTCGATCAGGAAGAACAGGGTGATGGCGTTGTCCATCACTGTCAGGCTCTGTTCTGCCAGAACTGGCAGGTCGTAGGTCTTGGCGCCAATCGTCAGTGCGGACAAGATGATGATCGATATCACCGCCGTCTGGAAAATCTTGCTGGATTCGATTCGCCGCAACTGGCTGAAGCCTGAGGCAGGGTTCATTTCCGGGGACATAGGTTAAAGCTCTCCAGCGGTAGTCGGGCAGCGGAGGCTCGCTGAGCTCCTGAGTGAACCGGAATTATACGCGAAAAAAAGCCCCCGAAGATGGGGGCAGAGAGGCGAAATTACGAATTCGGGTTACGGTTTTTTCCGGTTCAGTGGGTAGAACAGTTGGGGAGAAGCCAGCTCTGGCAGATCGGTTCTCTCCTCGTTGGCAGCCCACTCAACCCGCTCTGCGGAACGTATTGCGTAGTGCATCCAGGCCAGTGCGGCCGCGACGATGACGAACATCAGCATGAAGCAGCTCTGCCAGATGCCGGTCAGATCGTTCAGCACGCCGAAGGTCAGCGGCAGAATGAAGCCGCCAAGGCCGCCGATCATCCCGACAACACCCCCCACGGCGCCCACGTGCATCGGGTAGTACACCGGAATGTGCTTGTACACCGCAGCCTTACCCAGGGACATGAAGAAACCCAGAATAAAGATAAGCGTCACAAACATCGGCAGGCTCATCTCCAGGGTAAAGCGGATATCGCCGTCGATGCCCTGGACCACATACTCCGTGGGCGGATAGCTCAGCAGGAAGGTACACACAACCGAGGCGCCAAAGGTCCAGTACATGACCCGGCGGGCGCCGAAACGGTCCGACATCCAGCCCCCCAGAATACGGAATAGCGACGCCGGAATGGTGTAGAGCGCTGCAATGATGCCCGCGGTCTTGATGTCCAGGCCGTAGACGCCGATCAGGAAGTGGGGCAGCCAGAGCGCCAGGGCGACAAAGGCACCGAACACGAAGAAATAATACAGGGCAAACCGCCAGACCCTCAGCTCACGGAGTGGTTCCATCTGCTCCATGAAGGTTTTGGCCTTGGCGCCGGCCCGCTCCGCGGCCATCGGGTCTTCTTTGGCTAATAGGATAAAGACCACGCCCATAACGGCCAGCACAGTGGCGTATATCTGTGCCGTACTCTCCCACCCGAAGGCGACCAGCAGGAACGGGGCCCCGAAATTGGTCACCGCAGCACCCACGTTACCCGCGCCGAAAATCCCCAGGGCTGTTCCCTGGCGTTCCGGTTCAAACCAGGCGGCCGTGTAGGCCACCCCGACGATAAAGGCCCCGCCTGCCAGGCCGACACCCAGGGCGCCCACCAGCAACATGAGGTAAGTGGTTGCGAAGGTGAGCAGGTACACGCACGCGGCAGTGGTGAGCATCAGGATGCCGAAAACCCAACGGCCGCCGTAGCGGTCCGTCCAGATGCCGAGGAACAGCCGGCTTATGGAGCCGGTAAGAATGGGTGTTGCCATTAGCAGGCCGAGCTGGGTATCGGACAATCCCAGATCTTCACTGATGCGAATCCCGATGATGGAGAAAATGGTCCACACCGCAAAGCACAGGGTGAAGGCAAATGTCGATAAGCCTAGTGCTCGGTATTGCTCTGGCTTTGATGGGATGTTGGCCATATTCCGCTCCCTCCGGACATTGATCAAAAGACGTCTGAACACACCTCTTAAACCTTATCAAAAACAGGGTTTTTCGATGCAGGGCATTGGAGGTACCTCCAGCTGGGTGCGCTGGTGGTAGGCAATGGGAGGTTTTCGTGGCCAGGGGGATAGACCCCTGATTTCTCTCGTGGGGTACGCGCTGTCAGCGTTGATTTACGTCAATTATGGGTGGCACCGGAGTGTGGGCTAATGCTGACAGATATCAATGGCTGCCCCTTGCAGGAGCGCCGAAAACGCCTTCGGGAGAACCCAACAAATGAAAATTATGATTGCCTACGATGGTTCGCGCAATGCCAGGTTGGCTCTGGCTCAGACCATCACCATGTTCCGCGATCTCAAGCCCGTAATCACCCTGGTTGCGGTTGCTGAAAACCCGCGGGATATCACCTCCGGAAACGAAGACATGTTCCAGCAGGAACTGGCTGATCTAAAGAAGCATCTCGTCGAGGCCATGGGCGTGTGCGAGCAGGAGGAGATTTCCGCCGAAACGCTGCTGCTTGAGGGGGATGCGCGGAAGATGCTGCTTTATGCCGCCGAGAAAAAGATCCACCCGGACATGCTCGTTATTGCGCGCCATAGCCACGAACCGGACGGTGGATTTATCGCCCGTTCGCTGACCTATTTCGTGGACGAACTGGACTACATGACCTTCGGCAGCGTGAGCTCCTTCCTCGCTCGACGGATCCAGTGCCCACTTCTTATTCTGCCCAGCCGTTGAGCCTGGCGCCTAACCGTTTCTGTATCTGAAAGCCCAGGAGGCTGACATGAAAGTGGCAGACGTTTTCCACGTCAAGAATCCGGAGATCAGGGCCCTGCACCTGACCTGGATTGCATTCTTTATTACCTTCTATGTGTGGTTCAACATGGCGCCGCTGGCATCGAGCATGCTAAAAAGCGTCAACTGGCTCACCGCCGATGACCTCCGCCTGTTTGCCATCTGCAACGTGGCCCTGACCATACCTGCCCGGATTGTCGTGGGCATGGCTCTGGACCGTTTTGGCCCCCGCCGGGTGTTCTCCGTACTGATGGTGTTGATGTCGATCCCGGCCCTGGTGTTTGCCTTCGGCAACACCATGACCCAGCTCCTGGTCAGCCGCCTGGTGCTGAGCTCCATCGGTGCCAGTTTTGTGGTGGGCATCCATATGACCGCCATGTGGTTCAAACCGAAAGACATCGGCTTTGCCGAAGGCTTCTATGCCGGCTGGGGCAATTTCGGTTCCGCTGCTGCGGCCATCACTCTGCCGACCATCGCCCTGCAAATGTATGGCGGTGAGGACGGCTGGCGCTGGGCCATTGCCCAAAGCGCTATCGTGATGGCGGCTTACGGCGTTTACTACTGGTTTGCCATTACCGACGGCCCTGTCGGCACTGTCCATCGCAAGCCGCGCAAGGCGGTGGCCCTGGAAGTCAGCAGCTGGGGCGATATGATCAAGCTGATTCTCTGGACCATTCCGCTGGTGGGTGTGCTCGGCATCCTGGTATGGCGTATCGAGAACATGGGCTATCTGAGCGCCACCGGCGCGGCGATCTGCTACGCCGCGATTGTGGCCATTGTGTGCTACCAGGTTATCCAGATTCTGCGGGTCAATATTCCCATACTGAAACAGGGCGTGCCTGAGGATGACAAATACCCGTTCAACAGTGTTGCCGCGCTCAACAGCACCTACTTTGCCAACTTCGGTGCCGAGCTGGCGGTAGTCTCCATGCTGCCGATGTTCTTCGAGGAAACCTGGAGCCTGAGCGCCACCGCAGCCGGCCTGATCGCCGCCTCCTTTGCCTTTGTGAACCTGGTGGCACGCCCGATGGGCGGCCTGGTCTCGGACCGCATGGGTAACCGCCGGTTCGTGATGCTCAGCTACATGTTCGGCATCTCTGTGGGCTTCGCCCTGATGGGCCTGATGAACTCCAACTGGCCGCTGATCATTGCCGTGGGCATTACCGTATTCACCTCGTTCTTTGTGCAGGGTGCCGAGGGTGCTACTTTCGGAATCATCCCCTCCATCAAGCGACGCCTCACCGGCCAGATATCCGGGATGGCGGGTGCCTACGGCAACGTCGGCGCGGTGGTATACCTGACCATCTTCACCTTTGTCACTCCGACCCAGTTCTTCTACATCATCGCCGGTGGCGCATTTATCAGCTGGCTGCTGTGCATGATGTGGCTGAAAGAACCTGAGAGTGGTTTTTCCGAGGAATACCAGTTGTCCTCTGTGGACCTGGAGATTGAAGAGGAAGATCGTCGCCGGAAGGCTGCCGCTGCCACCTGAGTTCAGTCGAGCAAAAAGCCCGCACGGAGTGATCCCTGCGGGCTTTTTGCATAATGCCGGATACGGGTAGGTCATCGGAGCTCGGCAACAAGCACACAAACCTTCTGTAACCTAACGATATGGGCTAACCTGAAGCCACAAAACCACGCAAAACCAGATGGTTGCATACCAGAAGTAATGGCGGCGAGCACATGGACAAGAAACAGCTCACAGAGCGGGACATCTGTACCAAGTACATCAACCCGGCCCTGCAGAACGCAGGCTGGGACATGCACAGCCAGGTGCGGGAAGAAGTGTCGTTCACCGCCGGCCGCATCATCGTGCGTGGCAGGCTGCATACCCGTGGCAAACGCCGCCGGGCGGATTATGTTCTCAGCTTCAAGAAGAACATGCCCATTGCTATCATCGAAGCCAAGGACAATAACCATAGCCTTGGCGACGGCATGCAACAGGCTCTGGCCTATAGCGATGCCCTGGATGCCCCCTTTGTGTTCAGCAGCAATGGGGACGGTTTTCTGTTCCACGACCGCACCGGGCTCTTCGGCCAGACAGAAACCACCCTCGGCCTGGACGAATTCCCCTCCCCGGAAACCCTCTGGGAGCTTTACTGCCAGCACAAGGGCATCAACCAGGCCGCCCGGCAAACCGTCGAACAACCTTATTATGATGACGGCAGCGGCCGCACACCTCGGTATTACCAGGCCGTGGCCATTAACCGCACGGTAGAAGCGGTGGCGCGCGGGCAAAACCGCATCCTGCTGGTGATGGCCACCGGTACCGGCAAGACCTTCACGGCCTTCCAGATAATCTGGCGTCTGTGGAAGTCCAGGCAGAAGAAACGCATCCTGTTCCTGGCCGACCGCAACATTCTGGTAGACCAGACCAAGAACAACGACTTCAAGCCCTTCGGCCAGGCCATGACCAAGGTCACCAACCGAACGGTAGACCCGTCCTACGAGATTTACCTGTCGCTGTACCAGGCCGTTACCGGCAGCGAAGAAGAGCAGAACATCTACAAGCAGTTCTCACCAGACTTCTTCGACCTCGTAGTTATAGACGAGTGCCACCGGGGCAGCGCCTCTGTGGACTCCGCCTGGCGCCAGATTCTGGAATACTTCTCGGCCGCTACCCACATAGGCCTGACCGCCACACCAAAGGAAACCCGGGAAGTATCCAACATCGACTACTTCGGCGAACCGGTTTACACCTATTCCCTGAAGCAAGGTATCGAAGACGGCTTCCTGGCTCCCTACAAAGTTGTCCGCATTGACCTGGACCGCGACCTGCAGGGCTGGCGCCCGAGTAAAGGCCAGACCGACAAGCATGGCGAACTCATCGATGACCGCATCTACAACCAGAAAGACTTCGATCGTACCCTGGTGCTGTAAAAACGCACCTTGGTGGTTGCCAGGAAGGTTACCGAGTTTCTGGAGCAGACGGACCCTTACCAGAAGACGATTGTGTTCTGCGAAGATATCGACCACGCCGAACGCATGCGCCAGGCGTTGGTGAACCTGAACCCGCTGCGGGTGAAGGAGAACCGCAAGTACGTGATGCGTATTACCGGCGATGAGCAGGAAGGCAAGGCCGAGCTGGACAACTTCATCAACCCGGAAGAGCGTTACCCGGTCATTGCCACCACCAGTAAACTGATGACCACCGGCGTGGACGCCCAGACCTGCAAACTCATCGTGCTGGACCAGCGCATCCAGTCCATGACTGAGTTCAAGCAGATTATCGGCCGCGGCACCCGCATCAACGACGACTACAACAAGCACTGGTTCACCATTCTGGACTTCAAAAAGGCCACCGAACTGTTCGCGGACCCGGCGTTCGACGGCGACCCGGTGAAGGTCTATGAGCCCAAAGGCGACGATTCCATTGTGCCGGATGATGAACACGAGGTTCTGGACCCAGCCGCGACAGAGCTTCCGTTAAGTGAAGAGGCCGAAGGTTACGAAGTCGAGCCCGGCGAAAGCTGGCACAGCGATGACAGCACGCTCGCCTGGCCTTCTGGTGACGGGGAAAAGACCAAGCGGGTGAAGTACGTGGTGGGTGATGTGGAAGTGAGCGTTATCGCCGAACGCGTCCAGTACCTGGGCCCGGACGGCAAGCTCATCACCGAAAGCCTGAAAGACTTCACTCGCAAGAAAGTGAAAGAGCAGTACGCCACGCTTACAGATTTCCTCAAGCACTGGAACCAGGCCGAGCGCAAACAGGCCATTATCGAAGAACTCGCCGAGCAAGGCGTCATCTGGGACGACCTCATCAAGGACGTCAGCAAGAAACTGGGGGGTGAGCCCGACCCCTTCGATGTCATCTGCCACATCGTCTACGACCAGCCGCCCCTGAGCCGCAAGGAACGGGCCGAGCAGGTGCGCAAGCAGGATTACTTCAGCAAATACGAAGGGGCCAGCAAACAGGTTCTGGATGCCCTGCTGGACAAGTACACAGACTCCGGTATCGAGCCCATCGAGGATGTTAAAATCCTCACCCTCGCGCCATTCAGCCAGATAGGCTCACTGATGGAGCTTGTAGATGCCTTTGGCGGCAAACCGGGCTACACCGAAGCCGTGAAAGACCTGGAAGACGAGCTGTACCGCCAAACGTCCTGAACCGAATTACGGTTTACCACCCATTCTGAACACACGGGAACTGAACACTTATGTCTATCAGCACCACCATCAAATCCATCCAGGACATCATGCGCAAAGACGTAGGCGTAGACGGCGATGCCCAGCGCATCGGTCAGATGGTCTGGATGCTGTTCCTGAAAATTTTCGACGACCGGGAAGATGAGTGGGCAATTACTTACGACGACTACAAATCTCCAATTCCGGAACACCTCCGCTGGCGCAACTGGGCCGCCGACCCGGAGGGCATGACCGGCGACGAACTCAACGACTTCATCGACAACACCCTGTTCCCCGGCCTGCAGAACCTGGAGCCGGCCGGTGACGACTACCGGGGCGTGGTTATCCGCAACGTGTTCGAGGATGCCTATAACTACATGAAGTCCGGCCAGCTCATGCGCCAGGTCATCAACAAACTGCAGGAAGGTGTCAACTTCAACAAATCCGCCGAGCGCCACGAGCTGGGCGATATGTACGAGCAAATCCTCAAGGACCTGCAGAGCGCCGGCAACGCCGGTGAGTTCTACACCCCGCGGGCAGTGACCGAGTTCATGGTCAACCGGGTAGACCCGAAACTGGACGAGAAAGTGATGGACCCGGCCTGCGGCACCGGCGGCTTCCTCACTTGCACCATCGAGCACAAGCGCAAGCACTACGTCAGCACCCCGCAGGACGAACAAACCCTGCAGAAGAGCATCCACGGCGTTGAAAAGAAGCCCCTGCCGCACCTGCTGGCCACCACCAACCTGATTCTGCACGGCATCGAAGTGCCGGACCAGATCAAGCACGACAACACCCTGGCCCGCCCGCTCATCAGCTGGGGCCCGAAAGAACGGGTAGACGTTATCGTCGCCAACCCGCCCTTCGGTGGCATGGAAGAAGACGGCATCGAAACCAACTTCCCCAGCGCCTTCCGCACCCGGGAAACCGCCGACCTGTTCATGACCTTGTTCATCCACCTGCTGCGGGACGGCGGCCGCGCCGCCGTGGTGCTGCCAGACGGCTTCCTGTTTGGCGAAGGCATGAAAACCCGCCTCAAGGAAAAGCTGCTGGACGAGTGCAACCTGCACACCATCGTGCGCCTGCCCAACGGCGTGTTTAATCCCTACACTGGCATCAAGACCAATCTGCTGTTCTTCACCAAGGGCAAGCCCACGGAAAACGTGTGGTACTACGAGCACCCATATCCAGAAGGTGTGAAGAGCTACAACAAGACCAAGCCCATGCGCTTTGCCGAATTCCAGACGGAAATCGACTGGTGGGGCATCGAGGCCGACGGATTTGCCAGCCGGGTAGAGACCGAGCAGGCCTGGAAAGTGTCCATCGACGATATCAAGGCCCGCAACTACAACCTTGACATCAAGAACCCCCACGTAGGTGAGCAGGTCATCCACGACCCGGACGAACTGCTGGCCAAGTACGAACAGCAGCAAGCCGAAATCCAGGAAATCCGCCATCAGCTGCGAGATATCCTGGCCGACGCGCGCTCCCACAACAGTGATGAAAACACCGGTGGAGGTGCGGCGTGAGTGCGCAGGAGTTGATTACCGAACACCTGGATTTGTGGACTGGGGCGGTATCAAAGAAGTCCAGCAGTGGCCGGGGGAGTAATGGCAAGGTTGAGCTGACTGGGGTTAAGAAGCTTCGGGAGTTGATTCTGGAGTTGGCTGTCCATGGAAAGCTCGTGGAGCAAAATCCTGCTGACACTCCCGCCGGCCAATTTCTAGAACGCATTGCAGAGCGTCGGAAAGAGTTAATTGCGTCTAAGAAAATCAAAAACTCGAAGCCGCTACCGCCAGTAACACAGGACGAGGCTCCGTCAGAGCTCCCTGTGGGTTGGTCTTGGACAAGATTGGGCTCCATCGCGGAGGTCAACCCGCGCAACGTGGGAGACGATTCGCTAGAGGCATCCTTCATTCCTATGCCTCTAGTCACTACCTCATACCATGGTGACCATGAAGATGAGCCTCGTAATTGGGGAGAGATAAAGAAAGGCTACAGTCACTTCGCAAACGGAGATGTCGGGCTGGCGAAAATCACACCTTGCTTTGAAAACAGCAAGGCCGCTGTCTTCCGAAACCTTAGAAATGGCATAGGTGCCGGCACAACCGAACTACATGTAGCGCGACCACTCTCATCTGCCATCAATCCGTACTTCTTACTTCTGTTTCTGAAATCGCCACGATTTCTGAAAGAAGGCGAAAAAGTCATGACCGGCTCCGCTGGCCAAAAGCGAGTTCCAAAAGGCTATTTTTCGGAAACACCACTACCACTGCCCCCAGAGGAAGAACAACACCGCATCGTCCAAAAAGTCGATGAACTCATGGCCCTCTGCGACCGCCTGGAACAGCAAACCAGCGACCAGCTCGAAGCCCACGAAACCCTCGTGGACACACTGCTCGGCACCCTCACCCAATCCGAAAGCGCCACCGAACTGGCCGACAACTGGGCCCGCCTCGCTGCCCACTTCGACACCCTGTTCACCACCGAACAGAGCATCGACAAGCTCAAGCAGACGATTCTGCAACTGGCGGTGATGGGGCGGTTGGTGGAGCAGGATGTGGGAGACGATTCCGCCAAAGGACTACTCGCAAGCATCGAGCGTCGCAAACAAGAGCTTGTTGAAGCTAAACAAATCAAGACCCCGAAGAAACTTCCGGCTATCACATCAGAGGAGACTCTTTTCGAGATCCCTCAAAACTGGCAGTGGGTTAAGTTTGGCGAACTCGGTCTTTTCATCAACGGTGATAGAAGTAAAAACTACCCCAACAAAGAAGAGTATGTGGAACGCGGTGTGGCATGGATAAACACCGGCCACATTGAGCCAAGCGGAACGCTGACACGAACTCACATGCACTTCATTACACGCGAAAAGTATGACTCGTTGCGAAGCGGGAAAATTGAACCTACTGACCTAGTATACTGCCTTCGCGGTGCCACCTTCGGAAAAACGGCCTTTGTTACTCCCTACGAGGAAGGAGCTATCGCTTCCTCCCTAATGATAATACGTCCATACCTTCCAGCGATGCGCAGCTATATCTACCGCTACCTAACCAGCCCGTTTGGCCGTAGCCAAATCTTTAGGTTTGACAATGGCTCAGCGCAGCCAAACCTGTCAGCAAACAGCGTGATGATGTATGCCTTTCCCTTACCACCTCTTGAGGAACAGCACCGCATCGTCCAAAAAGTTGATGAACTCATGGCCCTCTGCGACCAACTCAAAGGGCGCCTGAACCAGGCCAACGAAACCCGCTGCCAGCTGGCCGAAACCATTGTTGAACAGGGACTTTCAGCATGACTACCGAATACAACGTTTACTGCGACGAATCCTGTCATCTGGAAAATGATGGCCAGAAAGCTATGGTTCTGGGCGCCGTCTGGTGCCCGAAAGACAAACGTCTGGAAATCGCCGAGCGGATTCGTGAAATCAAACAGAAGCATGGGCTCGAGGGTGATTTCGAAATCAAATGGACCAAGGTGAGCCCATCGAAGCTCGCCTTCTATCAGGACATTGTTGATTACTTTTTCGATGATGACGACCTACATTTCCGCGGGCTGGTGGTTCCGGACAAAAGCGTTCTGGACCATAAACAACATCAGCAGGACCACGATGAGTGGTACTACAAGATGTACTTCACCATGCTGAAAACCATTTTTGACCCTGAATCCCGCTATTACGTCTACATCGACATCAAAGACACGCTGGGCCATGAGAAAGTCGAAAAACTTCAGGACATTCTCTGCACCAACGCGTACGACTTCTCACGGAAAATGATTGCAGATGTGAAACGTGTCCACTCCCATGAAGTCGAACACCTGCAGGTAGCAGACTTGCTGATAGGCGCCCTGTCCTACCTGCACCGTGGATTATCCGGAAACAGCGCCAAGGAAGCTCTCATCGCACGAATCAGGCAGCGCAGCGGCTACCGTCTGACACTCAATACCATGATGCGAGAGCTGAAGTTCAATCTTCTGATTTGGAACAGCAGGACCTGACCATGGATGGAACACCAGATTGGCTACCCGAACTGGAGCTTTTCTCCCACTATGGCGGAAACTGGGAGCAGTATCTTGAGGCTATATACAGAATATTCTGCCAAGACTTCGTAGATTCTAAGCCGGTGTTCCGAGGACAGCATTTGGCCCTGAAAAGGCACCCAATTGTAGACGGGAAGGAAGCGACGTTCTGGCACATGACCAGCGAAGGAAGCGTGGAAGCTGAGAGAACACCGGATTTTAGAAGATGTGAGCGAATCCGTTGGCCCCGCCCGGTCATCGAAAACGAGCAAGACCCAGCATTGAAAGTGTGGTCAGAAAAACGGGGCAACGAAAACCGGATTCATCTCTGGTTCGAGGCGGAAGGCTACTTGGTCGTTCTAGCCGAGCGAGCAACATACACACTGCCCTGGACGGCCTTTTACATCGACCGCCAACACCAACGGGACAAATACACAAAGCGCTGGAAAAGAAACACTAGCCGGAAATAAGGCTGGCCGCGCCCTCGAAGAGGACGGGGCCGTAACTCCTTCCACACTTACGCCCGTGGGCTGGTAGATGAGCTGTGTCGAACTATAGTGCCACCTCAGGCTAATTTCAATGAACGTTCGGCTATTTCGTATACGAGTCCACGGAGGTTGTGCCTAGGCGGGCAGAAATAAGAACCCCCACGTAGGCTCCTGTTGGGGCCAAGAGGCAGGGGTCGTGTTACAAGTAACGATACCAGTTACGGGTTCTTTATGTACGCACCCTTGCGCAGATAGAACCACCAGTTAACCACCAGGCAGAGGGCGTAGAACACCGCAAACCCGTACATGGCCACTTCCGGAGTCCCGGCCTGGATTTCCTGGCCCATTACCCTTGGGGCGATGAATGCGCCATAGGCGGCCACGGCGGAGGTCCAGCCCAGAACCGGGCCTTTTTGCTGCTGGTTGAAGATGAAACCGATGCTCCGGAAGGTGGAGCCGTTGCCGATACCGCTGGCCGCAAACATGATGATGAACAGAATCAGGAAGGGCGCAAAGTAGGTATTCGGATCGGTTGAGTTGTACGCCAGCATCATCACATAACCAGTGGCCACGGAGGCTATCACCATCACAACCGAGATGATCTGGGTAACGATGGAGCCGCCCACCTTGTCGGAAATCCAGCCGCCGACGGGGCGAATCAGGGCGCCGACAAACGGTCCCATCCAGGCCCAGGTCAGTGCGCTTGGCGCTTCCGGATTCACCACCCGAGTCATTGTGCCGTCGGCGGCAACTTCCATCATGTTTCCGAAGATGACGCTGATGGACAGCGGCAGGGCAGCCGAGAATCCGATGAAAGAGCCAAAGGTGAGGATGTAGAGAATTGTCATGGACCAGGTGTGCTTGTTGCTGAAGATGGCAAACTGGTTCTGGATGTTGGGCTTGATGTCACCCGGAATCAGTCGCAGAAGAATCAGGGTGAGCACGATGGTCAGCGGCAGTGCCAGCCACATGTTCAGGACGCTCAGGGCCCAGACACCGGCAATGGACGCCAGAATGCCGACGCCATAAAGCCCGAGAATTTTGCCAAAGGCAGATAGTGGGCTGCCGGGGTTCGGGGTAACCACCTTAAGGTTGTTCATGCCAAACCAGCCGGCGAACGCCAGCGGAATCAGGAACAGTAGCCAGATAAAGCCGGCGTTCTGGATCCAGGTGTCGGTGCCCGCCTCAATCCGGCCAATCAGGGTGCCACTCGGGCTTTGCAGCTGCATCGGATCACCGGCCAGGGCTCCGAATATGCCAACGGTCATCACCAGCGGGATCACCACCTGCATGGTGGTGACGCCGAAGTTACCCAGTCCGGCGTTCATGCCGAGGCCATAGCCCTGTTTGCTCTTCGGGTAGAAGGTGCTGATGTTGCTCATGGAGCAGGCAAAGTTACCGCCACCGATACCCGAGAGCAGTGCCAGGGCCTGGAACACGATAAAGGGTGTGTCCGGATTCATCAGGGCGATGCCGGTACCGGCAGCCGGGATCATCAGCAGGGCGGTGGTCAGGAACACCGTGTTCCGACCGCCGGCAATCTTGATCATGAACGAGGCCGGAATTCGCAGTGTCGCGCCGGACAGGCCTGCGATCGCAGAGAGGGTAAACAGCTGCTCAATGCTGAAGGGAAAACCCAGGTTTTTCATCTGGGTGGTAATCATCCCCCACATCAGCCAGACGGCAAAGCCCATCAGCAGGCTGGGGATGGAAATCCAAAGGTTGCGGGAGGCGATGCGCTTGCCCTCCTGCTCCCAGAATTCTTCGCTTTCGACATCCCAGTGTTCGATGTCTGCGTTGGTTTTGGCCATGATTTTGACTCCCTCGGTTAACGTACCCTGACCGCAAACATCGCGGCACCCGGGCTTCTCGACACCATTGTGCAAAGCAGGGCGGGGAGTCATTCTTGATATTTCTCAAGGACAAACCGGTGTTCGGTCAAGCCTGTTTTCAGACAATATTTTGGTCGTGTTTTTGGTTATTAAAAATCATAAATTTCAATGAGATGCGATGGGGATATTCCGAAATAGGTAGGCATTTCGGCCCTCAGCGCAGTAGAGGTAGCCAATCATTTCCGGCGACTCTGGCTGTGCCGGAACAGCACAGCCAGCTGGAGGGCGACAAGAGCGTAGGTGCAGGACCAGCTTACCGCCGACAACCACAGTAGATCGGGTTCTGCGAGCGGCGTAACGCCCGCATTGAGCCGAGAGAACGCCGCAATAGCCATGGTGATAGCAATACCAATAACCTGCCAGGCGGGAGGTGTGATCCGTCTGGCGCGCTGCCAGGCCAGCCGGAGCATGACACTGGAGGACAGGGTGCCAAGGGCGCCAATAGTGATCAGATGCATGGAGGGGATGGGGTCAGCTCCCTGCAAAAGACTGAACCCGGTGGCGCCGGCGCCTGCCGCCAGCCAGAGATAACCAAGGGCCAGAACCAGCAGGTCGGGTCGGTCTTTGCAACGCCAGAGCTTCCAGCGGCTGGTCCGAACCACAATCAGAACAGCCGCAGCCACCAACAGGAATCCTGCTCCCGGAGCTGCCAAGGGCACAAAGGTCAGAGCCAATGCCAGCGGCAGAATGATCAGCAGCATCCCTTCAATCCGAGGTTGCACCCGTGCCTCCAGGGGAATGCCCCGCTTTTCCAGGGTTCCCGCCACCGCCGGGGCGATGATTCTGCCCCCGATAAATGTCATCAGCAGCAACAGGCCAATGATGGCAGCCGCCATCACATCCCGGGCGTCGGGTGCTGGAGACATAAACCCGTTCAAGGGGCCATTGACCAGCCAGAACACCACCGACAATAGACAAAGAACCAGTATCAGCGGGCCTGCAACCCGGTTGCGCCATTTCTTGGCCGCCTGGAATCTTGGCACGGCGTGGCGGGCCAACAACAGGGCAAACGCCGGGCTGAGCAGTTGGGCGGCCAGGCTTTCCGGGGCCAGAAACCAGCTGATCCGGGCGAGAACCCATAACAGGAACAGCGATGCAAGAATCCGTCGAGGCTGGGGGCCAAGGGTGTAGCCAGCAATCAGGGCCAGCGCAAAGCCGAAGATCAGTTCATGGCCATGTCCTGAGCCCAAAAGACCCGGGGGCCAGCCTGTGCCAGACAGGGCGCTGTAAACGGATAGAGGCACCGCCAATGCAGCCAGAACCGAGGCGGCCGGAAAGAACAGCCAGAACGCATGCAGGTTTTTACGGGGTATCCCCGAGTTGTCCAAAGTCATCTCGTGTCCTTGACCGGCTCTCGCCCCGGGGCTATCAGTAAAAAGACCAAGGGATACATTGTAAAGGTGCATCATGAATATTACACAACTTGCTCGCTTACCATTTTCCGGCAATGGTGCCTGGTCTGAGCTGCGGCGCCTTGATCTTTCCATTCCGTTCCTGGCCTGGGTTGTTGTCGTCCCTATGTCGTTACTGCCGCCGGTGCTGCTTTATTACGCGGGCACGCAATATGGAGATGGTTTTATTCAGGGGTTCGGTGACAAGCAGTGGCGGTTTATAACCACCATTCTGTTTCTGGCCGAACTGCTCACGTTTTTCGTTATGGGGTGGTTGATTCACGCCGTGATGAACAGCCATCAATTGAAGATGAGTTACCAGGATGCCTACCTGCTGGCCGCGATTGCTCCGCTGCCGCTTTGGCTGTCGTCACTGGCGTTACTGGTGCCGGCTCTGGCGGTGAGTATGGTTGCCGTGTTTGCCGGTTTGTTCTTTTCCTGTGCGCTGGTGTATCAGGGCGTTCGCTCCCTCTGTGAGCGATCGGATAACGATGTGGTGGCCATGTCTGCCACCTACACCGTTATGGCGGCGTCCTTGCTTGCCTGGGGCGTACTGATGGCGATGGTGTGGGGGTTCTGATCAGGCCGTGTAAGGCAGAACGCCGAAATAGACAGCACTGAAATGGCAGGCGCTGCCTCCGATCACGAACAGGTGCCAGATGGCATGCATGTACGGAATCCGGTCTGCCAGATAGAAGGCGACGCCGGCGGTGTACAGAATACCGCCGGCGATGGTGAGATTCAGGGCCGTCTCGCTCAGGCTGGCTGCCAGATCTGAGGAAGCGACCGTGATCAGCCAGCCCATGGCCAGGTATATGGCGACGCGGGCAAGCTCATAGCGGTTTTTGAAAATAACCTTCAGCACTACGCCGGTGACGGCCAGTGACCAGATTACTGCAAACAGGGTCCAGCCCACAGTTCCCCGCATGTTCACCAGCAGAAAAGGCGTGTAGGTACCTGCAATCAGCAGGAAGATGGCGCAATGATCAAGGGTTTTGAAGGCTCTCTTCAATTTCGGCTGCTGCGCGCCGTGATACAGGGCGGACGCCAGATACAGCAGGATCAGGGAAGCACCAAAAATGCCGAAGCTGACTATTTTCCAGACATCACCGTGCTGACTGGCGCCAACGATCAGAGCGATGGTTCCGACAACGCTGAGCAGGGCACCCAGACCATGGGTGGCACTGTTAAGCCATTCCTCGATGCGATGGTGGATGTTGTGCGCAGGGGATGGAACAGGTGTCATCGAAAGGTCGTCCATATTGGTCATGCCGTTAAAATACTTGAGCGTACAAGTGTACGCAATGGCCGGGGATGAACGTCCTGTGACCCCATTCAGAAAAACTGAACGACCTGCCGGAAAACTTCCGGTTTCTCTGCAATCCGTCACTGGGTAGCCTTGTCACATCAGATGACAGACAGAGGAGGTTTTCCCAATGGCAAAAGTACTTGTCCTTTATTATTCCATGTACGGCCATATTGAAACGATGGCAAACACGATTGCCGAAGGCGCCAACGATGTCGACGGTGCCGAAATCACCATCAAGCGGGTTCCGGAGACTATGTCGGATCAGGCGTTTCTGGGTGCCGGCGGCAAGGCGGAGCAGGTAGCCCCCGTCGCAGATCCGAAAGAGCTGGCGGATTACGACGCCATCATCTTTGGCACACCGACCCGGTTCGGCAACATGGCCGGCCAGATGCGCACCTTCCTGGATCAGACCGGTGGTCTCTGGGCGGAAGGCAAGCTCCACGGAAAGTTGGCCAGTGTGTTTACCTCGACCGGAACCGGTGGCGGCCAAGAGCATACGATCAGCTCGTTCTGGACCACCCTGGCCCACCACGGCATGGTGATTGTGCCCCTGGGTTACGGGATTCCGGAGTTCTTTGATATCTCGGAAATGAACGGCGGAACACCCTACGGTGCGTCGACCATCGCCGGAGGCGACGGCTCCCGCCAGCCCAGCGAGAAAGAGCTGACGATCGCCCGTTATCAGGGCAAGCATGTGGCCGAGCTGGCAGTAAAACTGCACGGCTAACAGCAAAGCATTGAATAAGCGTTGAGCGTTTTTCAGGGCAGTGGGCGAGAGCTTGCTGCCCTTTTTTATAGTGTATCCGGTCTTGTTCGGGAACTTACGCCCGGTTGCCTGCAGCCCCGGTTTTCAGCCGGGAGAAGGTTGCCGGCACAACACCCAGCCATGATGCCAACTGATTGTCTGGCACTCGCCTGACCAGCTCCGGATATTCCTCAAGCAGCAGCTGATACCGTTCCCGGGCGGGCATGGTGTGTTTCCGGAACTCCCTCATGCTGGTCAGCTCCGCCATCTCCTCAGTCAGGGCCAGGGCGAATTGCGGCCAGAGTCCTTCACCGTGAGACTGAATCGCCGATCTGAAAGCGGCAAAGTCCGCCACCCAGAGCGTCGCGGGCGTGCAGGAGGTCAGGCACAGGGTGTTGCGTACGGTGCGGCTGCGACCGAAGACCGGCCACACCATATCGCCTTCGGAAAAAAAGTGGTGCACAGAGATTTTGCCATTGGGCGCTTCCCGGAACAGCCTGAGGATACCGTATTGAATTAAGTAGACGCTGGCCCACGGTGAGTCATGCTTTTCCAGGTTGGTGTCCGCATCAACCCGGCGCTGATGGAACAGGCGGGCCAGATCTGCCAGAAACCGTGCGTCCGGATCGTTTTCATGGCCTGCCAGGCGGATACCAAATACCCGGCTCAGGCCATTCAGCAGGGCGACTTCGGCGGGAGCGCTGTCGTGCTGGATAATGTCAGGGTTGTTATCACCCAGCATGCAGGGGGCTGAGGACACATCCGGCCTGAAGATGCTGTTCATGGTTTCTACCCTGGTTGAAGTTTTATTCAATTATGGTATCAGAAATATGCTTTTTGAAATGACTTAAATCATTAAGGCTTTTTCACTGAGTCGATTAGGGCTGAGAGTTAGCGGGAGGGCCAGGGCTGGGACCGTCTCCCGAAACACGCTCCTTGCGGCACATCCCTGTGACGCTTGGGCTCCGCCATCCATGGCTCCGCACAGTTTCGGGAGACGGTCCCAGCCCTGGCCCGCAACTCCGAACCCCCGGATCTGGTTGGCCTGGCCTCAGTCAGTGACTGGTTCCCTCCTCGTAGTTGATCTTGTTCCAGACGTTATATTTCCCGGAGGGCTTGTTCATGGGAATGCGCTTTTCCTCCTCCAGAGTATCAGCGTCGTAAACGATCACAGCTCCGTCCTTGTCCCAAATACTCAGCAGCAGCTTTTCACCGTACCGGTCGAATTCGACATGGGCGGCGACCTTGCCCGGAGCCGGCTGTAAGGTTTTGACGATTTTCAGGGTCTGCTTGTCGATGACGTGGACCTTGTCCTTGTTGGGGCCGAAGAACACATCCACCCAGGCGTAGCGGGAGTTTTCGTGGCTGCGCATGAAGAAGCCGGGGCCCTGGGTTTCCAGGGTTTTGATGACTTCCCAGTTGTCCATGTCGATGATGGAGACTGCGCCGGTGCGGAAATGGGGCGTGGCCATCACCCGCGTACCCTGGTATTCCCAGGTGATGCCGGAGCCCAGGTGGGGCATGCCGGGGAGGGGGAGTTTGGCGACGGTGTTGCCGGTGTCGAGGTTGATCACGTAGCCGCGTTTGCCGTCGCGGGCGGCGCCGATGACGTGTTTGTAGCCGGGGTCGAAGAAGAAGTCGTCCAGCAGGGTGTCGATTTGCATCCGGCGTATGCTGGCCTCGCCATCCCGTACGGTGATTTCCCAGGCTTCGGGGATGTCCTTGAGGGCGGCAATGAAGCTGTCCCGGGGCGGGGCGGCGTACACGGCGCTGCCCCGGGAGCTGTCACCAGCGTCGTTTTCCACCGGGATGATATCCATGAGTTCAAGGTTGGTCGCCTCGAACAGCACCAGGGTATGGGGCAAGTAGTTGGCCGCCATAACGTATTTGCCGTCAGCAGACACGGCGATGTTGCGCATGTTGATGCCGGCGCGCACTTCCGCCACCACTTTCAGGTTGTACAGGTCGTACTTGGTGATCCAGCCGTCCCGGGAGCCGAAGTAGACGTAACGACCGTCCGGGCTGTATTTCGGGCCGCCGTGCAGGGCGTAGCGGCTCGGGAACCGGTGAATGGGCTCCATCCTGTCACCGTCGAGCAAGGTGACGTGGTGGTCGCCGATTTCCACCACCAGGAACAGGTTCATCATGTCGGCTTCGTACACCGGCTCGTCGGGTAACGTACCCTGGGGGTGGGGCAACAAATGGCTGTCGTGGATTTCTGCCTGGCCCCAGGTCGCTGGGCTGGCGGGTGGGCGGTAAATATAGTCCGCCAGTGCGGTGATGGATTCGCTGCCAAGAACATCGGCAAAGGCCGGCATCTGGGTCGCGGGTCGGCCGCTGCGGATGGTTGTCTCCGCTTCCGGCTTTTTGAGCCGGGACAGGTTTTCCGGCAGCAGGGCAGGGCCCATGCCGCCCAGGCGGTCAGAGCCGTGACAACTGGCGCAGTGTTGCTGGTACAGTGCCTCGGTTTCCGGACCCGGGCTGGCCAGCAGCGAGGCCGGGAACAGCAGGCTGGCGGCGAGAATCCGCAGGGTGTTTTTGCAGTTCATCATGCCGGTCCGCCTCCTGCCCGGGCTGCGATGGTCTCGTTCTGGCCGGAATACCAGCCGGCGACCGCGGGTTGTGCCAGCTTGTCTGCAAGGCGGACAACCTCACCTACAATAATCAGTGTCGGAGGCTGGAAGCCTTCACGAAGGATGGTGGCTTCAAGTTCCGCCAGCGTGGTGACCGCCATATGTTGCTGCGGAGTGGTTCCCCGCTCGATGAGGGCCACGGGGCAGTCCCCCGGCAGACCATGGGCGGTAAGTTCCCGGACAATGGTCGGAGCATTGTGAAGCCCCATGTAGAACACCCGGGTCTGGCCCGGCGCTGCCAGTACACTCCAGTTCAGTTCCAGGGACTGGTCGGCCTTGCGGTGGCCGGTTACAAAGGTCACGCTCTGGGAGTATTCCCGGTGCGTCAGCGGTATGCCGCAGTAGGAGGCACAGCCGGCGGCGGAGGTGATGCCGGGAACCACCTGGAAGTCGATGTGATTATCCACCAGGAATTCCGCTTCTTCGCCGCCCCGGCCGAAAATATACGGGTCGCCGCCCTTGAGCCGGACCACCCGGCGCTGTTTTACGGCCAGCTGCACCAGCAGTTCATTGGTGTCTTCCTGGGGCACGTAATGGCAGCCGCTGGCCTTGCCCACATGAATTCGCTCGGCCGCCGGATTGACCAGTTCCATGATCTGGGGTGACACCAGGCGGTCATAGACGATGGCATCGGCCTGCTGAATCAGCATCAGGGCCCGCAGGGTCAGCAGTCCGGGGTCGCCCGGGCCCGCTCCGACGATGGCCACTTCCCCCGCCCGTAAGGGTTGTTCCGCCAGCTGGAACTCCACCAGGCACTTCTTCCTTTGGCTGGTTGTCATGATGCTTGTCCTTACAGGTTGTGAACCGGGATTTCGGTAACCGGGGCAGCAACGCGCCGGGGCATATCGAATACACCGATTTCTTCATTGGTGAGGTAGCAGCCGGGGTCTTCCTCCCAGAAGTCACCGGAAATGTTGTAGGCCCGGACCCGGGTATTGCCGTTACAGATGGCCAGGTATTTACACTCCGCACAGCGCCCCTTGACCGGTCGCGGATGCTGCCGGAAGCCCTGCATCAGCGGGTCGGTGGTGTCAGCCCAGATTCTGGAGAAGGGGGTTTGGCGAACGTTGCCGAGGTCATGGTTCCACCAGAAGGTGTCCGGATGAACCACGCCCAGGTTGTCGATATTGGCGATATTGACGCCGGAGGAGTTTCCGCCCCAGTTTTCCAGGCGCTGTTCCAGAGTCCCGAACTGGTCCGGGTAGTGCTGTTTCGCCCACTCGATCAGGAAGGGGCCGTCGGCGTCGTTATTGCCGGTAACATATTCCCGCTCCACGCCCCGCTGGAGTTCCTGGTGGCAGTGGTTGAACATCAGGTTCATGGCTTCCCGGGTCATGTCGTACCAGGCATCCCGTTTCCGGTTGCGGCCGCCACGGCCGGAGTAGTTCAGGTGGGAGAGATAGAACTTGTCGATGTCGTGCTCATCGAGCAGGTCCAGCATGGCTGGCAGTTCCGGGAAGTTGTCCTGGGTCAGGGTAAAACGCAGGCCCACTTTGATGCCGGCTTGCTTGCACAGGGCAACGGCGTTCATGGACTCTCTGAATGCGCCTTTTTTCTGCCGGAATTCGTCGTGGGTTTTTTCCAGACCGTCGATGCTGATGCCCACATAGTCGTAGCCTGCCTCGGCGATCTTGCCGATGTTGTCTTCGGTGATCAGCGTGCCGTTGGTAGACAGCCCCACGTAAAAGCCCATTTCCCGGGCCCGGTGGGAGATGTCAAAAATGTCCGGCCGCATCAGTGGTTCGCCGCCGGACAGAATCAGGACCGGCACACCGAAAGCCTTGAGGTCGTCCATGACGGTATAGACTTCCTGCGTGCTCAGTTCGCCCTTGAAGTCGATGTCTGCAGAGATTGAATAGCAGTGTTTACAGGTCAGGTTACAGCGGCGGATCAGGTTCCAGATCACCACCGGGCCGGAGGGTTTCGGGACCGGTCGCACTGGGGCCGGGTCCATCAGGCTCTTTATATAGCGGGTCATTCTGAACATGGTGCTTCCTCTCTCATGTTTTCCGCAGCCGCAGACCGGTCTTTTTCAGGATGGCCGAGCTGTAGAGAATGGTGTGGCCCTGGCAGGTGTTTCCGAGCACCGCCTGAATCTGCGAAGCCTTGTCTTCCACCTCGTCATGGTTGGTGCCATGGACCATGGCAAACAGGTTATAACTCCAATAGGGCAGGTGCCTCGGGCGCCGGTAGCAGTGGCTGACGAAGGGCAGTTCGCCCACCTGCCGGCCCATGTCGGTGATGGCGTCGTCGCGCACATCCCAGACCGTCATGCCATTGAAGCGATAACCCAGGCGGTAGTGATCGGGCACGGCGGCGACCCGTCGAATCACACCGGCCTCCTGCATGCGCTGGAACCTGACGAGCACCTCGTCGGCTGGCAGCCCCAGTTGTTTTCCAAGCTTGCCCCAGGGGTCGGACACCAGGGGCAGGCCCTCCTGAGTGGCCAGGATGAGTTGTCGGTCCCGCTCACCCAGCACGTAATCCGGGTCAGATCGGGAAGTGGAGATGGACATGGAACTCTTCCTCCTTGGGCATGTTGTAGACGGGATAGCCAGTGGCGGATTCGATGGCGGCAATAACCCGGGCGATGTCTTCCGGGGCTTCCGTGGCCAGAACAAACCACATGTTCAGTTCATGTTCCCGTCGGTAGTTATGGGCCACCTCGTCGAAGGCGTTCACTTTTCGGGCGACGTCCTCAAAGTCGTTCTCCGGGATTCGCATGGCGGCCAGTGTGAGCCCGCCGCCCATTTCTCCGGCGTGAAACATGGGGCCAAAACGCGTGAGGATGCGGCGGTCCAGAAGGTCTGTGAGGGTATGCAGAAGTGCCTGCTCGGTCAGGCCAAGTTCGCTGGCGACCGCAGCGTAGGGTGAATGCGCCAGGGGGAGCCCTGTCTGCAACCGGTTAATGACGGCCCGCTCCACCTCCGTGAACTCGGGATCTGCCTGAAGGCGCTCAGTCACGGCTGACATACCGGCCTCCCCGTTGCCGGTAGGCCTTGGTGCTGAACAGCACGGCATGGGGGATCTGTTCCAGGCCAAGGTCGGCAATCAGCGTTTCCAGCTGGCTCAGGACCCGTTGCCGGTCAACGCCGTGAATCATGCAGAACAGGTTGTAGGGCCACTCGGGGAGCCGGCGCGGACGCTGGTAGCAGAGGGTAATGAACGAGGTGCGAGCCAGGGCGCGGCCCAGATTCTGAACCTGATCGTCCGGGACATCCCAGACCACCATCGCATTGGCGGTGTAACCCAGTGTCCGGTGTTTGATAACCAGACCCAGCCGCTTGATAAGTCCCCGTTCCTGCCACTGCCGGATGGCCGACATGACGTCCTGCTCCGAAAGTCCGGTACGCTCTGCCAGGGTTTTATAGGGCCGGGGGGTGAGGGGTATGCCCAGCTCCAGCTGTTGTCTCAGTCGCAGCAGCCCCCACGCACTGGTGGGCCCCGCGCCGGCGACGTCCGGAGCGAGAACCAGGTAATCCGGGGCTGGCTTCACGGCAGGGACTCCCAGTCAATATCGAAGGCGAGGTCAATATGGTAGCTCTCCACCATTGGCAGCCGAAGCATCGGGAGCCTCAGTTGGTGTTCCAGCTCGTCAAGTCGCTCGTCCAGAGTGTCTTCATCCGGCGCAGTCATGACGAACCAGAGGTTGTAGGTATGCTCCCGGGCGTAGTTGTGATTCACGCCGGGAGCATGGTTGATCCGGGCCGCGACCAGGTCGATCTGCTCTTCCGGGGCGGCAACGGCAGCCAGCAGACTCGCGCCTGCCCGGCTGTGTTCAAAAACCGGTCCGACCCGGCTGAGAACCTGGCTGTCCTGGAGCGACTGAAGGCGTTCAATGACCTCCTCTTCGGCGATGCCCAGTTGGCGGGACATGGCTTGGTAGGGCCTGTCACAGACGGGCAGGTCCCGCTGGAACAGGTTGATCAGCTGTCTGTCAGTCGTATCCAGTCTCATCAGTGCTCTCCTCCGGGCCGGAACCGATCAGTACACGTCGTGCTGGGTGTTGTAGACGTTGAACTTGCCGGTAGGCGTTACCAGCCGTTCGTCCTTGATCACCTTTTTCAGCTCGCGTGTCTTGTCGTCGACAACCACCAGGGCCGAAGTCTGTTCCTTGCCATTCCAGACCGAGAACCAGACTTCGTCGCCGGCAACGTTGTACTCCGGCTGAACCACGCGCTTGGGTCCTTCGCCCAGCTCGGCCCAATCTGAGACCGGCAGCACTTCATAGCCGGCTTCCAGGTTGTCGATGTCATAAACGGCGACGCTCTGGCTCACGGACTCCGCCGGGTTCAGCGGGGTATCGACCCACAGGTTGTCGGATTTCGGGTGAGTCTTGATGAACAGCGAGCCGCCGCCCTGGCCGTTCAGTGTGCGGACCACTTTCCAGGCCTTGTCGGGATGGCCTTCGGGATCGGTGCCGATCAACTGAATGGTCGGGTCGCCCAGATGGCTGGTGGCCCAGACCGGACCATGCTCCGGATCGACAAAATTGGCACCACGGCCGGGATGGGGAATCTTGCCGACGTCGACCATCGCCTCGAGTTCCCGTTCCTTGGAGTCGACCACCGCGATCTTGTTGGACTGGTTAGCGGCGGTCATGAAGTACCGCAAGCTGCTGTCCCAGCCGCCGTCGTGCAGGAACCGGGCGGCATCGATGGTGGTGATGCTCAGGTTATCCAGGTCTTCATAGTTGACCAGCTGGATCTTGCCGGTTTCCTTGACGTTAACAATAAATTCCGGCTGTTCGAGGGAGGATACGATGGCGGCAACGCGGGGTTCCGGGTGGTATTCCTGGGTGTCCACGGTCATACCCCGGGTAGAGACGATTTTCAACGGCTCCAGGGTCTGGCCGTCCATGATCACGAACTGCGGTGGCCAGTAGGCGCCGGCAATGGCGTATTTGTCCTCGTAACCCTCGTACTTGGAGGTTTCCACGGAACGGGCTTCAAGGCCGATCTTGATTGTGGCGACGGTATCCGGATGCTCCATCCACAGATCGATCATGTTGATCTTGGCGTCCCGTCCGATAACGAACACATAACGCCCCGAGGCGGACATCCGCGAGATATGAACCGCATACCCGGTCTCAATCACCTCAACAATTTCCTTGGAATCGCCATCGATAAGGGCAATCTGGCCGGCATCCCGCAGGGTCACGCTGAACAGGTTTTTCAGGTCCAGGTCGTTCAGCTGTTTCTTGGGTCGGTCTTCAGGCGGAACGACAATCTCCCAAGTGGCCTTCATGTCGGCAAGGCTGAACTCCGGTGGCTCGGGTGGCTCGTGCATCAGGTACTTGGCCATGAGCTCGATTTCAGCGTCGGTGAATTCACCGGACGTGCCCCAGTTGGGCATGCCCGCCGGTGAGCCATAGGTGATAAAGGCTTTCAGGTAGTCCAGGCCGCGCTCCTGGGTGATGTCAGGGGTCAGCGGCTTGCCGGTTGCGCCTTTGCGCAGGACGCCGTGACAACCGGCGCAGCGCTCAAAGAAGATCTTCTTGGCTTTCTCGAATTCGGCCTCGGTCAGCTCCGGGGCACCCGGACTGCGAACGACCTTGGCGGACTCCGGCGAGACGGCACTCGCAGTGCCCTCATACGCGGTTGAGGCCGGGTCGTCGGGATGTTTGGCGTCGTCAGTGGCCGCGAGGGCGCCGAACGACGCGACGGCAACGGCCAGGGCCAGGGGTTTGAAAAACAGGTTGGTTACTCTCATCAGGTTCTCTCCTTGGATTTAAGAGTCCCTCTAGGTTTCGCTTCTTTGGTTTGATGAACATTGATTAATGTCAGATGCCTGTTTTTTGTCCAGCCTCTACCCAAACGGGGGTATGCCCAAAGAGTTCTGGCGTTGAGTGCGGCTTTTAACCAATATCAAGGATGAGCTTTATGGGTGTCGTCACGATGCTGATAACACTTGGGAGGACGCAGAGTTTGAACAGTTCCTGGCGAGAAGGGCAATGGCGGAGGCTGGTTTCTGCAGCTCTGTTGTTTGGCCTGGTGGTAACGCCGGCCACGGTGATGGGAGATGAATCCGGGGCGCAGGCAGCGGGTCAGGCCCGGCTCGCCAACCTGGTGGTCCAGGATTGTGGCTCCTGTCATGGCCTGACTCTCCGTGGTGGCCTCGGCCCGCCCTTGCGGCCAGAGGATCTGGGAGATCTTTCGGTAGAGGCCATCGCCGCCATTATCCGCGAAGGTGTTCCGGATACCGCCATGCCACCCTGGAAGCCACTGCTGTCCCCCAAAGAGATTCACTGGATCAGCCAGCAGCTGAAGTCCGGTGCACTGGTTTCGCCCTAAGGGCCAATCTGGAGGAACGATCAATCATGGATCCTGCGCTCAAGCGATCCGCACATCTGATACTTGCATTGCTTATTGCCATCAGCCTGAGCGGATGCCAGGCGTTTCCCGGAGCGGCGATGTCCGAAAAAGAGCCCCGACCTGAAATTATGGGCACCGGAGATCTTGGTCTGATCGTTGAGCGGGCAAGTGGCTCGGTGCTGGTTATCAACACGTCTCGCCATGAGGTGCTTGGGCGAATCGAGGGGTTGGGGGACCTGTCCCACGCGTCCGTGGTCTATTCCCGGGACGCCCGATACGGCTACGTATTCGGGCGGGACGGCGGCCTCACCAAAGTCGATCTGTTAACCCGAACCGTCGTCGACCGGATTATCCAGTCGGGCAACAGTATTGGCGGCGCTATCTCCCAGGATGGCCGCTACGTGGCTGTTTCCAACTATGAACCGGGTGGCGTGAAGGTGTTTGACAGCCAGACACTGGAACTGGTGGCGGATGTGCCCGCCAACTACACCAGCGGGCAGAGTGAATCTGAGCAATCGAAAACGGTCGGGCTGGTGGACGCGCCGGGGAACCTGTTTGTTTTCAGCCTGTTCGACGCGGGAGAGATCTGGACCCTCGACATGAGTGGTGCTTCGTTGGCAATCACCCGCTTCGAGGCGGGCAAATCACCTTATGACGCACTCATTACCCCGGACGGCCGCTTCTACATTGCCGGCCTGTTTGGCGAAGATGGCTTGTCGATGCTGGACCTATGGAACCCGGGGCAGGGGGTGACTGAAATTCTGCCGGATTATGGCAAGGGTGAGCAGAAGTTGCCGGTGTACAAGATGCCTCACCTGGAGGGCTGGGCCATCGCCGATGGACAGGCCTTTGTGCCGGCCGTTGGTCACCACCAGGTGCTGGTGGCCGACACGAGTGATTGGTCATTGACCGATCGCATCCCGGTGCAGGGTCAGCCGGTGTTTGTGATGGCAAGTCCGGACAACCGCCAGATCTGGGTAAGCTTTGCCCATCCGGACAACGATGTGGTTCAGGTGATCGACTCACAGACGCTGGAAATTATCCGGACTCTGGAGCCCGGTGATGCGGTTCTGCACATGGAATTCACGCCCCGGGGTGAAGAGGTGTGGGTGTCGGCCCGGGACAGCAACCGGGTGACCGTTTACAACACCCGCACGCTGGAGCCGGTCGCAACGCTCAGTGCCGAAAAGCCCAGTGGCATCTTCTTCACCAGCCGGGCCCATGTACTCGGTCTTTGAATCACGGCGGGCGTTGCCAGGGGCGGTGCTGGCGGGCTTGCTGCTTGCCACGGCTGCCAGTGCCGAGGATGCGCGGATTCTGATCGGCATTGAATCCGCGACCAGTGTTACCGACGTAGCCCGCTATCGGCTCACGGAATACCTGCAGACTCAGGGCTGCGAGGCCGATATCCGGTTTAACACCAGGGCGTCTGGCCTTGCGCTGGCGTTTGCGCCAGGCATGCCAGGGAATTCCTCGCCGATTCTGGTCGCGGTTAACCGGGATGGCCAGCTGCCGGTTCCGGTCTGGGTAACCCGTAAAACGGCCGGCGTGAGGCATATCCGGGAACTTCAGGGTCGTGACCTGGCAACGGTTGCCGGTGCGGATCCACTGGGCGCCAGCCTGCCACTGGCCGCGCTTCAACAACAGGGCGTCACGCCCGAACCTGGGCAGCTTTACGAAGCCGGGGACTTCAGCTCCGCTCTGGGGTTGCTGCTTCACAACAACACCCACGCAGCGGTTTCCGAGCTGGGTTTTGTGACGCCGTTTCTGGCCGGCAACAACCTGGTGGTGAGCTGGCAGGGCGAACCGGTGAAGGCTGCAGGCTGGTACCGCCGGGCTGGTTGGAACAACGGGGCAAAGGCCTGTGAACAGGCGTTGGCCCGGAAGCAGCGGTTAGATGATCCACAGATATTTGTGATTTTTCCCGAATGGGTAAACGGCTTTGCCCTGCCCGACAGTCAGTATTCAGAGGATTCAAACCAATGACGTTTTACCAACCGGCAGGCAACGAGATAGAACTGTTTCGGGCTGCGGCGGATAACGGGCTACCTGTGCTTATCAAGGGGCCAACGGGCTGTGGCAAGACCCGCTTTGTCCGGTACATGGCCGAGAAACTGGGGCGGCCGGTCTACACTGTTGCCTGTCACGATGACCTGACTGCCGCCGACCTGGTGGGCCGCCACCTGATCGGGCCGGAAGGCACCTACTGGCAGGACGGGCCTTTAACCCGCGCGGTGCGCGAAGGGGGTATCTGCTACCTTGATGAAGTAGTGGAGGCGCGCAAGGATACCACGGTGGTCTTGCATCCGCTGGCCGATGACCGCCGGGAGCTGCCCATTGAGCGCACCGGAGAGGTGCTGAGCGCGGCGCCGGGCTTCATGCTGGTGGTTTCCTACAATCCGGGTTACCAGAGTCTGCTGAAGGGCATGAAGCCCAGTACCCGGCAGCGCTTTGTATCAATGAGTTTCGATTACCCGGACGCAGCGGCGGAACAGACCATCGTGATCGAGGAGTCCGGTTGTGACCGGGAGCTAGCCGGACAGCTGGTGAGTCTGGCCCGGTCTATTCGTAACCTGAAGGATCACGATCTGGAAGAGGCGGCATCGACGCGGCTGCTGATTCACACCGCTCATCTGGTCCGGGCCGGCGTGGCGGTTACCGAAGCCTGTCGGGCGGGGATGATAGAGCCGTTATCGGACGATGAAGAAACTGTCAGCGCACTCATGGAGGTGGTGTATGCCGTATTCGGGAAGTCAGTCGAAGGCCAGTAGTGGCTCGGTTGTTCCGGTGATCTGGTACTTATTGAACCTGCTGGCCCTGCCGGTTATCGGGTTTGCGGTGCTGGTCTGGCTGTTCATGGGCTCTGATCAGGCACCGTCTTTGCGGCGGGCCCATACACGGGCGGCGGTTTTTATGTCGATGATCGGTGCGGTAGTGATTTTCTCGGGAGTGGGGGCGTTCTGGCTGTTGTTCGGCAATACGGGCAATTTCTGGACTGGTGCGATTGTCTGGGCGATCGTTTTGCACACGTCGTTTGTACTGTGGGGAATTATTTCGCTGGCTCAGGCGGTCAGTGACAAGCCGCCGTATTTTCCGCGACGTTTTCTTTGAATTTCTGAGCTTGAGTGGAGTCGTGGTCGGGGCAGGCTTTCCGAAACACGCTGTGAATACCTCCCTGTACGCTCGGCTCCGCCATCCATGGCTCCGCACGGTTTCGGAAAGCCTGCCCCGACCACTCCTGCTGGCCTGGTCAGTAGATTCCACGAATGGAGACGGGGTCAGATGAAAGCTTTCATCTGACCCCACGTTCAAGTCCAGGTTCAGCTTATAGTATGAAATCCTGCAATTGCCGCCACCACAACCGGTGCCCATGCCTGGGCGGCAAAGCGCCAGCCCGGGGGGGCCTTTCGCATTTCCATGAAATGATCGACCAGCAGAACCGCTTTCACGATCACCAGTGCAAAAACCAGCCATACCAGCACGGAAGCATCAGCGCCCGCCTGCAAGGCAATCACCGGCGTCATGGTGCAAACCATCAAGGCGATGTAAACCGCGAACATGGGAACTCCTCTTTACGCCAGAACGTACAGCATCGGGAACATCACCAGCCACACCAGATCCACCATATGCCAGTAGGAGGCACCGGACTCCATGCCGTTCATGTCGTCTCCGTTGTAGTCGCCCCGTTTAACCTTCACGGCCAGAACCACCAGGATGATCTGGCCCAGTACCACGTGCATGAAGTGGAAGAAGGTGAGGAAGAAATAGAACATGAAGAAGGTGTCGGTACCCAGGTTGTAGCCGTTGCCATAGAGGTCTGCGTATTCCCAGAGTTTGCCAAAGGTGTAAGCAGACGATGCTCCGATGGCGCCCCAAAGCAGCAGGGCGACGCCCGGCTGGCGGTGTCGCAGGCGTTGGACGGCGGTGGCTACCAGGTAGCTGGCGGTGATCAGGCCGATGGTGTTGATCAGGCCGGTCCAGGGGTGCAGTACCTGCCGGCCGGCGGCGAAGGTGTCTGGGTCGAGGCTGCGGGCGACGCCGAAGCCGATAAACAGGATGCCGAATACTGCCAGTTCCGCGAAGATGAAGAACCAGACAGCGAGGTCGCCGGGCAGGTGGCGGGGTGTTATGGAGGGTGTCGGGGCGGATACTTGCATGGGCATCAGCGAGTCAGGTTCATGTAGAGCTTTGGCAGCTGCAGCGGCAGCTGCGCCGGGTCCTTGATCACCACGAACTGGTTGCTGCCGAAGATATAGGGCAGGTATTCGCTGGCGTCGTCGTCGATGGTGACACAGAAGGGGGTCAGGCCCGCTTTATTGGCTTCCTGAACGGCCATTCGGGTGTCTTCCACACCGTAACGGCCTTCGTACAGGTCCAGGTCATTGGGTTTGCCGTCGGTGAGCAGGAGCAGAATTTTCTGGTGTTCGTGGCGGCCCTTCAGCAAGCGGGTGGCCTGTCGGATGGCGGCGCCCATGCGGGTGTAATAGCCCGGCTCCAGAGCCTGGATGCGGCCGCGACTGATGTCGTTGTAGGGCTCGTCGAAGGATTTGATGTGGTGGAAACGGACATGGTCCCGGCGGCGTGAGGAGAAGGCAAAAATGGCAAAGGGATCACGGCTTGCCTGCAGGGCCTCGCTGAGCAGCTGTAAGCCGTCCCGGGCGATTTCGATCACCCGCTGGGTGTTGTTGATAAAGGTATCCGTGGACATGGAGATGTCCGCCAGAATCAGGCACGCCAGGTCCCGCTGGTTCTGTTTGCAGCGGCGAAACAGCTTCTGGTCGATGACGCCGATGCCCCGGCGGTGCTGGACTTCCCGTTCCATGCAGGCATCCAGATCCAGCTCTTCACCTTCGGTCTGCCGACGCTCCCATTGCCGGAGTGGTTTCAGGGCGCTGAATTGTCGACGTAGCCTCATGGCCGGTCGGGACAGGTGGTTCGGCAGCCGGGTGGGCACGGAGTCCTTGCTCAACATGGGTTGCAGGCAGCAGAAACGTTCCCGGTAACTCTGACTGCGCCAGTCCCATTCCGGCAGGTGGATGCCGGGGCCCAGGTGCAGGTCGTCATTTTCTTCCGATGGCAGGTCGAGATCGAACTTGATGGCGGAGGAGGCTTCCCGGCGGTCTTCGGAAACCGAAATCATGTCCATGTCATCGGCCACGGCGTCGGCATCCTCTTCCTCGGTGTCATCACCGGCCCGGTCGACAGGGATAAATTCACTCCAGGAAAACAGGCTTTCCAGGCGGAACAGCATCAGGCCCTGATCCTTGTCGAAGGCGTCCACCCGCTCGGCCCGCCGGCGTTTGCGCTTTTTCGCCAGTCCGCCCGGTGTTGAGGTTACCTCATCGTCTCCGGTGGTCCGGCCGTTCGCCTTGCCGGGCGTGGTTGTGGGGTAAAGCCAGATCACAACCGGCCATGGGTCGGACTCCGCACGGGGCAGGGTTTCCACGCTGCCAGGATCAATCAGTGCCTGGCGAATGGCCCTTTCACGGCGACCTTCGGCCGGCGGCAGAGTGGTCGGATCCGGGCGCCATTGCAGGGTATGACGAACCAGGCGTTGGTAAACCGGCTCCAGCCCCGGCCATTTGATCAGCAGGGTCTGGACCATGGCCTGGTTGCCAGTCAGCCAGTCGGAGTCCGTCAGTTCGCCAAGGGAGGCCAGGGCTGCCAGCCAGAGGTACAGGTCCCGGTTTACCGGTTTGGAGGGGAACAGTGCCAGGCGCTCGGGCAGCCGGAGGCTCTGTTCATCCCGCCAGGCCAGTTCGAACTTCTTGTGGGTGCCCGCCAGTTTCTGCAAAAACCGGCGTCGGGTGCGGAAGTGTCGTGGTTCTGCGGTAACCAGGCTGAGGGCCGGGTCGCCGCCCAGGGCGCGGAACAGCACGCCCAGGGTTCGTGCCTCGTCTTTCAGGTGTACCGCATGCTCCGGGAATTCACCAACCGCCTGCCGGGTGATGTACTCGTGCCATTTGAAGCCTACCCACTCTTCCATTTCAGCTCCTCAGGTTCCGGCGCGTTGCTTGTGTGGTGACGGATCAACCTGGCGAACCGGAATCAGCACGGTCTGTTTACCAGGTTCACCCGGTTCCCAACTCAACAGGGAGCCTTCCGGATTGTTCTTCTGCACCTCGCGACAGGCGCTGACACACTGCAGGCACTGGGTACAGGTGAATTTTGCCCGTTTGTGGCTTCGGGTCGGCAACCGCATGGGGCAGGCTTCGTCACAGGCCTTGGTGCAGTCTCGGCAGGCTGCCGCCCGTTTGGTATCAAAGGTGACAACCTTGCCTTTGCCGTTCGTCATCCAGGCAATGCTCTGGACCACCCCGAAAGCGCAGCCGTATTTACAGAACAGGTGCCGGGCAAACAGGAAATCCAGGGTGAACAGGGAAGTGGCGACGGCCAGAAAAATAGCCGGATGCAGCGCCAGATTGCCGGTGACCAGATCGGTATACAGCGGGACCGGCGGCAGCAGATAAGACAGCATCGCAAGAGCCCAGGAAAATCCGATCAACGCGCACACCAGCGCCAGCCCGGCCCAGTGCAGGGCCTTGCCCCGCCGGCCTTTCCGGAGCGCTTCGTAAAGTGTGGGTCGGCCGGTTACCCGGGTCATCAGATGATTGATGGTTTCTACCACTGAAAAATGCGGGCATAACCAGCCGCAATAGATCCGTCCCCATTTCCAGGCGATCCACAGCACCAGGGGAACCAGCACGGCGATGGGAAGTAAGAACCAGACGAGAATCTGCCCGGCCACTTCGGTCGGTGAACTCTGGCTGACCCAGGCCAGTTCGAGATTGAATGACAGGGGAAACCCAAAAATGACAAAGTGGGTTTGTGTGAGGTCGTATCGAAAGATATTAAGCACCGGCGCAAGCAGAAACAGCCCGAAGAAGGCGGTGCGTGTCAGCAACCGTTTCCTCTGGAGGGTGTCCTTGTTCGGGAGAGTCTGCTCATGCACGGCAAATGTCCATTAGGGGGTTGGGCAGGCCGGAACAATTCGCTCCGGCCTGCGATTGTTACGCTTCCTGGGTGGCAGGACCGCGGACTTCCTCAGCCGGGGACGCCTGGCCCTTGATAAAGAAGCTGCCGAAGTACACCACCAGACCAGCCATGAAGAAGCAGCCAGCGATCAGTCGCATCCAGTAGAACAGGGCGATGTTGTCCTGGGTTGCCATGAACGACAGCGCGTCACCGCTTTCCGGAATCCGCTGAAGCCAGATTTGCAGAATGCCGGCGCCGGTGAGGAACAGGGTGATGAACACCATGGAGATGGTCATCAGCCAGAAGCCCCACATCTCCACCACCTGGGCCGTATTGCTGTTGCCATAGGGGCGACCGCGCATGATCGGCATCGCATAGGAGATGATGGTCAGCACGATCATCACGTAGGCGCCGTAGAACGCCATGTGGCCGTGAGCGGCGGTGATCTGGCTGCCGTGGGTGTAGTAGTTCACCGGTGCCAGGGTATGCAGGAACCCCCACACGCCAGCGCCCAGGAATGCCATCACTGCCGTCCCCATGGCCCACAGCATGGCGGCCTTGTTGGGGTGGTTGCGCCGGCGGCGGTTGATCATGTTGAAGGCGAACAGCACCATCATGAAGAACGGCAGCGGTTCCAGGGCAGAGAACACGGAGCCCAACCACAACCAGTACTCGGGCGGCCCGATCCAGAAGAAGTGGTGGCCGGTACCGATAATGCCGGTAATCAGCGCCATGGCGATGATTACATACAGCCATTTCTCGATGACCTCCCGATCGACACCGGTAACCTTGATCAGCACGTAGGCCAGGATGGCGCCCATGATCAGTTCCCAGACACCTTCAACCCACAGGTGCACCACGAACCACCAGAAGTATTTGTCCAGGGTCAGGTTGCCCGGGTTGTAGAAAGAAAACATCCACAGCACGGCCAGGCCGATCAGGCCGGTGATCAGAACAATATTGACGACGGTTTTTCGGCCCTTCAGGGCGGTCATCATGATGTTGTAGAGAAAACCGACGACCACCAGGGCTATGCCTATCTTGGTAATGGTGGGCTGTTCAAGGAACTCCCGCCCCATGGTAGGTAGCAGCTTGTTCATGGTGACGTCCGCCAGAGTGGCATAGTCCACAAACAGGTAGCCAAGGATAGTCAGGGTGCCGGCAACGGCGAACACCCAGAACAGGATCCACGCCAGCAGCGGGCTGTGCAGCTCGGTTTGTGCTTCTTCCGGTACCATGTAGTAGGTTGCGCCCATGAAACCGAACAACAGCCAGACAATCAGCAGGTTGGTATGAACCATCCGCGCCACGTTAAAGGGGATTTCCGGGAACAGAAAGTCACCCACCACGTACTGAAGCCCCAGGATCAGGCCGAACAGAATCTGGCCGGCAAACAGAACCAGGGCAAAGATAAAGTAGGGCATTGCCACCCTTTGTGATTCGTATTTCATATTGGTTCCCTCAGCCTTCAATGTTGGGTGGCCAGCCGTTGTCGTCAATCTTCGATGTCCATTCCAGGAAGGTGGCGAGATCCTCGATTTCCTGGTCGGTCAGATTGAACTGCGGCATTTGGCGGCGGCCGGGCACGTTGGTGGGCATGGCGTTCATCCAGGCATTCATGTATGCCTTGAAGATTTCGCTGTCACCGGCGCCGCGACGGTCGAATACATTGGCGAGCTCCGGCGCGAAGTACGCACCTTCACCCATCAGGGAGTGGCAACCGACACAGTTGTTGTTCTCCCAGACATGTTTGCCACGAACCACCTGGTCGGTAAGTTGGTCGCGGTTGTCCCGCTCGGGCATTGCCCGCACCTGGGTATCAAAAGTCAACGCCAGAAACAGCAGGACGAAGAATGCACTTCCCCCCAGATATATGTTCCTGGCCATGCTTTTGGTAAAGCGCTCGGCCATGGGTCTCTCTCCTCGGTCTTTGTGGAATACTTGACTGCCCTACTAGGATATAAAGATGCATTCAAAATACTGTTGACCATTGTCAAGCATGCCGGGCCATTTCTCCATTGCGCCGGGGAGTTACCTCCGGAGAGGTAGGTGATAGACTTCGCGGCCTGTCTGTTCAGAACCGTTTTGTTCACATGGAGTGCCGATGGCTGCCGCGTTTGCCCTTTTCTTCAAGCTGATTCCGCTCTATGTAACGGTTGCCCTCGGCTGGATTGCCGGTCGCTATCTTGAAGCCAGTGGCCGGCATATAGCCGGCATCATGCTGTACATCGTGACGCCATCGGTGGTGTTTTCCGGCGTTATGGTGGCGCCGCTCTCTCCGGAGGTCATCCTGCTGCCGTTCCTGGTTTTCGGAATCTCATCCGTACTGGGGATCGTCCAGTTGAAGCTGGCGAAAAAGGTTCTTACCGATGGCAGTGCCAACATCATTCCCCTATGTGTGGGCTCCGGGAACACCGGGTACTTCGGGGTGCCGGTGGCGCTGTTGCTGTTCGGGGAAGAGGGCCTAGGGCTCTATATCGTGTGCATGCTGGGCACGACGCTGTTCGAGAATTCGGTGGGTTTTTATCTGGCCGCAAGGGGCCGCTACAGCATCAAAGACGCCCTCTGGCGGGTGCTGAAGCTCCCTTCGGTGTACGCCTTTCTGGCCGCCGTGGCCCTGAATCTGTCCGGCGTGGGCATTCCCGATATATTCGTGCCGCTGTTCGACAATCTGCGCGGGGCGTACAGCATTCTGGGCATGATGATCATCGGTATGAGTATTACCAGTTTCCGGGGGCTGGCCGGCAATGTCCGCTTCACGGCGCTGGCGTTTTTCGGGAAGTTTGTGGTCTGGCCGCTGGTGGCCATCGTGTTCTGGTGGGTCGATTCAACGCTTCTGGGTATTTACGAGCCGGCCGTGCATAAGGCCATGTTCCTGATTTCGATCACGCCGATTGCCGCCAATACGGTGGTCATTGCCACCCTGCTGGATACCTCGCCAAGGCAGGCAGCGGGTACGGTACTGCTGACCACACTGTTTGCCCTGGCGTTCATCCCGGTGATGATTTCACTGGCGTTTTAATGGCTGTGTGAGGACGACACTGCCGGCGCCGGTTCCATTGGGAGGGCTTTGGCCTCGGCAATATCGCTGCGGGCATGGCGAACAACGCTGATGCCGGCGGTAATGGCCAGGGTTCCCATAATGGCGGCAACGATTAGATCCGGCCACGCACTGCCAGTGCCGAAAACGCCCAGCGCTGCCACCATAACGGCTATGTTGCTGATGGCATCGTTGCGGCTACACAGCCACACCGAGCGCATGTCGGAATCGCCTTCACGGAACCTGAACAGCAGCGCCGCAACACTCACATTGGCGGCCAGGGCCAGCAGGCCAATCGCGCCCATGGTCAGCGGTTCCGGTGTAATGCCGGCCTGCATCACCCAGACCGCCCGGCCCCAGACCACCAGGCCGAAAGCGGTCATGGTGATGCCCTTGACCATGGCGGCGCGGCCACGCCAGAGCATGCCCATGGAAAGAACCGTCAGGGACAGAATGTAGTTGGCGCTGTCACCAAAGAAATCGATGGCGTCCGCCATCAGGGAAACCGAGCCGGACGAAAGGCTGGCCAGCCCTTCGATGACGAACATGGCCAGGTTGACCCACAAGGCAAACCACAACGCGCGACGGAAGCCGGGCGCGGGGGATTTGGGTTCGGGAGCAGAACAGCTGCACGCCATAAAGACCTCCTTTGTTCAGATGCCCTTATTAAAAACCCTGTAGTAGCTACAGGGTCAAGCGTTTCCTTGGCATTCCGGCCCCCGATCAGGTCTGGCCGGGCCTGTGGGTACCTGGCACATGGTTGTGCCGATCCTCGGATTCCGGAGTGTCGAGTTCGGAAGTGAGCCCGCCAAGAATGCCGCACTCCCTGACCGTGCGGCTATCCGAACAGGCTTTCTGAAGCTGCACCAGGGTTTCTTCAAGGCTCGCCAGTTCCTTCAGGCGCTCGCGAACGTGGTGCAAGTGGCTTGCCAGCAGGGCGTCCACTCCACTGCAATCCGCCTCCGGCTGCTCGGCCAGCCGGATCAGCTCGCGGATTTCGTCCTGGGCCATATCGAGGTTGCGGCAGCGTTTGATGAACAGCAGCCGTTCCAGATGGCCAGGGCGGTAGGCGCGGTAGCCACTGCTGTCCCGGTCCGGTTCCGGCAGCAAGCCGATTTTTTCGTAGTAACGGATGGTTTCCGAGGGAACAGCCGTTGCGCTTGCGAGTTCGCCGATCTTCAATGTGTATCCTCTCAGTCACTCGTGTCGTCAGGCCCAGCGATGATTCCGGCCGGTGATTACGTGTCAGCTTTGGCGAGGGCGATCAGGTCCTGGCGAATCTCTTCCACGCCAAGATCTGGCCTGATCAGAAGTCGCGCCTTGCCTTCGCGGTCAAAAACGTAAACCGCACTGCTGTGAGAAACCGCATAATTGCCGTTTTCGTCAGGCTCCTCATAACCGAAGGTCGTCCGGTAACGTTTGGCAAGCTGACGCAGTTGAGACTCCTTTCCAGTTAAGCCGACGATGCCGTTACCAAAAAAATCGACATAAGCGGCCAGGCGCTCCGGTGAATCCCGTTCTGGATCAACGCTGATGAAGAGTGTCAGGACATCGTCCTGTGCCTCAGTTGGCAGGCTTTCGGTCGCCTGACCGAGTTTTTGCAGCGTAGTAGGGCAGACATCCGGGCATGAGGTAAAACCGAAATAAAGTAGTTTTATTTTTCCGTCAAACTGATCAGCGGTTACCGGGCGGCCCTGGCCGTCTGTTAATTCAAACTCCAGACCGGGCATCAGACCACTGATGTCTTTGCCGTTCCAGCTTTCACCTTCGCCTGAACAGCCGCTGAGAACGAAACCCATCAGAATCAGGGTGAGAAGCGACAGTTTGAGGGTGTTTCTTCGCAAAGGGCTGGTAGTCATGTCGTTGTCTCCCCCATTTGGCTGGAACGGCTGGTGAAACTCCCGTCTTCACGCATGGCGCGTCTCAGGATAATCAGAATACCGAGGATGCTCATCATCGCGGGTGGTATCCAGGTCAGCAGGCCGCCAAGAAGCTGGTCGGTTTCCGGCGCCATGGGCCAGGCCCGGCCACAGACCTCGTAAACGTCGTACACCATACCTCTGGAAAATACGATCATGGCCCCGAGTATCATCTGAGGTATCGCCACCAGGGCCAGGAGCAGTATGCGTTTGCCATATCCCAGAGAAGAGGTGATGGCAGGTGGGCGAGGATCGAAAATCAACCACCAGAAGAGCATTCCGTCTATCAACATGCTCCAGTTCATGACCCAGTACAGGTTTCGGCTGAGCATGGCGTCAAAATGAATGGGCGGCCATAACCAGAAATAGATCAGCCCCACAAACAGGAAGGAGGCGATCAGGGGGTGTTGAAGAAATCGATACACCCATCCCAGGGGGCGAAGCCCGCTCTTCACTCCAGGGCCCATTTTCCCGTACCAGAAGCGCATTACCGGCAATGGGTTGGACAGGGCAATCAGGATGGGACCCAGATGATGGAGAATAAGATGCTGGCCGCGATGGACAAAGAACATATACTGGGAGTAGTAGTCAAAGCGGGTTTGCATGACCCCGTAACAGATCAGAACGCCCAGAACAAAAACAACGATCCTTGCCGAACCGGGCCGGTCTTCTTCCGGCATCCGTAAAAGACCCACGCCATAAAAACCCAGCACGAGCATAAAGCTGAGTACGGTCAGTGGCGAGAAATCGTAAGGCATCAGATAATCAAGTAGTGACATAGGGGTGCCAGGTTAATTGTTATCTTCAAATTATTGGCTTACGCGCACGTTGTCCGGGTAGTCAGTGAGAACCTGCACTACGTAAGAATACATCGCCCGGCAGCCATCGCAAGAAAGGTCGGCGCCCTAGAACTCAACCACGACTTGCAAACCGCCATTTGAACCGGCCATAAAGCACATTTCTCCCCCATATCGGGCGACGATTTCCCGGGCTATAGCAAGCCCCAGCCCGTGCCCTGGCGTTTGCTCGTCGAGTCTTAATCCCCGTTGACCCAGGTTGGTCATTTCTTTCTGTTCAACACCGGGCCCATCGTCTGTGACAACGATTCGCGTTAGCCCGCGGCTTTGCTCCAGCGAGAGTTCCACGCATCTTTTGGACCATTTGCCTGCATTATCGAGAAGGTTTCCCAGTATTTCGTTCAGATCATGCTCTTCAATCGGCCAGCGGCTCTCTTCGGGGAGTGAGGTCGACAGTTCAAACGATTTTTCCGTGTACAACCGGCCCAGCATCCAGAGAAGATCCCGCGCCTGTTTCACCGGGTAGGCGCTTTTCCCCACCTGTGGACCGGAAAACCGGCTGCGCCGCATTTCACCTTCAAGCTGTTTGTCGATGTCATCAAGCCGTGCCGCCATCTGATGTCTGAGCTCGTTACTGAGCGGGCGATCACTGTCCGCCAGTATCTGTCGGACTGCAGCGATGGGAGTTTTAACGCTGTGGGACAGGTTTGCCAGGGCGTCCCGTGAGCGCTCCAGCCGCTGGTCCAGAGAGTCCAGCAACTGGTTGAGTTGCAGAACGAGAGGCTGGAATTCCTCGGGGGCCTGGACATCGATGCGAGAGATCTCACCATCCTGCAGCCGCCTCAAGGCGGCTTTGAGGGTTACTACCGGCCGCAGGGATAAAATGATACCGAACCAGATCACCGCAACCAGAAGCAGGATCAGCAAAATGGAGACGATGGCCGTCCAGGCGTGCAATTCCGCCTGGCTGCGTTTCAAGGCGCCCAGATCCTCGGAGACAATAACCACGATGGGCGTATCGCCCACACCGAATGACTTCCGGTAGGCAAGAATATCCGAGGGTGCGTTAGTGGCCTCTGCGTCATGCACAGGCAGGGTTCCATCCTGCCCGGCGTCAATCAGAGGCATCAATAGTGGCGCCCAGGCGTCCGGTGAGATGATTGTCCGGGAGGGTGAGTGGATGGCGAAGGCGTGATGAAAGACCTCCTGGAAGTAATCACCGGTCTGGAGGGTGTCCAGCTCGCCGCCGGAATCGCGAATCTGGTGTTCGAGAAACGCTACTTCATCCTTGAGCCGGCCTTCCAGAAAATCCCGGGCCATCCGATCCAGCAAAAAGCCGTGAACCAGCCACGCTACGGCCATCAGGGCAATGCCGGCGGGTAATAACAGAACAAGCAATGCCCCTTTGATTGACGCCGGCTTTCTAAACAGCGTCATTGAACAGATACCCCTGGCCGCGCCGTGTTGAGATGGTATCGCTGCCTACCAGCTTCCTCAGCCTTCGAATGTAGGCCTCGATGACGTTTTCACTCGGGTTGTCGTTCAGGTTATAGAGTTGTTCCATCAGCTGCTCTTTCGAGAAGACATGGCCCGGGCGGCTCATCAGGCAGCGCAACAGACGGAACTCGGTGCCGGTCAAGGTGTGTTCGGTACCGTCGTCCAGTTTCAGGCTCTGCCGATTCTCGTCCAGCTCGAAGCGGCCCGCTTTCACCACTGAATGAACCCTGCCTTCGCTGCGGCGCACGATGGCGTTGAGGCGGGCGATCAGTTCTTCTGTCTGGAAGGGCTTGGCGAGGTAGTCGTCTGCCCCGGCTTTCAGACCATTCACCTTATCCTGCCAGTCACCCCTTGCGGTCAGAATCAGTACCGGAAAGCCGATACGGTTCATGCGCCACTTTCTCAGCACATCCAGGCCGTTGCCATCAGGCAGGCCCAGATCCAGGACCACAGCGCGGTAATCTTCCTGCTCAGCCAGGATCAACGCTTCTTTTGCGGTATAGGTTGCATCCACGCTGAAGCCCGCTTTCTCCAGCTGACTGCTCAGCCCATCAGCCAGCAAGCGGTCATCTTCGACGAGTAATAAACGCATGAATCTGTCCTTTTCGGGCTTTACGCAGCGAGGCAGTGTCGCTGGCCAACCTGAACTCAGCCTGAATCCTAAATAGTTTGTCATTTTCAGAATGAATTCAGGTTGGTGGGCGATGGTAGCAATCGTTTATTGGCATTGCTCAATTTTTTGAGCGATCCGACTGGCGTTCGAACGCACATTATTTCATAGGAGAAGATCAGATGAATGTATCAAAGTTTATTGTTGCGGCTGCGGCCATGTCCATCACAGCAACTACTTTTGCTGCAGGCAGCCATGGCAGTGGCCACGGCAGTACCACCATTGGTGAGCCGGGCAAGGCGGGCGACGCTTCCCGCACCATCCAAGTGGATATGCGCGATAACTACTATGAGCCGGAGGCCATTGAAGTTACTCGGGGCGAGACCGTGCGTTTTGTGATCGAGAACAAGGGTAACCTGGTGCACGAATTCAACATCGGTACCCCCGATATGCACGCGGCCCACCAGGATGAAATGAAGATGATGGTGAACCACGGGGTGATTCAGGGTGGCAAACTCAATGAGGACATGATGAGCATGGACATGGGCAATGGCCATTCGATGAAGCACGACGATCCCAACAGCGTACTGCTTGAGCCGGGCCAGAAGAAGGAAATCGTCTGGACATTTAGCACCGCCACCAACATGGAATTTGCGTGCAACATCCCGGGCCACTATCAGTCCGGTATGTATGGCGACGTGAACTTCGATTCCGTGGCTGACACCCAGGCCAGTGCACACTGACCCCTCCCCCCGAGATGAGATAAAAGGGAGCGCCACCTTCCGGGGCTCCCCGAGCAGTACTTCAGGAGTAACCAGGTAATGAGAAAATTCCTTATGGCAGGGGCCCTCGGGCTCCTTCTGCCTGCAATGGCGTCTGCCGGTGAATACAATATCACCGTTGACCGCGTGATGATCGATACCGGTGATTTTGTGAAAGAGGGTATTGGCTACAACGGCGCCTCACCGGGACCGGTGCTGCGGTTCAAGGAAGGAGAAATCGCAACGATTAATGTGACCAACAACCTGGATGAAATGACATCCATCCATTGGCACGGACTGATCCTTCCCTATGACCAGGATGGCGTTCCCGGTATCAGCTTCCCCGGTATCAAACCGGGTGAGACCTTCACCTACGAGTTTCCGATTGTCCAGTCTGGAACCTATTGGTTTCATAGCCATTCCGGTTTCCAGGAGCCGGACGGCGCCTTTGGTTCGATCGTCATTGAGCCAGAGGGGAGGGAACCCTTCCGGTATGATCGCGAATACGTGATTCAACTGACCGACAAGCACTCCCACTCCGGTGACCGCATCATGCGGAACCTGAAAATGATGCCGGATTACTACAATCGTCAGCAGCAAACGGTGGGTGAATTCTTCTCGGACGCCTCCGCAAACGGACTGATGAGCACCATCCAGGACCGAATGGCGTGGGGCGACATGCGCATGATGAAAGCGGATGTCGAGGACTTGCAGGGCTTTACCGGCATGATCAACGGCATGGGCCCGGAACAGAACTGGACTGGTCTGTTTGAGCCCGGAGAGCGCATCCGGCTCCGGTTCATCAATTCCTCCGCCGTGACCTATTTCGACGTGCGGATTCCTGGTCTGGATATGACCGTTGTTCAGTCGGACGGAAACAACGTTCAGCCGGTTACAGTGGATGAATTCCGAATCGGCGTGGCCGAGACCTACGACGTAATCGTCCGCCCGAAAGACGCCCAGGCATATACGATCTTCGCCGAGTCCATGGGCCGTTCAGGCTATGCCAGGGCAACGCTGGCGCCGGAGGAAGGAATGGAGTCCACGGTTCCCGAAATGCGTGAACCAGCGCGCCTGACCATGGCCGATATGGGCAGCATGCCCGGCATGGATCATGGCAGCATGGATATGAGTGGCTCGCCGGAGATGTCTGGTATGGACCATTCGACTATGCAGGGAATGGATCATTCGGGTATGGCAGGCATGGACCAGGGGTCGATGGCGACTTCGCAAGAAGTTCCAAGCGATCCGTTCTACGCCAAGGGTAGTGGTCTTGTGCCTACCGCGGCTAATGGCGGCAAGTTCCTGTCCTATGCAGACTTGAAAGCCCAGAACCCACTTTATGAAGACCGGGAGCCGACCCGGGAGATCGAGCTGCGCCTGACCGGCAACATGGAGCGTTACAGCTGGAGCATCAACGGCGTGAAATACGAAGATGCCGACCCTATCCGCCTGAAATACGGCGAGCGCGTCCGCTTCAAGTTCGTCAATACCACCATGATGACCCATCCCATGCATCTTCATGGCATGTGGTCGATCCTGGATGTCGGCGCTGGTGAGTGGAACCCCGTGAAGCATACTGTCAGCGTTCAGCCAGGCACCACGGTGTATATGGAAACCGAAGTCGATGCGCCGGGTCAGTGGGCGTTCCATTGTCACCTGTCTTACCACGCGGCAGCCGGTATGTTCCGCAAGGTGATCGTTGAGGGCGGGCCTGATTCTACCCAGGCAAAGGCAGATGTTGCGATCGAAGAAGGAGGTGATGCATGAGTCGTATCCGATCTCTTGTGGTCGTGAGTCTTTTGGGCGCGGCACTGATACCAACCGCGGTAGCAGCTCAGGAAATGATTGCGGACACCACCGACCGGAAGCAGCCTCTGACTTCCTGGGGTATGCAGTTCGAGGAACTCGAATACCGGTACAGCGATGACGATGAAGAGCTGGGTGTCTGGAGTGCCGACTTTTTCTACGGCACCGACGATCTGAAAGTCCGGTGGTTGTCCAAAGGGGAGTACGCGATTGAGGAGCAGGCCTACGAGGGATTGGAAAACCAGTTTCTCGGGCAGGTTCCAATTTCCGACTTCTTTGATGCCAAGGCGGGTGTGCGATTCGACACGCCCGAGGGGCCAGACCGTACCTACGCCGTTCTGGGCGTTGCCGGGCTGGCGCCGCAGTGGTTCGAGGTGGATGCCAATCTGTATGTGAGCAACGAGGGCGAAACTTCCGCCGAGCTCGATGCCGAATACGAGTTGCTGCTGACCAACTACTGGATCCTCTCGGCCACAATGGATGCTACCGTGGCGTTCAGTGCAGACCGGGCAATTGGCATTGGCAAGGGGCTGGTTTCTACCGAAACCGGCCTCAGGCTGAGCTATGACCTGGTTGATCGTGCGTTCTCCCCCTATGTCGGGGTGGTGCATGAGCGCAAATACGGCGATACCGCCGATTTTGCCGAAGCCGATGGAGGTGGGACCGAAGACTGGTTCGCTGTGATCGGCGCTCGCATCGCATTCTGATTTCGGTTCCAGCGGGCCCAGGAATTTCTTGGGCCCGTTTTTCGCCTATGATTTGATGTACGTCAAATCCATTTGAATAGGCGCTCCATTTTCAGTCGCAATTCAGGTTGGGATGTTGTGATAGAGAGGAAGTCACCAGTCGGAGAGGTGCAATCCCATGAGCAAAGCCCACAAAGCGACTAATCAGGAGCAGTTTCTGTTACGCCGGAAACTGACCGTCGAAGGCCTTGGAGAGAGTCAGTGGGACGATTTCATCCACGAACTCAACCATCACCCCTGTGTGGATTTTGCCGAGCGCAAACCCGGCGACCAGCTGCATGTCGTCTACGATGGGACCCATTGGTCCATTGACGAGCTACTGGAGTTGGTCAATGCCTACGGAGGCCGTTTGAAGACCGGGTGGTGGACTGGACGAAAACTGGCGTGGTACCGGTTTACCGACGACAACGTCCGGGCCAATGCCAAACATGAGCCGTTTTGCTGTTCGAAGATCCCACCTATGAAGCGCAAATAGATGTAAGAAATAACAGGAGGTTGAATGACCACGGAGCAGGACAGAACCACGCGCTATCAAGAAGGCAGTCTTAGCCTGCCCGGAACCGTTATGCTGGGAACCGGCGTCATGATTGGCGCTGGTATCTTTGCACTGACCGGGCAGATGGCGCAGATGACGGGCGTTCTTTTCCCGCTGGCGTTCCTGGCCGCTGCCGTGATTGTCAGCTTCAGCGCCTACTCCTACATTAAAATATCCAATGCATACCCCTCGGCCGGCGGCATCGGCATGTACCTGCACAAGGCCTACGGAAACCGGCTACCAACCGCGTTCAATGCCTTGCTGATGTACTTTTCCATGGTGATTGCCCAGAGTTTTCTGGCCCGCACCTTCGGCTCCTACACCATGCAGCTTTTCGGTGGTGACGATAGCGGCCTTATGGTGCCCATTCTCGGGGTGTCTCTCATTCTGGCTGCCTTTCTGATCAACCTGTTGGGCAACCGGATGATTCAGGGTGTGGCTTCCTTTATCGGGATCCTGAAGATCGGGGGCATACTGATTTTCGGGCTGGTGGGTGTCTGGGTTGCCGATAGCCTGTCAGTTGACTTCTCGAGCCCGGGAGAGGCCGGAACGATTGGTAATTTCCTGGGTGCAACCGCACTCGGAATTCTGGCCTTCAAGGGCTTTACCACCATTACCAACAGCGGCTCCGAGGTAATAGACCCCAAACGGAATGTTGGGCGTGCCATCGTGATATCTATTGCGGCCTGCGTGGTGATCTACACCCTGGTCGGATTTGCCGTCGCCAGCAATCTGTCGCTGGCTGAAATCATCAAGACGCAGGATTACTCCCTTGCCGCTGCCGCGCGCCCGGCACTGGGGGAATACGCTGTCTGGTTTACGGTAGCCATTGCCATGATGGCCACAGCCGGAGGCATTCTCGCGAGCATCTTTGCTGTCTCGCGAATGCTGGCGATGCTGACGGAAATGAAACTGGTTCCCCACAGTCATTTCGGCATGCCGGGCAGCATCCAGAAGCACACGCTGGTCTACACTGTAGTCTTGGGATTGGTCCTTACCGCCTTCTTCGACCTCTCCCGGATCGCCGCGCTGGGCATCGTGTTTTACCTGATCATGGATGTCGCCATTCATTGGGGGGTACTTCGCTATCTGCGCAAGGACATAAAGGCCAACGCCTGGGTGCCAGCCATAGCCATTGTTCTCGATCTGCTCGCGCTGGGTGGCTTTGTCTGGGTCAAGCTGAATACCGACCCGTTTGTCATCGGCGTGGCTGTCGTCACGATGATCGTGATCGCAGTAGCTGAGCAGATTTTCCTGAAAAAGTCCGAGAATTCCCGCCAATCGGGTCATGAGGAATCTCATGCGCATCATCATTAATAACCAGCATTCGACGTGGAGGGCAGTGCCATGATGGAAGGTAATATGTTTGGTAATACCATGTGGGCAGGGCACTGGCTGTGGATGCTGGTGATTGCCATCGTCGTCGTCATCCCGGCCTGGCGTATTTGCAAGCGCACGGGGTATCCGGGTTGGATGGGCGTCCTGATACTGATTCCCATCGTTAACCTGGTTCTGCTCTATTTCATCGCCTTTGCGGATTGGCCGGCAGATAAGACTGGAGACCGAAATGGCTGAACACCAGCACGCCCATCATCATGACCACGAGGAGTCCGGAGAGCACTCCGTCAAGGATCCGGTCTGCGGCATGTCGGTGGATCCGCACACGGCAGAGCATCGAAGTCAGCACGGTGGTAAAACCTGGTACTTCTGCTCGTCACGCTGCCAGTCACGGTTTGACGAAAACCCGGACCAGTACCTCGGTGAGGAGCAAAAGCGGGAAGAGCCGGTTGCACCGGGCACCATGTATACCTGCCCCATGCATCCGGAGATTCGCCAGCAGGGGCCGGGAGACTGCCCCATCTGCGGCATGGCTCTGGAACCGGAGCAGGTAAGCCTGGATGACGGGCCCTCCGCAGAGCTCACGGATATGACCCGCCGATTCTGGATCGGACTGGTTCTGACCCTGCCGGTACTGGTGCTTGAAATGGGTGGGCACCTGACCGGGCTTGATCACATCGTGGCGCCGCAGATGTCCAACTGGATTCAGATGGTGTTGGCAACGCCGGTCGTGCTCTGGTGTGGCTGGCCCTTCTTTGTCCGGGGTTGGAAATCCGTGGTTAGTCGTAATCTGAACATGTTCACGCTGATATCCATTGGTACCGGGGTGGCGTTGATCTATAGCCTGGTAGCGACACTGGCGCCACAGATTTTCCCCGATGCCTTCCGGCAGGACGACGGCTCGGTTGCCGTGTATTTCGAAGCAGCAGCGGTCATCGTGGTACTGGTATTGCTTGGGCAGGTGCTGGAACTGCGAGCCCGGGAGAAAACCTCAGGCGCCATCAAAGCCTTGCTGGATCTGGCTCCCGCTACCGCCAGAAAACTGGATGATGACGGTGGCGAGGCCGATGTGTCGCTGGATCAGGTAAAGGTTGGCGACCGCCTGCGGGTTCGGCCGGGGGACAAGGTGCCGCTGGACGGCGAGGTGCTTGAGGGCAGTTCCAATGTCGATGAATCCATGGTGACCGGCGAGCCTCTGGCGGTCAGCAAGAAATCCGGCGACCAGGTGATCGGTGGCAGCATTAACGAGCAGGGCAGCTTTATCATGCGGGCTGACAAGGTGGGCCGGGATACCATGCTGTCCCAGATTGTGCAGATGGTGGCCAGCGCCCAGCGCAGCCGCGCGCCGATCCAGGGCCTGGCCGACAAGGTGGCGGGTTACTTTGTGCCGGCCGTGATCCTGATCGCCATTATTGCCTTTATTGCCTGGTCCTTCCTCGGGCCAACACCGCCCATGGCGTTTGGCCTAATTGCAGCGGTGAGCGTCCTGATCATTGCCTGCCCCTGTGCACTGGGTCTGGCAACCCCCATGTCCATCATGGTCGGTGTTGGCCGGGGTGCCCAAAGTGGCGTGCTTATCCGTGATGCGGAAGCCCTGGAGCGTATGGAAAAGGTGGACACTGTGGTGGTGGACAAGACCGGCACATTGACCGAAGGCAAGCCTCAGGTAACAAAGCTGGTTCCGGCCGAGGGAGTCAGCGAGGAAGAGCTGATGCGATTTGCCGGCGGCCTGGAGAAGGGCAGTGAGCACCCGCTGGCCCATGCCATTCTCGACAAAGCCAAGAGCATGGACCTGACGCTGCCGGATGCTGAGGGCTTCGATTCCCCGAACGGCAAGGGGGTGACCGGGAAGATTGAGGGGCAGCAGGTACTGATTGGCAACCGCCTGTTGATGGACTCCGAAGGGGTAGATACGGCTGATTTTGAAACAGAGGCCGACCAGCTCCGAAGGGATGGGGCCACTGTGATTTTCGCGGCCGTCGACGGCAAAGTGGCCGGTCTGCTTGCCATCTCCGACCCGGTGAAGGAAACCACCGAAGCTGCCATTTCAGCCCTTCAGAAAGAAGGCATCCGCGTGGTTATGCTGACCGGCGATAACCGCACATCCGCCGAAGCGGTTGCCCGCAAACTGCATATTGATGAAGTGGAAGCGGAAGTCCTGCCGGAAGACAAGGGCAAGATTGTCCAGCGCCTGAAAGATGAAGGCCGCGTTGTGGTCATGGCCGGCGATGGCGTTAACGATGCGCCGGCCCTGGCAACGGCGGATGTCGGTGTGGCCATGGGCACCGGCACCGATGTGGCCATTGAAAGTGCCGGTATAACCTTATTGCGAGGGGATCTGATGGGGATTGTGGAAGCGCGGCGATTGTCCCTGGCGACCATGCGCAATATCCGGCAGAACCTGTTTTTTGCCTTTATCTACAATTCCGCCGGCGTTCCGATTGCGGCAGGGGTTCTGTATCCGTTTTTCGGCATACTGCTGTCCCCCATATTTGCAGCGGCCGCCATGTCGCTTTCCTCGGTCAGCGTGATAGTGAATGCGCTGCGTTTGAGGGTGGTCAAGCTCGATCAATAACCATTGAACTTTCGAATTTTGGAGATAGCCATGACATACACAATCAATCGAATCATCGAAGATGCCGATTTCGAGGACGTCGACAAGAGAGCGCGCCAGGCGCTTACCGACCACGGCTTTGGGGTACTGACGGAAATTGACGTCAAGGCCACGATGAAGAAAAAGCTGGATAAGGATATGCCGGCCTACCGGATTCTCGGAGCCTGCAATCCGGGTATGGCCTGGGAAGCCATTGGTGTGGAGCCTCGTGTCGGGGCCATGCTGCCTTGTAACGTCATTCTCCGGGAGGTTTCGGAGGGTGTAGAGGTCAGCGCCGTCGACCCCGTTGTTTCCATGTCCGCCATTGATAATGACGAACTCAAGCAGGTTGCCGGAAAAGTCAGGGATATGCTGTCTGAAGTTGTGCAGGCAATCTGATTTATTCAGATGATTCAGATCAACAACGGTTGATTTAACCTCAATCGGAGCTCCATTTTCAGCCTCGATTCAGTTTCATGGTCTTTACTGAGTGGGATGCAGATTTCTGCAGATATTAAGGAGGATCTCATGAACAGATTTACCCGTTTGATCGCGTGTTCCGTTCTCGTGGCAGCGCCCGTTTTGGTGTTTGCCCAGGGCAATTCCGATCAAATGCCCCGTGGGGGCATGATGAATCAGGAACAGATTCAGCAAATGAATGAAAATATGGCTCAAATGCAGGCCATGAGGCAGGAGATGCGCAATGCCACATCAGACGCCGAGCGCCAGCGCATCCGGGAAAAGCATATGGAGTACATGCAAAACCATATGGGCATGATGCGGGGTGGCATGATGGGCCCGGGAATGATGGGCCAAGGTCAGGGCATGATGGGCCAGGGCCAGGGCATGATGAATAACCAGGGCATGATGAACAATCCGGGCCAGGGCAAGAAGCAGTCTGGCAATGCCCAGGGAAACAGGTCTGGTGGTGGTGCTATCGATAATGAGCAGCGCCTGGAGATGATGGAGATCCGCATGAACCAGATGCAGCTCATGATGGAACAGATGCTGGAGCAGCAGAGGCAACTGAACCGGAATTGATTTCTGTCCCGCAACCGGTTGGCAGGTATGGTAGCGTAAAGCCTTTCGTAGACTTTTTCGGAAGAAACGGAGGCTCATGTGCTGGAGCGGCTGCAACGCCGATTGGGACTGCAGACCATACCGGGGGTATTTTTCACTTCGGCCGGGGTGGCCACGCTGTTCGTCGCCCTGGCGGTCCCGTTTGACGAGGCCGTTGCAGAAAGTTTCGGGCTGCTGACAGGTTGGGTAGCCCGCAATCTGGGCTGGTTTTATATTCTCGCCGTCAGTTCCTTGCTGATCTTCCTGCTTGGCCTGGCGGTGAGCCGCTATGGCAACATTCGCCTGGGCGCCGACGACAGCCGCCCTGATTATTCCAACCTGACCTGGTTCACCATGCTGTTTGCCGCCGGCATCGGCACCATCCTGATGTTCTGGGGCGTGGCGGAACCGGTTTCCCACTTTGCCAACCCACCTTTTGAAGGCGTGCAACCGGGCTCGGAACGGGCCGCCAGCGACGCCATGACGGTCGCGCTCTATCACTTCGGCCTGCATACCTGGACCATCTTTGCCATGCCGGGGCTGGCGATCGGCTACTTTGCATACCGGCACAACCTGCCCATGCGCATCAGCAGCCTGTTCTATCCGATCCTCGGGGAGCGGGCGTTCGGGCCCTGGGGCTGGGCGGTGGATGTAATAGCAGTGCTCGGCACCCTGTTTGGCGTGGCGACCTCCCTGGGGCTGGGGACCCTGCAGTTGAACAGTGGTCTGAATTATCTCTTTGGCACACCTTCCACCGGTCTGGTTCAGGTGATTCTGATTGCGGTCATTACCAGTATTGCAGCTACCTCGGTGGCTCTCGGTCTGGATAAGGGAGTTCGCCGACTGTCGCAGCTTAACATTGTGCTGGCCATGTCCTTGCTAGTGTTCGTGCTCACGGTTGGGCCAACCGTGTTTATTGCCGAAGGGATGGTTCAGAGTGTGGGGGACTATCTTGACGCATTGCCGTGGCTGGCCTTCTGGACTCAGACTTTTACGGAAACCGACTGGCAGCGGCAGTGGACCCTGTTCTACTGGGCCTGGACCATCTCCTGGGCGCCCTATGTCGGAATCTTTATCGCCAGGATTTCCCGCGGGCGGACCATCCGCGAATTTGTCGCCGGTGTTTTGTTTGCCCCCACAGCGTTCACTCTGGTGTGGTTCGGAATCTTCGGGTTATCCGCCATCCAGGTGGAAATGAACGGTCAGGTAGCTTTGGCCGAACAGGTACAGCAGGACCCCTCCGTGGCCATTTTCGCCTTTCTGGAAGCTTTCCCGCTTGCGAACGTGGCATCGGCCCTGAGTGTGGTTATCATCGTCATTTTCTTTACCACGTCATCGGATTCGGCATCACTTGTGATCGATATGCTGACCCGGCGGGATGATCAGCCGTCCCTGGTGCGCCAGCGGATTTTCTGGGCTGCAGCCCAGGGTGTTATCGCCGCCACGTTGTTGCTGGCTGGTGGGCTGGATGCCCTGCAGAACGTGATTACCTCACTGGGGCTGCCCTTCTGCATTTTGCTGATTTTCATGGCGGTGGCGTTGTTTCGGGCACTCCGGGCAGATTACCGTGGCTACAGCATGAACGAACTGGTACGCGGGCGAGCCTTTCCGGAAGTGGAGGCAACCTCCGAAACCAAACAGGAGAACGAGTATGTATCGGAAACTGTTGATCGCAATTGATCCGGAAGACGACGGGGAGGGCAAGCGTGCCCTGGAGGCCGCCATGGATCTGCTGGCCGAGGATGGTGAGCTGCACCTTGCCAGTGTTTACAGTCCGGGCGGGGGTGGGTTCTTCCCGCACGTCACCGAAGAGGCCCCGGAGCAAAAGGAGGCTGAGGTCCGGGAAGTGCTGGATCTGCTCGTGCGAAAGTATCTGCCTCTGAACCGCAGCGCCAGCCTGCACGTGGTGGCTGGGAGCGCTGGCGAAAAACTGGTGGGGCTGGCGGGCCAGCTCTGTGCAGACCTTTTGCTATTGGTTTCCCGTGGCAGCGGTGGTCACTGGCCGTTGCGAAAGGCGACGGTGGAATATGTTTCGGTGAATTCTCCATGTCAGGTACTTGTACTGCCGTCGATGGAAAAGTCGGAACCGGAAAAAGGTGAAGACGACAGCTAACCCGGGCTCTTGACTGACATGACGGAAAATGACGGTTCCCCAGCTGTATTCATGCGGCGGCTCTGGCTGTTCTCGCGCAGGGTGTTGGGTAACTTTTTGCGCAATCGGGGGATTCTGCTTGCAGGCGGGGTCGGTTACAACGTTCTGTTGTCAGCGGTGCCGCTGCTGGCGCTGCTCGGGGTTCTGCTGACTCGGGTGGTGGAAGAGGAGCAACTGCTGGAGGTTATGGCGATCCAGGCTCAGCACTTTGCGCCCGCCCACGCTGATGTGTGGCTGGAGGCCGTGCGCGCGTTCATGGAATCGAGGGATATCATCGGAATTGCGGGTATTCCGGTGCTGCTCTTCTTCAGTTCGTTTGCTTTCCGGATGCTGGAAGACTCGATCGCCATTATCTTTCATCGCTCGGACAATCCCAGGCGCAGCTTCTGGCTTTCAGCCGTGTTGCCCTATGCGTTCATGCTGGTCCTGGGTGCAGGCCTGCTCACTCTGACTTTGCTGTTTGCTTTCATCAATACGCTTTACGAAGAGCCTGGCATCATCCTTTACCTGCTGAGCTTTATCAGTGTCTTTATCATGTTCAGCGCCATCTACAAGGTGTTGCCCATTTCGCGGATATCGTCACGCAGGGCACTGGTCGGAGGGCTGGTCGCAGCCATTCTGTGGGAGGCGACACGGCTGGTCATGATGTACTACTTTCTCAATATCTCATTCGTCAACGTGATCTACGGGTCACTGACAACCATTATTGTCCTGCTGATCAGCCTGGAGGTAGGCTCCATCATCCTGTTACTGGGAGCCCAGGTTATTGCGGAGCTTGAGCGTAGTGAGCGAGCTGGAGTGCCGTGGTATTCCAGCCCGGACTGATACCTTCTGGCTCGGGTTTTTGTGCATTGGGACAAAATGATTATTCTACTGAAAGTGATTACTTGTACGTTCCTGAAACTCCAAAGGATTGACCATGGCCCGGTTCAGTGACCATCTGCAGGCTCCGTCGGTATTGATCTTTGACTGGCACGGCACGCTGGTAGACACCCACGATGCCATGTTCAGCGCCATGGAAGACATGCTGCCGCAGTTGGAGGAACTGGGGCTGGTGGACCGGTTGCTGCCGGAAGCTCAATGCCGTACGGCGGAGGACGCCCGGCTGGTGCGCTACATCCGGATTTTCCGACGCCTGCATCCACGCATCCTGGCGGAACGCCGGGTTTCCCGGACCGACATCTTCAACGCCATATTTGGCGACGACAAAGACGCAAAACTGATTGCCCACAAGGCCTACAACGAGGCCTATCGTCGCTATTTCGGGCAGGTGAAACCCTTCCAGCCCGGTGCCTATGAGTACCTCTCGGCCCTGAGAGCCATGGGTATCCGGCTGGCGGTGTCCACCAACAGGAACCGTGAATTTCTCGACAAGGAATTGCGTATGGTGGATGAAGGTCGCTGGCAGCATTTGTTTGATGCCACGGTCTGCGCCGATGATGTGACCGAATACAAGCCTGATCCGGAGGTCATCCTCAAGGCTCTGGAGAAACTCGGGCTGCCGGCCGATGAGCGGGCCTGGTATGTCGGTGACAGTTATGTCGACATGCTCACCGCCAACAAAGCCGGTGTTTCCGGCGTTTTCTACAACGGTGCCTGCTGGGAATCGGGCCGAATCGACAGCTGGTTCTCATACCGGGATGCGCCCGCAGCGATTCTGGACAGTTTTGAAGACCTGATGGATTTGCTGGCCCTGCTGGAAAGGGGCGAGCCGGAGGCGTTTTATCGGGCCCCGGCGGAGGTCCGACCAAAACCATTCCCGCCACCGCACCGCCCGGAACCCCGCATTGAGCCAGACTGGCACCCGGCGGTGGTCAAACTGATTCGGCCGGCGGTGGTCCTGTTCGACTGGCACGCCACCCTTGTGGATACCCTGGACGCCATGTACCACGCGGTGGACGATATGCTACCGGATTTCCACAAGCTCAGGCTGATGGACCGGATGGTGGCACCCGAGGACAGCAAGACCCCGGAAGACGTCAAACTGGTGGCCTATGTGCGCGAGTTTGCCAGGTTGCATCCCAAGGTGAAGGCTGACCGGAAAATATCCCGGACCGACATTTTTGAAGTGCTGTTCGGGGAGGATCAGGAAGCCAAGCAAATTGCCCATAAGGCTTTCAACCATCACTATCGAAAGCACTACGGCACGGTCAAGGCGTTTGAACCCAAGGTGCGCGAGGTGCTGGAGGGGCTGCGACGGTTGGGGGTTCAGGTGGGGGTGATCACCAATCGGGACCGTGAGTTCTTCGAAAAAGAGCTGGCTTTGGTGGAAGACACCGGCTGGACCCATCTATTTGATGTCGATGTGTGCGGAGACGACACACCGTTGCGCAAACCCCATCCGGATCAGCTGTTGCTGGCGGTGCAGAAGCTGGACTACCCGCCGGACCCGAGCGTCTGGTATGTGGGGGACAGCACTACCGATGTGATTGCCGCCAAGCGCGCGGGTATGACCTCGGTGTTCTTTAACGGCGCGCAGTGGGATTTGCCCTGGCTCAACAAGATCTTCCCCGGTACGCACAAGCACCCGGACAAGCCGGATGTGGTGGTCAACGATTTTTCAGAGTTCTGGGCCCTGGTGCTGGCGTGCGAGGTGGGGCCTCCCTGATCTCAGGGAATGTCCTGGCTGCGCAATGCCTCCTCGGCATTCAGGCCCAGTGCAATGATGGCTTTTGGTACACCCTCCTCAATGGGCTCGACCGGAGCGCTGACGGTAACCTGAAACTGTGAAGTCGAGGCATCGAAACGAATCGGCGAAATATAGAGCGCATCCAGCCCCATGAGCCCTCTGCGTGTATTTCTTACCACTTCCTGGTATTTCGGTTCGTCCCCTTGCCAATAATCGGTAGTGAGTCCACTCATCGCTGCGAGCGTTCCCATATCATTAATGATCATCGCCTCGCTGACCAGGCCATCTTGAGCTACCCTCCACCCGTGCAATGCACGCGAACCCGGAAGTTGCAGGATATAGCTGGCAAGTGCCGTGGGTGTGTCAGGGGCGAGTACCTGCCATACGCTGTCCTGGGTCATGACATCCGTGAAATTCTGGTGCCGGGGGGCGGCTTCAACAGTCTGGCCGATATTGAGAGTGCCATGCAGTTCCCTGATCAGACGATCGGCCAGAGCCCGGATCCTGAACTCTTCGGGCCCCGAGAGCGCCAGTTGCCCTTCCATGCAGGTCGGAAGAATGCGGTTGAACTCGGGAAGAAATTGCGGATAGCGGGCCACAAAGGCTTCGGTCAGATAAAGATGCAGAGGAGCATAACGGACGAAGTGCGCCTTGATATCCGGGCCTTCCGCCTGGTTTTCCTCTTGCAAATCAATCATCACCCTCTCATCCATCAGTGCCGCACCAATTCGTCCGCGGCGAAGCAGGGCCAGCAGCTGGGAGGGCGAGGCGACACTCATGAAGATGGTGTAACCGTTGGTTTCCAGCCAGGCTTCCTCATTGCTGCCGTCCACCACCCCGATCCGGGCATTCCCGTTGAACTTCCCTTCTTCAGTGGTGAAGAAGTACCATTTTTCCAGAGCGACCGGGTCGCTTCGCCTGGCAATAGTATCCAGCTCAGTGGAAGCATCAATGGCGAAATAGCCACTCACGATGCTGCGTTTCAGCGAGTGCAGGGCGCGATTCTGGGGGGCGATCCGGATGCGGGTTTGCCAGCCAGCACGAGTTGCGGCGCAAATCACGGTTTCAGTGGTTTCGCCGGATACCTTTCCGGTTTCATCCGTTCCCGGTCCCGCAACCTGGTAGGGTGGACTGTCAAAGGTATACAGGTTCAGGGTCGGAGCTTGGGCCTGGCAGACGGAAGACGCCAGTATTGTCGCCAGACTCAGACCCAGGGCCAGTCGGAGGTTCATGCTGAGTGCCACTTCCATTTTGTTAACAATCCTGACTGCAGGCTAGCACTCACTCGGGGCTTTTGCCTTAAAACCATAAGACATATTCTGTTCATGATGAACAACAACAAAGACCAACGCATGAGTGAAAGAAAACCATCGATTCTGGTTGTGGATGACGACCTGGCTATCCGGGAATTATTGAAAGAGCACCTGAGCCGAGTGGGGTACGCGGTGCTGACGGCAGGGGACGGTGACCAGATGCGATCAGAGCTGGGTTCAGCCCGTGTCGATCTGATAGTACTTGATGTCATGCTGCCGGGCGACGACGGTTTTACTCTTTGCCGGGAGATTCGGGAACATTCCCGGGTGCCCATCATCATGCTGACCGCAAGCTCTGATGAAACCGACCGGGTAGTGGGGCTGGAGCTGGGTGCCGATGACTACCTTGCCAAGCCCTTCAGTGCCCGGGAACTGCAGGCCAGGGTCAAGGCACTACTGCGTCGGGCGAGCTTTACCCGGTCTGACAACCCGCGGTTCGTGCTCTTTGAGCGCTGGCGCCTGGACACCCTCGCCCACGAGCTCATCAGCGAAAACGGGCAGGCGACAGCCCTTTCCGGGGCGGATTTTGCCCTTCTTCAGCTGTTCCTGAGCCACCCCAACCAGGTGCTGGACCGCGACACTATTTCCGATGTCACCCGCGGCCGTGAATCCATGCCACTGGACCGGGTTGTGGATGTCGCGGTCAGCCGTCTCCGGCAACGCCTCGGAGATCAGGGGCGCAATCCGAAACTGATCAAGACAGTACGTGGGGCTGGCTACCTTCTTGCAGCAACGGTGGCCTATGCCTGCGAATAGTTCCGGACAATCCCGGAAGACGTCCTGGCGCTGGTTTCCTTCCTCGCTTCTGGGGCGGGTACTGTTGCTGACACTGCTGGCGATGGCCGGAGCCCAGGTGATTTCCAGCGCTGCCTGGATAGCCACCTTCCGCGCACAACAGGTCGAGGGTCTGGTTGCCACCACTCGCAATCTGGCCCAGTCCGCTGCGGCGACCGCGCAGTTCTTCAACTCCCTGCCGCTGGAATACCGGCACATTGTGCTCGACCAGCTCCGCGACATGGGCGGCACCCGTTTTTTTGTCTCGCTCAATGACAGCCGTATCAGTATGACACCGCTGCCGGATACCGAGCGCAAACGACGGATGACGGAGGAGGTCGAGTCGGTGCTGCGCAAGCGCCTTGGCAATCAGATCAACCTGCACGTCGAGTTTGTGCACCCCGATGACCTGCGCATTCTCAACACCGAGTTACCGCTGGATGCCCTCCCGCAATCCTGGGCTCACTATGCGCTGACGCTGGAACCCCTGAATCCGCCAGTGCTGGTCACTCAGATTGAAGTAGGCGAGAACGAGTGGCTGTACTTGGCGGCAGCATTGCCAGCGCCTTATGTGTCGCTGGAAGACGAGGGGATACCGGGGCAACAGATCCTGTTTCTGGTGGTGATGATCGCTATTCTTTTCCCCGTGCTTGCCTGGCTGATCCGGCAACAGACGCGACCCTTGCGCAAGTTGGCCAAGGCCGCCCGTGATTTGCCCCTGGACGACAGCCAGCCCCCGCTCGCGGAGCAGGGCAGCGCGGAAATCCTGGCCGTTACCCGCAGCTTCAACACCATGCGGCGACGGTTGCAAAGCTATATCAGTGACCGGAACCAGCTGTTTCGGGCCATTTCACATGATCTCAAAACACCGATTACCCGGTTGCGGTTACGGATCGACCTGATTGACGACGATGTCATGCGTGAGCGTCTGGAGGCAGACCTGCAGGAACTTGAGTTGCTGGCGAAAAATGCCCTGCAGTCCATGAAAGACACCGATATTCACGAAAATGCCGAGCCCGTTGATGTGGCGCGCATGCTTAAAGGAATGGCTGAAGCCTACCAGGGGGATCCGCCCGGCCGTGTCACGGTACAGGGATTCTGCCGACCGTTCCGGGGCAAGCCCCTGGCCCTGAAGCGGTGTTTTGGAAACCTGATGGACAACGCCGTCAAATATGGTGACAAAGCCCTGGTGCGCCTTGAGGATGGGCCGGCCCGGTTGGTGATCCATGTCGAGGACGAGGGGCCAGGGGTTTCCGAAGACCTGCTTTCACGCATATTCGAACCATACTACCGGCTGGATGACAATCAGCGCCAGGGCTACGGGCTGGGCCTGGGGATCGCACGCAACATTGCCCAAAGCCATGGTGGAGAGCTGGAGATCAGCAACCGTCCTGAGGGTGGGCTGCACGTAATCCTCACCTTGCCTCGCCATTGAGATTTCAATGTAACAAGGGTGTTACATGGGTCTTGCAGTTTGATACGTAGTGTTTCGGTTTCCTGCCATAGACTCCGTTGTTGCCAATACAACAAAAACAAGGAGTCAAAATGTTCAACACTACGTATGGCACCACGTCTGTAAAAACAATCTCCAAAGGACGTCTGTTGTCCGTTGCCGTAAGCCTGGTTTCGCTGGGTCTGGCCGCCGGGCAGGCGCAGGCTCAAGACCAGCAACAGGGCGCACAGACTGTTGAGGAACGTCTGGGAATTCTTGAAGCCAGACTGGCCGAGGTCGAGCCGAAGGCCAACGGCCTGGAAGGTTTTTCCTTTAATACCTACGCCCGCTCCGGCCTGTTGCTCGGCGGTGACCTGCAAAGTGCACCGGGTGGCCCCTACCTCACGCCTGCCGGATCAGTAGGTGGCGCGGTTGGCCGCCTTGGCAACGAGCCGGACACCTACCTTGAAGCCATTCTGAACTACAAACAGGTAGCCGAGAACGGCACCAAATCCCACTACCGGTTGATGATCGCCGATTCCACCACCTCTTCGAACGACTGGACCGCCGGTGATGGCGCTCTGAACGTGCGCCAGGCCTATGTGGAATTCAGCAATCTGGCCAGTTTTTCCGGCATTTTCGAGGACTCGTCGATCTGGGCTGGCAAGCGCTTTGACCGGGATCTTAACTTCGACATTCATTGGCTGGACAGCGATATCTTATTCCTCGGGGGCCTTGGCGCCGGGATCTATGACGTCAGGTTCACAGATAACGTGAAGTCCAACTTTTCCCTGTATGGCCGTAGCTTTATCGATTTTCCGGCTGACACCGATTTTGTGCCGGAAGGCAGTTACAGTACCGACAACCTGATCCTGACCGCCGACAACTACTTCGGCAACGTCCAGTGGACACTCAGTGGCATGAAGGCCCAGGACAACAACCAGCGGCTGGTTAATGGCACGACTACTTCGGCGGCTGAATCCGGTGCCCACACCATGATCGCGTACCATGGCGACAGTTTTTTCGGCGTCTCTGATGGTAATTTCAAGCTGGCAGTCATTCATGGCCAGGGTCTGGGTGCCGAAACCAAGAACATCGGTGCCGACGGCGATCTGCATGAAGACGCGGTCAGTACCCGTGTCGCCGTGTATGGCACTACCTACCTGAGCGACAGCTGGCGCTTTGCGCCCGCGATCCTGGCGGAAACCAGTGAGGACCGCTACATCAAGGGCGACGACTACCAGTGGCTGACCTTCAACGCCCGTCTCGCTCAGGAGTTAAGCGCCAACTTCGAGATGCAGTACGAAGCCTCCTGGCAGACCATGGACCTCAAGACAATGGGTTACGAGGGTCGAAACGCCGTGGATGGCGACTACAGCCGATTCACCGTTGCCCCTACTTTCAAACCTCAGGTCGGCGGCTTCTGGAACCGGCCCGAGATCCGGCTGTTCGCCAGCTACTCCACCTGGGATGACGAGCTGGAAAACTACGCCGCTGGCGATCCACTTGGAGCCGACAGCGATTTCGAGAGTGGTCAGTGGACCTTCGGTACCCAGATGGAAGTCTGGTTCTGAGCCTTAAAAACAAGAAGGAGAGTCATTATGAAGACCTTTAATAAAACTCTGTCTGCCGTTGCCCTCTCTGCAGCCCTGTTTCCGGTCACTGGTGTCCAGGCCGGTGAAGTGGAAGTCCTGCACTGGTGGACCGCCGGTGGTGAGGCCCGCGCGGCCGCTGCTCTCAAAGAGATGATGGAGGAGCAGGGCCATACCTGGAAGGACTTTGCCGTGGCCGGTGGCGGCGGTGAAGCGGCCATGACCGTGCTCAAGACCCGTGCAGTTTCCGGCAACCCGCCTGCGGCGGCCCAGATCAAGGGCCTGGATATCCGCGAGTGGGCCAAGCTGGGTTTTCTGACCAGCCTGGACGATGTGGCCGAGGCCAATAACTGGAACCAGCTGGTCCCGCCGGTGATTGCCGATGTCATGAAATACGAGGGCAGCTACGTGGCCGTGCCGGTCAACGTGCACCGGGTAAACTGGCTGTGGGCCAATCCGGAAGTACTGGAGAAGGTGGGTGTCGCGGTGCCGAAGAGCCTCGACGAGTTCTATCAGGCTGCCGAGAAACTGGAGGCTGCCGGAATTATTCCCCTGGCCCATGGCGGCCAGCCCTGGCAGGACGCGACCGTTTTCGAAGCCGTGGCCCTGGCGGTCATGGGCCCGGAAGACTTTGCCAGGGCCTTTGTTGAGCACGACATGGACGTCATCAACAGCGCGCAGATGGAGGAGGTCTTTGCCGAGTTTGCCAAGGTGATGAGCTATGTGGACGACAATGCCGCCGGACGGGACTGGAATACCGCTACCTCCATGGTGATTAGTGGTGAGGCCGCCATGCAGATCATGGGTGACTGGGCCAAGGGCGAGTTCACCGCTGCCGGCCTGACCCCGGGTGAGGATTACATCTGTGCTCCGGCACCGGGTACGACCGGGCAGTTCACCTTCAACGTCGACTCTTTCGCCATGTTCAGCCTGAGCGACGAGGATAATACCGAAGCCCAGAAGGACCTGGCCCGCACTATCCTGGAGCCCGAGTTCCAGACCGTGTTCAACAAGGCCAAGGGCTCGATTCCGGTCCGTACCGATATGGACATGTCCGGCTTTGATGCCTGTGCCCAGGCCTCGATGGATGCGTTCAAGAGCAGTGCCAAAGATGGTGGGCTGGTGCCTAGCTTTGCCCACGGCCTGGCCACCACCAGTTATGTCCAGGGCCAGATCTTTGACGTTGTCACCAACTTCGTGAACACCGACGACAAGGATCCGGTCCGGGCCACTGACCAGCTGGCAGCTGCCATCCAGGCAGCGCTCTGAGCCGGTAGGGGCCATCCGTTCGGGTGGCCCTGATCCTTTCGGGAGAATTCGCATGGAACACATTCAACGTCAACCAGACCGGGTGGCCCGGTCGCGCTCGCGTCTGCTGGACGGGTTGCAGCGCTGGCTGCCGAAGCTGGTTGTGGCCCCGACCTTCGTGTTGGTCGGTGTCGGTATATACGCCTTCATGATCTGGACCGGTGTTTTGTCCTTCACCAGTTCCAGCTTCCTGCCGGTGTACGAGTTCATCGGCTTCGACCAGTACGCCAAGCTGATGGCCAACGACCGCTGGCTCACCGCCTCGGTCAACCTGGGCATATTCGGCGGCCTGTTTATCCTGAGCTGTCTGGTGATTAGCGTGCTGCTGGCCATTTTCCTGGATCAGAAAATCCGCCAGGAAGGCGCCATTCGTACCATCTACCTCTACCCCATGGCTCTGTCCATGATTGTCACCGGCACCGTGTGGAAGTGGGTTCTCAACCCCAGTCTGGGGCTGGAAAAACTGATGCACGACTGGGGCTGGGCCTCGTTCAGTTTCGACTGGCTGGTGAGCTCCGACATGGCCATCTACACCATCGTGATGGCCGCTGTCTGGCAGGCCTCCGGATTCGTGATGGCCCTGTTCCTGGCCGGCCTGCGGGGTGTGGATTCGTCCATCATCCGCGCTGCCCGGGTGGATGGCGCCAGCCTGCCGCTGATCTACGGGAAGATCATCCTGCCGTCCCTGCGGCCGGTGTTCTTCAGTGCGCTGATGGTGCTGGCCCATATCGCGATCAAGAGCTTTGATCTGGTCATGGCCATGACAGCTGGCGGCCCGGGTTACTCCACCGACCTGCCGGCGGTCTTCATGTACACCCATACCTTTACCCGCGGCCAGATGGGCCTGGGTTCGGCCAGCGCCATGCTGATGTTGGGAGCTATCCTGGCGTTGCTGGTGCCTTATCTGTACTCGGAACTGAGGGAGAAACGCCATGACTGATGTGGTTCGTACCGGCATTCGTCCCAGCCGTGTGGCCATCTACGGCGTACTGCTTCTGGCCGCGCTGGTGTACCTGATTCCGCTGTTTATCATGCTGGTGACCAGCTTCAAGACGCCCATGGATATCCGCACCGGCAACCTGATGGCCCTGCCCACGGACTGGACCATTATCGGCTGGACCAAGGCATGGTCTGAGGCCTGCACCGGCGTGGACTGTGGTGGTATTCGCGGTTACTTCTGGAATTCGTTCAAGATGACCGTGCCGGCCGTGTTGATTTCCACCCTGCTGGGCGCGTTCAATGGCTACGTGCTGTCCAAGTGGAAGTTCAAGGGTTCCAATCTGTTCTTCGGCATGCTGTTGTTCGGCTGCTTCGTGCCCTTCCAGGTGGTTCTGCTGCCCATGGCGGCGACGCTCGGCCAGCTCGGTCTGGCCAACACCACCACCGGTCTGGTGCTGGTGCACGTGATCTACGGTGTTGCATTCACCACGCTGTTCTTCCGCAACTATTACGTGGCCATTCCGGACGCCCTGATCAAGGCCGCCCGGCTGGACGGCGCCGGCTTTTTCACCATTTTTTTCCGAATCCTGCTGCCCATGTCGACACCCATCTTCATGGTATCGCTGATCTGGCAGTTCACCCAGATCTGGAACGACTTCCTGTTCGGGGTAGTGTTTGCCAGTGGCGACAGCCAGCCGATCACCGTGGCGCTGAACAACCTGGTCAATACCAGTACCGGCGTGAAGGAATACAACGTGGATATGGCCGCGGCCATGATTGCGGCGCTGCCCACACTGGTGGTCTACATCGTCGCGGGCAAATATTTCATCCGGGGACTGACCGCCGGATCTGTCAAAGGTTGACCTGAGAGGATAACAACAATGTCTCAACTGGAACTGCGGAGCATCCGCAAAACCTATTCTGGCGTGGCCGAGGAGACCCTCAAGGGGATCGACATCGATATCGCGTCCGGTGAATTCATCATTCTTGTCGGCCCCTCCGGCTGCGGCAAGTCCACCCTGATGAACACCATTGCCGGCCTGGAAACCATTACCGACGGTTCTATTGTGCTGGATGGCAAGGACATTTCCACTATGGAACCGAAAGACCGGGACATCGCCATGGTGTTCCAGTCCTATGCTCTGTACCCCACGATGAGTGTGCGGGAGAACATAGCCTTTGGCCTCAAGATCCGGGGCAAACCGAAAGAGGAGATCGCCCAGGAAGTAGCGCGGGTTGCCGACCTGTTGCAGATTTCCCACCTGCTGGACAAGAAACCCTCCCGTCTGTCCGGTGGCCAGCAGCAGCGGGTAGCCATGGGCCGGGCCCTGGCCCGCCGCCCGCGCATCTACCTGTTCGATGAGCCACTCTCAAATCTCGACGCCAAGCTGCGGGTGGAGATGCGCACCGAGATCAAGAAGCTGCACCAGCGTCTGAAGACCACCATCGTGTACGTGACCCACGACCAGATCGAAGCCATGACCCTGGCGGACCGGATTGCCGTGCTCAAGGACGGCGAGCTGCAACAGCTGGGTACACCGAAGGAGGTGTACAACACACCGGCCAATCTTTTTGTGGCTGGGTTCATGGGCTCGCCGGCCATGAGCTTTGTGCCGGTGACCGTGGAACAGGGCGAGCATGGCCTGCAGGCGGAAGTGCGGGGCAATGATGGTGGTACCATCAAGTTGCCGGTACCGGACTACCTGGCCGACCGGGTGGGCCGGGAAGTGATTCTGGGTATCCGCCCGGAGCACATCACCCAGCCCCAGGACCAGAAGGATGATCAGGACCTGGTGACCAAAGGCCAGTTCACCATCGAAGTAACCGAGCCCACCGGCCCGGACGTGATCGCACTGATCCAGCTGAACGACACCAATGTGCATTGCCGGATCGATCCGGAGCACCCGGTAACCTGGGGTGAGACCGCCGAGCTGATGTTCGATATGAAAAAAGTGGTGTTTTTCGATCCGGAGACAGAAAAGCGCATCGCCGCATAAACGGGATTACAGCTGCTCCAGGTTCGCCAGCAGGTGTTCGGCGCGTAGGAGCAGCGCTTCCCGCCTCTCCGGCTTCTGCTTGTCCCAGTTGCGATACATCATGCCCATGCGGGGATTGCCGGCGAAATCGTCCCGGTGCCGGTCGATGAAATGCCAGTACAAGGCATTGAACGGGCAGGCATCCTCCTCCGTGGCCTTGTTCACACTGTAGTGGCAGTTGGCGCAATGGTCCGACTGGCGCTGGATGTACTTGCCGCTGGCGGCATAGGGCTTTGAGCCCAGATAACCGCCATCAGCATGCATCACCATGCCCAGCACATTGGGTAGCTCCACCCAGTCATAGGCATCAGCGTAGACCGCCAGATACCAGTCGCAGATCTCCTCCGGTTTGATGCCGGCCAGCAGCGCGAAGTTACCGGTGACCATCAGCCGCTGGATGTGGTGGGCGTAAGCGTTGCGGCGCGTCGCATCAATCGCCTTGTGCATGCACCGCATTTTGGTATCCCCGGTCCAGTAGAACCAGGGCAGGGCGCGGGTATTGCCGAGCCGGTTCTCCTGAGCATAGCCCGGCATGTTCAGCCAGTAGATACCCCGCACAAACTCCCGCCAACCCAGGATCTGCCGGATGAACCCCTCCACCGCATTGATCGGCGCCCGTCCTGAATACCATGCGGGGGCGGCCGCTTCGCAGACCGCCAGTGGGTCCAGCAGGCCACAGTTGATGTAGGGCGAGACAATTGAATGAAACAGCCAGTCTTCGGTGTCGGATATCGCGTCCTGATAATCCCCGAAGCAGGGCAGGGCAAATTCAATGAAATGCTCAAGCGCCGCCTGTGCCGCTTCCGCAGTGACGGCAAAGTGGAAATCTTCGGTGGTGCCGAAGTGATCCGCAAAGTGCCCGTCAACCAGCTCAATCACCTCCCGGGTAATCGCGTCCGGCTCCACCCGAAAGGGCGCTGGCGCCGGCGGCTTGCCCGTCCATTTCTTTCGGTTATCCGCATCAAAATTCCACTGCCCGCCTTCCGGTCCGCCTTCGGCCGTCATCAACAACCCGGTCTTGCGCCGCATCTCCCGGTAAAAGAACTCCATCCGCAGCTGCTTCCGGCCCTCGGCCCAGTCAGCGAACTCCTGTTTGGTCGCAATAAAACGGGTATCCGGCCGGAGCTCCACCGGCACGCCCAAGCGTTCATGCCACTGACAGATCTGCTCATGCAGCCGCCATTCACCGCACTCAGTGGTAATGACCTTCTCTGCGTTCACCTGCTGAACCTGTTCGGCAACCACCCCTTCCAGGCTCTGATGAGTGTTATCCGGATGGTATCGCTGATAGTGCACCTGCCAGCCCTCGTCCTGCAGCTGCCTGGCAAAGTGGCGCATGGCGCTGAACACCAGCACGATCTTCTTCTTGTGGTGGTTGGTGTAACTGGCTTCGTCATGTACTTCCGCCATAACGACCAGATCCGTGTTCCGGTCGGCATTTTCAAGTGCGCTGATGTTCGGAGTTAGTTGATCTCCGAGAATTAAAATCAGGTTTGGCATAGCAGAGACTCTACTTCCTTTATGAGTTGCGGCTTGGCAGCAAGATGAGGTGGGCGGAGGGGGTGCCCTGCCAGAATCGTGCGGAGCCATGGATGGCGGAGCCGAGCGTACAGGGACGTATTCACAGCGTATTCTGGCAGGGCACCCCCTCCGCCCACCGGGGGGCCGAAAACCAAAAAACGCCCCAAAAGGGGTAGAAGGAATACGCCAACAGCCCAAGGGCGGTTCATAAACCAGACTGGTAAACTGAAACCATCGGTCAGCTGACCCGCATCAAAAAGCGAGCCAACGGATTGCCTTAGAATGCCGGCAAATCCCGGATGACCCCCGTTTTTGACCCCAGAGCGATTACTATGACTTCCACCCCCGCACTGCAAACTGCCGAGTCCACATTGCCGGAATTTATCTGGGACGAAGCCCTGATCCGCCGCTACGACCTCAGCGGCCCGAGGTACACCTCCTATCCCACGGCCGTCGAGTTCAATCAGAACTACCCGATCGAAGACATGGTCAAGGCCGCCGCGCGCAGCAAAGCCAGCGGACGCCCACTGTCACTCTACACCCACCTGCCGTTCTGCGCGCACCTGTGCTATTACTGCGCCTGCAACAAGGTCATCACCAAAAAACGTGACAAGGCCATGCCCTATGTCGAGCGGGTGCTGAGGGAAGCCGCCATCCAGTCAAAACTGTTTGGTGCGGATCGCCCTGTTACCCAGCTGCACTGGGGCGGTGGTACGCCCACGTTCCTGCCGAAGGATGTGATGGAACATCTGATGGCCGGGTATGGGGAACTGTTCAACCTGCAGACTGGCGATGAGCGGGATTACAGTGTGGAGATTGATCCCCGGGAAGTGGATCAGGACACCCTGCCAACCCTTTGGGACCTTGGCTTTAACCGCATCAGTCTGGGTGTACAGGATGTGAATCCGCAGGTGCAAAAGGCGGTGAACCGCATCCAGCCGAGAGAGATGACCGAGGCGGTGCTAAATGAGGCGCGCCGACTTGGCTTCCGATCCATCAACCTGGACCTGATCTACGGCCTGCCGCACCAGACCCCGGAAAGCTTTGCCGAAACCCTGGAAGCGGTGATCGAGATGTCGCCGGATCGGCTCTCCGTGTTCAGCTACGCGCACCTGCCGGATCGCTTCTATCCGCAGACCCGGATTCTGGCGGACACTCTGCCCACGCCCCAGCAGAAGCTGACTATTCTGCACAACACCATCAATCGTTTGCTGGAGGCGGGCTACGAGTACATCGGCATGGACCACTTCGCCAAGCCCGACGACAGCCTGGCCGTCGCTCAGCGTGAGGGGCGCCTGCACCGGAATTTCCAGGGCTACACCACCCACTCCGAGTGTGATCTGGTATCCCTCGGTGTCTCTGCCATCGGCCAGACCGACGATGCCTATTTCCAGAACAACCACGACCTGCCGTCCTGGGAAGCGGCCATTGATGCCGGCCAGCTGGCGATTACCAAAGGCGTGAACCTGACACGGGACGACCGAATCCGCCGCTGGGTGATCGGCCAGCTGATCTGCCAGTTCCGGCTGGATCGCAAGCTTTTCGCGGAGGTTTGGCAGGAAGATCTGGACCGCTACTTCGCGGATGAACTCAGCCGCCTGAAGCCCATGGTGCAGGATGAACTGATTGCCGATGATGGAACTGCATTGCAGGTTCAGCCGGCCGGTCGACTGCTGATCCGGGCTATCTGCCAGATCTTTGATTTCTACCGCAAGGAAGGCGCAAGCAAGCGGTTCTCCCGTATTATCTGATTGGCAGGAGCCGAAGTCGGGGTCAGAAGAATGCTTTCTTCTGACCCCTCTTTCACTCAACTATAAGCCGGCACCTTGAACTCATTGGCAAGATCCTGAAGCACTCTCGCCAGCCGGGCCTGCTCACTGGTCACCTGGGTGATTTCCTGGGACCCGGTCAGCGTCAGGATGGCGGCCTCACTGACCGATTCCATGCTTCCCGCCAGTTCCCGGGTTACTGCAACCTGCTCCTCGGAGGCGGTGGCGATCTGGCTGGCCATATCGGAGATGCTGTTCACATCGGTCAGGATATCCGCAAAGGTCTGCTCCAGCTCCGACGCCTGCACGCTGGTGGTATTGGCGAGCTTGTGGCTTTCAAGAATGGAGCGGCTGGCACTGTCGGTAATGTTCCGGAAGCCGTTGATGATGTCTTCGATCTGGGTGGTGGATGCATGGGTTTGCTGGGCCAGGGTTCGCACTTCATCTGCAACCACTGCGAATCCGCGACCATGTTCGCCCGCACGGGCGGCTTCGATAGCCGCATTCAGCGCCAGCAGGTTGGTCTGGTCGGCTACCTTGCGAATTACGTCCATCACGTCACTGATGGTTGAGCTGCGCTTCTCCAGCTCTTCAATAACTTCGTTCACCTTTTGAACAGAGTCCGCCAGTGTACGGATGCTGCTAACGCTCTGGTGCAGTACCTGTTCACCGGTGCGGCTTTTCTCCATGGCGCTTTTGGCGGCATCGGCCACCTGCTGGGTATTCCGGGAGATTTCCTCTGAGGTGGCCGACATTTCTTCGGTAGCGGCAGCCACTTGTTCAATTTGTTGCTGCTGGTTTCTCACCTGGCTTGAATTCTGGCCGGCCGTGGAACTGGTTTCTTCAGTGGCCGTGGCCAGCTGGACGCTGGATTTGTCGATCTGCAGCAAGGCATTACCGAAGCGTCCGAACAGCTCATTGACCGCTTTGCCAATGGTGCCCATTTCATCCCGGCTGGAGATTTCAATATCACGGGTCAGATCCTTGTTTTCCATGGCGAACTGCACGCCTTCGAGCAGTCGACCGACCTGCAGGTTAATGGCGCGGATGATGACCAGCATAAGCATCAGAACCGCCAGAACTGCGCCTGCCCCAATGGCGGATGCAGTGATCAGGTCATTGCGGGCATCGGCGACCCCGGCGGTGGCCAGAGCCATTACATCAGCCAGCATTTCCTGACGAATCCCGTTGAGCTTGCCAATGCGTTGGGTGGTGGTTGTGAACCAGTCTGCCGCGTCCAGGGCATACATGCCGGAGGGGCTGCTGAACAGGGTTTCGCGCTTCTCGTCCAGGGACTGACTTGCAACAGTGCCCGGCTGCCGCTCAAGCGTTGCGCGGAGGGCCTCGTCGGAGTTCAGCATCGCCAGCGCTTCGTTGAAGTAGGCGTCCTGCTGCCCGCCGAGTCCGGCGATCCGGCGCAGGGTCGGCAGATCAAAGTTCCCGCTGCGGATCAGGGACGCACCCACCGCGCGTTCCCGACCTGCTCGCTCAGCCAGTTCCGCCAGGGTGTAGTAAGCATTGACGTCACGGGTCAGCTCGGGGTCGCTAGACCGGCGGATAATCAGGGCAATCCGGTCAATCAGCTCCATGATCATTGCGGTATAGCGCGATGCGGAATCATCTGCGGCAATGCTTCGGTTGTCGATTGAACTGCGCAGGGAGTTCAGGTTGGCCAGGCCTTGGCTCAGCGCCTGAAGGCTGGTTTCAACGCTGCGATCAAAGGAGGAGTCTGATAGCAGAGCGTCAATTCCGAGGCGATAGTCCGAAATGCGCGAATCGGTTTGGCGCCGCTGTTCCGCCAGCTCCCTATCTGCCTGGCGGGCAGCATCACTTGCGGGTTCGCTGGCCAGGAAGACTGCGGAACGGCCACGCTCCCTCTGCAGGGTTTCGGTCAGGGGATCACCGGTTTCCGCCAACTCCACCATGGAGCGCAGTTGGCGCATATCGCTCAGTTCGCCGAAATTCAGTGTAATGCTTTCGAGAGCAAAAAAGAGAATGACGAGCAGGGCCGGTAGTACCAGAGTGATCAGCTTTCCCCGCATGGAAAGGTTGTTGATGAGGTTCATAGCCTTGCCTTATTGGATTAGAGAATGCGCCAATTATCCCGGGGTGTGCAGGGCGCTTTCTATCGTCGTGAGGAGGTAGTCGAAGAGGTAGTTTCAGCCCTGTAAGTTGCCGTAAGTAATTGTTACGTATTTGATATGTAGGAATAAAAATAGCGTGTACGTATTGGTGCGCAGAGTACTATCAGAGAGGTATTGCCGGTCTTTGTGCGCCAGCGAACAGACATGGATGGAGCGACGCGTAAGGTTTAATCTGAAGTCATAACCAGAGGAGGGTGTGATCATGAGTATGTTCAGTGCGGATGAAATGAAAGGTAAGTGGAAACAGCAGGTTGGCAAAGCAAAGCAATACTGGGGAAAACTGACCGAAGATGAGCTTCTGGAGGCAGAAGGGCGTCAGGAAAAGCTCGTGGGCCTGGTACAGGAACGGTACGCCGTTACCCGTGATGAGGCTGAAAAGCAGGTCAAAGAATTCTTTGGCAAGTAATCAGTTCACTCCAGCCACGAATTCAGACCGTCGTGGCTCGACAATGGGTTCAACAGGGGTATATAGCCATGCTGGAAACAATTGCTGTTATTTTGCTTGTGCTTTGGGTGTTGGGATTGGTGACCTCCTATTCCATGGGCGGATTTATCCATATTCTGTTAGTGATCGCGATTGTGGTAATCCTGCTACGGGTAATTCGGGGCCGCAGTCTCTGAGACTTCGAAACCCACGCTGACAAAGGTCAAGGCGCCCCTGCGGGGAATGGCTGTATGGTGCTGGCATTCTTGCAGTGGAGAATGCCATGGAACTTGTTTGCCCGGCCGGTAGCCTGCCGGCCCTGAAAACCGCGGTGGATAATGGTGCCAACGCCGTGTATTTCGGTTTCCGGGACAGCACTAATGCGCGCCAGTTTGCCGGCCTGAATTTCAATGACAAACGTGCCGCAGAAGGTATTGAGTACGCCCATCTGCGGGGCGCTCGGGTATTTTGTGCCATCAATACCTACCCACAACCCGATGGCTGGGAGCAATGGAAGGGCGCGGTAGATCGCGCCGCAAGCCTGGGTGTGGATGCCATCATCCTGGCCGATATGGGCCTGCTGGATTACGCTGCCAACAAGTACCCGGACATACCCCGGCATCTGTCGGTTCAGGGCTCTGCCACCAGCCACGAAGCGCTTTCATTCTACAAGGATAACTTCGATATCCGCCGCGCCGTGCTGCCTCGTGTCCTCTCGCTGGACCAGGTGAGGGGCGTGGCGAAACACAGCCCGGTTGAGCTGGAAGTGTTTGCCTTCGGTAGCCTGTGCATCATGGCCGAGGGCCGGTGTTATCTCTCCTCCTACCTGACCGATGAGTCCCCCAATACCCGTGGCGCCTGCTCACCCGCCAAGGCTGTGCGCTGGCAGGAGACACCTCAGGGACTGGAATCCCGCCTGAATAATGTACTGATTGACCGATATGGCCAGGGTGAATCCGCCGGCTATCCCACCTTGTGCAAAGGCCGTTTCGAGGTGGAGGGCAGCGTCTATCACGCCATTGAGGAGCCGGTCAGCCTGAACACCCTGGATCTGCTCCCGGAACTTCAGAAACTGGGGATCAGCGCCGTTAAAATCGAGGGGCGCCAGCGCAGCCCCGCCTATATTGCCGATGTCGCCCGCACCTGGCGCCACGCGCTCGATAACCTCGAATCCCGGCCCGAGGCATTCACCGTCGAACCCCAGTGGCGCAGCACCCTGGCCGGACTTTCCGAGGGTGGCCTCACAACGCTGGGCGCCTACCATCGCAAGTGGAAATAAGGTTTTACACTTTATGATGAAGTTATCCCTGGGGCCGATCCTGTGGTTCTGGTCCAAGCAAACCGTTTTCGATTTCTATGCCAACGCCGCAGAGTGGCCGGTGGATACCATCTATCTGGGCGAAGCCGTGTGCAGCCGCCGCCGTGAGTTGAAACCGGATGACTGGTTTGATCTGGCCCGTGATCTGAAAGCCTGCGGGAAGGATGTGGTGCTTTCCACCCAGACGCTGATCGAATCCGAAGCGGATCTGCGCCGGTTGCGCCGGATCTGCGACCAGGACGAGTTTGTCGTGGAAGCGAATGATCAAAGTGCCCTGCAGGTGGCCATTCGTAATAACCTTCCCTTTATCACCGGCCCTTCCATGAACGTCTACAACGTAGCCACGATCAAAGTGTTGGCAAAACAGGGACTGAAGGGCTGGAATCTGCCGGTGGAACTGGGCAAGGAAACCCTGGCTCAGATGATCCAAGGCCTTAACGAAGAAGATCTGGATGTCCCGGCGGAAGTGTTCGCCTGGGGTTTCCTGCCTCTGGCCTGGTCATCCCGCTGTTTCACCGCTCGCCATTACAACCTCCCCAAAGACAACTGCGAGTTCCGCTGCATCGAGCACCCCGCTGGCATGGAGTTGCGCTCCCGGGAATCCCAGGAGCTGTTCCGTATCAACGGTGTCTCCACTTTGTCCGGTTCACGCTATGACCTCATGCGTGAACTGCCCGACATGGAGCGGATGGGCGTTTCGACCGTTCGTCTGAGCCCTGAGTATCAGGGCCTGGAGGAAGTTGTGAAGCGTTTCGACCAGGTTCGTCGGGGCGGAACCCCGACGACTGATCCGCTCCAGCTGGTGGAGGTGCCGCCGTGCAACGGGTACTGGTATGGCAAGCCTGGTATGGACCTGGTCGGCTAAGGCGGATCATTCTTTTAAGGATTGAACGCCAGGGAAGCGGTCAGACACATACTCACTGTGGCACTGAATGCAATTGCCTGTCATTTTGCTGAATAGCTTGTGTTGCTCTTTGGTGTCTTTCCCTTTACCTGCCTCTGCCAGCGATGCGGCAAGCTGGTGAAATTCCTTGTCCAGTTTGATAAAGCCTTTGGGAACTGCGGACATCAGGTCTTTGCGATCCTGTTCGGTCAGCGACTGCTGCAGGATGAAGCTGTCGTGAATCCTCTGGGCATTATCCGCAACGTCGTCATGATGCCCCATGACGATGGCCGAATGAATCTGTCCCATGGCTGACTGAATGGATCTCATCTCTTCGCGCAACAGGCGATCCAGTTTGTCGGTCAGCTTGGGAGTAACCGGCTCGGCAGCCGTGGCAGTGAACGACACGGTGAGACTCAGGATCAATATGCTCATTAGCGAGCAGTTTGTTTTTGTCATGATGATAGCCCTCTATCAATGAATGGCGAGCACCTTTCAGGCTATCACTATTAAATAATATGCCCGTTGAGATTTGTTAATTGCTGACTGTCCCCCCCATCCTTCCCGGGCTGTTCGGAGTTGGTGGGAGTGGCCCAGCCTAGATCCTCCAGAATAACGTAGAGCGACGGCAACGCCAGCAGTATCAGAACGGTGGATACCAGCAAACCGAATACCACCGAAATTACAAGCGGAATGACTGCCATGGCCTGGGTGCTGGTTTCGGCCAGCAGTGGCAGCAGGCCGGCCACTGTGGTGCTGGTGGTGATCAGGATGGCCCGGAAACGGGCGCGGCTGGCGGCACCGGCTGCTGCCCGGGCACTCATACCCTGTCCCCGATAGCTCTTGATGAATTGCACCAGGAGAATGGCGTTATTCACCACAATACCCGCCAGTGAGGCTGCGCCGATCAGCGAAGGCATCGACAGGTTGTAGCCCATGATCATGTGTCCCCAGACCGCGCCCATAAAGGCCACCGGGATCGACAGCATGACAATGATCGGCTCCAGGTAACTGCGGAACTGGAACGACAGAATCAGGAAAATCCCCAGCAGGCCGATCAGCAACCCCCGGGCGATAGACTGGCCGGTTTCTCGGGAGCGGGCGGTCTGGCCTTCTACCTGCAGGCTGATCTCTGGCCATTGTTCCTGAAGCTTCGGGAACACCTGGTTCTGCAGATCGGCCACGATGGCATCGGCGTTGGTTATCCGGCCGTTCACATCCGCTGACACGGTAACGGTGCGCAGGCCGTTGATTCGGGTCACCTGTGACCATTGCCGTTCCTCGGTGATGGTGGCCACTTCCCGCAGCGGCACCATCTGGCCCTTGCCGGTGGTGATCACGGTATCTTCCAGGAATTGGCGGGTGTTGCGTTCGGCGCTGGTCTGGCGCACCAGAATCTCGATGTGCTGGTCACCGACCTGTACCGTATCCACGATATCCCCGAGCAGGCCGGTTCGAATCTGGCTGGCCACCTCAGCGGCGTTCAGGCCGAGGGACAGGGCGCGGTCGCTCAGGCTGAGGATGCGCTGGGGCTTGCCGGGGCGAAGATCATCCAGCACGTTGAAGGTGCCGTTATAACTGGCGACTTCCTCGCTCAGATACTGCGCGGCGGACTTCAGCTCATCCAGGTCACTGCCCTGCAGGCGGACTTCGATGGGAATGCCGGCCGGGCCGAATCCGGGCTCCTGAATGTTCAGGGCAATCAGCCCCGGAATTTCGCCGATTTCCTGGTACCAGAGGTCGGTGAGGGTGGCTAGATCCACGGTACGAAGTTCCGCAGTCAGCAAATCGGCCATCACGGTGGCCACATGGGCGCCTTTCTCGCCGGCTCCGGCGTGTTGATTGAAGCGGGTCTGGATGTTTTGCACCAGGGCTTGCTGGTCGGGCTGTTCCGGCGCGTACTCCTCGTTGAGCCGGAGCATGGCCGCAGTAATGCGGTCAGTAATGGCCTGGGTCTGGTGCAGCGGCGTGCCCTGGGGCATGAGCACCCGGGCTTCCAGTACGTCACCGTCTATTTCCGGCATGGCTTCCATGCGCACATGGCCGCCGGCCATCAGCCCCACCGAGCCAAGGAGTATCAGCAGCATGCCCGCCAGTACGCCGTAACGAAAACGGATGGCAATGTCGGCCAGCTGCCCCACTTTCTCCCGGGCTTTTTCAAAGCCGTTGTCGAAGACGGTGCGAAAACGGGACGGGGCTCTCTCGCCCTTGTTTCCCAGGCCACTTTTGAGGTGGTGGGGCAGTATCCAGAAGGCTTCTATCAACGAGGCTGCCAGGGCGGCAATCAGAACCACCGGCAAGACCTCCAGCACCGAGCCTAGCTCTCCGGCCAGAAACGCCAGCGGGATGAACACCGAGACCGTGGTCAGGAAGGAGGACAACACCCCAGGCAGAATTTCCTGTGTGCCTTTGACCGCTGCCTCCAGCGGGCTGCTACCTTCGGCGGCCCGCTGGGCAATGTTATCGGTGACCACCACGGAGTCGTCCATGACAATACCGATGGCCATGAGCAAAGCCACCAGGGTAATCATGTTCAGGGACAGGCCGGTGAGGGCCATCACCACAAAGGCACCGGCAAAGGCGGCCGGCAGGCCGAACAGGGCCCAGAAGGCGAGGCGGGGGCGGAAGAACAGCGCCATCACCAGCCCCACCAGCAGCAAACCTGTGATGCCGTTGCCCACCAGCATCTGTAGGCGATCCCGGACGATCGACGTCATGTTCTGGGTGATTTCCAGTTCCACAGTACCGCCACGACGGGCCTTTTCCTCGTCGACAAAGGCCTGCAGTGAATCCATAACCTGCAGGGCATCATCGTGGCGGTTCTTGTGGATTTCCAGAATGATGGCCCGCTGGCCATTGAAGTCCACCCGTTCCTCTTCCCGCTCGTGGGCTTCGGTAATGGTGGCGAGATCGCCCAGGGTGAGCACGGCACCGGCTTCGCCACCAATGATTGGAAGCTCGGCCAGGGCTTGCAGTGAGCGTCGCTCATCCACAAACCGCAACTGGATATCCTGGCTGTCGGTTTCAATATTGCCCAGGGGCATGTCCAGATTCTGGCTGCTGATGGCGCGGGCAATGTCGCGCACGCCCAGGCCATACTGGCGCAGCAAATCCCGGGAGACTTCAATTTGCCACTGGCGCTGGGAGAGGCCAACGGGGATCACATCCGCTACTCCCTCCATGGCAAACAAACGGTCCTCCAGCTGGTTGGTGTAAGCCTCCAGGTGGGAAAAGCTCATGGGCCCGTACACCGCGATCGCGGCCACCAGGCTGGTCCGGTACAGCTCGCGGATAACCGGCTCTTCCGCTTCTTCGGGCAGGTCGGTCAGGGATTCGATCTCGGTGCGGATATCATCCAGAAACCGGCCCATATCGCCCTGGGGTGCCATGCTGGCAATGGTCTGGGCCTGATTGTCCCGGGCCGTGCAGGAGATTTCCTTCATGTAGTCCACCCGCTGCAGTGCCTCGCCCAGACGCTGGCAGATGGCCTCTTCAACATCCGCTGCAGTGGCACCCCGGTATTCCAGGGTAATGCTGACTTCCGGAGGCAGGTAGTCCGGAAAGGTCTCCCGGGTCAAATTGGGGGCGGCGTACAGGCCCGCCGCGAGAATCAGAATCAGCAGCAGGTTGCCAGCGGTAGGGTGGCCGGCAAACCAGCGGATCATGGCTGCTCTCCCGCAGCCATTTTCTGCAGCCATTTCGCGGTCTGCTCATCGGGCATAGGGTTCAGTAAGGTGCCGTTGATGGCGGGAACCAGGTCATCCAGAATCAACCGGTCGCCGGGTTTCAGGCCGTCGCTGACCACCGCCAGCTCACCCTGTTGCGATGCCAGGGTGACCGGCTGGCGCTGCAGGCGGTTTTCGCCATCGGCCAGATACACCTCGCCCTGGTGAATCGCGCTGGCCGGCACCACCAGCACTGGCTCGGGAGTTGGCGCTGCAATGGTGGCCTGCACAAACATGTTCCGCACCAGCGGTGGCCGGGCGGGCGGGTTGGCGCTGCGGTAGGGCTCGTCCACGGTAATCACCGCCTGGATGGTGCGTGTAGCCGGGTCCAGGCTGCCAGTCACCCGGGTCAGCTTGCCGGCCCAGTGGCTGTCGGGCGCGCCGGTCGGATGCACTCGTACCGTGAGTGAATCCAGGGGAAGTTGCTCGTGGAAGTCGGTAAAGCCTGGGTGTGCTTGGCCACTGCTTGCCGGATCAGGCGCGCCCGGGAGCTGTGACAGCACGTTGCGAAGCTCGGACATTTCCAGCTGTACCGTGGCTTCTGCTGCGGTGATGTCATCCGCGACAAACAGGGTCTGGTTGGGGCTCACCTGTTGCCCGGTTTCGATGTCGGACTGGTGTACCCGCAGGTCCCAGGGAGCTTCGAAATGGGTGTCTTCAAGGTCTTCCCGGGCATTGGCCAGAGCTGACTCACTGCGGGCCAGGCGTGCTTTCAGGGTTTCCTGGCGCACGGGGATCAGGTTGAGCTGGTTCTGCAGGGACTGCACGGCTTGCTGTTGCTGCAGGGTAGCCCGCTGTTGTTCATCCAGCCGGGTCTGGGACAGCGAACCGCTGTTAGCGAGAGTTTTTGCACGTTGCAGCTCCCGCTGGGCAAGCGCCAGCCGGCGGTTTTCCAGTTCCAGAAGTGCCCGGGTGTTCTGTTCTTCCTGATCCAGTTGCTGCCGCTCTGCTTCCAGGCCGGCAATATCGGCCCTGGCGGAAGCCTCAGCCAGTTCGTAGCGGGTCGGGTCGATTTGCAGCAAACGGGTGCCTTCGGAAATCAGGTTGCCGCTTTCCAGGTCCGGATGCTTCCAGGTAATGCGGCCACCCACATTGGCCACCGCCTTCCAGCTTCTGGCCGGCAACACCTGGCCAAAGCCACGGGCCTCGATGCGCACAGTGAGGGGAGTGGCTTCAAGGATTCGGGCCGGTGTCGCTGCGACCTGTTCAGCTGCACGCTCCGGTGGTTGTTTCAGTTTAACCATCACCACCACGAAGGCGATGCCGGCGATCAGCGTAAGGGCAAGGATGAGTTTATGTTTGCGGTGCATCGGGGACCTCCTGAAAGCTGGCGCTGTAAAGTCTAAAAATTCGAGGTGCGGCCTGTTCAAGACTGTGAATATCACCGCCTATCATGCCCTGAACCACTAACCCCTGAATGGCCCCCAGATAGAGCACTGCGGCAGCCTCGGTGTCGATGGTGGAGGTAATTCGGTGTTGCTGGATACCAAGGTTCAGCAGAGAAATGACTTTCTGGCGGTAGTTGGCCAGAGTCTGCCGAACGATCCGTTTGGCCGCGCTGTTACCCGGCTTCTGCAGTTCTCCCAGCATCAGCCGCGGAATACCCGGGTGCCGGGCAATGAAGCCGATATGGGCCAGAAACATGGCTTCCAGGGCCTTGTCGGCCTGTTCATGCTGGTCGGCAACACTGAAAACCCGCTGGGTGAGCTGCTCCGATACCCAGGCAGCCACTGACTCCCACAAGCTGTTTTTGTTAGGGAAGTGCTTGAACAGGGCACCCTGGGAAAGCCCTACTTCATCGGCAATGCGGGCAGTGGTGAGGGTAGAAGGGTCTTGTTCCGCACACAACTGTACCACCGCCTCAACGGTGGCGGACTGGCGCTGTTCGGTACTCTGATAAGTGCGCTTGGCAGGGGGCTTGTTGGCGGACATGGCGGCTCATAAGAAAGTGAGTAATTACTTTATTTTGGAAGGCCCTGGTGGTTTTTGCAAGGAATCTTCGGGTGGGTGTTCAGTTACCCGCTTTGCCTGGGAGAGAAGGCCCTATAGGGCTATGTCCGGGAGTATATTCGACAGTTTTATATCGATATATCCGGATAAAGTTAGACAGAAAAACAATTTATTGAATAAGTGGAATGGAAATAGAATAAGGATAGATCAAATGGTTAGGTGGTGATGATGTTCAAGGGGTTGATTCTATGCAGTGCGTTGACGGCGGCCGGTTATGGGCTGGCCGCTCTTCCACCGGTCCAGGCGACCGGGCTGGGGCCACTGGTATTCGCGCTTCTGCTCGGGTTGGTACTGGGTAATACGATAGCGGGCAAGCGCATTACCGACGTTGCCAAAGGCCTCGGCTTTGCATCGCGGTGGCTGCTCCGGACTGGCATTGTCCTGTTCGGTTTCTCTCTTACCATCCAGCAGTTGACTGCCCTCGGGGCCAGGGTCGTGATTCTCGATGCCCTCGTTGTCCTCTCTGTCACTGTGGTTGGCTACTGGCTTGGAACCCGATGGCTGAAGCTCGACCGGGACACAGCCATACTGACAAGTGCCGGCAGTGCCATTTGCGGAGCGGCGGCGGTACTGGCCACCGAGAGTGCAATACGTTCAAAACCGGCCGCCGCTTCCATGGCCGTGGCGACTGTGGTGTTGTTCGGGACGATTGCCATGTTTACCTATCCGGCACTTTATCCCTTGCTGGGCTGGGACGAGGGGCTGTACGGCGTTTACATCGGTTCAACAGTTCATGAGGTGGCTCAGGTGGTTGCTGCGGGCGGCGCAGTCGGCACCGGCGCACTGACCAATGCCGTGATTGTCAAACTGGTCCGTGTCATGTTGCTGGTGCCCTTTCTTCTGGTGGTAGGGCAGCTTTGGGCCAAGAGCCGCAAGAGCAGCGCAGAGGGCCAACCCGGGAACAACCAGCTGGTCATTCCGTGGTTCGCTTTCGGCTTTCTGGCGATCGTCGGGTTGAACAGTGTCCTTGCCATACCGCAGGTGATCCAGGAGGGGCTGATAATGGGCGGCCAGCTGGCCATGACCATGGCCATGGCAGCACTCGGCTACCAGACCCGGCTTGAAGCCCTGCGGAGCCTTGGTGTGAAGCCCTTTGTTCTGGCTCTCTGCCTGTTCGCGATGCTGATGGTTGGTGGCGGTGTGGTCACCCCGCTGATACTCGAATGACCCGACTTTTCAGTCGGGTCGGGTGACTTGCACCACTTTCAGGTGCAGCGGGTTACGGCCTTTCACCGGCCATTCAATACTGTCACCGACACTCAGACCGATCATTGCAGCCCCGGCGGGCGCCAGGATGGAGATCTTGTCGGGACTGCCGTCCGCCTGGTGAGGGTAGACCAGCTCGAGCCGATGTTGCTTTCCGTTGTCCTGATCCTCGAAAAGAACCATGGAATTCATCACCACAACGTTTTCCGGTATCTCGGACAAAGGCCGCAAGTCGGCACGGCTGAGTTCTTCTTCAAGTCCATCGGCTACGCCGGTGGGATCGGTGGTTTTCTCGAGCAGCGTGGCAAGGCGATTGTAATCTTCTTCGGCAACAGTGATAGCGGGCAAATCAGACATAGTGACCTCCAAAAAAAAATTAGCCGAGATAGTTCGGGGGCTGGTGCTGAGTCGTTCCTACGCGCAGACCCAGCGTCAGGAAAGTAACGCTTTGGCGTGGCCGGATTTGCCATGAGAGGCGTTCCGGAAAACAGTCAGAGAGGGGAAAACGTACAAATCAGTTGGCTCGGGTGATATTTGCAGGATTTCGTATGAATCTAGCCTTTAGCCCTGCAAAGAGCAACCTGGTTTTCACTTAATCTGACTGATGTTGAGGCGGTTTCCCTGCCATGAAGTAAAGGTCATGTAAATTTGCCGAAGCTTGATTTAGCGCAATCGTCCGGCTCAGGAATGCGTGTAGCTTGCTATCAGTTAATGGCAATGCAGGGGAAATTGCTATGTCGCGTATCTCATTATTTTTCTGGGGGTTAATTGCGTTTATCAGCGGGGCTTGGCTCGCAGCTGACAGCCTCTGGGTGGGTCCGTTTGGTTACTTTTCGTTCCGTGCTGTCTTTGTTCAGTATTCCGGCATTCTGGCGGTGGTAATGATGGCAGTGGCAGTGGCACTGGTTCTGGCACTTCGTTTGCGAGTACTGGAGCCTTGGCTGGGCGGGCTGGTCAGGTAAAGCCCAACGGGTGTCGGGTGAGGTGATTTCTGTGGCCCTGTTCTTGACGATATGACGAAGCAGACGAAGGAGCGAGGTTATGGACATCAGACTCAACCGCGCCTACGAAGCCCCTGTCCGCTCAGACGGCCCGCGCGAACTTGTGGATCGTATCTGGCCGCGGGGTGTTGCCAGGGAAGAACATGACCGCATCACGCTGGTATTTGCGGAGAAAGACACCGAACACAACAACGCTGTAGCACTTAAGGAGTTTATCCTGGCTGGGCATTTCGATCCCTTTAATCGGGAAAAGTGATGCATGTCATTGCGTAACCATGTTATTGGGTAAAAGGTATTTCCATACGTTCTCAAGGAGGTGTGCCATGACAGTCAACGAAGGTCTTCGCCTGATGGCAGGCGTGTTTACGCTGGTATCCATTCTGCTCGCCCATTATGTGAGCCCATACTGGCTTCTGTTTACCGGGTTCATTGCAGTGAACCTGATCCAATCTGCATTCACCAAATGGTGCCCGGCCATGGTGATTCTCAGGAAGCTCGGGTTCAAGGAAGAGAAACCGCTCAGCTAGGTCACGGTAACGGTCAATTGTCCGCCAGGTTCATAAAGATCAGGCAATGTTTACAGAGGTGAGAAGTCATGGATATCCGCCTGAAACGCGCCTATGAAGAGCCGGCACGCTCAGATGGCCCCAGAGTGCTTGTTGACCGCATCTGGCCCCGCGGGGTTTCCAAGGAAGATGCGGATATAGCCTGCTGGCTGAAAGGGCTGGCACCCTCCACCGAATTGCGGAAGTGGTTCGGTCACGATCGGGAGAAATGGTCAGAGTTCCGGGAGCGGTATCTTAACGAGCTGACATCAGACGACGCCAGAGACGATCTTGAAGCACTTAAAAAGCTGCTTGAAGATTGTGACCGCATAACGCTGGTGTTTGCTGCGAAAGATACCGAGCACAATAATGCCGTTGCCCTTCGGGACTTTGTTCTGAACGATCGGTTCTGACCGTTTCAGATCACCGCATTACTCCACGCAGTAAGTGTGTTGTTACAAATCCGTACAGTCTCATTTTTAAACATGTATAAAATATAAATCTAATAAATGAGCCGGAGTAACACTATGAGTTTTTGGCCGTCCACAAAGCGTGCAGAGGCGCTGGAATCGGAGCTGTCGGCATTGAAGGAGGCGTTTGCTGAGGTCAGTGAACAGAAGAGAAGCCTGGAGGCGGGACTGGAAGAGGAGCATTGTGCTCTGGCGCAGAGCCGGGCGGAACTTCAGCTCAGTCGGCGATTAATGGCCGGGCTTGGCCAATTTGGCTCATCACTGACCGAGCTCAAAGGGTCTTTCAGTGAATTATCGGATTTGCTGGGCTCCCGTCGCAGCGAAGCATTGAAGACGCGGGACGAATCTGGCCGCGTGCGCGATGGCATGGCTATGCTGGTTCAGAAACTGGGTGGCGCCCGACAAAGAGTGGTGAGTTCAGCAGGCCAGATCGAGGCGCTGGAGCAAGAGACCGGCGGCATAATTTCGCTGGTGGACGTTATTGATGGTGTTTCCGATCAGACCTCACTGCTGGCTCTGAACGCCAGTATCGAAGCGGCCCGGGCCGGCGAGCATGGCCGGGGATTCAGCGTGGTGGCAACGGAAGTCCGAAATCTGGCCTTTCGGGCGGGGGAAGCAACCCGGCAAATCGATGATGCCATCAGCCGTATTCGCACCCAGACCTCCACCGTATCAGGTGCCAGCAAGGCAAGCAGTGAGGAAATGGAAGAGCTTGCAGCGGAGGCGGAAACTGCAAGGGATCGGCTCATGTCGCTGATTGATCTGGCAGGTACTTCGTCAACTGCATTGGGGAATGCCGCGTTGCTGGCGGAGATTGAGCTCGCCAATCTCGAGGAGCTGGAAATCAAGCTGACCGTATATCAGATTCTGGCCGGGTTATCTGATCGCAAAGCAGACACCTTGCCATCAGAAACCGAGTGCCGGCTCGGCCGGTGGTACTACCAGGGAGACGGCAATGAACAATACGCCGGCCGGCTGGATTTTCGGGCCATTGAAGAGCCTCACCGTCTGGTTCATGTTTATGCGATCGAAGCCGTGAGAGCACATCATGAAAATCGGCCCGAGGATGCACTGCAAGCACTGGAGGCCATGGAAATTAACAATCTTGATGTCATGACGCGGCTGCGTCGGTTGGTGTCGCAAGCATAACGTCAAACCTGCGATGACAGATCCGCTTCACCCGGTCAGGCTTTGTCTGGGTTGAGAATCGCCTGCGCTGTGGCGTCCTCCAATTTAATTGGTGGGGGGCATGTGAGACATCAGGTCCACATCTCCAGGTTTCTATATTCCACTCCCAGTATCTGCTCCAGGGCAGGGCGGTCGAGAATCTGCAGCTGACTACCCTTCTGTTCTATGATGCCTTTTATTTTAAACCGCCCGAAAGCGCGCGAGACTGTCTCGCCCCGTATCCCTAAGCGGGAACCTATTTGTTTTTGGTGGCAGGGAAGGGTCAGTTCTGTGCCGTCTTGTAAGTCGCTAAGATACAGAAGGAATGCAGCCAGTCGCTGTTCGGCATTACTGCCAGTGAAAAAATCGACCTGGTTCATGTAGGCGTGGGCCTTTTGACTCATGTGCTGCAGGAGTCCTCGAGTTAAGTCAGGGTTTTTCTGAGCGATCTCCGAAAGTGCTTTTTCATCGAAGCTATAGGCAATTCCATCTTGGGTACCGCGGCCATTCAGGGAAAACACCGGAGTTCTCATGAACATTGAATAGAGTTCGACGAGTTGTCCGTCTCGATAGTAACCAAACAATTTTTCGTCACCCCCGGGTGTAGCGCGGAATACCTCTATTTCGCCTGCAACAATCAGGAAAAAACGGTCCGCCTCCATCCCCTCAGTGAAAATCGTTTCTCCCTGAGAAAACGAATGCCTTCGGACATCTTTCAAGAGAATGGAGAAGTCCTTGGTCCTTAAGCAAGCGAATACCGGATCGTCCTGCAAAAGGCGCTTCAGGGTCGGATATTCAAAACGGTTGGGCGCTGCTGCTATATTCATGATCGACCCTCAAGGTCCCACCATGCGCAGGCGCTCCACCATTTTGGAATCATCCAGCAACATAGCGAGAGTGTATTCATTGAGCGTGGCAACAAAAGCGTCGCGTGCAGCACTGACTGCACTTTTGATGGTGCACCCCCCCTGGAGCGGGCATTCTTGTTTGTTGCAGTCGATGATTTCCATGTTTTCCTCCATTTCGAGTACGAATTGCCCTAACCGAACCAATCCAGGCGAACGGCTGAGCATAACTCCGCCGGACTTACCCTGGGTCGTTTTTACGTACCCCAGCGTGCTCATACGATGAATGACTTTGCGTAAGTGTTCCGGAGAGATGCCGTAGGCTGTCGCTATTTCCCGTCGGGGGATAGACTTACCTCGTCGGGTTCCGACATAGACCAAGACCCTCAAACCAAAATCCGTATACGTTTTTAGTTGCATCGTTTCACCTGGTTGGCAGTTGCATAAAATCATACGATGCTTTTTGTATACATCAATAAGCCTGTGAGAGCAAAAAAGCCGGCCCGGATCGGGGCCGGCGAAAACCTCCTCACTGGCTTTCAATATAGCCAGTGAGGGAGGCGAGGGGTCATCGAATCAGAATGTTTCCTTTCTTGCCAAGTGAAGGGTCCGCCCCTTCAGCATTCATCAAGACGCTTATGCCGCCGTTCAGAGCTCCCTTCATCTGGTGATCTACGATGGCGTTGTTGGTGTCACGATCAGAAGGGCTAACCAGATCAAGAGTAGCTCCGGACGCTGCCGGTACGAGATATGTTTGTATCCCTTTTTCGAGGTTGAATGGGTGGCCACTGTTATAAACGCGTTCCCAAATCCCCGCAATCGGATGGAGGGCAACTGATTTATTGACGTGGGCGTTCACGAAGTAGAACCGTACCCTTTCCCCGGGCTCGGATTGCAGCATTAAGCTAGCATTTGGGTCATGCAGGGGGTCATAGTGGAACGCCTTGCCGTTCACTAAAGTACTGGTCCAACCGTCTCCTTCCAGCATCTGTTCTGCTGTGGTGCCAGGCTCAAACAGATCGCTGTGGACGATGACGTACTCGCGGTCCGGTTTTGGATAGTTTTCCCCATACCCCTCTTTAGGGTCGACAATAATGACGCCATACATACCTCGCCCTATATGCTCAACCATGGGGTCAGCACCGCAATGGTAGATGAACACGCCTGGGCTGGTAGCTTTAAACTTGAAATGCTTTTTCTCCCCAGGTTTCACAGCTGCAAATTCGTCCAGGACGTCAACAGCTGCGGCGTGGAAGTCCATAGAGTGACTTTGTTTGTTTCCTTCCTCATTGATAAGAGTGAAGTCGACGATGTCTCCCTCCTTTACGCGCACAACGGGACCGGGAACGGTTCCCCCGAAAGTCCACATGGTTTGCATCGTTCCTTTGTTATCCACCGCGATTTCTTTCTCAATGACCGGGATCTCGACCTTTACCACTTCAGCCATCGCGGGAGATGCCAGTATCGCAGCCGCTGCGATAGCCGCGGTAACCTGTTTAATTGATTTGAAAATAGACATTTTTCTCTCCTTTGGTTTTTACGTGTTAGTTGGACTGACTTCTGCCGCGGCTCCTGCCACGATCTGAGGATTTATCGTTTTCTATTTTCCGGACCTCGAAGCCTTTGTGGTTGAAGAGACCGCTGCCTTCGGCCAAGCTTTGGGTGTAGTAAAAGTTGGGATCGTAGGATTTATCTTTCCAGACATACCAATCATCATCTTCGATGCTGTCGTACTCGACGATCATGACCGCACCACCAGGCACTTTTCCGTTGTTACTGACGTGGTGCTCTATGTGGTCATGGGCAATCCAGCGCCCGGGGTTGTCCATCCTGACAATTACGTCGTACCGTTCGCCCTGATTGATATCCACCACATCCGCCCAGAACGGGGAGTCCAATGGCAGGCCGTCTTTGTGCGTGACCAGCATGTCGTGTCCATGCAGATGGAAAGCTGTCTCAATACCGGTTGCATACAGGCGCAGGCGGAGAACATCGCCTTCCTTGACTCTTAATGGTTGGGTATTCGGAAACGATTGGCCGTTAATTGAAAAATAAGAGAGTTTCTCGGTCGGGTGCCCGCCTTTGCCGAATGTTTGAGCGACGTCTTCGTTCCAGCCGGAAAACATCAGGATGGCTTCTTTGGTGACTTCGTTTTCGATTGCCACTGGTTCTTTGGGGTCAACAATCATGGGCCCCCACATCCCGCGTAATCCAACGTGTTCCGGGACATTCACGTGGCAGTGATACCAGAGGCTTCCGGGCTTATCGGCAACGAACTTGTAAGTGAACGAGTCCCCGGGTTGAACGGCCTGTTGAGTCACATCAGGGACACCGTCATTCCGCCACGTACCGGTCTGGTAGGTACCATGCCAGTGGATGGTATGGGCCAGAGTCGTCATATTGGTGAGTTCTACCTCCACTGTGTCTCCCTCCTCGACCCGGATAAGAGGCCCAGGGACCTGACCGTTATAGGCCCAAACCTTTGCACTGAATCCTGGCGCTATTTCTTTTTCCCCCTCCTCAATCGTCATCTGAAACTGGTGTGTTTCGGACCACGCTGGAGCGGATACCCCTGTTAAGGCAATGGCAGCGAGAGCAAGGGCGATCCGGGCGGCTAGTGGAGTGCCTGCCGCGAAGAGCGGTTTTGCCGTAGTTAACATCATCGTATACTCCTTCAATGTAAAACCTGTACATCGTTTAGGTCGTTATTAATAAACGTTATTCGGTAACCTTGTATGCGTATTCCGGGCTATGGGGTAATCAAGGAGCTTCGCAGTTGCACAGTTCTCGCAAATAGCGCACTACTCGGTCGATTTCGGCGTCTGACATGTTGGCGTCCCAGTTGGGCATCAGAATGGATTTGTTTACAGCTTGCCCGCCGTGCTTTATGGCCTTGAACAGCTCCTGGTCAGAGCGCGCAGACATCTCTCCAGAATCTGTGTGGTCTCTGGGTAGTACTTCGATATCTCTTGTGTTAACACCCCATCCGTCGCCGTATATGCCGTGGCACTGTGTGCAGTATGTGTTGTAAAGCTGCTTTCCCGTTGCCTCGGATTCGGCGAGGGCAGGGGCGGAGATCAAAGTGATTAATATAATGCGAGTCAGAAAATGCATATGCTCACTCCTTCGACAGTGTGGTGATAAAGTCTGACAATTTTTGAACCTCACTATCGTCTAGGTGCAGGTTCGACATGAAAGTTTTAGGTGCCCAGGCTTGAGGGTTCTTGATAAAGCTATAGAGAAATTCGGGTTTCAGCCGGGATCCAGCTGTATGAACTTCAGGGCCTGATATCCCTCCATACCCCTTCTCCAATTCGTGGCAGGCCACACAGCCCTTGAACTTGGTAAAGTTCATGCGCCCCATGGCTCCGGAGATGGGCTTGGGCACATAAGCGGTACTCGATATCAGCTCATCGTAGGGGGTCAGCGACATCAGATAGGATGCCGCGACCTCAGCCTCTGATGCATTGAAGGCGGGGTGCTCGGGCAACTTGTCTTTGGGGACGATGTCGCGGTCTTCAGCTGCCACCACGTTTTGCCCGAAGAAGGTTCCTCCCGGACGAATTCTGGTCGGTGATTGCAGCCACTGAATGAGCCAGTCTTCTTGAAATTTGTTGCCCGCGTAATAGAGGTCGGGGGCCTTGCGTTCACGAATTCGGGTTGTCGTAGAACTTTCGGGTTCGCTAAGTGCGTGGCAGCCAGCACAGTTTGTCTCAACAAATTGTTTTGCAGTTTTTTCAGCCAATGCCGGGCTGGAAAATCCCGAGATGACACCCACTAGCAATGTCACTGTCGACAGATGGAAGAGTTTTGGTTGAATCATATTCAATTTTCCTTTCTGTAGTCCGCGGATAGTCAGCAGTAAGTTGTACCTGAAATAATGTATTCTAAATACATTAATAGGGGCAATATCTGAGAATGACTTTTGTCAATGTGAACTGAAATTAGATCGTGTTAGCGCTGGTCGGCGATGATGCACCAAGGTGATCCGACGGCTACTCGGGCCGTCACGTCGTGACAGGAGCCGCCCCAAAACGCAGATTCCGGTTACGGTTCTGTGGACAAAAAGAGTTGGAGTTGCCGGCCATTGCCGACCCTCGGGTAGAAGAGCGTTGTCATCGGAGTTTTAGAGGGCTAAGCCATCTTCTTAAGGATAAATCAATGGGTGCCTGGTCCAGAGACGTGAATCAAGGCAGGGAATAGCCACTGGCTATTGCCTTATCTATCGCTTGCTTCAAATCTGCAATCAAATCTTCCGGGTCCTCAAGGCCTATGGATAACCTGAGCATGCCGTCGCTGATCCCTCGTTTTTCCCGCTCGTCCCGGCCAATGGCATGGTGGCTGGTAGCAGACGGTTGACTGACCAGGCTTTCCACGCCGCCGAGGCTGGTTGCCAGCAGGGAAATCCGCAAGTTGTCGGCAACGGCGGCGGCTGTCTGTCCACCACCGGCGATCTCGATGGTCATCATCCCCCCGAATCCGGTCATCTGCTCACCAGCGGTCAGATCGCTATGGCCTCCCAGGTACTTGGTGGCACTGTGAACAACCAGATCTGCGCCCAGCGCCAGCGGACCCTGGTTAATTGGCGAGGCGAAAGTATTGTCGACCGCCAGCAGAGCCTCTTTTTCGTGGGCAATCCTGGCCATGGCCAATCAGATCTGTTCTCGCAGCAACATGGTTTTGATGTGACCGATGGCCTTCATGGGGTTGAGGCCCTTCGGGCAGTACGCCGTGCAGTTGCCAATGCCTCGGCACCGAAACACGCTGAACGGGTCTTCGAGTTTCTCCAGGCGCTCACGAGTGGCGGTATCCCGGGAATCCACCAAAAACCGGTACGCCTGCAGCAATCCCGACGGCCCGATGTACTTTTCCGGGTTCCACCACCAGGATGGGCAAGCGGAGGTGCAGCAGGCACAGAGAATGCACTCGTATAACCCGTCCAACTTTGCCCGGTCTTCCGGGCTCTGCAACCTTTCGATCGCCGGATTTGGCGTGTCGTTGATCAGCCAGGGCTGAACACGTTCATACTGTTTGAAGAACAGTGACTGGTCCACCACCAGATCCCGGATCACAGGCATGCCCGGCAGTGGGCGAATCTCCAGCACGTCTTTCTTGCCCAGGGCATCGGCAACCCGGGTAATGCAGCCCAGGCCGTTGCGGCCATTTATACTGAGCCCGTCTGAACCACAAACGCCCTCCCGGCAGGAGCGCCGGAACACCAGTGTGGTATCCCGGGTTTTCAGGTGTTCCAGTACATCCAGCACCATGCGGTTCCGGAACTCGTCGCCAACCTCGACATCCTGGTTGTAAGGTATTTCATCCTGTTCCGGGTTGTAGCGGTAGAGTCGAACCGTGAAGTTGGCCATGAGTTCACCTTTTGCGCTAATAAAGGATATGACATCAACCTTAGCAGACAATTCCTTCAGTCTCCTGCGGTGAATCTCCTACGGTGCCTTAGCCCTTGTTCAGAACTGAAATCTCGGAAATAGCACATCCCGTTCCAGGTAGATCTGCTCAGACAACCGGAAGTCCAGCGCTTTCAGCTCCCGGTAAAACCGCTGCCAGGAGCGGCAGGCAGACTCCGGAGCCCGGTAGTTCCGGGTCATCTGGCGTAGCTTGTTCAGTTGCTTTTTGATGAGGGAATGCTCTTCGTTCATTTGAGCGATAGGCGTGTCCGGGTTCGGTGGCTGGTCATGCTCCATCCGCTTCAGCACGTAGGCATTCTCCCGCTCAATGTGGTCGGTGAGCCTGTGCTCCAGCTTTTTGATGGCCAACGTGATGCCTTTTGGAACGTCAGGGTTTGCCCTGTGCACCGCCTCGATCTTGCGGGCAAGCCGGTGAAGCTCGGGCAGTTTTGCCAGATGCCCGGCATCGTAGCCCAGTAATATGAGCTCCAGCAGCACATCTGTGTCTAACTCTTCAATCGGTGTTTGTTGATAGTTCATTGCTGATCCTCCTCTTCTGCTTTAAGATATATATATAATGCATTTTAATAGGTGTCAAGAATTGTTCTCATTTTCTCAGTGCAGGGAGAGGTAACGATGAAAAGCAACAAGCCCGAGCAAACCAAAGACCCGATCTGGGATCAGCACCTGAGGTGGCTGGATCTCGTAAGTAACGAATGCAAATCCAACCAGCTGAAGCGGGAACGTGAAAAACGCAGAGAAGATTCGCAAAGTCGGAACCCAAAGGACATTGCCCGACCGTCAGCTTAAGCAAGAAATCGATTGGATGAATTTTATTTTCTCTGTACAGGAATAGGCGGACAGATCGTGAACATCAATGCTGAAGTGACATCAGAAGCCCGTGACTATCTGGTTTCTTTACTGGCGAAGCAGAAAGTACCGGGAATGGCGGCGCGTGTTTATGTGGAGAAGGGCGGTACGCAGCATGCCGAGACCTGCCTGGCCTTTTGTCCACCGGGTGAAGAGTCGCCGGATGATGTCAGAAGAGACTTTGACGATCTGCCCCTGTTTTTCGAAGCGGCGAGCGTACCCTATCTGCAGGATATGCAGATCGGCCTTCATGGAGAAGGCAACCTGCAGACCCTGACGATCAAGGCGCCGAATTCGAAAAAACCGGCAAAGCCACCCAAAACGTTTGTTCTGTCGGAAGACTGTAGCGCCTTGCGGGTACCGTCCGGAGAGTCGGTCACTCTTCCGGAGGGGGCGTCCGTCTCGATAACCCAGGCGCTCGGTGGCAGCTTTACCGTTAACTACCAGGGCAATCTGTATCGTCTGTCGCCAGAAGTTACCCGCCAGTTGGGCTTTCAATCGGACGCCATCCTGTTCGAGCCCCCGGAGGATGGACGGATCAGTGATCAGCAATGCTGGGACGCGATGCGGCTGGTCTACGATCCTGAGATTCCGGTAAATGTCGTCAGCCTGGGACTCATCTACGAACTGCATATTGACCAGGAAAGCCATTGCGTGCGTGTGGAAATGACCCTGACGTCGCCGGGCTGCGGCATGGGTGACATTATTGCCGGGGATGTGAGAGACAAGTTATTGCAGGTTCCTTACGTCGAAGCCAGCAAGGTGGATATCGTGTTTGATCCTCCCTGGAGCTACGACAGCCTTGATGAGGAAGCGCGGCTGGAGTTGGGGCTGATCTGAGCTGTTATGATTGGTGAGGGCGACCAGATAAGAGTTGTGCTTCTGATATACAGCAAAATCAGAGCCGTAAATTTAAGCTAGGCTTTCAATTATTGCCTTACCTTTTGTAATTGGGAGCGAGTTTAACGGTGACAATGTCCTGGCAGAGCGAGATTGATGCCTTCGAGATCTTTCCCTGGAATCGTAATTTCGAGACGGGCCTGGAAGACATTGATGAGCAGCATCGGGTACTCGTGAATATTCTGAACCGTCTGGCTTGGCATTTTGCATCCAGTAACTCGGAACGGGATGGTTTGCACCTGCTTGATGAGCTTCTTGCCTATGCCTCCTATCATTTCAAATATGAGGAGGGTGCCTGGGCGGAAAGCCTTGGCAAGTCGGAGATGGCTCGTAACCATCACGACTCACACCAGATGTTTTTTGCCCGGATCCAGATGTTTCGCCAAAGCAAAGCACCAGAAGAAGATGTTCTGGCAGAGCTTTTCGATTTTCTGACTCGTTGGCTTGCTTTTCACATCCTTGAATCAGACCGGCGCATGGCTCTTACAATAAAAGCCATGAAGGCAGGCAAGAATATGGAGGAGGCCAGAGAGCAGGTCGATTCTGAACTTAGTGGTTCCGTCTCCGTTCTGGTAACCGCATTGCTTGAGATTTACGGGAAACTGTCAGTCAGCACAATTCAGCTGATGCGGGAAAAAATGGCCAGACACAAAGCTGAAGACGAATTGCAGCGCCTGCAGAGCGAGCGGTTGACCAGGGCACTGGAGGACCAGGCAAGTGACCATCAGAAACAGGTAGAATTCCTGGCTTACGCAGATCCGCTCACCGGTTTGTGGAACCGGAATGGTATCACACGGTTCATTCGGGAGCTGCTTGACGGTGACAATCTGGAAAATGATTCCGCAGCGCTGATTTCCATAGACCTGGACAATTTTCACGAGATTAACGCGCGTTTTGGGGTAGAAACGGCTGACCGTATGTTGGGGTTACTTGCCCGGCGCTGGCTGGATGCACTGCCTCCCGATGCCGCTCTCGCCCGAATCGGTGGAGATGAGTTCGCACTGCTTCTTCCAGATGCCAGTCAGGTGGAAATCAGGCTGGCTGCTTTGCAGCTGACTGGCCGCCAGCCCTTCGATCTGGGAGCCGGCTCGGCGTTGGTGTCTTTTACCGCAGGGATTGTATTGTTCCCTGATAATGAGCTGGAGCACGTCGACGAAGATGCCGACATGCTTCTACGCCAGGCAGACCATATACTTTTCCGCGCCAAGCAGGAGCTTAAAGGAAACTGGCTGTTCCCGAATGCAGGTGAAAAAAAAGCAGACAGGTCCCGCCAGCGGCTGCTATTGGACATCAGGAAGGGGCTGGAATACGGTCAGTTCAGGCTTTTATATCAGCCAAAAGTAAGTCTGAGGACTGGGGAAGTGAAAGGGGTTGAGGCACTTATTCGCTGGCAGCACCCAGATCTGGGTTTTTTATCCCCTGACGGGTTTTTGCCCGCGATTGAACACCACCCTCTAATGGTGGAGGTAGGAGAGTGGGTTTTATTTGAAGCATTAACGCAGATGCGTGCGTGGGACAGCCAGGGAATTCACATGGACATAAGTCTCAATGTGGCTGCAATCCAGTTGCAGGCATCGGGGTTCGCTGAGGGGCTTCGGGATAATTTGGCAAGGTTCCCCGATCTGGATCCAGCTCGCCTTGACCTGGAAATACTGGAGTCGGCCACGCTGGGTGAGCTTGATAAGGTTGTGAGTATTATTGACGAGTGCAGACAACTGGGTGTCACTTTTTCACTGGATGATTTTGGTACCGGGTATTCATCGCTTTCTTATCTAAAACAGTTGCCCGTCCAGACCCTCAAGATCGACCGAGAATTCGTAAGTGGTGTGGATGACACTGAGGAAAATTATTCGATTTTGAGAGGTATCATCGGATTATCCCAGGTTTTCGGTAGAGAATTGATGGCCGAGGGCGTGGAAACCATAGAACAGGGGGAAGTATTGCTGAGTCTGGGGTGTGAGTTCGCTCAAGGCTATGGGGTATCGCCTCCGATAGCCCCGGAAAAATTGGCAAACTGGCTTGCCCGCTGGAAGCCTTTTCCCCAATGGGCAGTGAACTCAACACCGCCTCAATAGACGGCAATCAATAAGGGACAGTGTTTTGTCAACGCGACTTACCGAATTCAGTCACGGAGCTGGCTGCGGCTGTAAAATTGCGCCGGACGTGCTGGAGCGCATTCTCCACACCACAACCCCCGATTATCACGACCCGCGACTTCTGGTTGGCAATGCCAGCCGGGATGATGCTGCTGTCATTGATGTTGGTAACGGTCTGGGCATTATTGGCACTACAGATTTTTTTATGCCCGTTGTGGACGATGCCTATGACTTCGGTCGGATTGCAGCTGCAAATGCCATCAGTGATGTCTATGCCATGGGCGGGAAGCCATTGATGGCAATTGCGATACTGGGCTGGCCCGTAAACCGGCTGGCGCCGGAGATTGCCTCGCGGGTTATCGAGGGAGGTCGGGCAGTATGCGCCGACGCCGGAATAGCGCTGGCCGGAGGGCACAGCATCAATTCGCCTGAACCGATCTTCGGGTTAGCCGTTACCGGTCAGGTGCCGTTGAATCGAATCGTTCGTAATGATACCGCGCGACCGGGCGACCTTCTGTACCTTACCAAGCCAGTTGGTGTGGGAATTCTGACCAGTGCGCTGAAAAAACATCGGATTGATGACGCTGATCTGGCCGCCGCCGTGGAAACCATGTGTACCCTTAATAAAGTGGGTGAGATCTTCGCTTCTGTGGACGAGGTGCATGCCATGACGGACGTAACCGGTTTCGGTCTTGCCGGCCATTTGTTGGAAATCTGCCGTGGCAGCGGTGTTAGTGCCACAATAAATCGGAACTCAGTGCCGAAGATACCCAATATCGCACGCTATATTGATTCGGACTGCATTCCCGGTGGTACCCATCGAAATGCCGCCTCGTTGAGCGACGCCTTTGAGGGCCTGACAGACCTGGACAAGACGCTGCTTTTTGATCCCCAGACCAGTGGTGGCCTACTGGTCTGTGTTGCCGAAAAGGGCCGGGTCGGTTTTGAGAAAAAGGCCAGGGAACACGGGCTGGAACTCCATCCGTTCGGCCATTTGCAGGAGCGTGTTTCAGTTGAGCCTTTGGTTCAGGTTATTGACTGAGTTTCCAGCCAATGTCAGGTCCTTCGAACACAAGCGCATTGTGCAGTTGTACCAGATCGGCACCGGCATGGAGCCGGTCCAGATAGTTCTGGCGCGAACACACCCCACCACTGGTCAGCAGAGCTGAGCTCCCTTTAAGATGACGCTGGCAGGCCTCAATGGTGCGGCAGGTGTTGGCCTGAAGTACAGGATCCTGCCACTGGCGGTAATGGGCAGAGATGACTGGTTTGCCGAAGTCGAAGCTGATCAGGATGCCATCGACTCCCTGGCAACCGAGGTATGGCACGAGGTTGCAGGCATCTTCATTTCCCGGTTTTACCCGAAGCTTGTAAACGATGGGGCAGAATTTCCGGGTTTGACTTTCCAGTGCCTGCTGGGCTTCCCGCAATCGGCGCAGGTTGGTGTGAAGCTGCTGGAAGGGAGCAGGCTGCTGAAACCAGTCAGGAGCTATGGTCAAATAGTCGGCCGTAATCCAGGCCTTCTCGATCAGGTGAATGAGTTGTGCGGTTTCCTGCTCCGGTGATTCCGGCTTTGTTGCCGCCAGTCGAACCCCCAGCCGGGTGCCGAGTAATGTTTTGGGGTTTTTGGAAGGGAGCCTCTCCGGCCAGTTTTCCCGGCCCCAGCTGCCCAGTTCAATCGCTCCAAACCCGAGGTTGCCAGCACGCCGTCCCAGTTTTCCGGCCCGGTCAAAACCAGCGGCAATGCCCAGACGGTTGGGGAAGGCAAGGCCCATGCAGTTGACGGGAGAAACACGCTCTGCCAGGTGTTTCCATGCAGGTAAAGGGGTGCTGGCCTGATTGCAGGCACTCATAAAGGCCTGTTCGCGGGTACGGGCCAGTCTGGCGAGTAGGTTAGCCATAACGTTTGCGAAAACTGGTCATGAACGAGGCCAGAGCTGCGACTGCGGCATCCGGCTGGGCATTGTAGAGGCTGGCGCGAAGTCCGCCCGCGTGGCTGTGCCCGGCAAGGTTCATCAGCCCCATTGCCTCAGCCTCGGCAAGAAACCGTTGCTGATGGCTTTCATCCCGGGTGCCAAAGCACACGTTCATGATGGAACGGTACTCTGGCATCACCGGGCAATAAAAGAAGTCGTCTTCATCTATGATTCGGTAGAGCGCCTCGCTCTGAACAATATTGTGTGGATGGATGGCGCTGACACCGCCTTGCTCTTCAAGCCAGTCGAGCATCAGGTGAACCAGGTAAATGCCGAACATTAGCGGTGTGTTAATATGATTCTGGTGTTCAATCTGTGTTTGATAGTTGAATACCGTCGGGGTTTCCGGCCGTGCCTGGCCCAGCAAGTCTTCGCGGATGATGGCTATGACCAGGCCGGTGGGGCCCAGATTCTTCTGGGTTCCTGCGTAGATCATGCCGTAACGTTCGATATCGACAGCGCGCGACAGAAACTCGGAGGTCATGTCGGCAATCAGAGGAATCTCGCCACAATCCGGGTCTTCCGGGAACTGGACGCCATTGGCGGTCTCGTTGGGGGTTATGTGGCAATAGTGGATGTCGTCGCTCAACGCCCATTCTGAAACCGCAGGCACACGATCAAAACCACTTTTCCGGGTACTGGCGGCCAGGTGGCTGTTGCCGTATCGGCGCCCTTCCTCCAGTGCCCTGGCCGACCAGTGGCCGGTTTCCACATAGCCTGCAGTGGCCTTGGGCGGTAACAGGTTGAGCGGAACCAGCGAGAATTGTGCCGATGCGCCACCTTGCAGAAAAATCACCTGGTAGCGGTCCGGCACCGCCAGGGCTGTTTTCACCTGAAGCCGGGTGATGTCCATCAAGGCCTTGAATTCATCACCGGTGAATGGTGCCTCCAGTAGCGAATAACCGAGCCCCTGCCAGTCGGACAGACTTGCCCGGGCCCGCTCCAGAACCTCTGGGGGCAGGGTGGCCGGCCCGGCGGCAAAGTTATAGACGCCTTCCCCGCAGACCATCAGAACAGCGCCAGCCCGTGGCTTGCGGCAGCCATAAAGAAAATCAGCGGGAAAGAGAGGATGGTGTTGGTCCGGGACGCCAAGAATGTGACTCGTGAACAGCGGATACGTTCTGCGGCCGGTGCCGGTACAAAACCCAGCACTTTCTTCTGATGGGGCCAGAGCACGAACCAGAGATTCAGCACCATGATGATGCCGATCCAGGCACCGACACCAATAACCGTATGGTGGCCCTGAAGCATCAGAACATCCGTAAGAATGCCGCGATTCCAGAGCATGAGGGCACCTGTGGCGAGAACCACCAGGGACGCGTAGCGGAAGGTGCCGTGTTCCTGGTGCATGCGCCGGGTCAGGTCGGAAGAGCGATCGCTTCCCTCATCAGGATCAATGCGCAAGGGGATGAACCTTGGAGTCTTGACCACATTAGCATAGTTATGACCTACCCAGGTCAGCGCAAACACGATGTGGAGCCAGCGCAGGGCGATATCCATCAATGTCCAGCTCATGTCAGACCCGCCTGAATCCAGGCATCCGTGACCAGAAAAAGCACAACGGTCAGGGCAATTCCTGTGGCCAGTGTTCCGGCCAGTGAATCGTGAGGTAACTTCATATCACACCTCCGTTGGTACCCAGCCCACATCACGGGCAATAAGCTTGTTGTGGTCCTGCTTCGTGGCAAGGGCCCTGGTCACGGCTTCCTGTACAATATGGTGGTGGAGCGATTTGCTGCAGGCAGGATCTGCGTTGGCGGCATCGCCCGTCAGCAGCATGGCCTGGCAACGGCAGCCGCCGAAATCCTGTTCTTTCTCGGAGCAACTGCGGCAGGGCTCCTTCATCCAGCTGTCTCCCCGGTACAGGTTGAAACTCTCGGACTCGTGCCAGATCCATCTGAGGTTGTGATCGCGAACACCGGGAAAGTTGAGCCCGGGCAGTGAGCGCGCCTGCGAGCACGGAAGTACCACGCCATCCGGTGCGATGGTCAGGTGAATGCTGCCCCAGCCATTCATGCAGGCCTTAGGGCGGCCCTCGTAGTAGTCGGGAATGACAAAAAAGATGGTCATCCTGTCGCCGAGCTGCTTGCGGGCTTCGGCAACCTGTGCCTCTGCTGCTTTCAGCGCTTCCCGGGTAGGCATCAATTGATCGCGGTTCACCAACGCCCAGTTGTAGTACTGCACATTGGCCAGTTCCAGGTATTCAACGCCAATGTCAGCGGCCAAGTGGATAACTTCAGGTACCTGATGAATGTTGACGCTGGAGATGGGAACGTTGAGAACCATTGGAAAACCAAGGGCCTTGATCTCGCGGGCCATGTTGATTTTCTTCTCGTAGCAGTCGACGCCGGCAAGCCAGTGGGCCGTTTGCGGGTCGCTTGACTGGAAGCCAAGCTGGATATGACGAAGGCCTGCCTTTTTCAGGTTCTCCAGCCGCTTGCGGGTAAGGCCAATGCCGGAGGTAATCAGGTTGGTGTAATAACCCAGATCGTTGGCGTCTGCTACCAGCTCTTCCAGGTCCTTGCGCAAGGTGGGTTCGCCACCAGAAAATCCGATCTGCATGGCACCCATGTTGCGGGCGTCATGCATCACCTTTTTCCATTCGGCGGTAGTCAACTCATCTTCATGGGTATCGAGATCAGTCGGGTTGCTGCAGAAGGCACACTTGAGAGGACACTTGTAGGTCAGTTCCAGAAGCAGCCATACCGGGTTGCCCTGGCCATCAAGATTGAGGTTGGATCCAGCCTTTGCCATGGCACACCTCCAGAAACTGGTGAACGCGGGGTTCGATGAATTCAGGTTGTTCGGAGAACAGTTCGGACAGCTGGTGAACGATGTCGTCGACCGTGTTCGTCCCGTTGCAGCGGGTCAGAATTTCGCCGGCGGTGGTGTTCAGCTTGACGATACCTTCAGGATACATCAGTACATGGGCTTGCTGGGATTCTTCCCATCGGAACATGAAGACCGGAGCGATGCTGAATCGGTACATGCTGTTGTGATTGTTTGAATCAGCCATGGTGTGTCTCACTGATGAGGTGGTGCACATTCGGAAACTGTTCCCGCAGCAGGAGCACTGGCGGGAACAGGATTGGGTAGTTAACGAACGTAAACGTAGGCTGTTACTTCAAAGCCGAGTCTCAGGTCTTTAAAATCTGGATCAGTCCACTTCATACCCTTCTCCAATATTTGTTATGAATGTTAAGAGCGAGGGTTATCCCAGCTCTTCTTCACTCTAGGTTTTTGAAGAGTTGTAAATAAATGGTACTTTTGAACTAAATTTCTGAGGCTTTCGGGTAAATTTCCCGGCCTTTCAGGCTCTTCCCCGGGAAGGGGGTAATTTCATCGGTCAGGGGGCGTTTTTAACATTCATTACTATTGACTGTTATCAATGCTGGTTTCAGTTGGAAATCATCTGGCGAAAAGTAAATTGCCATTCCAGGCTGTCCAGCAAGTTCTTCAATGCCAGCCCGAGCTCGGTGTCTCCTTCGATTATCAGGCGCCGCTGGAAAAACAGCTGGTCGGGGTCCTGCTGACGCTCCGCCAGGGTTTTAAATGCCGCTAACGAGCCCCGGATCGTCGCCTCTCCTGGACCATCGATCACACGCAGCCGGCCCGCCCAGAATCCAATGGTGATGCCCGGTTGTCCGCCGCTGACTTCCAGCCGGATACGGCGGCATTCGAAGTCTTCAAATTCTCCGTCATTGATCGCTTGAGCAAAAAGGTGATTGAGCGGCGCCTCCAGAGCCAACTGTTTGAAGGGCATGGGGATTCTGCGATCAATGACACCAAGCACTGGCGCGGGGGAGGGCAAGTACTCCCTTAGAACCGACAGTGTTTGCTCAAAAAGAAGGCTGTTGAAGGTGGCAATGGGAGGTAGCGAAAAGGCCATGGTTTACTCCGGGCGGTCAGAAAACCCGCCCAGAGTAAAGCAAAGGTGGCCGGAACGATTTGATATAACTCAGCCCTTATGCAGCCCTTCTTCTACCGCCCACACCGCCACTTCTACCCGCGAGCGCAAGTTCAGCTTTTTTAGCAGATGCTTCACGTGGACCTTTACGGTTCCGTCGCTGATATCGAGTTTGCGTCCGATCATCTTGTTGGACAGGCCTTCGGCAATCAGGCGGAGAATATCCTTTTCCCGGGGCGTAAGGCTGTCAAAATCCGGACGTGAGGTCTGCTGGGGTTTGTTGGAGCGCAATGCCTGGGCCAGCAGTGTTGTCAGGCGGTCGCTGATGACCATTTTGCCTACGGCCGCCTGATGAAGCTGGGTGATCATGTCTTCCGGCTCCATGTCCTTCAGCAGGTAGCCGTCCGCTCCGGCCCGCAGTGCTGCCACTACGTCGTCTTCCTGATCGGAGACCGTGAACATTATGATGCGGGAGCTGATGTTCTGTTCGCGCAGTTTTTTCAGGGCTTCGATGCCATCCATTTCCGGCATGTTCAGATCCATCAGAATCAGGTCCGGCTCCAGCTCAGTGGCCAGGCGAATTCCGTCGGCGGCGTTGCTTGCTTCGCCGGCAACCATCATATCGTCTTCCATTTCGATGAGCTGTTTGATGCCCTGGCGAAGAAGGGGGTGGTCGTCGATCAGCAAAATGCTAGCGGGTGATTCAGACATCGTGTTCTCTCTTGTAATCAGGCATTTGAAGCTTCTGTGGGAATCAGGTTACGGCTTTTGGGTATAAAAAGCAGCGTGACTTCAACGCCACCTTCATCCCGGTTCTGCACGTTTACCTGCCCCCCCAGGGTTCGGGCGCGGTCCTGCATGATGATCAGGCCATAATGATTAACTGGCTGCCCGCCGCCGGGTAGGCCCTTGCCATTGTCCCGGATACTTACCCGCACCTGGGGGGATTCGAACAGCACGTCCACCGTGATGTCGGTGGCATCTGCGTGTTTGACGGCATTGGCAAGGCTCTCCCGAACAATCTGCAGGGTATGGATCTCTTCGTTAGGCGACAAGGTCTGGGGTGGCAGGTTGTAGTGTAATTCCACCGGCTTGCCTAACCGCTCGGAAAACTCCTCGATTGTCTTTCGCAGGGCAGTGGCAAGATCCGGAGTGTCCAGTTTCAGCCGGAACGTCGCCAGCAGTTCGCGCAGTTGGCGGTAGGCACTGTTCAGGCCTGTGCTGAGCTCATCAAGGATCGCATCGTGAATCTGTTGTTGCTCGCCTTCGATGTTGAGGCGCCGCAGCCGGGCAACCTGCATTTTCAGGTACGAGAGTGACTGGGCCAGGGAATCGTGGAGCTCCCGGGCGATCACGGTGCGCTCCTCAGCCAGGGTCTGCTGCTGTTCCTCGGTGATCTGTCGTTCAAGGAAAATGGCCGTGGCCAGCTGGTCGCTGAGGGTTTCCAGTAGCCGGCGCGCGGTTTTCGACAGCCCCTGTTCGGCGGGATACCAGACTTCCAGAGTGCCAAGCAACTGCCCGGGGGTACGGATGGGAAGCAACAGCCGGCGCCCGTCGTTATCTTCGACCGGAAGCTCGTCGTAGACTTCCGGAGTTACCAGGCAGGCATTGCAGTGATGGTCACGGCAATAAAAAGGCCGCTCCTGGGTGGCCGTGGTGATGGCCTGCACCGGCTCCGCGGACTCCTTGTCATGGAGATAAAGGCGGATGGGCCCTATTCCCAGCAACTGTTCCAGTTCCTGCAGCATGGGGATAGCCCCATTGCACAAATCGTGGTTGGCAAACAGATCACGGCTTGCTGAGTGGAGCAACTGAAGGGCCGTATGGCTCGTTTCCAGCTCCTCAGTCTTGATGCGGGCCTTTTCTTCCAGTTCGTAGTAGGTGAGGGCCAGCTCGCTGGTCATTTGGTCAAATGCCACACCCAGCCTTGCCAGCTCGTCTGTGCCTTTGAGGTTGGCCTTCTGGGTGAAGTCCTGTTCACCAACGGCTACCGCAATATCGACGAGTTTTCGTAATGGTCGCAGGACACGGTTCTTCAGGTCCAAGAACAGGGCCACGATGATGAGTATGGAGAACGTCAGGCTGATAATCTGGATCAGATGCAACAGATCAATGCGGGCCTCAGTCCTCTGTTCCAGCATATTCACAAGCCGGTCCACATTATTAACGTAGTTCTGGGTTGTAATCAGCATAACCTCGGATACAGGGGTACCTGGAACATGATCCTGCAGCGCTGGCCGGAGAATCGTTTTCCAGGAAGCCAGTACGACCTGGTACTGGGAGGCCAGAGGATGGTCGCGGGTCTCTGGAATGGCTGTAGTAATGCCTGTTTCGGTTAACTGTGCCTCATACCGATCCAGCAACTGCCGGATTGAATTCGGCCCGGATTCTGGTGTTCCCGGGCCTGCACTCGTTGCGAGCAACTGAAAAGCCCCCATGCGCAGAGCGCCAGCAAGGTTGATGGCGGTGGCATTGCCCTCAATGCTCTTGGACACCGCGAGCGTGGTTGCCATGCTGACAAGAGCTGTCAGCACCACGGCACCAACGACAATGGCGATACGGTTAACAAGCGGGCTTCTGGATTTCATCAGATCTCGTGTACATCGATGCGTCTGAGTGACCGGGCCTTACTATGCACGGGCTGCGTATTCCCTGATACCTCCTTGAGGATAGTCAATTACCCCAATGGTTGGTATCCCATCATAATCTTTGACCCTTAAGTGATCAAAACATGAAACTTAAAGGCAGGTTTTAAACAGGGCGGCTGTAATGAAGTCAGAGGCGGATCGTGCAGATGACCGGCTGGCGTCACTGGCAGTAGTGCTGCCATTGGCGATGGCAGGCTTTGTCATTGCGGCGGGGTGCTGGACCCTGTTTGCGGTTGCCGGTGTGCACCTGCGCTCGGAGCTGAATCTTGGCAATCTGCAATTCGGATTTTTGCTAGCGATGCCCATGGCAGTCAGTGCCGCGCTTGCCATTCCTGCCGGGCTGGCGGCGCAGAAGTTCGGCGCCCGGCGGATCATGCTGATCTGTCTGGCAGGGCTTGCCGCCTGCATGGTGATACTTCTGACCACCGATACCTTCCCCGGTTACCTGGTCGCGGCTGGTGGGCTTGGCCTGGCCGGCGGTTTCTACAGTGCCGGGTTGCAGTTCGTGACCAGCCATTGCGAGTCGCCACGGCTGGGGCTCGTACTGGGAGTGTTTGGTGCGGGCGTAACCGGTGCCGGGTTCAACTATTACCTGGTGCCGCTGTTCCACGAGGCGTTTTCTTGGCACGGGGTTCCGCTGGCCTATCTGATCGTGCTGGTGCTGATTATTGCGTTGCTGTTAATGCTTACCGACCCGGAAGATGCCGAAGCGGATCCGGCGGCGGAAACCTCTGTCAGAGTCCTGCTGCGTCAGATGAAGCGGAGGCGTGCCTGGCAGTTATGTGCTTACTTTGGCGTTGTGGCGGGTAGTTTTTTTGCGTTGGCGTTGTGGCTGCCCGATTACCTCTCGGCACAGTTTGAGCTACCGGTGGATTCCGGTGCACGGCTGGCGCAGTGGTTTGTTATTCCCGGTGCTCTGGCCCAGATTGTCGGAGGCAGTCTCTCAGACCGATTCGGGAGTGCCAGAGTTGTCAGCCGGGCGTTGATAGTGTGCCTGGTCGCATTGTTCGTGTTGTCCTACCCGCCTATGACCTTGTTTATTCAGGGCGTTGATGCCACGGTCCGTGTGGAGTTTGCCTTACCGATGCGGGTTGAAGGTCTCTTTGTGGTAATTCTCGGGCTGGCTATGGGTTGTGCCATGGGCAGCCTCCAGCGACTGGTTATTATTGAGAATCGCCCAGTGGCCGCATTTGTTGCCGGTTTGCTGTTAGTGGGCGCCTGTTCCGTGGCCTTTGTCTTGCCCGTAATCTTCAGTAGCGTTAACCATTGGCTGGGCATCCGCAGTGCTGTTTTCATGATTCTCTTCCTGCTGCTCACCGGTTGCCTCTTCCTGTTTGCCCGGGAGAGTCGCCGGCACGAGCGCGAAAGCTTTCTCCACCCGGGGATATAAACCACCTACCACCAGGGTGGTAGGCGCGGGTTATGTGGTAGTAACCACGCAGATTTTGCGGTTTTTCTCACACACAATGGTCTCAAATCGGAGCTGCATCAGAACAGCGATCCGGCAGACGGGCAGATGGAGAGAGAGACCATGAGTCATTTGATCGACAAACTGAATTACTTCAGGAAGACGCGCGAGCCGTTCGCAAACGGCCACGGCGAAACCCACGAAGTCAGCCGCGAGTGGGAAGACAGCTACCGCCAGCGCTGGCAGCACGACAAGATCGTGCGCTCCACTCACGGCGTCAACTGCACCGGCTCCTGCAGCTGGAAAATCTACGTCAAGAACGGCCTGGTCACCTGGGAAACCCAGCAGACCGACTACCCCCGTACTCGTCCGGATCTGCCCAATCACGAGCCCCGCGGCTGCCCCCGTGGCGCCAGCTACTCCTGGTACATGTACAGCGCGAACCGCTTGAAGTACCCGCTGATGCGCAAGCACCTGATGCAGCTCTGGCGCGCTGCAAAGCTGGAGCACAAAGATCCGGTTGAGGCCTGGGCTTCCATTGTGGAAGACCCGAAGAAAACCGCTGAGTACAAGCCCCGCCGGGGTATGGGCGGTTTTGTTCGTTCCAGCTGGGATGAGGTGAATGAGCTGATTGGCGCGTCCAATGTTTACACCGCCAAAAAATACGGCCCGGACCGCATCCTCGGTTTCTCGCCGATTCCTGCCATGTCCATGGTGTCCTACGCTGCCGGCAGCCGCTACCTGTCCATGATCGGCGGCGTGTGCATGAGTTTCTACGACTGGTACTGCGACCTGCCGCCGGCGTCCCCCCAAACCTGGGGTGAGCAGACTGACGTGCCGGAATCCGCAGACTGGTACAACTCCGGCTACATCATCGCCTGGGGCTCCAACGTTCCCCAGACCCGTACCCCGGACGCACACTTCTTTACCGAAGTGCGTTACAAGGGCACCAAGACCGTTGCCATTACTCCAGACTACGCGGAAGTGTCCAAGCTGTCTGATGAGTGGATGAACCCGAAGCAGGGTACAGATGCGGCGCTTGGAATGGCCATGGGCCACGTGATTCTGAAGGAATTCCACGTCGAAAAGCCCAGCGAGTATTTTACCGACTACGTGCGCCGCTATACCGACATGCCCTACCTGGTCATGCTGGATCAGCATGAGGACGGCCGCTACGTGCCGGGCCGCTTCCTGCGTGCCAGTGACCTGGTGGATGGCCTCGGGGAAGAGAACAATCCCGAGTGGAAGACCATTGCCATCGACGAGAAAACCAATCAGCTGACTGCGCCTAACGGCTCTATTGGTTACCGTTGGGGTCAGAAAGGCAAGTGGAACCTGAAGCAGACCGCTGACAGCGCCGATGTGGAGCTGCAGCTCTCCATGGTGGAGAAGCACGATGACGTGGTGGACGTTGCGTTCCCGTACTTTGGTGGTATCGAGCATGACCATTTCAAGAGCGTAGAGATCTCCGACACCCTGACTCACAAGCTCGGCAGTCGCAAAGTGCAACTGGCGGATGGCTCCGAAGGCCGTGTGGTCACTGTGTTCGACCTGATGGTGGCCAACTATGGCATCAGCCGCGGTCTGGGCGATGATGACGGAGCCACTTCCTATGACGAAGTGAAGCCTTACACCCCGGCCTGGCAGGAAAAGATCACCGGTGTCCCCGCCCACAAAGTGATTCGCATTGCCCGCGAGTTCGCGGACAACGCGGACAAAACCAAGGGCCGCTCCATGGTCATCGTCGGTGCCGGTATGAACCACTGGTACCACATGGACATGAACTACCGTGGCCTGATCAACATGCTGATCATGTGTGGCTGTGTTGGCCAGAGCGGCGGAGGCTGGGCGCACTATGTCGGCCAGGAAAAGCTGCGTCCGCAGACCGGCTGGCAGCCGCTGGCCTTTGGTCTGGACTGGCAGCGCCCACCGCGCCATATGAATTCCACCTCCTTCTTCTACGCCCACTCCGGCCAGTGGCGTTACGAGAAGCTGGGTGTCGACGAGATATTATCGCCGCTGGCGGACAAGTCCAGGTTCGGTGGCAGCCTGATTGATTACAACGTGCGCGCCGAACGTATGGGCTGGTTGCCGTCGGCACCGCAGCTGAACCGCAACCCCCTGGGCATTGCCGCGGAAGCTGAAAAAGCCGGCATGGAAGTGTCGGATTACGTGGCCCAGTCCATGAAGGATGGCTCCCTGGCCTTTGCCAGCGAGGATCCGGAAGCGCCCCAGAACCATCCGCGCAACATGTTCATCTGGCGCTCCAACCTGCTGGGTTCTTCCGGTAAAGGTCACGAGTACATGCTGAAGTACCTGCTCGGCACCAAGAGCGGTCTGCAGGGTAAAGATCTCGGCCACGAAGGCGGCGCCAAGCCGAAAGAGGTGAAATGGCATGACGAGGCGCCGGAAGGCAAGCTCGACTTGCTGGTTACCCTGGACTTCCGCATGTCCACTACCTGTCTGTACTCAGACATCGTTCTGCCGACCGCCACCTGGTACGAGAAGAACGACCTGAACACGTCGGACATGCACCCGTTCATCCACCCACTGACCGCAGCTACCGATCCTGCCTGGGAGGCGCGCAGTGACTGGGAGATCTACAAAGGCATTGCCAAAGCGTTCTCCAAGGCGACGGAAGGCCATCTGGGTGTCGAGAAAGACGTGGTTACCCTGCCACTGCTGCACGACGCGCCGGCCGAGCTGGGTCAGCCCTTTGATGTGAAAGACTGGAAACGGGGCGAATGCGAGTTGATCCCTGGCAAGACCGCGCCCAACTTCATCACCGTTGAGCGGGATTACCCGAATACCTACGCCCGCTTTACCTCTCTTGGGCCGCTGCTGGACAAGCTGGGTAATGGTGGCAAGGGCATTAACTGGAACACCGAGAAGGAAGTGAAGTTCCTCGGTGAGCTGAACTACAAGCATATCGACGGTGCCAACGCAGGCCGTCCGAAGATTGAGTCGGCCATCGACGCAGCTGAAGTGATCCTGACCCTGGCGCCGGAAACCAACGGCCAGGTGGCGGTAAAAGCCTGGGCGGCCCTGTCGGAAATGACTGGTCTGGATCACACCCACCTGGCGAAAAACAAGGAAGAGGAGAAAATCCGCTTCCGGGACATCGTGGCGCAGCCGCGCAAGATCATCTCCAGCCCGACCTGGTCTGGTCTGGAAGACGAGCACGTGTCCTACAACGCCGGCTACACCAACGTTCACGAGCTGATCCCCTGGCGCACCCTGACCGGTCGTCAGCAGTTTTACCAGGATCATGAGTGGATGCGCGCCTTCGGTGAGAGCCTGCTGGTCTACCGTCCGCCCATCAATACCAAGGCGATGGCGCCCATGCTTGGCAAAAAGCCGAACGGAAATCCCGAGAAGGCGCTGAACTTCCTGACGCCGCACCAGAAATGGGGTATTCACAGCACTTATAGCGACAATCTGCTGATGCTGACCCTGTCCCGCGGTGGCCCGATTGTCTGGTTGAGTGAAGACGACGCCAAAGAAATCGGCGTGGAAGACAACGACTGGATTGAGGTGTTCAACGCCAACGGTGCCATTGCAGCACGGGCGGTGGTGAGCCAGCGGGTCATGCCGGGCATGGTGATGATGTATCACGCACAGGAGCGGGTCGTGAACATTCCTGGCTCCGAGATTACCGGTACCCGTGGTGGTATTCATAACTCGGTCACCCGGGTTTGCCCGAAACCGACCCACATGATCGGTGGCTACGCCCAGTATTCCTACGGTTTCAACTACTACGGCACCGTAGGTTCCAACCGCGATGAATTCGTGGTGGTCCGCAAGATGCACAACGTCGACTGGCTCGATGGCGAAGGCAATGACACTGTTCAGGAGGCTGTAAAATGAAAATCCGTTCCCAAGTCGGCATGGTACTGAACCTGGACAAGTGCATCGGATGCCACACCTGTTCCGTCACCTGCAAAAACGTATGGACCAGCCGCGAAGGCATGGAATACGCCTGGTTCAACAACGTCGAGACCAAGCCGGGTATTGGCTACCCGAAAGAGTGGGAGAACCAGGACAAGTGGAAGGGCGGCTGGATGCGCGACAGCTCCGGCAAGATCCGCCCGAAAATCGGTGGCCGTTTCCGGGTGTTGGCGAACATCTTCGCCAACCCGGACCTGCCGGAAATTGACGACTATTACGAGCCGTTCGATTTCGATTACCAGCATTTGCACACCGCAGGTGACAGCAAGCACCAGCCGGTCGCCCGACCGCGCTCGCTGATCTCCGGCCAGCGTATGCAGAAAATCGAATGGGGTCCCAACTGGGAAGAAATCCTGGGTACCGAGTTCGCCAAGCGCCGTAAGGACAAGAACTTTGACCAGGTCCAGGCGGACATCTACGGCCAGTTCGAAAACACCTTCATGATGTACCTGCCGCGCCTGTGCGAGCACTGCCTGAACCCGGCGTGTGTTGCCAGCTGCCCGAGCGGTGCCATCTACAAGCGGGAAGAGGACGGGATCGTTCTTATCGACCAGGACAAGTGCCGTGGCTGGCGGATGTGTGTTTCCGGCTGCCCGTACAAGAAAATCTACTTCAACTGGAAAACCGGCAAGTCCGAGAAGTGCATCTTCTGCTACCCGCGCATTGAAGCCGGTATGCCGACCGTATGCTCCGAAACCTGCGTAGGCCGGATCCGCTATCTGGGCGTGCTGCTGTACGACGCAGACCGCATTGAGGAAGTGGCGAGCGCCCCGGGCGAACACGAGCTGTACGAAAAGCAGTTGGAAATCTTCCTGGACCCGTTCGACCCGAAAGTAATCGAGCAGGCGAAGAAAGACGGCGTCCCCATGAACGTGATCGAGGCCGCCCAGCGCAGCCCGGTCTACAAGATGGCGGTGGACTGGAAACTGGCCCTGCCGTTGCACCCGGAATACCGCACCTTGCCTATGGTCTGGTACGTGCCGCCCCTGAGCCCGATCCAGTCTGCGGCTGAAGCCGGCAAGGTCGAGTTCGACGGCGTACTGCCGAAGATCGAAAGCCTGCGGATTCCGGTCAAGTACCTGGCCAACCTGCTGACGGCTGGTGATGAGAAGCCGATTGTCCGGGCTCTGAAGCGGATCATGGCCATGCGCCTGTATAAGCGTGCCGAAACCGTGGAAGGCAAGGAAGATTTGCGGGCACTGCAGGAAGCCGGGCTGACCAAGGCCCAGGCTGACGAAATGTACCGGTACCTGGCCATCGCCGACTACGAGGATCGCTTTGTGATCCCCACCAGCCACCGCGAGCTGGCGAAGGAAGCCTTTCCTGACGCCACCGCCCACGGCGAGCGCGGCGGCTGCGGCTTCAGCTTCGGGGACGGCTGCAATGGTGACAGCGAGTTCAACATGTTCGGTGGCCGGAAGCAGACCACCAGCATGGTTCAGAAGCTGTCGACCGTGAAGCAGGTTGACCCGAAACAGCTGCAGAAATAAGGAGGCCGAGATGCAACTTTTAAAAGTAATGGCACGTGTACTTGAGTACCCCACGGAAGAACTCCAGGCCTCCAAAGACGCTCTGGTAGCCGCTGTCCTTGAGGACAGCCGGCTGCCCCGGCAGAACAAGGAGCAACTACTCCGTTGCGTGGAAATGCTATGCGACGGCGACCTGCTGGACATGCAGGAGGCCTACGTGGGCACCTTCGACAAGGGCAGGGCAACGTCCCTGCTGCTGTTCGAACACGTGCACGGCGAGTCCCGGGACCGTGGCCAGGCCATGGTGGACCTGATGGAGCAGTACCGCGCCAACGGTCTGGAGATCGATGCCAAGGAACTGCCGGACTACCTGCCGCTATTCCTGGAATACCTCTCCACCCGCCCGTGGGACGAAATCCGGAATTGGCTGGAGGACATTCACCATATCCTGGGCTTGCTGGGTGAGCGCCTGTACCAGCGGGAAAGTTTCTATCACGTGGTGATGGATTCCCTGCTGGTGCTGTCTGGCCGCACGGCCAACCGCCAGGAGCTGGCCCAGATCGTGGCGTCGGAAGAACGTGACGATACCCCGGAAGCTCTCGATAAAGTCTGGGAAGAGGAAATGGTGAAGTTTGTCGACGATCAGGGAAGTTCCTGCAGTACCGGTGGTGTTGTTGGCCAACGCCGCCGCGAACTGGAACAGACCCAGACCATTCACCTGAGTGATCAACTGATGACGGACGCCACGCCCCGTCAGGCCGGGCGCGCCTGAGGGCGCAGGAGGAAAATAATGTCCTATCTCAATACACTGCTTTTCGGGGTTTACCCCTACATTGCCCTCGCCGTGCTATTTATCGGTACCTGGGCGCGCTACGACCAGGGTCAGTTCACCTGGAGGGCCCAGTCCAGCCAGATGCTCCGAAAGAAAAACATGGTAGTGGCAAGTGTGCTGTTCCATGTCGGCGTACTGGTAGTTTTCTTCGGCCACCTGGTAGGTCTGCTAACGCCACACTGGGCCTATGAATGGTTGATGACCCCGGGTCAGAAACAGGTCATGGCCATTGTTGTCGGCGGAATCGCGGGCGTTATGGCTATCGTTGGTGGTGGCATGCTGGCTTGGCGACGGCTGACCGATCCGAGGGTCCAGGCCAGTAGCAGCTTCGCTGACAACATGATCATTGTGATTCTGGTGGTCCAGTTGGCCCTCGGCCTGCTCACGATCCTGCCCACCCTGGGACACCTGGACGGCGGCACCATGCTCAAGTTCACTTCCTGGGCCCAGGGTATCTTTACCCTCCAGGGCGGTGTGGCCGACTATATTGCCGACGTTCACTGGATCTACAAGACCCACATCTTCCTGGGCCTGACCATCTTCGTGCTGTTCCCGTTCACCCGCCTGGTGCACATGCTCAGCGTGCCGGTGGAGTATTTCGGGCGGAAGTACCAGGTGGTACGCAAGCGCGCTTGATGTAACTGAAAACGGGGTCAGATGAAAGCTTTCATCTGACCCCATATTCACTGAGGTTATCACTATGCAACTCATTCCCGTCGGCGAAGCCGAAAAACCCAGAAACCAGTTCCCGCCGGTCTACGTGGGTGAAACCCTCATCGGCGAAGACGACATCGCCCGGGAAATGCAACACCACCCGGCCGAAGAAGTGGCCGAAGCCTGGCACGAAGCCGCCAGAAGCCTCGTCATCCGCGAACTCCTCCTGCAACAGGCCAGCCGCCTGAACCTGGACGACATCGCTGACGAAGAAGACCGCATCGCCCGGGTACTGGAACTGGAACTCAACGTCCCGGACCCCACCGAGCAGGATTGCGAACGCTTCTACGCCGCCAACCCGGCACGATTCCGCAGCCCGACCCTGATGGCCGTAAGCCACATTCTCCTCGCCGCCGCCCCGGACGACGTCCAGGAACGCATGCGCCAGGAAGAAGCCGGCCACCAATTGTTGTCATCCCTGCTCGACGGCCGCGCCCGATTCGTAGACCTGGCCAAACAATACTCCGCCTGCGAATCCCGCCACCAGGGCGGCAGCCTCGGCCAGATCAGCAAAGGCCAGACCGTGGAAGAGTTCGAGCGCCCGGTCCTGTCCCTCCAGGAAGGCCTCAACCCGGAACTGATCGAAACCCGCTACGGCTGGCACATAGTCCGAATCGACCAGCGCATCGACGGCGAACAGCTGCCCTATGAACACGTCAAGCCCCAGATCCGGCAGTACCTGAGCGAGAGCGTAACCAGACGGGCATTCCGTCAGTATTTGCAGGTTCTGGCAGCGGAAACTGGTGTGGAAGGAGTAGATCTCGAATTGCCGGATTCGCCTCTGATGCAGTGACAATGTGGTAGTGGGGGTTAACTCAATTGTGTGGAGGCTGGCACGGAGCTCCTTCCCAAAACTGTGCGGAGCCATGGGTGGAGCGCGAAAGCGCTTCACGGGCAGGCCATGGACGGCCTGCCCAGGACCCTCAGCGCGACGCAGGAGCAATAAGTGCTGAGGGGCGGAGCCCAAGCGTCACAGGGATGTGCCGCAAGGAGCGTGTTTTGGGAAGGAGCTCCGTGCCAGCCTGTGCTCCGAACTCACAGTTCTGACTTAACAATTCCAAACTCAAAACTAGTTAGCAATGTAAATAATTGAGTTAGGTCAATTACTCCCGAATAACCCCCAGACTACCCCCATGGGGGGAGCGATTTTCACCTCGTATCACTCTACTATTTAAAACATGATTTTGGATGCATGAATATGCAGAGGGGATACACCAATGGCACTCACACAAACTGCCGAAACCCGCTACAGCAAACCCATTCTCGTCGCCGTGAACAAACCGTTTGACGACGAAGACGGCCTGAAGGCCCTACGCAGCCATCCATTGTTCTCCGAACTCAATGGCAAAGACCTGCAGCACCTGATCCAGCAATCCCGCAGGCTCCGCCCCGGGCATCACCAGCTGCTGTATCGCCAGGACATGCCGGCTCACCACTTCTTCTTCGTGACCTCCGGCCGCCTGCGCCTGTACCGCCTCGACTCCTCCGGCATCGACCGTACCCTCGACAGCATCGCCCCTGGCGACTGCTTCGCCGAAGTCATGATCTACGCCGATCCGCCCCGGTACGCCTGCTACGCCGAAGCCCTGAAATCCAGCGAAGTGCTGATGATCCCGGTCAAGGCCTATCAGGACATGATTGAGAGCAATCCAAAGTACGCCCAGGCCGCCCTGCGGCATTACGCCAAGCGGGCTGTCTCACGATTTCACGACCTGGAAATCATGACTGTTCAGAATGCCCGTGACCGGCTGATCCGGTACCTGATAGACCTGCTGCCGAATGGCGCAGAAGAGGGCGGGGAAGTAGAGCTACCACTGCCCAAGTGCCTGGTGGCGTCCAGACTGGCCATGCAGCCGGAAACTTTTTCCCGGATTCTGGCCGATCTGAAAGCCAACGGATTGGTGCGGGTCAACCGCAGCCGGCTGTTCATTTCAGACCCCCAGCGTCTTATTGAGATCAGCCAGTAACTGACAACATTCAAGCCTCCAGGCTTTTTGGAAAGGAGGACAAGTGACTGCAAGAAAACAACGACCGCTAATTTACTCATGCTCTGGTTGCTCTGATGTGGCGCAGCTGGCCAACAACGTGGCGGTCCGGCTGGACCACGCCGGTGAATTCGAGATGTCCTGTATTTCCGGGGTGGGCGGCAAGGTGCCCTCACTGGTGAAAACAGCCCGGTCCGGTCGTCCGATCACGGTCATCGACGGTTGCCCGCTCCACTGCGCCCGCGCCTGCCTTGAGAACATCGGAGTCGAACCCGAGGAGCACGTCCGGCTCTATGAATTCGGCTTCAGGAAACATTATGGACAGAGCTACGGCGATGAGGCCGTGGAAGAAGTGTGTGAAGAAGTTCGCAGGCTTACCTCGTCCGGCCAGCTAATTGCTCGCCAGGCATAAATCGCAGCGGCTAAATACCAGCAAGGATTTTCAAAATGATCAGCAGTTACAACGACCTGATTCAGACTTCCCGCAGCCAGCAGGAAGCTCAGCGCCTGTTATTCGTGTTCTGCCGGGCCGAACTGCCCGACGACGCCTCTCCTGAAGAAAAAGAGGCCTTTGAGCGTGGCGAAGGCGGCGCCCTGACGCCTGTGATCTGCGTTGACAAGACGCCCGATGAGGCGCCGGATTTCGAGGCCCTTGTCGAAGAGTCCAGGACTACTGGCCAGGCCTGGGATGTGGTGTTTATTGCCGCCATGTCCGGCCGTGGCGGCATGGCGCCGTCTACTGACGAAGCGCAGCAACCCATGACCATGATGGTGGAGTCCATCCGCCTTGGCCATGTCAGTAACTACCTCCCTCTCGATTCACAGGGACACGCTGTCAGCCTGGGCTGACAGCGTGTCCCTGAATTTCACAGCTTAGCGTATCCAATTAGAGGTATTTGATTTTCCTCAAATTTGCCTAGGCTTAAGTAATACGATGTTTTTGTTTTGGAGTCTTCAGTGACCGCCTTTTCCCGCTTTGTTTTTCTTGCGTTCATGTCGATCATGGCTGCTTCCCTGAGTGCAGCGCCGGTGAGTGAGTACGAACCGGTAGCGGCCCGACAGGTTATCGAGAAGGCATTTTCTTCAGTCACTGCTGTGGTTCCGAGGGAAGGCAACCGCGCCATTCAGGAACTCTATGCCGGAGAGGAGCTGAAAGGCTATGCCTATCAGAGTCTGGACTTCATCCAGACACCGGCCTATTCCGGCAAACCGCTGAACATTGTGGTGGTTCTGGATACCGACGGGAAAATCGTCAATACCCGTGTTATTGAGCACCATGAACCGATTCTTCTCGTCGGTATTCCCGAGAGCAAACTCCATGATTTTACCGACCAGTACGTGGGGCTGGCGGCGGACCAGAGGGTGACGGTCGGCGGTACGACCTCGGAGCACAAGGTGGCCGTGGACGGCTTGTCCGGAGCTACGGTAACCGTCATGGTGGTAAACGAGGTGATCATGAAATCGGCCCACCGTGTTGGCGCCGAGCTGGGACTGGTCGAGAGCCTGAGCGATGCCCGCCCACCGGCCGCGAAAATTCAGACCGACAGCTTTCAGGATAAAAGCTGGCAGACACTGCTCGGAGAGGGTTCCGTGCGCAGGCTGAAGCTGACCCGTGGCCAGGCGGACGACGCCTTCAAGGGCACGGATGCGGAAGGGATCGACACAACACCGCGGAAACAGCGCGGCAAGCCCCTGATTGACCTGTATACCGCCTACCTGGATGTGCCAACCATCGGTCGTAACCTGCTGGGTGAAAGCCAGTTCCAGTGGCTGATGTCCGAGCTCAACGAAGGCGAGCACGCCATCGCCGTAATGGCCCATGGTGAATACTCGTTCAAGGGTTCCGGTTACGTCCGTGGCGGCATTTTCGACCGCATCCAGATCCGCCAGTTCGGTGACACCTTCAACTTCCGGGATCTCGATTACTACCGTCTGAGTGATGTCTATGCCGAGGGCATGCCGGCCTTCAAAGAAATGGCGATCTTCATTATCCGGCAGCAGTATAAATTTGATCCCGGCTCCGAATGGACCCTTGAGCTCACAGTCAAACGCCAGACCGGCCCGCTGGACAGCGAGTTTCAGGTGTTTCCCCTGACTTACCAGTTGCCAGATCAGTACTACACCCGCCCCGAACCGGTGCTGTCGGAGGAGGATATGCTGGCGGATCAGCCCATGTGGGTGCAGATGTGGTACCAGCGGGAGTTCCAGATTGTGGTACTCGGCATCGGTATCGGCGTGCTGCTGTTCATCCTGTTTTTCCAGGACTGGCTGGTCAAGAAGCCGAAGATGATGCGCTGGATCCGCCACGCCTTCCTTACCTACACCCTGTTCTTCATCGGCTGGTACGCCCTCGGCCAGCTCTCCATCGTGAACGTGTTGACGTTCGTAAACAGCCTGATCAGCGGCTTCAGCTGGGAAACGTTCCTGATCGACCCTGTGATATTCATGCTCTGGGCCGTGGTGGCCGGCATCATCCTGCTGTGGGGACGGGCGGTTTACTGTGGCTGGCTGTGTCCGTTCGGCGCCCTGCAGGAATTGCTGAACGAAATTGCCCGCAAGCTCAAGGTGCCCCAGTATACCGTTCCGTTTGTCGTACACGAGCGGCTGTGGGCCATCAAATACATCATCTTGCTGGTTCTGTTCGGGGTGTCGCTGGACTCCATGGCGACCGCCGAGCGCCTGGCCGAGGTGGAACCCTTCAAAACGGCGATCACCCTCAAGTTTGACCGCAGCTGGCCCTTCGTTACCTACGCCGTCGTGTTGCTGGTGGTCAATCTGTTCACCCGCAAGGTGTTCTGCCGGTATCTGTGCCCTCTTGGCGCTGCGCTGGCATTGCCCACCAAGCTGCGGGTGTTTGACTGGCTCAAACGCCGCAAGGAGTGTGGCAACCCCTGCCGGCTGTGTGATCACGAGTGTGAAGTTCAGGCCATTCATCCAGACGGGCACATCAACTACATGGAGTGCCACTACTGCCTGGATTGCCAGATGACCTATTTCGATGACCACAAGTGCCCGCCGTTGATCGTCAAGCGTCGCGGCAAGCGCCGTGGCCATAACGCGCCTGGCCACCCGGAGGAAATTCCGGTGGTCCAGGTGACCTGAGTAGTTCCAAAAAAATAGAAAGTCTGAGAAGCAAAACCGCCATTACCAATAACGGAGTTGGATGTTATGAAAAAACGAGATGATCTGACCAAGGATACGCCAGCCGTACCTGCAACTGACCTGAGCCGCCGCCGGTTCATGGGCGCAGCGGCCATGGCCGGCGTTGCCGGGGCAACCGGTCTTGGTGCCGCGGTGATGTCCCGGGAATCGTTTGCGGCCGCCGCCGAAGAGGCGCGCAATAACTTTACTGTGCACCCGGGCGAGCTGGATGAGTACTACGGTTTCTGGAGTGGTGGCCATTCCGGCGAAGTGCGGGTCCTTGGCGTTCCCTCCATGCGCGAACTCATGCGCATCCCCGTTTTCAATGTTGACTCCGCCACCGGCTGGGGTATTACCAATGAAAGCAAGGACGTGCTGGGTCATGACAATACTTTCCTGAACGGTGACTCTCACCACCCGCATATCTCCATGACGGATGGCCGTTACGATGGCAAGTATCTGTTCATCAACGACAAGGCCAATACCCGGGTAGCCCGGATCCGCCTGGACATCATGAAGTGTGACAAGATCACCACGATTCCCAACGTGCAGGCCATCCATGGTCTGCGTCTGCAGAAGGTACCGAAAACCAAGTATGTCTTCTGCAACGCGGAATACGTGATCCCGCACCCGAACGATGGCAGCGATACCAGCCTCGAGAGCAGTTTCACCATGTTCAATGCGGTGGACGCGGAGACCATGGAAGTGGCCTTCCAGGTCATTGTGGACGGTAACCTGGATAACACCGATGCCGACTACACCGGCAAATATGCCTGCTCAACCTGCTACAACTCCGAGAAGGCCCTGGACCTGGCCGGCACCATGCGCAACGATCGCGACTGGGCAGTGGTGTTCAATATCGAGCGCATCGAGCAGGCGGTCAAGAACGGAAACTTCGAGACCCTGGGCGATTCCAAGGTGCCCGTGGTTGACGGTCGCGATGGTTCCGAGCTGACGCGTTACATCCCGGTTCCGAAAAACCCGCACGGTCTGAACACCTCGCCTGATGGCAAGTACTTTATTGCCAACGGCAAGTTGTCTCCCACCTGTACCGTAATCGCCATCGACAAGCTGGATGATCTGTTTGCCGGTAACCTGAAAGATGCTCGTGATGTGGTTGTTGCCGAGCCGGAACTGGGTCTTGGGCCTCTGCACACCACCTACGACGGCCGTGGAAATGCCTACACCACGCTGTTCATCGACAGTCAGGTGGTGAAGTGGAATGTTGCCGATGCCATCAAGCACTACAACGGCGAAGATGTGAACTACATCCGTCAGAAGCTGGATGTGCACTATCAGCCGGGCCACAACCACGCATCCCTGACTGAGTCCCGGGACGCGGATGGCAAGTGGCTGGTGGTGCTGTCGAAGTTCTCCAAGGACCGTTTCCTGCCGGTAGGCCCGTTGCATCCGGAAAATGACCAGTTGATCGATATTTCCGGTGAGGAAATGAAGCTGGTGCACGATGGCCCGACTTTTGCGGAGCCCCATGACTGCATTCTGGTGCGTCGTGATCAGATCAAGACCAAGAAGATCTATGATCGCGACGATCCTTACTTTGCGTCGGCCGTTGAGCAGGCGAAGAAGGACGGCATTACCCTCGAAGCCGACAACAAGGTTATCCGCGACGGCAACAAGGTGCGAGTCTATATGACGTCTGTAGCGCCGATGTACGGGATGACGGAGTTCAAGGTGAAGCAGGGTGATGAGGTGACAGTGTATGTGTCGAACCAGGACACGATTGAGGACGTGACGCACGGTTTCTGTATGGTAAACCATGGTGTCAGCATGGAGATCAGCCCGCAGCAGACGTCTTCGGTGACTTTTGTGGCGGATAAGCCGGGGGTTCACTGGTACTACTGCAACTGGTTCTGTCATGCGCTGCATATGGAGATGCGGGGTCGCATGATTGTTGAGAAGGCCTGATAGGTCTCTCTTTCGCCGGGCCCCATGAGCAGTGGGTCCCGGCATTCCGTTCACCGACTTCGGAGAAGCAAACCAAGAGTGAAGCCCTTTCCAAAACACGCTCCTGACGGCCCATCCCTGGGGCGCTTGGGCTCCGCCATCCATGGCTCCGCACAGTTTTGGAAAGGGCTTCACTCTTGGCTTGCCAAGCTTGAGTGCAGTCCTCTGCAACTTTTCGTTTTCTAGAGAGAAATTGATGTATTCACTTTTGCGTTATGGGGTGGCCCTGACAGTCGCTCTGTTATCGCTAACCGCGAACGCGGACCTGCAAGCACAGCTTGATGCCCTGGAACCGGGCGCAGCCTTTGAGCTTCCACCTGAGCAAATTTCGTCTCTGGCTATCCGGGTGCCCGGGGTGACTGTGTCTTGCCACCCTGACACGGTGATTGATCCTGGCGGGCAGGGGAATGCGGTGGATATTGTCGCCGAGGAGGTGACGCTGTCCGGTTGCTCCGTGCGCAACTGGGGCAGCAATCTGAATGAGCTGGATGCGGGGATTTTTGTGGCTCGGGAGGCCCGGGGGGCGGTGGTTGCCGATAACCATCTGCAGGGGCCGGCGTTTGGAGTCTGGCTGGATGCGACGCCGGATGTGACGGTTCGCAATAATACGATTCGCGGCGATGCCAGCATGCGTCCGAATGATCGGGGCAACGGGGTTCATCTGTTCAATACCACCGGGGCGCTGATTGAGGGCAATGACATCAGTCAGACCCGGGATGCGATTTATATCGAGACGGCGAATAACAATACGATCCGGGGTAATGAGATGTCGGATCTGCGTTATGGCATCCACTACATGTATTCGATGAATAACCTGCTGGAGAACAATGTCACCCGGGGCACGCGGACGGGTTATGCGCTGATGCAGAGCAAGCGCCTGAAGGTGATCAATAACCGGTCGGTGAATGATGAGAATTACGGGATTCTGATGAACTTCATTACTCAGTCGGAGCTGCGGGGCAATGTGGTGACCGGGGTTTCCCAGGGCCGGACCGGTGGGGTGGTGATTGATGGGGCCGAAGGCAAGGCGGTGTTTATCTATAACTCGCTGTATAACGTCTTTGAGGGCAATCTGTTTGCGGACAGCAACATCGGGATCCATCTGACTGCCGGTTCCGAGGATAACGAGGTATTCGGGAATGCCTTTGTGAATAACCAGCGCCAGGTGAAGTATGTGGCCACCCGCACCCAGGAGTGGTCGGAAGACGGTCGGGGGAATTACTGGAGCGATTACCTGGGCTGGGACCGCAACCAGGACGGCGTCGGCGATGTGCCCTACGAGCCCAATGACAACGTTGACCGGCTGCTTTGGAAATATCCGGAGGCGAAGATCCTGATGTTCAGCCCGGCGGTGGATACCCTGCGCTGGGTGCAGGATGCCTTCCCTGTGGTCAAGGACGCCGGGGTGGCCGACTCTTATCCGCTGATGCGACTTCCTGCCGATCTGAAACCGGAGAACCGATGAGCTGTTTTCGTCTTGAGAATGTGAGTTACCGGTACGACAAGAGCCCGGTGCTGCAAGGTATTGATCTGCGTCTGGAACCGGGTGAGATTCTTGGGCTGTTCGGCCATAACGGTGCCGGCAAGACCACGTCCATCAAGCTGATTTTGGGGCTGATGCAACCGACCCAGGGCACGGTGTCGGTACTCGGCGGCCACGCCGGTGATCCTCAGGTTACCCAGCATATCGGTTATCTGCCGGAGAATGTGATGTTCTACCCGCAGCTGACCGGCCGGGAAATTCTGAGCCATTTTGCGCGGCTTAAGGGTGCCTCGCTGCGGCAGGTGCCCGAGCTGCTCAAACAGGTGGGCCTGGACGATGCCATGGACGCCCGGACCAAGACCTACTCCAAAGGCATGCGCCAGCGTCTCGGTCTGGCCCAGGCGTTGTTGGGCAAGCCGAAGCTGCTGATGCTGGATGAGCCTACTGTGGGTCTGGATCCGGTGGCCACGGCAGATCTGTACCGGCTTCTTCGAGAGCTGCGGGATGAGGGCACCGGCATTGTGTTGTGCTCCCATGTTCTGCCCGGCGTCGAGCCTTACATCGACCGCGCAGCCATTCTCACGGAAGGTTCCTTGCAAGCGGTCGGGGACCTCACAGCGCTGAGGCGACAGGCCAATATGCCGGTGACCCTTTCACTGGACCCTGCCAACAGTATTTCTGCGCTGGAAAGGGTCATTGATAAAGCGTCCACCAGCAGTGGCCTGATGATCAAGACCGATAACGGACGTCTGCGGGTGGACGTGCAACCCAGGGAGAAAATGGCCTTGCTGAAAGCGGTGATGGCATCGGGAGAAGTGGCGGATATCAGCATTCATCAGCCCAGCCTGGAAGATATTTACGTGCACTTTATCGGCTCCGGTGGTCTGGCCCATCGTGGAGGCAACCAATGAACAGCATCTGGACCATTGCCCGTAAGGAACTCAGCGACAGCCTGCGAAACCGTTGGCTGATGGCCATTTCCCTAGTCTTTGCCACCCTGGCCCTGGGCATCGCCTGGTTCGGTGCCGCCGCTTCCGGGCAGGTGGGCTATGCCTCCACACCTGCCACGATTGCCAGTCTTGCCAGTCTGGGAATCTTCCTGATTCCCCTGATCGCACTGTTGCTGGCATACGACGCCATTGTCGGGGAAGAGGAGGGCGGTACCCTGCTGTTACTGATGACCTATCCGCTCAGCCGCAGCCAACTGCTGCTCGGCAAGTTCCTGGGCCACGGGCTGACCCTGGCCCTGGCTACCCTGATCGGCTTTGGTGTAGCGGGTGTGGCTATTGCCCTGCTGGTGGAGGATGTGGCCATTGCCAGTCTGGCCGTCGCCATGTTCCGTTTTATCGCCTCCACCGTCCTGCTGGGCTGGGGCTTCATCGCCCTTGCTTACGTGATCAGCGTCCGGGTCAGTGAAAAACCCATCGCCGCCGGTCTGGCCCTGGCGATCTGGTTCTTCTTCGTACTGATTTTCGACCTCATGCTGCTCGGCACCCTCGTAGCGAGCGAGGGCAAGTTCAGCGCCGAGCTCCTGCCCTGGCTGCTGATGCTCAACCCCACCGACATCTACCGCCTGCTCAACATCGTGGCATTCGACGGCGCAGCACAGCTCAGCGGCGTCCTCAGCCTCGGCGCCGACCTGCCCATCGGTGCCTTCGGCCTCTGGCTCGGCCTGGTGCTTTGGTTTGTCATCCCGCTGGCGTGCGCCCTGTTACTTTTCCGAAATCGTCGTATCTGAACGGAGTTGTCCCTGATGAACAGAATCAAACTGAACTGGCTTCTCGCCGCCCTGGCAGCCTTCACCCTGACAGCCTGCTCAGGCAACGAAGAACAGACCACTGCCAGACCCGACCCGGTCCATTTCGAAAACGGCGACGAATGCCACGTCTGCGGCATGATCATCGAAGCCTTCCCCGGCCCCAAAGGCCAGGCCATCACGGAAAAAGACCACCAAGTCCGCAAGTTCTGCTCCACCAGGGACATGTTCGCCTGGATGCTCCAGCCGGAAAACGTCGACCGCGAACACACCCTCTACGTCCATGACATGGCGCAGACTGAATGGCAAAGCCCGGATGATACCGCCATGATCGACGCCAGGGATGCGTTCTACGTAGTCGGTTCCGAACGAACCGGTGCCATGGGCCCGACCCTGGCGTCGTTCGCCACCGAAAGTGCGGCCCAGGAGTTCATGAAGGAATATGGCGGGAAGGTTCTGAAGTACAGTGAAATCACCCTGGATCACCTGAATACAGGTGACCCAATGGGTGGAATGAGCGGGATGAGTGGAGTGCACGAGATGAATGAGCCGGAGGGTTCACAGGCTGCGCACTCCACAGATCACTGATTTCGGAAATGGCGTCCAACCCCGGGACGGGATTCAGTGTTCGTCGTGAGCGCCCGCGACGATGTTGTGGATCTCCTCAATCGAGTGGACATAACGAACGTAGTTGTCGACAAATTGGCGTCCATCCGAAACTGACTCGGCGTTGACGCCTTGCATGGTTTCTTGGAACTGCTTTGTGACGAACCCGGTGACCTTCTCTCCCAGTTTCCGTGCCAGGACGTCCACATTGCCTTCAGCCAGGGCCTTGTCAGCGGCCTTGGCTGCGTCGGACGCGCTGCCAGCCGGCTTTAACCCTGTGTAGGGCGCACCTTCAGTGGCCCGGTGCAGCCGCACCAGTGTCTCGAAGAAATACTTGTCAGCCAGTTCTCGGGCCCGTGGGTTTCCCTTTCGGACTTCCAGGGTATCGTTGAAGGCGGCTGCCAGATCTTTTTCATCGGCGGGGCCGATCCATTTAAGAACCGGTTTCAGGGATTGTTCGTTCAAAGCTGTCCGGGCGTCTCCGATAACAGGGCCGTCCATTGAGTCGCAATGAGCAAAGCTGGCGGAACTCCAGAGCAGTGTTCCGCTGATCAGGGCAAGCGTGGCAATTCGTTGGGTTTTGCGGAATGATTTCATGGTGAACCTCTCGGTATTGTCAGGATTTCTTTGGCGCCCCGGGAAAAGTCCCGAAGCCGCCGGTTGCAAATCCACTTTGTCCGAAAGGAGGAGCCTTGGCGTTCGGATACAGGAATCCGAACGTTCGAATGCGTCGCCGAACGGCGACTAGCCGTTGTTAGCGAAAGAGCGGCGATACTGTGAAGGTGTCTTGCCGGTTGTTTTACGGAAAAGTGTGTTAAAGACCGACTTAGAATTGAATCCGGATTCGTACATGATATCGGTGATGGTCGTTGTCTCTGCTGGATCTGCAAGTCGCCGTCGGGCATGCTCGATCCGATAACTGTTCACGAACTCGTAAAAGTTCTTGCCCATCTGTTGGTTCAGGAATTGGGACAGCTCCCGGGGCGCCACTTCCGACAGACGAGCCAGTCGGTCCACAGTGAGGTTCGAGTGTAGATAGGGTTGGTGTTGCTCCATCACTTGCTGTATTCGGCTGGTTAGTGGCTCCGGGGATCGGTCTTTGGCGTTGGCGCCAGAGGATGCTTTGGTATCCAGCAAAGTCGGGGCAATACCCGCAAATAGAGTGGGTTGCCTGAATGCCAGCACCGACATTGGTAGCAGGACGACAACGCTGACCATCGTCGTGGCAATGGTTAGCGACTGATGGATGCCAAGTACCCGCATCACATGGGCGAGCAGGCAGTAGACAAGACTGAGTGACCAGGCCGCCCCGTAGGCCAGAAGCAAATTCCGGAGCCAGCTCAGCTCCTTGTTGCCGAGATCCGAGAAAATATTCCTCAGTTCGACGCCAAAGCGCGAGATTTTCTTGAGTGTCGCTACCAAATACCCGAGTACGATGCCGTGAAGGACAATTGCGAGGACAACAGAGTCCATGACGCCGGGGTAGTGACTGTCTGACAGCATTTTGGCCTGGGCTTTCGCGGGAAGGCTGTAGTAACCCAGAGTGAACACCACAATGGCACCGAGAACAGGGAGAAGGTGGGCCAGATGCCGCAGCCTCAATCGGAAATCGCGATACATAACCGACTGGGCGTACACAAAAATGGCCCCGGGCTGGAGCATTCCGAGGATGGTTCCCGTAAAGGCTGTGTCCGGATAACTGAAGGCAAGGCCAGTTGTATGTAGGAAAACCTCGAGCAGGGTGCCGACCAAGCCTGCAAGCATGAGTGCCAGGAGCAGCCGCGGTAGGCGTCGGGTTTTCAAAGGCGCAATACATAGCAGAATCAGAAACAGGAACTGCGAAATGACGCCGAATAATACAAGTTGGGGCAGTGTCAGGAACACGGTCGGATCAACGAGTGAGTATCATCAGCCGCCAGTCATATTCATGAACCGCAGGATCTGCACATCCCCATTGGCGGAGAAGTGATGGCGCTCGGGCTTCAGATCCATGGCATTGATAATGGTCTGACGCAGCTTGTCATCCGTCACCGGGTTGCCGCGAAGAACGCGTCGAAGATCCACTGAATGTTCATTTCCCAGGCAGAGCAGTAGCCGGCCCTCGACGGTGACCCGTACCCGGTTGCAGGTCGAGCAGAAATTGTGCGAGTGGGGTGAGATGAAGCCCACCTTCGTGGCACTGTCCGGCATGCGATAGTAGCGTGCCGGACCACCAGAATCCTCAGTCGCGGGCACCAGTTCATGGTGCTGGCGAATGATGTCTCTGACTTCCTCGCTGGTACACAGCGCCAGGCCCCGGTCGTGTTCGGAAATCTCGCCCAGGGGCATTTCCTCAATGAAACTGATATCCACCTGCTTCTTTCTGGCGAATTCAATCAGATCCGGGATCTCCTCATCGTTGCGGCCCTTCATGACTACCGTATTGAGTTTGATACCACGGAAGCCGGCCTCGCGGGCGGCATCAATGCCATCCAGCACCTGCCCGAGATTGCCAGTGCGGGTGATGTTGCGGAATTTTTCGGCATCCAGGGAATCGAGGCTGATGTTCAGGCGGTGCATTCCGGCCTTGCGCAGGGGCTCGGCCATAGTAGTCAGCTGGCTGCCGTTGGTGGTCATGGCAAAGTCACGCAGCCCGTAGGTGCCGATTTCCTTGACCAATTCCAGGATGTCCTTGCGTACCAGCGGCTCGCCACCGGTCAGACGGATTTTTTCGGTGCCCAAATCGACGAAGTTGCGGGCAACCCGGGCAATCTCTTCCAGAGTCAGAACCTGCTGACGGGGCAGGAATGTCATATCCTCGGCCATGCAGTACACGCAGCGGAAGTCGCAACGATCAGTGACCGACAGCCGTACATAGTTGACGGTACGGCCAAAACGGTCTGTCAGCTTGCTCTGGGACATCGGGTTGATCCTGTTACCGCTTGTTTTTTGATCTGAGTATAGTCCAAGTATTGCAGATTGGATCAACTATTCCGATACCCCTCGGGAGGTAAATGAATTGCCCAGACGAGGCACTAAACAGTCAGGCCGTCTACCCGGGCAAACAGCACGCTGTTTTCCAGGGCGATATGTGCATTCAGGTCTTCCCGGAAAGTGGCAACCTGTTCATAGAGCTTCCGCCAGGTGTTACAGGCATCCTCCGGCAGATCCAGGTGGTTGGTGAGGGTGTCAAGCCGGGCAAGGGCGGTACTGTGATCCTCATGCTCAGCGCGCATCACCGAGATAGGGCCCCGTGCCATGCCGGATATTCCGCGCACAATCATTGGAAACAGAATTTGCTCTTCTTTGGCCATATGGTTTTCGAGCGCTGCCTGCATCGTCTCAAGGTGAGCACTGAGGCCAGAAGGACACTCAGGATGACTGCCGTGCACTCGCTCGACTCTCTGGGCCAACCGAATCAATTCGGGTAGCTGGTCCCGGTGGGTGTCGTGATAGCGATTGAGAATGTGCTCGATCAGCTCTTCCTCTGAGGCTTTTTCAAGCCAGGTCTGCGGGGACATTGCGCTTCTCCTTAAGATATAAAATGATTAAATGTTTTTTAGCTTGCCCGTGTTTTCCTGTGACCTGAATTATTGGTCAGCCTATGTCAATTCAGGGAGGCAGGGTTGAAATCTCCAGAAAAGAAGTCTATAAAATACATATTAAAGATGTATTCAGGAGGTTTCAAATGGAAAATCTGTTATTCAGGGCGAACAGCGCGATTGCCTGGTCAGTGTTGGGGCTGGTGTTGACAATATTGGTGGCCTATCCGTTGGCGCAGTACTTTTCGATGGCCGTTCAGATTCTGGCGCACGTTGGAACCTTGCTGTTTGCGGTGGGTATCAAGGTCGCTTACGTTGCCAGGTTGGTATTTCTCAGTCGTTTGGGCAGACCTGTTCACTGAATCCCGGTAGAATAGATGCAGATATAAACCTTGGTGAGAACCCGGTGATGGGCGATCGTTTTGGGAAAACCGGATTTCGTATTCTTGCGTATACATCAGTGATGCTGGCGGTGGCGGGGGTGGTTTTGCCACTGTTGCCAACAACGCCATTTGTTCTGCTGGCTGCCTTCTTTGCCAGCAGGGGGTCGCCGGCTTTTGCCCAGTGGCTTGAAGACCATCCCAGGTTTGGCCCTGCCTTAGATCAGTGGCGCACGCGGAGAGCGGTTCCGGCGCGGGCCAAGGTGCTGGCCTGCAGCATGATGGCCTTCAGTTGGGGGCTACTGATTGTTCTGGGGGCATCCGGCGTGGTTGTGGCTATAGCAGGCGTGTTTCTTTGCGGTACCGCATGTTACCTGGTGACGCGGCCATCTTACTGACCGATTGTATTAACGACTGGAGTATTGAATGCACATCACCCGCTACACGGATTATTCACTTCGCGTCCTGATTTATCTCGCAGCGCAGGGTGACCGGTTGGCAACCATTCAGGAAATTGCCGACAGTTATGATATTTCAAAAAACCATCTTATGAAGGTGGTCCATCAGTTGAACAAGAAAGGTTACATCGAAACTATCCGTGGCAAGAAAGGAGGTATGCGTCTGCACATGGCGCCCTCCGATATCAACGTCGGTATTCTGGTGCGGGAAACCGAGCAGGATCTTAGCATTGTGGAATGCTTTTCATCGAAAAACGCCTGCAAGATAACCCCGGTGTGCGGTCTGAAGTCGATGTTCGGGGAGGCCTTGAATGCCTTTCTGGAAGTGCTCGACAAGTACACCCTGGCCGATATTATCCAGGACCAGCACAGGCCTCAGTTGCTGAGACTTCTTCAGATCGCCTGACGGCCCTATACAGAAATTTACGAATAAAATCCATTAATAACTGCTGACTACCCCGCAGGTTCGATAGGATGATATCCATTATTGAATAACAATATAAACAAAAATAAGAGTAGTCGGGGCCGGTTTGATTCATATTGCCTTGCTGGTGTTGCTGGCGCTGTGTTCGGCAGGTGCGTCTGCAACTGGAATACCGGACAGTTTTCCCGTTGTACTGATTGAGGACAGCGGGCGCCTCGACATATCCCGGCATTTAACCTACTACGAAGATTCCTCGTCCAGCCTGAATATTTCCCAGATCGTCCAGCGCTGGCCGCAGATCGCATCCGACGGCATTCCGGAGGAAGCGTATAACTTCGGCTTTACCGATTCGACCTTCTGGTTTCACACCCGCGTAGTGAACAACTCCAGCCCGAATGATCGCTGGGTGATTGAAGGCCTGTATCCGATCATTGATGAAATGGAAGTTTTCTTCGTCCGGGCGGACGGGAGCATCGGTCGCCAGATAGCGGGAGACGCGATTCCCTTTCGGCAGCGTCCCAAGGATCACCACAATATCAATTTCCTCCTGAAGCTGCCTACCGGTCAGAGCGTCGATCTGTTTTTCCGGGTCAGGACCTCCGGGGCTGTGCAGATGCGAACCCTGCTGTGGCACTCGGATGACTTCAGTTCGGCGGACCACCAGGAGCGGTTTCTGCTGGGGCTCTATTATGGGCTCCTGGTTTGCATGGCGATCTTCAATTTTCTGATCTTCGTATCGTTCCGGGACACCAATTACCTGTGGTACGTGTCCTATATCCTGTCCTATGGATTGCTCCAGTTCACCCTGAATGGTCTGGCATTTGAGCACCTCTGGCCGGAGTTGCCCTGGTGGAACAATCGAGCAGTGGCGTTCCTGATCGCCGCTGGCATGTTCTGTGTTCTCGGGTTTTCGCGCTCCTTCCTGGCACTCAAGGATAATGCTCCCAGGCTTGAGAAGGTGTTTCTCTCGCTGATGGCCTCCTTTGTGATAGCTGGCGCGGCGGCCTTGTTCTGGCCCGCGTACGGCCCGGTTATTCGGGTGAACACCTTTATGGCAGCGGTATCGGTGGGGTTTGTCATCCTTGCAGGTGGAATTTGCCTGTACCGCAGGTTCCGGCCGGCCCGATATTTCATGGTGGCCTGGACCGCGTTGTTGTCCGGGATGCTTCTTTACACGCTCAAGACGTTTGCCATCGTGCCCGCCAACTTTGTCACCGAGTTCGGTATCCAGATTGGCTCCGCTTTCGAAGTCATTCTGCTGTCCATTGCCCTGGCTGACCGCTTGAGGCACATGTCGCTCAAGAACCAGCAGATCCAGCAGGAAATGAACGAAAAGCTGGAGTCCCGGGTTGCCGCGCGAACATCAGAGCTGGAGGCCGTCAACCGGCAGCTGGAAGCCCTGAGTTCAACGGACGGGTTAACCGGGGTATTCAACCGTCGCTATTTCGATGCCCGCCTGGCGGAAGAAGCGGCCCGCTGCCGGCGTCAGGGTCCGATGGCCCTGATTATGATCGACGTGGATCACTTCAAATCGTTTAACGACAATCTGGGGCCCCAGGCCGGGGATGCGTGCCTGCAGCGCCTTGCTGATACCCTGGCAGTGGTTGTCCGCCGGGAAACCGACATTGTCGCGCGTTATGGCGGAGAAGAGTTTGCCATTATCCTGCCCTATACCGATGCCATCGGAGCCAGGACGCTGGCGGAAAAGGTTCGTGCGACGGTTGAGCGTGATCTGCGATTTGAATGGGAAGGGCAGCCGGTTCCGGTAACCGTCAGTCTCGGCGTGGCGACGGCTCCCGGTGGTGCTTCCGTGGAGCCGTGCGAGCTGATTTCGGCGGCAGACGGGGCCCTCTATGCCTCCAAGCAGGCTGGCCGGAACCGGGTGACGGTCCATGCGCCCGGCAACCTGCATTCCGGAACCTGTGAGCCCGTTATGCCGTAGTGGCGGAGCTTCCTCCAAGATGCTCGGGCAGGGAGTGCCGGAGGACCCGCTTCAATACGGTGCCGTACTGCCGGGCGAAGCTACCGGTGTTGTAGTGAATGCCATGCTTCTGACAGACCGCCTGTACTTTTCCGGAGATTTCCGGGTAGCGGTGTGCGGGCAGGTCGGGGAATACATGGTGTTCTACCTGGTAGCTCAGGTGTCCGCTCAGAATATGCAGCCAGCGGCCCCCGGTAAAGTTCGAGGAGCCGGTTAGCTGGCGCAGGTACCAGTGGCCCTTGCTCTCACCTTCGCATTCTTCCTCGCTGAAGGTTTCGGCGTCCTGGGTAAAGTGGCCGCAGAAAATCACCGTTGACGACCAGAGATTGCGTATCAGGTTTGCGCCCACGTTGCCGGCCAGAACGATGGGCGCCACCGGGAAGGTGACCAACGGGAAAAACACATAGTCCTTGAACGCCTGCCGGCCCCCCTTGCGGGCGAACTCTTTCAGGAACGGCAGCTTTTCGCGTAAGCTGATCTCCCTGCGCTGAAGCTTCTCGGTTTCCAGTTCGTGCAGTCCCACACCCCACTGGAAGAACACGCTGAGCAGAATGTAGTTGATGAACTGCAGGGAATGACGCGGCCTCCAGGGTTCATCATCGCTCAGCCGCAGAACCGCGTACCCGTAGTCCCGATCTTTGCCGATGATGTTGGTGTAGGTGTGGTGCTCGTAATTGTGGGTGCGGCGCCAGGAATCACCGGTGCAGACGGTGTCCCATTCGTAGGTCTGGGAATGCAGGCTCGGGTCGTTCATCCAGTCGTACTGGCCATGCATCACGTTGTGGCCGATCTCCATGTTCTCCAGAATCTTGGCAATGCCCAGGGTTGCCGTCGCCGCAACGAAGACCGGTGGAATGAAGCCAAACGGCATCATCACCCGGCCACCGGCTTCGAGCATTCGGTGCAGGCGTACCATACGGCGGATGTATTGGGCATCCCGCTCGCCGAGATCGGCGATAACCTCATTCCGAATGGCGTTGAGATCCTGTTCGAGTTCCGAGAGCTGTGCTTCGGTCATCTGTTTCATGGTGGTGCTCCTTGCGGAGATTTCAGACTCCGCGATGTAATTTGGTGTCGGATCTTAGATGTCGATGGAAACCGGGCCCTTGGGCACCGAAATGCAAATCTGAATGTTTTCCTCACCGGGGCCGGATGTTTGACCGGTCAGGCGATTGACCACGGTGCCGGCGGTTTTTCGGCAGCTGCACTGGTGGCAAATGCCCATACGGCAGCCATGGCGCGGTGACAGGCCGGCGGCTTCGGCAATGTCCAGCAAGGTGGCATCGCCCTCGGAGCCTATGTCCAGCTTGCTTCCGGAAAACCGGACTTGCCCGCCCAGTGCCTCGTTGCCCAGGTCGGCCTGTGGCACCGAAAAGAAAGTGCTGTGGATGTCTGTGTCGGCAATGCCCCGCTGATGCAGAAGATTCCGGGCCAGGTCCATCAGCCCTGTCGGACCGCAAAGGAAGGCCTGCCGCGCCTTGATTCCGGGTATGGCATCAAGATCCTCGTCGCACAGGTAACGGTGTTCCTCTGTTTCATGGGTTGCGATGATGTTCAGTGTCAGCGCGCTGTAGCGCGCTGACAGGGCCTGAAGTTTTTCCCTGGCGATGACGTCGTCTCCGGTTCGAACGAAGTAAAGTAGCGTCACGGGTGCCCGGTAGTCGATGGCAGCCATGGTTTCAAGCTGGCTCAAAACCGGCGTGATCCCGCTGCCTCCGGCAATGAACAGGACTGGTTGGGCCGGCTCGGGAACAAGAAAATCACCGAAGGCCTCGCCCATTCCGATCACGGTGCCGGTCTGGAGTGCATCATGTATCCAGTTAGTCACCCGACCGCCCGGTAGACGTTTGATGGTGAGCGTCACCCGTCCCTGTTCCTGCCAGAGAATCGGGGAGCTCGAAAGACTGAAAGTGCGGTTACGCCGGATGCCACCCACATCAACACAGATGTTTACATGCTGACCGGCCCTGAATCCGGCCCATCTACGGGACGGCTTCAGTACCAGGGTTTTGGTGTCCGGGGTTTCCTGAATGATCTGTTCCACCCGTGCCGGTGTGTACTCTTGTACCCACATCGGATTGATGCGCTCAAGCAGAGGATCGAAAAATGCAGCCGGGTCATCCCGGTTGAAGAGCTGCCTGCCGAGCCAATGCAGCGTTCGGCTCTGGGTCTGTTTCGCTAGCATGGTGGTTGTCTCCCGTGAATATCCTGACCTTTGTGCACAGTTGTACACTTATGTGTACGAATGTACACAGTGATATTAAGAGAGACAATGGGTACTTGTGCATTGGCGTAAAATGACAAGCATTCTGTACTTTTATTTTTCCGGTTGTGTACACTTGTCAACCATTGACTAACGGCAGGCAGTACAGGCAGACGATGGCGGAAAAACAGCGAAGAAAACCCGGTGAAACCCGCGAGAAACTGATGAATGCGGCGTTAACACTGGTGGGGAAGGGACGGCATTTCGCCAGTCTTGGCATCCGGGAAGTAACGCGACAGGCTGGGGTGGTGCCAACCTCGTTCTATCGCCATTTCCGCAATATGGATGACCTGGGCTTGCAGCTGGTGGATGAGCTGGGACTGGTATTGCGCCGGATGATGCGTGAGGCCCGGGCCAATGTGCTGCAGGCGGACAAGCTGATTGAAGAATCCGTGGCGATCTTCATCAGCCACGCTCGGGCCAACCGGAGCTTTTTTATGTTCATGGCCCAGGGGCTCGCCGGAGAGAGCCGGGCAGTGCAGGAGGGCATTCGCAGCGAAATGCGGTATTTCGCCAGTGAGCTGGCCAACGACTTGCGCAGACTGAGACTGGTGGATCATCTTAACGACCAGGATCTGGATATGACCTCTGATCTGGTGGTGCGAAGTGTCGCTTTCAGCCTGACCGATCTGCTGGGTGTTTCACCGGATGATGATTACCAGATTGAGCAGATCAGGAAGCGGACCACCCGCTTCCTTCAGCTGATCTTTGTGGGCGCTGCCAACTGGAAAAGCCCGGGCTGAATCGGGGCCCGGACCATACACCTTCACGTTTTCGGCGCGGCCTTCTTTCGGGGTTTCCGCGGTTTAGTGGCCGCTTCTGTTTTTTCGACGGCTTCTGGTTTCGCCAGCGGCGGCAAAATCAGGCTTTCCAGCTCATCCAGTGCCTCTCCGGTATACACCGCCAGTTTCTGCATGCTTGGCAGGGTATCCCGGCAACCGGTAAAGCCGAAATTCAGGGAACCCGCATAACTCAGGCAGGTAATGTTCAGAGCGCCGCCGTGGGTAATCAGTGACACCGGGTACATGGCCTCCAGCCTGGCGCCCTCATAGTAGAGCGTTCTCTGGGGGCCGGGTACGTTGGAGATGGTGACGTTGAACACCGGGCGCATTCGCCCGCCCAGCCCGGACATCAATTGAAGAATGTAGGGCGACATCAGCAGCATGGTGTACTGGGTCAGTGCGCTCTTGGGCAGCTTCTGCAGATGTTCTTTCGCCCGCCGGCTTGATGTCTTGATATTTTGCAGGCGTGTCAGCGGGTCCGGTTCGTCGGTCGCGAGGGAGGCGATAATAAAGCTGATCTGGGTGCCTGTGCCCTGGTCATCGGATGGCCGGATATTGACCGGTATGCCCGCGGTTAGGGGGGTGTCGGGTAGCTCATCCTGCTCGAGCAGGAAGCGCCGGAGGGCGGTCCCGCACAGGTACAGCACGATATCGTTCAGGGAGCCGCCGGATACTCGTGAGACCTCTTTAATTCGGTCCAGCTGGTAATGCTGGGTGGCGAACCGGCGCTGGCCGGTTACCCGGTGATTGATCTTCGATACCGGCCCGGTGAAAGGCGCGGTGAGACCATCCTCCGGATGGCGGACCGAGTGGACCAGCCGGTTTCCCGCCTGCCACAGCCGTGGTGCCATATCGGCCTGCAGCTTGAGGGCATCCATGGCCTGCGAAAAAGCGCCCGGTACGCTGGCTTCGGAATCGGTTTTGCTGCCCCGGCGGCGTTCTGGCCGAACCGACCAGGGGGGAGCCATGTCTTTTTTATCCGGGTCTGTGGTCAGCACCCGTTGCATCAGGCGAACACCACTGATGCCATCAATCATGGAGTGATGCATCTTGGTGTAAAGAGCAAAGCGGTTGTTCTCCAGCCCTTCGATAACATGGCACTCCCAGAGTGGGCGGGCAAAATCGAGGGGGTTGGAGTGCAGTCGCGAAACCAGGATGCCCAGTTCACGTTCGCCGCCAGGTCGGGGCAGCGCAGAGTGGCGGACGTGGTAATCCAGATCGATGTCCTTATCGACTTTCCAGGCCGGCGCCAGCACCCGGCCCAGAAAACCGGACCAGGCAAGCTTGTAGCACCACGGCGGCGCCACATCGCCGGTTTCTTTCATGCGGGTGATCATATCCCGAAGAAAGGTTTCAGGGGCGCCCTCAGGTAGCGAAAAGATCTGCAGGTTTCCCACGTGCATGGGGGTGTCTTCAGATTCTACGGCCAGCCAAGAGGCGTCCAGGGTTCCCAGGCGTTTCATTCCTTGAGTGTCTCCACGAGTGTCCAGATATTTTATTTGTCTGTTGCAAGTATACTGATAACCGCTTCAGGACACGATCCTCGTGGTCAGAAAGTTCCCCCGGTTTTGCGCTGTTTCACTGTTACAAGCGGTTGCGGTTGAACGCTCCCGCAAGTGAGCAGTCTGTGCTACTTTTCATCGGTTGGTTGCAGTAAAAACAAAAACATCCGGAGGCACTGTGGAATCCAGCCCGCTTATCTCGGCAGGTCTGCCGATTGCTTTGTTCATCATCATGATTGGTATCGGCATGACCCTGACGGTTCGCGATTTCCGCCAGGTGGCTGTGTATCCGAAAGGGATGATTGTCGGAACCGTTGCCCAGATTCTGATAATGCCCCTGATCGCCTTTATGCTTGCCACCCTGCTGGCGGTTCCGCCTGCCATTGCTGTCGGTCTGGTGATCATTGCCGCCTGCCCGGGTGGTACTACATCCAATCTTTTCGTGCTGCTTGCCCGGGGCAATATCGCGCTCTCCATAGTGCTGACGGTCAGTGCCAGCCTGATCACCATTCTCACACTGCCTCTGTTCACCAATCTTGCCCTGCAACATTACATGGGCACAGAGGAAAATATCGTACTGCCTGTCTGGAAAACGGTGGGCATGCTGATTGGTATTGTGCTGTTTCCGGTAGCCATCGGAATGACGGTACGTACCCGTAAACCGGAGGTTGCCCGCAAGGCGGAAAGCATTGTCAGTATTTTCGGTGGGGTTGTGCTCGCCCTTCTGATTGTCGCCCTGGTCTACGGGGTGCGGGATCAGATCTGGGAGCTCCTGAAACAGGCTGGCCCGGCAACCATCCTGTTGAATGTGGCAGGTATCCTGCTGGGCTTACTGGCAGGTCGGGTAGCCGGACTGACCCAGCGGGAATCCCTGGCGGTGGCTGTGGAGCTTGGTGTGAAAAACGGTACCATTGCCCTGATGGTGACGCTGACTCTGCTGGAATCCAGCGCCATGTCCATACCGGCTGCGGTTTATGGGGTGCTGATGTTCCCGATAGGGTTTATTCTGGCCATGTATGGCCGGAGTATTATTCCCGATACCAAAGTCCAGATTCACTGACCGGAATACCAACCGATGCAGTTTCTGAATGGCATTACCCTGCTGCTGGTGTACCAGCTGGTGGGTGAAATTACGGTTCGTCTGCTGGGCCTGCCGATTCCCGGACCGGTTCTCGGCATGGTCATGCTGTTTATAACCCTGATGATTCGTGGCCGAACCCCGGAATCGGTTGACCAGGCGTCTAGCGCATTGCTGAGCCATCTCTCGTTGCTGTTCGTGCCCGCAGGCGTAGGCATGATGGCTCATTTTGGCCGCATTGCCGACGAGTGGGTGCCGATCACCCTGGCACTGCTGTTAAGTACCGTGATCACCATGGTCGCAACGGCGCTGATCATGCAGGTGACTACCCGCTGGTTCACGAAACCCCTCGCTGAGAACGGTAAGCATGATGAATGAGCCGGGACTGAAAGATATTTGGGTCTACCTGTCTGCCTCTCCGCTGCTGGGGCTCACCATTACCCTGGTGGCCTACGGGCTGGCCTACCGGTTATACCTGAAAACCAACTCCAATCCCCTGGCCAACCCGGTGGTCACCTCGGTTGCGATGCTTATCATCCTTCTTTTGGCCACCGGTACCTCCTACAGTGACTACTTTGAAGGCGGCCAGTTTGTTCACTTCCTGCTGGGGCCAGCCACGGTTGCCCTGGCCGTTCCCCTGTATCAACAATTTTCCAGGTTGCGCCAACTCTGGTTGCCGGTAACGATCTCACTGTTCTGCGGTGTGGTGATTGCTGCCGGCAGCTCCATTGGTCTGGCACGGCTGCTTGGCGGCTCTATGGAAATCCAGATGTCCCTCGCTCCCAAATCTGCCACGGCGCCTGTCGCCATGGGTATTTCGGAAAAAATTGGCGGGCTGCCATCACTGACCGCAGTGCTGGTGGTGATCACCGGGATTACCGGCGCTGTGCTCGGTACCAAACTGTTCGAATGGATCCGGGTGCGGGATGATACCGCCAAAGGCATCGCCATGGGCGTCGCGGCCCACGGTATCGGGACTGCCCGGGCCTTCCAGGTAAGCTCCCAGATGGGGGCGTTTTCCGGGCTGGCGATGGCGCTTTCCGCCTTTGCTACGGCCCTGCTGGTACCGTGGCTGGTGGATCTGCTTGCGTCCTGGCTGCCGGCCTAGGCCACCATGATCTCCAGCAAAGAACTTTTTAAGCCGGCGCGGAGCCGGTATTCTGCGCACTGAATAACAACACCAGAATCAGGGAACCCAGAACCATGCAAACCAAGTTTCTTCTCGAAGAGAGCCAGATGCCGAAGTACTGGTACAACCTGCAGGCGGATCTGCCAGAGCCGCTGCCGGCGGTGCTGCACCCGGGGACTCAACAGCCTGTAGGCCCTTCCGACCTTGAACCGCTGTTCCCGATGGCACTGATCGAACAGGAAGTGACCACCGAGCGGGAAATCGAGATTCCCGAGCCGGTTCGCGATGTCTATAAGCTCTGGCGCCCGGCCCCGTTATACCGGGCTCATCGTCTCGAGAAGGCCCTTGGTACACCGGCGAAAATCTTCTATAAGTACGAAGGTGTGAGCCCGGCGGGCAGCCACAAGCCCAATACCGCCATTCCCCAGGCGTTCTACAACCGTGAAGCGGGCATTCGTACCCTCACCACGGAAACCGGCGCCGGCCAGTGGGGTACTTCGCTGTCCTTCGCGGGTTCGCTGTTTGATATTGACGTTACTGTGTTCCAGGTGCGGGTTTCCTACAACCAGAAACCCTATCGCCGGGCGGTGATGGAAACCTATGGCGCGAAATGCGTAGCCTCGCCCTCGGAACTGACCGAATTCGGGCGCAAGGTACTGGCGGATAACCCGGACCACACCGGCAGTCTGGGGATTGCCATTTCAGAGGCGGTGGAACTGGCGGTACAGGATCCGAACACCAAGTACGCCTTGGGCTCGGTGCTTAACCATGTGTTATTGCACCAGAGCATCATTGGTCTGGAATCCATGCAGCAGATGGAAATGGCGGATTGCTGGCCGGATGTCATCGTGGGCTGCACCGGCGGTGGTTCCAACTTTGCCGGCATTGCCTTCCCGTTTATGGGCCATGCGCTCCGTGGTGGGCAAAAATCCAGGATCGTTGCTGTGGAGCCTTCCGCCTGTCCGACCCTGACCCGCGGCAAGTACGCCTACGATTATGGTGATACTGCACACATGACTCCGCTCACCAAGATGCACACCCTGGGCTCCGGCTTCACACCGCCGGGTTTCCATGCCGGCGGTCTGCGTTACCACGGCATGGCGCCCATGGTGTCCCACGCCAAGGAACTGGGGCTGTTTGATGCTGTGTCTTACACCCAGCGCGAATGCTTCGAGGCTGGCGTGCTGTTTGCCCGCAACGAGGGCATCGTGCCCGCGCCAGAAGCCAACCACGCGGTCAAGGGCGCCATCGACGAAGCCCTGCGCTGCAAGCGGGAAGGCAAGGAAGAGGTGATTCTGTTCAACCTCTGTGGCCACGGTCACTTCGATATGGCGGCTTACACGTCCTATTTTGCCGGTGACCTGAGTGACCACGAATACGACGAACAGGAACTGGCAATGGCCCTTTCCGGACTGCCGTCCGTCAATGTCTGATCAGTCGTCTTTGCGTTGCTGAAAGATGGTACCCCCGCCGCCGGCGTTCAGTTGCCGGATGGCGGTGGGTGCGCCCTCGTCGTCCAGTCTTACGTCTCCGATTCCCGAGTGATTCCAGAGTCGCTCTCCGGCCTCCCGGCCCTCGGGCAGCCTGGGTGAAATCCACATCCGCCGCCTTTTGGTGAACCAGTTCAGGGGAGACCAGGGCGCAAAAAGCCAGCGATTGAGACGGTCCATCCATTCCAGCAGGGAGTTGGGAAACTCGTTTTTTATGCCGCTGCTGGTGATCTGCCAGATATGGGGTCCGTTTTTTTTGTGACGCAGGCGGACGTCATAGGCAAAAGAGTAGTGGACATCGCCGGAGAGAATCACAAAGTGCCGCGGTGTTCGGGGGTGCCCGAAGATATTGAGTAATACGTTGGCGGCGCCCCGGTGTGCCATCCAGTTTTCAGCGTCCACCAGCAATGGCTTGCCAAAGAAGGTGAACACCCTCTGGATCATCTCGATCAGCTTCACGCCGAACATGGGGGCGGGTGAGACCACAACCACTGACTGCTCCCCCATGACTTCCTGCTGAAAATCGGTCAGTGACTCCCAGTCCATCAGCCCGGACGGATGCCTCCGGCGTATCTCGCTTCGCCAGCGGTGGGTCCGGGTATCCAGCACCACCAGACGGGGTGAGGTCGGCAGGCTGTAGTGCCAACAATGAAAGTGGAATAGCCGGTCGATCAGCTCGTCCTGGATTTCCTTGTCCAGTTCATTCTGGTCCTTTTCTGCATTCAGCAACTGTTGGCACTGTTCAATGACGCCGCCGAAGTTTTCAGGCTGGTTGCCCCAGCCCTGGCACAGCATATACCCCAGCAGCGCATTGCCGATGATCCGCCGGGAAAACGGATGCTCGTAGGCGGTGGTTTCCCACAGGGCCGAGAGGTTCCAGTCATCAGTCACATCATGGTCATCGAAAATCATGTATACGGGCACATTGGCCAGTGCCCGGGCGGCCCTGGGAAGGCTCTCCCGAAAGGCATCGATGGCTTGCTGCTCTTTCTGGTAACGGGTCAGCTCCTCCGAATTGTTGACCGGTTCGGCCGCTGTCACCAGGGTCCAGGGTTCCGGTGACCACACCAGCAGGTACATGGCCATTACCTCGCTGAACGAGATCAGGTGGTTACCGGCGTTGGCAGTGGTAAATACAGGCTTCCGGACGCCTCCGAAGAAGCGTTCAGTCAGCTCTTCGTTGGATTCGGTTTCCGGCAGCAGGGCATCCCGATGGTAGTAGGCATTGGACATCGATGTCAGTTCACGGCTGTGGCTGAGCGATGCCCCTTCGAGGGATTCCTGGTACAGGCCAAGCTGATGGATCACACAGTGGATGGCGTGCAGCATCGGGCCAGCCACATCGTCGGCATAGATCTGATCGCCGGTCATGAGCAGCAGGGAGGGAATATCCTCCAGTTGCTCTGCCTTGTGCAATTCTTCGTCCACCCGAACCAGGCCGTCGGAAGCAGGGTGGTGGGGCCTACGGCAGGAACCGTGGAGAATGCGATCCAGTTTCGATTTCAGGGTAAACCCGGGTCGCTGACGGCCGTCGGGGCAAAGGTGAGATGCCCAGTCCCGGATCCACTGTGGGGCCTGACCGGTATTGCCGGCCAGGCCGAGGTCATACTCAAGCCGGGTATCCGTGGGAAGGGCAGATTCCGGTTCGATCGTCAGAAGATTCACCCAGGCCCGGGCACCGATCCTGAGCCGGGTAATCTCATGGTCAGCTAGCGGGCGGTCGAGCAGGATGTGTTCGCCGTCAAATACCTGGATAGAGAATGATGCTCTCTCGCTGGTGGCCAGCCAGAGAACCATTGAGTCTGGTGCAGTATGGCGCAGGACCGGGCCGGCCAATACTGGCCCGAGAGTGCCAGTGGGTTCCAGATTAGTCCTCCTCGAATTCCCGGGGCGGGCAATGGTATTCCTGAATTGTGGCGCCGTCGTCCACGCTTTCCAGGTGCACATCAAAGCCCCATAACCGGTGCACATGGCGCAGCACTTCAGCGGTCTCGTTGCCCAGGGGCACACGGTCTACCGGAACGTGCCGGAGGGTCAGTGAGCGGTCACCGCGCACATCCACGTTCCACACCTGAATGTTCGGCTCACGGTAACTGAGGTTGTACTGGCGGGCCAGTTTTTCCCGTAGTTCCCGGTAGCCGGGCTCGTCGTGAATGGCCGTTACCCGGTACACATCTTCCTGGTCGTCGTTCTGGATCGCGAACAGCTTCAGGTCCCGCATCACCTTGGGAGAGAGAAACTGCTGGATAAAACTCTCGTCCTTGAAGTTCTTCATCGCGAAATGCAGGGTTTCCAGCCAATCACTGCCGGCGATGTCCGGGAACCAGTGCCGGTCTTCATCTGTCGGTTTCTCACAGATCCGGCGAAGGTCCGTGAACATCGAAAAACCCAGGGTATAGGGGTTGATGCCCGAGTACCATGGGCTGTTAAACGGCGGCTGATAAACCACGGCCGAATGACTCTGGAGGAATTCGAGCATGAAACCGTCGTTCACCAGGCCCTTGTCGTACATGCGGTGCAGCAGAGTGTAATGCCAGAAGGTGGCCCAGCCCTCATTCATCACCTGGGTCTGGCGCTGGGGGTAGAAATACTGGGCCAGTTTGCGCACGATGCGGATGATCTCGCGCTGCCAGGTTTCCAGCAGCGGGGCGTTTTTCTCGATGAAGTAGAGAATATTTTCCTGCGGTTCCTCGGGGAAGCGTTTGCGCCGCTTAACCGGGTCATCATCCTCGTCCATTTTCGGGATGGTTCGCCACAGGTCGTTGATGCGCCGTTGCTGGTATTCCTCCCGCTCTTTCTGCCGCCGCACTTCTTCCGAGGCTGAGATGGGGGCGGGCCGCTTGTAGCGGTCTACGCCATAGTTCATCAGGGCGTGACAGGAATCGAGAATCTCCTCCACAGCGTCAACGCCGTAACGCTCTTCGCATTCAGCCACGTAATTCCGGGCAAACACCAGGTAATCAATAATAGCGCTGGCGTCGGTCCAGGTGCGGAACAGGTAATTGCCCTTGAAGAAGGAATTGTGGCCATAGGAGGCGTGGGCAATCACCAGCGCCTGCATGGGCAGGGTATTTTCCTCCATCAGGTAAGCGATGCAGGGATTGGAGTTGATGACGATCTCATAGGCCAGCCCCATCTGGCCGCGCTGGTATCCCTTTGAGGTACTGAGGAACTGTTTGCCGAAGGACCAGTGATGGTAGCCAACGGGCATGCCCACGGAGCTGTAGGCGTCCATCATCTGCTCGGCGCTGATCACCTCAACCTGATTGGGGTAGGTGTCCAGGCCAAACTCGGCGGCGCATTTGGCGATCTCGTCGTCGTATTTCTGGACCAGCTCGAAAGTCCATTCAGAGCCTGTGGAAATCGGCTCCCGGGCTCTGGGCTGGTCACTTCCCGGCAGATTCGGGCGATCCATCAGGTTGGTCATGCGGCTTTCCTCTCAAACAACTGGCGGAACACCGGGTAGATCTCGCCGGGGTCGGCGATCTGCTGTAACGCAAAGCTCTGGGGGAAGCGCTCGTGAATCTTTTCGTATTCATACCAGAGCATCTGGTGATCCTGTGGCGTGATTTCCACATAGGCGAAGTACTGGACCAGCGGCAAAATACTGTCGGCAAGAATCTTTCCGCAGACCGGAGAATCGTCATTCCAGTTATCGCCGTCTGATGCCTGTGCCGCGTAGATATTCCACTCGGACGGGGAATAGCGGGATTCAACAATCTTGTGCATCAGTTTGAGTGCGCTGGAGACGATGGTGCCGCCGGTTTCCCGGGAATAGAAGAACTCCTCCTCGTCCACTTCCTTGGCGCTGGTGTGGTGGCGGATGAAAACCACTTCGATTTTCTTGTAGTTCTTCTTCAGGAACAGATACAGCAGGATGAAAAAGCGCTTGGCGATGTCCTTGTGCATCTGGGTCATCGAACCGGACACATCCATCAGGCAGAACATGACCGCGCTGGTGGCCGGTTGCGGCTGCTTCAGGTGCTGGCGGTAGCGCAGGTCTATTTCATCAATGAACGGGATTCGTTTCACATTCGCTTTCAGCCGGGCAATTTCTTCCTCCAGAACCTGAATCTGGTCCTCATGGCTGAACGCAGGGTCCAGATCATCTGGCGCGGATTTCAGGGCTTCCAGCTGTTTTTCCAGGTCCCGGATTTTCTTCTTGCGGGCACCGCCAAGGCCCAGGCGCCTGGCATGGGCACCGCGCAGGGAGCGCACTACATCCAGCTTGGCCGGCACCCCCTGGGTGCTGAAACCCGAGCGGACGTATTTGAACGCTTCGGTGTCTTTCAGTTTCTTGCGGGCAAGGTTGGGCAGTTCCAGGTCGTCGAACAGGAAATCCAGGAACTCTTCCTGGGTAATCTGGAAGGCGAATTCGTCCATCCCCTCACCATCCGGGCTGGCCTGCCCCTGTCCGGAGCCCTGGCCACCCCCGCCTTCGGGCTTGGGGATGGTATCGCCGGCCACAAACTCCTGGTTACCGGGGTGAACCACCTCCCGCCGGCCACCCTGGCCGTGATGGAAGATGGGTTCTTCAATATCCCGGGACGGAATGCTGACTTTCTCGCCCCGCTCAATATCTGTTATTGAGCGCTTCTGCACCGCATCCGCCACCGCACGTTTAATGTGATGGCGGTAGCGGCGCAGGAACCGTTCCCGATTCACCGCGCTCTTGTTCTTACCGTTCAGTCGCCGGTCGACTATGTGGGTCATTCCCATGGCGTAACTCCAGTTCAGTGAGTGGTCACTGACTTAATGAGACTTTCGAACCCGCAGATACCATTCGGCCAATAGCCGTACCTGCTTCTCCGTGTAGCCTCGGTCGACCATACGCTCGACGAACTGCTTGTGCTTGTTCTGATCTTCCTGACTGGCTTTCGGGTTGAAGGAGATCACTGGCAGCAGGTCTTCGGTGTTCGAGAACATCTTCTTCTCGATCACGCTGCGCAGCTTTTCATAGCTGAGCCAGGACGGGTTGCGGCCCTGGTTGTTGGCCCGCGCCCGCAGCACGAAATTGACCACTTCGTTGCGAAAATCCTTCGGGTTGCTGATGCCAGCCGGCTTCTCGATCTTCTCCAGCTCGTCGTTGATCGAGGATCGGTCGAGAATTTCGCCAGTCTCCGGATCCCGGTATTCCTGATCCTGAATCCAGAAATCGGCATAGGTTACATACCGATCGAACAGGTTCTGGCCGTACTCGCTGTAGCTTTCCAGGTACGCAGTCTGGATTTCCTTGCCGATGAACTGGACATAGTGCGGTGCGAGGAATTCCTTGATAAACCTGAGGTATTTCTCGTGGGTTTCGGCCTGGAATTGCTCCTGTTCAATCTGTTTCTCCAGAACATAGAGCAGGTGTACCGGATTGGCAGCCACTTCAGTGGTGTCGAAGTTGAATACCTTGGACAGGATCTTGAAGGCAAACCGGGTCGAGAGGCCGTCCATGCCTTCCATCACGCCCGCTGCATCCCGGTACTCCTGGATGGATTTGGCTTTCGGATCGGTGTCCTTGATATTCTGGCCATCGTAAACCCGCATCTTTGAGAAGATGCTGGAATTTTCAGGTTCTTTAATTCGCGAGAGCACGGAGAACTGGGCAAGCATGTCCAGGGTGTCCGGAGCACAGGGCGCGCCTTCCAGTGAACTGTTGCTCAGCAGCTTTTTGTATATTTCAATTTCTTCGGTTACCCGCACACAGTAAGGCACCTTGACGATGTAGACCCGGTCAAGGAAGGCTTCGTTGTGTTTGTTGTTGCGGAAAGTCTGCCACTCGGATTCGTTGGAGTGGGCCAGAATTACGCCGTCGAAGGGCACCGAGCCCATGCCTTCGGTGGTGTTGTAGTTGCCTTCCTGGGTGGCGGTCAGCAGTGGATGCAGCACCTTGATCGGCGCCTTGAACATCTCCACGAACTCCATCAGACCCTGGTTGGCTTTACACAGGCCGCCGCTGAAGCTGTAAGCATCCGGATCATCCTGGGAGAAATCTTCCAGCATGCGGATGTTGACCTTGCCCACGAGGGCGGAAATATCCTGGTTGTTGTCGTCTCCGGGCTCGGTTTTGGACACGCCAATCTGGTCGAGTACCGAGGGGTATTTCTTGACCACCCGGAACTGACTGATATCGCCGCCATACTCGTGCAGGCGTTTGACGGCCCAGGGCGACATGATGGTTTTCAGGTAGCGGGCCGGAATGCCGTATTCCTCTTCCAGGATCTGGGCATCCTCAGCCGGGTCGAACAGGCCAAGCGGTGACTCGTTCACCGGCGAACCCTGGATGGCGTAGAAAGGCACCTTCTGCATCAGTGACTTGAGCTTTTCCGCCAGGGAGGATTTGCCGCCACCGACCGGGCCGAGGAGGTAAAGAATCTGTTTCTTCTCTTCCAGACCCTGGGCCGCGTGGCGGAAGAAGGACACGATGTTTTCGACGGCGTCTTCCATGCCGTAAAACTCGGAAAACTCCGGGTATCGCTTGATGACCTTGTTGGAAAAGATGCGTGACAGCCTCTGATCACGGGAGGTATCGACGAGTTCTGGTTCGCCGATGGCAATTAACATTCTCTCAGCGGCCGTGGAATAGGCCGTTGGGTCCTTTTTGCAGATCTCCAGGTATTCCTCCAGGCTGTATTCTTCTTCCTGGGTACTCTCATACCGGTCTTTGAAGTGCTGCAGTATGCTCATAGATTGCCCCTCGCTCGCTGTTCTTCAGCTTTCAGTTCACGCAATTTCCCCGTTGCAGTTGGCTCCGCCAATCTGGGCGGTCTGTCTAGTTATGGGTGGAAGGAATGGATACTTACAAGCCGGTAGACGATCGGGTCGTGGTCGGCTTGCTTATTTTGAGCTTAGTTCACGGTTCGCGAGTTGGACAGTGGGGGAGTGGTTAAGGTTCATTAAATTATGTTAGGTGGGTGTGGTGTTTTTGTAGCTTTGGTTGGGCCTTGGGGCTCGATTGTGGGGGGCTGGAGCGCACCGGGTGGCTTTCTGAAAACGAATTGGCAACTCGCTTCGCTCAGACATCAAATTCGTTTTCAGAAAGCCACCCGGTACACTCCGATCAAACCTCTCCGATAGACCTGTTCAGAGTTTGGTCAGGCGGAAAACGCTTTCGGATGCACCTTCAAGCCCACGCCGTTTGGCGAACGGGTGGTCTTTGGCCAGGTTGTTGGTGAGAACGTGTTCGATTTCGTAGTCGTCCTGATACAGTTCCTGGACTTCTTCGTTGCTGACGTTAAAGGGAGGACCCTTTATTTCGGTGTCGTAGTCCAGGGTGATCAGGAGGATTCTGGTGCCGTCAGGGATGACGGCAGTCAGATGCTCCACATAACCTTTGCGCATATTCGGGGGCAGGGCAATGAGGGCGGCGCGGTCGTAGACCAGGCGGATGTTTTTGAGGTCGTCGGGAGCCAGTTGGAAGAAGTCGCCGCACCAGAGTTGCAGGTCATCGTGTTTGAAAGTAATGAAAGGTTCGCCGGGGTGGATTTTGGCTTTCTCTCCGGCCTCCTCGAAGAAATCTTTGCAGGCTATTTCGCTCAGTTCCACGCCGATGATGGGGTGGCCGCGGTCGTGGAGCCACCACATGTCATGGGCTTTACCGCAGAGGGGGACGAACACAGCGTCGGTGCCCTTGCCGGCGAGTTCGGGCCAGTGGTCATAGAGATACTGGTTAACGGTACCTTCGTGAAAGCCGATTTCCTTCTTGGCCCAGCGTTCGTGCCAGAATTCGTGTTCCATGGTTTCAACCCTGTTCTTGGACGTTTGTTTGAGTCTACCTTAACCTGTCCTTATATGGATTCAGGAGAAAAGTATGAAAGCGGTATTCCTTGATGCCAAGACGCTCGGCAACGATGTGGATCTGTCACCCATCGAATCGGTGACCGGCGGGCTTGAAAAGTTTGAACGGACTGCCCCAGAACAGGTGCTGGAGCGGATCCGGGGCTTTGATACGGTTCTCGTCAACAAGGTTGTGCTCAGCCGGGAGCATTTCGAGGCCTGTCCGGAGCTGAAGGCCATTGCGGTGGTGGCGACGGGCCTGAACAATATAGACCAGGCGGCGGCGAAGGATCATGGCATCAAGGTAATGAATGTCACCAATTACGGCCGTTCCACGGTGGCGCAGCACACCATGGCGCTGATGCTGGCACTGGCCACACGGTTGCTGGACTACAGCCGGGATGTTCAGGCCGGGCGTTGGGGGCGGAGTGACATGTTCTGCCTGATGGACCATCCGATTATGGAGCTGGAGGGGCGAACCCTCGGTATCGTCGGCTACGGTGACCTGGGCCAGGGTGTGGCGGAGCGTGCGGCTGCATTCGGGATGAAAATCGTGCTGGGCGCACGGCCGGGCCAGGAAGCGGGAATCGTGGATGATTACCCCCGGATCCCTCTGGAAGAACTACTGCCGCAGGTGGATGTGCTGTCACTCCACTGCCTTCTCACGGATGAAACCCGAGATCTGATCGGTGCTCATGAACTGAAGTTGATGAAGCGCGATTCATTGCTGATCAACACCAGCCGAGGTGGTCTGGTGAATGAACAGGCGCTGGCGGATGCCCTGAGGGCCGGGGAAATCGGTGGTGCCGGTTTCGATGTGCTCACCGAAGAGCCGCCCCGGAATGGCAATCCATTGCTGGCGGACGATATTCCGAACCTGATCATTACCCCGCACTCTGCCTGGGCCAGCCGGGAAGCGCGGCAGCGAATCGTCGAAATTACGGCCTGCAACCTCAAGTCTCTGGAGTTTTGACAGAGAAACCTCCTTCGCAGCTGACACGCCTTGGTCTTTGTAAGTCCTTCTTTTTTGGGAGGTGCCTAAGAAAGTCAAGGTATGTATCTGTGGAATCTGTGTCGCTTCGTGATTCAAAAGTAAAAGATTGCAATATAACTGCTAGTTAGCTATCCGCCTTTGGAGTTTCAATCTAACGTTAACGCTCTGTAAGAATCTTGACGTTGAGTTAAGTAGCCCGGTGACAAAAGGAATTGCCACAGCTGTTTGGTTTTCCAGGTCTTCCGGACAGTTGATTAATCCATGGAGCATTGGCGTGAAGTTATTGAACCACTCTTTGTTGGCCCTCGCGGTCACGTCCCTCATCTCTGGGTGCTCGTCTTTCCAGCATCGCAACCAGATGTCCTCTTTCAATCAGGCCTATTCCTCAGGCGATTATCAGGTTGCCCTGGAGTCGGTGAGCTTTGAATCAGCGGAAGGTGAAGAGGTGGATTCCGAGGGGCATCTGCTTGAACTTTTGCACCAGGGCGAGCTTTACCGGCTGACCGGACAATATAGTGAAGCCGCCGAGGCCTTTGATTTAGCAGAAGAAGGCATGAAGTACCTGGATACCGAGGGGGTTGTTGAAGAAGCTGCCGAAGGTTTTATGGCTATCATGGTTAACGACTCGGAGCGAGACTACGAGGCGTTGATGTCTGAAGCCGTCCTGGTCAATACCTATAAGGGGCTCGCCTTTCTCGCTGCTGGCAATAATGAGTATGCCCGTGTCGAATTCCATCGCGCCAATGACCGGACGCGCAGGGCGGTTGAGTACTTCCAGAAAGAAATTGCCGAACAGCAGGCAGCGCTGGAAGAAGAAGCCAAGGACGAAGAAAGCAGTGCGTCGATGGTCAGCAACAGCCTCGACAACGAAGCCCTTCACGCAGCGATTGCCGACAATTACGGCGAGACTTCCGGCTGGTCCGTTTTCCCGGAGTTTATTGTCCCCGCGAGTACGTATCTTCATGGCATTTATTTCCTGGCCAATGCCACAACGAGTGGCGACTTCGAGAATGCCGCTACGTCGCTGAAACGAGTATCGGAAATGAACGCCGGCAGTGATGTGCTTAAGGCTGATGCCAGGTTGGCAGATGAACTTGCGTCGGGAAGTGAAAGTCTCACCGGCCTTGGGCCTCAGGTTTGGGTTGTCTATGAGAATGGCCTTGGCCCAGTACTTGAGGAATCCAGGTTCGATATCCCTCTGTTACTTTTTCATGGCAATCAGCAGGCGCCCGCCTACTTCGGTATTGCATTGCCGAAGTACACTGAAAGATCGGCGGTACCTGGCTCGCTTGGTGTTGCAGTGGGCTCCGGCGAAGTCGTAAGAACCGAGCAGATTGCCGACATGGGGACAGTTATTCGTACTGAAATGAAAGAACGCTTCCCAGGCGTGTTGGCACGCGCCGTGGCCTCAGCGGTTATCAAGGCGGTTATGCAAAACGAGGCTTCCGAGCAGTTTGGCCTGGTGGGACAACTCGGCGCGGCCGCCCTCACCATAGCAACTACACAGGCGGATTTGCGCGGCTGGCAGGCCATGCCAGACCACTGGCAGGCAGCTCGCCTGGATCGCCCCGAAAGTGGAAGCCTGACACTACTTGATCACCAGGGCGGTGTTCTTGGCACCGTTGATATTCCCGAGCGGCCATTCACGCTGGTTTACGTGAAGCGTCCGACAGCACTTTCCCCTGCAACTGTCATCACGATGGATTTGCGGGGCGAATCTGAAGCGACAATTGCAAGGTTTCCGGAATCGACGGAAGCGACTCAGGTTTCCAGTATCCAGTAATCATCGGGGAGAAGCCCATGAAAGATATTTTGATAGCGGGGTGCATGAGCCTTGCCCTGCTTCTGGCGGGGTGCGCGTCACAGCCTGCGACGAATCCTCTGGCTGAACGGCAAGAACTGAAAATTGATCCTGACGTCCTCTATACGCTGACAGTAACAGAGCTCTATGAGGAGCGACTCTCACAGCCTGGCGGAAGCTCTCTATTGCAGATCCAGTTTGCGGTAGAAGCCCATTCCGATGCAGAGCTTGCCTGGAAAGTGACCTGGTTTGATGAAAGGGGTATGGCCGTTAAGGGCGTGGGTGATGCCTACCGGCGTGCCAGTCTCTTGATGGGGCAGAATCGCTTCTTCAAGGCGACCGCTCCCCATCCGCGAGTGACCAGTTATCAGTTACATCTCCGTGAACCGCAGTAAAAAAGGAAATCCGATGTTGAAACGAGCAATTGTATTGTCCGCCAGCGTTCTGGTGCTTGCCGGTTGTGCCACACCTACCCGATATGTTGATCCTGCGGCGGACAATGGCCCTGTCGCCATGACCATGGATTATCGGGACTTTGAAAAGGCTGCATCAGAGGCAGTCGATGACATGCTTGCCAGCGGCGCGGTATCCAATCCGAACGGTGGGCGCTACATCATGGTTGTCAGTCGCATCAACAACGACACCATGCAACGCATCGATACCGACCAGCTCACCAAGAAAATTCGGGTTGCTCTGCTGCGCTCGGGGAAGGTGGTCACCACAACCGCAGTCGGCCTGAATGGGGCAGAGGATGAAATGACCATGCGTGCCCGTGAACTCCGCAACTCAGAGGAGTTTGATCAGAGCGGCGTCCAGAAGAAGGGCACTCTTCAGGCTCCGGACCTGAGCTTGTCTGGAAAGATCCTTCAGCGCAATCACAAGGTTGGTGATGAACAGCAGGTTGAATACTACATCCAGCTTTCTTTAACTGACCTCGCGACGGGGTTGGCTTTTTGGGAAGGCGAGACGCCCATCATCAAGCGCGGCTCCAATGATTCCGTTAGCTGGTAAGAAACCTGGAGAACGATAATGACTATTCGAAAAACGGCCCTGTCCCTTGTAATTGCCGGTCTCCTGGGTGCCTCCGCGCCCGGTGTCTTGATTGCGGCGGAAGGCGAACTGGCTGAACAGGCCCAGGCGGCCGAACAGGACGCCAGCAAGACACCGCCTTCCCCCTTCATGGCTGTATCAGAGGTGGACCCGGGTGACAAAAAGATTCAGGAATTTCTGGATGCTCGCGGTTGGGTGCGTGGCGAGTCGAAAAGTAACCCGGCTGGCGGAACACTCGTGGTGGCTAGCCAGGCCGTAGCAGCCGACCCAACCAACATTGAGTTCAGTCAGGCCCGGGTCATCGCTACCGAGGAAGCCTTTCTTAAGGCGATGGGGGAGCTGGTATCACAGGACTCCGTGGATATTGGTGTCTCGCTGGCCGATCGGTTCATGAAAGATGACCTTCCCGAGGATGTTCGCGATAACACGAGTCTCGAAGCATTGGGCAAAGCCGTTGCTGGCCGTGCTGCCGAACTGACCGTCCAGGGTATGAACGCGCTGCTTGAGGAGCTGGGTGTTGATACCTCAAAAATGCCGGAACTTACCGTTGCTGAGCGTAAAAACCTTATCTACGACGAGTTTGTCAGTGAGACAACATGGAGAGCCATGGGTCGGTTGAGCGGTATCGGCATTTTCGGTGTGATCGAAGAAGTCGGGGGCGACGGCCCGGTAAACAATGGCCGTATGAGCGTTGTAGTGGTCCGCTCCGATCGCTTCAGCGAATTCGGTCGTCAGCTTCGTACCGGTGATGTGGCACCTGGTCAGGCGATTTCCCTGGACGAGATCAGGGAGCGTCTGGATTCGCAATTGCGCGAGGGTGTTCCAATGCTGGGCTACTTCGGTGTCCAGCCGGTGGTGGACGCCAATGGACGTTACGGTCTGCTCTCGTTCGGGACATCAGGCCCGCAGCTGGTTCGCGGCACCATGGAAGAGTTTGAAATTGCCACAGAAATGGAGGCTGCGCGGGATGAGGCCATGATGATGGCTGATGGCTGGCTGGCGCAGTTTGCTTCCATGACGGTTCAGGGTCAGAAAGAAACGACCCGACGCAAGATCAATCAGCAGGTTCGTGAAACCCGAGGCGATGGCAATGTCGAGCTCAAGACGTCACAGGGCATCGGGCGGATGGTTAATAACATTCTCAAGTCCGAAGCGAATGCTCGTCTGACCGGTGTTCAAACGGTTGGACAATGGGATGCAGTTGACCCTGCCACGGGGCACCCCTATCTGGGCTATGTGAAATATTGGTCCCCGGCGACGTCTGCCAAAGCTCAGGGGCTCGACAAGAAGCCTGAAAAAGCCAAGTCAGGCGCTTCAGGTAACGCCAGTCAGCCAGCGACCCAGAAATCCACTCGCAGCACAGGATCATTTGGCTCATGGTAAGGCAGACGTTCGCGATCCTGCTAATAGTGTTCCTGCCCGGGCTTGCCCTGGCAGCAACAGAAATCCGCACAGTTCATGCCGAAGCGACAGGGATTGATCGGGAGCAGGCGATTTTCAATGCGCTCGGAGATGCGGTACGCCAGGTGCGCGGTGCTCAGATCAGTGCCAGCCGGAAGGTTCAGTCTGCACTGAGTCGTATGTCGGTGCGAACCGATGATGGTCGGGAGGCGAGCGTTGAGATCCGGAAGGGCTCCAGCAGTCAGACCAGCGTGGCCGCAGAAGGGCTGATCAGTGGCTATCAGGTGCTGTCAGTTAGCGACGCCTCCGGTGGTGGAAAGTTGGCGCGGTTAACGGTTCAAGTGCCGGTCTACAAATCTCCGGGCAATCCGGACGATGGGCGATGGCGAATGGCCGTTTATCCGGTATGGCCGGCGCGCTCCTTCTACGAGGTTGGTGACCAGAGACTGTCCCGTGAGGAGGTTTCTGACCGGATGACCCAGGCAATTATTGAAGCCCTAGTGCAATCCCGCCGGTTTGCGATGCTGGCCCGCGACAAGGAAAGTGCCATCAGGTCCGAGCGCGCACGCATGGCGGGTAGGGATATTCCCGTTGAGGAAAAGGCCATGCTTGGAAACGAACTGGGCGCGGAGTATCTGGTTACGGCTCAGGTTACCGATCTCACGTTTAAAATTGAGGAAAAGGTTTCTGGCCTGACCGGCGAGCGTTCCCGGGAACAGACGGGTGCGCTTGTGCTGGAAGCCAGGGTGGTTGTCCCGGCCACGGGTGCGATCGTTTGGACTGAGACGCTGAATCTGGCACCAGAGAATCTTGGCGTGGAGCTGGACGGTTCTCGTGGCGCGATGCAGATGCTATTCGAGCGAGCTGGTCAGGAGTTGGCCCTCTCTGTTATCGATGTGGTTTGGCCGCCGCTGGTGGAAGGCCACCAGGGAGAGGAATTGATTATCAACATGGGCGGTGAGTTAATGAAGACCGGCCAGCGCTGGCAAGTGTTTGCTCTGGGGGGCTCCGTCCGAGACAGTCATACTGGTAAAGGCCTTGGCCGCTCAGAGAAGCTGGTCGGCATGGTGGAAGTGATCCGTTCCACGCCCAAGATGGCTTATGCGCGGGTTGTGGAGGGTAAAGTACAAGGCAAAGGACAGGTACTGCGGCGTCCCGCGTCTACCAAAGCAGAAGACCCGGATGAAGCTATCCGGGGAACCCGGAAACGTACCTGCCTTCCAATTGATCCTTGTTGAGAATGCACTTTGCTCCCTGGGCCTTGTTCAGAAACCGGTGAGGCTCAGTATTTCCATCCGATGCTGACGGACGCGCCCAGCTGATACATTTCCAGATCAATGGTCTGGTTTGCAGCCAGCGGGTTAGGCCCGGAAACTTTCTTGGCCGGGGAGTAAAAGGCCATACCGGACACGTCCAGGTTCTCGGTGAAGGTATGGGTGAGGCCGCCGGTGACGTGCCATTCCTGAACCCCGGGAGCGAGGATGTTGAACAGCACGTCTTCATCGGAGATCGGGTTCTCACCATAGCTTACGCCCGCCCGCCAGGCCTGGGTGGGTGTCTGCTGCCATTGCCAGCCAAGCTTTACGATGGTCATGTCGTCCCAGCCAAAGCCTGCGCCATTGTCGTCGCCCAGTCGGGCGGTTTGCAGGTTCGGCACCAGCGGGTTGCCCACGCTGTTAATCTCGCTGTAACGGATATGCTGGATATCCAGCAGGATCCAGTGATCCTCGATGCCCGACCAGGCAATGCCGGCATTGAACATTTGCGGGATGTCAAAGTCGCCTTGTTGGGCGAATAGGCCACGGTATTTGTCGAACTCATTCATCTCCAGAATGTTGCGCCAGCTGACGCCACCACGCAGGGTATCGGTAATCTCGCCCTGCCAGCCGATCTGGTAGCCATAGCCCCAGGCGTCGTCGGTGCCGTTGTTGGAAAGTGCGCTGGCATCGGAAGAAAATGGTGCAAAGTTCTGGAGTCCTTTGGCTTCAAAGCGCTGATAGGCAATCACCGGTGAAATGCCGAATGCCTGGTTGTCAGAAAACTCCCAGGACCAAGTGGGCGCGATAAAGAGCTGCTCAACGTTGACGCCGGTGCGGCCACCGTAGAAGGGGCCACCATTTCCACCGGGGAAATCGGTGTTCATGCCGCCATTTGCAAAGACGGACACACCAAAGCGTGTAGTCTCAGACAGTTCGCGGTTAAAGCCCAGGTGCGGGATAACGAATCCGTTGCGGCTGCTCGTGTAGGTACCCTGTTGGAGGGGGAATGCCGGAGGTGGTGACATAGGGCCGGTCACCGTGTATTCACGCCGGGGAGAAAAGACTTCTAATCCGCCATCAATCCGATTGCCCACAAATGCCATACCCGCCGGGTTAGTGGCTGCGGCAATACTGTCCTGGGAGAGAGCGGTGCCGGCACCGGCCAGACCCTTGCTGATGGTGCTGTAGCCATGACTGAAATAGCCGTTGGTTGCCAGGGCCGCAACAGGGAAAAGGGTGGTCAGGGCGGCAACGCCCAAAGCAAGTCTGATTTTCATGATTTAACACCCGTTCGGGAAATCGTTATATCGTTGATGGTGGGTCTTTTACAGAAATTGGGTTATAAGAGGAAGTAACAAAAGCTGATATGGTTATATTATGGGCGCGGGCCTCGCAAACGGCGCCCAATCAGCCATACTTGGTTGGAATTGGATATCTGACTGATAACTTAAATAAAACAAGGAACGACAGGACCTACAGTGGCTTCATTGCAATTGAAAGAGCGGCTCCAGGCAGCTGAGAGCTGGATTCTGGCCAACCCCAATCCGCCCAAGAGCTGGCCCTGGACCTGGTTGTACAAGGTTGGGCGTACGGTCTATGCCATGGCCCGGGACGTGCTAAGCGGACAGCTGACCCTGCATGCCATGAGTCTGGTTTACACCACGTTGCTGAGCATTGTGCCGCTGCTTGCCCTGAGCTTCTCGGTACTGAAGGCCCTCGGAGTGCACCAGCGAATGGAGCCCTTCCTGTTCCAGTTTTTTCAGCCCCTTGGGCCCCAGGGCATCGAACTTGCGGAGCAGATTCTGGGGTTTGTCGACAACATGAAAGTGGGGGTGCTGGGGTCGGTAGGCCTTGCCCTGCTTGTCTACACCGTTGTTTCCCTGCTGCAGAAGATAGAGCGTTCCTTCAACATGATCTGGCGGGTGCCGGACATGCGATCCATGGCACAGCGCTTCAGTAACTATCTGAGTGTCATCATGGTGGGCCCACTTCTGATGGTGTCGGCCATTGGTGTCAGTGCCACCATTTTCTCATCGACTTTTGTCCAGGCGCTGATCGCGATCGAACCCTTTGGCTCAGTGATTCTTGTCGTCAGTCGGTTTACCCCGTTCTTCCTGGTGGTTGGCGCTTTTACGTTCGTTTATATATTCATGCCCAATACCCGGGTTAAATTGCGCTATGCCTTTATCGGAGGTCTGGTTGCGGGGGTGTCCTGGCAGGCGGGCGGTATGCTGTTCGCCTCCTTTGTGGCAGGGTCCGCCAAGTACGCGGCCATCTATTCCAGCTTCGCCATCGGGATTATTCTGCTGATCTGGATCTACCTGAATTGGATGATTCTGCTGCTAGGTGCCAGCCTGGCGTTCTATCTGCAAAATCCCGGTAACGTGGCCAAGCGGCGTGACGTGCAGCTGGCCCCCGAGTTGCAGGAGAAGGTTGCATTGGCAACCATGTGGCTGGTGGCCAAACCTTTCAGTGAGGGCAAGCCGGCACCGCAACAGGAGGTGCTTGAGCAACAGTTGAGAGTGCCGGGCGAGGTGACCCGCGCCCTGAGCGATAAGCTTATCCGGGCAGGATTGTTGACGCTGGCGGGGCGGCAGGGCGACCAGCTTGCTCCCGGGCGGGCACTTGATCTGATTACTGTGGGCGATGTGCTGAGGGTCGTCCGCAATGATGAAGACCGGGTGGTCGACCGGCTCCCGAGCCTCGTACCTGTGGACCTTTTTGGGCCAGAGAGAACCGATGAAACCCGCACCTTTGCCGAGCTGTTGCGCGGCGGAGGGAGCGAGGAAAAAACCAGCCCAAAGGCCGAGCCGGAGCCCGTGTCAGTTTCTGACAGCTGAGCGTCCGCCCTCCCGGAGCATGGTCTGTAGTGCTCTGCGGACCGAGTTGATCTGGTCTTCTGACAGCCGGAGTACTTTGGGCAGGTCGCCTTCAGCAAGGTTACGCTGGTTGGCGTGTCGGAGGACTTCCCGGGTACCAATCACCATGCCGTCAGTCAGGGGCGTGTGTTTTTGCCTGGGGGCCGGGCGCTCGGCGGCCAGGAGGTAGGCATGGTACTTGGGCGGCAGATTCCACTCGTTGGCCAGCAACTGGCAGGTGGTCCACTGATAGCGGGCCAATGCATGACGAATCAATGCCGGCTCTGGCTCTCCGGCGATTGTGCGGGACCGGCAGATCCGCTGGAGTTCGCGACGAATGGTAATGTAGGCCAGCGAAGGCAGTAACCCAACCATGAAATGGGCGCTGGTGTCCTCTCCATGTGTTTTCGCAATAAGTTCCGCTGCCCGCGCGCAGGTCAGGCCCCAGCGCCATGCACGCTGACCGAAAAGCGCTTCCCGGCTATTCCTTGCGGCCATCATCGGACGCATCACCGCAGCGGCGATAACACTCCGGATGCCATCGACCCCCAGCACGAACACTGCCTGGTCCACAGACTCGATGGAATGGTCACCTGGACGAAAATAGGGGCTGTTGGCAATCTGAAGCAGCTGATCAGTAAGGGAGGGATCCCCAAGGATAATGTCCGTGAGCCGCTGGCGATCCGTGGATTCATCGGACAGCGCCCGCATCAGCATTGGCAGGCTCATGGGCTGCCTGGGCAGTTCCTCCATCCGGTTAATGGCAAGGCGCTGGTGCAGCTCCTCCAGAACATCTCCGAAGGAAGAGAGGTCGGCCTTCAGAACAGAGGGTTCGGCATCCAGCAGCCAGCAAAACAGGTGGTCTTCCAGTTGCTGGGCAAGTTCGGGGCTGTTGTCCGGGGTGTCATTTTCCGGAATTTCCGATGACGGATTAAAAAGTCGCGCCTCCGGGGCCGGTGGTACGGAGTGTGGGGTGGAGAATAGTCCTGAAATCCAGGAGAGAAAACCTGGCATCCGTTGCCTCCGGGTTGAATCTGTTCGAAGTAGTGAAACTCCATTTTTGTGAGTATAGAGGTACGACGCATCCTTGCACAGGTTAAGCCCGAGAATTGATGTGGGAATTTACAGGAACGACTCCCCGAACACGAAGACCAGCTGGCAGACACCCGCGCCGAAGCCGAGGAATGCACCCACCAGGATCAACTTGATTTCGTCTTCCTGAAAGCAGGGGCGGAGCAGATCCTGGAATTCCTCCGAGGACAGGGCAATCATCCGCTCCACCATGATGGACTCGACAGCCCGGGCCCGGTCTTTCTCGAACACCGGGTTGTTAAAGGACGTCTGGGATATTTCGATGGCTTTCTCGCCCACCTGGTTTTTCAGGGTGGCGAAACCGGTGGGGCCAAAGGCCACCTGGGTCAGTGCCTTGCCCATGCCAGCGGTTTCATCCACCAGCGGCTTGATGTGTTTCTTCACCATGTTGCGGGCCCGGTCGCCTTTGGGGCCGTCGAGAATCGCGTTAATGATGTTGCCAACGGTCAGGATCTCGTGGGTAACAATGTGGCAGAAGGACTCCGCCACCGCCGGCTGTCGTTTGAGAAACAGACCCTGAACCTGAAAGGGCCCGACTTTTTTAGCGTGCAACGGCCGGAATATGACATTGAGCGCGATCCAGTTGGTGGCCCAACCAACCAGCAAGCCGAAGAATGGCAGTACCCACCAGCTTGGGTACAGGTACCAGACGGCCATCTGGACCAGGCCGAACAGGAAGCCGAAGTAGAAGCCTGAGTTGATGATGAATCGGAATTCGACCTCTCCGCATTCAATAAAAATCCTGTTGAGCAGTTTTTTGTCGCTGGCCAGCCGTTCGATCACCATGCCCTTGATGTCCAGCAGGTCTTCAATGTTGTCGGAAACGTCTTCCACCAGGTTGTCCACCAGTTGCGGCGTGGACTTGCGTACCCGGTCGTAAACCATTTTTCTGGCGGAGGTGGGCAGGTTCTCCCAGAAGGTGGGGTATTCCTTTAGCATCATTTCGTCTACGTACTCTTCGATGCGCGGGTCGACGGTGTAAACGATGTGGGTGGCGAGCACCTTTGGGTCGATCTGCTGGAAGATTTCCCGGACGGTGCCGATTTTCGAGATGGTAGCGTCGACGCTGATGGCAGCCATTTTCCTGGCTTTGGAGGGGATGATGCCTTGCCAGCCCAGGAGTGGGGGTTTGCCGATGAATTCCAGCGGATAGAAGGTCATTTTGATGGCGAGCCAGTTGGTGCTCCAGCCAATCAGGGCAGCAATCACCGGGATGCTGAGGTATTGCCAGAATTCTTGGGTGCTTAGCAGGCTCGTCATCCTGTTACTCGCAGTTTTTTCTATGTTTGGGAGTCTGAGCGATCGGGCAGTCGCTTCTGAAACACGCTGTGAATACGTCCGTGTACGCTCGGCTCCGCCATCCATGGCTCCGCACGGTTTCAGAAGCGACTGCCCGACCGCTCGATCAAACTTCAGCGTTGGCCCCTGTCCACAAAAATCTGGAAGCCTTTGCCTGCAAATCTGGCCAAAAGGATGCGTATTCAGCACTTTGACCGAACAGGATGATGTTGTGGGGCCCCCTTTATGTCAATGACCTGCGTGCCAGCATGAGACGGCGGCACGGTCGGAGAGGCTCAGCCGCCGATATCACCCCAAAGGTATTGGCAAAGCGCCATGGCCGCCACCGGGGCGGTTTCGGTTCTCAGGACCCGGGGGCCGAGGGCAACCGGGAGGAAGCCATCGTCTTCGGCCTGGGCGATTTCGTCCGCGGAGAGGCCGCCTTCTGGGCCGATCATGAGGGCGACGCGTTCAGGCGGGATAATGGTCTTCAGGGCGTGTTCGGTGCGGTGGTGCAATACCAGGCGTACGTCGCAATCCCGGGTGTGTTCCAGCCACTCGGTGATTGTCATTACTGGCAGGATGTCAGGCACCCGGGCACGGCCGCATTGCTCGGCGGCGCTGATGGCGACGGATTGCCAGTGGCGCAGGCGCTTGTCTTCCCGGTCGCCCTTGAGTTTGACGTCGCAGCGTTCGGTGTTCAGGGGGACAATGCGGGTGACGCCCATTTCCACGGCCTTCTGCACGGCGTAGTCCATGCGGTCGCCCTTGGATAGGGTCTGGCCGAGGACGATTTCCAGGGGCGATTCGGTGGCGCTGGCTTCCGGGGTGCCAACCAGGACTTCCACGTTCTTTTTGCTGGCGCTGGTGATGGTGGCGGGGTAATCATTGCCGTCGCCGTTGAACAGTCGCAGTTCCTGCCCCGGCTGCATGCGCAGTACCCGCCCCACGTGCTGTGCTGCGTTTTCATCAAGGTGTGCAGTTCCGCCCTCGTTAAGGGCGGAATCAGTGTAGATACGGGGTATGCGCATGGGCCGTTCTCTCAGGTTCCTGGCGGTTGTCAGTCGCGAACCGCGATCTCAATGCCTTCCGTTGCAACCTGTGCGAGGTGGCGGATCTGTTCCTCGGTGATCACGTAAGGCGGCATGAAGTAAACCACATTACCCAGGGGGCGAAGCAAGGCCTGGCGGGTCAATGAATGCTGATACACCCGGATTCCCCGGCGTTCCTGCCAGGGGAACGGGGTTTTCGAGCCTTTGTCTTTCACCATTTCAATCGCGAGGGTCATGCCGTGCTGGCGAATGTCGCCCACATTGGGATGGTCCGCCAGATGCGCCACGGAGTCGGCCATGCAGGCTGACAGTTGCTTGTTGCTTTCAATGACGTTGTCGTCCCGAAAGATGTCCAGGGTGGCCAGGGCCACCGCGCAGCCGATGGGGTTGCCGGTGTAGCTGTGGCTGTGCAGGAACGCCTTGAGGGTCTCGTAGTCGTCGTAAAAGGCGTTGTACACGTCGTCGGTGGTGAGTACGACCGATAACGGCAGGTAGCCGGCGGTCAGACCCTTGGAAAGGCACATGAAATCCGGGGTGATGCCCGACTGTTCGCAGGCAAACAGGGTGCCGGTGCGGCCAAAGCCCACGGCAATCTCATCGGCAATCAGGTGCACGCCGTAACGGTCACAGGCTTCCCGCAATCTGGTGTGGTAGATGGGGTGGTGCATGCGCATGCCGCCGGCGCACTGAATCAGTGGCTCAACCACCACGGCACAGATCTCGTCGTGCTTTTCGGCCAGCAGCTTCTCCATCGCTTCGAACTGGCGCAGGGCGTAGGCTTCGCCGGTTTCGCCCGGCTCTTTGTTGAAGGCGTCCGGCGAAGGGGCTGTCAGCACTTCCATCAGTAGCGGCTGATAGGTGTCTTTGTAGAGCGATACATCGCCGAGTGCGAGTGCTCCCAGGGTTTCCCCGTGGTAGCTGTTGCTCAGGTTCACGAAGTTTTTCTTTCCCGGTTTGCCGTGGTTCTTCCAGTAATGGAAGCTCATTTTGAGGGCGGCTTCGATCGCAGACGAACCGTTATCGGCGTAAAAGCACTTGTTCAGGCCCTCCGGCGTCACTTCGATCAGCCGTTCAGACAGGTTGACCACAGGCTCGTGGGTAAATCCGGCCAGGATGACATGCTCCAGCTGGCCGATCTGTTCCTGAATGGCGGCGTTGATTCTCGGGTTGACGTGGCCGAACAGGTTGACCCACCAGGAGCTGACGGCGTCGATGAAGCGGTTGCCCTCAAAATCTTCCAGCCAGACACCTTCGCCCCGTTTGATCGGAACCAGTGGCACGGCGCCCTCATGGTCTTTCATCTGGGTGCAGGGGTGCCACACGGATTTGAGGCCACGGGCGACGAGGTCGGCATTGCGCATGATGAATCTCCGTCAGACAGTCAGGTTCTTGATGGTCGGCGGTTAACCTGTGCGGATATTACAGTTAACAGCGATGGCTGACCACTGTGGCATCTGAGTCCGACCGAAAGGCGCCCGGTGAAGATCAGGGGGAGGGCGACGTTTCTGCCGGATGCCCCTGCGCCGGAATTGAGCGTGATCAGGAGGCCATCCGCGAGTTATCTTCAGCAAGACACCAGTGCCCCCTCCTTTTTCCCTGCTATATTTACTGAAGCAAACCCGGATCGGCATCTGATTGGTGTTGTACAGGCCATCCGCTTTCACGATTCTGCACGAGGAAGCGGAGTATGGACTATCGCGCGACTTTGCTCTTGGTAGCTGCTTTGATTGGCTTAGCGCCCCCGGTTTCCCTGGCGCAAGAAGCAATCGCCATGCTCAAGGACAGGGAGTTACAGGAGAGTCTCACTCGGGAAGCATCCGTTAGTGGGCGCGTAGTTGCTGGCGTACTGTCTGCAGATGCGAGTGCTGATGATTCTCTTTTTCTTTTCTCGTCTCCTGCAAGAGCCAGCGGGGATGTCTGTGTCCGGGTTATCTCCCGGGATGGGCTTTACTGGTCGGAAAACACCTTTCGCTGGCCTTCCAACTCTCAGTCGGAGGTCGTTCGCCTCCAATATCAATCTCGTTATGACCTCAACAATTACCACAAACTGGATCTCGCCGTTCTAGGCTACGAGGGTGACTGCAGTGAGGTCAGAGACGGACCTGTTCTGATTGCACTTCGAGGGAAAGATCATGCCTTGCCGGAGTCATTGGATATTCTCGTCAATTCAGGACGGTCGGATACTTTTGCCGTTCTCACCAACCTTTCAGCTGGACCCAGAACGGTAGCGTGTCGTCCGATAACAGACGGCCGCCGAACCGGATATGACACTATTTGCCGGGTGCCGGTGGCCGATTCGGAATCAGAGAACCTGGTGGTCAAAATCTTGCGGCGTCGCTTTGACCGAATGCTGTCGCCGACCGAACTTGTTTTGCGTTTGCCGAATGAACCGGGCCGGTGAATCCTGTGGGCAGCGTCAGAACATTGCTTAATCGTACTCGCAGACGTTGGCGCGGTTTTTTGCTAGCAATCATGAAGCGGCCTCGGAAGGTCGCCGGGGTGTTTTCAGTATCACTGGTTTTGGTTGTTCTTGGGCTATTTCTGGATAGCCGCGATCATATTTTTACCGTGAACGCGGTGACAGAAACCGCGTCTTTGGTTACTACGGAAGGAGCCTTTTCCGAGTGGCGGGTCAGTGGTGCGAATTTGCTCACAGATCCATTCGCGACCAAGGGTGATGAAATAGAGTTGCCCGAGAATGCCTATCTCCTGATTCGCAAGGGTACTGAAATCGATCTGCAGCGTCATGGTATTCGGACGGCCAAGATTACGCTGCGGGCCAAGGATGGACGGGTGGGAAGCATTGTCATGCCCGATGCTGACGATCGAGTTCTGGGGAGCTGGGCTTCTTTGGCGATAGTATCCGATGGACGGCCTCTGGTCTGGCCGTTTCGGGGGCTCCTCAGGGTGGGGGATGATGTGACAAGTGGGGTTGACAGTATCCTGTTATCGGGAACGGTCAATGTTCTGGAGGAGCAGCTTTTTAGGGATACCCGTTATAACGCAGGCGCAACCGAGTTGGATCGTGGTGACCGGGTCAGGTTCTGGAAGCATGCGCCAGGGCGGGCCCCTAAGGAAGCCGTAGTTGAAGGCTTCTTTCGATTAGAACCGTCGAACCAGGAGCGGTTTACAGAGGCTCAGAATGCAATCCAGCTGATCGCCCATGGTGGCGCCAGTTTTGTCAACATAGAGCGGCTTGGTAGCTCTGGCTACCAGATTAAGGCGACCCGTTGGGCGAGGTTTCTCTATGACCCGCTTCTGGCTTTTATTGCAGGTCTTGGTGCCTTGTTGTTCGCGGCGATTGAGGTTTATTCCAACATCCGGGAGATGATCAGAGATGCCAGGCGTCCTGATGAATAAAACAGCCAGGGGTCTTCGCTGGAGAATCTGTATTACTCTTTTCGCTTCTGGCCTGATGGGGCCTCTGGCGCAAGCTGTTCCGCAACAGGCCTTCATCAGTGCAGGGGAGCATGGGCAGGCGGTGCTGCTGAGCAGATTGAATGAGTGCTATGCCGTCACGCCGGCCCATGTGATCGACGGCGGCTTCTTTGCGACTCTGGTGGGCGGGAGCAGCGCCAGGCCACGAGGTGAGGCGGATCTGTTGCAGGTTTTTGGCTATGACCTGGCTGTTTTGCGGGTGACTGGAGCCATAACAGACGACTGCAGGTTTGATCTTGGCAGTTCGCTCGCCCTGGATCAGCTTTTATCGTCGGAGGGGCGCGGCCAGATTGTATCGGTGAGTTCCGATGGCAGCATCAGTCGAAGAAACGTTCGGATTTCAGATGTTGGTCTTGTGTATTTGCGGGTCAGTCCTGCCGGTTCACAAGACCAGATGTTCAAAGGGCTTAGCGGCAGTCTGCTGGTTTTGGGAGATGATCCGGCCGGAATCCTGATGGCAGTGGATCCGGAAAATGGTGAGGGCAAGGTGCTCCGGTTTGACCGCGCGGTTGAAACAATTCGGCCGTTTTTCGGCTTGACTCCCGGTAATAGCGGCCTTGCGATCAAGGCGCAAAAAGAACCTCTGGAGTCTGGTAAAGGCAATCTGGCAGCGCAGGTGGAGAGCTGGTCTAGCCCTGCGTTATCTGCGGATCACAGGATGTCAAACCTGATAGACGGAGCTGGAGCAGCAACAGTGTGGCTGGCCAGGCCAGATGGGTTCCCTATAGAAATTATCGTCGATCTGAAAGGCGATGCGGTCCAGGCAATTGATCGGATTGTGTTGGTGGGAGAGGGCGTCGAGCCCCGGGAACGTCTGCCTCGGGATTTCGAAGTGTTGGTAAGTTCCAGAAAAGAGGGGGGCTGGATGCCCGTATTCAGCGGAACTTTTTTTACTTCGGACAACTCCAGATCGGTTGCTTTTGCGCCCGTTCGCGCTCGCAGGGTTATGCTGCGCATCTATTCACACTGGGGAGATGCCAAAGGTGTCGGACTCTCCGATCTGGTAGTACCCGGTAAGTGACTTACTGAAGTCTCGCCGTCGCTGTGTAAGTTCCTTCGTAGGGTTTTTTGCACCGCAGTTCTCCAACGAGATTTGCGCTGTCTCCCAATATAAAGAACCCCTGGCAATAACCGCCCTGGAATTCAAGGCCGGTTCCACTGATCTGGCCGGTTGCTGAACCCGAATAATCACCACCTCTGAATGTAAACTGCCCTGTGTCTTCATTGAATTCCTTTAAATCAAAGCTGTAGGTCCCTGCCCACTTTTCCAGGATGCTCTTTTCCGTTTCTGTTTCTTCTTCGCCCGAAGTTACCTTGAATGGCATCACGGTGATATCCCTGAATTTCGCCTTAAGTGCCACTGCTCTCATAGCGTCATCCGCACTGTTAAACCCTATGCCATAAGCCACTTCTTTCATCGCAAGATCGTCGGATTTGAGCATGACATCCAGAGCGGCCAGTCGGGTGCTTTGGTCAGGGTCGTTCAGGAGTGCGCGAAACTGGTTGATTCGCTCTTTCCGTTCGCTGATCTCTTTTAGCAGTTCTTCAGTCGATTGAGCGATGACGGTACTGCTTAAACAAACGAGCGTTAGTGAAAAAAGCAGGTATTGAGGAGTAAAGGACCGATTCATGCGCACCTCCCTTCGGCAGTTGGTCGTTCATGGATAAGGATAGCCGATGGAGTAGGTCTGTCTAATTTTTGTCCAGTTGCGTTGCGGTCAGGGAGGGGGAAAGAGTGGAGCCCCGCAAAACGGGGCTTCACTAGTCAGGCTCAGTGTGCCAGCACCCGGCTGAGGAACGCCTGGGTGCGTTCATTCTGCGGGTTGTCGAACACGTCGTCCGGCTTGCCCTGTTCCACGATCTGGCCTTCGTGGATGTAAATAACCCGGTCGGCTACTTCCCGGGCGAAGCCCATTTCGTGGGTCACGACCATCATGGTCATGCCTTCTTTGGCCAACTCGCGCATGACATCCAGCACTTCACCGATCATTTCCGGGTCCAGGGCTGAGGTGGGCTCATCGAACAGCATCAGGCGCGGTTCCATGGCCAGGGCTCGGGCGATGGCCACGCGCTGCTGCTGGCCGCCGGACAGGTGGCTGGGGTATTTGTCGGCCTGATCGCCGATGCCCACCCGGTTCAGTAACCGCTCAGCGGTGGCGTTGGCGACGGTTTCCGGGGCGTCCTTGACCTTCTTTGGTGCCAGCATGATGTTCTTCTTCACCGTTAGGTGGGGGAAGAGGTTGAACTGCTGGAACACCATACCCACTTCCTTGCGGATTTCCGCCAGGGCTTTCGGGTTGCCGCTTTTGGGCGCCAGCGGATGGCCGTCCACCTCCAGATGACCGGATTCGAATTCTTCAAGGCCGTTCACGCAGCGGATCAGTGTGGACTTGCCAGAGCCACTGGCTCCGATAATCACCACGACCTCGCCCTGGCTAACAGTCAGGTCTATATCTTTCAGGACATGCAGATTACCGAAGTACTTGTTCATGCCCTTCATTTTGACGATATCAGTCATGAGTTGCTTTCCTTCAGACAGAGACCAGTCCACGCCGCTCGACGAAGCGGAGAATCAGGGACAGTGAGAAAGTGATGGCGAGATACATGAGCGCGACCATAAAGTACACCTCGAACGCCTGGAAGGTCGTGGCGATGTAAATCTGGCCCTGACGAACCAGCTCGCCGACACCGATAACCGAGAACAGGGAGGTGTCCTTGATGCTGACAATGGCCTGGTTGCCGAGGGGCGGCACCATACGCCGGAAGGCTTGCGGCCAGATGATGGACCAGAAGGTCTGGGTCCGTGACAGGCCGAGTGATAGCCCGGCTTCGTTCTGACCCTTGTCGATGGACTGAACGCCGCCGCGAACCACTTCCGAAATGTAGGCGCCAGAGTTTAATGCGATGGCGGCGATACCTGCGGTAAATGGATTAATGGAGGTGCCAATGAGGTCGGGCAGACCGTAGAAAATAAAAAGTACCTGAACCAGAATGGGGGTGCCGCGGAAAATTTCGATATACGCGGTGGCCGGCCACTTCAGGAACCAGAGCTTGTTGATGCTCAGCAAGCCAAAGAAGATGCCCAGGACGAAGCCAATGAGCAGGCCGCCAAACGAAATCATCAGGGTATAGGGGATCCCCTCGAGCAGAAACGGAATTGCATTGATGGCTGCTTGCCAGTCGAACTGAAACTGGGATTCCACTGTAAGTGTCTCCAGAGGAAGTTGCGGTCAGAAAGAGCCGGGGCACTCAGGCCCCGGCGTCGGGAGTCGTACGTAAGTGCTTGGCAGCCCTTACATATCTTCTGGCATGGGGCCGAACCACTTCTCGTAGATTTCCTTGTAGGTACCGTCTTCTTTCATGGCGGCCAGGGCGGTGTTCACTTCGTCCACCCACTCGCTGCCTTCAACAAGAGCGATACCATACTGCTGGCCTTCGTAGAGGGGGCCGATGGTTTTGACTTTGCCTTCGCCTTTGGTGCGTGCAAAGTAACCTACGTTCGGGGCGTCGTAGAAGACAGCGTCGATGGCTCCGGACATCAGCGCCATGTACATGTCGGCACTTCCCGGGTAAGGCGTGACGCCATCATCGGCCTCCAGGTTCTTCATCAGGTAGTCATAACTGGTGCTGCCAATCTTGGTGCCGACCTTCTTGTCTTCGAGATCGTCGAATTCATTGATGTCGCCATTACCTTCGCGTACCAGAAGCCGAAGACCGGAATCGTAGTACGGATCGGAGAAATCAACGATTTCCTCGCGCTCGTCGGTGATGGTGATACCAGCGATGGCAATGTCCACATTACCGGATTGCAGAGCCGGAATGATGCCATTGAAATCCATGGTGTTAAGATCAATGTCAAAGCCGGCGCGGTCCGCCACTTCGCGGATGATCTCCATATCGAACCCGACCATTTCGCCGGTTTCCTGATCCATCATTTCAAACGGAACGAAGCTCGGGTCGGTGACTACCTTGAGAGTTTCTGCGCTGGCGGTGCTCGCAGCCACGGTAAGGGCGAGGGTGGCACCTACTGTTTTCAGCAATTTCGTGCTCATGCTTTCTCCTTTTCTTTCTTATGAGGCTCCATTTGCCCGGTAAGGCAAGCCGGATCAATCACTGTTGTTGACTGCGATCTCCGGGGAGCGTTGATGGAACTGCATCACATACACTTTAGACTATTACGCAGATCATCGCAGGAAATCAAATGCTTGGGGGTGAGCTTCGGTCGGGGTGAGACTTAATGAGGGGTCAGATGAAAGCTTTCATCTGACCCCGTGTTCACTCGCAGCTGTAGAGGAATATTTGTAGGTCGGATTAGGCCCACAGGGCGGTAATCCGACACCACCAGATTCATCAGAAAGCAATCTTCTCCCGATCACTGATCCCCAGGTTCTTCCAGATACTGATGCTGGGCTCTGCCTGGTTCAGGGTATAGAAGTGCAACCCCGGTGCGCCGGCCTTGAGCAGCTTTTCACACATATCAGTGACTACTTCTTCCCCGAACTTGCGGATGGAATCGCTGTCGTCGCCGTAGGCTTCGAGTTGTTTGCGAATCCAGCGCGGGATTTCCGCGCCGCACATGTCCGAGAAACGGACCAGGCTGGAGAAGTTGACGATGGGCATGATGCCCGGCACCACCGGAATGGTGACGCCCATTTTTTCCAGACGGTCGATAAAGTAGAAGTAGCTGTCTGCGTTGAAGAAGTACTGGGTAATGGCGCTGTTGGCGCCAGCCTTCACCTTGCGGGCGAAGTTCCGCAGATCTTCCTCGGCATTGCGTGCCTGAGGGTGAAACTCAGGGTACGCCGCAACTTCCAGGTTGAAGGTGTCACCACTGTGCTCGCGGATGAACTCCACCAGCTCGTTGGCGTAGCGCAGCTCACCGGCAGCCCCCATCCCGGAAGGCATGTCGCCCCGAAGGGCAACAATCCGGTTGATTCCGTTGTCTTTGTACACATCCAGCAGCTCGCCGATTTCCTGGCGGGTGCCCCCGACGCAGGAAAGGTGTGGGGCCGTGGAGATGCCCTGCCGGTGCAGGTTGAGCACGGTTTCAATGGTGCGGTCCCGGGTGGAACCGCCGGCGCCGAAGGTGACGGAGAAAAAGTCCGGATTCACCTCGGCCAGCTGATTGCGCACGTTCTGCAGCTTTTCCTTGCCCTGGTCGGTCTTGGGCGGAAAAAACTCAAAGCTGAAACGGCGCTTGAACTGTTTCTGGGATTGCATCTTTATACCCGATCAGTACTTGTAGCTTTCCGGCTTGTACGGGCCTTCGACCGGTACACCGATGTATTTGGCCTGCTCCGGGGTCATCCTGGTGATCACGCCACCAAAACCTTCCACCATGGCACGGGCCACTTCCTCGTCGAGGTGCTTCGGCAGAACCTGTACGTACACGCCTTTCTCCCGGGCGTCTTCCGGCAGGTCCGCGAACTTGCGTTCGAACAGATACATCTGGGCCAGAACCTGGTTGGCGAAGGAGCCATCCATGATTCGTGACGGGTGACCGGTGGCGTTACCGAGGTTCACCAGGCGGCCTTCGGAGAGCAGAATCAGGTGGTCGTTGGTGGCCTTGTCGCGGTACACAATGTGAACCTGCGGCTTCACCTCGTCCCATTCCCAGTTCTTGCGCATAAAGGCTGTGTCGATCTCGTTGTCGAAGTGGCCGATGTTGCACACTACGGCGCCGGGCTTCAGAGCCTTGAGCATGTGCGCGTCGCACACGTTCATGTTGCCGGTAGTGGTCACCAGAATATCGGTGTTCTGCAGCAAGGCGCGATTCACGCCAGCTTCAGTGCCGGTGTTCACGCCGTCGAGGTACGGAGACACCACTTCGAAGCCGTCCATGCAGGCCTGCATGGCACAGATCGGGTCGGCCTCGGTGACTTTCACGATCATGCCTTCCTGGCGCAGGGAGGCGGCAGAGCCTTTGCCCACATCACCGTATCCAATCACAAGGGCTTTCTTGCCGGCAAGGAGATGATCGGTGGCACGCTTGATCGCGTCGTTCAGGCTGTGGCGGCACCCGTACTTGTTGTCGTTCTTGGACTTGGTGACTGCGTCGTTCACGTTGATGGCCGGCACCTTGAGAGTGCCTTCACGCAGCATTTCCTGCAGACGATGGACGCCGGTAGTGGTTTCTTCGGTCACACCGTGGCAGTTGGCCAGGACTTCCGGATACTTCTCATGGAGCAGGGCAGTGAGGTCGCCGCCGTCGTCCAGGATCATGTTCGGTTCCCAGCCGTCGACGTCAGCACCGACGGTGCGCTTGAGGCACCAGTCGTATTCTTCGTCAGTTTCGCCTTTCCAGGCAAACACCGGGATGCCCTGTGCGGCGATGGCTGCTGCGGCCTGGTCCTGGGTGGAGAAGATGTTGCACGATGACCAGCGCACGTTGGCACCCAGTTCCACCAGGGTCTCAATCAGCACCGCAGTCTGGATGGTCATGTGGATACAGCCCATGATGTTTGCGCCTTTCAGCGGCTGCTCGGCTTTGTACTTTTCGCGGAGCTTGATCAGGGCGGGCATTTCGCCTTCGGCGATGTTGATCTCTTTGCGGCCCCAATCGGCCAGTGACATATCGCGGACTTTGTAGTCGTCAAACCTGTTCAGTTTTTCTGCGGGAGTGCTCATTTGTGTTCTCCTGTCAGTTTCTTTTCGGCCTCGGAGTTTGGTCTCCGGTGCCGGTAATTTCGGTGGCGTCGGAGGTGGAGGATGTCTTCCCCGGAAACGCTACAAGCACATCCATGTGCGCTTGGGGTCGGCCATCCATGGCCTCCCACATTCCGGGGAAGACATCCCCCACCTCCTCGATCCGTGATTTGGCGCGTGCCGTCTTGGATACGCCGTTAAATCTCCTGTGGCCCTCTAGGGCGATAAGTAGAGGAGCGCTTTTCTTTGGATAAGCCCGCACCAATTGTCCGGATGCGGTGGTGAGGCAAGTCCTTCGGGGACTGTTGAGGGCCAAGGACGGCCCGAAACAAGCGCACATGGATGTGCTCGTAGCGTGTCCCCGAAGGACTTGCCTCAGCGCCGCCACTCCAAAAGGAAGCGGGCCGGGTCAAAACAGGGGTCTAAATCCAAAAGTCAGACCCAACAACATCAAATACCAGCGGCGTCCTTCAAAAGAACCGCCCGATCCGTCTTCTCCCATGGGAAGGTGGTGAACGTCTTACCGCCAACCGTCATTTCGACCGGCTCGCGGCCGAAGTGGCCGTAGGCTGCCGTTTGCTGATACATCGGGTGCAGCAGGTCGAGCATGTTGGTGATCGCGTACGGGCGCAGGTCGAAGTTCTGGCGGATCAGCTCGATGATCTTGTCGTCGCTGATCTTGCCGGTGCCGAAGGTGTTCAGGGAGATGGATGTCGGCTGTGCTAGGCCGATGGCGTAGGACACCTGAATCTCGCACTTGTCGGCCAGGCCGGCGGCGACGATGTTTTTGGCGACGTAACGGCCGGCGTAGGCGGCGGAACGGTCAACCTTTGAGGGGTCTTTGCCGGAGAAGGCGCCACCACCGTGGCGGGCCATGCCGCCGTAGGTGTCTACGATGATCTTGCGGCCGGTCAGGCCGCAGTCGCCCACCGGGCCACCGATCACGAACTTGCCGGTCGGGTTGATGTGGAACTGGGTGTCCTTGTGCAGCAGCTCTGCGGGCAGGGCGTGCTTGACGATCAGTTCCATGACCGCTTCTTTCAGATCTTCCTGGGAGACGTCGGGATCGTGCTGGGTAGACAGAACGACCGCATCGATACCAGCAACTCGCCCGTTCTCGTAGCGGCAGGTAACCTGGCTTTTTGCATCCGGGCGCAACCAGGGCAGCAGGCCGCTCTTGCGGGCTTCGGCCTGGCGCTGGACCAGGCGGTGCGAGAAGGTGATCGGCGCCGGCATCAGTACGTCGGTTTCGTTGCTGGCGTAGCCGAACATCAGGCCCTGGTCGCCGGCACCCTGGTCTTCCGGCTTCTGGCGGTCGACGCCCTGGGCGATATCGACGGACTGCTTGCCGATGATGTTGATCACACCACAGGTATCGCCGTCGTAGCCCACAGTAGAGGAGGTGTATCCGATGTCCTTGATCACGCCGCGCACCAGGTCTTCCAGATCGACCCAGGCGCTGGTGGTGATTTCACCGCCGACGATGGCCACACCGGTTTTTACCATGGTTTCACAGGCAACCCGTGCGTGGGGGTCTTCGGCCAGAATGGCGTCCAGGACGGCATCAGAGATCTGGTCCGCCAGTTTGTCCGGATGGCCTTCAGAGACCGATTCGGAGGTGAAGATGTTGTAGTCAGACATAAAGCGTGCTCCTCTGTGAGCGTTTCAAATTCAGACCGATAAGAGCCTTTGTTAAAGTGCCTTCCGGTTACCGGTTTGTTGGTTTATGTGAGGATACGTAAAACTACGTATCTGTATATCAAAATTTGTTGATATTGCGATGTCGGTCGTCACATCTGCCCGCTACTTTTCCAGAATTCCCGTACCTGGATCTGGAAGCCGTTGCGAAGACCGATAAACAGCTGTTCCCCGGCAATCAGACCCGCATCGGCGGCCCAGGCGGTCAGCTCTTCCGGTTCAAACCCCAGCCAGAGGTCGCCGCAGTTCTCTTTGGTCCAGTCCTGGTCGTGGCTGCACAGGTCACTGATGACAAGGCAACCGCCATTGTTCATCAGCGCCGACGCATCCAGAAAAATATCAGCCGGGCTCGGCACGTGGTGCAGAACCATGTTGGCGACCACCAGGTCAAAGCCATCGCCCCGGGCGAGCAGTGTGTCGGTTACGCCCTCGATCAGGTCGATGTTGTTCAGTCGTTCGTCGATACAGGTGCGGGTGGCCTTGGCCAGCATGTCCCGGCTGTTGTCGAGGGCAACCACGTGCCCGCAAAGCTCCGCCAGTACCGGCAGAAAAGCACCTTCGCCGGGGCCGATTTCCAGGGCGGTTTGCCACTGGTGTTTTCGGGAGCGCTTGCGAATGAGTTCGGCCACAGGCTCGGCGTACAGCTCAAAGGCGGCAATCAGTTCCTGCTGCTCCCGGAACTGTTCAGCGTACCGGGCGAAAAATGCCTGTGACTGGTCGGCTCGCTGGTTACGGATAGCTTCAATCTTTTCCTGCAGCTGTGGCGGCAGTGGCACCCTGTCTACCGCTTCGAAAATCTGGCGGATGGTCTGGTCCATTGGCTTGTCGCTGTCCAGGTGCAGGGGACGGCGATAGAAAATGGCGTTGCCTTCCCGCTGTGGCTCCAGCAAGCCCGCCTTGTTCATCACCTTCAGGTGGTGGCTCATGCCGGACTGGCGCATATCGAACAGCTGACTGAGCTCCAGTACTCCGAAGGTATCCCTTCTCAGCACACGCAGGATCTCCAGGCGCAACGGGTCCCCGCTTGCCTTGAAGATCGGAGCCAGTGCGTCCACCGAGGACAATTCGTTTGCGTGTGCGTTCATGGATGTCATGGATGAGAAGTTTAGGTGGGTTCGGATGGTCAATCAATAGGCATATCAAAAAATTTTGATATAGATTTATGATTCTTTGAGATCATCCCATTTCGGGAATCCACAGGCAAACAATCGTGAAAGAGTCGCATGCCGATTTGCCCCGGAACACAGTAATCGGCGAAAATACGCGCCTCTTTTTAAGCAGTCCGAATTCTTTCCCGAAAACACTGGAGAAACGTCAATGCCGTCTCGTAAAGATCTCGCCAACGCCATTCGCGCGCTGAGCATGGATGCGGTTCAGAAAGCCAAGTCCGGCCACCCGGGTGCGCCCATGGGTATGGCGGATATCGCCGAGGTACTGTGGAACGATTACCTGAGCCACAACCCGGCCAACCCTCAGTGGGCCAACCGGGACCGCTTCGTGCTGTCCAACGGTCATGGCTCCATGCTGCAATACTCGCTGCTGCATCTGAGTGGTTACGACGTTTCCATTGACGACCTGAAGAACTTTCGCCAGTTGCATTCCAAGACCCCGGGGCACCCCGAGTACGGTTACACTCCTGGCATTGAAACCACCACCGGCCCGCTGGGTCAGGGCATTGCCAATGCCGTGGGTTTCGCCATTGCCGAGAAGTCCCTGGCAGCCCAGTTCAACCGTCCCGGCCACGAGATCGTTGATCATTACACCTACGCGTTCCTGGGCGATGGCTGCCTGATGGAAGGCATCTCCCACGAAGTGTCCTCCCTTGCCGGTACCCTGGGTCTGGGCAAGCTGGTGTTCTTCTATGACGACAACGGCATTTCCATCGACGGTGACGTCGATGGCTGGTTTACCGACAACACACCGCAGCGTTTCGAGTCCTACGGCTGGCAGGTGATTCCGGCTGTAGACGGCCACGATGCTGACGCCATCCGCGCTGCCATCGAAGCCGCCCGCGCCAACACTGATCAGCCCACGCTGATCTGTTGCAAGACCATCATTGGCTTCGGCTCCCCGAACAAGCAGGGTAAGGAAAGCTGTCACGGCGCTCCCCTGGGTGACGACGAAATCGCCCTGACCCGCGAGCAGCTGGGCTGGCAATACGGCCCGTTTGAAATTCCTGCCGACATCGCCGCCGCCTGGAATGGCCGTGAGAAAGGTGCCGCGGCCCAGTCCGAGTGGGAGCAGAAGTTCGCCGCGTACGAAAAGGCCGAGCCGGAACTGGCCGCAGAATTCAAGCGTCGCATGGCCGGTGACCTGCCGGCGGATTTCGCCGAGAAAGCCCAGGCCTACATCCAGGAGTGCCAGGACAAGGGCGAAACCGTTGCCTCCCGCAAGGCCTCCCAGAACACCCTGAACGCCTACGGCCCGCTCCTGCCGGAACTGATGGGTGGTTCTGCCGATCTGGCCGGTTCCAACCTGACCATCTGGTCCGACACCAAGGGCCTGACCAAAGACGACGCCAGCGGCAACTACATCTATTACGGTGTCCGCGAGTTCGGCATGGCCGCGATCATGAACGGCATCGCCCTGCACGGCGGTTTCGTTCCCTACGGAGCAACCTTCCTGATCTTCATGGAATACTGCCGAAATGCGGTGCGCATGGCGGCGCTGATGAAACAGCGTTCGATCTTCGTGTTCACCCACGACTCCATCGGCCTGGGCGAAGATGGCCCGACGCACCAGCCAATCGAGCAGATGGCCAGCCTGCGTACCACGCCGAACATGAGCATGTGGCGCCCGGCCGATGCCGTCGAGTCCGCCGTGGCCTGGAAAGCGGCCCTCGAGCGCACCGACGGTCCGACGGCCATGGTGTTCTCCCGTCAGGGCCTGCCGCACCAGGATCGTGATGCCCAACAGCTGGCGGATGTGGCCAAAGGTGCCTACATCCTGTCTGGCAGCGAAGGCACACCGGATCTGATCCTGATCGCCACCGGCTCCGAAGTGGCCCTGGCCCAGGACGCCGCTGCCAAACTGCGGGAGCAGGGCAAGAACGTGCGTGTGGTTTCCATGCCCTCTACCGATACCTTCGATGCCCAGAGCGCCGAGTACAAGCAGCAGGTTCTTCCGCTGGACGTGACCAACCGGATCGCCATCGAAGCGGGCATTGCCGACTACTGGTACAAGTACGTTGGCCTGGACGGCCGTATCATCGGCATGACCACCTTCGGTGAGTCCGCGCCGGCCGGAGAGCTGTTCAAGGAATTCGGCTTTACCGTCGACAACGTTCTGGAAGTGGCCGCTGAACTGCTGGACGCCTGATGACAGACTCTGCCCCTTTTCGCATTGCCATCAACGGGTACGGCCGAATTGGCCAGTGCGTGTTGCGTGCGCTCTATGAAAACGGCTTCCGCGACCACCTGCAGGTGGTCGCGATCAATGAGCTGTCGGATATCGACACCATTGCCCATCTGACCCGATACGACTCCACCCATGGCCGTTTCCAGGGTGAGATTTCTGTTTCGGGGCAGGACCTCATGGTCAATGGTGACGCCATTCGGGTGTTGCGCCATTCCGAACCGGCGGAACTGCCCTGGGATCTTCTCAAGGTCGATCTGGTCCTGGAGTGCTCTGGCGCCTTTTCCGATCGTGCCACCGCCGAGCGACATATCCAGGCCGGCGCCAAACGCCTGCTGTTCTCCCAGCCCGCCGAATCGGATGTGGACCGCACCGTGGTCTATGGCATCAATGATCGCGAGCTGAACGCGGACGACACCATCGTGGCCGCGGGTTCCTGTACCACCAACTGCCTGGTGCCGGTCATCAAGGTGCTGGACGAGGCGTTTGGTGTCGAGCAGGGCAGTACCACCACGATTCACGCGGCCATGAACGACCAGCCGGTGATCGACGCCTACCACCATCAGGACCTGCGCCGAACCCGCAGCGCCCTGCACAACATCGTTCCGGTGGAAACCGGACTCGCCAGGGGCATCGAACGCCTGCTGCCCCACATGGAGGGTAGGTTCAGCTCGGTAGCCATGCGGGTGCCGACCATGAACGTCTCCGCCATCGATATGGTGGTGAACGTCGGCAAAAGCACTGACGTGGCAGCGGTGAACAACCTGTTAAAAGAGGCCGCTAACGGCCCTTTGAAGAGCATACTCGGCTATACCGACGAACTGCTGGCCAGCTCCGATTTCAATCACGACGCGCATTCCGGCGTTGTTGACGGTGGCCAGACCCGGGTAACCGGGGGCACCATGGTGAAAGTGCTGTGCTGGTTCGATAATGAGTGGGGGTTCGCGAACCGGATGCTCGATGTCAGCAAAAGCTGGTTAACCAAACACTCTTAATCTGAAAATTTTGTTGAAGGGACGAACGTTATGGCCATCAAGAAAATGACCGACCTCAGCCTCGCCGGCAAGCGAGTGCTGATCCGCGAAGACCTGAACGTGCCGGTCAAGGACGGCAAAGTCTCCAGCGACGCCCGTATCCGCGCGTCACTGCCCACAATTAAAGCCGCCCGCGACGCCGGCGCCAAAGTGATGCTGATGTCACACCTTGGCCGTCCGGATGAAGGCGTTTACGACGAAGCCTCCTCCATGAAGCCCGTCGCCGACCACCTCACCAAAGTGCTGGGCCAGGAAGTCCGCCTGATCAAGGACTACCTGGACGGCGTTGAAGTCGCCGACGGCGAAGTGGTCTTGTTCGAGAACGTCCGCTTCAACAAAGGCGAAAAGAAAGACAATGAAGAGCTGGCCAAAAAGTATGCGGCTCTGTGCGACGTTTACGTGATGGACGCCTTCGGCACCGCCCACCGCGCCCAGGCCTCCACCCACGGCGTAGCAAAATTCGCCCCCGAAGCTTGCGCCGGTCCGCTGCTGGCTGCTGAACTGGATGCCCTCGGCAAAGCCCTCGACCACCCGGCCAAGCCCGTCGTTGCCATCGTTGGCGGTTCCAAAGTCTCCACCAAGCTGGACGTCCTCAACGCCCTGGAAAACGTCTGCGACCAGATCATCGTCGGCGGCGGCATCGCCAACACCTTCCTGGCAGCAGCCGGCCACCCGGTCGGCAAATCCCTGTGTGAGCACGACCTCATCGACACCGCTAAAGAGATTGCTTCCCGCGTTAACATCCCGCTGCCGGTAGACGTTGTCGTTGCCAGCGAATTCTCCGAAACCGCCACCTCCACCATCAAGAACATCTCCGACGTCAGCGACGACGACATGATCCTCGACGTCGGCCCGGAAACCGCTGGCCAGTTCGCCGAGCTCCTGAAAAACGCCAAAACCATCCTCTGGAATGGCCCGGTAGGCGTTTTCGAATTCGACCAGTTCGGCAACGGCACCAAAGCCCTGGCCGAAGCCATCGCCGAAAGCGGTGCCTTCTCCCTCGCCGGCGGCGGTGACACCGTCGCCGCCGTTGACAAGTACGGCGTTGCTGACAAAATCTCCTACATCTCTACCGGTGGCGGTGCCTTCCTCGAATTCGTCGAAGGTAAAACACTTCCGGCTGTAGCTGTACTGGAAGAACGCGGCGCTTAAGCGGCCGATTATAAGGCTAAGACGCTTAGAACCAAGTCAGAATCGCAAGGAGGGTGGGGTAAGTCTTTCGCGGAATCTCGGAGGCCATGGACGGCCGGAGAGAAGCGCACATGGATGTGCTTGTAGCGGTTCCGCGAAAGACTTACCCCATCCTCCGCCGCAGACTCCAAAGTCAGCCGACAAGAGTCTGTAACAAAACAGAATTCAAACACTCAAAGTCCAAATGAAGGAGACGACCCATGGCCCTGATTTCGATGCGGCAAATGCTGGATCACGCCGCCGAGCATGGTTACGGTGTGCCAGCCTTTAACGTTAACAACCTGGAACAGATGCGCGCCATCATGGAAGCGGCTGACAAAACCGACTCCCCGGTGATTGTCCAGGCCTCCGCCGGTGCCCGCAAATACGCCGGCGCCCCCTTCCTGCGCCATCTGATCCTGGCGGCCATCGAAGAATTCCCCCACATCCCGGTCGTCATGCACCAGGACCACGGCACCAGCCCCGCCATATGCCAGCGCTCCATCCAGCTGGGCTTCAGCTCCGTCATGATGGACGGCTCCCTGGGTGAAGACGGCAAAACCCCGACCGACTACGAATACAACGTCGACGTGACCCGTCGCACCGTTGAAATGGCCCACGCCTGCGGCGTTTCCGTAGAAGGCGAACTGGGTTGCCTCGGCTCCCTGGAAACCGGCCAGGCCGGTGAAGAAGATGGCATCGGCGCCGAAGGCACCCTGGACCACAGCCAGATGCTGACCGACCCGGAAGAAGCAGCGGACTTCGTCAAGAAAACCCACGTTGATGCCCTGGCCATCGCCATCGGCACCAGCCACGGCGCCTACAAGTTCACCCGTCCGCCCACAGGCGACATCCTGGCCATCGACCAGATCAAAGCCATTCACGCCCGCATTCCAGATACCCATCTGGTCATGCACGGCTCCAGCTCCGTACCCCAGGAATGGCTGAAGATTATCAACCAATACGGCGGCGAAATTCCGGAAACCTACGGTGTCCCGGTTGAAGAAATCGTGGAAGGTATCAAGCACGGCGTTCGCAAGGTCAACATCGACACCGACCTGCGCCTGGCCAGCACTGGCGCAGTCCGTCGCTTCCTGGCCGAAAACCCGGCCGAGTTCGACCCGCGCAAATTCCTCAAGGAAACCATGAAGGCCATGACCGAAGTGTGCATCGCACGCTACGAAGCCTTCGGTTGTGCCGGCAACGCCAGCAAGATCAAGCCGATCAATCTCGAGCGCATGTTCGAGCGTTACGCTTCTGGCGAGCTAGATCCGAAGGTCAAATAAGCTTCTGGATTCAATTGGGGCGGTTTTCCGCCCCAAAATCCTGACCCACCTCAAGTTAAGAACAAGCCTCCCCTTGTAATTTCGCGAACCTCATCAACTATAGTGATTAGTAAACGAGCAAAACGCTCAGCCCAATAACCAGTGGTGAGGAACCTGATGGATTTCAAAGACTATTACGCCGTGCTCGGTGTGAGCGAGTCTGCCTCCCCCGAGGAGATCAAAAAGGCCTACCGGAAGCTGGCCCGGAAATACCATCCGGATGTCAGCAAGGAACAGGATGCCGACACCAAGTTCAAAGACCTTGGTGAAGCTTACGAAGTACTGAAAGACCCGGAAAAACGGGCGGAATACGACCAGCTGCGCAAATACGGCGCCAAGGCGGACGGGTCCTTTGAGCCACCACCGGGCTGGCAGAGTGCGTCAGGCTTTGGCGGTGGTGGTTACACCGACGCCGATGCCCGGCAGTTCAGTGATTTCTTTGAGGAGATCTTCGGCGGCGGGCGCCGGGGTGGATTCTCAGGCGGCCCTGGCGGTGGTGGTTTTCGCCAGAACGTAAAAATGCGTGGTGAAGACGTGCACGCCAGGATCGCCCTGTTCCTCGAAGAAGCGTTTCACGGCTGCGACAAGCAGGTATCGTTTACCGTGCATGAAGCGGACGAGCATGGCCGGGTTATTCCGCGGCAGAAGACCCTGAAAGTGAAGATTCCCGCCGGTATGCGCGAGGGCCAGCATATCCGCCTGAAAGGCCAGGGGGCCCCCGGGGTTGGCGGCGGTGAACCGGGTGACCTGTTTATTGAGGTCGAGTTTGCGCCGCATCCTCAGTTCACGGTTGAAGGCCGCGATGTTCTGGTCACGGTACCGATAGCCCCCTGGGAGGCGGCTCTCGGTGCGACCGTGACCGTGCCGACGGTTGGCTCGAAGGTGAACGTGAAAGTGCCCAGGGGCTCCACCAGTGGGCGCAAGCTCAGGCTGAAGGGCAAGGGCTTCCCCGGCAAACACCCGGGGGACCAGATCGTCGTCCTGCAGGTGACCATGCCGGAGAAACACAGTCCGGAGGCTGAAAAGCTTTATGAGCAGCTGGCCGAGGCCGAGAAGAATTTCAATCCACGCAGCAAGCTTCACGTGTGAGCGGGAGTAAGGGATGAGCAAGCAAGATCATATTCTGACGGTAGAGGTGTTCGACCAGGATGGCAGCACCTTCACCCTGCGTGAAATCTGCGAGCGCGGCGAATGCCATGCCGAGTTTGTTATCAAGCTGGTTGATTACGGCATTATTGCGCCACTTGAGGATTTGCCGGAAGCCCGGCAATGGCAGTTCAACGTTGAGGCGCTGGGCCGGTTGCGAAAGGCCATGCGGCTGCAGCGGGATCTGAAAATGAACCTGCCCGGGCTGGCCATGTCTCTTGAGCTATTGGATGAAGTTGAGGAAATGCGCCGGGAAGTCGCGCGGCTTAACCATCGAATACGGCAACTGATGGGGGAGTGACGGCTCCCCCGATTATTTCTTTTCCTCCAAAGCCTGAATCTCGGCGTAGATTTTCTCCGCCTCTTCCATGAGGGTCCCGTGGGTTCTCAAGTCGCCGTTGCGTTGTGCGTGCAGCGCCTTGGTGAGCTTGTCTTCGTAGGCCTTCTGTAGCTTTTTCGTCGGGTCGCCCTTCAAAAATCCCAGCATGTTTTTGAACCTGTTTTGGTCGAGTATCCCAATCTTTACGTCTCCTGCGCCATAAAGTTCACAAAACCTTCATGATCAAAAACTGGACAGTCCGCAAAAATGGGATTAAATTCCCAAATACATAATTGGGAAAATAATCCCAATTACAAAAAGGCAGTTCAGATGGCTGCCTCTGAACGCAAGAACGAGCCTGGAGAAGAGCGATGAAACGTAAAGCCCTGACAGTAGCAGTGAAGTTAGCTATGACCGGCGCGCTGGCTGGCGCCCTTGCAGCCTGTGGTGGCGGTGGTTCCGACAGTTCCATCAGCACGACGGGGACCTCTTCCGGTACCAGCGTGGGAGCGGTGTCCGGTTTTGGCAGTGTGTATGTAAACGGCACCCGCTTCGCAACCAGTGGCAGTGTCGACAGCGATGACGGCCTGGAGCGGGAGGATCAGCTGGAGAAAGGCATGATCCTCAAGGTCGAAGGTGATTGGGACGACCGCGGCGAAGGCCGGGCCGACCGGATCAGCTACGACGACACGCTCCGGGGGCCGATCTCCGGCATGAGCTGGGACGATGTTGCCCGCACAGGAACACTCACTTTGCTGGGTCAGACCATCGCCCTGGATGGGAGGACCGTGTTCCGTGGCGCCACTCCGACCGAGATTGCGGCCAACCCTCAGGGGTATCGGGTGCGAGTCAGTGCGTGGCGTCTGGACGATGGCAGCTTCCAGGCAAGCTTTGTCGGCGCACGGGCCATTGGCCTGGATTTCGATGACGACAATGAAGTCGAAATCGAGGGTGTTGTCACCAACCTCGACAGCAGCGCGGAAACCTTCACCATCAACGGTTTCCCGATCGATTACACCAGTGCTGTGGGCGACGATGATTTCTCCCTGGATGATCTCGCCGACGGGCTTGTTGTTGAAGTGGAAGGGCGCCTGGAGGGCGGTACCATTGTCGCCGAAGAGATTGATGATGAGGACGACTGGTTCAGTGATGACGACGATGACGTCGAAATCACCGGCAGTATTTACGATTTCGACGCCTCCAGCCGCCAGTTCACCCTCAATGGAGTAACGGTTCAGATCACCGGCGGCACCGAATTTGACGATCTTCGAGAGAGCAGCCTGGCCGATGGCCTGTTCATCAAAGTGGAGGGCAGCTTCCGCGATGGCGCTCTGGTCGCCGAGGAAATCAAGGGAAAGGAGTCTGACGCAGAGTTGGATGGCAGGGTGGAATCGATCGATCTGACCAATGAAACCCTGATTGTCAGTGGCGTACGAGTGCAGCTCACCGGCAACACCCTGATTGATGACGACGACGAAGATGACGAACGCCGCAGCCGGGTCCAGGACATCCAGAGCCTGCAGGTCGGAGATTACCTTGAGATTGAAGGTCGCCAGCGCTCCACCGACGGCGGCTCCCTTGAGGCCTTCAGCATCGAGCGCGAGGACGACGATGAGGACGATGATTATGAGCTTGAAGCGCGGCTGGACGCCGTCGGCTCAGGGTCCATCACTCTCATGAATCTCGAAATTCTGCTTGGTGGGTACAGCGTCTCTGGTGCGCAGGTTGGCAACGAAGTAGAAGTGCAGTATCGCCGAACCAGCGGAGGTCAGTACGAGCTGACTGATAACGTCGATGCTGATGATAGCAGCGACGACGATTCTGACGACTGATCAGCAAATACCAGCCCGGGCCAGGGAGCTCTTACCCGGTAACTTTTACCCGGTGACCCTGGCCCGGTGTTCTGGCTTTCAATGTCGCTATGGGAATACAATCCCAAACATGAAAAAAACCAACCCCCTGCATAAAGCGCTGTTCCGCATTCTGCGCCCTCTGGCGAGGTTGCTGTTGAGAAATGGCATTCCCTTCGGGGAGTTTTCCGAGCTGGTGAAGCGTGCCTACGTGGAAGCTGCCCTGGAAGACTTCTCCGATGGCCGACGGAAGCCTACGGATTCCCGGGCGGCGGTGATGACCGGGCTGACCCGTAAGGAAGTGAAGCGCCATCGGGAGATTCTGGCAGGGGAGCAGACTGGCACTCGCGATGTACTTCATGCCAACCGGGCATCCCGGGTGGTTTCCGGTTGGGTGCACGATGCAGCCTTCCAGACTGGAGAGGGCGAGCCTGCCATGCTGGCATTCGACGGCCCCCTGAGCTTCAGCGAGCTGGTCAAACGCTTCAGCGGCGATATGCCGCCCCGGGCCGTGCTCGATGAACTGCTCCGGGTAGGTGTGGTGTCGGTAGACGGGGATTCAGGCCGGCTGATTCTGCAGCAGAGGGCCTACGTGCCCGCGGGAGACAGCGAAGAAATGCTCCAGATCTTCGGCGAGGACGTATCAGATCTCATAGCGACAATTGATCACAATCTGATCAGTGGCGAATCCGGACAGCCTCCACGGTTCCAGAGAACCCTGACCTACAACAATATTCCTCCGGAAGTGATGGAGCGCTGGCGCCGGCACGCAGCTGCCCAGTCCCAGGCACTGCTGGAACAGCTGGACAAATGGCTTGGGCCCCACGATCGCGATATATCGGGGCCACAGGCTGGCGGTCAGTCCGGTGATTCGGTCCGCACGGGTGTGAGCATCTTCTTCTTCGAAGAGTCTGCCCACAAGAACCCGAAAGGAGAAGGGCCGCAATGAGTCACATGAGGCAGCCGAACGTTATTGGCCGTTGGGAGCCAACAGAACTCGCGAGCACCATTCTCTCTGCTTCGTCCCGGCAAGTCGTTCGCGCCTGGATCAGCCGGAGGGAGTTTCTCGACGAGCATCATGATCCGGTCATGCTGATAATGGATACTCACTCGAAAGATTCCTTCACCAGACTGGTTCAATCCGCCAACCCGGACCTGGCCCCCGCGGTGGTCCTTAACGAACTGTTGCGCAAAGGCGTGGTTGAGCCACTCGACAGCGGTTACCTGATGCTCAGGCGCAGCGTCTACGCGCCCTCGCAGCCGCGCCTGCAGAACCTGCAGAATGAGTCCCGAATCAACAGAGTGTTCGAAACGGACGATGATGTCCCTCGCAGGCGCTACAACGATGTTTATTGAAGAACACCGGCCCGGAATGCCGGACAGGGAGAGAAAGGATATGAAACGGCAACTCCGCAATCGTGTTTTCGGGCTGGCCGCCGGTACAGTGGCTTTCGGAATAATCTCTGCCTGCGGCGGTGCAGGTGACGGTGGGCTTGGTGTGGCCGATGGTGGCATCCGGGGCACGGGGTCCAGCGTTGGGCCGGTTTCGGGGTTTGGTAGTGTGTTTGTGAATGGTGTGGAGTTCTTTACAGACGATATCCCCAACCGTGCTGTAGAGAGTAACGACGGAATCAGCTCCGAATCCGACCTCAGCGAAGGCATGATTCTCCGGGTGGAAGGTGAATGGCAAGAGGATGGTCAGGGAACGGCTGAAAAACTCAGTTATGACGACACATTGCGTGGACCGATTGATCAGCTTGCTCCGGATCCGAGCGGGGCGGGCGAGTTTGTCACGGTTACTGTCATGGGCCAGCAAGTGCGGGTTGACCGCCAGACTGTGGTAAGGGGTATCACATTCGCTTCGCTACTTGGTGGCACCGGCGCTGGTCAACATGTACGCGTTAGTGCCTGGCGGCAAGCGGATGGTTCGTATCGGGCGGGATACATCGGGACGATTTCCCGGAATCTGACTGACATTGAGCTTGAAGGTACCGTATCTGCTATCGATACAGATCTGAACCAGCTCACTATTGGCACGATTACGGTTGAGTACGATGAGGACCATGTTGTTTTCGGCTCCGGGCTGACGGAGACAGAACTGAGTTCCGCGACGGCTCTGGAAGTGGAGGGCAGCCTCACCGGCAGCGTACTGACGGCTGTTTCAATAGACCGAGACGATGCCCGTCGCTTCGCTCGTGAGGATTCTGATGACATTGAGCTCACTGCGGCAATCGATGCGCCTTACACTGCGCTTGATGCAGGTGATCGGCCGGGTGAGTTCACCATGGGTGGTCTCACCATAAGGGTCACCGCTAGCACCGAGCTTGCCAACGGATTGTCGCTGTCAGATCTGAATACAGACCTGCTGGTGCAGGTAGAGGGTAATTTCATATCCGACACAATTGTGGAAGCCGACGAAATAGAGCTGCGTGAGGCCAACGCCAAGGTTAAAGGGGCGATTGGGGCAATCGATAGCGCTGCTGGCCCGTTCGAGGTGGGCGGCGTAACCGTAAGGATTACACCTCTTACTATCCTGGCCCGGGATGACGATAGCGCACAGGCTTCTGTCGCTCTCGTCTCTGGAACGCAGGTTGAAGTCGAAGGAGTTGAGAAGTCAGACGCTTCGGGAGTCTATATCGAAGCCCTGAAAATCGAAGTGGGCAATGAAGAGGATGGCGGAGCGACCAATGAGTTTGAGCTTGAAGGCGGTTTGCAGAACATCACCCAATTCCCCGGCTCCATCATGGTGCTCGGCGTGCAAATGAGTGATCGGGATGCGGAGTACGACGGCGAAGATCAGGATACTGCGAGGGATGCCATTGTCGACGCATTTGAAAGATCTGAAACAGTAATCCTGGAAGTCGAATACTCCAATACGCTGTCCGGCTTCGTCGCCAACGAAATCGAACTGGAAGAAGACGATAACGACTGACTACAAAACCCGTACATAAAGGCGCCCCTTTCCGGCCCGGGTTTTGCTATACATACGGACACACGCTTCGCAGGGACGCTGTAACTGGCTGTGCAGGATGCATGAAGCACACATACCAGCGGAGTCCGTATGTCTTTAAGTTTTCTCAGGCGGCTGATCTCGAGCCGCCTCCTCAGGCCTGTTTTCCTGATCCTCGTAGTAGCAGGCCTGGTTCAGGTGGTGGTCAGCCAGTGGCTGATTTCCAGTCAGGTGGAGCGCCTGGTGCAGACAGCCGGGTCCGCCCTTGAGTCCAGCAGCCAGCAGGTCAGCGCATCCTTCGGAGAAACCCGCGAGGATGTCCGCTCCCGCCTGGAGACCATGCGGCAGAAGACCACCGAGGAATTGTCCGCGGAACTTACCCGCCAACAGACCGAACAGCAGGAGCGCGTTGCCGGCAATGTGCGCGCTGCGGTTATGTCCGAAGCCCAGGGGCTGGCGGATGTGCTCGCTGCGGTAGCCGCCCCGCTGATCTGGGACAGAGACATTCCCCGCCTGACCGGTCTTGTTGAGCTGGCCGATGCCCGGGAGTCGGTGGTGTTCGCCGTTTATTACGACCAGTACGGCGAGCGTCTGACCCGGTACGTTGATCGCACCGACGATCGCGTGCGCACCTTGATGGAGCAGGGGGAAGGCCGTGGTGCGGCAAATCGTGTCCTGGATGCGGCAAGCCGTGACCCCAACGTGGTTATTATAACCGCGGAAATCAAACCTCAGGGCTCCTCCATTGGTCAGCTGAAACTCGGTTTATCCCTTGAGGGTATCAACCGGGATATGGCCGCCCTTGAGGAAGAGTTCGGTGCCACCATCGCCGGCAGCATCGATGCCCTTCGGGATACCCTGGAGGCTGAAACCGAGCTGGTGAATCAGCGCCTTCAACAGCAGTTGGCCGGTATGGATTCAGATACCCGAACCAGAATCCAGAGCACGGTTGAAGCCCTGAATGCGGAGGCGTCCAGCCTGTCCGCCAATCTGAGCATCCTGGCCATTGGTTCCCTGGTAATCCTGATCGTACTGGTGGCGCTGGTGCTTGGTGGCGGATTGCTGCCGAGAGTCCTGCGTTTAAGTTCCGCGATCTGGGATATCGCCGACGGAGAAGCAGATCTGACCCGTCGGGTCTCCCTCAAGGGTAACGATGAACTTACCGAGATGGCCCGGGGTGTGAACCGCTTTATTGCCCGAATCCAGGAGCTGGTGTCTGATGTCAAAGCCTCGGCGGAATCCGCCGCCGGCCAGGCCCGGACCCAGGGCGAGATCAGCCGCAGTGCGGTGGCGGCGGTCAATCGCCAGGAACAGGAAGTCGCCGAGGTTTCAGGAACCATGGAAGCCATGTCTGGCAGCATTGCCGAAGTGGCTGAGAGCATTCAGGATGTGGCCAGCTCCGTCAGCAATGTCAGTTCCGAAAGTGAGGCCACTGCCGGTATTTCCCGGCAGGTCCGGGACAGGCTGGATCAGGTGGTTCGCAATGTTGAGCAGGCGGTGGACGCCGTCAGCCAGTTGGACAACCAGAGTAAAGAAATCGATTCGGTACTGTCGGTCATCGGCGCTATCGCCGAGCAGACCAACCTGCTGGCCCTGAATGCCGCGATAGAGGCGGCTCGGGCTGGTGAGTCCGGTCGGGGCTTCGCGGTAGTGGCCGATGAGGTTCGCACCCTGGCGAGTCGCACCCAGAAATCGACGACAGAAATCCAGGGCATCATCGAGCGCCTGCAGAAAGGCAGCCGGCAGGCGGTCACCGTAATTGGTGAAGTCTCGGGCCAGGTAGCGGAATCCTCATCGGAATTCCGACGGGCTGATGAGCACTTCGATCGGATCAACCAGCTTCTGGGCAGCCTGCAGGACAGGGCACTCGCCATCTCGTCGGTGGCGGAAGAGCAGGGCCGGCATGCCAGCGAAGTAAGCGTGAGTGTCAACGACATCGCGGGTTCTTCCCGGGACACGGTAGAGGCCATTGAGCGCTCCGATGAGGCCAGTGGGCAGATTGCCCAGACACTGGCCTCGCTGCAGTCCAAGGCCTCACAGTTCCGGGTCTAGACGGGCCCGGGCATTGCGGTATTCCCCAGAAAGCCGGGCCACCAGATCGGAGACACTCAGAACGTCCCGGATCTGGCTCACGCCCTGGCCTGCGGACCAGACGGTTTTCCAGGCCTTGGCTTCGTCATCAATGGGCTTGAGCTTCTCCCCATAGTTGATCTCGCCGGCCTGGTTCAGTTTGTCCATCGGGAAGCCCGCAGCTTCCAGGCTTTGTCGCATAAAACTGGCGGGTATACCGGATACCGCCGGTGTGTGAATGATGTCACCGGAAACCGCCTCGATGATCATGTTCCGGTAGGCCTCTTCCGCCAGGGACTCGGTGGTATTGATAAACCGGGTGCCCATGTAGGCCAGGTCGGCACCCAAAGCCTGTGCTGCCAGAAGATCCTCACCATGAGACAGACCACCGGCCAACAGGATGGTGCCATCAAACACTTCGCGGATTTCATGCACGAGAACAAACGGGTTGATGGTGCCGGCATGGCCGCCGGCTCCGGCCGCTACCGCAATGATGCCATCGACGCCGGCTTCCGCCGCCTTGCGGGCATGCTTCTGGTTAGTTACATCATGGAATACCACGCCGCCGTACCCGTGAACCGCTTCAACCACCTGGCTGGCCGCACCCAGTGACGTGATGACGATCGGCACCTGGTGTTTTACGCACAGTTCAAGATCCGCCTGCCAGCGAGGGTTGGTCCGGTGTACAATCAGGTTCACCGCATAGGGCGCTGTTTTGCTGTCCGGATTCAGTTTCCGGAACGCATCCAGTTCTTCGTTCATCTGGATCAGCCAGTCCTCGAAAGCTTCACTGGTGCGCTGGTTCAGGGCCGGAAAACTTCCCACAATGCCCTGTTTGCAGCAGGCAAGGGCCAGCTCCGGGCCAGAGATCAGGAACATGGGGGCGGCAACCAGGGGAAGGGTAAGTGTGTCTTTCAGGGATGCGGGCAGCGGCATTGGGATTCCTTATTTTTTGTTGGAACTTTTGTAGGATATAAAGGATCTTAGCGTGCCACACTGGTTGTTGAAATGGTCGCCAGCTAATTAATTCCGGAAAATCCCAAACACAAAAAGGAGCCCCTTCATGGGTGAAGCAAAACGTCGTAAGGAAACCGGAACGCCGCCTCCTGGCAAGCCGAAATCCAATAAGCCACTTTTTATGGGCATCGCAGTGCTTGTCCTGGGGGCAGCGGTTCTCGGAGTATTTTTCCTGACAGCCTCACCGAAGCCAACCTCTGATGAACTTCCGGTGGCCTCTGCCAATGCCGAGGCGTTTCCGGCGCAACTGGACCGGTACGGAGTTTCCGTTGGGCCTGAAGACGCTGCGGTTGTGGTACGGGAGTTTGCAGATTATCAGTGCCCGGCCTGTGGCAGCTTCGCCTCCGCCAGCAAGCAGCTGAAACAGGAGTATGTGGATACCGGCAAGGTCCGTTTCGTCTATTTTGATCTGCCCCTGCAGCAGCATGCCAATGCCATGCCCGCCGCCCAGGCGGCACGTTGCGCCGGTGACCAGAATGCCTACTGGAAGATGCACGATCGTCTGTTCGAGAGCCAGACAGAATGGAGTGGCTCCAACGATCCGGTGGCAACCTTCACCCGCTATGCCGTTGACCTCGGGCTTGAAGAACGACGCTTCCGGACCTGCATGACCACAGAGCTGCATCGGGAAGCGGTGGAACAGAGTCGCCAGGTAGCCATGCAGCTGCGAGTAACCAGCACCCCAACGGTTCTGGTGGATAACATTCGCTTGACGCGTCCCGGCTGGGGTCAGCTATCCGCTGTCGTGGAGCGTGAGCTCGCCAGCAAGGCCCAGTAATTCTTTATAAACCCGCACAAATCCGCACTTGATCGTGAGCCTGAGTTGGTTAAAATTTGCGCCCTCTCAGGCTCCGATCTTTGAGGCCTCTGAGATCTTTGAATAAATAGCCCCGAACCCATGCTCCGGATTTACGATCCGGTCCGCAGGAGAAGATGATGAGCAACAACGTTGTTGTCTGTGCACTGTACAAGTTCGCAGTCCTGAATGATTACAAATCCCTCCGCCAGCCCCTGCTGAACCTGATGCTGGAAAAAGACGTCCACGGCACCCTGTTGCTGGCCCGTGAAGGCATCAATGGCACCATTGCCGGCAGCCGTGGAGGCATTGATGCCGTGAAAGCCTGGATCGCCAGCGACGAGCGGTTTGACGGCATTGACTACAAAGAATCCTTTGTGGATATCCAGCCGTTCAAGCGCACCAAGGTGAAGCTCAAGAAAGAGATCGTCACCATGGGCGTGGACGGAATCGATCCGAAGCGCATTGTCGGCACCTATGTCGATCCCAAAGAGTGGAACAATCTGATCTCCGATCCCGATGTGGTTCTGGTGGATACCCGCAACCAGTACGAAGTGGAAATCGGCACATTCAGAAATGCCGTCAACCCGGCCACCGACACCTTCCGGGAGTTCCCGGAATACGTGAAGCAGAACCTGGACCCTTCAAAGCACAAGAAGGTTGCCATGTTCTGCACCGGCGGAATCCGCTGTGAGAAGTCCACGGCATACCTGAAGGAGCAGGGTTTCGAAGAGGTCTATCATCTCAAGGGCGGCATCCTGAAATACCTGGAAGACGTGCCCGAAGAGAATAGCCTGTGGCACGGAGAATGTTTCGTGTTTGATGACCGGGTAACAGTCAATCACAAGCTGGAGCGTGGCGAGTACGACCAGTGCCATGCCTGCCGCCGGCCGATTACCGAGGAAGATAAACAGCGCCCGGAGTATGAGCAGGGCGTGAGCTGCCACCGGTGCATTGAGTCACTGACTGACGAGCAGAAAGCCCGGTTTGCCGAGCGTGAGCGCCAGATGCGTCTGGCCGAGGAGCGGGGCGAAGCCCACGTGGGTGGTGAAGCGGCCCGCATCATTGCCGAGCGCAAGGCCCGGAAAAAGGCAGAGCGGGAACGCCAGGCCAGGAAGAGTCTGGAAGGTGAGCGGGCGCGCTAAACGTTATTCCGGAGCCCAAGCTCGTCCGGGTAGGGCGTCAGGTACTTCTGGGCGTGCAGATAGTCCACCGGCTCCCGGCGCTGGGCCATGCGCAGCAGCGTCATCGGCACCACCAAGGGCACCTCGCCCCGGCGATAGGCTTCCATCTGTTCCATCAGCACCTTGCGGTCCTCATCGCCCATGGAGTCCCTGAGGTAACCCATCAGGTGCTGCATGGCGTTCATGTGTGAGCCCCGGCTGACCTTCTGGCTCATGGCTTCCATGAACGGGTGGATGTAGCGTTCAGCGATGTTTTCCAGCGGCTCGGATTTTAGGTCTCCCAGCATGGGGCCAAGCTGGCGGTAGATTTTTTCGGAGTGGGCCAGAAGCTGAAACTTGTGGCGGGTATGGAACTCGATCAGTGCCCTGGCGGAGAGATTCTCGCCGGCCACATTCTGCATCCAGTCGTCGTAGGCAAAGACCCGCTCAATGAAGTTTTCCCGAAGCATGTCATCGTTCAGGCGGCCTTCTTCTTCCACCGGCATCAGCGGGTAGGCTTTCAGCAGCGCCTCGGCAAACATGCCCCGGCTGTCCCGGTGGATTACCTGGCCGTTCTCGTTATGAACCTTTATTCGCTCCATGCCGCAGCTGGGCGACTTGGCCATCAGGATGTATCCCCGAAGGTCTGCCAGGGTGGGCATGATCTGGCCGATAAAGCCCTGCATGGCGTCGGTGTGATCCGCCGTGCCTTTGGTTTCAATCAGCCGGAGGCCATCGCTGTACTCGCGCAGATGAATGGCAGGGCGCGGTACACCCAGGCCCGCTTCCAGCTCCGGGCAGATGGAACGGAACTCAAAATGCTTTGACAGCACCTGGGTGCAATAGCGGGAATGCTTGTGCCCGCCATCATGGCGAACTTCCTTGCCCAGCAGGCAGGTGCTGATTCCGACGGGGATGCCGCTCACGTTACTCTCCGATGGTTAAAAGGACCTTTTTGATACGTGAATTCAGTTTAGACCGATCAGCGGTCCGGCGAAAACTCCGACCCGGCCTGGTGCTGTGTGCGGCCGAAGCGTGGGGGTACTCGTCCCTCTTGAGCCGTTTCCCGGGCATGGATCATCCCGACCAGCCGGCCAGGATCGGCACGTAGACGACCAGCAGCAGCACTGCGATCAGCCCCAGCAGATAGGGGATGATCGCCCGGGTAATGCGCTCCAGCGGCAGCCGGGTGACCGAGGACGCTACATAGAGGTTGATCGCCACCGGTGGGGTGATCATACCGATGGCCAGTCCTACCACAATGATTAGGCCGAAGTGGATCGGATCGATGCCCAGCCGGGTGACCAGCGGCAACAGTACCGGCGTAAGGATGATCAATGCGCTCGCCGTCTCAATGAACACCCCTGTGAGTAGAATCACCGCTACCACCAATAGCATGATCACGTAGGGGTCAGTCGACAGTGACAGCACCGCCACGGCGATGGTGCCGGGGACCTGCCAGCTGGAGAGGGTCCAGCTGAGTACCGCCGAAGTAGTGATCACCAGCATGATTACCGAGGTGGTGATCGCCGAGCGAATCAGGATACGGTAGACGTCGGCGAGGTTCAGGTCACGGTAAATGAACAGTGACACCAGCAGGGCATAGTTGACCGCGACCACCGCCGCCTCGCTGGGCGTGAACACCCCTGAGAAAATGCCGCCGAGGATGATCAGCGGTGTCGCCAGCCCCCAGCTGGCGCTCCTGAAGGTTTTCCATATGGTGGCGACCGACAGCTCAGTACCGCGCGGGTAGTTCCTGCGGTAAGCCTGGACGATGGCGATGGTGGCCAGCCCGAGGCCCATGACGATGCCCGGCACGATACCGTTCAGGAACAGTTCCGACACTGACTGCTGGGCGATGACCGCGTAGATGATCATCGGCACCGAGGGTGGGATTACCACGCCGATGGTGCCGCTGGCGGCGATCAGGCTGGCCGCGCTGGCAGGGTCGTAGCCCTTCTTGCGCAGCTCGGGTACCAGGCTCGCGCCTACGGCGGCGGTTGTGGCGGCCCCGGAGCCAGAGATGGCGGCGAAGAACATGCCTGCTCCCACTGACACGATGGAGAGCCCGCCCTTGAGGAAACCGAACAGCGAGTCGGCGAAGGCCACCAGCTTCTCGCTCACTTTGCCCTGGGCCATCAGATCGCCGGCAAGGATGAACATCGGCACCGCCACCAAGGCGAAGGAGTTGATGCCCTGGAACATCTGCTGGGGAACCACCATCAGCGGCACGCCCTGGGCATAGAGCGGTACCAGGGCACTGGCACCGATAGCCAGGGCGATGGGCACGCCGAGCAGCATGAAGATCAGGAATAGCACGAAGAGCAGAACGGTCATGGGAGCCTATTCGCCGTCTGAGTCGCGAGGTTCATGCTGGTCTACCGCCAGGGCACAGAGATCGACCAGGACATACCAGGCCATGATTGCCGCGGCAAGCGGCATGACCGCGTAGACCCAGGTCATGGAGAGGCGCAACGAGGAAGATTTCTGGAAGCTCTGTAACTGCATATACTCCAGGCCGACCACGATCAGCGCAACCAGAAAGCCCAGCGCCACTAGCAGTGCGACGATGCGGGCCAAGCGCCCAGGCAGGCCGGGAAGGGTATCCACCACGAAGGTCATAGCGATGTGCCGGCCGCGTTGGAAGGCCAAAGTAGCGGCGAGGAATGTGATCCAAATCAGGAGGAAGCGGGCGACCTCTTCAGTCCAACCTACCGCAGTAAAGAGCCCTCGCGAGATGATCTGCAGGGTGATCACACCGATCAAGGCCGTCATCGCCATGAAGACCACAGGGGCGATGACGGCATCAAGGGCGCGCTCACTCCACCGCAGCCGTCGCAGCAGGGAATGGGCGAAAGAGGACACTTACTTGAGCGCCTCCTGGATGCGCGGCAGGTAGTCGCCGAACTGTTCGCCGTACTTCTCATAGACCGGGACTACCGCCGCCTGGAACGCGGTAATGTCGGGCTCTTCGACGATCTGCATACCTGCCTCGCGAAGCTCGGCCAACTGCTCGACCTCCATCTCGGCGTTTACCCGACGCTCGTGCTCAGCGGCCTCCTGGGCTGCCTGCTTCAGGACCTGCTGTGCAGCTTCAGGCAGATTGCTCCAGACCGGAATACCGATGACGAAGATCGCCGGTGCATAGGTATGGCGCGACATCGTCATGAAGTCCTGAGTCTCGTAGAGTTTGAAGGAATGGATGACGTTAACCGGATTCTCCTGTCCGTCAATGGTGCCCTGCTGCATGGCAGTCAGCGCCTCGGTCCAGGCCATCGGCACGGCGTTGGCGCCCAGCTCGCGGAAGGTGTCGACGTAGACCGGGTTCTCCATTACGCGGATACGCAGGCCGTCGATGTCCTCGGGTCGCTCCACCGGGTGTTCGCTATTGGTGAGATTGCGAAAACCGCGCTCGGCGTAGGCCAGTCCCTTGAGGTTAACCTCGGCGAGACGGTCAAGCAGCTCTTGGCCGATCGGACCATCAAGTACCTCGTACGCCGCTTCGGGGGAGGGGAACAGGAATGGCAGCTCGAACACCGCTATATCTTCCAGAAAGTTAGCCACCGGACCGTTGGTGATCACGCCCATGTCTACGGTACCGATCTGCATGCCCTCAAGCAGGGTGCGCTCATCGCCAAGGCTGGCGTTGGGGTAGATCTCGATATCTACCTTGCCCTCGGTGCGCGCTTCGACCAGTGCCTCGAACTTCTTGGCGGCAATGTGGAAGCCATCCTGCTCGTTGACCACGTGGGCGAGGCGCAGGGTCACCGGATCCATGTCGGTGAATTCGCTGGCCTGGACCCCGGCGGCCACGGTGAGCGCGGCCAGGAATGCCAGCTTACTGCGGATAAATCTGATCATCTCATATTTCCTTTTTTTTGTTTTGTATCGGAGTGTTGCGGCCTGTAGCGGAAAACCTTACACCGCCCTGAAAGGGGCAGTCAATCGCCGCGATCGTCGTCGCTGCAGCAGCAAGTCGGCGCCACAGCCTCTCCGGGACCCCGCTTATTGCAATGTGTGACCGGAGCGGCTCCGCTTCTTGGCGAACATGGCCAGGCTGGTGGCGTAAATCGTGCGGACATCGGTAGCGAACTGCTCCACGGAATAGTCCTTCGCGAAATCCAGAGCCTGCTCAGCCAGTTGCTCGCGCAGTTCGTCATCTTCCAGCAGTTTTTTCACTTGTGCCCGCCACTGATCCTGCTTCTCTGGCGTCTTGAAGCCATTGAATCCGTGCCGCACCACATCCTCAATACCACTGGAACGCACGGCCACCACCGGCAGCCCGGCGGCCATGGCCTCCAGTATCACCATGCCCTGGGTCTCGGATTTCGAGGCAAACAGGAAAGCGTCACCCAGTCGGTACCAGATGGCCATGTCTTCCGGGGGAACGGCGCCCACCAGGGTAAAGTACTGGGCCAGCCCAAGCTGTTCTATTTTCTCCTGAAGGCGGTCTTTTTGATGGCCATCGCCAATCATCAGGAACCGGAAAGGCACATCGGTTTCCCGCCTCAGTGCATCAATCGCTTCAATCATGAAGTCGATATTCTTTTCATTGGATAACCGGGAAACGCTGACGAACACCTTTTCATCGCCCAGGTTCAGCTGGTCGCGCAGCTGCTCAATGTCTTCCGGGCGAACATCCTGGAAACGCTGGTATTCAATGCCCGTGGGTTGCACAAACGTGGGCGTCTTCACCCCGATCATCCGCAGGTATTCCTCGGTGGAGTAGGTGGGCACGATCACACCATCGCATTTGTTGGCAAAATGCTTGATCAGGGCGTGGGAAATCAGGTTCCGGAACAGCATGCCCGGCAGCGGCACAAAGTGGGCGTAGTGCTCCAGGCGGGTATGGTAAGTATAGATTGCCGGCACTTTAAGCCTGCGGGCAACGAACAGCCCTAGCGAGCCCAGCCAAAAGGGGTGGTGCAGATGGATGATATCCGGACCGAAGGCACGAACCCGCTTGCGGATCCTGCCCAGGAATATGTTGGCCAGCCGGAATTCCCGTTCCTCGCCCATTGAAAACAGGGAGGGCACCCGAAGCACATGGGCTTCTGCTTCCGGTTGGCCCTTGTAACGGGGCGCTACGATCAGCAGCTTGTCTCCCAGCTTTTCCAGGCCCCGGCGCAGCCGCTCAATTGAAATGGGGACGCCACCGATGAACGGCAGGTAGTTATTGGTAAACATGGCCACTCTCAGCGGGCGCTCCAGCCACGGCGCCGGGTCCAGATCGTAATCCGGGTAGTAGTCCTTGCCGATGAAAATGGCACCGTAGAGCTTGATGGTGATGGCCGCGAACACCGCAACAATCAGCAGGAAATTGATATAGCCGGTATAGAACACGGAATAGATAAAGAACCAGAGGCTCTCCAGGCGCTTCAGAACCGGATGCTGGCCCACTTCCATGCGCTGCAGGCTGTGGCTCACGTCACCTTCAGCACTCACATTCACCCGCACATAGTGGTAGAAGCTGGTGTCGTTGTTCATTACCAGGCCGCCGGCACCCCCGGTGGTAATGAAGGTGGTGCCGTCCACGGACTTTTCCGAATACAGTGACAGGTTGGCGGAAAACACCTGGTCAATATTGTGGTCACTCACGGTTTCGAGCAGCGCGTCCCGGAACTCGGGCGGCGCCAGATAATCCGCCTTCTGATCAAACGGCGCGTTTTGGTCGGGATGCAGGGGCGGGTGGCCGATAAACAGGATCCTGGCCTTGGACGAATCCTGCTTCAGCAGGTCATTCAGCCACCGCATCTGCCAGCGCCAGGGGGTTTTGCCGGTGCTGTCCAGGAAAATAAGCCGGGCATTGCCCGCCTGGATACTGAAAAAGTGCGGGCCGAAGTGGTCATAGAACCGGAAGCTGCCGAATTGCTCGTATTCGTGGGCGCCGAAGGTAAGCAGGTAGGGAATGTCCAGATGGCTCAGGGTGCCATAAAGCGCGCGGTATTTGTCTTCCCCGCCACCACTGACGGCATTGCCGGCGGACACCATAAACTCGATGCCGGAACCGTTCAGCTCGGGAATGATGCGGTCTTCAAAGATGCCCACCGAGTTATTGATGTTACCAACGACAGCGAAGCTGAAAGGTTTTCCGGGCTCGACAAGGCGACCAATCCGCTCAACCTGCTCGGTGTGAACGCCTTCGAAATCCTCCGTAAACAGGTTCAGGTAAACTTTGTAGCCAACCAGCAGAAGCACCACCAGCAAACACAGGTAGAACAGAAGTTTGAGTGGGTTTCGGAAAATCATCAGGCGCTCCTGCGATTGGCAATCAGTTCCCTCTGGAAGACCACCAGTCCGACAATCATGCCCAGGTAGATGGTCAGCAAACGCCAGCCGACAATCACCAGAATCAGGTGATTACCAGAGAGGATATCCCGGAAGAAGCTGCCAAAAACACCCTCCGAAATGCCAGACGCCCCGGGGGTGGGTGAGAAATACATGATGAACGTGGTTACCACCAGCAGCCCCAGGGACACCAGGTAATCCACACTATAGCCCAGCCAGTAGATTAGCAGCGCCGGGAAACTGAACAGGCTGAGCAGGAAAACCGCGGTAAACAGAATGGACATCACCACGAAGAGCGGGCGGCCGCGAAGGTAGTCGCTGAAGCTGCCGGAGAATCGCAGCATCTCCCGGCGGGCCTTGAACTGCCAGCGCCGGTGCCGGGATTCGCTGATCAGGTGCATCCGGCGGGCAGTGCTCAGAAGGTTACTGAGCGGACCGATAAGCCAGTGAGTCCGGAACAACAGAATGGCGAAAAAGCCCAGGTAAATCAGGATAAAGACCGCCAGGGCAGTACCGACGCTTCCGGTAATGGCGTGATCCTTCAGCGCATTCAGCGTGAGCAGAAACACAGGCGTCAGGGAAAAGATGAATATGACCGCCAGCACGGTCCGAATGGTGGTGGCCGCCGTGGCTGTGCCCACAGGCACCCCGTGGTTGTTAAGGTACCAGATCTGCGCGAACCCGCCGCCTGTCGCCATGGGTGTGATATTGGAGAAAAAGAGATTGATGAACACCAGCCGGAACATGGTCGACAGTGCCATCCGCTGACCGAGAGCCCTGAGCGTGAAGTAGAGGCGCAGCCCGTCTGCCACAAAATAGATGAGCAAGAGGCCGATGATCGAAAGCACGGCACCCGGCTGGATGAGCCGGTTATCGAAGTTAATACTCCGCTCGGCAAACTGATCATAAACGGTGTACAGCCCGGCAGTCGTGAGCGCGACGAACAGCAGACTGAAGATTGCCAGCCGTCGCCCGGAGGTGCGCTGTGAGTAATCGATGTCAGTGGAGTCAGTCATGGGCTGCCCGTCAGAGTAAGACGGGCAGTTTACAGGGTAGGGTGTGGTTGGTGTCTAGTGTCCATAAACCATCATGGTGGTGTTGGTAATGGCGAAGTCCGTGAACTGAACGCTACCAATGCTGGTGCCGCCTACTTTGAACACGGGCATATCGATATCCGCCCGGAACTCCACATCGTGAACCGACAGGCCCTCCTTGGCAGAAGCAGCGCTGGTGCCCCGCGACAACTTCGCCGTTGCACTGGCCATTCCGAAGTGTCCGAGAGTATCGTCGCCCCGGCGGTTATGAATCTGCAGCCCCTCGATGCCCACGGCGGCAAAGTTGAACAGCAGGATAACGTCAGCGGCATCCCAGTTCAGACTGCCGTTGGTAATCTCGAAGTGAGTATCCAGCTGCAACTCCGAACCGGAAACCTCATTGCCGTTCGTCAGAGTACGGGTGGAACTGCCCCCATTTCGAATTACAAGATCCGTCGGCCCGATGTGACCCTGCAACAGGATATCCGAGAACAGAGTCGCCGAACCCTCGTTGCCTGAACTGGTCACACTGTCCACCGCCAGCTCAAAATCCACCGCCTGAAGATAATCCTCCAGACTGGTCGGATCGCCATAATCCGTCGCACCCAGGTGCATCACCAGATCACCGCTATCGAACTGCTTACCAAAAGAGCCAGCGACAGAATACTTCGCCAGAGCATCGGCCATATCCGGATTGTTTGGGTCCAACAACCCCGAATTGGCTCTACGGGCAATCTCCGAAAACCCGTGCTCAAGCACCTCCCCATCGCCGGCAATATCGATCGTCAGCTTCATGTTGTCCAGCACCGTATCGTTCTGGCCAGAGAGCCGCAGCCCGTTCACATTCAGCGAACCTTCATCAATCCAGCTGAAGCGATCAATGCTGAGCTTGGTCTCCAGCTCAATCGTCACCCCCGCCTGCCCGGTGACCCCCGACAGGGCCCCATCGTTCATCGGTTTGAACTCCGCCATCGCAGGCAGCGGAAGGGCAAGGGCGAGTACCCAGACAGAAAGCGTGGAAGACGTGCTTATTCGATGGCAGGCGTGTGACTGAGTCATGGTGGCCCCAAAAGTCCGGTTTATTGTTTTTAGCGGAGAGCGTTAAAACACTCCCAGGGCCGCAGGGGGACAGCATAACCAATGCAGCGGAAACTTCGGTTTGTTACAGACTGTTACGATAGTGGGCGAGGCAATAAAGATCCGTGCGCTTTGTCACAATCGAAGTATCGAGAAGGTCTCGGCGGAGGGAATGGTCGGGCTTTCCAAAACCGTGCGGAGCCATGGATGGCGGAGCCGAGCGTACAGGGAAGTATTCACAGCGTGTTTTGGAAAGCCCGACCATTCACTTCGCATGCACCATGCTAAGAAGCGAGGGCCTGCTGAATTAGAACTTTCTGATGCTCCGCAAACTCCCGAATCAACGCCTGCGCCTTAACCGAATCCCGCGCCAACACAGCCTGAGGCAGATTGGTAAAAAACTCACTGGTCTGGGCAAGCCCTTTCCGGTACTTGTCGGCACCAAGATAATAGGCCCGACTCACCGCCGGTTTGAAGTTCGACAGAGCCTCCGTGAGATAAGGATTTCCCACCACCTCGCAGCAAGCCTCCATCACCCCAAAACTCGCCTCCACCACCGCCGCAATATCAGTGGAAGGCCCCCTCATCTGTTCAAGAACCTTGCCCACCGCATCCAGCATCATCTGCTTATCACTGTCCTGCCAGCGCTCACACAGCCGCGCAGCCAGCATCATCAGCAAATGCATATACACATCGTAAAGCTCGGAAGCATGGCCAGCGTCCATCCGGGTAGCTGAAGCACCTTTGCGAGGGGTGATTTCTACCAGATGCCAGCGTTCCAGGGTGTACAGAGCCTCCTTCACCGAGGCCCGGCTCACCTTCAGTTCTCCGGCCAGGGTGGCCTCCTGAATCCGCTCTCCCGGGCGAATCCGTCCGGTCATGATTCGCTCCGCGAGGTAATTGGCAATCTGCTCGGCCAGTGTGTTGGGTACCTGAAAATCCATAAAGGCTCTCTGGACAGGTCTTGAAAGCCGGCTGGCCCCGGAGGTCTTCAGGCCGGCGTAAGAAAGTGTGTGCATGAGTTTACCACAGCCTCGAATTCAGAAAGCGACAACCCCCTGATGCGGCGAGGGTTCCTGACAAATGTCAAAAATTCTTCCCACCAATCGTTGACGACTGATGCATTGTAGGACAATAATTCAGAAGACAACAAGCGATGACTGTTTCGCCAACAAGCATTCGAAGGAGAGAAGGAAATGAGCACAGCACCATTGTCGGTAAACCGGGAGGCCACCCGCCGCCGGGTACTGTTGACCCTGAAGAAATACAGCTACCTGATTGCCATGATTCCCTTGGTACTGCCGCCCCTGCTGTTAGCTGCCGGCCAGGCCACCGGGCTGGTAAACCTGTTTTCCTGGGGCGTACCTGTCGTTGTTTTCGGAATCATTCCGGTGCTGGACATGCTGCTGGGCAAGGACTCCCTGAATCCGGATGAAGAAACCGATGTACCCCGGATGAACAGTGAACTCTTCTACAAGGTCATTACCCTGAGCTGGGTTGCAGGCTTCGCGGTATTACTGGTGTGGAGCATGCTGGAACTGGCTTCCGGTACCTTCAGTCTGATTGGCGGTATCGGGTGGGTCGTCTCAATCGGAATTGTCGGAGGCCTGGGCATCAACGTCGCCCACGAACTCATCCACAAAGACAAAAAACTCGAAACCCGGGCTGGCGGCTTTTTGCTGTCACTGGTCTGCTACGCCGGCTTCAAGGTCGAACACCTGCGTGGCCACCACGTGCACGTCTCCACCCCGGAAGACGCCTCCTCATCACGTTACAACCAGTCCCTCTACAACTTCCTGCCCCAGGCATACGTGCGTAACTTTCTTAACGCCTGGAAACTGGAAGCCGAACGCCTGCAACGCAAAGGCCACAAAGCCCTCAGCTGGCGCAACGAACTGATCTGGTGGTACAGCATCAGCGCCCTGGTACTGGCCGCCTTCACCATCGCCTTCGGCTGGCTCGGTGCGGTGTTTTTCCTCGGCCAGAGCTTCATCGCCCTCAGCCTACTAGAGATCGTCAACTACCTCGAACACTACGGCCTGCACCGCCGCAAACTCGAAAACGGCCGTTACGAACGCACCGGCCCGGAACACAGCTGGAACAGCAACTACTTCCTCACCAACGTCTTCCTGTTCCACCTCCAACGCCACAGCGACCACCACGCCTGGGCCAAGAGACGCTACCAGGTCCTCCGCCACCACGACATCGCCCCCCAACTACCGGCCGGCTACTCCGCAATGATCGTCCTGGCGATGGTCCCCCCACTCTGGCGAAGGGTCATGAACCCAAGAGTAGAGGCCTATTACAAAGGCGAAGAACACCAGTTGGCGAATTAGACAGGAATCAGGAGTTGTATTCAGGGGCGCCGGCAAAAAAGTGAACCGGCAGGGGTGTGAGGGGTAGTTTCTGCAGGGAAACGGATGTCTGAGCGAAGCGAGTTCCGGATTCCCGGAAGAAACTACCCCTCATGCCCCTGCCAGCCCCCAAGCCCAGATCGGCCAAGACAACCCTGGCCCCCAGACTTCAGAGCGTCTCTGAAGAACCGCCGGCCAAAAACCGGCCCTCAAGACCCCGGCGGTGCGTCTCTGGCCCCGGGGTCTTTTTTCCGCCCTTGAAATTCCCCTGAAACGCACGCAGGTATAATGGTTGAATCCTGCGAAAAAAGGGAAAACCAAAATGCCCAAGCATTTCGAACAGGCCCCCGGCCTCCACGAAGAACCCGTTCCGGAAACCGAAGGCTACGTATTCAATCAGACCATGATGCGTATCAAGGAACCCGAGCGTTCCATGGACTTCTACACCCGAGTGATGGGCATGCGCCTGGTTCGCAAACTGGATTTCCCGGAAATGAAGTTCACCCTGTATTTCCTGGGTTACCTGGATGACCGCCAGGCCGGCCTGGTGCCCCATGACGACGCCCACCGCACCACCTTTACCTTCGGCCGCGAAGCCATGCTTGAGCTGACCCACAACTGGGGCACCGAAGACGACGAGGACTTCGCCTACCATAACGGCAACGATGAGCCCCAGGGTTTTGGCCACATTGGCATTGCGGTACCGGATGTTTACGCCGCCTGCGATCGCCTCGAAAGGCTCGGCGTGGAATTCGTGAAAAAGCCGGACGACGGCAAGATGAAAGGCCTGGCCTTTATCAAAGACCCAGACGGCTACTGGATCGAAATCCTGCAGCCAGACATGCTCGAGAAGCAGCGCAAGATGAGCTGATATCGCTCAGTCCGCGCCGGCCACCTGGCCGGCTGCGGGCTTGCTGCCATATCGGGATGCGACGATCACCGCTGCGGTCAGAATCAGCGCGCCGGCAATGCCGATAGGCCCCAGTACTTCTTCCAGGAACACCCAGGCCAGCAGAGCCACAAACAGGGGTTCCAGGGTGACAATGATGCTGGAAAGGGTAGCCGGTGTGGTTTTCATACCAGTGAAGAAGCTCACATAGCCAATGCACGTCGGCACTACGCCGATGTAGCCCACCATCAGCCAGTGCCTCAACTCCAGGCTTTCCAGCCCCTCAAATCCGCCACTCACTGCCACCACCGGTAACAGAATCAACGCTGCGGTAAAAAAGCAGATAAAAGCCGTGGTGAATACCGGGGTGCCAGCGGAACTGTATCGGCTGGTCAGGGTAAAGCCGGTGTAGACCACGGCTGCCAGCAGCGCCATCAGAATGCCCGCCAGGCGCAGAGTGCCGCTGGTATCCATATCGCTGAGCACCAGCATGGCGGTGCCGGCAATGGCGGCGATCAGAGAGAGTATCGTCAGCAAGCCCGGCTTTTCGCCCAGCAACGGTGCCGCCAGGATGGCGACCAGTACTGGCGGCAGGCACAGCGCAATCAGGGTGGCGATGCCTGCGCCGGTGAGATCCACGGCGAGCAGATAACTGCCCTGGTAAAACGCCTGGAACAGCCCCAGAGCGGCCAAGGGCAGTAAGGCTTTTGGTGTCAGGCTTCGTAGCGAGCTGCCGGGCGCCCTGGCGCCGGGATTGGCTCGCTCAAGGCGTGCCTGTTCCCGCCGCATCAGCAGCCAGAAAAACGGTAACGCCACCGCCAACCTCAGAAAGCCCAGGGTGATGGCCTGAAGCTCGGTGCCGGTGAACAGGAATTTCGCAACAATACCCGTGGTCGCCCAGAGCAGGGCAGCCAGGGCGATCAGCAGGGCGCCTCGAATCATTCAATAACCAGTACAATCAGCTCTTTGGGACCGTGAACACCGTAAGCAAGGGTCTGCTCAATGTCGGCGGTTTTGGAAGGGCCAGAGATTAACAGGGCATTGGTCGGCATGCCAGCGGACCAGTTCTGGGCCTTCATGGCTTCATGGAAGGTTGTATAAAGTTCCGAGGCCTTGAGGATGGCAATGTGCACTGGCGGCACCAGGCTCATCAGCCGAGGTTCATCCACCGTTGGCCACAGGATCAGTGAGCCGGTTTCGGCAATGCCACCCCGGGTGGAGGTGATGCTGGCGTCCACTTCATTGAACAGGTGCCCCTTCCAGCTGTGTACAGGCTCATCGTAGATCAGCAGTTCCGGCAAATCATTGCGCCCGGCGTTGCGCAGGGACTGGCTGATCTCGTGGGTTTTTGCCACCAGCAGATTGCGGGCACCGCGGGTGGCCAGAATTTCAGCAAGACGGTTCATCCAATTGTCGTCAGTACAGCGGTGAACCTCACCGTGCACCGACTCTATCATTCTCTCAAACCGGTCAACACGCTCCGCTGTGGACCAGTCCGGCCGTTGAAGCACGGAAAAATCGCACTCCGGCACCGTCAGCTCGCCGCCGGTACGGTTGCGCAGGCGCTGCAGAATTGTTTCCCGGGAACTCATTGGCCGCGCTCCTTCATCCGTTGGTGCAGGGTTTTGGCGGCCAGCTTCGGCGCTGTCCGGTAGTCGGTCCAGGCGCCGGCACTGGCAGGCTGCAACGCCCGCAGCTTGCTGGCGGCACCAGTGCCAAAGCGGTAGAACCCGGGGCTGGCGTGCATCCAGGCCCAGCCTTTCCAGATCATCGCCTCCATGGTGCTGCGCTTGGCGCCATGGCCGCGTACCTTGGCCGGGTGCAGCTTGTCGCCATCCACCGATTCCTGGCGCAGCCGTACCAGCAGATCCGGAATCGGAATCTTCACCGGACATACCTCTCCGCAGGCGCCACAGAGACTGGACGCGGTCGGCAGGTGGCGGCCTTCATCCAGGCCAATCAGGTGCGGCATCAGGATCTTGCCAATGGGGCCGGGGTAAGTGGTGCCATAGGCATGGCCACCTACCCGGGTATACACCGGGCAATGGTTCATGCAGGCGCCGCAGCGAATGCAGCGCAGCGTATCCAGCAGTTCGTCATCCTGGTAGATCGACGAGCGGCCGTTATCCACCAGCACCAGATGGACTTCCTCAGGGCCGTCCAGCTCCTCTGCCTTGCGCGGGCCGGAAATCATATTGAAGTAGGTGGTGATGTGCTGGCCCGTGGCCGAGCGGGTGAGCAGGGCCAACAGTCCGGTAAGGTCTTCCATGGTCGGCACCACCTTCTCGATGCCGGTGACCGCAATGTGGCAGGGCGGTACCGTGGTGGTCATCCTTCCGTTGCCTTCGTTCTCCACCAGGCACAGGGTGCCGGTTTCCGCCACCGCAAAGTTAACCCCGGAAACCCCCACATCCGCGTTCATGAACTTTTCCCGCAACTGCAGTCGGGCGCTGGCGGTGAGGTATTCCACATCGTTGGAAAGGTCCGTGCCGGTTTTATCGTGCAATAATTGGGAAATCTCACCGGTATTCTTGTGAATCGCGGGCATGATGATGTGCGACGGTGTTTCATCCGCCAGCTGCACAATGTACTCGCCCAGGTCCGATTCCAGAGCCTCGATGTCCTGTTCCTGCAGGTAATGGTTCAGCTCCATTTCCTCGGAGACCATGGACTTGCCCTTGATCACCGTCTTGGCATCCCGGGCCTTGCAGATGTCCCGGACAATCCGGCAGGCCTCATCGCCGTCCACCGCCCAGTGGACCTTGACGCCGTTTTCCGTCAGCTTTTTCTCAAGCTGCTCCAGCAGATCCGGCAGATTGGCCAGGGCGCGCATGCGGATATTGGCGCCCAGATCCCGCAGGGTTTCCAGGTCCCAGCCCTCAAAGGCGGCCTTGCGCTTGGACATCAGCCCGTCCATGGCGCTGCGGAAGTTCTTGCGGATCTTCGGGTTCTGTATAGCCGCCTGGGCGCGGGGGTGAAACTGTTTTACATCGATGTGATGGTCAGTGTGTTCGGCTGTTTCGCTCATGACTGTTGCCCCCCTTTGTCCTGGGTGCGCGCCCACAGGAAACTCAGAATATGCTGGCCCTCAAGGGGCTTCTGGTTCTTCTCGGCGTAGCCGGCAATGTTCATCAGGCAGCCGCAATCGGTGGTGACGAATTCCTTGGTGCCAGCTTCCACCAGGGTATCCACTTTTTCGCTCACCATAGCGCCGGAAATCTCCGGGTGGCGAACCGCAAAGGTGCCACCAAAACCGCAACATTCTTCCGGTCGGATCTGCTCCACCAGGTTCACGTTCTTCAGCTGGCCCAGCAGTTTCGGGCCTACTTCCGCCACGCCCATTTCACGGCGGGCCGAGCAGGAGGTGTGCATGGCCACGGTGGTGGGTTCGCCCAGATCGTCCAGCTTGATGTGGCACACGTTCAGCAGAAAATCGGTCAGCTCCCAGACCCGCCCGGCAATGCCGGCGGCTTTCACTTCGTCCGTGGTGTCCTTGAACAGGGCCGGGTAATGCTTGCGCATCATCCCGCCACAGGAACCGGAAGGCACCACGATGGGCCAGTCCCCGGGGAACAGATCCAGCTGGGCCTTGGCCACCGAGCGGGCCTGGTCATGGTAGCCGGAGGTGTAGGCAGGCTGGCCGCAGCAGGTCTGGTTTTGCGGAAACAGCACCTCGATGCCTTCCCGCTCCAGCAGCTCCACCCCGGCAATGCCCGCATCCGGATAGAACATGTCTACCAGACAGGTGCCGTAGAAATAGACTTTTGCAGGTTTTGATGGGTAAACCCTGATGGTATCAACCATATGCCGCCGCTCAACCGTGTTGGAATTGTTATCCGGTAATAATAGGGTGGCGAGTGCGGTGTTGCCAGGCGACTTTAGGGGCACTGGAAATTCAGCCATTCCCTCCAGCTGTAATCTGGTTTGAGTCACCACTCAGAGGTTGTTGCAGCGCCTTTCGGAGAGAATCGGCTGAATGCCCTGTGGCCAGCAGAAAATGCAGTTTGGCAAAAGCGGCTTCCGGGGTCAGGTCTGCACCGGGAATGACCCCGATCCTGTCCAGTGCCGCGCCCGACGCATAGGCCTTCTGCGCCACCCGCCCTTGTAGGCACTGACTGACATTCAGAACCGCAATGCCCCGCTTGATCCCCTGCGCCAAAACCTGGACCAGGCTGGTGTCTGCGTCTGGCGCATTGCCTGCGCCATAGGTATGGATAACTAGCCCCCTTAACCCCGGTAACGCCAGGGCCGCCTCAACGAGGGCCGCTGGTATGCCCGGGTACAGTGTAAGGGCCGCCACGGACCGGGGGTTAAACGTGGGTATCTGAAAATCCGGCTTCCCGGGGGGAAGGAGCAGGTCGTGACGTAGGCCCAGGTCGATTCCGCCCCGGCCAAGCCGGGGCGCATTGGGGGAATCGAACGCATCCAGTTCACTGATCTTCAGTTTCCGTGCACGGTTGCCCCGGAGCAGATTGCCACGGAAGTACAGGCACACTTCCGAAATCTCCTGTAAGGCCGCCAGGGCCAGCGAGGTGATCACGTTATCCATCGCGTCGGTACGGGACCGCTCAAGCGGGATCTGCGATCCAGTCAGGATCACCGGTTTGTCGCAGCCCTTGAGCATATAGGAGAGGGCCGAGGCGGTGAAGGCCATGGTGTCCGTGCCATGGAGCACTACAAAGCCGCTATAGTGATCCCAGTTCTCGACGAGCACCCGGGCCATCGTCGTCCAGTTTTCGGGCGTCAGATTCGCGCTGTCGATGAGTTGGTCCAGTTCGACGACATCGAACTGCGGCAACTCGCTGCGTCTTCCTCCGAGGTGGCGGGCCAGTCGTGCGCCGAAATCCGGGCCCGGAACATAAGCACCGTTGGAGGAGACCATACCGATGGTCCCCCCGGTATAGAGCACCAGTACCCGGGGGGTCACAGCTCGTCTCCGACAGGTGCGAGCATCGCCCGTGGGCTGAGCAGACGGTCTAGCTCGCCGGCATCCAGCAGGCCCTCCTCCAGCACCAGATCCCGTACCGTGGAGCCGGAATTCAATGCCTTTGAGGCGATTCGCGTAGCGTTGGAATATCCCAGCCTTGGAACGAGAGCGGTAATAATGCCAATACTATTGTCCAGGTGCCGTGCGCATTGCTCGGTGTTGGCGCGAATGTCTTTAATGCACCGTTCGTCGAGCATGCTGCAGGCGGAACCAAGCATTTTCATGGAGTTGAGCAGATTGAAGACGATCAGCGGCTCCATGGCGTTGAGCTGAAGCTGTCCGGCTTCGGCTGCGAGGGTCACCGCCAGGTCGCTGGCAATCACCTGATAGGCAGTCTGGTTCACCGCCTCGGGAATCACCGGATTGACTTTGCCCGGCATGATGGAAGAACCGGGCTGCATGGGGGGGAGCAGAATTTCTCCCAAGCCCGTTCGGGGCCCCGAGGAGAGCAGACGAAGGTCGTTGCACATCTTGCCCAGCTTCACCGCAAAGCGCTTCAGGATGCCTGAAAACAGCACAAAGGCGCCCATGTCGGACGACGCTTCCACCAGGTTGCTCGCGGAGACCAGGGGTTTTCCGGAGATTTCGGCCAGATAGTTGACCGCAAGTGCCTGATAACGAGGGTGGGTATTGATTCCCGTACCAATAGCGGTTCCGCCGAGGTTCACTTCACAGAGCAGCCGGCTGGCTTCGTGCAGGCGTTCGATATCTTCGCCAAGGTTAACGGCGAAGGCCTCGAACTCCTGGCCCAGGGTCATGGGTACGGCGTCCTGCAACTGGGTGCGCCCCATCTTGACCACATCCGCGAATTGCCGGCCTTTCTGTTCGAGGCTTTCCTTGAGATGGATGATGACTCGCTCCAGAGGTTCCGCAGCAAACTGCACGGCCAGGCACACTGCCGTGGGGTAGGCGTCATTGGTGGACTGCGAGCGATTGACGTCGTCGTTCGGGTGGAGATGGTGATACTCGCCCCGGCCATGGCCCAGTTTTTCAAGTGCGAGATTCGCAATCACCTCGTTTGCGTTCATGTTAGTGGAGGTGCCGGCGCCGCCCTGAATGAGGTCCACCACGAACTGGTCGTGCAAATGTCCGGCGATGATGTCATCGCACGCGGCCAGGATGGCTTCGGCTTTGTGGGGCGCTAGAGCCCCGAGGTCGCGGTTCGCCATCGCCGCCGCCTTTTTCACCATGGCCAGCGCCCGGACGAAGTCCGGGAAATGGCTGATGGGAACGCCGGTGATCGAGAAGTTATCCAGGGCGCGCTGGGTCTGTATGCCATACCAGGCATCGGCTGGAACGGGGAGATCGCCAAGGAGGTCGTGTTCAATGCGAGTGTTCATGCTTCGGGATATTTCCTTGAAGTCAGGCACCAGGCCTGGATATAAGCGGCCCCGGCCGGGGCCGCGAAGGTTTGCTCAGGAACGTTCAGTGACGGGTTGGCCACTCTGGCCAACGCGGGATCGAACGCGCTCGATATCCTCCGGTTCGATTTCCCATGCGGCTGCGTCCAGATTCAGATCCTTGAAGCGCGCAACATCGAAAACCGGCTGCTCAATCCCCTCGGCAATCTGGTCGTCAAAATCTTTCAGGATGCGAAGGCCTGGCTTGAACAGGGCGATCAGCGCAATCAGGTTAACCAGAGCCAGGAGGCCCATAGTGACGTCTGCAAAACCGAATACAGTGCCCAGATCAGTCGTCGCGCCCCAGCAAACCAGGCCGATGATGGCAACACGGAAGGTGTTGAAGAAGTTCTGGTTCTCGGTGCTGAAAAAATTGATGCTGTTTTCACCGAGGTAGTAATTGTAAAGGATGGTGCTGAAGCCAAAGAGCATCAGGGCAACGCTTACGAAGCTGCGCCCCCAGTCACCAACGTGGTCTGCCAGCGCTGACTGCGTCAGAGCCACCCCACCAACGTCGCTCATGCCAACTGGGTCATAGACGCCGCTCAGCAGGATGATGAAGGCGGTGGACGAACAGATAATCAAGGTGTCGATGAATACCGAAAACGACTGGACCACCCCCTGGTTGGCGGGGTGGGGTACATAGGCGACGGCCGCGACATTTGGTGCACTGCCCAGTCCTGCTTCGTTGGAGAACAGGCCGCGTTTGACGCCCATCAGAATGGCCGCGCCGATACCGCCACCTACAACTGGCTCAAGGCCGAAGGCGCTGTTGACGATCAGCATGAAGACGTCCGGAATCTGTTCGATATTCAGGGCAAGAACGACGGCAGTGATCAGCAGGTAGCTGCCTGCCATGACCGGAACCAGGAATTCAGCAACCCGGGCAATACGGCGGACGCCGCCGAAGATGATCAGGCCCACAACCATTGCCAGCGCAATGCCGGTGTAGAAAACGGGAATGCCGAATGCATCGTCGACAGACGTTGCAACCGCATAGGACTGCAGGGCGGTGAACCCAAAGCCGAAAGTCAGCAGCAACAGAACCGAATACAGGCCTGCCATCCATTTCCAGCGGGCACCAAGGCCACGGGCAATGTAATGGGCCGGCCCGCCGCGATAGGTGCCGTCGGGTTCAGCCACCTTGTAAGTCTGGGCCAGGGAGCATTCAAGGAAACTGGTGGCCATGCCCATGAGCCCGACTACCCACATCCAAAACACGGCACCGGGGCCGCCCAGGGTAATTGCAACCGCTACCCCGGCAATATTACCCCCGCCAACGCGACCGGCAACCGAGAGTAGCAGCGCCTGAAAGGAACTCAGGTGGCCGTGCTTGTCTTTCTGGAAGGCCTGGCTGGCACTGAGAATCCGGAACATGCGCCCGAAATAGCGGAACTGTACGAAGCGGGAGGCGACGGTGAACCCAATACCAACGGTGACCAACAGGGCAATCAGAACCTTGCCCCACAGTAATTCGTTCAGAAACTCCAACATAAGCAACTCCGATGATGATTGTTGTTGTGTGAAGTTCCTATTTAACCAATTGAGTACCCTTGCTAGAATTTGCGCATCATTGCCTGTATGGCGTGATATGTTGCATTTATAGCGTCAAGTAGCGCTATCGCAACCTGACGCACCGGGCATCTCGACGACACAGCGGGCGATACATCGAATGCATCAGGATCTGGCTCAGAACCTCAGGCTGCTCTGTAGCTACTACAAGTCCATTGCGGAGGTTTGCCGCCGCCTTGGTATCAATCGCCCGCAATTCAACAGATACCTGGGCGGCCAGCACAAACCCTCGGCGAATACACTGCGCCGTCTGTGCGAGTTTTTTGGTGTGGAAGAGCAGGAAATTCTTCTGCCCCATGGCCAGTTCCGACGCGTGGTGGATGTGCGCCCTAAGATCAAGGCCCGGCCGAACCAGGAAGAGGATTTCATCCAGGAACATCTTGACCGGCTCGATCATGAAGCCCGGGGTGATGTTGATAGCTACCTTGGTTATTACTACGAGTACTACCAGTCTATGTCGGCGCCTGGAAAGGTGCTACAGAACCTGGTGTGTCTGGAGCGCCGGGGCAACCGCGTGGTCTTCCAACGCACGGAACGAATGCGGGCGACCAGCAACGAGCCGCCCTGCCACAATCGGTATCAGGGCATTGCCTACTTGCTAACGGACCGCTTGTTCCTGGTGGATTATGAAACACTCAACCGCCACGAGGTCACGCAGACTATTCTCTTCCCCAGTTTCCGTAATCGGGTTACCCGGTTGACCGGGCTGAAGATAGGGGTTTCGGACAACAGTGAACGGATGCCCTGTTGCGCCAGGGTGCTCTACGAATACCTTGGACAGAATGTCATTGTGCGGAAGGCCCTTGCCAATTGCGGTTTACATGACCTGGACAGTAATCAGATCGACCTATCCATCCGCGAGGCCGTTCGTAACGACATGGCGCCGGAAGAGTACCTTTTCCGGGCTCGTCACTAACGGCAAAAAAGGACAGCGGCAGAGCGCCACTGCCCGGTGGTGTTACTTGACGGTCAGACGCTCGGCGTTCTTTTCAACGGTGCGTTCGCCAATGCCTTTTACCTTGGAGAGGTCGGCGGTTACCGCGAAGGGGCCATTGGCTTCGCGGTAGGCAACGATGGCTTCGGCCTTGCTCTGGCCGATGCCATTCAGGCTGGCGAGCGTGGATACGTCGGCGGTGTTGATGTTAACGGCTGCTTCCTGTGCGTAGGCAAAACCGGTAACCAGGCTGAACAGCAGAACGAGGGTGGCGAAAATCGGTGTGCGTTTCATAGATACGAGCTCCTGAAGCTGTGTTGCGTTTTTTGGTTTTGTGCCAGGGCGCAAAGCAGCAGAAGCGAAATGTAAGAAGAGAGCAGAAATGTCCGGTAGGCAATAAAAGTGCACGGACGGGACCACGTTCCTTGTGGTCCCCGATTCCGTGGCTGATCCCTGCCTGGTCCTTCAGGCGTGCGCATCATCCTGAGCGCATCATCCCTGTGGTCATCCCTGTAAGCCCTGATCCTTAGGGCAACTCCTGATCCGTGGAGGGCTCTTCCCTGGAGTTCTCGTCCTTGAGCCAACGTTCCTTGCTGGCTTGTCATCCCTGACACGGACCATTCTACGGGGGATCTGATTCGGCCATATCGGACATTCGCTCCGAGGTGTGTGCGATATGTCTTACAGGCTTGTGAGCATTCCGGCGGTCGCCAAAATGAACTCGGGTTCAGTATTTATGCCCCCTGAGAGGTAGGTTGTTGCTCACTTTCAACGGGGCTCTGCCGGTGCGCCTCAGCGGCCTCCCGAATTCGCTCCATTGTAATCTCCCGAACAGCCTTCTGGCTGGCGCGAATATGCCGGGTCAATCGGTCCGCCGCCTCGGTGGCCATGCTACTTCGCAGTGCCTCCAGAATGGCGGCGTGCTCCACATAGGTGGCATCCACCCGATCAACCCGCGTGAAGTCCAGCCGCCGGATGATCCGCAGCCGGTCGGTAATTTCCCGGTGAATCTGCGTCATTTCCCGGTTACCGGCCGCAGCCACCAGATCACAGTGAAAACTCTCGTCCAGCGCCCGAACCGTGCTGCCTACCGCCCGCTCGGAGGGATGGTCCGGGTTCCAGATGGCGGTCAGCATCCGCAATGCCTGGGGCTGCTCGGCCAGGCCGCAGATCTTGTGCATCGCCGCTCGTTCCAGGGTAATCCGCAGGTCGTAGAGTTCTTCTACCTGTTGGAAGTCGAATGGCTTCACTTGCCAGCCGCTGCGGAACAAGACCTCTACGTATCCTTCCCGCTGCAACCGGTAAAGCGCCTCCCGAACCGGCGTCCGGCTGGCATGCAGGCGCGTTCCCACATCGCCCTCGCTGAACTTGTCACCGGGGATCAGGCGGAACTCAAAGATGTCGTCCTTCAGGGCCTCGTAAACCCTGTCTGCCATGGACTCTTTTCTTTTGGTGTTTGTTGCCATTGTTCTGTTTGTCCCTTGGTTTCGGGGCCTCTTGGTATGGTGATTGGCCGCTGGGCCGGCTGGTGGGGTGCGGGTTTCAAAAGACGCCGTGAACCCATCCATGGGGGCTTGAGCGCAGCATCCCTGCTGCGCACACTTTTGAAACCCGCACCCCACCATCCGTCCCGACTCCCTTTGCCTGCCAGAAACCAATACCGGCACTTTGACGGTTTTCCTTTGAAAGGTCGGACCTACTCTGCCCGTCAGTCAACCAAGTCACCTTTCTTTTTCTCAAACCGCAATCACCTTATGTCTGGAAGCCGTTGGGGGCAGGCCTGTCACAGACTGTGCGCAGCAGGGATGCTGCGCTCAAGCCCCCAGGGATGGGTTCACGGCGTGTCTGTGACAGGCCTGCCCCCAACGGCTTTACTCCAAAACAAGAGGCCAGTTTTTAACGAGGTCTAACTCCCGCGAAGAGAGTTACTCAGAGTCAGATCTTGATGCTCAGCAGAGGCTCCCCGGGAGTCACGGCCTTACCGGGCTCCACATGCATGGCACTGATCTCCCCGGCCTGGGTCGCGTTTATCTCGAATTCCATCTTCATGGCCTCTACGATCACCAATGGATCACCTTCAGCTACCGTATCCCCGGCTTTCACCAGGCACTTCCAGATGTTACCGGCAATCTCCGCACTCACCAGCTCCCCGAACTTCTCCAGGTCAGACACGTCCGCTTTCGGCGGCGCCTTGGCCAGCTTATCGAGTTCCTCGGCTTCGCTGTCTTTCCACAGGGCCACTTCTTTCGCATAAGCCGCTTGCTGCAGTTTTCGGAACTCGGCGATGGAGTCGCCGTTGGCGTCGAGGAAGGCCTGGTGGGATTTCAGGTCGAAGGTTTCTTCTTCGATTTTCACCGTCAGCTGGCCGGCGCGGAACTGGTCTCGCATTTCATCCAGTTCGGTTTCGGTGACGGGGTAGTAGCACACTTGGTCGAAGAACCGCAGCAGCCAGGGAGCACCTTCGGCGAACTGGGGGTTTTTCAGGTATTTGTTCCAGATCGGCAGTGTGCGTCCCACCAGTTGGTAGCCGCCGGGGGAGTCCATGCCGTAGATGCACATGTACACGCCGCCGATGCCCACGGTGCCTTCTGCCGTGTAAGTCCGGGCCGGGTTGTATTTGGAGGTGAGCATCCGGTGTCTTGGGTCCAGGGGCACGGCGCAGGGGGCGCCGAGGTAGACGTCGCCAAGGCCGAGCACCAGGTATCTTGCCGAGAACAGGATGTCGCGGACGGCCTCGCGGCTGGGCAGGCCGTTGATGCGTTGCATGAAGTCGACGTTGTTGGGCAGCCAGGGAGCAGTGTCACGGACCGACTGGCGGTATTTATCCACCGCCTCCAGAGTGGCGCTGTCTTCAAAGGCCATGGGCAGGTGGATCACCCGGCTGCGGACTTTCAGTTCGTCCGTGGGCGGCAGGGTGGCTTCCAGGTCCAGCAGGTACTCCATCAGCGCCGCCTGGGGTAGGATGCGGGCATCGTACCGCAACTGCAGGGAGCGTACGCCGGGGGAGAGTTCCAACAGGCCGTTGGGTTGCACGTCGGCGATGGCTTCCATCAGGGCATGGATGCGCAAGCGGAAGCCCAGGTTCATCACGTTGGGGCCGTATTCCAGCAGGATGTACTGGTCGCCAGCCTGGCGGTAGGTGACTTCCGGGCGGCCGTCGGTTTCGTCCAGATGGGCGAGGATCGTCGCGGAAAGGCCGTTCACCGGAGCCAGGTCTGGCTTCGCCAAACCCACCTCCGGTGGTGCCATCAGGCTCTTGATGGCCAGTTCCTGGCGCTCGGAGAGCTCTACGGCGGTGTCGTTATCAATGGCCACGAACCGGATGGTATCGCCGGGTTTCACCTGGCCGACTTTCCACAGTTCCGCCTTGGCGATGGTCACCGGGCACACGAAGCCGCCCAGGCTGGGGCCGTCCTTGGTGAGGATCACCGGCATGTCGCCGGTGAAGTTGATGGAGCCGATGGCGTATTCGCAGTCGTGGATGTTGGAGGGGTGCAGGCCCGCTTCGCCACCGTCGGCCCGGGTGAACTCCGGCTTTGGTCCGTTCAGGCGGATGCCCAGGCGGTTGGAGTTGTAGTGCACTTCCCAGTCCTGCTCGAAGAATTTCTCAATGGACTGTTCGGTGAAGAAATCCGGGGCACCGTGGGGGCCATAGAGCACGCCGATTTCCCAATGGTCCGGGTAGTTGGGTATCAGGTCCGGATCTGCCGGTGCGGGATCGTGTGTCGGTGCCGTGGTGGTGCAGGCCGGCAGGCTGATCTGGCTGATTCCCAGCATGTCGCCGGGGCGCAAAGGTCGGCCGCCGTGGCCGCCGAACTGGCCGAGGGCGAAGGTGGAGCGGCTGCCCAGGTAGACCGGCACATCAAAGCCGCCGCGCACGGCCAGGTAGGTGCGGCAGCCCTTGATGGCCTTGCCTACCGCCAGAACCTGGCCGGCTTTTACGGTGATGGGTTTCCAGAATTCCACCGGCTTGTCGTCCAGTGTGGCTTCGGTGAGGGCACCGGTCAGGGCGACGACGGAATCCTTGTGGAACTTCAGGCTGGGGCCGATCAGGGTGGCTTCCAGGCCCGCGGCCTCGTGGTGGTTGCCGACGATGCGGTTGGCAATGCGGAAGGCGTAATCGTCCATCGGGCCACTGGGCGGAACGCCGATGTTCCAGTAGCCCACGCGGCCCGGGTAGTCCTGCACGGTGGTGTAGGTGCCGGGTTTGACCACTTCCGCCACGGAGGGTTTGAACTCGAAGCTCTCCAGTGCCCGGGTGGAGACAATGCCATCGGCAAAGCTCTGCTGGGCCACCACCTGGCGCAGATAGTCCAGGTTGGTGGCAATGCCCATCAGCCGGGTTTCCGCCAGGGCGGCTTTCAGTTTGGCCAGGGCCTCGTGCCGGTCTTTGCCATGCACGATCAGCTTGGCAATCATGGGGTCGTAATGAGCAGAGACTTCGCTGCCGTTTTCCACCCAGGTATCCACCCGCACATCGTCTTCCGGCCAGTGCACATCGGTCAGCTCGCCTGGGGAGGGCTGAAAATCCTTCAGCGGGTCTTCGGCGTAGATGCGCACTTCCATGGACGCGCCGTTCAGTTCCGGCTCGAAACCGGCCAGGTCCGGGCTTTCACCGGCGGCGATCTTCAGCATCCATTCGATCAGGTCCAGACCGGTGACAGACTCGGTCACCGGGTGCTCAACCTGCAAGCGGGTATTTACTTCCAGGAAGTAAAACTCGTCCCGGTCGGCGTCGTAGATGTATTCCACGGTGCCGGCGGAGCGGTAATTCACCGACTGCCCGAGGGAGACGGCGGCATCCAGCATCTTCTGGCGGGTGGCGGCCGGCAGGTTCGGGGCCGGGGTTTCCTCCACCACTTTCTGGTTCCGGCGTTGCAGGGAGCAGTCCCGCTCGCCCAGGGCAACCACATTGCCTGCGCCGTCACCGAACATCTGCACTTCCACATGGCGGGCCCGGGCGATGAAGCGCTCCAGGAACACACCGCTGTCGTTAAAGAAGCTCTGGCCCTGGCGGCGCACGGTTTCAAAGGCGTCCCGCAGTTCGCTTTCGCTGTTACAGCGGGTGAGGCCGATACCGCCACCGCCGGCGGTGCTTTTCAGCATCACCGGGTAGCCGAGCCGGTTGGCGGTGCTCACCGCTTCATCCAGGCTTTCCAGCAGGCCGCTGCCAGGCGCCAGGGGCACACCGGCGGCTTCGGCCAGTTCCCGGGCCCGGTGCTTCAGGCCGAATTCGCGCATCTGCTCAGGTGTGGGGCCGATAAAGGCAATGCCGTCCGCCTCGCACGCCTCGGCAAAGTCGGCGTTCTCGGACAGAAAGCCATACCCCGGAATAATCGCCTGGGCGCCGGTGTGCTTGGCGGCCGACAGAATCTGGGCCTTGTCGAGGTAGGTTTCACTGGCGCCGTTGCCGGTGAGGGCCACGGATTCATCGGCGAGGGTGACGTGCAGGCTGTGGCGGTCCTGATGGGAATAGACCGCCACACTGCCAATCCCCATGATCTTGAGGGTGCGAATGGTGCGGACCGCGATTTCGCCTCGGTTGGCGATTAGTACTTTGTTGAACATGATGGCGGTTCTCCTTATGCCTTGCCGGATTTGCCGGAATTGCCAGATTTGAGAGAAGTGATGTAGGCGCGCCAGCCGCCGAACCCGGTGACATCCCGGGCGCCGTCGAAGCCGTAGCCTTCGCAGATAAAGCCGTTCACCCAACGGCCATCAGCCAGTTCCACGTTGCCAATGCCCAGAGGCGCGGGGATCAGGTCAACAAAGGAGCCGAAGGCGGAGGCGGGCATTTCCCAGACTTCCACGATGATTGCCTGGCCTTTTCCGGCGGCGACCCGTTTCAGCCCGGGTTTGGGCGGGGTGGTGTTCGGCAGTGCGTAAAGACGGTAATTGGCGGAGGTGGTGGTCTGCTCCAGCAAAGTGGAAAAGCGCTCTGTGAGCTGGGTGTTCAAGGGCATGCCACTGAGGTGGGCGCCAACCACGGCCACCTGAATCGTGGGTGTGGACACTTCCGCGCCCGGGGTTTCGTCCGGCCGGGGTTTGTCGGTGGCGCCCAATGGCGTGGGGTGGGCATTCAGCCACTGGCAGGCCAGGTGTTGCAGCTCGGTGTCTTTCCAGGCGCCGCTGATCAGGGTGATGCCGAAAGGCAGGCCGTCGTCCCGGAAGCCGGCGGGGATGGCCAGTGCGCTGAAGTCCGCCAGGTTCACGAAATTGGTGTAGGTGCCCAGCTGGCTATTGAGCGTAACCGGGTCGTTGTTGACCGCTTCAATGGTCGGCGCCGTGGGTGCGGTGGGCACCAGCAGGGCATCCACATCGGCCAGCAGTTCATCAATCTGGCGCAGCAGTTCTTCCTTGCGGTACTGGGCATTGAAGGTGTCGGTGGCGCTGAACTTGCCGGCGTTGTCGATGATGCCTTTCACCACCGGGTTCATCGCGCTGCCATGGCTGGCCATGAAGGACTCCACGGCGGCATGGCGTTCGGCCACCCAGGGGCCTTCATAGAGCAGGGCAGCCAGCTCCAGCATCGGACTGAAATCCAGCGGCACCAGTTCCACATCCTGCTGGCGCCACTGGCTGATGGCGGTGTTCCAGGCGGCTTCGGCCTGCTGGTCACCAAACCACTGCGGATGCTCGGGAATGGCGAGGCGTTTGATCGGGCCAGGACGACGAATGGCGGGGCCGTCCAGGGGCAGGGCGTAGGGCGCCTTGCGGGAGAAAGCATCCCCCGCATCGAATCCGGCCATGGCATCGGCCAGCAGCCCGGCATCGTTTACCGTCAGGGCAAAAATGGACACGCAGTCCAGGGAACGGCAGGCCGGCACCACGCCTTTGATGCTGAACAGCCCCTTGGTGGGCTTCAGGCCGACGAGGTTATTCAGCCCCGCCGGCACCCGACCGGAACCGGCGGTATCGGTGCCCAGGGAGAAGGGCACCAGCCCACGGGCGACCACCGAGGCGGAACCGGAGCTGGAACCGCCGCTCACCACCTCGGGCTTGAAGCTGTTGGGGACCGCACCATAGGGGGAGCGGGTGCCCACCAGCCCGGTGGCGAACTGATCCAGGTTGGTCTTGCCGATGATCACCGCACCGGCGGCCTTGAGCCGGGCAATGTTGGTGGCATCTTCTTCCGGGGTGTAGCCGAAGGCGGGGCAGGCGGCGGTGGTCTCGAAGCCTTTTGCATCCATATTGTCTTTTGCGGCGAACGGAATGCCATAGAGAGGCAGTGCGCCCCTGTCACCACCGGCGGCTTCCAGCGTTTGCGCCAGCTCGGCCAGGGCGCTGGCCAGGCCGTCACCATCCAGCAGGGAAATCCAGGCCACGTCTGTGGTATCCAGCCCGGTAATCAGCTCACCCAGCATCGATTCCGGCGTGGCGCCTTCTTTATAAGCGTTCTGCCAGTCCTTTATGGTCCATCCAAGTGTCGAAGGCATTGGTCATCCTCATGTGCGTTATCAACTTGTATACATGTGGAATGGCAATGCCTGTGCCATTTGCGGAACTTTCTTGATAAGCAAATAAAAACAACACGTTAAGTGTTTTCGGCAGAAATGCCTAAGCCAGGCGCTTGCCCAGTGCCGGTGCGGCCGCACCAAAACTGAACCGGAAAACAGGGGTTTGGGGGCTGGTTGCGGGGTGCCTGATGGTGCCTGGCCGGCTTGTATACTAGATAACTGACTGTTTTGGCGGGATATACAGGGAATGTGGAACAGCAGATGCAGAGGCCCTGGTGCGTTTCATGACGAACTGCAAGCTTCAACCCAAGACCCGATTCAAAAAAAGGACGCGCAACATGAACCTCAAAAAACACGTGAAACTGGGCCTCTCTGCACTCGCTCTCTCCATCTCCTTTAACTCACTGGCGGCGGAAGACCCCATCAAGGTGGGCATCCTGCACTCCCTCTCCGGCACCATGGCGATCAGTGAGTCCACCCTGAAAGACACCATGCTGATGCTGATCGAAAAGCAGAACGCCGCCGGCGGCATTCTCGGCCGTCAGCTGGAACCGGTGGTGGTCGATCCCGCTTCCAACTGGCCGCTGTTCGCTGAAAAAGCCAGGGAGTTACTGGCCCAGGAAAAAGTGGACGTGATTTTCGGCAACTGGACCTCGGTGTCCCGTAAATCCGTACTGCCGGTAGTGGAAGAGCTGAACGGCCTGCTGTTCTACCCGGTGCAGTACGAGGGTGAGGAATCCTCCGAAAACGTCTTCTACACCGGCGCCGCGCCCAATCAGCAGGCCATTCCGGCGGTGGATTACCTGATGAACAACATCGGCGTGGAGCGCTGGGTGTTGGCGGGCACGGATTACGTCTACCCACGTACCACCAACAAGATCCTCGAGACCTACCTCAAGGATAAAGGCGTGGCCGCGGAAGACATCATGATCAACTACACGCCGTTCGGTCACTCCAACTGGCAGTCCATCGTCTCCGACATCAAGGCATTCGGAAGCGCCGGCAAGAAAACCGCCGTGGTCTCCACCATCAACGGCGACGCCAACGTGCCCTTCTACCGCGAACTGGGTAACCAGGGCATCGACGCAGCAGATATCCCGGTGGTGGCCTTCTCCGTGGGTGAGCAGGAACTCTCCGGCATCGACACCACTCCGCTGGTGGGCCACCTGGCCGCCTGGAACTACTTCATGAGCGTGGAGAGCGACGCCAACTACGACTTCATCGACGCCTGGGTTGAGTACACCGGCAAGGAAGACGCCGTTACCAACGACCCGATGGAAGCTCACTACATCGGCTTCAACATGTATGTGGAAGCGGTCAAGAAAGCCGGCACCACCGACGTGGACGCAGTGAAGGATGCCATCATCGGCGTGAGCGTGCCCAACCTCACCGGCGGCTTCGCCACCATGATGCCCAACCACCACATCACCAAACCGGTGCTGATTGGCGAGATCCAGGACAACGGCCAGTTCTCCGTGGTGTGGGAAACCCCGTCTACCGTGGCTGGCGATGCCTGGTCTGACTTCCTGCCGGGTTCCAAAGACCTGATCAGTGACTGGCGCAAGCCGCTGTTCTGCGGAAACTTCAACGTGGTGTCCGGCAGCTGTGGCGGCGCTGCGAAAGTGGCTTCCGAGTAACACCGGCCTGAGCGTGCGGGGCGGGGGCCAGTTCCCCGCCCCCTCGTGAACCAGCTCCACATTCACTCTCAAGGACAGGACGCACCCATGGGCATCATCCGATCGCTCAGTCAGCTTCTGCTTGTCTGTTGTCTGCTCTTGCCCGCCGTCTCAGTGGCGCAGGTGGAAGATTCCGAAGCGCAACAACTGCTAACCGCACTGGCCGACTCCTCGTTTGCGGAAAAGAAACAGGTGGTCAATCGCATTGCCGACAGTGGCGATGACCGGGCCCGGGGCTGGCTCGAATCCTTCGCCGCCAACAAGCTGGCCCGCATCAAATCCAGGGGGCAATTCGTGATCGTGCTGGAGAACCGGGGCCGGGACTGGACCGTGGAAAGCGCCCTGACCCGGGAAAACCTGGGCGAAATCTCCCGCCGGGATCTCGACACCATCCGCGTGAATAATGCTCTGCGCACCGAGCTGGAAAGCATACTCTCGGTGATTGACCTGAAAAGCCCTGACGAAGCCAACCGCCTCACCGCCGCCCGCGCCCTCAAAGGCAGCGTGGACGCCACCCTGGCTGAGCGCCTGCCGGAACTGATCGAAGCGGAACAAAGCGAACCGGTTTCCGACTCGCTCACCGAAGCCCTCGCCATCTACAAGGTGGAAGAGCAGGGCGACATTACCGCCGTGGCCACCCTCTCTGGCAGCCTCAATTCCGAAGCCCGGGCCGCCCTGCAGCAGGCCATGCGCAGCGACGACCCCGCGCTGGTGGAGGCTGCTGCCAAGGCCATGGACAGCATCGAACAGAAACTGAAACTCAACCGCGCCGCCGAGACCCTGTACTTCGGCCTCTCCCTCGGCTCGGTACTGGTACTGGCCGCCATCGGCCTGGCCATCACCTTCGGCGTGATGGGCGTGATCAACATGGCCCACGGCGAACTGATCATGCTGGGTGCCTACACCACCTGGGGCATGCAACAACTGTTGCCGGGCCAGCCCGGCCTGGCATTGATTCTCTCCATTCCCGCCGGCTTCCTGGTAGCGGCGCTGGCGGGCATTGCCATTGAGCGCACTGTGATCCAGCACCTGAAAGGCCGCCCACTGGAAACCCTGCTGGCTACCTTCGGCGTGAGCCTGATCCTGCAGCAGCTTGTGCGCACGGTGATCTCACCGCTGAACCGCACCGTGATTACCCCGGAGTGGATGAGTGGCTCGGTGATGATCAACGAAGCGTTGTCTTTAACGCTCAATCGAATGTACGTGATCGGCTTTGCCCTGGTGGTATTCGCCAGTCTGATGCTGATCATGCGCAAGACCCGCCTGGGCCTGGAAGTGCGTGCCGTCACCCAGAACCGGGCCATGGCCCGCTCCATGGGCATTAAGGCCACAAAGGTAGACATCATGACCTTCGCCCTGGGCTCCGGCGTCGCCGGCCTGGCCGGTGTTGCGCTCTCCCAGATCACCAACGTCGGCCCCAACCTGGGCCAGAGCTACATCATCGATTCCTTCATGGTGGTGGTATTCGGCGGTGTCGGTAACCTCTGGGGCACCCTGGTGGCGGGCCTGACCCTGGGCACCATCAACCAGCTGCTGGAACCCTGGGCCGGCGCCGTACTCGCGAAAATCATCGTGTTGGTGTTCATCATCCTGTTCATTCAGAAACGGCCGAAGGGGCTCTTCCCCCAGAAAGGCCGGGCGGCGGAGGGCTGAGTTATGGCAACAACCAATAGCTGGCTGCTCCGGCCATTTCAGGAGCGTTCCACCCAGGTTTTCCTGGGCGTACTGTTCACGGCCGTGATCGTGGTCAGTTTGCTGCACCTGTTCATGCCCCAGGACAGCGCCCTGCACGTAAGCGCCTACACCGTCACCCTGCTGGGCAAATACCTGTGCTACGCCCTGCTGGCGGTGGCGGTGGATCTGGTGTGGGGTTACCTCGGAATCCTCAGCCTGGGCCACGGCGCCTTCTTTGGCCTTGGTGGCTACGCCATGGGCATGTACCTGATGCGCCAGATCGGCGACCGCGGCACCTACGGCGACCCGGTGCTGCCGGACTTCATGGTGTTCCTGAACTGGGACGAACTGCCCTGGTACTGGCATGGCTTCGACATGGCCTGGTTTGCCTTCATCATGGTGCTGCTGGCCCCGGGCCTGCTGGCACTGGTGTTCGGCTTCCTGGCCTTCCGCTCGCGGGTGACCGGGGTGTACCTCTCCATCATCACCCAGGCGCTGACCTTTGCGCTGATGCTGGCCTTCTTCCGCAACGAAATGGGCTTTGGCGGCAACAACGGCCTGACCGACTTCCGGGATATTCTCGGCTTCAACCTGCGCACAGACGCCACAAGGCTGGGGCTGTTCATCGCCACCGGCATCGCCCTGGCCATCGGCTACGTGATCTGCCGCGCCATCGTGAACAGCAAACTGGGCCGGGTGAGTATCGCCTGCCGGGACGCCGAGGCCCGTACCCGCTTCCTGGGTTACCGGGTGGAGCGGGTGCAGCTGTTTGTGTTTGTGGTCTCCGCCATGCTGGCGGGCGTGGCCGGGGCGTTGTACGTACCGCAGGTGGGCATCATCAACCCCAGCGAATTCTCGCCGCTGTTCTCTATCGAAATCGTGGTGTGGGTCGCCCTCGGTGGCCGCGCAACCCTCTACGGCGCGGTGATCGGCGCCATCCTGGTGAACTACGCCAAAACTGTGTTCACCGGCATCATGCCCGACGCCTGGTTGTTCGCCCTCGGCGGCCTGTTTGTGCTGGTTACCGTGTTCCTGCCCAGGGGCATTGCCGGGCTGCTGCAGAAACGCCGCAAAACCAAAACCGATGACGACACACCCGCCGGGCAGGAGGCCACCGCATGAGCATTTTTCAGGAACTGGCCGACCGCGAGCATGTGTTCGAGTTTCTTACCCAGGTGCAGTCGCCGGTGGACGTGCGCCACGGCCCGATCCTGTACCTGGAAGACGTGAACGTGAGCTTTGACGGATTCAAGGCCATCAACAACCTCAACCTCACCATCGACGACGGCGAGCTGCGCTGCATCATCGGGCCTAATGGCGCGGGCAAAACCACCATGATGGATATCATCACCGGTAAAACCCGACCGGATACCGGCTCGGTGTGGTTCGGCAGCCGCCACAACCTGCTCACCATGAACGAGCCGGACATCGCCTCCCTGGGCATCGGCCGCAAGTTCCAGAAACCCACGGTGTTCGAAGCCCTCACCGTGTTCGAAAACCTGGAGCTGGCCATGGCAGCGGACAAGCGCGTGTTCCCCACGCTCACCGCCATCATGAAACCCGAATACCGGGACCGCATCGACGAAGTGCTGGAAATGATCGGCCTGAAAGAGCTGCGGGACCGTCTCGCCGGGATCCTCTCCCACGGCCAGAAACAGTGGCTGGAAATCGGCATGCTGCTGATGCAGAAGCCCCGCCTGCTGCTGGTGGACGAGCCGGTCGCCGGCATGACCGAACAGGAAATGGAACGCACCGCCGAACTGCTAACCAGCCTGGCCGGCAAACAGTCCGTTGTGGTGGTGGAACACGACATGGGCTTCGTGCGCTCCATCGCCCGCAAAGTGACCGTGCTGCACCAGGGCAGTGTGCTGGCCGAAGGCACCATGGACCAGGTCTCCAAAGACCCGGAAGTGATCAAGGTTTACCTGGGAGAGGAGGCGTAATGCTGAAAATCCAGAAGCTCAACCAATACTACGGCGAAAGCCACACCCTCTGGGATCTGGACCTGGACGTACCCCAGGGCCAGTGCACCTGCGTAATGGGCCGCAACGGCGTGGGCAAAACCACCCTGATGAAATGCATCATGGGCGAGGAAACCACCAAGAGCGGCAGCATTGAATTCGCCGGTGACGTGGAACTCACCAAAAAGAAAGTGGAAGACCGCTCCCGCCTCGGCATCGGCTACGTGCCCCAGGGCCGGCAGATCTTCCCCCTGCTGACCGTGGAAGAGAACCTCCGCACCGGCCTGGCCGTGCGTGCAGATGGCAGCAAGAAAATCCCCGAGCGGGTGTATGAGCTGTTCCCGGTGCTGAAGGAAATGAAAAACCGCAGAGGCGGCGATCTTTCTGGTGGACAGCAACAGCAGCTGGCGATTGGAAGGGCGCTGGTGATTGAGCCCAGGCTGCTGATTCTGGATGAGCCCGGGGAGGGGATTCAGCCGAATATTGTGGCGCAGATTGGGGAGGTTATTCGTAGGCTGATTGAAGAGGATGGGCTGACGGTGCTGCTGGTTGAGCAGAAGTTGCCGTTTGCTCGGAAGTATGCGGATCGGTTTGCGATTGTTGATCGGGGGCGGAGGGTTGCTGAGGATGAGATTGCGGGCCTGACCGATGAACTCATTAAGAAGCACCTGACGGTATGACAGTTATTGAGCACACAGCCCGCCCCTACGACTCCGGAGCCTGTCGCGCTTGGTGTGGCCGTCAGTCATTGCGCCGCAAAGGCCGAGCATTAACTTGAAAGTTGAAAAGGTGCCACGCTTGCAGGCGCCTCCATTTTGCTTATGCTACAGCTATGTTGGAAGACTCATCTTAGCGACTTACGCCGCGGGTTCTCAATTCTGAACCAGGTTATCAAATGGATGGGCATGGCCGGATGGACTGGTGCTGAAGGGAGTAGCCGCTTCAGCCGTCTGGTTGGTGACTGACGGGGAAGCATATCGCCACCGCCTACTACTTTTGTCCAAAGATATAGCAACAAAAGGCTGCCCGCGAAACCAGGTGACCTTTTAATCGGATATCCGACAATAAGATTGACCCTATGAGGCGTTTGCTTAAAACTGGAAGCTAGCAGGTAAGAAGGAAAGAATCGCTGCTGCTGTTTATAACGATGGTTGGGTGCCTCCTGCAGCACCTATACTAGAGAAATTGGGCTGCCGTTATGTCGCTTTAAAAAGAACAAGGGTTTATTTGGATGTCCCCGTCCACCGACAAAACCGAAGCCGAAGCCCGGACCGAAATTGACGCCAAGCTCGAAGCCGCTGGCTGGGCCATTCAAGATAAAAAAAGCCATGAACTTGTTCGCAGGCGAGCCACAGTTTCATGGTGTAGCTGTGCGAGAAATTGATACAGAGGGCGGAGGACCGGCCGACTACATGCTGTTCGTCCAGGGCAAAGCGTGCGGCATTATTGAAGCTAAGCGTGAAGGCACCAGCCTCGGAACGGTGGCCGAGCAATCTGGTAGCCATGCCATCTTCGGCACCAAATACACTAAGCGGTGGGCAGATGAAGATCAGCCACGCCCCTTCCTGTACGAAGCCACCAACCACGAAAACCGCTTCCGGGACGAACGGAATCCATCATCATGCTCCCGAAAAGTCTTTCACTACCATCAGTCCAAAACCTTGAGGAATCAGTTGGAAGAAGGCACCACACCGAGAGAAATCCGACACACCCCGGATATCCAGATAAAAACTTTTGATTTTTGCATTGTCGACGAATGCCATCGTTCCGTATTCAACCTGTGGCGCCAGGTGTTGGAATACTTCGACGCCTTTTTAATCGGCGTCACCGCCACACCTACTAACAAAACCATCGGCTTTCTTAATCAAAACCTGGTTAGCGAATACACCCACGAAGACGCAGTAATCGACCGAGTCAATGTCGGCTACGATATATATCGCATTCGAACTCGCAAAATCGAAGAAGGCGATAATAACACTGAGGCAGGCAATACTGTCTCCATTTGCGATCGACTCACGAAAGAAGGACGCCTGGAAACGTTGGATCATCGAAAGGAATACCATGGCAAGCAACTCGATCGCTCGGTCATTGCCTCAAACCAAATACGCACCATCATCCAAACGTTTCATGACCGCGTGTTCCAATACCTATTTCTGGCTCGCATTGGCGACTGGCTGCCACAAAACCTGATCTTTGCCAAGGATGAGGACCATGCTGACCGCAAAGTGGATAGCCAACCCAGGAAACAGCGCCATTTGAGCTACGCTCAACTGCAAGACCTGGTTGACGATATAGAGCAACCACCCTATAACATTGCCCCCTCAGACGTATGGAAAGCCTATGAAAAGCTCGAGAAGCTCAAAGCTAAGGGGGCACTCCCCCAGCGAAAAACTGCCGGCGCTACTGAGGGTGATTCGCTGCGCCTTGGGGGTGACCAAGGAATTAGAGCCCTTTCCCGGGTTGGTCAACCAACACTTCGATGCCTCGCTGCAACAGCAGCCCAACGATTTCAACGCCGAGCAACAGCAATGGTTTGAACGCATTAAACAGCAGACTGCCCACAACGCAGAATTTGAGCTAGATGATTTTGATTTTATACCGGAGTGTAAGCGGGAGGGTGGATTGCTGAAGGCGCAGAAATTATTTGGAAAGGAGTTGGCTCACATTGTTCAGGAACTCAACGGATATTTGATTGCATGAGTAACATAGCAACAAAGAATATTGATTTGCCCAGAGACTGGGAATGGTCAACTTTGGGAGAGGTATGCGAAAAACCACAATACGGCTGGACGACGAAGGCTACGAGTCAAGGGAGGGTAAAACTTTTAAGAACAACTGATATTACGAAAGGAGCTATAGCTTGGGGTAGCGTTCCCTTTTGTTCAGAAACCCCCGAGGATATAGAAAAATACCTCTTGCAGGACGGTGATATTGTCGTCTCGCGCGCGGGTTCTGTTGGGGTCAGCTATTTAGTCACCAACCCTGAGCCATCAGTCTTTGCCTCGTATTTGATTCGATTCAAACCTCTCATTGAACGAAAATACGTATTCTATTTTTTGCAAAGCCCAGCATATTGGAGCGCGATCTCTGAGAGAAGCGCTGGCATTGCACTGCAGAATGTTAACGCTTCAAAGTTGCGCGGCATACCGATTCCCGTCGCGCCTTACGGACAACAAAAACGCACCGTCGCCAAAATCGAAGAACTCTTCTCCCATATCGACGCCGGCATTGTATCTCTCCAAAAAGCCAAAAACCTACTCATACAATTCCGCCAATCTGTTCTCAAGGCCGCCATCACCGGCGAACTTACACAAGATTGGCGTGAACAGAGCAGAGAAAAGCTAAGTGACCCTCTAAACACCATTTCTAATTTGCCGGATCTACCAAAACCGGCAAGGTGGAAAACCCGGAGTAAAGAGACAGTATTGGGACATCCCGCTTTGGCAGTAAACAACCCTCAGACCGAACTTCCTAAGGGCTGGATTTGGGCGCCGTTAGTTGAATTGGCAACAATTGCCAGTGGCCACACGCCTAGTAGAAAACACCCTGAATGGTGGGATGGGGATATTTGCTGGATAGGAATTGTTGATGCCCGTGAAAACCACGGTTGCGTTATAAATGAGACAGCTCAACACACTAACGAAGAGGGGCTAGCAAATTCAGCCTCCAGACTCCTTCCCATGGGAACAGTGTGCGTTAGTAGAACGGCGTCAGTTGGGTATGTCGTAATTATGGGTAAAGAAATGGCCACTAGTCAGGACTTTGTGAATTGGATTCCCACCGAAGCGGTCACGTCAGATTGGCTTAGGCTTATTTTTACCGCCGATACGGAAGGTCTTCGAAAGTTTGGTAAAGGCACCGTTCACAAAACCATTTACTTTTCGGAATGGCTGTCAATCAACATCGCATTACCAAGTGTTGAAGAGCAAAAAAAAATAGTAGAGATAGCTGATTCGAAGATAAACGCCATGCAGAGGCTGGAAAGTCAAATTGAACGGCAGCTGAAAAAGGCCGAGCAAAATAAACTTTCAATATTGAAGGCGGCGTTTTCCGGAGAGTTGGTCGATTCTCTGACAACCGATGGCACCGCTAAAGACTTATTGGACAAAGTAGAAGCCCAAAAAACTGTAGACCTAACGAGACAAAAAGTAAGGAAAAATAAGAAACATTCTGAAAAAAAGGAGAGCGGATTGGTGAAAAAGTCCATTATTGACGCGCTGGGAGAAGCAGAGTCGTCTTTAACACCTGAGGAACTATTCGCTAGAACTGGCCGCGACCACACGTCTGCTGATGAAGTGGAAGAATTTTATGTGGAGCTCAAAAAACGTCTTGGCGACAACGAAATCAGCATAGACTCGATATGGTCCGAAGGCATTAAACAAGGCGATCTAATATCATGCAAGGCTGACCAATGAAACTTCACAAGCTTTGGATAGAAGATTTTAAGAATCTACAAGATGTAGAGATAAATTTTGACCAAAAAGAGCTGGTTACTGTAATTATAGGCTGGAATGGTGCAGGAAAATCCAATGTAATCGAGGCTCTTGTAATAATATTTAGAAACCTGGATCTAGGCAAAATAACAGGCTTCAACTTCAGAATCGAATACTTCTGCCACAACAAGCTAATAAAAATCAATGCCGACAAAACAAAATCAACTCCCGACAAGCAATATGATATTAGTTATTGCCAGATTGAAAAAGTAGGGGGCGAAGATAATTGGAAAACTCTAAGGTTTTCTAAGCTAAACAACAAAGGAAAGAGTAAGTTTCTCCCTTCAAATGTTTTTGGCTATTATTCGGGGCCAAGTGATCGCTTAGCGGAGCACTTCTTCGCTCATCAAAAAAAGTTCAGAGATCAACTGCTTTACCCAAGAAGATTCAATTTAGACGAGAAAACCCTGCCTCTAAGACCTCTTTTTTATGCGCAAAAAGTGCATAGCAATTTTGTATTGCTATCTTTCTTTCTAGGTGATGATGGACGCGTTAAGAAATTTTTAAGAGAAAAACTAAAAATTGTTGGCTTAGAGTCAGTTTTGTTTGTATTGAAAAAGCCTGATTGGAATAGTAATGAAGGCGATCCTAGATTTTGGAATGCCACCGGTGTAGTTCGCCCATTTTTAGACAGATTGTTTTCGGCCTCACTAGCGCCAATGAAACAGAAGATCAAGATTCCACATCCAATGAAGCCATCTGAACAGATGGAGGCGTTATTTGTTTATTTAAAAGATGTGGAGGCATTGAGAGAGGTAGGCAGTCAAACAACGGATAAAGACTTTTTTAAACTTCTTGAGAGTATTTACTTCTCAAACCTTATCCATGAAGTTCGAATAAGGGTAAAAGTCGATGGTCAGAAAAATAAAGATGACACTTTGACCTTTAGAGAGCTGTCTGAAGGTGAGCAACAACTAATAACAGTACTCGGACTTTTGCGGTTTACACGAGAAGATGAATCTCTGTTTTTACTTGATGAGCCTGACACGCATTTAAATCCTGCTTGGAGTATGGAGTATATTAATTATCTACAAAAGATCGCGGGGTTAGATGAGCACTTGGATCAGAAGAAGAATAGCCATATAGTTCTGGCAACCCACGATCCGATTGTTCTTTCAACAATGAAAAAAGAACAGATTCAAATAATGAAACGAGATTCACACTCCCTAAAAGTGGAAACTAACCCGCCACTGTACGACCCAAAGGGATTGGGCGTTTCAGGAATACTTACAAGCGACATGTTTGGTTTGCGGTCTGATTTGGATTCAGAGACATTGGAAGATTTGGATGAACATGCTGTCCTATTTTCTAAGGACAATCGTACTCCCAAAGAAGAGAGACGCTTGACTGAACTCCAGGAAAATATGAGAAAAGCAGGCTTTCTCGATGCATACTCCGACCCATATTTTTCAGCTTTTGTTAAAACATGGGCGCGCAGGCATGGCCGCAACCTATTTAAAAATACATTTTTAACGGATGCGGATAGGGCGAAGTTAAATGCAATGACTGACGAGATCCTAGCCGAGTTGGATGAGGAGGAGGCGTCCGACTAATGCATTTTATTGATCAAGACGAAATTGAAGCCGATTTGCCCGCGGGTTGGAATGAAAAGGTCCAAGCCTCTTGGGAGTACGTAAGAAATAAGATAAATCAAGCTGAGCAAGCTATACGAGATCAATCCGAAGAAAAAGGCTGGACTCCTGAACAACTAGAAGACGAAGTGTACAAGGCCAAAATTAAAGCGAGGAAGGCTGCAATTGAAAGCAAGAGTATCTGGTCGGACTTAAGGGAAATATTGTCCGAACAGTCGAAGGGAAAATGTTGGTACTGTGAAACAAATGAAGTGAGGTCAGATAATCCGGTTGATCACTTTAGGCCAAAAAACAGTGTTTCAGAATGCACTGATCACCCCGGATACTGGTGGTTAGCCTTCGATTGGACAAACTACAGATTTTCTTGCACTTTCTGCAATTCGCGGCGAGTAGAAGTGAAGACATCTGGCGGAAAGCAAGATCATTTTCCTCTATTCGTTCCGCCTTATTGGAATAAATGTGAGGATGACAAAAATAACGAGAGACCCATGCTTTTAGACCCGGCAGAAGAAAGTGATTGCCGGCTAATAACATTTAATGATAATGGAGAAGCACGTCCTGCTGCATCCGAAAGAAGCAGCGAAGAATTCAAGAAAGCAGAAAAATCTATTGTGCTTTATCACCTAAATCATAAGCCAACCACGCGAGCTAGAAAAATAGTTTTCCAGAAGATCCGAGAGTTAATATCCAACACAAACGAACTTTTAGAACAAGGGTTGGATGAAAATTCTAGATCTATAAAGTTTAATAGAAAGGAACTGATAAAACTCATTAGGTATGAATGTAAGTCAACGCGGTTCAATTCTGCAGCAAGGGTATGTTTAATGAAGTTCAAGGATGATAATGCTTGGGTAAAAGACATATTGGAACGAGCTTAATATATGAATGATTCGAAAGCGTCAGATGTAGTCAACAGAGTTTGGAACTATGCGCACGTACTTCGTGATGACGGGGTTGGCTACGGGGACTACATAGAGCAAATCACATTTTTGATCTTTTTGAAGATGGCCGATGAGCGCGACAGAGGCGGTCAAACCGTAGCAGTGCCCCAAAAATATAGCTGGTCACAGTTGGTTAAGCTGGATGGAGATGCCCTTGAAATCCAATACCGCCACACCCTTGAGGAATTAGGCAAAAAGGGCGGGATGTTGGGCACTATCTTCCGCAAGGCCCAAAATAAGATACAGGATCCGGCCAAACTCGAACGTCTGATAAAAATGATCGAAAAAGAGGCGTGGTCTACCCTACCGCTAGATGTAAAGGGCAATATCTATGAAGGACTGCTAGAGCGCAACGCCCAAGACGTTAGAGGTGGTGCAGGGCAATATTTTACACCGCGCCATTTGATTGAGGCCATTGTAGAAGTCATGAAGCCGGATGTCATGGATACGGTGGCAGACCCCGCTTGTGGCACCGGCGGCTTTTTGCTAGCCGCCTATGATTACATGAAGCCCAAGGCGAAAGGAAAAAAAGAACAAAAGCACCTTAATGAAAATGCATTGCGAGGCAATGATATTGTCGATAGCGTCACCCGTTTATGCGCAATGAATCTCTATTTGCACGGAATAGGCAGTGCAGACGGGGATTGCCCCGTGGTAACCCAAGATGCGCTCGCAAAAGAGGTGAGTGACCATGATAGAGTCGATTTGGTGCTGGCGAATCCGCCATTCGGTAAAAAAAGCTCTGTTACGGTGATCAATGAGAAAACTGGGAAAGCGCAAGCCGAGAAGCTCACATACGAACGCACTGATTTTTGGGCCACCACATCCAACAAACAGCTCAATTTTGTACAACATATTGCCAATATGCTCAAAATTAACGGTAAAGCAGCAGTGGTGGTACCTGATAATGTGCTTTTTGAAGGCGGGGCAGGTGAAACCATCCGAAAAAACTTGCTAGATCGGTGCAATCTGCACACCATACTTCGCTTGCCGACTGGTATATTTTATGCTCAGGGCGTCAAAGCTAACGTCATTTTCTTCGACGCAAAACCTGCCGCAAAAAAAGCTTGGACGCAAAAGCTCTGGGTTTATGATTACCGAACCAATGTTCACAAAACCCTCAAGCAGAATCGACTCTCAGAGAGAGATTTCGAGGAATTCATTGAATGCTACAGCGCTGACGATCTCAGCAAGCGAGAAGAGTCAGAAGATATTGAACGCTGGAAAGCTTTTTCTTATGAGGAATTGATTGCCCGAGATAGGACCAGCTTGGATATCTTTTGGCTTAAAGATGACTCTCTAGAGGATACGGAGAACTTGCCGTCACCCCAGCTTTTGGCAGTTGAAATCGTCGAGCAGTTGGAAGCCGCTTTGGAGGAGTTTCGTTCAGTTGAGGAATCGCTGCTTACTAAAACCGAATGACCCTAGCCACCTGGGATAGATTAGGTACGAGCCGGTTTTATTTCCTAGAAAACCGGGACAGATCCATTTTCAGCCCCGGTTTTCCCTAACATTGTCGGCTTTTGAAACCAGGTTGCTAAACCAGCGGTATTGGGTTGAATAGACCTGGCTTTCGGATCGGGTCTTTTCCTGTGCGCTACACTTCCAGATAACCGTTATCTTCTCAACTGTCAGAGTGGGAGAGTCGCAATGCAGGACTACGAACTCTATTACTGGGGCCTGCCCTTTCGCGGTAATTTTATTCAACTTTTTCTGGAGGAGGTTCGGGCGGATTACCGCAAGCTGGATGCCAGCGAGGTCTACCCTGATAAAAGCCTGAACATCCGGTACCCCGGGACTGTAGCCTGACGTCTGAAAACAACAGAAATGGACCTGGAGTCCTCTATGAAAACCGCCCAACGCCGCGGCAGTTCTCTTTCCAGCCCTGATTTTGCGCGCCTGCAGGGTGTTTGGCGTTCCCAGGGTTACGGCACTGTGTTGCTGATCGAGGAAGATTGGTACACCCTTTTTGAAGAAACCAGCATCAGCTGCCTGAAGATTCATGCGGGCAGTATTGACGAACTCGGTCACTATTACGAAGATTTGGCGGTATCCCCTGGTGGCCAGGCGTTCAGTGCCCATCGGGTAACTGGCGTAGCACGTATCAGCTTCCGTCGCCTGAAGGGATTGCCCGCCACTGTCACTGAAAGTCACAGGCACAGGGCAAAGGATCCGCAATACAACTTTGACGTTTTCTGGCGAACCTTTCACGAGCACTACGCCCTGTTTGAACTCAAGGGTGTGGCCTGGGACCGGGCGCATCATGACTATCTTCCCCAGATTAACGCGAACACATCACAGGAAACGCTCTTTGCCATCATGGTTGCGATGCTACGGCCCCTGAAGGATGGCCATATTCGTCTGCATTCACCCTGGGGTCATTACAGCGCAGGTGCCCAGCCGGCGCTCTTCAGGCGGCTGACACAGGAACTTGAAGACGCCAATGATGACCGGGGGCTCACCAGCTACCTGGGCGATCTCAAAGAGTCGGCGCGTGACGTGATCCATGAGGATTATCTCGCAAGCGCCGTTAGCCATGGTGGCAACCGGCTGGTGGAGTGGGGGCGCCTTAATGACCTCATCGGTTACCTGAACATCCGGGCCATGGCCGGGCAAAGCGGTAAGTCAGGCAAACCGGCTGCGGATCTCAGTGCGGTCGATAGTGTGATGAAGAGAGTGCTGGCAGATGTTGGCGAGCTCCCCAATCTGGTGGTCGATCTTCGCAATAATGGTGGGGGGTACGATGGTGTCGCACTGCGCTTTTCAGCGTACCTGATGGATCGCAAACGGGTGGCTTTCACCAAGTCAGCCCGTCATGGCAATGGATTCACCGGAAAGCAGTCTGTCCATATCACGCCTGTCAATGAGACTTACCAGGGCAACCTGTTTGTGCTGACCAGCGAGCTAACGGCCAGTGCGGCAGAAATCTTCGTGCTCTCATTGCTGCAGCATCCCCGTCTCACTCTTATTGGCGAGCCTACCCATGGCATCCTTTCCGACACGCTCGAGCGCCATCTGCCAAATGGCTGGCACCTGACCTTGTCCAATGAAATCTACCGGGCCTACAACGGTGAGATATACGAAGATGTCGGCATCCCGCCACACATCCGTCTCAAGTACCTTGGCCGAAAAGGGCGCGAGGAAGGCAAAGACCCGATGCTGGAGCGGGTTATTAAGCTGGTCGACAGACCCGTTTTGTGAATGCCCTCGAAAAACGCAGTGGTTCCCTCTGGGAAGGACGCTACAAGATCTAAAAAATCGATCTGTCCCGGTTTTCGCCGGTTTTCGAAAAATGGATTAGTAGAAAGCTGGCATAGATGTACCTATTTAGGTACACTTGGTTTGCGCCAAGGAAGGGGTTGTATGACAAGGAAAACGGTTAACGTCGTATTTTACAGAACAGCCAATGGTCGAGAGCCGGTCAAAGAGTGGTTGCTGAAGCTGGATAAGGAGGATCGTTCAGTGATCGGAACTGACCTGAAGACGGTGGAATATGGTTGGCCACTGGGCATGCCCCTGGTAAGGGGCTTCTCTGGGAAGGCTAACTCCGACTTGTGGGAGGTCCGCAGTGATCTCTCGAACGGTCGGATTGCACGAGTCATATTCACGATGTTTCGCGGCGATATGGTGTTGCTGAGCGGCTTTATCAAAAAGACTCAGAAAACACCGGATCAAGAGTTGGCGAAGGCGAGAGGTCGAAAGAAGAATCTTGTCTGAATGGGAGCAAGAAGATGACACAGCATAAGCACGTTGGCAGCTCTCTCGATGATCTGCTCGAATCCGATGGTACGCTTGAGCAAGTAGAAGCTGAGGCGCTGAAGCGGGTAATTGTCTGGCAGATTCAGCAGGCGATGGGGCACACCGGCGTAAACAAGTCCCAGCTTGCCCAGAAAATGCATACCAGCCGGACGGTGGTTAACCGCCTTCTAGACGAGAAGGATACCGGTGTAACCATCACAACGCTTGTCAAAGCTGGGCGCGCTTTGGGTATGACCTGGACTTTACAGGCTGGTGAGGATAACGGATCTGATCGCGCGGCTTGAACAAGGCTGGGAGCTTTGAAAACCGCGACCGTCACTGTGGGATTAGAAGGGGCGTAAGCATGCAAATCGGAGTGATCGCAGACACCCACAGCAAGATGCGTCCCGAAGCCCTGGAGGCTTTGAAAGGCTCGGATCTGATCCTTCATGCCGGTGAGGTGGCGCCGGCCCCCGGCGTTTTACTCTGCCGATCACGGTGGGGCGGATTGTTTGAAGGACGCAAAACAAGGATGTCTGAGAAATGGATTTGAACCCGGTCTTCCAGCCGCTTATTGCTGCACTCTGGTATCTGTTACCTCTTGCCATCATGACTGGCCTGATCAAGTCGCCCTGGTTCAAAGGCAAGTTCGGTGAATTTCTGGTGAACCTCTCTGCACGATGGTTTCTGGATAAATCCCGCTACCGCCTCATCAAGAACGTTACCCTGCCCACGGAAGATGGCACCACCCAGATCGACCATGTTCCGGTTTCGGAGTTTGGCGTCTTCGTTGTCGAGACGAAAAACATGAGGGGCTGGATCTTCGGTGGCGCTCATCCGCGCCTTTTTAGAGACAGGGATAAGGCGTGTGCTCGGTATAACGTTCTGCAAGGAGAAGTGCATTGAATCAGAAAGGGTTACTCACCGCATGGAATGATGCCAAGGGGTTTGGTTTTATTACGCCGGAGGGCGGTGGTGAACGGGTCTTTGCTCATATCAGCAGTTATGCCGGCCGGGGCCGGCCGGTTTCCAATCGCAAGGTGACATACAGCATTGCGAAGGATGCTCAGGGCCGGCTAAGGGCAGGGCGCTTTCAATACGCTGGAGCGGCAAAGGTTGGCGCCAGCATGGCCCCGGGGTTTTGGGTGGCGTTTGCTGTGGTGCTGTTGTTTTTCACCACTCTGGCTGGCCTGCTCCATCAAGGTTATCTGCCGGTTTCGGTTCTGGCTGCCTACGGCGGGGTGAGTCTGGTGTCGTTCATGATGTACTGGATAGATAAGCAGGCGGCGCAGCGGGGTGCCCAACGCATCGCGGAGAACACGCTGCACCTTTTCGAGCTGTGTTGTGGCTGGCCCGGTGCACTGGTGGCCCAGCAAGCTTTTCGACATAAGACGCGGAAAGGCAGCTATCAGTTTGTTTTCTGGCTGGCGGTCTTGTCCAATCTTGGTGCTCTGGGGTGGTTGCTTGTGGCCCCGGAGGCGATGAGTTTTCGTCAGCAGTTGGGCTTTGATTTGTCGAAGTCTTTGCAGCCGCTTATCTGGTAGCAGACAACGCAGAAACCTTTATCGGTTTTTCTGAATCTGGGTTTATCGGGATTTGAAGGGCCAGTGAAATTAAGCTCTGAGAGCCAAGCATCTCTGCATTTAGTCGGGACTCGAACTTAACCGTTCCAAGCGCGGAGCGAATCGGTATGTTCACGCCCGTTGAGCATTCCCTTCGGTTACGATGAAAAGCGGCTCGCTACGGTTTAAAAAATGGGATCGCCCGTTGCTTTGACGGCATAGAACAGGCAATCGCTCTTCGCAATCACCGGGTTGGTAGTGATCATGAAGGCCTTGAGGGCCTGGGCAGGGTAGATTCGCCCATCCCTGATTTGAAGCACTTGTTCCATGTTCTCGGTCCGGTTGTGGCTGATCGCCGTGAGAACGTCCAGGCCTTTTTGCCCAACCCATCCGAGAGGCTCATCCGGCGACACAATCCCGAAATTGCGGTGTTCGATGTCGGGCGGAAACGTGAGGTCCGCCTGTCCACTGGGCGTTAACCTGTACTCTATAGTCGCATCGGGCGCCAACTCCACTCGAATCGGATTGCGCAGTACAGCAACGTTCCATTCCGCTTTTTCCAGCGATAGCACGTCTGTCTGTGAGGCATACCGAACAAGCCCTTCGTACGCCAGTTCGTGTGCGTGATCATCCTGAGACCCGCCACACTCGATGGTCACCGTGGGAACCTCCTGCTCGGAATATTCCATCAGTGCACCCAGGCGAAGATCCGTCATGATCAGCCGGTCGGTAAAGAGCGACGCCAGCGCTTGATGGGCAGCGTCGTTGGTGATGGTCACCGCGAAGGCAGGGCCCGTGCCTGAGGTGTTGTGCACGTCCAGCAGGCACTCGGGGTTGGCTGTCTGAAGCTCGGCCAGCATGGCCTTGGCAATTACGCCTTCCTCTCCTTCAAACGGTTCTTTGAAGCACCGGTTCAGATCACGTCCGTCTGGCCGTTGGCGCAGCGACAATATGGGCGGGATTTTCGCGGGATGGACGCCTCCCAGAAGGAACAGCAGGTTGACCTCCGGGGTGCGCTGCTCCAGTAGCCATCGGTGAATCGCGAACAGCCCTGAGGGTTCGTTGCCGTGAAGCAGCGTTGCCATGGCCCGGGTCCTGGAAGGATCGCGGCCAGCAACGCGAACCACCGTGGGCCGTTGCAGCCGGTTCAGCCACTCCAGGGGCGAGCGGCCCAGGGTCTGGGGTGACGGGTTGTTGAGATAATCAAGGGTGTTCGAGCGGCTCATGGTGACAAGGTCCATTCGTGCAGCGGTGTGTTTGTCTTCTGATTACCCATGTAAAGAAACAGCATACTCTTGAACGCCTCGTCGGTAGTCTGGGTCCTGAAAAAAGACTCGGTGATCTGGCGCTGCCATCGGGCGCCCGTCATCCTGGTTTGAATGCGGCCTTCGATGATTCCGAGCAGGCGGTGGATCTCCGCCTCGTTCACAGCGGTTCGTTGCAAGGCTTCCCGGGCGCGCGGCAGCAGGTCACGGGCAACGTTCAACAGGGGGGTATCCTGTAACTGTACCTGGTCTTTGTGCGGCCAGATAATGTCTGCACCGATGCCGTATTTGGCGGCACGATAGAAATTGTGTTCGGTGTAATGAAAGGGAAGTATCGACGTCAGGTGACGGATATCCTCGAGTACCGCCAACGCTGCTCCGATTACGAACAGCCCGTTGGCGCACATATCCACGGCCGTTGGCCCGGCCGGCATGGAACGAATCTCGATGCGCAGATGGCCGCCTTCTTTGTGATCAAAAATGGCCCGGTTCCAGGGCCACGTAGTCCCATGGTGCAATCGCAGTTCGGTCAGTTCCGGTACGTCTCCCCGATCAATAACAGCCATCGGATCTTCTTCCGACATCAATGGAATGATGGGGGGATACAAGGATGCCGAAGCTGCAAATAGCTCCCAGGCGCTGCGTGCCCAGCCGTTGCCGTAATAGACCCGTGGCGGGTGTTTCCAGGTTCTGTGGTTGGGCGACCTGCTGTCGACGGATTGTTTGAACAGGGCGATACGGGTTTCGTCCCAGAGGTGGTGGCCGAACAGGCTGGGCGAATTGCTGGCCAGAGCCAGCGCAATGGGGGTCACCAGCTGCACTGCGTTGAAATAGTCTGCAAAGCGTTGGGCAGGAACGCGCCAGTGCAGTTGGAAAGAGGTGGTCGCCCCTTCCATGGTGACGTCGTCCGCTTCCAGGTCGATGACGTCATTGCCACCGATACGGATGCTGAATGGCTCCCCCCGTTGCTGGATCAATGCGTTGGATAGCAGATGGTAGCGGGGTTCGTCTGTCATCACCTTGGCGCCCATATCGGACTGGCGCAAAGTGGGCAGAATGCCGATGGGGACCAGTTCGCCATTCAATGGTGCGGCGTGTTGGTTGATTCGCTGCATGGCCCCGAGCAGTTCCTGCTCGGTTCTGGCAAAGGGGGCTCCCTTGAAAGCCTGGGGGCTGAGGTTGTATTCAAGATTGAAGCGGTTGAGCTCAACTGTCAGTTGTGGATCCTGAACGCTGGCGGCTATTTCTGTGTTGATCGGCTGAACGCGGAGGTCCGGGTTTACGATGTAGAACTCGACCTCGGCACCGATGGAAGATTCTCCCTCACCAAAGCCGGGCCGGTCCAGAAGGCGGGTGAGTGCGGTAAGATCCGTTCGCACCTTGGCAGCAAAACGGTCAAATTCTTCCGTCGTAAATTCCGATTGTTTTATCGACAGTCCCATAGCGGCTGTGTCTCCAGCACCGACTTACCTTGATAGTAGCGGAAATAGCAGCGAAAGATGTGTCGGGCGGGACGCTCAATTCTGGACTTGCTTGGGTGTTGCAAGGAAGAGGGCACGAGTCCCCAACCATATTGTCCCACTCGGTGATAACCGTTTCGGATGAACTCGCCGACAGGAGCGCCATAATGACATCGCCCAGTGAAAATGTTCGGAGCCCCTGGGCCAGCTTTCTCGCGCACCTCTGGCTGGCCTGGACGTTATTGGCGAGGCCGTGGTATACGCGCATGCTGGCCATTGGCATGTCTGTGGTTGAGATCCTGATCATCACCACTCTGTTCATCTGGTTCCTGGCGGAGCCGGTGTGGTTGGTGAGATTATTGAACTGCCGGTTTGATTCGTTGGGAGAACCGGCACATGTCTGCGCCGGCTGTTTTCAAGCTGCATTTAGCAGGAGGCTTATTTGAAGCGAGAGGTTGCAGAGCTGAACGCGCTGCTTACCGAATCCCAGGCGCTATCAAGGCCCGCTTTAAGATCTTCCCAGGCATCGTCGCCAGCTTCATTTATTTCATCGAGTTTCTTGCTGACATCGTCTTTCATCGATTTCAGTTCGTCGATCTGCTTGTAATATTCCTGCTGGGCATCCGCCTCTTTGAAATCGGCTTTGGCTTTCAGCTTGTCAATCTCGGCATTCCATTCGTCGAGCTTGGCCTGAAGTTTTTTAACGTAAGTATCTTTCTTGCTCATTATCATCATTCCCTGTGAGCGTGCCCTTCGAGGGCAAAATGCGCCGTGACGCTGCATTGCCTATCTTTGGCAGGTTTTGGTTGAATCGAATTTACTCCCAGCCCCCAGACTAATCAACGTTTATTACAGCCCAGCCAGAGGCACCCCGACAACTACTCATTGGCCACCTTCTTAAGCCATTCCACGCCAAAGCGCACACCAAAACCCTGCAAGTCAGTCGGTATCTGTGCCAGCCCGCCCGGATGGGTGCCAGAAGATGCCATATCGACGTGAACCCAGCCGATGTCTTTGGCGACGAAACGGCCAAGTAAACGTGCTGCGTATATGTGGTCACCCGGCCCTTTGGTCCTGCATTGCTGGGTATCGGCAACTTGCGATTCCAGATCTTCGTCGTAATCGTCTTCATAGGGAAACGGCCAGACCCGCTCACCGCAACGCTCACCCGCCTGAATGAGAGGCTCGACCCAGTCACGGCGGTTGGTTATCGCCCCTGCCATTCGTTGTCCCAAAGCAGAGACGACAGCACCCGTCAGGGTCGCGTAATCAATGATCGCGCGTGGTTTTCCCCGGGATACCAGCGCCAGGGTATCCGACAGCACCATTCGACCCTCGGCATCGGTATTGATAAGCTCGATTGTGGTTCCGTCCAGGGCGGTAATGACATCGTTACACTTGACTGCCCGCGAACCGATATGATTTTCCGCCAATGCCAGCCAGCAATCCACCGGCTGATCAAACTTCATACGGGTTATGGCCAGGAAGGCACCCAGCGCCACTGCACTGCCCTGCATATCGCCGTGCATGCCCAGCATACTGCTGCCCACTTTCAGGTTGCTGCCACCAGTATCAAAACAGATGCCTTTACCGACCAGTGCGAGAGGCTTCCCTTCAGCCCCCGGCGGGCGGTATTCCATGTGAAGTATGCCTGCATCCCTGACAGGGCTGGCTTCGACAACCGAAAGAAAGGCACCGGCGCCCAGCTCTTCCAGTTTATCCCGGTCATAGAACTCCGTTTTCCAGCCCTCCTGGCGGGCAAGCGATTCGGCGAAATCCCGATAAATACCCGGTGTGAGGTAATTGCCCGGCAAATGGGTTAACCAACGAGCCAGGTTATTGCCCTCAGCCGTTGCTTCAGCGTACCCGAAGTCAGCGTTACCAAGGTTCCCGAAATAGCGCATGGCTTTGAGGTTATTTGGCTCGGAGGCTTTGCCCGTAATCTTCGGCAACTGGAAAAGCGCTGCATGGGCTGCAGCCAGGAGGGCCTCAGCCATCGCACCTGCGGCCACCTCATCATCAAGCAGGCAAAGAACATTTATCTCTTCCAGCCGGTCTGCTATCAGCGGCCCAATAACTTTGCGCGCCAGAGTCAGCGCCTTAAATGTCTGAAGTTGATCCGCCACGAACACAACCACCGCCCTCTCACCCCCGGGCATGGAGATAAACACCGGATTGGCGGTTTTTGGATAGGCTGATAGGCGACTTTCGAGAATGTCGGACCAGGGCGTCTGGTCTATAGCTTTCCGGTCAGCGTCGGGAATCAGGAGGACCACACCTGAACCGGATTCGAAGTCCCAGTCCGGGGGAACCGGTTGGTCTGTCTGGAGCAACAATGGCGATAATCCGGGGAATTCTGGCTTCATTTTTGAAGCTCCTTTGAGGGCTGAAAATATAGGTATAACTATAGTTGGTTCTCCCGTGCGAACCGCTAAGAAAACCGGGACAAATCTATCTACAAGCCAGACGATGAAAGGTGGGTCCAAATAAATGGCAATTGACATCAGGGTCGAGATGGACGATGTTGACCATTCGACGAAAAACTGATAGGGAAAATCATATGAAACCGATCCTAGCCGTCGTCGCTATGACGACGATGCTTGCAGCCACTGGTCATGCGCTTGCCGATGGCGACCTGAGCCGAGCAAATGTGATTGACGTTGGCATCGAAATGGGCAGCAGCAGCGACGGGATGTATTTGAAGCCCGACAGCTACGAGTTCGTGACCGGACAGGCTTACAGGCTCGTGTTAACCAATGTCGATGAAATCAAGCACGAATTGGCGCTCAACGAAATGGGTGAACGGATTTTCACGCGAAAGATCGAGGCCTCCGACGCTGAAGGCAACTTGATCGTAGAGGTCAAAGGCACAATCACCGAAGTGGAAGTCGGGCCCGGAAAAACCGTCGAATGGTTCATCGTGCCGGTCCAGACGACGGAAGGGCCTGTTGAAATCACGTGCGAACTCCCTGGCCATTATGAAGCAGGAATGCACGCGAGTGTGATAATCAAATAACGTGTCAGCGTAACCGGGACAGACTTATTTCCCAGTCTTACTCGTAGACATCCCGCAAGGAAAGTAAGGTAAAGTCTGGTACAACGCCGAGCCCGGGTCGATCACTGAGCCACATTCGGCCGTCCGCCACTTCCGGGGCACCCGTGGCAAGCTGCACTGTGTTGTAGTTGTGCAAGTCAGTGGTATTCAGCAAGGCTCTGGGGGATGTGCTGGCGGCGAGGTGTGCATAGGCAGCCGTCGCGATGCCACTACCCCAAGCGTCTTCAATGGTCATGGGTATGCCGGCGTCTGCACACACATCCCGAATGATCCGGGATGGTGTCAGCCCACCGAACTTGCTGACTTTCAACGCAATGGCATCCATGGCATCGTCTCTTAGTCCACGCTGCAACTCGTTCAAAGTGTTAAAAGCTTCATCCAGTTTGACCAGGTGCCTGGCGTGCCGCCTGACAGATAGGCACTCTTCGTAACTGCGGCAGGGTTGCTCAAGGTAAATATCCACATCCTCGATGGCCCTTGAGAATCGCAGTGCCTGATCCCGCCGCCACGCACCATTGATATCGCCAATCCAGAGCTCATCAGGCTGCTTGAGTTTGCCAAGCCTGCGAACCAGATCAATGTCCTCTTCCACCTCATGGCCCAGTTTGATCTGAATGTGCCGAAAACCTTCGGCACGATAACGACGAAGAGACTCTTCCATTTCCCCTGGTTCGGCCAGTGGAACAATCCGGTGCAAGGGCATGGATGGCGACTGAAGCCCACCAAGCAGTGTGTAGACAGGAAGCCCACACGCCTTGCCCAGGAGATCCCAGCAGGCAATATCGATGGCCGCCTTGGCTACAGCCTGGCCGGTGAGCGCCTGATTCATACGCTCCTGAATCACCGACACTTGCCGGGGGTCCTGGCCAAGTACCTCAGGTGCCAGTAGTGATAGGCAGGAAGGAAGGCCCTCGGCAAAAGCCGCCATGTAGTTGAGACCGCAGGGGCACACCTCACCATAGCCCTCCAGTCCCGTGTCTGTTGAGAGGGCAACAACCGTCGTCTCGAATCCCTGATGGGAGCGGCCGCCGGCAAAGGCATAGGCTTTTCCGGTATATTGCAGATTCGCCGTGTATACCGCCATTCGCTCGATGCGCATACGCAACTCCGCCATAGGTGGAACCGTGATGAGACAAATTTAGTTCACCGGTGTATGAATAGATAGCGGGACTCGGCTTCCTCGAACATTCGAAGACCGGCTCGAAATACCTCGCTCGCATTTCGATAACGACCCGAGGTAACCCAGTGATCGACCACCTTGGTTTGATGGTCCGTGAGTACGATGTTTCTCGTCGCCATGAGTGTGATCCTGTCGGAATTGCATTGCCAAAATATGCCAGTGCGTGAATTTCCTATCTAGGGTTGGGGTGACTCTGATGGTTAAAAGTGATCTTCTCGCAGATGAACTCACCGACAGGAGCGCCGTAATGACATCGACCAGTGAAAATGCTCGGAGCCCCTGGACCAGCTTTCTCGCGCATCTGTTCGTGATCCTCGTGGCCTGGACCCTCTTTATCAAATACCTGTTCCCGATCGGCTTTGCGCTGGCCAGCAATGAGGGCTGGGCAACCTATATCTACTGGGACCTGTGGCCGGTTGCGCACCTCTGGCTGGCCTGGGCGTTGTTGGCGAGACCATGGTATACGCGCATGCTGGCCATTGGCATGTCTGTGGTTGAAATCCTGATCATCACCACGCTCTTCATCTGGTTCCTGGCGGAGCCGGAGTGGTCCATCTGGCGCACGAACTGGTTTGTGAACAAGGTGTTTGTGCTGGCAGCGTTTGTTCTGGTGTTGAGTACGGCACTCTTGCGGCCTGAGACCCTGAAGGCGCGATTGTCTGACGGGTTCAAAGGTCATAACATGGTTAATAAGTAGTCAAAACTGAAGTTTAAGGATTAAACGCATTTTGATCGGCGTTTGCTTGCGCTGAGCGCAAAGGGTCTCAATGGCCTGAGTACCGTGAAAAATCGAATGGAGGCGACATGCAAGCCAATTCCCCATGGCCGGATGCGCGTCCGGCGCTGCAACAGTTCCGCACCCCCAGCCTTGGCAAGGCGATTTGGCAGCTTATCAATACACTGGTTCCTTACGCCGGCTTGTGGTGCTTGATGATCCTCTCTATTCGGCACGATTTTTCCTATTTGTGGACACTGGCACTCTCGGTGGTGGCGGCCGCGTTTTTGGTTCGCCTTTTCATTTTGTTCCACGATTGTGTTCATGGGTCGTTCCTGCCATCAACGCGTGCCAACACCTGGGTAGGGCGCCTGTTGGGGATCCTCGTCTTTACGCCATTCGACGACTGGCGCCTCAGCCACCTTCGTCACCACGTCAGCTACGCCAATCTCGATACCCGAGGCTTTGGTGATATCTGGACGCTCACCCTACGCGAATACAACCAGTCGCCGAGGCTTAAGCGTTGGCTTTACAGGCTCTACCGGAATCCGGTGGTGCTCCTGGGCTTCGGCGCCATTTTCAATTTCTTGCTCAGCAACCGGCTGCCGAGTCGGAAAGTGCAGCGCAAAGAGCGTAAGAGCGTCGTGTTCACGAATCTTGCTATCGTTGGTGTATTCCTGATCGCCGCCCAAACGATTGGTTGGCAGACTTATTTACTGATTCAGCTGCCTGTGCTGTGGCTGGCGGGTATGGGCGGCATCTGGCTGTTCTACGTTCAGCATCAGTTCGAAGGCGGTTACTGGGCCCGAAAAGGTGACTGGGATCCGTTGCGGGCCGCCATGGAAGGTAGCTCCTTCTATCAATTGCCGACTATTTTGCGCTGGTTTTCGGCGAACATCGGGTATCACCATATCCACCATCTGAATGCCCGAATTCCCAATTATCGTTTGCCCGAGTGTTACAACGAGGTTTCCGCTGTGCGCGCCAAAGAGCCTTTGACCTTGCGGCAGAGCCTGCATAGCTTCCGGCTCAAACTTTGGGACGAAAGCCAGCAAAAGATGGTTGCCTTCCCCTAGCGAAAGTGGGGCCTAAGCCTGGGAGATCAGAGCTATGAAGATACTGATGAGTAAGTCAAAAAATCGGAAATCCGCATTGACCTCCACCGCGATGCTTGCCGTGCTGGCGTTTACGAATCTTCCCGCCATCGTCTTCGCCGAACCATCGTATCAAGGAATTTATGTGAATATTCCGAACATTGAAAACAGTACCGGGACTGTGGCCTGCGCACTTTTCGAATCGCCAGAGGGCTTCCCTGCTGAGTTTCTGCACTCCGCGACCCATATAATGATGATGCAAATTCGAGATACGAAGGCACGTTGTAGCTTCCTGGATATTCCTCCAGGAACCTATGCGTTGGCGGTCATCCATGATGAAAATAAGGATGGCAAACTCAACACTAACTTTTTGGGGGTCCCCACGGAAGGTTATGGTTTTTCAAGCGGTGCAGAGGCTGGGATGAGTGCGCCTTCATTCGAGGCCGCCAGCTTTTCGTACGACGGGCAAAATCTGGATCTGACTATTAGATTGAATTATTAAGGGCCTTTATCGCATTACCCAAGCACCGGCGGCCGCTCGGGGCGTTATTCAGTATCCGCTGGCGCAGCTTGGCCTATGCACCAGCATGACCAACGCTCGCTACAGGACCACCATCATGACCTGCTTGACCTCGATACTGCAGCCTTGCCGTACCAGGCCGTGCACATACACCTGGGAAATCCTACCGAGAGAGACATGTATTTACCTGTTCTGGCCGACATTGAGAATCAGGTGGTCTTGTTTCACTCTAGCAACGCTTACCTGTATGGCCATGCGCACGGGCCGGGTGGGAGTCATTGAGGGATTAGGTGAGCGTAAGCATGCAAATCGGAGTGATCGCAGACACCCACGGCAAAATGCGTCCCGAAGCTCTGGAGGTTTTGAAAGGCTCGGATCTGATCCTTCATGCCGGTGACGTGGGGCGGCTGGAGGTGAGTGAAGACGGTGTGCTTGGTGAGATTATTGAATTGCCGGTTTGATCATGAAGCTATGAGCTATCCTGAGACTCTCGACCTTCAAGCATGAGAGCCAAACGATGATCGAAACTCCCTTGGAATTTCCGAGCCATGGTACAACCTGTCGTGGAGTTCTTTACACGCCGAATGCCGACAGTAGAAATTTGCCGTGTGTCCTGATGGCGCATGGTTTTGGGCTGACTCATGCCAGTGGTCTGGCACCGTTTAAAGAAGCCTTCTGCAATGCGGGTTACGCGGTCTTTGCCTTTGACTACCGCCATTTCGGTGAAAGTGATGGTCAGCCCCGGCAGACGCTGAGCCCTCGGAAGGAGGTGGCAGATTGGCTGGCGGCACTGAATTTTGCGCGACAGCTGGATCGTATCGATGGGAGCCGCATTTGCCTGTGGGGGACGTCGTTTTCTGGTGGGCTTGTGATTGCGGCCGCGGCAAAGGATGGATGCGTGCAGTGCACCATCTCCCAATGCCCGATGGTGGATGGTCTGGCGTCTTTGCTTGGTGTTATCGGTTATGCCGGCCTCATGCAGGCGATGCGCCTGACCTACCACGGAACTGTGGACTGGCTTCGTCGTGGGCTGGGGATGTCTCCCCGGTATATTGCATCGGCAGGCCGCCCTGGCGAATTGGGCATGATGACCGCTGAGGACTGCCACGAGGGGTATGTTCCCTTGCTGGCTGACAATGCGTCGAATTACGTTGCAGCGGGCGTGAGTTATGCGATTCCCTTTTTCCGGCCCATCCGGTTGGCCAGCAAAGTTGCCTGCCCGGCATTGGTGTTGATCTGCGACCACGATACGGTCGCCCCGGCGAGTGCTGCGGCCAAAGCGGCCGAGAGAATGCCGAACTCGGAAGTGAAGCACTATCCGGTCGGCCATTTTGATGTTTATCGGGGCGAAGCTCTGGTTCAGTCAATCGAAGATCAACTTGATTTCCTGGCCCGGTCTTTCCGGTGAGCGGACGAAAACCGTGACAGATTTATTTTCGCGCCTAAGAAATAGCACACAGCTGATTTCACCTATAAGGATTTCCCATGCCCTATGATTTATCGGATACCTTGGTGGTTGGCATCTCGGCAACGGCGTTGTTCGATCTGAGCGAAGCGGATTCCGTATTTCGTCGTAAGTTCGAATCCAATCGTGAAGAGGCCATCGAAGAGTACCGTGAATACATGGCGGCCCGTGAGTCCGATGGGCTAAAGCCTGGCACGGGGTTCTATCTGGTGAAGGCCCTTCTCTCCCTGAACCAGTTTCAATCCGGCGGAAACGCCCCATTGGTGGAGGTTGTGGTGATGTCCCGCAACAGCCCGGAAACCGGGGTGCGAGTGTTTCATAACATTCGCGAGTACGGCCTGGATATCACACGCTCTGCGTTCACCGGTGGTGAGTCTGTGGTGGATTATCTGGAAGCTTACGATGTGGATCTGTTCCTGACCACCAATACCAAAGATGCGCAGCGGGTGATCGATAGTGACAGCTGCGCAGTGGCTCTGGTGAAGGAGCCACCCGCCAATATGGAAGCCATTCCCGATGGCCAGGTGCGAATCGCCTTCGATGGTGATGCGGTGCTGTTCAGCGACGAGAGTGAAATCGTATACAAGGCCGAGGGCCTGAAAGGATTTCATTCGGCTGAGGATAGAGAGCAGGACAATCCCCTGAACGATGGGCCTTATGCAACGCTGCTTCGGAAGCTCTCGCGTTTGCAGGACCGGCTTCCCCACAAGGTCGACTTTTCACCCGTTCGTGTGGCCATCATCACCGCAAGAAACAGCCCGGCCGAGATGCGGGTGATTAAAACCCTGCGGCATTGGGGGGTGTATGTGGATGAGATTTTTTTCCTGGGCGGGCTGGATAAATCGAAAATCATCAAGGCGTTCAAGGCGCACATTTTTTTCGATGATCAGGATGTGCATCTGGAGCCTGCTGCCAGATATACGCCTGCGGGGAAGGTGCCTTATAGGTCCGGGTCGCCTTTGAAGGATTCGGAGAAAAATTAGTAGGAAAACCGGGACAGGTTTATTTTCTCCGATCAATGCCTACGCCTCGGAAAGATCCGCCAATTCTTCAACAAGAGGTCGAAACAGCCGCCGGTACTCGCCTGGTGTAAGGCCCGTCAGGCGTTTGAATAACCGGCGAAAGAAGTGTACATCCTCGTAACCGGCTTCCAGGCTTACCTCCTCCACTGACAATCTGCCATGCTCCAGTGCGCGCTTGGCCGCTTCAATGCGAAGGTTCTGAAGGTACTCAATCATTGAGGAACCAGTGGCAGTCTTGAATCGCCGCTTGAGTGTTCTCTCTGGCAGAGGGGAGGCCTCTACCAGCAGGGCAATGGCCCGGGGATCCCGCCAATGCATCTTGAGCCACTCCTCACATTTGCGCACTGCCGAGTCGGCATGGCGTGTTTGCCGGACCAGCCCCGTGAACGGCAGTTGGCCTTCTCCGTGCCATTTCAGCAGATACACTTTTGCAATGCGGAGCGCTTCACCGATCCCCACGTACCGGGCAATGATATGCAGTGCCAGGTCATGCCACGATGTCGTACCGCCCGCCGTCACCAACCGACCATCGGGGTGGGCATAAACAAGGTTGGTCTCCGGCCGGAAATGCACCCTGGGGTAGTGCGTTCGAAAAAGCTCCTGATAACCCCAGTGAGACGTTGCTGCGCAGTTATCCAGCAAACCACTCTCTGCCAGTAACACTGATCCGGAACAGGCAGAATAGATCGTTGTACCCGAACGGAATCTGAGCTTGATCCAGTCCATAAGCGCTTCATAGCGGCCTCCTATATCTTCATGGGGGCCTAGCCAGATCTCCGGGAGGATCAGGATATCAGCGGCAGGGTTATCCGTAATGGCGTACGCCGGCTCAACGGGAATGCCATGGCCACAATGAAATGGCGCCGAGTCGACGGAAACAATCTGCACATCAAACGGTTGATATGGAATTGGATCCCCTACCAGGGTCTGCCAGATATTGCCCGTCGCCATAAGCACATCCACCATCCCATACAGCGCCGAACCTGCCGTTTCGGGCAGAGCCAGGATCAGAACCTTTTTGTGCTGTTGGCGCATGTTCCATCCTCCCTGCAATTGGTGGCACAAATGCCTTCTTTTTGTCAGAACTCCATCTGACCCATTTCGCACTCATCCCTTACTTTATACCCAGGCGCCACAAAGTGCGCCTCCCGGTCCGCCGGGTCCCTTTAGACGACGAATAGACGACGAAGCAAGGTGAGGAAAATGAACACACAAGTAAATATTAAGACCCGTAACGGCCTTGATCTGATCCAGATGGGCCAGACCATTGAAGCCCTGAAAAACGACCCAGGCCTCGCGCAGTTCGAGTTCCGGGCAAGTAACGAATGGGTGGGCGGCGGTGAAAATCGCTCTACCATCCGCGGTTTCTACGGAGCAGGTGCTGAGGACGAATCACGTGACAAAGACTTCGTCTTCACCAATGGTGAGCCACCGGTCCTGCTGGGCAAGAACGAAGGTGCCAACCCGGTGGAGTTTCTCCTGCATGCTCTGGCCGGCTGTGTTACCACCACCACGGTTCTGCATGCCGCGGCAAGGGGCATCACCATCCGAAAACTGTCAACCAGACTGTCGGGCAATATCAACCTGGAAGGACTGCTGGCGCTAAATGACGAGGCTGTGGTCGGCTACGAGAGCATTCGAATTCTCATGGACATTGAGGCTGACTGCAGCGACGAGGAGCTGGATGATCTCCTGTCGTTTGCCAGGGACCACTCTCCGGTCTGCAACACTGTATGCCGGCCGGTTCCGGTAACCCTTGAGCGGGTCTGAAGGCCAGTCCGGGGCGGGGACACCTGTCCCGGACTGGCCCTCACGGGCTCCAGAGAAAGCCGGGGCAGATTTATTTTCGCGGTCTATACTCCATGGGGGCGTGTAGAAGAAGGAGGAACTATCATGCGTTATCTTGTGGCTCTGTTATTCACGGTGTTTTTTGCGGGCAATGCCTTTGCCTACAAGTGCCCCACGCTGGTTAACCAGGTTGATGAACAACTGCAGTCAGCACAACTGGACAGTGAGACTGAGGCCAGGATCAAAGAGCTCCGGGATCGGGGTGAATCGCTGCACAATCAGGGTAAACATACCGAGTCTGTGAATGTGCTCAAAGAAGCGATCAACGAACTGGAAGCTGCATCGTAACAAGCAATCGCCTGGTAGTGACGAATGCTGCCGCTACCAGGCGCCTGAACGTGAGGAGAAAACCGGGACAGGCCAGGGTGATTGTGGCAGATTTCCCCCGACCCGGCCTGTTCAGAACTTGTAGTTAAGACCAACGGCAAGCAGATAGGACGACTCATCGTAGAAAGTCAGGTTGGACTGGGTGTCACCATAGCCGGCAAAGGAAACGAACGACCAATCTTTCCATCCCATGAATTCCGCGTATTCGTAGGCTGCGAACAGGCTGAACTCGTCATCCGAACGCTTTTTATTGAACAGCGAGCTGACGCTGTCGTAGTCCCGACTGGCGAACCCCGCCGTTAACACCAGGCTTTGCCTGCCCAGAAGATTGAGCCAGCTGACTTCGGCACCATAGGAGTCGAAGCTGCTGGCACTGCCGTCAGCGTCATGTTGGATGTAAATGGCAGACGGTGTGACGAAGCTGGTAGGCGATACCCTAAAGCGGTAGCTGCCTTTGCCATAGTAGCTTTTGGCATCGCGGGCCAGATCCGTGCCGGCGTTGAGATCGTCCTCGACATCTGTGGTGGCGTAGGCGAGATCGAGGCTGAAGCCGGATCCTGAAATGCTATTCAGCTGCAGGCGGTAGGCATTGCCTGTAACGTCGGTCTCTTTTCTGGCGGTGTTGAGCTGATAGGGATTCTGCCAGGTTTCCCCGGATATCACCGTTGGTAAAAAGGAAACATCCATCACCGTGCCGGAACTGAGTTGGTGTTTATATCCAAGCTGAACGGCCAGTGTGCCGACGGCAATATCTTCCCGTGTGGTGCCAAAATAGATCTGCTGCCCCAGTGTCTCGCCAAAGGTATAGGCAATGTTGCCAAGTGTCGCTATCAGGCCTTCTGACTCACTTTGTGCCTTGTTCTGCAGGGAATCGATAGTTGCGTCACCGTCGACGTTAAAGTTGGAAGTTGAAGAGATAACCCCCGCATTCAATGAGATTTCACCGCTGATACCCTCCTGAGGCGCGAATTGCGCATAGGCGGGCAATGCGATGAACAGGGTGGAAAAGACGAGGTACTTTTTCATTATAAAACTCCGGGATCGCGACGGATCGGGAATCAATCGGCCTGTGTCCTGCCAGCTTTCCGCCCTAGTGAGTCATGCTCAGGCAGGCCCGGCCTGCAGGAACGACTTCGGTAATGCTGTATTTACGAGTAAACATGGTCCTGCGGTTCAGCCAGACAATGACAATGGCAATCAGCGCAAAGAGATAGGTGTCGTAGGGTTGGGCATCGGGCCAGACGGGATTGATGAGGATGAAGTGAAACAGCGCGGGGAGGAAAATGCTTCCCCGGGACGCATTGAATAGCGGCGTGACAATAACGCTCAGGGCGATGGTGCCGGTAAAGAAGGGTAAGAATGACCAGGCACTTTGCTCGGTGCCGCTTAGCAGGAAAGCCGGTGTATGCCAAAAGCCCCAGATGACGCCAATAACGAGGGCGGCCCAGATGGGTGCCATCTTGCGTTGGAGCAGTGGCAGCGCCAATCCACGCCAGCCAAACTCCTCGATCGGGCCTTTAATGGCAATAAAAACAAGCGCGATCAGGAAGGATGAAACTGAACCAAAGGGAAAGACAAAATCCGAGAGGTTTCCCTTGAGGAGTGAGCCCGCAAAGAATACGAGGGGGACTCCGAGCAGCAAAAAGGCATACCAATGCCATGAGCAGCGCCATAGCAGGGCGCGCCCGATGTACCTGCGTAATCCTTCCAGGCCGGACCATCGGAAAATCACAACGAACGCCGATATGGCCGGCGCCCAGACCGCAAGATAAAACAGAGGGTGCTGGCCGGTAATTTCACCGAACAGGCCAATCATAGTCTCCGGGAAAAAGATAAAGGCAGTCAGGATCCCCCAGGCGATGCCGAAGGTCAGTACCAGAAATAGCGCCATGGCCCGGAACGGGATGGCATCGGATTGTGTGATTTTATCTCGAGAGGGCATCGTCGTGTGTCCTCGGGATGGTAGAGGCTTCGAAATGAAGCTGCTCCGCTGAAAACGATAGTAATCGGTTAGTTGAAGCGGGGATAGGAATAACAAAACCCGGGACGGACCTATTTTAACTTTTTCAGGTCTGCGGTTTCTTTCCGCCAGGCGCCAAAAACAGACTATCCAGGAAAGCAGCAAGTGAACCAAAAAGGTTCACTCACCTCATGGAACGACGCCAAGGGCTTCGGGCACCGATTCTGGAAAATCGACAAAAATGATCGGATAAAACCAGAATCGATGATCGGAAAGTTCCAGAATGGGTGATCGGATTAAACCGGAATCAGTGATCGGAATGCGCCAGAATACGCACTTAACCGACATTGCTCGGCAGCGGGTGGTCAAACGATTAGGGGCAGGTCAGTGTGGTCGATGCGGCTCAATATCCAAGTCTAGAATGTGTGATCGTACAATCGTTCATAGCAAGGCACTCCAAGAAATATTATTGGAATTGGTGTTACGAGGGTTTACATGAAGAAACCATCCCAAGAATATTTAGTGAAGACTTGGGTCGCAATTCGCACAATTGTAGGTTGGGCAATATGTATTGGAATTACCGTAGCGTATTTAGGTACATCCGCAGGAGGAGCCGCAAAATAGTGCAATCATAATCAGGGCGCAAGAATCGGATAGTTTGTGTGGGTAATCCAGCTAATCTAGTTCAAAACGGACTGGCGTGAGAGGGGTACCCATCATGAAATCTACTATTAATAGCTCTATGGGCATTCGTGAATGGGCAATGCTATTCGCTTTGTCATTACTGTGGGGCGGGTCATTTTTTTTCATCGGTGTTGCTGTTTCGGACTTACCTCCGCTAACCATCGTAGCGCTCAGAGTGGGCCTAGCTGCCATTGTATTGTGGAGCATCGCGTGGGTCATAGGCCTACGCCCACCCAAGAGTGTGAAAGTCTGGGTTGCCTTTCTGGGAATGGGTTTGTTAAACAATGTCATCCCCTTTACCCTTATCGCTTGGGGGCAAGTTCAAATCGCCTCCGGGTTGGCCTCCATTCTCAACGCTACGACACCATTATTTACCGTTATCTTTGCTGGGATGCTTCTGTCGGATGAGCGCTTTACGCCATTGAAGCTTGGAGGTGTAGCGATTGGTTTCATCGGCGTTGTCGTGATGATCGGAGCTCCAGCCCTAGCTGACGGTGATGGAACATTCGCTAAGTTAGCCATAATCGGTGCAGCAGTGTCTTATGGATTGGCGGGCGTTTATGGTCGCAGGTTTAAAGCCATGGCCGTAAACCCAATCGTTACGGCTGCAGGTCAGGTCACTGCATCGGCACTCTTGATGGCTCCTATCGCCTTAGCCGTAGACGGTCCTCTAGATTTTGCTGGCCCCAGCGCCGGGACCTGGGCAGCGGTTATTGGGCTCGCCGTTCTTTCGACGGCTGTTGCTTACGTTCTCTATTTCAAAATATTGGAAACGGCGGGTGCCACTAACTTACTATTGGTTACTTTACTGATTCCTGTCTCGGCAATTTTGCTAGGTTCACTCTTTCTCAACGAGTCATTGGAGCTTATCCATTTTATGGGGATGGCACTTATTGCGCTGGGCTTGTCAGCTATCGACGGTAGACTTTGGCAACGTAGGGTGACGGGAAAAGCTTAAATGTCGTGGCACTGGCTGGGTGCTCGTGATCTGATTGCGCTGGCTGTCGAGTCGGAGAGCTTCAGGGTTTGCTGGACCAGGAGGCCGATGTTTGAACACCCGATTGTCGTCAGGCTGTGGTGCGCAATGGATACTTACCCAAACGCGTGATCCAGAAAGGCATTGGAGATGTTGAAGTTCAGGTGTACGAGGTCAGTGTAGTAGCCCCCATTTAAACCGGACACCTTGGTAGAACCCTTTTTTATCCACAGTCGTTTGGGCAGCCATGGCTTTTTCAGAATGGATGCCCGGATGGGTTGCAATGCTTCTATTTGTACTTCTGGGGCTCTCTGGCGGACCGGTCGGGGTTATTTTTGCGGCTACAAAGGAGTCAGTGGCTTTGCAAAATGTCGGTTTTGCGACTGCTCTCGTTAACATGGGGGCGTTCCTGACGGCGGCTTTGATTCAGTCAGGATTTGGAGTCATTCTTGATATTGTTTCCGTTTCAGAGCCTGGAAATACTCCAAACCTCCAAAACTATCAGATTGCGCTGATTCTGCCGTTCGCCATAAGCGGATTGGGAGTGATAGCTTCTTTGCTCTTGAGAGAGCGGGACGTGCGTGAATAATTTATAACAGGTGTTTGGAGCGTCGCGTTGTTATAGCGGCCGGTGGGCGAAGGAACATCAGAAGTGCCCGGGGCAAGCGGGTTTGGATGGCTTGTCCCGGTTTTCAGGGTTGGGTTGGTTATCGAGGGGGCTGTAGGGGTTCGTATGGTAGACCAATGTAACGACATAGAATTTGCCACACCTCGTTGGTCCTCTCGAAAGTGTGAAAGATACTGGCATTGATGATCATGCCGTCGAGGGTTGTTTGGAAGAATCGGGCGACGCTCGCCGGTTCGTCCACCTTGATCTCATGAAAGATGTCTTCAAGCAGGTGGGCAATCCATTGTTTGTGTTCCTGAGAAATCAAGACCATGCCTTCAGCATTGTGGTATTCCCCCATAGCGCGGATAAACATGCAGCCAAAAAAGTCCGGAGAAAAGAACCAGCGGGTGTGCCAATTGAACACTTCTCGCAGCTTCTCTTTTGCGCCGGTGATTGAATCGAGTGACGCTTCGAGCGAGTCCTTGAAATGCTGGTGACGAAGCTTTAATACTTCTTCGACCAGCTTGTCCTTGTTTTTAAAATGGTTATAGAGCGTCATTTTGGAAACATTTGCTTCGTCCCGGATTGTATCCACACCAACCGCTTGATAGCCGTGTTCGTTGAAAAGGCGAAGCGCGGTCGAAAGAATATCGTCTCGCTTACTCATAGTTAATTCCTATAAAAATGGCACTTCCAGTAGGTCAGTCAGTGCTTGACCACTATTTCCAAACATCATACTGTACAGACCTGTCTGTCCACTATTATACAGAGGTTCATCTATGTTGCACAAACTAAGAGGAGCAGGAACGGCTCCTGCCCGGCCTTCTCCAGCACAGATTTTCATCGGTTTGATTGGGGGTATTGCAGGGATAGGTGCAATAGCCTACCTGACGCAACTCGCGGGCGTACCGCTATTGATGGCGCCCTTTGGTGCTACGTGTGTGTTGCTGTTTGCGGCGCCGGGTGCTCCGTTGGCACAGCCAAGAAACGTCATTGGTGGTCACCTCATCGCAACTCTAGTCGGGTTGGCGGTTATGAATATTGCCGGAAGTGGTCCCTGGCAGATGGCAGCAGGCGTAGGGCTTGCGATCGCGTTAATGCAGGTTTGTCGAGCCATTCACCCACCAGCAGGCGCAAACCCAATTGTGGTACTTGCAGCGGGAATTCAGGACTGGGGGTTCGTATTGACGCCGGTTCTCGCCGGATCCGTCATCCTCGTTCTAATCGCTTTGCTTATCAATAACACTGGCCAACAGAAAAATTGGCCGACTTACTGGGTATAAAAGGAGTTAACGAATGCCAATCATCACTGTAAGCCTTGCCAACTCGATCTGTAGCTCACAGGACAAACAGCAGGCGATCAAGCGAGTCGCAGAGAGGCTGACTGAAAGCACCGTTAGGGTCTTACGCAAGAATCGAGAACTGATTGTGGTTCGGTTCTCTCCTCTGGAGGACGCCGAGCATTGGTTTGTTGCTGGTAAGCCCCTCCGTGCTCAGGATGGTCCTATCAGCGAAGTGAATATCAAAATCACGGACGGCACGAATCAGAAGGACGAAATCAGCGCTTGGATCCGGGAGGCGTTTGAGACTCTTATTCAAGAGCTTGGTGAGAGCGTTGGGCCGAATTATGTGTCGGTTAATGATCTTTGCAAAAACAAGTGGGGATACGACGGTATTACTCAATATGGGCGGGAGATGTGGGCAAGCTGAGAGAGTACAACCTGTACCTCAGTGAGCCTCACTCCCCAGAGATTATGGTGAGAAGGAATTCCAAGATGGACACGTTGAAACTAACGGAGCAGTTTCCAAAGAGACCTGAGCTCAACGATAGGGTGCTCAGGCTCATCCTGCAACAGGAGGTTCAGCTTCCTGACATCGATTTCGTTGAGATGGAACCGGATCTTCGGAACAATGTACTGATCCATGTTTTATTCGACAATAAACATGATGACCCAACTGGCTCAGACGCAGCCCTGATCAAGTATTTACCCGGAGCCTTTGTCCCTTTGCATCTCCATCGTGGATACGAAATGGTTTTCGTGCTTCAGGGTGAATATATCGAGAATGGAGAAACTCATCCTCCAGGGAGCTTGATCGTTCGATCTCCCGGTACCACCCATAGTATGAGGTCTAATATTGGCTGCGTCATTTTGGCCATGCGGGATATCCCGGTAAAGCAACTGACCTAGAATCGAGCCACAATTGGAGAAAGGCTAATGCGGATCATGACTCCGTCTGAAGCCGTGGCTCTCATTCCGTCAGGGGCCTTTGTGGTCCCTGGTGGTTTTGGCAGTTGCGGTCACCCAGATCTATTCACAATCGCCATAGAGCGACTGTTTCTCGATACCGGCCAACCTCGTAATCTGAACCTGCTTTTTGCTTCGGGAGCGGGTAACAAGAGGGGGATGGGGCTGGATAAGTTAGCGCACAAGGGGCTGATTAAAAGCGCAATTGGTGGATTCTGGAGCCTTTGCCCTCGCCTCCGAGCTCTAGGAGAGACTGGCGATATAGAGGCGCACAATTGGCCGCAAGGCGTGATCAGTAAACTCTTCGGTGCGATTGCTTCCGGTGCCCCGGGCGTGTATTCGCCCGTCGGACTTCACACGTTCGTTGATCCTCGGGTGGAGGGTGGTGTATTCCGTCCCGGCGAAACTCAACCAAAGGTCAGTATTGAAACATTTCGACAGAATGAGTATCTCTTCTACCCAACTGTCCGGGTCGATATCGCACTGTTACGAGGAACAACCGCTGATCCTCAGGGTAATATCTCGCTGCGAGGGGAGGCTTCCAAGATGGATGCTCTCAGCCAGGCGCAGGCAGCTCGGAATTCAGGAGGTCAGGTCATGGTACAAGTGGCTTCCCTGTCACAAGCCCCCTTACATCATGATGAGGTCGACATACCTGCCCACCTTGTTGATATTGTTGTTGCCTCTGCTTCAGGTAACCACCCGTTCACCTATGGGGATAACGTACGCCCTTCTCAACTGAATATAGAACCCCAGACACACAATCCGGCAAGGGACCGAATCATCCGTAGAGCTCTGAATGAGCTACCTATAGGGAAATTCCGCAAAAAGTTAATCAACTTCGGCATCGGTATTCCGTCTCAAGTCGGTGGAGCAATGAGTCCGGAACAAAGAGCTTCCTACACTGCGTCTATCGAATCGGGAGTGATTGGAGGAACCCCATTATCCGGCGACTCTTTTGGAGCTGCGATTGATCCCGACGCGCTTCTGGATCAGTCAGAGCTGTTCACTTTCTACGACGGAGGGGGGGTGGACAAAGCATTTTTAGGGTTTGCTGAGATTGATAGCGCGGGGCAAATCAATGTAAGCAAGTTTGGCCGCCATCGGCCTGGCGCAGGAGGGTTCATTAATATTGCTTCGTCAGCGAAGGAGTTGATCTTCTGTGGACATTTTATGGTGGGAGGACATTCACCCTCGGAAGTAGTTCCGGTATCCAATTGCAAATTCGTCGACAAGGTTGAACAGGTGACCTTTAACCCCAGAACCTCGCAGGCAAAACGTATTGTCATTATCACCGATGTAGGTGTTTTTGAGATGGATCCATGTTCTGGCCAGATGACACTGACTGAGGTGTTTGGAGGCATTTCTCCTGCTCAGTTGGCGCAGCATAGCGCAATTCATTTTTGCGTCAGTCGTCGACTCACAAAAGCGTTAGCATAATCAAAAGGAATATAGCCATGGAAAAGGTTCTCGCCATCGTTGGCGCAGGCGCCGCCTCCGTTGCATTTTTGGATAATTTCTTGAATAACCAAGAAAAATGGAATAACAACTACACGGTTTATATTGTTGAGAAGAATCCAACTTTTGGCCCCGGCCAAGCATACAATGAAGATCTGGACAGTAACATTCTCAATACCAAGACAGGATATATTACTGTGTTCCCCGAGAAGAAGGGCGACTTCCATGAATGGCTACACAAGTATCCGGAAGCGTGGCAATGGAAGTATCCAAATTTTGTTGCTGATAAAGACACCTACGCACCGAGGCCGCTCTTCGGACAATACCTCCAGTTTGCATTTTCCAAGGTAGTGAGCCGGGCCGTGAGGTGCGGCGTGAAGGTAATACCTGTGAATGCCGAGGTAACAGACCTTCATCCTTTACCGAAGGGGTATCTCGTGGAGACGGCATGTGGGATTGAAATTCGTGCCGATTATACCTTTCTCCTTTGTGGCACCCTCGAAAACGCCAAGCAGGACACTCCGAAAATGCGTTCAGGCGTTATTGCGAACCCTTATCCCTTAACCAAGTTAACACACTGGATGGGGCCAGAGGCTTCTGTAGCGATCATTGGTTCAAGACTTAGTGCTATTGATGCAATTATAGCCCTCAAGGAAGCTGGGCATCGTGGTCGAATCGTGATGCATTCGCGGAGCGGGTACTTCCCCGCTGTGCGCGGGACGCAAGGTCGATTTAATACGAAGTACCTCTCATCAGAATATATGGACCAGATTGCGCACTGCCGGGGAACGTTAACGCTCCAGGACTTGGCCGAGATGGTGCAGGGTGATATCGAGTTCTTCCATGAGCAGTTTCCCGATCACCCACGTGAAACACTACGACTACCAGCGCCAGTAGACAATTTAACGAGCTTCTTGGAGACAGAACTCAGGTTGGCCCAGCACCCCAGAGCCTGGCAAGCCGTTCTCTATGCTACTAATGCAATCATCGAGCGGCTTTGGGACATGCTGGCTCCCGACGCCCGAGAGGTTTTCTGGAATAACTATGTCAGCATGTTCCTATCGTACCGGGTTTCAATACCTTCTGAAAACGCGGAGAAAATCTTGAGATACCTTCGTCGCGGAGATCTTTTTTTCAAAAGGGGACCGATGGAAATTGAGAAACTGGAGGATGGGTCTGTCACTGTGATAACGGACGATGATAACGAGGTCGAACGATATGATTACGCCATTCTTTCCACAGGAAGCCCAAAGCAATTCTCTCAATCAAACTCAACTCTCTTGGCTTCGCTAGAGGCAAAAGGCGTCGTTCTGCCTCATCCGCTCGGAGGCCTGGATATCGATTGGACGACCTACAAAGTGCTCAATTCCCAGAGAAAACCCTCCCCTCGACTTTATGCATTGGGAGAAGTGACGAGCGGAAAGTTTTTCTTCACCAGCGCCTTGGACATTATATGCCGCCACGCACACAATTGTGCATACAGGTTCTGTCAAGAGCATCTCCATGAGGGACAACCTTCTTATGAGCGGAGTCATGCGGCTAGCGGATAGCAAGTACCTCCCGCCTTTCGCGACGCAGAACGGTTCATGGGGGGGATGGCGGTAAGGAAAGGCCATTGGAAAACCGGGCGGATCAAAGACCCAGGTTGAGGGATCAGAGGTGTCTCGGCGAAGTCGCCAATTCATGGACAGGCCTGAACTTCGTCCCCAAGGGCAATGTCACCCGCTTCAACCACCCGCGTTGTAATGCCCCCATGCCCGCGCATGGCGTTGTAACCGCCGGGCCCCAGCGACGTTTCCATTTTGCTGCAGGGGTGGCAGAGACCTGTGTATTCCAGCACCACATTTCCGATTCGGAATCGCTTGCCTTTCAGGGCCAGCAGGTTCAGGCCAGACACCACAATGTTGCGCCGGAACACCTCGGGTGCGATGGCCTCCCGGTGCAGGCAGGAGGTGATGGCATGCAGGTGCTCTTTCTGAATCAGGGTCACCTGCCGCTTGCTGATCTCGCGGCCCCTGAATCGGTCACCTTCCAGGCCTTTGCCGGGGGTGACCGCTACGCTTTCGAGCGCTTCCATGGCCTCACCACGGGCGGGGCGGATGCCAATCCATTCCACCCGGCCGGTTTGGGGGAGGGTGTCGAACAGGGTTTGTAGTGGAGTTTGTTCAGGCATGGGCCAGCGCCCGCACGCAGCGGCGGAACAGTTCCGCCGAGAAGAACCGGTGTTCACCTGGCTGCTCGGCCACGAATAGCTGACCACCGGAATCGCTGATTCCACCTTCGATCATCAGGTTGTCACTCATCTCAAAGTCCTCAATGGTGTGGCCCAGGTCGTCCAGACTGGTTGAGCCCGCCCGTTTCCGGTAGCGACGGCTGTCCAGGGTGAATCCGAAGGCGGGCTTGCCCTGTCCGATTATATAGCCCATTTCGTATACGGTGCCCGGGTCCGCGCTGATGCCGCGGAAGGGAGTCAGGTTGGCGATGATGGCATCGCAGCTGTCCATCAGTTCGCGATTGGCCTGGAAGATTCGCTGCCCGCGCTCGGGTTTTGCTTCGTCGTCTGAAAATGCCAGCTCTGTGTCCAGCGGGTCTACGCCTTCAAATCCGTATTCCCGGAGCAGGCGTTTTTTCTCTCCGACGATGGCCTGGTGTTCCGTGGTCGGGAAAAACACTTCCGGGCCGGCGAGGTAGATTCGTTTTGGCTTTGCCATGGGGGCCTCTTGGAGCTGATAAAACGGCAGGATAGCATCCAGTATTTCCCAGGTAGGATGGAGAAATAAATCTGTCCCGGTTTTCCTCGCCTTCAACGCGCCACCTTATCCGTGAGGGTTTTGTGATCTTTCCTTTATCGACTCTTTATCGGGCCGTGACGGCCCTGTGAGCGTGCCTGTGTACTCTGCATTCTGACGCCACGGGCCTGTAGGCCATGGGTTAAGCTGCGTCGAACAGTGAATGTTTCCAAAAAGGAGAATGCACAATGAAAACCCTGACAGCCACACTGCTCGCCCTTGGCACCACCCTGGCCCTGATGGCCCCGGCTCATGCGGACGACATGGGTAAGGACGACATGGGTACGGAAAAGAAGATGATGCATGACGACATGAAAGATGACGGCATGCCCAAAGACACAACGCAGGCCGACACTATGCATGACGAGATGAAAAAAGAAGGTATGACGGATGATGGCATGAAGAAAGGTAACATGGACGAGGAGACCATGAAAAAGGACACGATGTCCGACGGGAAGAAAGAGTCAATGTAATGGCCGGCCGGCTGTCACTGCCTGGATGAGCCCGACACCTTTCGTGCACTGGCAGTCGCCAGATGAGGGTGGAGGCCTATCGGCAGTTTGTTGTGCCGTAGTGCCGGGACAGATCTATTTTCTACAGCGGTAGCGACTGGCGCTTGGGTCGCTCTGTTGATTGCAGCCGGATGCGGAGTTTGCCCGGCAGGCGCTGGCGATTATACCGGTCATGCTTATCAGGATTTAACTGTGCAAAACGTATTCACAGAAGAGGCCTTGTCGGAATTGCTCCAGTCCAGCCCTGCGGTGCTGCTCCTGTATGGGGGAGCAAGCTGTGGCGTCTGTCAGGCCATCAAGCCCCAGTTGGAAAAACTCTCCAGCGAGGAGTTCCCGCAACTGGTCACCGCTTACATCGATTGCCAGGCAACGGCCGGCCCCCTGTGTGCAGCCCGCGGGATCTTTTCTCTGCCTGTTGTACAGTTGTGGTTCGAAGGGCAACGTTTTGCGGAATTTGCCAGGGTGTTCTCCATCGGTGATGTGCGCGCTGCGCTGGAGCGGCCCTATGGGCTTTTGACTTAACGCTAAGTCCGAAGAACCTAAAACCGGGGCAGTAAAGCCGGGATAGAGTTATTTCCTGTCCCGGTTTCAGGCCCAGAGAAAACACTATGCGCAGTTGTTCTGTCTGGAGCCCGAAATGATTAAGCCTAGTTGTTACAGCTGTCGGAAAAAATTTGAGCCATCTGCGCTGAGGGTTTCTTACTCGAAAAACTACTGTGAGGGCTGTGGCGTGGGGCTGTTTGGTGAGGATTACTTCGGTTTCACCAGAAAGCCCGCCCCAACTACTCAGAAGAACCTGGCTGTCCATTTTGCAGTGCTTCTTTTTGGGGTTGTGTGCTTGTTGTTATGGCTTTTAGCTGGCAGGTTGTGAGGGTTCGAGCCTACTCGAGATCAGCAAAAACGGGACAGTTTCATTTTTCTAAAGAAGGACGGATTTGCTCACCGGAGCTTGAAGTGCCGGTGAAATAGATCTGTCTCGGACTTCTGAAGCAATATCACAGTAGGTTTCGCATAACCATGCGCCACCTCGGCAGCGGCTCAGATGAATGTCCAGGCCAATACCCTGGTAATCTTATTTCCCTGCTTCATCTCTATTTCCCGTATATCAACGGCACCGAGCTTATGAATCATCTTCTTTGCAGGCTTAACATTGTCGGCCTTTGAAACCAGGCTGGTAAACCAGCGGCATTGAGTTGAATATACCTGGCTTTCTTTTATCAGCTTTTTCAGAAACAGCTGTTCACCCCCCTTACACCAAAGCTCCGCTCCCAGCCCGCCAAAGTTCAGAGTGGGGGATTCGGTTTTTGCTTTTTGTTCACCGAGACTACGAGCAAGGTTATTGAGTTTAAGCCGGCTACCTTTACGTGCTTCATCGGGCGAGGCATGGAAGGGTGGGTTGCATACGCTGACGTCAAAGAACTCCCCGGCTTGAATGATCCCTTCAAAGATGTGGTTTTTATCGGGTTGCGTTCGCAGCGTGAAGCGTTCTTTGAGTGTGGGGTTGTTGGCGATAATCGTGGCTACGTTCTCAAGCGACTGGGTGTTAGTGTCACTACCCACACACTGCCAGCCGTAAATCTGGCAGGCCAGTAGCGGGTAGATTCCATTTGCGCCAGTGCCAATATCGAGGAGCTTGATGCTGGGCTGTTCAAGCCCAGGCCCGGTTCCAAGCCCAAACAGGTCCGCCATGTAATGGATATAGTCGGCTCTGCCCGGGATTGGAGGGCAAAGCGCACCCTCCGGAATGTCCCAGTCGGCAATGTGGTAGTACCGGTTCAATAATGCGGCGTTGAGTGTTTTTACGGCCAGTGGGTCTGCGAAGTCGATGGAAAGGTCGCCATGAGCGTTCGGTTTCACATGGGGGGCTAGTGCCGGGTGGCTTTTTACGAGCGCTGGGAAGTCATAGCCCTGGTTGTGTAGATTCCTCGGGTGTAGACCTTTGCGAACAGGTTTGGCTCGGCTTTTTTCACTTCGATGGAGGGTGCGCACAGTAATAGGCCCGAGGCTTGGAGTTCGATAGTAGAGTGGGTCTGGCTTGGTCCGTGATTATAATCTTAAATCTCTATAAACCGCGGCACCACCATCAGCCCGACACCCACTGCCAAACTCTGTTGCGGACGCGCGGGATTTGTAGTGTTTGACCTATGCTGAAGTACGATCATCTTCAGTAGCGTCAAGCCTGTAAACCTACAATGGTATAGGGAGGCTTTCGACATGGCTGGAAGAGGTTGGCCAGCCAGCGACCATCCTCGGGCATCAGCTTCGGGTCAACGCGAAGCTCAGTAGCCACCGATTTCCTCGCTCGATTCTTGAGACCCGGTGTTGGTAAAGGTCGGGACGAAACAGATAGAGTCGTCCGGCCAGGTTGAAAATGTTCTTTTCACACAGGAAACGGCCACCGGCTCTGGGTTTTACCAGCACGAGGTTAAGTTTGTACAGTCGCCCCTCGGACACCATATCCACGTGCGGTACGACCTTGTGACCTTCCGGGTATCGAACCAGATAGATACTGAGGTGTCTGGAGTGAAAGAGAATCCGGGTTCTGACCTTCGCTGTCATAAGGGGCTTGCTAATAGCAGGAATTGGGGGCGGCGTCCGGATTGATCTCGTCAGCCACTTCCTCAGGATCGATACCATGCCCAACCAGCACCTCCCGGACAAAGTTCACCTGAGCGAGAATCCTGTCTGCGTCGTCACCATACTCAAACCGGTTCACTTCCACCGGCTGTGGCATGAAGGTGAAGGCGGTTTTAAGGGCTTCCAGCGTATCGTCGTCTGCCATGGGCTGACCTCCTGGTTTCGTTGTGGGCGATTGTTCTATCATAAAAGTACGAGCTTTTGACTGAAGTGGCTTTCCAGCGCACGGCCCACACTTCCAATCTGGTATTGTGCATTGCAGAAGACGAGGGCCGCAATGCGCTGCATCCTTTTTACCCTGAAAACGATTAAGCCCTGAAAAATGAGCCCTCCTTTTAAGCTCCGCCCTTACCAGCAGGAAGCGGTGGATGCCACGCTAAGCCATTTCCGCAAATCGGACGAATCTGCCGTCATCGTGCTGCCAACCGGTGCCGGTAAAAGCCTGGTGATTGCCGAGTTGGCCCGTCTTGCCCGACGCAAGATTCTGGTGCTGACCCACGTGAAAGAGCTTGTGGAGCAGAATCACTCCAAATACCAGAGTTACGGGTTAACGGGCGGCATCTTCTCCGCCGGGTTGAAACGCAAGGAAAACCGCCATCAGGTGACCTTTGCCAGTGTGCAGTCTGTTTCAGCGAATCTGGACCAGTTCAGTGATGAATACTCGTTGATCATCATCGATGAGTGCCATCGGGTCAGTGGTGAGGAAACCAGTCAGTATCAAAGAATCATCGAGCTGCTGCGGCAACAGAATGACTCCCTCAAAGTGCTCGGGCTAACCGCCACGCCCTACCGTTTAGCCACGGGCTGGATCTATCGCTATCACTACCGGGGTTTTGTTCGTGGCTTTAGTGAAGAACAGGATAAGCCCTTTGCGCACTGCATTTATGAGCTGCCGTTGAGCTACATGATCAATCGGAGGTATCTCACCCGGCCCGAGTTGGTGAACGCGGCGGTGGCGCAATACGATTTCTCCGCGCTGCCTCAGGATCGCTTTGGCGAATACGCCGAGAAGGACGTCAACCAGCTGCTGAGCAAACATAAGCGTGTGACGCGCGCCATCATTGAGCAGGTGATGGAGCTGGCGGCTGAGCGCAAGGGGGTGATGATTTTTGCGGCAACGGTGGAGCATGCCCGGGAGATCAGCGGTTATCTGCCGGAACACCAGACCGCCCTGGTGACTGGCGCGACCGATCTGAAGGATCGGGACTTGCTGATCCAGCGCTTCAAACAGCGGCAGTTGAAGTATCTGGTGAATGTGTCTGTGCTCACCACGGGCTTTGATGCGCCCCATGTGGACTTTATCGCCATTCTTCGTCCTACCCAGTCGGTCAGCCTCTACCAGCAGATTGTGGGCCGCGGGCTTCGTCTGGACGAAGGCAAACAGGACTGTCTGGTGGTTGATTACGCGGGCAACAGTGTGAATTTGCACCACCCGGAGGTTGGGGAGCCCAAACCGAACCCCGACAGTGAGCCGGTGCAGGTGTTCTGCCCGGGCTGTGGTTTTGCCAATATCTTCTGGGGCAAAACCGACGATGACGGCCGTGTGATCGAGCACTACGGGCGCCGTTGCCAGGGGCTGCTGGAGCCTGCTGAAGGGGATAAACCTGCCGAACAGAACGGGCGCCCTCAACAGTGCGATTACCGTTTCCGTTTCAAGGAGTGCCCACATTGCGGTGGCGAGAATGATATTGCGGCCCGCAACTGTCACCAATGCCGTAAAGCCATCATCGACCCGGATGATCAGCTTAGAGATGCGCTGAAACTCAAGGATGCCATGGTGATCCGTTGCGCCGGGATCACGCTAAGTGTTGGTGGCAGCAAACTGAGGATCACCTATCACGGTGAAGATGGGGAGGAGCTCATCGAGTCGTTTGATTTCAGCAAGCCGGGCCAGCGCAACGTCTTTAACAAGCTGTTTGGACGTCGTTTCGCCAATAGTCAGGCTCCGAAAGTGTTCAGCAGGGTGGGTGAGGTGCTTGAGATGCAGGGCTTGTTGCCGGTGCCGGATTTTGTGATTGCCCGTAAGCAAAAGCACTACTGGCAGGTGCAGGAACGGATTTTTGATTATCAGGGTCACTATCGTAAGGCGAATGAAGCGTAAGCTCCGTTTTCCTGTCCTTGTTTTCACGTCCTGCAGTCAACGCCGCTGCTGGTTATAATGGCGTACCTTTAACCGTCGCAGAGAACCCTATGCCAATCGAAAAGAACCAAGTCGTCCTGTTCCACTACAGCGTCCGTGATGAACAAGGCAACGTCGTTGAAGATTCCCGAAGCGGTGAGCCGAATGCCTACCTGCATGGCCACGGCGGCATTATCCAGGGCCTGGAAGAAGCCCTGGAAGGGCGCGACGCCGGCGAAAGCTTCAGTGTCACCATCACTCCGGAAAAAGCCTACGGTCCGCGCAAGGCCGATGCCGTGCAGCGGGTGCCGATCAAGCATTTGATGGGTGCCAAACGCTGGAAGCCGGGCATGATCGCCCAGGTGCAAACCGAGCAGGGCCCGCGCCATGTGGTGGTTGCCAAGGTCGGCCACAAGTTTGCCGATGTCGACACCAACCATCCGATGGCCGGTAGAACCCTGAGCTTCGATATCGAAATCATCGAAGTGCGCGCGGCAGATCCGGAAGAGATCGCGCACGGTCATGCGCATGGGCCGGGTGGGCATCATTGAAGGATTAGAGGGGGGCGGTTGGAGGTGAGCGAGGACCGTGTGGCTGGAGAAATTATTGAACTGCCTGCCCTGAGTCCAGCCAGGGAAGATCGGGGTGTCCTGGCTGGCTAAGCGCCTTGATCATTTCATCGGGGTAAGTGCCCCGGTAATACTGTGCAAGCGTGCCATCCAGTTTCATCTGATCAAGGGTTTCCTGCCAGAGTTCGACAATTGAATCCGGCGTATCCAGGGACATCGCAATGTACAGGTATTTCGTCGAGGTGGCATAGGCCAGTCTGACTTCGTTCTCTGAATAAGCCGTTTCGGCAAATATCGGCAAACGGGCAATGTCGCTGGTCATCCAGGTATCGACGCGACCGTGCATCAGCATTTCAAGGCACTGCGCCGACCGGGTGGGTTGCTCCAGATTAGTAAAGCCCAGAGCCTTCAGTAATTGCCCGCCAGAGCTGCCGCGATACACACAAACACCATCCAGATCACGCGCATCGTCCAATGTCTCTATTGAAATACCATCCTGGCGCCGGACAAAAAAACCGCCGGTTATGCGCTTAATTGGACCGACCCATCTGAACTGGTGTTCCCGCATTTCTGATCGGGTGGTTTCAAACAATGCTACATTTGGTCCTCTTCGGGCCATCATATAGCCCCGCGCCCATGGAAGCAGAGTAATGTCACTCGGCTCGCCGGCACGTTTCATCAATTCACGGACAAGTTCGGCGGTAGCGCCGGTGACGCGGCCATTTTCATCGAGGTATTCACCTGGAGGCGAGTGCTCCGTCACGACAGTGATCGGTTCGCCCCAGGCATGGGCGCTGGAAAGCCCGTTGATTAGCAGCATTCCCGTTAGAATCATTCCACCGAAACGGTAGTTCCAAACCATTCGCAAATCCTGTGTCCCGGAAACCAGCCAGCCATCATAACGGTCTGTGCCCACGCTGCTTCAGAATATCGAGCCGGACACTAAATGTCTGTAACAGAACGAAAGTCCGAACGCATTTATGGTTATCCAAGGGCAAATAAAACTGGACGAGTTGCAAAGATAAGCCGCATATCCAGTCGTTGTTCTTCCTTATCGCGGGGGAATGAATCTCTGGCGTACCTGTCATAGTCTGGTGTAATGGAACTATCGTACATTTGAGTGGGCATGATGAAGTGCGTGAGCGATTGCCCTGACAGAACCGCGATAAGAGGATTGGATATGCCTCAGTTTCGTTTTACCTATCTGCTCTGTTCAGCTGTTCTTGCTGCTTTTCTCGCTGCCTCTGCCGCGCAGGCTCATCATGGTTGGGCCTGGGCAACCGACGAGGAATTTGAAATCACCGGTGTCATTCAATCTGTGCGCCTTGGTAATCCCCATGGCGAGGTCACCATAAGCGTGGATAGCGAGGAATGGGTTGTGGAAGTTGGTCAGCCCTGGCGTAACGACCGGGTTGGGCTCAGCAAAGAGATGTTGATCCAGGGCCGGGAAATTACCGTGCATGGTCATCGCTCCGCCAAAGAAGGCGAACGTCTGGTCAAGGCCGAACGGGTTGTGATCGACGGGAAGGACTACGATTTGTATCCCGACCGTACGTCCTGAGCCCGGGGATGATCGAGCAAGCGCTGGTCTCAGTCGAGAATCTGGCCTTTGCCTCGGCCCTGCGCAACTCCACATTCATGTACCCGCTGGTAAATGCCGGGCATATTCTCGGGGTTGCCATGCTGGTTGGCGGCATTGTGCCGCTGGATTTGCGCTTGCTGGGGCTCTGGCGCAACTACCCCGTGATGGTGTTTGTTGATGTGCTTCGAATTACATCGGCAATTGGTTTGGGGTTGGCGGTTGTCTGCGGCGTACTGTTATTCGCCACAGCGGCCGCGGACTACGCCGGGTCGCCGTTGTTCCAGGCGAAGATCGTGCTCGTTCTCTTGGGCGTCTTGAACGCGTTAATTCTGGGGCGGGTGTTAAAGCAACAGGATATACGGAGCCTCCCGATGGAGGCTCCCATGCCTGTAGCCTTGAGGGCAGGGGCCTTTCTGTCCCTGGCAGTCTGGATCAGTGTGCTGGTCCTTGGCAGGCTGTTGGGGTACTTCTGAACTCGCGTTCCCGCCTATCACTGCGGCGACCACACTTCCCCGTGTTGCATCACCCGAAAATCCGATTCATTGGTGCCTTGTTTCTCCAACGCCAACCGCAGTCGACGGAGTGGTTCGTCCATGGGTTCGTCAGTGAGTACGAAGGTACCCCAGTGCATGGCGGGCCACAGACTCCAGGTTTCGATACCTGCCCTGATGAAAGTGGGGTTCCGCGGCAACGGCTCCGACGGCGTAGACGGTTGCTGTGGTTTCTTCGGTTAGGCAGACAATGCGTTGGGGTAGTTCATGGTTGCACTATACCGGCGTTTGCCTAGCCTTGCGACGCACGATTGCTCATACGCAACCCAATAATAACGGCCAGAGCGCCGAGCCAGACCCCCAGTGAATAGCGCTCATCAAACCACGCTACACCAATGAGTAGCCCAAACACGGCGGCAATCGCACCCAGTTGGCTGTAGAACACCGGATTGGATCGCTTCTGGACCTCGAAGGCGCAGTAGTAAGTGAGTGCGGTAAGAAAACCCTGCATAACCACAATGCTCAGAAGTGGAGATCGAAAACCTGCCATGATCAGGGATGTTTCCGTCAGTTTTGCGAGCATGCCGAGGAAGATTGCTGATGTAAGCAGCGTGCCGGCAGCAAGTGTCATGGGGCTGGTTTGACCCGGCCAGGCGACTGAACGGTAAATATTGCCGACCGACAGCGCCACAGGGATGACGAGGCCAAGGGCAAACCAGAGCAGACTTGTCTGGCTGACTTCAGAGTGCCGCTGAATTACGATCCACGCGCATGCGGACACTGCAATTGTTAGCCCCGTCAGCCTTTTCCAATTAAGATTTTCCAGCCCCATGGTTGTGGCAATCAGCAAAGTAAATATCGGTGGCAGGGCGTACATGATGCCGACATAGCCGGTGCCAAGTCTGGTGACCAGATAAAAGCCGATGGCATTGGGTATGGCGATGCCCGTTAGGCTGCTGATCAGAAAGTATGTGGTGAGCCGTCGTGCGACCATTGCCCGGAGCTTTCCAGTGCAAAGCAAAAGAACGATCCCGGCAATCAAGGTCTGCCAGAACGCATAGGTAATGGCGGGCATGCCGTAGGACGTCGCCGACTTGGCGAGGGCGAGCATCAGGGCGATCAAAAATCCATTGGTCATCAACAGGCCCCAGACGATGACTTGGGGCGGCAAGGCCCTACGTTGCGCTAGCGTGATCATGATTGGCCTGCTCCATGTTGTTGGATTGAAACCAGTGATCATGAGTGTGAATGGATTTATTGCATTGATAATTGGAGCGAACCGAACAATACTCATTCCAGATTGGAAATTATCGCCAGCGAATGTCATAGGAATATTCAGGAGTCTGCGGTGGCTACCGATAAGCTTGTTGCCATGAAAGTGTTCCGTCGCGTTGCGGAACTGGGGAGTTTTACCCAAGCGGCCGATGATCTGGATATCACCGCTGCGACGGTCAGCAAGCACATTGCGTTTCTTGAGCGGGACATCGACACCCGGCTGATCAATCGCACGACGCGCAGAATGCATCTCACAGACGCTGGCCTGGCTTTTCTTGAACGGACTCAGGCGTTGCTGGATGGTCTGGAAGACGCGGAGCTGGAAGCCAGGGGCATTCAGTCGGAGCCCCGCGGAACCATTCGGATTAACGTGCCTATGTCCTTCGGCCTGACGCATATCACGGAGGCTATCGACAGCTTTCTGATGCGCTATCCGGAGATTGATGTCGACCTGCAGCTCAGCGACCGTATGGTGGACCTGGTGGAGCAGGGCGTGGATATCGCGATCCGGGTACGCAGCTTATTGGCCGATTCAAGCCTGTTGGCACGGCCGCTCAGGACATCCAGAAACATTGTCTGTGCTGCGCCGCAGTATCTTGATAATGCACCCCCGATAGAATCGCCCGCCGATCTGGCAGCGCACAACTGCCTGACCTACACGCTCCACGAAAAGCCAAGGGTCTGGGCGTTGGGTGACGAGGAAGTGGTGGTATCTGGCAATTTCCGCACAGACAGTAGCCTTGCTATGCGCCGGAGCCTGCTGAACGGCTTGGGGATTGGTTTCCTGCCGCGCTTCCTGGTGCAGCCTGATATCGAGAGCGGAGCTCTGACACCCGTGCTGGATGATTTCCCGCCAAAGCCCTATACGGTGTTTGCACTATTTCCCCCGGGGCGCAAGCAGCCGGCGAAGGTAAAGCTCTTGGTGGATCATCTTGATGCGCATCTGGGAGATCGGCCCTATTGGGAATAGAGCTTGCTGGGCCGATGAAGAAAATTCACGGATTTATTGTTTCCGAAAAGGAAATTATTAAGTTCTTTTCCTTCCGTTTATCGGCTGCCAGCCATTTCATAGAGTGAACGTCCGAACCTGAGGAGGACCACTCTATGAAAACCAAGATTCCATTTTTTGCTGCCCTCATGCTGTCGGCCTCAGTGGCGCCTGCAATGGCCAGCGCTGCTGATGTCGCGTCGAGTCCCTGGGGTCCCGACGATGAAATAGGTCGACTGAATATGATGACTGTCGACTCCAGAATGGCTGCACTTGCCAATCTGAACCCTACCCGTGCCTACGATCTGAGCGTTGAGTATTTTATTGGTATGCCCAGCTGGCAGGCTGCAGGTGATCCGCACTTTCAGATGTGGATGACTCACACACCCAAAGGCGCTGCACCGTTGCGCCCTGTGGCCATCCCATACAGGGAGGTCGACTGATGGATATTCATGCTGCACTGGATTGGCGTTATGCCGCCCGGGAATTCTCTCCGGAATCATTGGAAGATCAAGCCGTTGAATCGCTCCTGGACGCAACCCGTAAAAGCGCTTCGTCCTACGGGTTGCAGCCCTATAGGGTGATTCTCGTCGAATCGGCGTCCGTTCGAAGAGACCTTTTGCCGCATTCTTTCGGCCAGCAGAAGGTGAGGGAATGTTCCCATCTGGTTGTTTTCGCAGCTGAGACCCGGATCGGCGATGACACCGTGGATCGGTATATCGAGCGACATCTTCAGGCCCGCGGTAGCAGCTTAAAAGAAGTTGCAGGGTATGCCGCCCATATGAAAGGTGCTCTGGCGTCAAAATCGGAGTTGGAGAAAAGGCAGTGGGCCCATCAGCAAGCCTACATTGCGCTGGGAACCTTGCTGTCGGCGGCGGCAGTGATGGCCATCGACAGTTGTCCAATGACGGGCATTGATGCCAGCGCTTACGACCAAGTGCTGGGTTTGAAAGAGCGAGGCCTTGAGACCAGCGCCATTGTGGCGCTGGGTCATCGCAGTGCAAGAGATCATACCGCCGGATTAACCAAGGTGCGTCTGGATTACGACGACTTTGTTATCAGGGTATGAACCATTAGTGTTGGGGTGGCGGCTAACCGGTGTTAGCCTGTGGTGCACTTCCTGAAATCCAGGGGCTCTGTGGAAGACTAGATTGCATGGCCAGAAGAAGCGAAACAGGCTAGACCGATGAAACTACTGTTTTTGATCGTTGCTTACCTTGTCGCTATCACATTGCCGTTGATCTTGTCCGCGTGGGTCGGAGGGCCGCCACGCCAGTTCCACCAGGAACTGGCATCTGGCCTTGGCATTCTGGCCTTCTCGATGGTCCTCGTGGAATTCATTCTGTCCGGCCGTTTCAAGGCCATTTCAAATGGCGTTGGACTGGATGTGACCATGCGGTTTCACCAGATCATGGCTCGCACGGCATTGGTCTTTGCTCTGCTACACCCGTTTCTTTACCAGGGGACGCCGTCAGGTGGTCAACGCCCATGGGACCCGACGCGCGAATTGACCATCACGACTGATTTTTCCGCTCTGTCGACAGGCATTGCCGCCTACCTGCTTCTTCCAAGCCTTGTGCTGCTGGCCATCGGGCGTACCCAGCTGGACTTCAAATACGAGACATGGCGCCTTTTACACGGGGTCGGCGCGCTCTTGATCGCAGTTCTTCTGTTGCATCATACCGTGTATGCCGGGCGCTACGGCTCGCAGCCGGTGATGAGCTGGGTGTGGCTGGCAATGACAGGCGTGGCTGTTGGGTCACTACTGACTGTCTACCTGCTGGTTCCCCTTCTGCAGAAGGCCCGTCCCTGGCGGGTGACCTCCGTAGTCCGGTTGACGCCAAAACAATGGGAAGTGACCGTGGAGCCAGACGGTCATCGTGGTCTTGATTACAAAGCTGGGCAATTCGCCTGGCTAAACGTGGGGCACCCCCCATTCTCGATGAAAGAAAACCCGTTCTCCATTTCCTCAGCGCCGGCGGCCGGACCGGAAATATCTTTCATGATCAAAGAGCTTGGCGACTTCACACGAACCATTGGCCAGATAAAAACTGGAACAGTCGCTTATCTTGACGGGCCTTATGGCAATCTTTCTGTCGATGGTCGCGCTGAACCCGGGGTCGCTCTCATCGCAGGTGGCGTTGGCCTTGCTCCGCTGCTGGGCATACTCAGGCAAATGCGCCTGACCGACGATTCGCGCAAGGTGAAGTTGATCTATGGAAATCGGGTGATCGATCAGATTGCCTATCGGGAAGAGCTGGATCCGGAGGACGTGGTCTACGTGCTGTCCGAACCGCCAGAAACCTGGCACGGAGAGACAGGCTTTATAGATGCAGCGCTGATAGATCGCGTCTTTTCAGAGCAAGAGTTCAGCGAATGGGTCTTTGTGATGTGCGGGCCGGCGATCATGATGGATGTCGTTGAAGACCACTTGATTAAGAGGGGAACGCCCTCTCATCGTATCCTGTCGGAGCGGTTCAACTATGACTAGTCCATTCAAGCGCTTGAGCCAGCGGCGACGGGTTTCTTTGCTCATCTGGGTTCTGAATATCACGATATGCTTGATCCTTCTCGTTTTTGTTTTGCGCTAGATCATGGCTTTGGAAAACCGGTTTTCCCATTTGGCGATGATCAGAAGGCCCGAAGCAACCGTTGGTGTCACGGCTCTAAAAAGCATTGTCATTCTTCCTTCAGCCACTGGCACACCAGCTCTGCTGCCGATTCGTCATCAAGACCCATTTTGGAGATTGTACTCCAGGTATCGATATCCATAGCTACCCGGAGCGTTGCACGATAACGTTTTGCGCTGGCGCTTTGCTTCCCAGCTGGCATCAACGAGTCCTCAAGACTTCGCAGCAGCTTCATCCATCCGTTTTCAACCACATCCGCCAGGGCGGGCATTGTCTTCGCATCCCGCATTACTTTTCCCATCATGTCGTAGGTACGGCGGTAGTAGTCGTAAAGCAATCGGAGCACGCCGGCAGCCCGCTTTAACTCATCCGGCTCTGCGAGTGCCTGAGCAAAATCCGGCGGTGGGTTATCGGCTATCCAGTGATCACCGCAGGCACGAAACATCGCGGAGTCATCAGGGAAGTGTTTGTACACCGTCACGCGGCCGACACCCGCCAGGTTTGCAATGTCACTAATGGTTGTCTGCGCTGGTCCGACCGTTCGGTGTAACTCAACGACCGCTTCGGTAATTCGTTGCCGGGTCTGTTCTTCCTGTTTTGCCCGGGCGGTTTTTCGGTAGCTACGTTTCGGGGAATTAATCGACATACAGGCTGTATACCCAATATTGACAGGTGCGCGAACGAGGGATATTCTCTCGTATTGAATATACACAGTGTATTCTTAAAATGAGTGGAACGCGAGTCGGGGACGGGTCTCCCTGACTACATTCAGGAGGGGGGTAACTTATGAATAACGCATCTCTGTCGGCCGTCACCAACCGCGAGCGCAGACTGTACCAACTCGGTATCATCCTGTTTCTCATGGGGCTGTTAACGGGGTTTCTACTGCCGTTAATGGAGAATGCCAGAATGGGGCTGTCGAGCCACCTTGAAGGCATCATGAACGGAGTAGTGTTGATTGTGCTGGGGGTGATCTGGCCCAAGCTTCGGCTGGGGCGCACTGCCGAAAGAATCGCATTTGGTCTTGCGGTATTCGGTACCTACACCAACTGGCTGGCCACGCTGGCTGCCGGGTTTGTCGGTGCAGGCGGATCAATGATGCCCATAGCTGCTGCGGGCTTCGAGGGTTCGGCAGTTCAAGAAGGCCTCATTGCCATAGCCCTGTCATCGCTCTCGGTGGCGATGGTGGTGGTTGCCGCTATGGTGTTTTGGGGAGTCTGGAATCACGGAAATCAGGTCGAATAAGTGATATTGCCTGCAGTTTTCGATAACCGGGACAAATTGGGGGGGAATAAGTCTGTCCCGGTTTTCGCGGGCTCTGATGCTCTCGGTGGGCCACCGAACCGGACTTTTCGACACCATGGCTGAGATGCCAGCTGCAATCAGTGCTCAGATTGCGGAAAAGGCCGGCCTTGACGAGCGATACGTCAGGGAATGGCTAGGAGCGATGACCGTTGGCAACATTGTCGAGAATGATCCCGCAGGAAAAACCTACTACCTGCCCCGGGAACACGCTGCCGGCCTGTGCCGGAAGGCACCGACAGACAACATTGCGGTATTTGCCCAGTATATTCCGCTGCTTGGCTCGGTGGAGGATGACATTGTTCATTGCTTTCGCAACGGAGGCGGCGTCCCCTATGAACGTTTCGAGCGCTTCCACGAGGTTATGGCCGAGGACAGTGGTCAGTCTGTTGTTCCTGCCCTGGAAACAGATATTCTCCCGCTCGTACCAGGCCTTATCGAACGTCTGGAACGAGGTATTCGGGTCCTCGACGTCGGTTGTGGCAGGGGGCGGGCACTGAACAAGCTGGCCAGGCTCTTCCCGAACAGCCAGTTTACCGGGTACGACATATCCGGGGATGCCGTCCGGTATGCTAGCCAGGAAGCCAGGGCGCTCGGGAACGACAACACAACCTTCCGGGTATTTGACGTCAGTGGCCTTGAACACAGCGAGCGACCCGGCCCTTACCATCTGATCACCACATTCGATGCCGTCCACGACCAGAAGGACCCTCTTGCTGTGTTGCGGGGCATCCGCCAAGCGCTCACTGACGACGGTGTTTATCTGGCCCAGGATATCAAGGGGTCAAGCCATCATCACAGTGACAGGGACCATCCGATCGGCCCGTTGCTTTACACCATTTCCTGCATGCACTGCATGACCGTTTCCCTGGCGCAGGATGGCGAGGGACTCGGAGCCATGTGAGGGAGGGAGAAAGCGCTGGGGTATTTTGGTGAGGCGGGCGTCCGGAATATCGACGTGCATGAGCTGGAACACGATTTCCAGAACTACTGGTATGTATGCCGCCCTTGAGGGTTTCAAAGGGGTAGCATGATCCTGGCGCTTTGATTTTAGGGCCGCGCATCGAGGCCGGATTGGCTATGCTATAGGGAGGCGTGTGAAAAAAGGAGGAACGATCATGCGTTATCTTGTGATTCTGTTATTTGCGGTGTTTTTTGCGGGCAGTGCACTCGGAAGCCAGTGCCCCTCTCTGGTGAGCCAGATCGACGAATAACTGCAGTCGGCACAACTGGACAGTGAGACTGAGGCCAGGATCAAAGCGCTCCGGGATCAGGGTGAATCGCTGCACAATCAGGGTAAACATACCGAGTCTGTGAAGGTGCTCAAAAAAGCGATCAACGAACTGGAAGCTGCGTCGTAACAAGCAATTGCCTGGTAGTGGTGAATGCTGCCGCTACCAGGCGCGTGAACGGAAGGAGAAAACCGGGACAGGGTTATTTTGAACGAAGATAGCCCCGGTCCCGTTTTCGGAAAGGGTTGCGTGTCATGGAATAGGCATCGGTCGTTTCCACGGATGACACAATGCGAGCCAGAGGTACTTCAGGTACCAGATGCCTAACGGGTAGTTTTCTCGATCCTTTGGAGCCAGCAGCTTGATGAGATCAAAATGGTTCGTGAAGGCCTCACAGGGGGGCTTCACAAAAACCGGCCTTCCCCCGATGTGAGACATGATGGATTTAGCTACATGGGCATAAGCCCACGGCGTTGAGGTGTTGGTGTCGAGCACGCCCGGTGCCAGCAGGAAGAGGTTGGGAGCGTCGGCAGAGAGGAAGCCCGAATAACAGCGACTGCCGATTTCGTTGAGGTTTCTTGCCTTGTTAAGCGCCTCAAGCCCAAGGAAACCGAGGTCAACGCCATACCCGGTACCCCAGAGCAGCAGATCCGTTTCCAGCCCCTCGCCGTTCGACATCTCAATGGTTCTGCCGCGGAGGGTGCGCACTTCGCCTTGATGGCGCTCAATGCTGGCAAAGTTCATGAGCATCCCCGGCCGGCCCGGGATGAGCTGGTCGCGGCGGATGTCGAAATCGCCCTCTGGCATTATCTCGTTGATACCTGCTTTTGCGTATCTCGCCTTCAGGTCTTTGTTGGACAGTCGATGAACCATGCTCGCCGGCAGGCAGAGCATCTGGTACCTGGCCAGAACCCGCATGTCGATGCCAAGGTGTTTCCCTCGGCGCGTCGGTCGCATCCACTTGGTGGAGCGAAAGATCCACACGACACTGCGAGCGCCGTGGGCGAAGCAAAGATCCAGAAGATCGTAGGCGGACGCACCGCCTCCCACCACGGTAACCCGCTTGTCCCGCAATTCCTCGGGATCGCGTAAGGCGGAGGAGTGATACTCAGTGATCAAAGAATCGACCCGTCGGACTTGCGGTACGATGGGGCGGTTGTGTCCACCGGTGGCGGCAATCAGCCACTTCGCTTCGTGTGTTGCCTTATCTGTGGTCAGGCGCCAGCCCTGCTCGCACGGCCGGGCGCTTGTTACGGACTCATTCAGGCAGATGTAGGGCGATAGTTCAAAGCGTTCGACCCAGGCTTCTATGTTACTCAGAATGCTGGGCTGGTCCTCCCCGGCGAGCGGTAGATTGCCAAGCGTCCAGTCTTCCTTGCGGAATTGAATGTCCTGCCAGGACGGGAGGTCGCGCCACAGACCACCGATGCGGGCACCGCGCTCCAGAAGAAGCGCATTCAGCCCGGCGTCTCTGGCGTACTTCAAACAGATGATGCCGCCGATTCCTCCGCCGACGATAACCAGATCAAGGCCTTCATTGGTGCTCTGAATCATCGGATGCTCCTGCAAATGCGCTGGCATCCCGAAGAGGGTAGGGGGTGATCGACGCATTGCGTTCAATTTTTAAGCTACACCCTCCTTACGCCCAGCGCCAATATTCCCCGTTTTCCTGACCAAAACCGGCTAACAGTTCCGCCATAGTCCTTAAACCGTCTAATAACCCGCTGGCGTTCCTGTTGAAAGGGCGCAGGATGGAGAGAGGAGCCTTACGGGGCGAGGAGATGGCTATGACTAAGTTGCGGCAAGAAACGATAGACACCTTCAAAGGGCAGTTCGGTGGCCCTCTGTTCGAGCCTGGCGATGCCGGTTATGATCAGGCCCGTCAGATCTGGAACGCCATGATCGACCGGAAACCGGCGCTGATTGCCCAGTGTCAGTCCGCGGAAGATGTGGTGGCCGCGGTCAACTTCGGGCGTGACCAATCGATGCTGGTTTCGGTCAAAGGAGGCGGGCACAACATCGCGGGCAACGCCGTGTGCGACGACGGCCTGATGATCGATCTGTCGCAAATGAAGGACGTTGAAGTTGATGTTGAAAAGCAGCGGGCCTACGTTGGGCCCGGCTGCACATTGGCGGATTTTGACGCAGCTGCACAAATGCATGGGTTGGCCACGCCGCTGGGTATCAATTCCACCACAGGGGTTGCGGGCCTGACCCTGGGGGGCGGGTTTGGCTGGCTCAGTCGCAAGTTTGGGATGACCGTTGATAACCTGATCTCCGCGGACATGGTTACCGCCAATGGGCGCCAGACTCACGCGAGCGCCACGGAAAACCCGGACCTGTTCTGGGGCACGCGGGGTGGCGGCGGTAACTTCGGAATTGTCACGCGGTTTCAGTTCCAGTTACACCCCGTGGGGCCGGAGCTGTTGAGCGGGCTGATGGTGTTTCCCTTCGGTCAGGCCCTGTCGGTGCTGACGCAGTTCGCGCGTTTCACGGAAACCATGCCCGATGAGCTCAATGTGTGGCTGGTGATTCGCCATGCGCCACCGCTGCCTTTCCTCCCTGAATCGGTTCATGGCGAACCGATCGTCGCCTTGGCGATTTGCTACGCCGGGGACCCGGAAGTGGGCGAGAAGCTGATCGCACCCCTGCGTTCGTTCGGCGATGCGCACGGCGAGCATGTGGGTGTTCAACCCTACGCCAACTGGCAGCAGGCGTTTGATCCGCTGTTGGTGGACGGTGCGCGGAATTACTGGAAGTCCCACAACTTTGTAAAGCTGACCGACGATGTGATCCGCGTTGCGCTGGAGTATGGGGACAAACTGCCCTCGCCTCATTGTGAGATCTTTATTGCCTCCATTGGCGGTGAAACCGGCCGGGTGGCGCACGATGCCATGGCCTATTCCAGCCGTGACGCAAACTATGTGATGAATGTGCATGGGCGCTGGGAAACGCCCGAGGAAGATGAACATTGCCGCCAGTGGGCGCGCGCATTCTTTGAGGCCGCCAAGCCTTATGCCAGTGGTGGCGCTTACATCAATTTTCTGTCCCATGATGAGACTGACCGGGTCGAGTTTGCCTACGGGGCGGCCTACAAGCGGCTGGTGGAGGTCAAGCAGAAGTATGATCCGGAGAATCTGTTCAGGGTGAATCAGAATATTCGGCCTGATAATGGTGCTGCCGTTGGCCCAAGGGCACGCCGCTCCTGAGGATGACGGTGATGCAGCCGTGGAGTCATTACGCCAGGAGGTGCAGAGTCTTAATCAAGAGCTCTGGCGGAGAGCAGAGCAGAATGTCCGCCAAGCCCTTGAGAAGACCTCATAGTGCTCGGCAGGTTCATGCATTGAGCGGATTTTCCACTGGGGTTGACCTTCAGTCAGCCGGTTTTTTTTATGACTCGGTGCAGATTGCAGGTCATCAGCCGTCATATCGACCCTCTGCGTCTCAGGGTCAGCATCCTGGCCCATGCTCTGCTCTCCGAGATCAGTATCCTCACTACCTTGTGCGGCGAGCACAGCACCTGAGCCCAAAGTTAGGACCGGTGTGATCAATGCGTAAAATGCGAGTGAATGTAGCTTTTTCACAGGACTCTCCTTCGGATCGGATGAGTTCCTAATTTACGTTAAGGGAGTTGGGCTAGTCGGTGCTCTAGGGCGCTAAAGAGTCAGAAGTAAGGCCACAGCAACTAATTCACCTCGCCGTCGGGTAAATCGCAGTGTTTAATAGGTTAAGGAAAGCCGTGCATCCAGTTCTTTGTAGTGCGGCTAATGCACAACTTTAACCGGGGTGATCGCACCCTGGCGTATTACCTGGTGGATGATAATTACATTGGCGGGGTAAGTATGTTGGGTTTGGACTGGAGGCGCTGGTTGCACGAACAGGGTAAAGGGGGCATCAGACTTTAGCCTTGAAGGCGGGGGGCGGAAGAGGAAAACCTGGACAAATTGATCCTCGAAAAACTCATGAGATCGTCTAGTATTTGTAGTTAAATGCTACGGAAGCATCGATTGATGTTTTTGCGAAGGGAGCTTATGAGTAATAGATCTAGCGTTGGCAGCGAGGATAGTCTGGCTTCGTCGTTGAACTTTGTCAGGCGAACGGCAAATGGCCTCAAGCTATCAGCCACCCTACACAAAATCAGGCAATTATTTCACTTCGCTCCTTGGCGGCTAGGCCCTATTTATGCCATTCAGAAGCTTAGGCCGCCACTTGAATCAATCGATAATAGTAGAGAGTCAATACTTGGTGATATTGATGCAAAGCTTATCGCAGATGAAATTCGGCAAGACAGTGTTGCGATTCTTGGGCAGTTGCCTGCAGATCTGGTCAGTAGTTTACGGAAAATAACGGACCAGTTGCCCCCTGAAGAATACCAGCTGGTTCATCAAATCAATGAGGACGTGTGTCGTTTAACCGAGGACCCAGGAATAAAAAATATTTTGCGGGCCTATTTAAAATCTGAACCCGTTCTCCTGGAATCCTCATTATTTGTATCTCGATCAGGACAAAGCCCGAAAGAGCATCAACAAAATTCTTTTCATTTTGACTATGCGGGCTGGGCATCGCTGAACCTCTTTGTTTATCTCACGGATGTTAATGAGGAATCTTCCTATCATATTGTTGCTAAAGGGAGTCATCGCGACATTAAGATCACGGATGTTCTGCGAGGCTCAATAACCTTAGCTGAGGCAGAAAACCGTTTCGGTGGCTCAATAAAGAATATTACGGGCCCAGCTGGAACAATATTTTTTGAGAACACGGAAGCTTTCCATCGCCGCCATTTCGGCAGTGGTAGGAGAGTCATGCTTAATTTATTGTTTTCTTCCCATCGAAGCTTGCTCAGTCGCGGTCGTGCGAGCAGCAAGAAAATAGCTAAGCGAAACAGGGAGTTTCAAAAACTTGACGCGTTATAGTACGAAGAAAAATCGGGACAGGACAATTTTATCGATCTCGCCGCCGGAGTTTTTCAGTAAAACGCCCAGGGACAGATTGATTTTTCCGGTAGTCCCGGTTTTCCCGTTAATCACTGCGGCGACCACACTTCCCCATGTTGCATAACCCGGAAGGCCGACTCACTTAGGCCCTGTCTCTCCAGCGCCAGCCGCAGTCGACGGGGTGGTTCGTCCATGGGTTCGTCAGTGAGTACGAAGGTACTCCAGTGCATGGCTATGGACTGCTGGGCGCCAATATCCTGATGTATCTTGACCGCTTCTTCCGGTGCCACGTGCACCGGGGCCATGAACCAGCGCGGTTCGTAGGCGCCGATGGGTAGCAGAGCCAGATCAATGGGCGCAAACAGCTCGCCAATGTCGCGAAACACCTTGCCATAACCGGTATCACCGCCGAAATAGAGCCGGAAGCCGTCCATTTCCAGAAGCCAGCTACACCAGAGCGAGGTGTTGGTATCGGTTGGGGTTCGTCCGCTGAAGTGCTGTGCTGGCAGGCAGAATACTTCGTTTTCGGCGGCCAGGGCCGTCGATTGCCACCAGTCCAGTTCCACCAGATTCTGGATGCCACGTTTCTCGAACCAGCGTCGTAGCCCCATGGGAATATAGAAGCACAGGTTATCCCCGAAGCGTCGGTGCAACTGGCGCACTGTTGCTTCGTCGAGATGGTCGTAGTGATTGTGGGAAATCAGTACCAGGTGGATCGGCGGCATTTCCGCCACAGTCAGGGCCGGCGGGGTGAACCGCTTCGGCCCGACCAACCGGAAGGGGCTGGCACGGTCCGATAACACCGGATCGGTCAGTACGTTCAGGCCCCGATACTGGAACAGGAATGACGCATGCCCCAGCCAGACCAGTTGTGGCTCTGCCGGCGGGTTCATCAGCAAGTGGGCATCCGGGCGCAGCAGTGCGTAGCGTTTACCCGGCGGGAAACGGCGCCCGGGGGCCAGTTGCCAGCGCAGAAAATCTCCCAGGCCATGCCGCTCCACGCGCTCCTGATTGCGATACCTGCCCCGGTGAAAATGGGGTTGCGCGGCAAGGACTGCCAGGCGTTCACGGTCGATGGTCATGAACCCACAAAAACCGCGCGATCTACCACTTGTGATTGGTGGTCTGTGAGTACAATGTTACCAGTGGCCATGGGCATTTCATCCTGTCGGAGCTATATTGGCAGATGTTGGCAATAAGCCGGTTTCAATCTCCCAGGGGCTGCTCGCGCCGCCCGTGATCTTTAAGCCTGGCGCCCGGAAGCCCAACTGTCTATCGCCAGCTCCATGGCCCGATTGACTTCGTCGGTCGGGACATTGCCCGGCTCACCCTTTTCGAGCGGATCATAGTGAAATACATACAGGCGGGAGACGAACTCGGCCACCGGTAATGACGCTTCACCATAACGCTCGCTGTGGCCGTGAGTTGAGGTGACGATCCCCTGGCCCCAGTTCTGGCCACTGTCGTTGTTGGGGTTAAAAAAGTAGACGCGCATGTTTTGGTCCGCATCCAGTGCCAGCCGCTGGATGGTGATGGCGTGCCAGCCAAGAAAGCGCGTGGCGCTGTCGGTCACCGCGATACCGGCCGGTTGTGGATTGATGACAGGGATGTTGCCGTTGTAGAAAGGGTGATAGGCGGCATAAAAATCGCGAATGAACCCTTCGAAGTCTTTAAGGCCACCCGTGAAAACGTCGACTGCAATGCGAAATCCGTGGCCGACGTTATCGCCATGGAATTCTGCGTTGACCCATTTGTGTGGATCTTCTCCGCGCCCGACACTGCGTCGCCCCATTTCAAAATAGATGCGATCCAGGTGCGGCACAGTTAGCAGGGATACCGCGTCCACATCCACCGGCGGCTCGGTCGCAAGTCCAGCGCCGAGTTCCCGCGAAGATATGCTGTTGCCTTCAAAGCGCATCACGATTTCATCGTCCCGCGCCGCCCAGGCAAGGATCCGAAGCAGTTCTGCCGGCATGTTGTAGGCCCACATGGACAGGGCGCGTGTAGACTGGCAGGTGGGATAGTTGCCCTGTCCGATTCCCAGCGGGAGGCCAAGCACATTGAGCACGTCGGCGAGCAGAAAGCATTCGGGGGAACGGCTGCTTCCGAAGACGGCCCCGATCTTCTCGGCCGCAGCGTCGCAGAGCGACAGGCGTATCTGGCGCCACAGGGACGGCGCCACCGGGGGCGCGTACAGAATGCCCCGCTCGAGCATCATGGCCAGGCCATAGGCACACTGGCTGGTCTCTGGAAACAGGGCTTCGTCAATCAGGCGATGTATCAACGCAGGGTAGCAGTGAAAAGCGTCTGCACCTGTGTAGCTTAGCCCCAGGGCTGTGGGAATCAGGTCGTTCCAGCGGCCACGCAGGTAGCGTATGAATACCGGCATATAGGCCGACACCAGGCCGGTAGAGTGCATGGATTGCGCAAAGGCGATGGCCTCCTGTAGCAGGGTGGCATCGTCCATTTCCGCCAGTCGCTCAGCATAGACCTCAAAGCCGGGATCTTCACGGCAACCCTCGGTGGGGCTGAATACGGCGTTAATCAACTGCACCGCGTCGTCGCTGACTTCGCCACCCAGCGCGTCCGGTTTTTCCAGGCAGACCGCTATCTGGGTCACCATGTGTTTGACACCCGCTACCTGGACGGGGCGTTGCGCCAGAATCCGCCAGACTTCGGCCACCAGATCTTCCATGAGGTTTTCGTAGCCCAGATACCGCAACAGGTAGTGATACAGGTTCTGAACAACGTAGCCGAGTTGATCGGGCCGCAGCCGGTCGCTCTCCTGGAGATCACTGACCACCAGATCGAGATTCATCGCCAGTACCTGGGCGAGAAAGTGTTGGGCGTGTTCTGCCGAGATAGCAGGGTGGGTGTAATCGCCTTTGGTTACTGCCAAAAGGCGTATCTGGCTCAGGCATTCAACCAGTGTTGCGGTCGGTTCCCCGTGGCGAACCGTGCGTGCGGCCAGGGAGGGCACCAGTGTCTGCGGGTAGTCCCAATCGCTTCCTCGAAAGAATCCGGCTGACTCAATGGCCGGCACGCGTTCGTAAAGCGCGTCGAGACCTTCCGGGCTGAACATCAGGGGTTTTGCCGCATCGATCACCTCGAATACCGGCGAGACGCCCTCACTGGCATTGGTTTCAGCAAGGCGGTTGATGGCTGCGTCAAGTGGCTTCAGGAGCTCGACTGACGGGCTGTTATTCCGGTTTTCGGATTCGTGGTTGGCTCTGGACATACCATCCTATCCTTCAGTGAACCTCGGGGCATGTTAACTGAGCTGCCCCCGGTTTGAAGAACCACTTAGTGACGCGGATTACTTTTATCGGGGGATGACTGGTCATCGGATGCGTTGTCATTCGATGTGAGGTAGTAATCCTTTTCCTCGAATGTCTTAACCTCAGGGTCTTCAATGTTGTTCTTGCGACGGCCCTGATACAGCCAGAAGGCCACAATAGCGATAATAATGGCGAGTATGATCCACTTCATGCCCGTTTCCTCCGCAGGGTGATATAACCTATATTCAGGACCCTGCAGAGAGATCCGTCAATGTTGTTCTTGAAGCCGAGGTGCCCGGGGAAAATGAAATTCGGGAAACTTTGGGGCGCCCCGCCGTATATTCATTCCCCCCTCGGTATTTGAGGGGGGATCTGGCCTTCAATCAGCCGGATTTTCATAACTCGGCGCGGATTGCAGATCATCACGAGTCATATCGACCCGCAGGTCCCGATCATCAGGATTGCCTGACATCTTTACAGCTTTCCAATCTATGGCTACGTGTTTGTCACCCATAGCCAGGAATCCGCCAACGTTGACTACAACAGCCACGACCTTGCCATCCTGATCAATAATCAGGTCACCGATCTCACCCACACTTTCGTCACCACTGGTTTTGAGTTCAGTACCGATCAAGTCGCTCGCCATCATGCCATTAGCTGGCGGAGATTCCATATAGCCCTTGTTCTGCATGCCAGACTGGTTGCCCATTTCCTGATCAGCTGGCTCATCAGTATTGTATTTGGACTTGGTAACGGTTTTGTCTTGTTGAGGGCTCTGCGTCTTGGGGTCAGCATCCTGGCCCATGCTCTGCTCTCCCAAATCGGTATCCTCGCTACTGCCTTGTGCAGCGAGCAAAGCACCTGAACTCAGGGTTATGGCCGGTGTGAGCAATGCATAGAACGCGAGTGAATGTAGCTTTTTCATAGGATTCTCCTTCCAATCGGATGTGTCAGGCGGACAAAACATTCTGTCTGACCGCTTCATCACAGCTTTTCTCCATGGCTTTATGCCGATAAGGAGACTGAATCGTCACGAAATATCGAATTCAGGATGAACTCCTAACCTACGTTGAGGGAGTTGGTCAGTCGGTGCGCTAGGGCACTAAGAGGTCAGCAGAAAGAAAAGGAGTCAGCAGGAAGAAAGTTCGAAGGTAACATTGAAGTCGCGTTTTCGGTTTTCCATAAAAAAGGCAGCCCCTTGAGGCTGCCTTTTCAAGTAACGTATTGGCTGTTATTTACAGACCAATAACGTTCTCTGCCTGAGGACCTTTCTGGCCCTCGGTCACGCTGAATTCAACTTCCTGGCCTTCGGCCAGAGTTTTGAAACCGCCACCTTGAATAGAGCTGTAATGAACAAAAACGTCTGCGCCGCCTTCACGAGTAATAAAGCCAAAACCTTTTGCTTCATTGAAGAACTTAACGTTGCCTTTAATAGTAGACATAATAATTATCCTGAAATTAATCAATAATGTGCCGTCAAAAGATCGTTGTGATCTTTGATCAGCGATATGCGGGAAATAAAAAAACGTGCAGGATCAGAAACAGGACAAGAGGTTTGACAACACAAAAGTTCTTATTCGTGAAATGCTTTGCTAAATCTTTCCAACGGCACTGACAGTACGCTAATTAAGAGGCACTGCATAGGAAAGTTTTCAATTAATCGCTCCGCCCCATCCAGACACTCTGCGGCGAACCGGTATTTGTCGAGCGCCGTGAGCTATAGTAAACCCGCCCTGATCATGTCGAATGTGTCCAGAATCCGCGCCACAAACTGGTCTTTCGGGCGAAAGCTGCTTTGGGTACTGAGTGTAACGTCCCTCTGCAGGTGATCCAGAAGCTTGTGCAGGCGCCGACGATGCAAGCCGACCGCAGCCTGAACGGGGTCGAAAATAACACCGGACAGGGCCGCAAACGCCGCCAATGAGACCATGACAGCAACCATAACGCTGGCCGTCGTCGCCAGTGAAGGCTCTGGTGGAAAAACGCTGTAGTACCACCCGCCGATGGTTTCACCCAGGATAAAGTCTCTGGCGGCAAGGGTCTTTGCGAGCATTGACGCCAGCACCACTCCGAGCCCGATACCACCCGGGGTAAACTTCTGGAAGGCAAACGCCCCCAACACCGTGCATGAAATACTGTTGGTGATATCGGCAGCCGCCGTCCGGGTCACCCGGTACTGACTGAGAGTGTCCGCGACCAGCGGCTCAATCAGCGTGTTAAACCGCTGGTGATCGACCGGCTCGCAGGTGTGGCGCTCATACACCGCCTCCAGCGCCTCAATCAGATAGGCCTCCAGAAGTGAGCCTTCCTGATCATTGTTCAACAGATCCACAAGGATCAGGTGCGAGATGTGCTGTTGTACCCGCGTGGTAAAACCGGCGGGTACACGATTTGCCAAGCGGTGCAGCCACATCAGGCCTGGTCGCTTGGGTGTCAGGATTTTTAGCAGGCATGCCAGGGCGTACACCGGCGCCCACAGGAGATTGATGGGTGCCCGCAACATGTCCCATCCCAGTGCCTTCTGGTTGGTCGCGATGGCGCCGGGGTAATGGAAATGGCGGTCAATAAACGCCGGTACCCGCGCACGGCAGTCGTCAAAGTAGCGCTCGATGCCTGTACGGATTGCTTGCTGTATCTCAACTTCGGAGACATTTTGTTCGGGCGATGTGACAGTGTGCATAGTGACCGGCGTGTCTGCAGGCAAGTGAGTGTCTGGCGCATTAAACCGTAATTGAGTATAGCGGGCCACCTGTTCAACGCAGGAACCCGGGCCTGTCACCAAATCCCTCCTGAGCCTGCGGAAAACCGTGAGCTATTTCTGGCGGCGGCGTGACCATTGGCTTTGACTAAGTGATACTTGGCGGTATCTGAATACCACTGCTTTTCCAAAGGATTGTAACCATGTCTCTTTTTGCGGCCGACAACGGCGAGAATGACCTGTTCATGTCACGAACGGATCCAGAAAACCCATTGGGAACCCATATCCCCTTCAGCTTTGAGCTGGAGGGCAAGGTCTGGCCTACCCTGGAACACTACTTTCAGGGTATGAAATTCACCGATGAAAACCGGCAGGAAAAGGTAAGGGCAGCGGATACGCCTGCCAAGGCGGGAAAGCTTGGCCGCAAGCGGCACAAGAGCCTGCGGCGGGATTGGAAGCAGGTGCGTGAAACCGTGATGACGCGTGGGGTCTACGTGCGCTGCCGCGCGAACCCGGAGCTGGCAGCGGCGCTGCTTGATACCGGCGAGCAGAAGATCGTTGAAAACAGCAATTATGATTATTTCTGGGGCTGTGGCCATGATCGTCGGGGTGAAAACCGTTACGGGCAAGTGCTGATGAACGTGCGGGCCAAGTTGCGGGAAGAGCAGGAGGAGCGGGGTTGATCCCCAACCGTCGGAATTCCAACCGAGGCTATTTTAGGTGCTCCTTCTGAGTCAGATTCAATTGCCAGGGCGCGACGCAATGTCCACAACCTGTCCGTCTCTCAGGGTCACAACCTGTCGAAACTGATTGCGCGGGAAGTCATATAACCACTCCTGAACGAGCACCGGTTGCAGGGTTTGCCAGGTTTCTGAGTGTCTCTGGAGTGAAGGTGTCTGCCACTCCACCCGTTTCGATGCGGGCTGGCCGCAGCGGGCAATCAGCTCGTATTCAGTTCTGGCGTGCCTGAGGGTGCTGACGTCGCAGCTGGGGGAATCGGAAACGTGAAATCCGTAGCCCAGATTATCAACGCGGGCGAGCTTGCCATTGCGAAAAATGACACGCCGGATGAAGCGCTGGGGCCCTGGGTTGTAATACCAGTGCTCTTCCGATTGAACCACGCCAAGCCCGGGCACCGTCGCCGTCGGGTACGCCGCGACATAGTCCGGCGGGCCGCAGCTTTCCTCTACCTCAATGGGCCAGGCGCCGTTACTTACCAACGAGCTGCCGCAGCGAAGCTGGCCCTGGCTGGTTTGGGCCAGGGCGGCGAGGGCAATGAGGGCGAGTAGCTGTTGAAGCTTTTTCATTGTCTGACTTTGCGCCTAGTTGGTGTTCAGATGCAACATTACGCCATTGATGATGTGGCGGACTCAATCGGTGGTGGGATTGGCTGGCAACCTCACCACACCGGCCCTCGGCCTGTTTTCCGAATGGATCGTATCGGCAGTACCAGTAACGCGCCAAGGCGCTGGTCCCTGGCCTCTGAAAACTCATCGAGACCAAACGCTGCGGGTTCCGGCGAACTCTGGGGGCAGGTGTAGGTACCAAACAGCCGGTCCCAGACCGTCAAAACCTCTCCGAAGTTGGAATCAGTCTGGGGCTGTTGTCGGGAGTGATGAAACTGGTGAGTGCCCGGCGTAACAAAAAGAAGGTTTATCAGGGAATCTGTGCGGGTACCGAGACGGATATTCGAGTGCGCCAGAAGTTGGGCCGCCTTGACCGCAATCACATAGGGGATGACCTGAGTTGGCGTCAGTGCCAGTGTTGCCATTACCAGATAGATGACGAGCAAACTGACCACGACTTCCCCCGGGTGATGGCGAAAGGTGGTTGAATAATCCAGTTCGAGATCACAATGGTGAACGCGATGCAGACGCCAAAGCGCCCCGAAATGGTGGTATGCACGGTGGAGCCAGTATGAAGCCAGATCCAGAACCAGGAATGCGGCCAAAGCTCCCAACAATGGGTTCAGGTGGGAGGAAGGTGATTCTGGTAGCAGTAATAGGGGAATCAATACTGGAGAAGCCAGAAGAACGGCTTCGTTGATAAAGCCCAGACTCAGATTGTTGAACCAGCGGTCGTAACGATCCTGGAAAAGCTCATTCCGGGCGAAACGATACTCCGCTGCAATAATCAGCGGAATACTGATCAGGTAGAGAATTTGATAGGTGGCCATGGCACTTTAATTCAGGGATTTCTTGAACTGCAGCGTCCCTGCTTCGTTGTCCCTTTTACCTATTACGGCTTTCTTAATGAAACCGTACTATTTACGGAATTTCTTGGCGATAAACAGTGCTGCCACGCTGGCTGCAAATAAACCCAGCATGCCGGGCTCGGGAACCGATATGGGTGCCGTACCTGCCAGTGCAGTCGCAGAAAGCGTTGAGAAAATCAGTCCAGTGATTACGTATTTCATAGTGAATCTTCCATATGATGGGCTCCATATGGATTCAGCATTTTTCAGGCCAGGGATACTGAAATACGAGGAATCAATGACATGGATTTTCGGCAAAACGATAGGTGTAAAAATATCCGGCGGTTTATATGGCAGTTCCGACGCCCGCGATCCCCGGCGGGGACAAGAATTAAGGGCCGATGAGGTAGATGGTCTTTGCCTGTGTCATAGGCGGTTCCGGCCCTGGTCTTAGTTTAGTTTATGCCCTCGAACTTCATTGCCACATTCCCGTTATGAGCTGCGAACACCACTTGCATTCGTTGGTCTGCGGTCGGGCCGAAAAAGCCGATGCCGGAGTACTCCCCATTGCGGCTCTCGTTGGTGCAGTTGGACATGGTGTAGCTGATGTCAAAGACGTTTATCGAAGCAACAGGTACAGAGAGGGTTCCGGGTCCTCCAAGTTGGCAACCGGTCGTCTGCGTATAATACTGAGCAAACGATGAGCCATCTTCGCCGAAGGTCAGGGCAACCTCAGATTCACCCTTTACATAAGTACCGGCAACTCTCTTCATAGAGATACCCAGGTCGCTGAGCGAGTTTTGCCGCTTCAGTGTGACGTTTGTATTCACTTTGCCCGCAGGGTCGGCCGTAGAAAACGAACCGGATTCCAGCGAGCTGATGGTCCCGCTTATCGCTCCCTCGAAGACGCTCCTGTCCTCGACAAAGCCTTCAGAGTTCGGCTGATCAGAGTCCAGCTGGCGATAGTCAATACTGGTGCCACTGATATTGGAGCTATCAAATGCCAGCGTTCCGAACGAAAGCCCAGCTCCCCCTCCGAAGATAATCGCAAACGTCCCTGTCGGACTGAGATAAGTGACCGCTTTTTGTGAGGGGGCGCCGTTGACGTATTTTACATCGGCCACATACAGACCGGCTTTCAGTGTGGTGGCATCTCCGCCCGAGCTGGCAGAACTGGCAGAGCTGCCGGAGCTACCGGAGCCTCCGCCTCCGCCACAGGCACTCAGTAATACACTGGCGCATAGTACTGTTGCAGCAAGACCTGAATTAAAAGTCCTTCTAAACATAGTGCACTCCCTTCTAAACATCCTTTGGGGAAATCTGCTTTTACAGTTTTACAGCGGACAGCTATCACCATGACTTGAGGGAGAGCATCGCTCTCGCGCACAAGGCTGATAGGAGTTGGACATCCGGAAACCGGGCAGAGGCAGGACAGATCGTTGGTTTTTTAAGAAAGATCGGCCGTCGCGTGGGACGAGACCGCCTTGAGAAATGATTTTGTGTGGATTCATAGCCATACTACCGATTAGTGGCTTGTTACGGTTTCAGGCTAGGGTGTCGGTGAGGTTCGGTCTGTTCGCTACCGCACCAAGAGGGAGAAGACCCCTCTTCGCCGGTATGGATGGCCCTCGGTAAGGCGATCCGGCTTCAAGGATGACAGCGAAAGCAGCGGATACAACCTGAGCAAGGCCATTTTGCTTCTTCAGGCGAAATCGTATTTCCCTCCCTTTTCGAGCGCTCTCTGATAAGCCGGCCTGGTATGCGCTCGCTCCACCCACGCAGTGATATAGGGCCGGTTCTCGCCGACAATGCCTCGTGCTACTGAAGCTTCCAGCGGAAAGCTCATCTGAATATCCGCCGCGCTGAGGTTATCTCCGAGAAACCAGGTGTTTTTCGCCAGGTGGGATTCGACAAAGTCCAGGTGCGTTTTGATCATTGGGCCGATGAAGATTTCATTGGTTTTGTCGGCAATGCCTTTTGCCACTGGCTTGACGAAAAACGGCATTGGGCTGGTTTTGACCTTTTCAAACACCAGGCGCATCACCAGCGGAGGCATCAAAGAGCCTTCGGCGTAATGCAACCAGTAGGTGTAATCCAGCCACGCCTGGCCGCCGCTCTCGGGCAGCATCGTGTCTTTGCCATAGGTGTGGGCAAGGTATTCGATAATGGCGCCGGACTCCGCCACCACCAGATCGCCGTCGGTAATCACCGGTGATTTACCCAGCGGGTGTACTTTTTTGAGGCTTGCAGGCGCCAGCATGGTTTTCGGATCACGCTCGTAACGCTGGATCTCATAGGGTACTTCCAGCTCTTCCAGCATCCAGAGAACGCGTTGTGAGCGGGAATTGTTGAGGTGGTGAACTGTAATCATTCAGAAACTCCGTTCGCATCAAAAGATGAGCAGGACCAAAGAGTAGTCTTCAAACGGCTTTTTGGTTCACCACCATCGTGCGTTAAGTCGCATTGTGGGAAAGTCGGGACCGGTGATCACGATTGGTAAAAATGCCGAATGGCGCCCAGCAACCGGTCTACGTCCTGCCGGTTCACATCCAGGTGGGTCACGAAACGGATGGGGTCTCCCGCTGTGATCAGGATGCCCTGGTCGGCCAGGTAGCTGCGCAGTTGCTCGGCCTCGCCAGTCCGGCATCGGGCGTAGACGATGTTGGTCTGGGTGCTGTCGGGGTTGATCTCCAGATGCGGAATTCCGGCCAGGCCGGCACTCAGGTAGTTGGCGTTATCATGATCCTCAAACAGACGGAGCGGCCCCTGCTCCAGGGCGATTCGCCCGGCAGCAGCCAGTATGCCGGCCTGGCGCATGCCGCCACCCACCATTTTGCGCAGGCGTGTTGCCCGGTCGATAAAGGCTTTTGATCCTAGTAGCAGGGATCCGACCGGCGCCCCAAGTCCTTTCGAAAGGCAGACACTGACCGAGTCGTAGTGCCCGGTTATCTCGGTCACGTCACAGTTGGATTTCACCGCGGCATTGAATATCCGGGCACCATCGAGGTGCAGAAGCAGCCCGTGGTCATCGCAGAAGGCACGAGCCTGGCGCTGGTAGTCCAGTGAGAGCACTCTGCCGCCGATGGTGTTTTCCAGCGAGAGCAGGCGGGTCATGGCGAAATGGAAGTCATCGGCTTTGATGGCTGCCCGGGCTTTTTCGAGGTTGATGCTGCCGTCCGGCTCGTTCTCGATCGGTTGCGGTTGAACGCTGCCCAGTACGGCGGCGCCACCGCCTTCATACCGATAGTTGTGGGCCGACTGGCCGCAGAGGTATTCATCGCCCCGGCCACAATGGCTCATGATGGCCAGCAGGTTGGCCTGGGTGCCGGTGGCGGTAAACAGCGCCGATTCGAAGCCCAGGCGTTCGGCAGCGTAGGCCTGCAGGCTGTTAACGGTCGGGTCGTCACCGTATACGTCGTCTCCCACCTCGGCACAGGCCATGGCCTCGCGCATCTCCATGGAAGGGCGGGTAACAGTGTCGCTGCGGAAATCGATCATGATGGTGGCGCCTTATGAGTGAGTAAAAGATCAATCCGTCCCGGTCTTCAGGTTGAGCGCCTGAGGTTCTTGAGAATCTCCGGCACCTTGAAGGGCAACAATTCCCGGGCCCCTTTTATGAGGCTGATAACGACATTCATTCGCTTGTACCAGAGCACTTGGCGAATCTTTTGTTTCATGGGGTGGTAGCCTTCCCTGTAAAGCTCTTCCACGCGGTCGGCGTTGTTGGTTAGGCTATAACGGCTTAAGTCCAACGGCACCGCTATGTCCGCCCTTTTCAGCTGCTTGCGGGTATTGAAGTCGATCCCAATGTTGATGGCGTTGCTGATCACATCAAGCATGTCTGTCGGTTTCGGGTACCGGCCGACATGGCTCAGATCAACGGCCACGGTAATACCAGCGCCCATTTTGGCCAACGGCGATATGGGGACATTTTCAACCAGCCCACCGTCTACCAGTATCCGGCCATCTACCTCCACCGGCACAAACAGGCCGGGCACAGCCATGGAGGCACAGACGGCATCTGCCAGGTTTCCTTTTCTGAAGATCAGCTGCTCGCCGGTTTCGATATCGGTTGCACAAATGGCCAGGGGAATGTCGGCATCTTCGATCCGGCAATCCCCCAGATCCCGATGGATCATCTCCCGAATAGCATTGGTGCTGAACAGGCCGCCGCGCTCCAGGGTAAAGTTGATGATTTTCGACAGATTCAGCGTGGAGCAAATGGAAAGTATGGACTCTGCCGGGCGGCCAAAGGCGTAATAACTGGCGACCAGCGCCCCCACACTGGTTCCTGAAATACAGTGAATCCGGATGTGCTCTTCCTCGAAGGCCTTCAAAACGCCAATATGAGCAATGCCCTTGGCGGCGCCGCCCCCCAGGGCCAGACCGATACGGGTGTTAAAGGGGTTGAGTTTCATGGATGGGCGCCTGATGATGTTTCAGAAGGGAAATTTCCGATTGATTTTAACAGAGGTAGACCATGGCGGAACAATCACTTAAGGAACAACTGAACGATGCGGTGAAAAACGCGATGCGGGAAAAGGACAAAACGCGGCTTGTCACCTTGCGTATGGCTCAGGCCGCAGTCAAACAGATCGAGATTGATGAACGCCGCGACCTGGATGACGAAGACGTTCTGAAGGTGCTGGACAAGATGCTCAAGCAGCGCCGCGATGCCGCCAGTCAGTACGATGATGCCGGTCGCGAGGAGCTGGGCGACAAGGAGCGGGCGGAAATGGTGATTATTGAGGAGTTCATGCCCGCCGCCCTTTCCGAGGATGACCTGGACGCCCTGATCCGTATGGCAATCAGCTCAACCGACGCCCAGGGCATGCAGGACATGGGGCGTGTGATGAACGACCTGCGCCCCCAGGTGCTTGGCCGGGTCGATATGGGGCATCTGAGCAAGAAGGTACGGGCGGCGCTGACGGGTTAACATCCAGGGATTGTTTTACCTATAGCGATGCAGCTGATCGAGCGGCCTCATCGTAGAGCATTGATATGCCTCGCAAAAACTGGCGATCGAACCGAAATCGGTATTTGAACAAAAAACCGGGACAGGTTTATTTGCTGGTGAACTCGCTCAAATAAAAGCAGTGGTTCTCTCTCTATTGTCATCATTGTCGAGGCCGATGTGTGCGGCTGTATGTGGAACGCCGGGTAACGGCTCCTCTGCAAAGAGGAGAGACAGGTAGCATGGTGAGCTGAGAGGTTCCCGCCGAGTTTTGAGAGTAGCCGGACGTGCTGTTCTCACGGATGACTTACCCACCTTTCGTCCCTATACTTTTTGCTCTGACTTTATCTGCCTACTTCTCAAGGATGAATCATGCCCAGTAAAGGCTTTAAAATCTTCCTGGCTCTGGTAATTGTGGCGGCAATTGCGATCGCTGCCTGGTATCTGATACCCAGGGGCGACGAATTTCCCGAGCACATTGCCTCAGGCAATGGCCGTATCGAAGCGACCGAAGTGGACATTGCGACCCGCATTCCTGGCCGCCTGGAATCGTTTTCCATTGCGGAAGGGGAATTGGTGGAAATCGGCCAACTGCTGGCAGTGATGGATACCGATGAACTGACAGCGCGACTGGCGGCAGCGCAAGCCAACCTGCATCAGGCTGAACAGTCCCAGCGCCTGGCTGAAGCTGTGGTTGCCCAGCGGGAAAGCGAGCGTCGTTATGCCCGCGCCGAGCTGGCACGCTTTGAAACCCTGTTAGACCGGGGCAATGTTTCCCGCGAGCAGCTGGACCGTGCCCGCACTGCGTCGGAAACTGCGGACGCTGCGCTGCAGGCGGCCCAGGCACAGGTAAGCTCTGCCCTGGCCGGCATTGAAGCTGCCCGGGCTGCCATCCGCCAGGTCCAGACCAACATTGATGACAGCCAGCTAACCACACCCGTCGGTGGCCGGGTGCTTTACCGCCTGGCAGAACCGGGCGAAGTATTGGCCGCCGGTGGCAAGGTCGCCACGGTGCTGGATGTAACCGACGTGTACATGACCATCTTTCTGCCTACGTCACAAGCTGGCCGGGTTCGGGTTGGCTCTGAGGCCCGCATCATTCTGGATGCTCTGCCGGATTACGTAGTGCCGGCGCAAGTCAGTTTTGTGGCGGCAGAAGCCCAGTTTACGCCCAAATCGGTGGAAACCCGGAGCGAGCGCGAGAAGCTGATGTTCCGAGTGCGTATCCGCATCAATCCGGATTTGCTCAAGGCCTACCGGGATCGGGTGAAAACCGGTGTGCCCGGCGAAGCCTATGTCCGGCTGGATGAAAGCCAGGCATGGCCGGAAAGCCTGCAGGTGAGCCTGCCCAATGACTGAGACCGTGGCCCGGCTGGATGGAGTCAGGCACACCTATGGGAAAACTTCTGCGTTGTCTGGCATTACCCTGGAGTTTCCCGCCGGTTGTATGGTGGGCCTGATCGGCCCTGATGGTGTCGGCAAATCCACCTTGCTGGGGCTGATTGCCGGAGCCCGGCAGCTGCAAGAGGGCAGTTTGCAAGTTTTGGGCGGCGACATGGCCAGCCAGCGCTTCCGCAACCAGGTGGCACCGCGCATTGCCTACATGCCCCAGGGCTTGGGTGGTAACCTCTATCACACGTTGACGCTTGACGAAAACATCGGCTTCTTCGCCGACCTGTTCGGCCTTACCGGCCCTTCCCGCAAGCAGCAGATTGACCGCCTGCTGGATGCCACCGGCCTGCTGGAATTCCGGGATCGCCCTGCCGGCAAATTGTCCGGCGGCATGAAGCAGAAACTGGGGCTGTGCTGCGCGCTGATCCACAACCCGGACTTACTGATTCTGGATGAGCCCACCACCGGCGTAGATCCTCTGTCCCGCAAACGGTTCTGGGATCTGATTGATGCCATTCGCCAGCAGAGTGCCGGGATGAGCGTGCTGGTCGCCACCGCTTATATGGAAGAAGCGGAGCGTTACGACTGGCTGGTAGCCATGGATGCCGGTGAAGTGCTGGCTACCGGATCACCCCTGGATCTGCGCCAACAAACAGGGACTGATAATCTGGATGATGCCTTTATTGCACTGCTGCCACAGAGCCGCCAGGCACAGGACCAGGGCTCACCTGCATCCACGCAGGACGCAGAGCAACCGTCTGATCAACGGCGAGACACACTCGCCATCGAAGCTCAGAACCTTACCCTGAAATACGGCAATTTTACCGCTGTTAAAGACGTCAGCTTCGCCATCCCCAAGGGCGAGATTTTCGGCTTTCTGGGCTCTAACGGCTGTGGTAAAACCACCACCATGAAAATGCTCACCGGCCTGCTTACGCCCACCGAAGGTGAGGTGAAATTATTTGGTGAGCCGCTGGACGCCAAAGACCTGGCTACCCGGCGCAAGGTGGGCTATATGTCCCAGTCTTTCTCGTTGTACGGCGAACTGACCGTGCGCCAGAACCTGGAGTTGCACGGCCGCCTGTTTCATCTGCCGGATGAGAAAATCACCTCTCGCATCCACACCCTGACCCAGGAGTTCGGGCTGGAGGAGGTGCTGGACCACCTGGCCGGCTCCCTACCCCTGGGCGTTCGCCAGCGCCTGTCTCTGGCGGTTGCGGTGGTGCATGAACCGGAATTGCTGATTCTGGATGAGCCCACGTCCGGCGTCGATCCCGGCGCCCGCAACCGGTTCTGGCAGCTGCTCATGCGGCTGTCCCGGCAGGATGGGGTGACTATCTTCATCTCTACCCACTTTATGAACGAAGGCGAGCGCTGTGACCGAATTTCGCTGATGCACGCCGGTGAAGTGCTGGCCTGCGACACCCCGGAACAGCTGGCGCAACAAACCGGCACGGATAACCTGGAAGGCGCTTTCATGAAAACCCTGGAAGCGGTGGACAAGGAGCCGGAAACCCGCGCCGATGGCGCGGTGCTGAACGCCGGTAATGGGCATTCTGGCCGCCACAAACCGTTCAGCGTACAACGTCTCTGGGCCTATGGTCGGCGCGAAGCCCGAGAACTGCTGCGGGATCCGATCCGCATGGCGTTCGCCTTTATTGGCTCTGCCCTGCTGATGCTGATTCTGGGTTATGGCATCACCCTGGATGTGGAGGACCTGTCCTTCGCGGTACTGGACCGGGATCAGACACCGCAAAGCCGGGATTACGTCAGTGCGTTTGCCGGCTCGCGGTATTTTCTGGAACAGCCGCCGATCCAAAGCATGGACGAGCTGGAACAGCGAATGCGCTCTGGTGAGCTGAGCCTGGCCATCACGATCCCGTCGGGTTTTGGCAAAGACCTGAAACGCGGTCGAAATACCGAGCTGGCGGTATGGGTAGACGGTGCCATGCCATTTCGGGGTGAAACCATTCTGGGTTATGTGCAGGGCCTGCACATCAGTTATCTGGGTGAGCTGGCGCAACGAACCTGGGGCGAGGCCCCCACCCTGAGCCTGGTGACTCTGGAAGACCGCTACCGCTACAACCAGGATTTCCGCAGCCTGGATGCCATGGTGCCTGCGGTGATTCCGATTCTGCTGATCTTCATTCCGGCTATCCTGATGGCGCTGGGCATTGTGCGCGAGAAAGAGTTGGGTTCCATTACCAACCTGTACGTGACCCCCGTTACCCGGCTGGAGTTTCTGCTGGGTAAGCAGTTGCCTTATATCGCGTTCAGCATGGTGAGCTATGTCAGCTTGGTACTGCTGGCGGTGTATGTATTTGATGTACCTGTAAAAGGGGGGCTACTGACCCTCACTCTGGGCGCGTTGCTGTTTGTTACCGCCACCACGGCTCTGGGCCAGGTAATCTCTACGTTTGCTTCTACCCAGATTGCTGCTCTGGCTGCGACCGCTATTCTGACCATCTTGCCCACCGTGCAGTTTTCCGGCCTGACCGAACCCGTCTCTTCCCTGAGCGGCGCCGGCGCCTGGATCGGTCCCTTGTGGCCGGCTACCTGGTTTCTGCAGATCAGCCGGGGTGTATTCACCAAAGGCCTGACCCTGGGCGATATGCAGGGCGCATTTCTGGCGCTGGCGGCGTTCATCCCGGTATTCACCCTGATGGCAGTGACACTGCTCAGAAAACAGGGGCGCTGATGATGGGATCGTTAAGCAATATCTGGCATCTGGGCGTCAAGGAACTGCGCAGTCTGTGGCGCGATAAAGTACTGATGGTGTTTGTGTTTCTGGCCTTCACTCTGATGATTTACACCGCCGGCTCTGCCGGCTCTATGGAGCTTCACAACGCGCCGATAGCGGTGGTGGACGAGGACCAGACCGTGCTCTCCGGCCGGGTGATCGACGCCCTGCAGCAGCCCTGGTTTTTGCCGCCAGACATGGTGCGCTATGACCAGATTGATGAACTGCTCGACCAGGGCAGCCACACCTTTGCCCTGGTGATCCCCGAAGGCTTTGAGCGCAAGGTGCGCCAGGGGCAGCAAGTCAGTCTGCAGCTGAATATCGACGCCACCCGCATGAGCCAGGCGTTTATCGGCACCAACTACATTGAACGCTTTGCCATGACCGAGGTAGCCGAATTTCTGCAACCGGGCAGTTCTTCAGACGGCCTGCCGGTAACCCTGGTCAGCCGGGCCAGCTTCAACCCGAACCTGGATGGCACCTGGTTTGGCGGTGTTATGGAACTGATTACTCAGGTGACTCTGATCAGCATCATCCTCACCGGTGCGGCGTTGATCCGTGAGCGTGAGCACGGCACCGTGGAGCATCTGATGGTCATGCCACTGAGATCGTTTGAGATCATGGCGTCGAAGGTGTGGGCTAATGGCCTGGTGGTGTTGCTGGCGGCTTCCATGTCTATCACTCTGGTGATCCAGGGGTGGCTCAACGTTCCGATTGCCGGCTCGGTCTGGCTGTTCCTGCTCGGGGCTCTGATTCACCTGTTCTCCACCACCGCCATTGGTATCCTGATTGGCACCGTGGCCCGCACCATGCCTCAGTTCGGCCTGCTGCTGATTCTCACCATCCTGCCCCTGCAACTTCTTTCTGGTGGTATTACCCCTCGAGAGAGCATGCCGGATCTGGTGCAGAACATCATGCTGGTAGCACCCACCACGCACTTTGTGAGTATGGCGCAGGCGATTCTGTATCGGGGTGCAGGGATTGAGGTGGTGTGGCCACAGATGCTGGCACTGATAGCCATTGGTAGTGTGTTCTTCTTTGCCGCTTTAGTGCTGTTCCGAAGGCATTTGTCGGTGTGATGGTCGGGGTTGTCCGGGGAGGAGCGCCAGACCATGCCGCCGCCCTTACCGAGGATGACCTGGACGCCCTGATCCGTATGGCAATCAGCTCAACCGACGCCCAGGGCATGCAAGACATGGGGCGTGTGATGAACGACCTGCGCCCCCAGGTGCTTGGTTGGGTCGATATGGGGCATCTGAGCAAGAAGGTACGGGCGGCGCTGAGTGGTTAGCACAAAAAACCCTCCGATCTGGAGGGTTTTTAGGGAACAGGGTGTCGGGGTGAATTACTGTTACTTTCTGCGACGAGTCAGACCGAGACCTGCCATGCCCAGCCCCAAGAGTGCCAACGTACCAGGTTCCGGCACCGGATTGACAAAATTGACTCGGGCGACGAAGTCGTTGAAGTCACGATCCGATTGAACACCGCCATCCTTAGCGGTCTAGATACGGTCTCCTTAACAGGTCTGACATTGCTGCTTTTCTGAAGTGTGCCCCGGTTACCTCACGAAGTGTCGATCAGAGTTCAATGAATCGGGGGGTTAGCATCAGCAAAATGCCAACAGCCACCAGCGCAAGGGTATTGGTCACGAGATACGGATACAGTATCAGGGCGATACCGCTGTAACGAGCGACCAGGTTCGACTGCCTGCGCCCGTAAATGAAATAACCGATTCCGATGGAACTGAAAATGAGTCCCCAAATCAGGTTAGCGGTTTCCATGACGTAAATGCCTCCGGCGCAAAACGCCTACCTTAATCCGTTTCGGGAGTTGATCCCACCGATTCGGGAAATCACAGACAGATATTTTTCCAGGTTCATTGCTCTCCTGAACGTCGACGCCTTGTTACACAGAGCAACTGATGAAGCCCTCCCTCATTTCATGGTTTGCCCGATGTATCCGGAAGAGAACGATGCTAGGCAACGAGTGTCAGTTTATTTTACGGCCTCCACAGGTCTCCATTAAAAAAATCCATATAATCAATGTGATAAGGATAGGCGTGTATTTTGCTAATACACATGTGTAGTGATAACTATGGCTAACAAAAAAATGGAGAACCCCATGAAAAATGGAAAATTACTGAGAAAAATAGGGTTGAGCCTTGCTGGTTTGACTCTCGCCGCGTCTGTCAATGCGGGAATGATCACCGAATGGTCTGGCGATGGTAATGATGTCCTGGTATCCCCTGTAGGTGCGGCAACTGTAATCACGCCGCACAGCGCTTGGGGCGATGTCAGTGATGACGCAGGACTGGCGGCCGGCACTGCCAAGTGGATTAGCTACGGGAATACGGGCGTCGGTGGAGTTGTCGCTCCCAATACCGCCGACCGCAATGACCGTTCTCAGGCGACAGCGCATTTTCAACGTACTTTCACAGTTGGAGGCCCCGGGGATCTCAACATATGGCTGCTGTCCGATGATACAGCTACTGTCGACCTGACTGGTCCTGGCGGCCTATTAAATATTTGGGATTCCTATGATGGACAGCTTGATCCTTGTGCTCCGGGTGGAACAGGTGTTCCAGTAGGTTGTTCTGAAGCTGATATGGGCATTACTTCTTTCACCGGCCTTTTGTCTGGGATCTATACGCTTGATGTGTACGCGTTCCAGACCAATGGTGATGTCTTTGGTAGTCAGTACGCGATCCAATATTCGGTTCCAGAGCCGGGAACACTGGTTCTTCTGGGCACCGGCCTTTTGGCTCTCTCGGTTCGACGCAAGACCCGGTAGGTCTCTTCGTTTTGCTTTCAGGGCCAGCACGTTCTGACCCGAAGCCAAAATAGTGCGCCGGAAAATGTCTGGTTTAATTGCCTCCCGCTGCAAGCGAGAGGCAATTAAACGCAGGTGCTCTTTCTATATCAGAGTTGCCTGCCGTTTGCTGGTTTCGCGGGCGTCGATCCAGGGTTTTCTTTATTTATAGCGATGCAGCGGACCGAGCTGCCTGATCGTAGAGCCCCGAGATACCGCGCAAAAAACTGGCAATTGAACCGAGATCGGTATTAGAGAATCCCAATGTCCGTAGCGAATCGACCAAACAGTTTTCTCGAATTTCGGCGTAGGTCTGGCAGATTGCCTCACCTTTTTCGGTGATTGAGTAGAAGGTTTCCTTGCCGCGACGCTCCGATACCACTACTTCGTGCTTCAGGAGTTTCTTTAGCGCGTAGGTGACTGTGTGGCTGTCTTCTACATTGAGTACCAGACAGATGTCCGCTGATTTCTTTGGTCGGGCCCGATGGTTCACGCTGTGCAAGACGAGGATATCAAGAGGGCTCAGATCCGGGAGGCCAGCAGCGTTCATGCAGCGCACCATCCAACGGCTGAAAGCGTTTCCTGCAACAATCAGCCCGAATTCCAGCTCTGAGAGTTCCGCCGCGCGCCCTGAAAGATGCGATGAAGACACGATCGGGCCAACACTTTTCCCGCCTGATGGTTGATCGTTATGCTGCATTATCAATTTCCCATTTGATTCGGTAGATAGGTAACAATTTCAGGGAAGAGAGTGATCAGAAGCACCCCAGCCATCAACAGCAGGAAATACGGCATTGCGGCCAGCGCAATCCGGATAATATTGTCGCCGGTAAGCCCCTGGATCACGAACAGGTTGAACCCCACTGGAGGTGTTATCTGGCTCATTTCCACTACGATTACCAGGTAGATCCCAAACCATAGCAGGTCGATCCCGGCAGCCTGTACCATCGGCAGGATCACGGAGGTAGTGAGTACGACTACGGAAATACCATCCAGGAAGCACCCCAATAGAATGAAAAACGCCGTCAGCGCCAGGAGTAGCATGTAAGGGGACAGTGACAGTGTATTGATCCAGGCTGCCAGGTTCCGGGGGATGCCTGTAAAACCCATGGATACGGTCAGAAAGTGGGCGCCCACGAGAATGAAAGCGATCATGGTGGAGGTTTTCACCGTGCCCATCAGAGCATCCATGCAGTTGGCCCGGCTCAGAGAGCCGCCACGCCAGGACAACAGGTGCGCCAACGCCACACCTACCGCAGCCGACTCCGTTGGTGATGCCAGCCCAGCATAGATTGATCCGATTATGCCAACGATCAGCAACACCACGGGTATCAGTGGCCTGCTACGGCGCAACTTCTCTGCCAGCGGCAAGGATTCTTCCTCTTCAACTGGCACACCGGAGGGGTTCATCTTCGACCAGATGCCCACGTAACCCGCGAACATTACCATCAGTAGCAAGCCTGGCAGAATGCCTGCTACGAATAACCTGGCGATGGATTGCTCGGTAGCAACGCCGTAGACAATGAGGATGATAGACGGGGGAATCAACAAGCCAAGGGTGGCAGAACCGGCCAGAGTGCCCAGGATCTGTTTGCGGTCGTAGCCTCGCTGGGTGAGTTCCGGTATGGACATCTTCCCGATGGTTGCCGCGGTAGCCGCCGACGAACCGGAAATGGCAGCGAAAATACCACAACCAATGATGTTGGTATGAAGCAGTCGGCCAGGAATACGACCGACCCACGGAGCAATACCGTTAAACATTTCCTCCGACAGCCGGGAACGAAAAAGCACCTCGCCCATCCAGATAAACATAGGCAGTGCTGCCAGTTCCCAGGATGCGCTGGCACCGTAAAACGAAGTTGCCAGGCTATAACCTATCGGAACGTTGCTGAGGAAATACAGGGCGGCCAGGCCGGTTGCCGTCAGAGCAAAGGCAACCCAAAGCCCTGCGCCGAGCAGCATCAGAAGGCCGGTCAGGAGCACCAGACTCATCCAGATCATGTCCATGGTTTCACTCCAGAGGGGCTTCGTCTTTGATATGGGTAATACGACCAGTGATCAGCCCGAGCAATACATCGAGTAAGGCAACCAGAAGCCAGATGAGTCCGACAACCATCACTAACTGCGGGATCCAGAGCGGAACCGGAACCATACCAATCGACAGATCGCCAAAGTCGTAGCTGTCATAGGTCAACAGCACGCTGTACCAGACTGCGTAGCCGGTGATTGCCAGCGCGATTACCGTCACCAGGAGGTCCAGGGCTTTCTGGATGCTTGCCGGAAGTACTCTGTGCAAAAGGTCAACCCGGATATGCCCTCCAACCGTCAGGGTGTAGGCCAGCCCGGTGAATGTGGCCCCGAGCAACAGAAACCCCGCGAGTTCCGCCAGCCCCGGAATCTGGAGGCCCAGGGAGTTCAGTCCGAGGGCCTGCAGGGCTTTGTCGAGAACTCGTCCGGACACCTGGAGCACCACCATAACCATGATCGCTGTCAGCTGTAATGCTGCGATGTACCCGCCGAAACGATACAGAGAGTCCAGAAACCTGCGCATGGAGATGCTCCGGGTTTTTTAGATTAATCAGGAGTTAGCGGGCGCGATAGGCTTCGACAAGTGCCTTACCGTCTTCACCGGCACGCTCCAGCCATTCCTGCTCCATCGTCGCACCAACCTCCTTGAGACGCTCGACCAGTGCGTCACTGGGCTCGGACACGACAATGCCGTTCTCTTCCATGATCGCGATCTTGGCATCGGTTTCGGCCTTGCTGGCCTCCCATCCGCGCTTCTCAGCTTCAGCGGCGGCCGTTTCAATCGCTTTTTGGGTGGATTCAGGAAGCCCTTCGAACGCTTTTGAGTTGACGATAACCATGTTCTTTGGCAACCACAGCTGAGCATGGTTGAAGTGACTCAGGTAATCCCAGGCCCGCGTATTGGCGCCGGTTGAAGGGGATGTGATCATGGCGTCGACTCGACCGGTTCCAAACGCAACCGGAATGTCCGGCACCTCAACCTGAGTTGGGACGGCGCCCAGCAATTCGGCCAAGCGTTCACTCGATTTGTTGTAGGCGCGCATTTTTACACCCTGAAGTTCTTCGCCGGTTTCCACCGGGAATCGGGTGTAAATGCCCTGCGGCGGCCAGGGCACTGCGAACAGTAATTTCAGACGCTGGCGTTCAAGACGCTCTGCCAGCACATCACGGGACGCCTGGTAAAGTTTCCAGGCTTCATCGTAGTTGCTGGCCAGAAAGGGAACCGAATCCACCTCGAACAAAGGATCCTCATTTGCCAGTCGGGACATGATCAACTCGCCGATGGGCACAAGACCACGGCGAACAGAGTTCTTGATTTCGGGGTGTTTGATGAGAGACCCACCACTGTGAACGGTTATGTTCAGCTCTCCATCGGTGGCTTCTTTTACATCTTTGGCAAACTCGAGAATGTTAGCGGTGTGGAAATTGGAATCGCCGTACGGTGTCGGCATATCCCAGTTCGTCTCTGCGTGGGCGTTCCCGATGACCACAGAGAGCATTAATGCAGCTAAGTGCTTGGCGTTGATCTTCATGTTTTCTCCTTACTATGCGCCGGAAGGGAGTGATCCGGGCAAATCGTTCATGGTTTTTGTTGTAGGCATCTTGTGAGACGCCAGTGGCACATACTGACTATTGGACATTGTGCTTTAATTGATCAAGCTAGCGGCCATAAAAGCATGTGTCAAACTTTTTACATAAAAACAATACGTATAATGACCACGTTTTGTGGATAAAATATCGATAAAATGTTTTTGTGGGGCGTTTTTCAGGCTGCTGTTCGTGCCAATAACAAAGCCAGAGGCGGCTTTTTATTAAACTGCGACATAGGGGCGCGCTCAGTGCCTTGATTTGTGCGAGCAGCGCACTCAGCTATGTATAGGATATTGACGCCAATCAGCTAACCAGGAGATCCGCCATGCATGTGTTCATTGCAGGAGCCAACGGGCAAATCGGGCAACACCTGTTGCGGGAAATGGCAGACAGCAATCATGAGGCACGTGCGCTGATCCGACACCCGGATCAGGGTCCCGAATTGCAGCAGCTGGGTGCCACGGAAACCGTGCTGGGCGATCTGGAGCAGGACTGCAGCGAGGCCCTGAGAGGCTGCGATGCAGTTATTTTTACCGCTGGCTCAGGCCCTCATACCGGGCCGGATAAGACTATCGATGTCGATCAGGACGGTGCGATCCGGCTGGTGGACACAGCCAGGGCCATGGGCATAAAGCGCTTTATCATGGTGAGCAGCATGGGGGCCGGAGAGCCGGAAAAGGGGCCGGAGAAACTCCGTCATTACCTTCAGGCGAAGCACAACGCTGATGAGCACCTGAAGAACAGCGGCCTGAATTACACCATTGTTCGCCCCGGGCAGCTGACCGATGACGACGGTACGGGAAAGGTTGCTGTGAGAGCGAGGCTGGAGGATTTCGGTAAGATTCCACGCCAGGATGTTGCCCGCGTCCTACTGGCGGTGCTGAATTCCGATAATACCGACAACCGCGTTTTTGAAGTGGTGTCCGGCGACACGCCGGTGTCTGAAGCACTGGCAAAGCTGTAACGTCCATCAGGCCCCGCTCAATGGTTGTGCGGGGCCTGTGGTTTACCAGTTGAGCCTTACACTCCCCAGAAGGGCATCGCCCAAACGTTGATCAAGCGTCCCTGCGCCCAGGTCCTGATACCGGACACGGGTATCCACGCTCGCGCCAATGCCCAGAACCACCGCTGGCCAAGAGCCTGAACCGGCGTTGATCCGGTATGTCAGCTCCGCTCGCCACTCGCGCAGGTAGAGCGCGCTTTCGACCTCCCGAGTCTGATCCAGCGTGGCCCAGCGATCTCCCTTGCGTTCCAGCCGGAACTCCCAGCGTTCACCGGGACTATGCCATCGCAGCAAGACTGGCAGATCGATTAGCCACTGGCCGCTTTCACTCGCGTGCTCCCAGCGCACCCTGGGAAGCCAGTGGAAAGACCCGAACCGATGATCACCGCCAACTCCGAGACTGAAGGGCGAGTCCTCACTAACGGCCCGGAAGATCGCCACGCGTCCATTCACCACATCACTGTGAAATTCCTGATGCTTGAATATATTGGAGGTACCGGCAATGCCAGCCCGCGCTTCCACGCGGTAGAGCAGGTGCTGCCATTCGCCCCCGAAGGTCAGGCGGTGCAAGTGGCCGTTATGCGCGGGTTGGCCGGTGCGTATGCGCAGAGGCTGATAATCGTAATCAACGCCGAACGTGCCCGCAGCGTCCTGGCGACGCCAGCCCAGTCCACGCTGGGAACGGCTCACCTCGGTGGCCGACGGCACATCTTCCGGCCAGTCGTAGGGCTGCCACTGGCGGTACAGCAGGTAGAAGTCACTCGAGGCCTGAACGGCGCGTGGAAGGGCCAGGGCGATTACCAGCAGAGCCACCAGGGGAAAAAGCCACGAGATCGCAGGATTCATGGTTTGAACGGGTTGAAAGAAGCGCCCTTTGAACACAATGCCGCCCCTGTTTTCTCGGGCCTGTGAATTATGATGCCTTTGCCCTACGATTATAGCGATACATTGGCTGGCCGAGGCGGTTTTCAGGAGTCTATGTCCGACAAAGAGCTACGCACTAAATCCGATAAGCAATCTATCGACCAGTTTATTCATCAGGTCCGCAAGCTGCCAAAGCAGAGTGACGGACAGCGAGGCCGGCTGATATTTGCCCTGGACGCCACCGCGAGCCGGGAGGCGACGTGGGATCAGGCTTGCCACTTGCAGAGTGAGCTGTTCATGGCGACCCGGGATTTGGGCGGCCTGGCCATTCAGCTTTGTTACTACCGTGGTTTTGGCCAATTCAAGGCCACGAAGTTTGTCACCGAGACCGGTCAGTTGCTGAACCTGATGAACGGCGTTTCCTGCCTGGGTGGCCGCACCCAGATCAGCCGGGTGTTGGCACACGCAGTGAAAGAAACCCGCGCAGAGGCCGTCAAGGCCGTGGTGTTTATCGGCGATTGTTGCGAGGAGCCGGTGGACGAGCTCTGCCATACTGCCGGAGAACTGGGCATGCTGCGAACCCCGGTGTTCATGTTCCATGAGGGCGCCGATGCCCATGCCAGGGCGGTGTTCCAGCAGGTGAGCAAGTTGTCTGGAGGCGCGTATGCGCCCTTTGATCGCAACAGCCCCCAGGTTCTCAAGGATCTTATGGCCGCTGTTGCGGTCTATGCTTCCGGGGGAGCCAAGGCGCTGCAGGACTTTTCCAGCCGCAGCTCCCCGGAAGTGAAGCGCCTGACCCAGCAGATCAGATAGCGCTCGTTCCAATCCATCAACAAGTCACCTTCCATCCATCGATGGGCCGATGGGCCGATGAGCCTGGAGTATCTGAGTGCCACTAACGCTACTGGTTATCGTACTGTCGGTTGTCGCGTGGGTCTGGCTGCGCAATCAGCCGCCCAGCCAGCGCAAGCCTGCCATCATAAAGCTGGCATTGATTGCCGGTATCGCGATGGTGGTTCTCATGGCCCTTACCGGCCGATTGCATGTTCTGTTTGCGCTGTTGGCGTTTCTTTTCCCTCTGCTGCGCCGGGTACTGCCATCTATATTGGCGGGGCGCGTGGCGGGTACGGGAAGGAGCGACGCAAAAGCCAAACCGGGCAACCAATCCCATGTTACCAGCGATATTCTCGAGATGAGTCTGGACCATGACTCCGGAGCCATGAGTGGCAAGATCCTGAAAGGGCCCATGGTCGGGCGAGAGTTGGCGGATCTGGGAGAGAGCGAATTTCTTGAGCTGTTGCGTTACTGCCGGGAGCAGGACGAAGACTCTGCCCGGCTACTGGAAACCTACCTGGACCGCCGGTTCGGAGACTCCTGGCGTGCTGACGACGAGGCCGGCGCTGACGGCGGGGAATCCGGGGAGGGTGCGAATGCCGGCGGCCCTCTGACCGAGAGCGAAGCTCTGGACATACTGGGGCTGGAGGCAGGTGCCAGCCGGGAAGAGATCATCCAGGCTCACCGCCGGATGATCCAGAAAGTGCACCCGGATCGTGGCGGAAGTAACTATCTGGCTGCGCGTATCAATGAAGCCAAAGACTGCCTGCTGAGCTGATTTCCCTTCCCTGATCCAACACTTTCGGTCAATTCTGTCTCTGTTTTATGGATTTAGCTTAAAAAATCTATTAATTCAATGAATTAAATAAGTATGTCGATGCTGCCTATGGTTTTATTGTCTAAAATACAAACAGCTTTCCATATTATTTCCTATTAAAGTTGAAGATTAAGGTTAAATTCACTAGCTGGCTGGGAACTTCAAGAGTTTTCACTAAAAAATCTAGGGTACACTTTTTGGGTACTCTTTTAGATGACTAAAAGTTTTTTTAATTATCACCCGAACAAAAACAAGAGAGACAAACTATGATCAGGAAACTCGCAACAGTAGTGCTCGCCTTTGTTGCGGCCGGCTCCATGAATGCGTCAGCCGACCAGCTTGACACCGTGATTCAACGAGGCACATTGAACTGCGGTGTGGTACTCGACTTCCCACCCATGGGCTATTTCGACAAAGACAATAATCCCGCCGGTTTCGATGTGGATTATTGTAATGATCTTGGTGCCGCCCTTGGCGTGGACGTAAATGTACTCAACCTTACCTGGGGTGATCGAATCCCATCCCTGGTTTCCGGAAAAACCGATGTAGTTATCGGCTCAACTTCCGATACCCTGGAACGTGCAAAATCCGTTGGATTCACCTACCCGTACTTCGTCTTCAAGTTTCAGGTAATTTCCCCGAAAGACAAGCAAATCAGTTCGTTTGATGACCTCAAGAACCTGAAGGTGGGTGCTGCACTGGGTACTACCTACGAAACTGAATACCTCGCCTATGCCGAGAAAAACGGCTGGGGCACGGATAATTACACAGCGTTCAAATCTGAAAACGATGCATTCCTGGGTTTGTACCAGGGTAAAGTGGACGCGATCATTTCAACCAACACCAATATCGCGACCAAGCTTCAGAGCGAAGAGTTCGAAGATTTTGTCGCAGGTCCCTTTGTACCCAAATATGACGACGTTGTCGGCTTGATCGCAAAAAGAAGCGAAGGCGCCTGGATCCAGTACCTGAACCTGTTTCTGGTGCACCAGATTCGCGATGGCAACCTCGACAAGCGGTACAATCAACACTTCGGCTCAGACGCGCCTGCGGATCTGATTCAGACCTTGAGAGATAATAAGTAAACATCCTATCGACAGCCGCCTGCCGGGCGGCTGCTCACGTTACTTATCGAAAAGCCTGCCGCAAATAGCTTTGTGGAAGTGCTTCGAACTCTGACCAGTGCCTGGACCAGGCGCTCATCAGAGCCCTCTTAAACCACAGAAAGTGGCCAAGGTATGACTTATGAATTTCACTGGAACGTCGTGTTCCAGAAAATGCCTGAGTTGCTGAATGGAGCCTTCGTAACCCTGCACGTGTCCGTGCTCGCCATGCTCCTTGGTATTGTGATTGCAATACTGTTGGCGATTGCCAAGATGAACAACAGCAAGCCCTTCTGTTATGTTGCGACGGCATGGGTGGAGACAGCCAGGAACACTCCGGCCCTTTTTCAGATCTATATGGCTTATTTCGGGCTGGGTGCTTTTGGCATTCATTTAAGCCCCTATGTTGCGGTACTGAGCGCCCTTGTATTTATCAATGCAGGGTACCTGACCGAAACCTTCCGGGGTGGATTCCAGTCTATCCCCAGCACCCAGTACAGTGCTTCCAAATCTCTGGGTATGAACAGCATCCAAGTGTATCGATACATTATCCTGCCGCAAATGCTCAGGCGTATCTATCACCCGATGACCAACCAGTTTGTCTGGTCCATCCTGATGAGTTCACTGGGAATTCTGGTTGGCATGAGTGAGCTTTCGGGAACGACCCAGAGGCTGCAGTCACTGTCATTCCGGACGCTTGAGTTTTTCATTGTGGCAGCGGTTATGTACTTCATCATCACCAAACTGGTGCTGATCAGTTCATCGCTTCTTTCCCGCAAACTGTTCAGGGGGGAAATCTGATGAACTCCTTATTCACGCCTCTGTCCTGGAACGATACGGGTTTTATTCTTACCGGTGTCATGAATACGGTGACCATCTCCGTATTAGCCATTGTGCTGGGAACCGTGCTGGGCTTGATCGTCGGTTTTATTCGTGCTGAAAGCAACAAGCTGGTCAACATGCTGTTTGGTGGGCTGCTGGATGTACTCAGAAGCGTACCGCTGATTATCCAGCTCGTTCTTTTCTCAACCTTTGTGGGCGCGGCAGGAATCCCCCTAGACCCCTTTGTGGCTGGCTCCATCGTGCTTTCGTTATACACCATGGCCTTCATGAGTGAAGTCTTCCGTAGTGGTTTCGAAAGCGTACCTGTATCCATGCAGACCGCAGCTCGGTCATTGGGCATGAACCATTGGCAAACCATTTATCATATTCGCTTGCCCATCGGTTTACGGGCGGTTTTCCCCTCCTGGCTTGGTGTTGCCCTGAGTGTGATCAAAGACTCTGCCCTGGTTTCTGTGATTGGTTATATGGAACTGCTGCGCACGTCCGAACAGCTCATCTCCCGTACCCAGCAACCGCTGGAGATTCTGATCGGTGTCGGTATCTTTTATTTTATTATTTCATACCCCTTATCTTCATATGGTCGGTATGTTGAGAGGAAAATGGCAATATGATTAGTATCCAGAATGTCCATAAATCCTTTGGTGATCTTGAAGTTCTAAAAGGCGTCAGTCTGGATGTCGCCAATGGCGAAGTGCTGAGTATTATCGGTGGCTCCGGCAGTGGTAAGTCGACCCTGCTGTACTGCATCAATGCCATAGAGGCAATCCACAAGGGCAAGATCATCGTGGATGATGTTGATGTCCATAGCAAAGACACGAATAAGGATAAACTGCGTCAGAAGCTGGGTATGGTCTTTCAGCAATGGAACTCCTTTCCGCATCTGACCGTGCTCGAAAATGCGGCTCTTGCGCCCAGAATCGTCAAAAAAATGAGCAAGGACGAAGCGATTGAAATCGCTAAAAAGGAACTCGAGCATGTTGGCCTGGGTGATAAATTCGATGTTTACCCAACGAAAATGTCCGGAGGTCAGCAGCAGCGCCTGGCGATTGCCCGCGCCCTTGCCATGAAACCCGACTACATGCTTTTTGATGAGGTTACATCCGCCCTTGATCCCGAGTTGGTGGGAGAGGTTCTGGATACGTTGCGCCTGTTGGCGGATGAGGGGATGACCATGATCTGCGTGACACATGAAATGGGCTTCGCCCGTGATGTATCTGATCGCGTGGCTTACTTTCATCAAGGTGTTATTGCTGAGATCGGTGAGGCAAAACAGGTTATTACCGATCCGCAAAATCCGTTAACGCAGAAATTCCTTTCAAAAGTGCGTTGATAAGCTGTTGCTGACTTGAATCCGCCAGGGGTCGGTCGAATTCTCGACTGACTCCTGGCGGGAGCGGAGGGAAGACTTTGCCCGGCTGTTGAAAACTGACGTTGACCACCGGTTCGGAGATCCTTTTACGTTGAATCCGCTTCCACCCGCGACAGAAATTCCCCGATATGCTCAAACGCCTCTTCCGCCTCCGGTAACAGTGGCGTAAACAGGTGCCACACATGAACCATGTCAGGCCAGGTTTCCAATTCCACCGGTGAACCAGCAGCCCGCGCTTTCTCTGCGTACCGCTGGGCGTTCTCCAGCAACATTTCCGATTCGCTGACATGAATCAGTGTTGGTGGCAGACCGTGTAATTTCCCGCGCAGGGGCGATGCCATCGGGCTGGTGGGCAATACCCGCATGCCCAGAACGGTTCCCCACCACAGCAATGGCAGCGGTACCCGGGACAATTTTTTAACCGTTGGCCCGAGCATGGCATCGGTTTTCAGGTTGGCACGGCTGCCCAGAGAGGTCAGCATCAGTTCGGTGGAGGGTGACAAGGCAATCGCTGCGTTCGGTGGCTGCAGACCCTGATCCCTTATCCAGGCGATGAGTCCGAGGGCATGGCTGCCGCCGGCGGAATCTCCTGCAACTACCACGAAGGTGGCCTGAGCCTTTCCTTTAGGGCCATTGTCCAGTATCCAGCGATAAGCCCGCTGACAGTCGGTTATGCCGTCCAGGTAGCGGTTTTCCGGCATCAGCCGGTAATCGACAGCGAAGACGCAGGCCTGGGCCAGCCGCGATAACCGATCCGTAATGGCGCGATGGCTTTTGGGGCTGCCGGCGATCCAGGAGCCGCCGTGGATATAGAGAATCCGGCGCTCGGGTTTTGCCCCGGGCGCAATGACCCATTCGCCTCTGGGAGATCCGCCGGCAGGGGAACGGATTTCCGAGATCACCTCCAGACCATCGCTCATGCTATCCATATAGTTCCGCAACGCCTCAACACGAGCCCGGCCATGGAGACCTTCAGCGGCGGTATGCATACCCCTGACCATTTCAAGCACCTGTTGGCGGGCCTCACTTTGGTGCTCGTGGGGTTGCTCGCGGGTGGGCGCTTCGGTGTCATCCCCGGCATCGCGGCTCCGGCGCAGGACGAACACCACGGCAGCGATCAGCGCGAGCATGATCAGCCCAAACCACATCATTGCGAACCAGGCGATTCCGAATATCATATTCAGCCCTTACAGGTTTCTAAAAGAACAGGAGCGCCATTATGACACCGTCCCCCGACAATCTTCGGAGCCCCTGGGGTACATTTCTCGCGGAATTCTAAGCACTTTCCCCCGCATGACTGATCAGCACCCCGGGGGCGCCTTGTGAGAGTTGTTCCCGGATATTGTCAGGAATCGCGGTCTTGGCCATCACCGAGGGCTGAATCAGAACATAGGTAATGTCAGCATCGGCGATCAATCGGTCATCTCCATGTCGGTAAAATTCCAGGTGCAGTGTAAAAGACGTGTTTCCCAACCGACCGGCTTTGATGCGGGCTTCCAGGACATCATCAAACTGTGCCGGCGCCTTCCAGTTCACCGTAAGACTGACTACCTGAATATCCAGGTCCTGGTCCAGCAAGTGCTGATAGTCGCCAAACAGTGTGCGGATGTACTCGTTAACGGCAATGTCCACGAAGTCTGCGTATCGGGCATTGAATACAACACCCTGGGCGTCGCATTCGCCATAGCGGACGCGTAATCGGAAACGGAAGGGTGGGTTGTGTGGCTCAGTCATGGGTTATCACCAAAATAAGGATTCTGCCTATATATCCAGTTACGTTAGCATGCTAAAACGTCTCGCCCAGCGGTAGCCAGTGTTTCTTTGAGCATCCGGGTACTCTTCCTCACATCAGAGATTTCAGTATGTCAGATAAATTTTTCTTCAAAGGCCGGCAGGATGCGCGCCAGCACCACACCGCTTACGGCGGCTTCCAGACCAACGCCAGTCAGAAGAGTGGCAGCAAGAAGTTCCCGCTAACGCTGGTGGTTACCAGTGACGCACGCAAGCAAGAGATCGAAGCCCGGGTGGCGAAGGCCAAACTGCACGCGAATATTACGGTTGATCCCCGCGAGGGCGCTGTTGAATCCATCGCCGAACTGACCGCACTCCTGAATAAAGGGGAGACGGTTACCTCGGCGACGTTGCCCTCCCGCAATGACCCTTGCAGCTGCGGCAGTGGCGTTAAATTCAAGAAGTGCTGTGGCTGAGGGCGATAACGGAAAGGAGAGGAATGCTGTGATTATTTGCGGAGTGGAACTGACCGGCAGCGATGCCGTGGTGTGTTTACTGAATCTGGATCGAGGGCAGTTCACCTTGCCGGAGTGCAAGGTGCGCAAGCTGTCGCTAACCAAAAACCACACCCGGGAAGACCTGAAACAGTTCCAGGCGGCATTTGCTGAATTGATGGCCAAGCACGGGGTGAGCAGCGTTGCGATCAAGGAGCGGATGCCGAAAGGCAAGTTTGCCGGTGGTGCCATCAGCTTCAAGCTGGAGGCGGCCATTCAGCTGATTCCCGATACCGGGTTGGAAGTGAGGTTGCTCCCGCCTGCGCTGATCAAGTCCACGCTGGCCGCAAACCCGTTGCCAATTCCGTTTGCCGAGACCGGCTTGAAGGTCTTTCAGGAAACTGCCTTTACTGCCGCGTATGTGGGGCACATGGCGAAATAGCCGAGAAAACCGGGACAGACTTGTTTTCTTGCTCCAGGGGCGCTCGCGGTCGGGTGAGACCCAGCGGTTGGCAGAAACGCTGGTTAGTAAAGGGCGCGCTTGCGACAGACTACGTCGCAAGCGCGCCCCGGTTAAGAAGAGCTGATACCGTTTGCTCTCAGGCAGTGATGCCCTTGCTTCGGCCGGCGCGACGCCGACCCAGAAGGACTACCAGCCCCGTTGCAAATAGTGCAAGAGTGCTGGGTTCCGGTACTGCCACCGATCTGACAGCGCTAATGCGCAAGGTGAACGTTTCCCGGCCACCTAGGTCCTGGTCCAAGTTGAATGGGTTACTAAACAGGTCCAGGTTTACGGGATCAATAAAGTAGCTCACGTTGAACTTGGCAAGGTCTTCAATCGCGTCGGTGCCAGCCAGGCAGGCAGTTCCGGGAACAGCCTCGTCAGGGCATGCCGCAAGCTCAAGATTACTTGCCTGTGCCGCCAACGCGTCCTCGACGTCAGCAATACTGTCATACTGATCGCCTTCGTTTCCTTCAGCGGTGGTCAGGATATTACCATCGGCATCAAGCGCCCGGTTCATGATCCATTTGCCTGTGGCGGCATCGAAGTGGGCCATCAGGACAGCATCGGTTGAGGGATCGCCGTCATCGTCATAGAAGTAGCCATCGGGTGCCATGGAATAGGACATCCAGTCACCGAACAGGGCCTCATAGCCAAACTCGCCGCCAAACAGACCCGTGGTCTGGAACAGGTCCTCGTTCACCAGATCCAGGCCGAAGCCGCTGCGCTCACCGCTGAAGTAACCCCGGAGGCGATCACGCTCTTCGTCCTCACCAAACAGCCCTTGGGCAAAGAGTGAACTGAACTCGCTCCCCTTTGGTTCCTCGCCGAAGTCAACGAAACTTAAGCCGTCGCCTTCGCTGGAGTACTCAAACGTGTCTCCGATGCCGAATCCCAGGCCGATGTTGAATCCGCCCAGGGTGCCGCCTGTGCTGTTGCCGTACTTCTGGAAGACCCTGTAGAGCCCGTCATTGTCTTCATTTAACGAATTGCCGCTCAAATCGAATACCAGGTCGATCGGGCCGACTTCCGTTTGGTCGAGCTTGAATCGCTTGCCGCTCTGGAACTCGCCGTTACAGGTTGCGCTGCCAGCGGCCATGATGCAGTTATCAACCGGAGAGCCTGAAACCCCAACCGGAGCATCGTTGACGACCTTGAGTCCGGGTTCCGCACCCTCATCCAGATCGTATTTGATATAGCCGTTGGTATTGGCTGAACTATCCACGGGAGCCTTGTCGTAGATCGTGCTGAAGTAATTCCCGTCGCTGTCGGGGCCCGAAACAACCACATTGTCCAGATTCCAGTCGGTAATTTGCGCAGCGAACGCAGAGCCGGTTGAAAGCCCGGCGATGACCAGGGCCAAAGTTGAACGTAAGAAGCGGTCCGATAGCTTCATGTTTAATCTCCAGTTTTTCTTCGTAGAGGTTTTGCTCAGCCTTTGGAAACGAAGATTCCCCCAGCTGGCACGGCCGATCTAGCAGGCTTTGCGCCAGGCTTTTAGAAATAACTAAATAACAGCCAGTTATGAGTGGTCCGATTACGGAACCCGATGTGGGGGGAGGACGTGCTTAACAGTGATGTAAAAGTAATCGACGCTATTTTGAGTACATGTAAATCTACAGTGCATAGCTGTGATGCTGATTGAAGTTTTTGGTGTAAAAGTATTCGACATGAGGGTGTGAAGGTGTAACTTCATTTGAAAAGAAAAAACCGAAAAATACCGGGAAAAGGGGATCGTTATGATGACAGCAGTCAGGAAGCCGGTCATCGATCGTTCGTTTCAGGTAGCGAACACCGCTTAGGTCCGCATAATCAGCCGCAGAGCTGTGGTGGCTCGTCAATGGGAAGGCGGCTTTAATTCTGGGTTGCTCCAATCCTGTGACGTTCCAGTCTCCGTGTTAGGCTGATCCTCTAACTCCTGCAATCGAGCAAAGAGAGCCGAACATGATCAAAGACCTGACGCTCCATAACCGCGACCAGCAGGTTATCCAGGCGATTGCCGAACACAATGCAGACCTGAATGCCGCCGCCCGGAAAAAGAAGTTTGCTGCTATGTCCGAGTCTGCTTATCGGTTCTTCCGGGGCACCAGCCACCTGTTCTGGCAGGATATGTACAACGACTGGCGGTTTGCGCTGTTTGGCGGGGTGTCCGGAACTCAGACCTGGATACAGGGCGATGCCCATGTGTACAACTTCGGGGCATTTGCCAACCATGACGGCAACGTGATCTACGGTCTGGATGACTTTGATGACGCCGTGGTGTCCGACTACCAATACGACCTGTGGCGCCTGGCCGTTAGCCTGGTGCTGGACACCCGGGCCAATGGCGTCTTTGATGATTCCGCCGGCACCAAAGCCCTGGAGGCACTGGTGGAAGGCTATCTCGAGACAGCGACCCGTTACCATAAGGACGACCTGGGGCAGGAAGTCCATTTCACTGCGGATACGGCTGGCAAGCCGCTGAAGAAGTTCCTGGAGAAGGTCGGCAAGAAGAAAGGCCGCAAACGCATGCTGGATAAGTGGACCCGGCTGCAGAAGAATGGCAAGCGTGTTTTCGACGCCACCAATCCGAAGCTCAAACGCCTGTCTCCCGCCATGCGGCCGCCTTCCGGGCCCTGGCGGAACACCCGGACCGCTACCTTGGCTGGCTGGAATTTGATGGAGCAGTGTTCTCGGTGAGAGAGCGGTCGCCGTTCAAGGACGACTTTCCCACCGACAAACTTGTGAAGAAGAAACACTTGCGCAAGATGGCGGCTGCCTGGGGAGAGGTATTGGCGACCGAGCACAAGCGTGCCAGTCGTTCGCTCAACCCAAACGAGCCGTTCCTGTTCGAGGATTCCCTGAAGCAGCTGACCAAAGGCCGGGAGAGCGAGTTTGTCACGCTGGTGGGAGCCATTGCTAACCACTATGCGGAGTGTGTGGAGCGGGATTTTCAGACATTTTTTGAGTCTTTTTAATCCGGATCAGGTCTTTTGGAACTACAACGGAGAATTGTATGAACGTCGCATTTATCGGTCTTGGCATCATGGGCAGTCGCATGGCGAACAATCTGCTCAATCATAACGGAATCAAACTAACGGTTTTCAACCGGTCTCCCGAGGCAATGGCCCCACTCAAAAATGCCGGCGCCCGGACTGCTGATTCCGCCCGGGACGCGGTGGCTGATGCCGAGGTGGTATTCACCATGCTCAGTGCCCCGGAGGTGGTGGAAAAGGTCGCCTTTGGTGATGACGGCTTTGTCGGTGCGATGGACGAAGGCGCACTCTGGATCAATTGCTCAACCGTGAATCCTTCATACACTCGCGAGTGCGATGAACGGTCTCGCGCCAGGGGGGTACGCTTTCTGGATGCTCCCGTGGCGGGTACCAAAATGCCGGCAGAAACGGGTGAGCTGACGTTCCTGCTCGGGGGTGAATCGGTCGATATTGAGCAAGTTCGGCCATTGCTCGAGCAAATGGGCCAGAAAATTCTGCATGTTGGTCCTGCCGGGCAGGGCAGTGGCTTCAAAATGCTGGTCAATGCCTTGCTCGCCCAGAACATGCTGGTGTACTCCGAAACCGCATTGCTGGGTGAGAAGCTTGGCTTCAGCAGGGATTTCTTAATGGACACCCTGCCAAACCTGCCGGTTACCGCGCCCTTCCTGAAGGGTAAGGCCGGACTCATAAAGGCGGGCGACTACGAAGCCCAGTTTCCGTTGGAACTGATGCTCAAGGATTTGCAGCTTTTGGATGTGACCGCCTACGAAAAAAAGCAGCCGCTGTTTCTGGCAGGTGTGGCCAAATCTATCTTTGGTCAGGCTAATAGTGCCGGGCACGGACGCGAGGACTTTGCAGCGGTATTCGATTACCTGGAAAAGCTTGGCTAGTTTCCCGAGCCCCCGGCAGCTACAGGGGAATAACATTGGATATCGGAACAGTGTGAGTTTTCTGGAGATGTAATGGCGAAACCTACCCAAGCCCAACAAAGGGCGATCCTCGAGCGGCTGGAGAAGTTCAGCCGATATACCGACAGCAGCATCGGCATACCCTTTACCCGATTCAGGATTGGTATGGAGGCAATTATCGGCCTGGTACCGGTGGTGGGCGACATGGCCGGCCTGGTGTTGTCTGGCTATGTTCTGCTCGAGGCTCAGCGAGCGGGCGCCAGCAAGGATGTGAAGCTGCGTATGCTGCGCAATATGGGGATCGATTTCGTCGGTGGTCTGTTGCCGGTTGTAGGCGATGCCTTTGACGCCATCTACAAGGCCAACACCCGCAACACCCGGTTGCTGAAAAACTATCTGGAAGAGCAGCTCGCGGTCGAGCCGCCTCCGCCACCCTTTCCCTGGGTGACCCTGATCTGGTTGTCCGTTCTGTTTGCCGTGATTACGGGTGGGTTGACGCTCATTTTCTAATGGGCGAGCGCCTGACCCAACCCTGGCTGGGGTATGAATGTGAAGGCGGTTTTCAGGGCATTGAGGGTTCCTTCGTCAGACCTGGGAAATGTTCCTCGCCGCGATTTAAAAGGAGTGCCCCAATAAGCCGAGTACTCCCAGAACAATCAGGTAACCGGCGACAATGTAGTTAAGCAATTTGGGAAAAACCAGGATGCCGATGCCGGCGCCGAGGCTGATGAGAGGAGCGAGTTCCAGGTGCAAAGTCATGGCGGATTCTCTTGTGGTGCTGCTTTCTGAAGGGTTCGAGTAAACCTCAAGAAGATTGGCATTCGAGGCGTCGGACATCAAGGACCTCTTGGGTAGTTTGTGAGTTGTGAGTGTATTCTTCAATACTGGTTTAGTGAGAATTGTCCACTCAGGCCCCAAGTTGGTCGGATTCTCCGCCGGTCGAATGGAAAGTCCAACCCATCTCGGGAATCCCCTGCCTTGGTAATCGTGCCCTGAGCAACAGCTACCATCCGTTCTTCACCCTCGGCGATGGCAATAACCTGGCATTGGCAGACGGCCTGCCGTTTGCCGGCCGATATCACGGACGCCTTTGCGATCAGTATTTCTCCAATGGTCGGCCTGAGGTAATTGATCTTGTACTCGGATCTAACCGAATCACCCAGAACCGAGCCACCGGCGTAGGTGAGCGCGTTGTCTGCCAGGTAGCTGACCACGCCGCCGTGGACGAATCCGTGTTGCTGTTAAGGAATCCACCGGGCGCCATAGGGAATGGATGCGTCTGTTATCAGCCCGCCGGCGAGTTCAGCCATACTGTTCACGGCACCGATTCAAACAGCCTGCCCAGTCCGGACTGGGGCGTCAGTTTTCCGCATAGGCGCAGAGCTTCCCAGAAACTCACCTGGTTGGCCGTCAGCACCGGCTTCCCGGTCGCCTTCTCGAGATCGGTCAGCCATGCCACAGAGTGGAGGGCGGTGTCGGGAATGAGCAGTGCGTCGGCATGGTTGCGGGTGTTGGCCAGTGCAAAGTTGATGACCTCGTCCTTCTCCAGCGTGCTCACCTCCGCAGCCGTTTCGATTCCGCGGCTTGCAAGATGCACTACCTCAATATCGAAATGGTTGAGGAATTCCCGGAATCGCTGTGCGACATCCTCGGGATAGGTGGCGGCAATGGCTACCTTTCCCGCATCAATCGCTTTGACTGCTCTGGCGAACGCCATGGCCGTTGTGGACGCGGGCACACGGAGGAGTTTCTCAAGAGTGTCGATCTGTTGGCGGATGCCATCCAGGCCAAGTACGAAACTGGCACTGGTGGAGGTCCACATTACCGATTCAATCGCTGAGCCGGCAAGGGCTTCCGCGCCTTTCGAAAGTCGGCTGACACTGCCCATTTCACTGAGGGCCTCAACGGTGTGGGCGTCTTCCAGAAACTCGGTGTGGACGAGAGTGACCTGGGCTGGTGGCTCTACCATGGAACCGAGCAGTGGATAATCATCCTCGGCCGCATGGCCTGGGTAGAGAAATCCGAGTCTGGCGGGAGCTGATGTGTGGCTCATAGGTCGCTTCCTCTCATCCAAGTCTTTGTCGAATGTACTCTCCAATGTCTTGCGTGAATACCCTGATCCGGCTGACGCGTCTCAGATCCGGGTGGGTGAGCGGCCAGAGCGGAAAGGCCAGTTCCGGCAAGGGGTCTGTCAACCGCATGAGTTCGGGGTCTGAATCCCCGAGATAACAGGGCAGCACCGCCAAGCCCGGCCCATGGCGCACCGCCGTTTGCATGCCCAGCCTGCAATATTGAAGGGCTGGTTTGACCGGGTGCTTGTATATGGCGGGCTTGATTCCGGCAGCCGGCGTTACAACCGGGGCCATTTTCAGGGCAAGACGGCGATATGCTCTGTGACTGCAGGCTCCCCCTGAACAGGCGTTCATGCCCTTCGGTCGAGCTGGGAATATGGTGCACTGGTTATGGCCGATGCACGCTTCGCTCTATTACGTAGGTTTCGATGTGCTGGCGCCCCAGGTTAGCTATGGCGTGCAAGGCGGCGGTATTAGGTATCAGGGCGAGGGCGCGTTCAGAAAGCGACTGGCGCAGAACAAAACCGCCGGGGCGGAGCGGATACCCACGCTTTCCTGCGAGCCCCCGATTCCGCTTGCCGGTTGGGACGATTGGGATGGGGAAGGGGGGCTCAGGCAGAACCATTCAATGCGGTGGCGGCTTTGAATTTCGAGCAGTGGTGTCCAGGAAGCCCATGAAGGGCTTCGGTCCGGCTCTGAAACGGGCCTTGCCGTCTAGCGTTCGGTAAGGGACCGACCATCGCTTGTCATGAGCATCCAGTCTGGCTTCAGTGCTCTGGCTGTGAGATAGGCCAGTGGCGAGATGACGCCGAGCAACGGCAGGGCAACCAGAAAGGGGATAAAGCTTTTGGCGCTGCCGCCCCGGGCAACATGATCCCGGTACAGCAGATACATAAGCAGCAACAGGGCAATTCCCAGATCCAGAACGACCTGAAGTGATTCCCTCTCGGTAAACAGGCTTAGAAACCATAGCCAGAAATTCTGCTCCGAGGTAGCCAGCACCCAGAGCGTGAAGCTTGTGAATGCGAGAAATAAAACGGGCGCGATTCGGAAAATATGCATTGTGGATTGCCTCTGCACGTTGATGTTCAGAATTGGTTATGCTCTGAGTATGAGCATGCGCCGATGAGATTTCTGGCGCACTTCCCGAAAAGGTAAAGGGCGGATAAATGACCGTTGAAAATAGGTCGATAGACCAGGGCAGCGAGATCACAGAACACAGTGCTTTTGGCCATAAGCTGCGGTTCTGGAGAAACCAGAAAAGATTGAGCCAGCTTGAGTTGGCGGTGGAGGCAGAGCTTTCGCCGCGCCACTTGTCGTTTATCGAAACTGGCCGTTCACGACCAAAGCGGGATCTGGTACTGCGGTTGGCGGAGACGCTCGATATTCCCCTACGGGAACGTAACGAGCTGTTGATGGCGGCCGGGTTGCCGGCCGCCTATTTTGAGGAAGACTACGAGAGTGATCAGCTGGAGGTGTATCGGGCGGCCATTCGTGAACTGATCACCAACCACCAGCCATACCCTGCTCTGGTGCTAAATCGTTGGGGCGATGTGGTGGATGGCAACGCGACGGCGTTCATGATGTTCCCGGAACTGAAAGCTGACGAACCGGTTAACCTGTATCAGGCGTATCTCTCCTCGCCCAAATGGAAAGCAGTGGTAGACAACTGGGATGAAGTGGCGTGGGCAGCTTATGAGCACCTGTTGAGTGATGCTTCCCGTTATCAGGGGGATGAGCGAATGCAAGCACTGATTCTGGAAATTCAGGAACTGTTACGCGAAATACCGAAGCCGGAAAGTCTGCCAGACAGCCCTTCCATTCGCACGCGCCTGAACATGGGTGATGAAATCCTCGAAACCACCACGATGATTGCACGCTTTGGTCCGGTGAACGATGTGTTTCTGTCCGAGTTGAGGGTTGAGATGATCTTTCCCGCCAACGAGAGTGCACGCTTGTTTTTCGCGAAGCTCGGGTAGCTCTGTCAGCAAGGGGGCAGAATACGGGGGGTGACGATGGAAATGCGGTGGTTCCTGGTATTCGCGGACCTGTTGCTGGTCTTGCACACGATGCTGGTGGCTTTCGTTATTCTGGGATTGGTGGCAACTTTCGTTGGTCACTTCCTTGGATGGCAGTGGGTGCGCAATTTCTGGTTCCGGCTAAGCCACCTGAGTGTTATCGGTATCGTCGTTCTTCAATCCTGGCTGGGCGTGCTTTGCCCGTTAACAGCTTGGGAGATGGCGCTTCGCGCGAAGGCGGGTGAAGCAGGCTACGAGGGATCATTCATCCAGCACTGGCTGCAATCCATCCTGTATTACAGCGCACCGGACTGGGTATTTATTCTGGTCTATACGGTGTTTGGGGCGCTGGTCCTGGCCAGTTGGTATCTGGTCAGGCCCAGGCGACGCCGAGACTAGCATTGCCCTGTCGGAAGGGCGGAGCCACTTTATTTTCTGAAAAATGCCAGAAAAGCACCGGCTGCAACTGCGGCAGCACCGCCAATCAGGTACCACATGGTGTTATCTGTAAAGCGGCCGGTGACTGTCTCGGTCAACTGGTCGCCGAGGGACTGTGTTGATTGGTATCCAAAGTAGAGTAGGGCGATGCCCACTACGAGTAGGACGATACCGATTAGTTTTGAGCTTGCCATTAGATTATTCCCTGTAATGCGCAGATGTGCGCAACATTCTGATAGTCTATGGAAGCTTGACATCAGATTCCGCCTTTTCCAACACCTCTTTTCTTTCTCGTTCGTATTCCTCATACGACTTGTGCGCACGTTCAATACATTCAAAGTAGGTCGAAGGCGGTTCATTTGCGCACTCGTTACGTTGGTGGATGCGCACGTTGTCATAGACTGCTCTGTTGCTGCATCCAGTAGTAACTGCAAAAAACATCAGTATAAGCAGAGTTCCTTTCATTGGTTGCAACCACCCTTTTTTCTGATGGCTCGATTTTAGGTTGGTTTAGTGGCGATCAGAAAATATACGTCTCTGGAGTTCTCTGGTACCCAGCGGTACTGGATCTGGAATCCCACACTCTCAAGATTGGTTTCCAGTTCCTTTCGGGATAGAAACTTCACGTAGGGTGCGACCCGTAGCAGGCTCGCGACCAGAGCGACGGGTTTCAAGTGTGCCCGGGTATCCTGCAGGCAAGCGGTGTTGCTGATAAACACACCGCCGGGTTTTAGCATGCCGAAGACCTTCTCGATGGCAGATTTTGGGTCGCGGAGGAGGTGCAGGATGTTTAAACCCAATACGGCGTCGAATGTCTGCTGCCGTTGTTGCAAGTCATCAATGGAGGCAACCTGGAAAGTGAGATTGTCAGCGTGTTTTTTTGCCAATCTTTCCCGGGCAATCTCAATCATCCGCGCAGAAGCGTCGGTTGCGAGATAGCTCCGGACTTTGGGTGCGTGGATCAGTGCTGTCGAGCCGGTACCGCAACCGAACTCCAGGACATCCATTTCTGAATGAAAGTAATTTTGGGTGAGGTCGATCTTCTTCAAATAGGCGTTCTGGTCCGCGATTGGGCGTCTGGCGTAACGCGCAGCGCTACGGTTCCAGAAATTGACAGACGAACTCATGGGATTACCTCTGTGCTGGCTGCTTTAATTCACTAGAGGCCATTCTATCTCTGCAATTCTGTTGGTAGTATCGCCATATCCGCATCCATGATATGCATAAATGAATGAATTGGCGATCTGTTAAATTCGACTGGAACCGAGCGCGGGCATTCCTTGTGACTGCCGAGGAAGGTTCTTTATCTGCTGCTGCAAAGGCGCTGGGGATTTCTCAGCCGACCCTGAGCAGGCAGGTCTCGGCGTTGGAAGAGGAGCTGTCCACAGCCCTTTTCGAACGTGGAGGTCGGGGGTTGGAGTTAACACAGAATGGTCTGGAATTGCTTTGCTATGTTCAGGCAATGGGCGAGGCCGCGAGCAGTTTCTCGCTTGCCGCCACCGGCCGCGCCACTTCCATCGAGGGCGATATCACTGTATCAGCCTCTGAGATTACCGCCGCTTTCGCTCTGCCTCCTATTCTTAAAAAACTCCAACGCAGATATCCGGGCATTCGAGTCAGCCTGGTCGCCTCTAACGAAGCCAGCGACCTTCGACGTCGTGCCGCCGACATTGCAGTCCGAAATTTCCGGCCATCGGAACCGGACCTTATTGCGCGCAAGGTCGGAACCTTTGAGGCAACCCTGTATGCGGATTCCGATTTACTGGCGTCAATCCCGCGACCGGTCCAGGAGCATCTCAGCGAGGCCCGGTTTATCGGGTTTGTTTCAAACAATGAAGCCTACATGGGTGCATTAGCCGCCCAAGGGTTAAAGCTGACAGAGGCAAGTTTCACCGCCAGAACTGATAGCCATCTCGTGCACTGGGAGATGACCAGGGCGGGTATGGGAATCGGGATGGTCCCGATAGAGTTGGGGGACGCCGAGCCCGGTATTGAGAGGGTTTTCCCGGGCCATGTCTTTACCGGTGATGTCTGGCTCGTCGCTCACAGGGAACTCAGAATGAACCTCAGGGTTCGGACCGTGTTTGATTTTCTTGTAGACGAGCTTGCTGAGTACTTCGATTCTGCAGGTTGAACAGGCCGAAAACATTCGCAAGGAGGGAAATCGCCTGCTCGGAGCCGTTGGTAGTGATGATCTCATCAGAAATGTAAAGGGCAGTCTTTTCATGGTCGCCCACGATTGGGCTACCATGGTAATCATCGCCAATCACACAGCCTAAGAGCGAGCCGGTCCCAATGCCTGAAGATCCTCTCAAGACCCTGTCTAACCTTGCCAGCGATGCCCACGCCCGCATTCAGGCCGCCCACCAGCACATCAATCCGGTTGTGGAGGTTCGCCAAGGCATGCGTGATGCCGGTATACCAGCTGATGTGATGACTATTGACTGCCTTCGCACCCGCCGGCGTATCACGCTTATTCTTCACGACGAGCAGCCCGGCACTCTTCTTTACCAGTTTGTGACTATAGAGGATGAAGTGGGTAATGATTTCCAGCAGTTGGCCCTTGGCGACATGACAGCCAGCACGCTGTTTGACTGGATGCAGGACTATTTTGGCTGATCGAGGCAGGACTCTGGCTGATGCCAGGCTGAGATTGACGAGGATTCTATGAAACCTGTTGCACTTCTTGATGGTGGCCTGGGCCAGGAAATCTATCGCAGGGCCATGAATGTCAGTTCGCCGCTCTGGTCAGTGGCAGTGATGCGGGAACAGCCCGAGGTTGTCATTGACGTGCATGTGGATTTTATCCGGGCAGGGGCGCGAACACTGACATTGAACACCTACGCGGCCACTCCGACTCGTTTGGCCAGAGAAGGCCTTGACGATGAGATAGAAGCGATTCACCAGGCGGCGTTTGAGATTTTGGAGCGCGCCATCGATATGACTGGTGCGGACGTTGATATCGCCGGTTGCCTGCCACCCCTGGTTGGCAGTTATCGAGGCCAGCCCGCCCGTTCCTTTGACGATCTGAAGGCGGAATATGCCACGTTGGCCATGCTGCAATCCCGGGCGGATGTCTTCCTCATTGAAACCATGACCAACATTCTGGAGGCGAGAGCTGCATGTGCGGCCGCAATTGAACAGGGCAAACCGTTCGGTGTGGCTTTCCGGCTAGAGACTGACGGCAAGCTCCGGTCTGGAGAAACCCTCGCGCAAGCAGTCGCTGCCGTTGAGCCTTTCATGCCAACAGCCGTCATGTTGAATTGCTGCGATCCCGAAGTGCTGACACATACCATGCCAGAGCTTGCGAAACTGTTCCCGTGCGTCGGGGGCTATGCCAACGCGTTCAAAACGGTTGAGCCCATGGCCGGCGGAGGTTCAGTGGATGAACTGGAAGCAAGACCGGACATTTCCCCAAAGGCTTATGCTGCGCAGGTAAAGCGGTGGTTAGACGATGGTGCCAGTGTCGTTGGTGGTTGCTGTGAGATTACGCCTGAGCACATTCGGCATTTGGCCGATGTGCTGGCAGGCGAATTCAAATTGGTGCGATTCTCAGAATTAGCCGGTTAGGCAGGTAGCCTGCGCCGGCGGCCCTCATGTGCCCTTGTCGATCGGCGCGCCTCAATGTATTGCAGTGCGTCTTTTCGAATTGGCAGATGCAGTGCGCCTTCCAGATCGTGCCGGTCATAGCCCAGATCCGAAAGCGTATCGTCTCGTTCCTTCAGCAGCGACTGAGCCATCCGGCGGAATTGCTGACGCCTGGAATAACTCTGCATCCAGGACGTTATTGGCTGCATGGCGGCGGTTGATTGATGGTCCGCAATCTTCAACATGTTTACGCCCCTGGATGTTGGTGAATGGCTTGCAGCACTTCGCTTGGAGACTTCGTTCTAATCGCTCAAGCTTGCCCAAGGCCCATAGGATGCGGGTTACAATGGCTTCAATCAAACGAAAAGAATTTAACTATTCGTTCAATTATGCTTAAGTCAGTGTTTATATAAGCCGGCCAGGAGTTGCTGCCCCGTGAAGATACCGTTGCTTGATAACGATGTGCTCCGAAGCTTTGTTGCCATTGCTGAGTGTGGCACGTTTACCGGTGCGGCAAAGCTGGTGCATCGGACGCCGTCAGCATTGAGCATGCAAATCAAACAGCTGGAACATAACCTCGGTAAAACATTGTTTATAAGGCAGCCCCGGCAAGTCACTTTAACCACCGAAGGTGAGGTGTTGCTCGATTACAGTCGCCGGTTGTTGCGTTTGAATGAGGAGGCCGTGCAGCATTTCATCGCCCCTACGCTGGAGGGCAAGGTGGGTATCGGAACCTCGGATGATGTTGGCACCCGGATTCTTCCGGAGGTGCTTGCGCAGTTTGCGAGATCCTACCCGGCGGTGCTGGTGGATGTTGTTGTTGGCTCGAGTAAACAGAACCTGGCCCGACTGGACGCCGGGGAGCTGGATATGACCCTGGTTACAGTGGCCGACGAGAGAGGGCCCGATCGAGGCGAGGTCGTCCATGAAGAACCGTTGGTCTGGGCCGGTCGGGAGGGCTCTTCGGCGTTCTTGCGTACCCCGCTGCCGATTGCTATGGCACACGAAGGCTGCGCCTGGCGCCGGATGACACTGCGGGCGCTCGATAAAGCCGGGGTGCCTTATCGAATTGCCTATACCTGTGAGCATTGCTCCGGTCAGGAAGCCGCCATGCTGGCGGATCTGGCTGTGGCACCGTTCCCCCAGAGCCTGGTGCGCTCGCCTCTGAAAGAGATTGCCAGCGATAATTTACCGGAGATTGGAATGTACCAGCTGGCACTTGTGCGCCGGGGCTCCAATCCGCTCAATGATGCCCTTGCATCCCATGTCAAAGGCGCGTTCCAGAGCCTGCGGTAATATGGGCGCTCCAACTATCAGGTACCTGCTTCTTTGACTATGCTTGTGGCAGTGGCACGGCTCCGAGATAAGGGAGTCTGCACGCCTTCTGATTAAAAGCATATGGAGCTTGCTGTGACTGAGAGAAGAGATGTCACCGTATTTTACGATGAACGGGTACTCAATCACGCCCCCGATGTGAATGCGGCCTTTCTTCCAGGCCGCCTGGACAAACGGGTTCGTACGATCCTTGCGGGTTTGACTGTTCAGTGGAAATACCCTGAACACCCCGGGCGCATTCATGCGATTCTGGATTTACTGAAGCGCGAGCCGGTTGAGGGCGTCCGGTTCGCCACGGGCAAGGTCGCCACCCGGGAGCAGCTTGCCCGCGTCCACACCACGTCTTTCCTGGATGATCTATTTCTCCTGCGCAACAAGAATGCCTGGCTGGATGTGGATACCACAGCGGTTTCCCCCGGCAGCATTGAGGCTGCTGAGGTGGCTGCGGGTACCGCTATTGCCGCTGTGGAGGCTGTGGTTTCCGGCAGCACCCGGAGTGCCTTTGCGTTAGTTCGGCCCCCCGGGCACCATGCGGAACCGGTCCGTGCCAGAGGCTTTTGCCTGTTGAACAACGTTGCCGTTGCTGCCGCCCATGCTCTGGCCGAACTTGATTGCAAGAGAGTGTTGATTGTGGATTGGGACGCCCACCACGGCAATGGCACCCAGGACATCTTCTGGGCAGATCCTCATGTGATGTTTTTCGATATCCATCGGGCCTCACCGTTTTATCCGGGCAGCGGCAGTCTGCAGGATGTGGGGGCCGGGCTCGGCGAGGGCGCCACAGTGAACGTGCCCATGCCGGGCGGTGCCGGTGATGTCGCTTACCTCAAGGCTTTCAACGAGATCCTTGTGCCGGCCGCAGAGTACTTCAAGCCGGACCTGATTCTGGTATCCGCAGGCTTCGACACGCATTGGTATGATCTTGCGATGAATGTTTCCTTCGAGGGTTTTGGCGCCATGACGGGCATTGTGCAGTCGTTGGCAGATCGGCTGTGTGGGGGGCGGCTGGCCTTTGTTCTGGAGGGCGGGTATAACACGGAGTCGCTGTCTCATGGCGTGCGCTCTGTTCTCGAAGTTCTGGCTGGCGGCGCAGTCCCGGAGGCCAAAGAATGTGGTTTGGAGGCAGTGGAGGAAGCCAAGGCGTTTCACCTCAGTGCATTCACCGAGGAGCCCTCTGAAGAATGACCCGGTTTGTTCTCCGGTTGTAGAGGGCGGTATGGCTTTCCGGAGTGCGCTCGTTATTTCAGGATTGGTATTTATTGGGCCTTGTCTTGGGGCAGAGCTGGTTGGCGAGGACTGCGTCGACAGCCAGGTCCAGCCGGAGGGCGTTAACCTGGACAAGCCCCGAGATCAGCTGGAACGCCAGAGTGATATGTTGATTCCTGAGGGCGCGCTCATTGGCAGTGTCCGCATTATTCGCCGGCCCATCTTTGATACCAGTGATCCCGACCAGAACAACACTCTTTATCGAACCCTGAATACGCTCAATACACCTACCTGGGAATCGGCTTTGCGTTCCCAGCTGGTGTTTGAAGAAGGGGATGTCTTTGCCCCGGGACTCATTTCAGAATCCGAGCGGCTGCTACGCCAACGGGACTACCTGACAGCAGCCTGGGTGGGTATAACCCGTGTTTGCGGGAATGAGGTTGAGGTGAGCGTGCTGACGCGGGATACCTGGACACTTTTTCCGAGCTTTGGAGTGTCGCGGTCTGGAGGCGAGAACACCACCAACGTCGGGCTTTCAGATCCCAATTTTATCGGGTCTGGCAAAAACGTGGGCATCTCCTACGCCAAGGATCCGGACCGCTCTGAGGCCAGTCTGTTTTTCGACGATCCGAATGTGTTCGGCTCCCATTGGCAGGCAGGGTTCTCCTTAGATGAGCGCAGCGACGGGCGGGGCCGCAGCGCCTACCTGGAGCGACCCTTCTACAGTGAGCTAACCAACTGGCGTTTCGGCCTCAGTGGTGTCGACGATGTGCGTGAAGAATCCCGTTATGTTGGTGCAGAGGCAATTGCCGATTACCGGCGCAGCCAGGAATACTTCAGCATTGATGGTGGATGGCGGCTTGCTGAGCGGGATGACCGGCAATTGCGCCTGCTGGCGGGCTACCGATACGACTCCCTCGATTTTGACCGGCTACCCAACGAACCTGCTCTGGACCTCCTTCCCGAAGACCGCGCTCTGAGTTACCCCTGGATTGGTTTTGATTATCGCCAGAACCGTTTCCGGGAAATGACCAACCTGACCCGGTTGCAGCGTGTAGAGGATGTGCGTGACGGGTTTGTTTGGCGTACGGAGCTGGGTTACTCCGGCACTGGGCTTGGTGCTACCGAGGACCGGGTGGTCCTGAACATGGACTTCCAGGATGCATTGCTGACCACAGAGACCAACTACGCCAGTTATGAGCTGAGCCAGAGCGGCACCTACCGGCTTGATGAAGACCGGGTAGAGAACATGCTGGGAACGGTGAGCGTTCAGTATTTTTACGGAGGCTCGGTGCGCTGGAACAGCTGGTATACCAATCTTGCTTTTACAGCGGCCCACAACCTGACGGCGGACCAGCAATTGCTCATCGGGGGAGAGAACGGGCTGCGTGGCTACCCCAGCGAGTATCAGCAGGGTAACCGGCGCGTGCTCTGGACTCTGGAACGCCGTTATTTCCCGGACTGGCATCCTTTCAAGCTGTTTCGATTGGGGGGAGTCCTGTTCACGGACGTGGGACGGGCCTGGTTCACCGACAGTCGGAATAATGGTCCCGATGAAGGGGTACTTAAAGATGTCGGTTTCGGGATGCGGCTGGCATCCAGCCGGATTGAAGTTCAGCGGATGCTGCACCTGGATTTCGCGTTTCCCCTGGACGGGGATGACAGTATTGATGAGATGCAGCTTCTGTTGCGGGGGAGAAGTCAGTTCTAGAGGGCGTCATGGACCAATAGATTTACCTGCCATAATTGCCGTTCCTTTGCTGTAGGGTATAGGTTTGAGAAAGTGGCGATTTATTTCCATGCACTCTGCCGCTCAACAGGAGCACCCGCTTTATGATGGTTTTTTCCAATCCGGTCGGCTCTGGCACTCTGTGGTTCGATAACCTGACCACTTTTGATGGCACCCCTGTCGCCTACGATCCCCAGGCAAGGGCGTTTCTGCCCATGCCTCCGTTTTGTGCAAATCGAGAGGTCATAGGGTGTAACTGGATCGCGCCGGAACAGGGCACTTTTTGTCGGGCCTGTGCTATGACGGCACTGGCTCCGGATCCGAATATTCCAAACGCCATGCCGAACTGGGCCGCAACCGAGGCTGCGAAGCGCTGGGTGCTGGACAATCTCGGCCGCTGGCACTGGTTCCGGCCGGAAGATCCTGGTACGCGCCCGGTTTTCCATATGCTCGCAGAGGGACTGACGCCGGTCGCCATGGGGCATGCCAACGGCGTGGTGACAATCAGTGTGGCCGAGGCTGACCCGGTGGTACGGGCCACGAGGAGGCAAGCGCTGGACGAGCCTTACCGAACCATGGTTGGTCATATGCGCCATGAGATTGCCCATATGCTCTGGTGGCGCCTCAGCCTGCGCGAGGACTTTCTGGAGGCGTTCCGCGAGATGTTTGGTGATGAGCGTGCTGATTACCCAGCCGCACTTCAACGGCACTATCACGAGGGGCCGCCGGCGGACTGGAGGCTGTTTTACCTGACCAGTTATGCGTCAGCGCATCCTCATGAAGACTGGGCCGAAACCGCGGCGCACCTGCTGCATCTGAACGACATTACCGACAGTTTCGTGGCATCCGGCCTGACATCTCCTGAGTTGCCCGAGCGCGGCTGGGAACCCTACTCAGAGCAGGACTCTGCATTGCTGATCCATGTGGCTGCCTCGTTGGCCATGCGGGTGAATCACGTAAACCGTTCCATGGGCCTGTCAGACCTCTACCCCTTTGCACTCTCGGAAATGTCGAGACGCAAACTTGCCTTCGTGCACAACTGGTTGCGCCGGGGCGCCCAGGGGCGCTGACCCGAAGGTCAGCCGCCCGATCAGACCGGTGCCACACCAAAGAGCCACTGGTGCGCCCAGAATACCATCACCACATACACCGCAAGGCCGCCGGCAATGGCAATAACATCGTTCGCCTTGCTGGCCGGCAGTGTGGGAATGGGCCGCTGGGTTCTGCGTTTCATGGAAATCCTGTCGACCACCGCCCACGCGAGGAAAGACCCGAACAGCAGGAGGTCGTGGAGCATTCCGTTCGCCAGCAGGTGAGCCAGAGCCCAGAGTTTTACCGCGACCAGCATCGGGTGACCGAGTTTCGCCTTGATCTTGCCCGGGAAATAGGTGGCGAACAGTAACGGGAACACCGGGATCAGGAGCAGCATGGCCAGATGCCTGAGCCAGCCTGGCGGCGTGTAAATTACGGTGGGGTCCAGGCGGGCGGCGCCATAACCCCAGATGATAAGTACCAGGCCGACCAGGGAGGCCAGCGAGTAGAGCCCTTTGAACGCACCCTCGCCGATGGAAGCATTCAGGCGATTGCGCAGTGGCTCGTTGACGATGGAGAGCGAGTGCACGCCGAGAAACAGAAACAGACCAACGATCAGTGTGATCATTTGCCACAACTCCTTGTTGCTGGATTGATCGGGCCGTTGTCCATCGACGGCCCATACGTGTGAAATCCCAGACAGTATAGGAAACCGGGACAGAACATTCCCAAGCGTTTATCATCCGGGGCTGGATTCATCGTACTGAAAAGGCGCCCATGAAGTTTCCCTTGGTTACAGTCGTATTGGTATCTGCTGCCTTGCTATTCCTTCTCTGGGAGCAATCCCGTGAACAGCCCGAGCCCGTAAACGCCAGCCGGTTTACCAACCTTGCAGCCAATCCGGTGGAGCGCAGTGTGGCTGTTGACTGGGTTATTGCGCAGATTCCAAAGCTCTGCGAAGACGCGACCGGCGAGATTGAGGGCGCAGAGGTGCACGCAGCCTGCGTCAGCGAGAGCGAAGCCCGCACATCATCCTGTCGGCGGATGATTTACGACAGGTTGCCGAGTGTGATTGCTTCAGAAGCTGCGTTTCGGGACCTTTTTCTCACGGCGGCGAATTGTCTGGTTCCGCGATCGGGGCTGGTTGAACGATGAATATTTCCGGCCTCACCGCCTGAAAAACCTGGGATTCCGCTCGATAAAGGAGTCAATCCAGCGTTCCAGGAATGATCGCCCATCGGGGTTCTTGATATAGCGCCAGCCCAGGAAGGAGATGACCAGCGCCCCTAGCGCATCAACAACCAGGTCCCACATAGTATCTGTTAGCCCCGACGGATCACCTAGCATGGGTTTTTGCATGTTCATCCCGAAAACTGAGTCCATGGTGAATTCCAACATTTCCCATAGCGCACCCACGCCCAGCGCAAACATGAATGCGAAAAAGGCCACGAAACCCGGTTTCATGTGGACGTGAATTTTTTCGGTTTCATTCATGATGTGTACCAGCAGGAAGCCGAGAATACCCAGCAGAAAACCGGACATGGTGTGCAGTGCCATGTCCCACCACCAGAACCGCGTGTAATAATCGCGTATCTCGCCAAGGAACAGGGAGGCGAAGACAAAAGCGATGGCAGCGAGTTGGAGTTCTGGGGGGATGTGAATTCTGAAGCGACGTTCAAACAGCACCGGGAAAAAGGTGATGGCGATAATCATCGCTGTCAGGAATGCGGGAATCCAACGCTGGCCCCAGATTGCGAACACTGCTTCGGCAAGCAGTATCAACTGTAGAGCAATCGTGATCCTTTGATGCGTAACGCGAATTCGCATGGCGTCGGGCTCCAGGGGCAGTGCATTCAGTCAGCTTCAGAGCGGTACCGGGAAGGCGTGACTCCGAACCTTGCCTTGAACGCCCGGCTGAATTGGCTGGAATCATTGAATCCGCATGTCAGTGCGATGGCAGTGATTTTACTGCTCCGTTTACGAAGCATGTCGCGGGCGCGGATTAATCGTTGTTCGTGAACGTATTGATAAGGGGCGCAGCCAAAGCTGGCCCGGAAGAGCCGGGCGAAATGGTAGGGGCTGAGATTTACCCAGCTGGCCATGTTCGCGAGAGACAGTGGTTGATCCAGTTGAGCGTTAATGCGTTCCTGTAAAAGGCGGCGATAACGAATCGATAGCTGACCTTTAACGGCGGGAGGTGCCTGCCGTACATTGGCGTGACGGCTGACAGTCTGAAGCAGCATCCATTGTGCCAGATGATCCATCGCCAGGGCCTGCCCTGGGGCCTGCCAGTCAGTGAGTGCCAGCAGCTTTCCAGTCTGCGACAACAGCGGGTCTTCGGCGTGATACAGCTCTGAAAGCTGGACTGTGCCGGATTCACAGTCCCACGTCTGTTCCGCGCATTGGGCAACGTCCAGGTCGTTAAAGTAGAAATGGAAGAATTCAAACTGGCCACCAATCTGCCAGGTTGAGCGGCTGCCTGCCGGGAACAGGCAAACTGCGCCGGGAAAGCCCTGACTTACGATTTGCCCGTTTAATATTCGCTTGGCTTTTTCGCCATTGTTGATGTAAATGCTGAGGGAGTGATGTCTGGGGCGCTCGTAGTAAACCTCGCCCGTGCGGTTCTGCCACCATGCTATTGCACGACCCTCGTCAAGCTCCATGAGTTTTCGTGGTGTCACGCCGACAGCCTTTAGCGCGTCGACAATATCGCGGCTGTCCTGCTGGGTGCTCAAGGGTGAGTCGGGCGCAAGTGTTGAGTCATCGTGCATATCTGGCCTCCGCAAGAATCATCCATGGTTAAGCAGGATCTGACAAGTTTTGGTGTCTTTTCCGTCCTAATCTGATCGCCTTATCCGCGAATGTCTCAGTTACTTACAGGAATCACTGGCATGCCAATCTCTGTTCATTATGGTTTGACGGTATTGATCTGGGGCCTGACCTGGACCGCGATTCGCTTGCAGGTAGAGTCAGCGCCCGTCGACATTTCAGTCTTCTACCGGTTTCTGATGGCCTCTGCCTTGGCCCTGGTGGTTCTGGCTTTAATGAGACGCCTGCAGAAGCTGACGCTGAAGCAGCACGGCTGGCTTGTGCTCCAGGGACTGACGCTCTACAGCGTGAACTTCCTGCTGATCTACCGTGCAGCAGAATCCATGACCAGCGGGCTGCTGGCGGTGGTGTTTTCATTGGCGGCCCTGTTTAACGCACTGAATGGCTGGCTCTGGTTGCGGCTTACACCCACTGCTCGGCTGTATCCGGCGATTTTTCTGGGAATCACGGGTGTGGCTTTGTTGTTCTGGCATGATCTGCAGCTGGGTAACGCCACTGCGACCAGCATTCTGTTCGCGGTTGCCGGCACCTTCTGGTTTTCGATGGGAAACCTGGTCAGCATCAAGGTACGGATGTCGCAGGTGCCTCTGTTCCTGGCAAACGCCTGGGCCATGGTATACGGAGCCCTGATACTGGGCGTCTGGTGCCTGGTACAGGATGCGGAGTGGGTTTTGCCCACGGCGGCCACCTTCTGGGGCGCAACGGTCTTTCTGGCAGTTCCAGGTTCCATCGTTGCGTTTTACAGCTACATCACAGTGATCCAGACCCTTGGCGCTGATAAGGCCGGTTATGCAACGGTGCTGTTCCCGGTTGTTGCCCTGAGCGTTTCGACCTGGCTGGAGGGTTTCGAGTGGACGGTAACGGCGGTGTTGGGGGCGTCCCTGGCGCTTCTGGGGAACTATGTACTGTTCCGAACGGCCCGAAAATAGTCCTTGGGAATGCTGAAGGTTCGGCACTGGCAATTCAGGGTGTCCTATTCCGCTCACAGAGAGTCATACGGATTCAAACCGTTTCAACCTGCTTCATGATTGGCCAGAGCCCGGGCAACTGCCCGGGGTGCTCCGATAGCGAGAATGACTGCGCCCGTCGAGCAAGCCAGCATACCCAAGGTGATTGTCAGCAGAGTCTGATCGCCAAAGACCGATGAGAGCGTGCTGATGGCCCCGGCAATGGTGAACTGGGAGGCACCCAGCAACGCCGCTGCGGTACCACTGAGCTTTGGGAAAAATTCCATGGCGTTGGCCATATTGTTAGGCACAATCCCGCCCTGGCTGCCGATGGCTACGATAATACATGCCGCCACTGCCCAGAGTGGCCCTTCCAGTAAAACCGCGATCACCAGAGCAACCAGAGCCAGGCATTGCATAATGACTTGCGCCCGCACCAGAACCACGGATGAAAATCGCCGCAGTAGCGGCCGGTTTATCAGATTCAGCGTTGCCATAAAGGCGATGTTCGCAGCGAACAGTATAGAAAACAGGCTGTTGGATAGGCCGTACCATTCCTGATAGATGAAAGAGGAATGGGTAATGAACAGGAGCATGGTACTGAAGCAAAGCACCTGAATACCCACGAAGCGCATGGTGGTCTTATGCCGGAGCACTAACAGGTAGTTCGTCACCAGTGTTTTGAGGGGAGTAATGGTCCGCGGCGGTGGTTGTAGTCTGGGGAAAAGTGCCACATTGAGTGCCAGCAACATAAACACCGCGTAGCCGGCGAGCATCAGGAAAATCCAGTGCCACTCGCCCAGTGCCAGCATCACAGCGCCCAGTGAGGGTGCGGCAGCTGGCGCAACAAACATGATCAGGCCGATCAGCCCGAACAGTCGTGCGGCCTCCTGGCCACCGACCTGGTCCCGAACGATGGCCGGTACCGATACCGCGCAGAATGCCCCGCCTATGCCCTGGGCGATACGCCAGAAAACCATCTCGGATAGCGTGTCCGCCATTGAGACCATCACAGCGCCACAGGCAAATACAATGAGGCCACCAAAGAGGATCGGCTTCCGTCCATAGCGGTCTGATAAAGGACCGCCCACCAATTGCGCCAGGCCGAGGGTGGTGACATAGGCGCTCAAGGTTAATCCGACCTGGCTGTGAGAGATATTCAGTTCGTCAGCAATGCTGGGAAATGCCGGCAGATAGGCATCCAGCGCCAAAGGGCCGAGGGCCACGGTCATACCCAGCAATATGGCAAGTTGCAGATGGGACAAGGTTCATCTCCTTAGAAGGTAGATAGCTAACCATACGTTGATGCTTTCCACCAGACCACGTGTAACTGACTATTCGCTGACGGCGAGTCCGGTATCGCTGATCATCCTCCCGTCGCTATGGACCGGGCCAAAAGCGGCTTTGGCAATGGCAAGAGAGCAGGGGCTGGTATAGTCTTCCAGAGAGCAGAGCAGCTTGCGGGATTGCGGTTGTTCTGTTGTTCTGTTCAATAGCAGGCTCGCGGAGGGCTGATGCTGGAAGCGTTTGAGACTGGTTTCAAAGCATGGTTGTGGCCCGGGTTTTCGGCAATCCTTGCGGTAGTGGCCACCTATGTCATCTTTCGGCTGGCTCTGGCCGTTTTTCGCCATTTCTCCGAGTCCAGAACGGTGCTGCGGTTGTTTCTCGATGCCGCGGCCCGGGCTCTCGGTGTTGTGTTTTGTCTGCTGGCGCTGACAGGAACGCTTAAGTCAGCGCCAGCGGATCTGCCATTAATAGCAGCAATCCAGCAGGTCACTACTCTACTGCTCATCCTCGCTATCACCTGGGCGGCGGTCCGGCTGACGTCCGCCATCGGCGAGGTAATTGTCGCGCTGAACCCGGTGCTTGAGGGGCAGTGGAAGCGCGCGCGCAAGGTTGAAACCCAAACCCGGTTCCTGGTTCGGGCCCTGAACATCCTCATCGTGATTATCGGTTTTGGGGCGGCCCTGATGACCTTTGAGTCCGTCCAGCACATGGGCGCAAGCCTGCTCGCTTCCGCGGGTGTTGGTGGCCTGATTCTCGGGTTCGCCGCTCGCCCTGTGCTCAGCAACTTGCTGGCGGGTATGCAGATTGCGCTGACTCAACCTTTTCGCATCGATGATGTGCTGCACGTGCAGGGGGAATGGTGCTGGGTGGAGGAGGTCACGGCCACCTATGTTGTCTTGAGGGTCTGGGACCTTCGGCGACTGGTTATTCCGTTGCAATGGTTTATCGAAAACCCGTTCCAGAACTGGTCGAGGAATTCGGCAGAGCTGCTGGGAACCGTGTTCATCTGGGTGGACTACACCATGCCGGTAGAACCGCTTCGACAGGAATTCAATCGGTTGCTGGCGCAATCCAACCTCTGGGATGGTGAGCTGGCAACGGTGCAGGTTACCGACTCCAATGACCAGGCCATGCAGGTACGGTTTCTGATGAGCGCTTCGAACTCCAGTAGAAACTGGGATCTGAGGTGTGCCGTTCGAGAGGGCCTGGTAACCTTCATCCAGGAAAACTACCCATCTCAGTTGCCCCGTCTGAGGGCGCGTCTGGTTGATAGCTGAACGATTCAAAAAGGAACTGTCATGCCCGCACAAACTGTCTGGATTACCGGAGCATCCTCCGGCATTGGCGAGGCGCTTGCCTTGCGATTTGCACAGGATGGCGCCCGCCTTGTTTTATCCGCCCGGCGTGAGAGCGAGCTTGAGCGTGTCGCCGTTCGTTGCCGTGATTCAGGGCTTGCCGCTGATAAGGTATTGGTGTTGCCCTTGGATGTGACAGACTGGGATTCCCTGCCCGTTGCGGTTCAGACCGTGCTGGATACTTTTGGCTCCGTGGATCTGCTGATTAACAACGCCGGTGTTTCACAGCGCTCGCTGTGCAAGGACACGGACATGGCGGTCTACCAGAAACTGATGGATGTGGACGTCATGGGCCAGATTGCGCTGACCAAGGCGGTTTTGCCCCATATGCTGGAGCGTCGCGCAGGCCATCTCGCGGTGACTTCCAGTGTTGCCGGCAAGGTAGGTGCGCCAATGCGAACGGGTTATTGTGCTGCCAAACATGCGGTGATGGGTTTTTTCGATGCCTTGCGCGCGGAGGTTGAAGGGCAGGGAGTGCAGGTTTCCACCATTACTCCGGGTTTTATTCGTACCGATATTTCCCGTAACGCCCTGGCGGGTGATGGATCGGCCTATGGCGAGGAGGACGAGGACATTGCCGGCGGCATGGATGTAACCGAATGCGCCGAAGTGGTGTACAAAGGCCTCAAGGCAAAGAAACGTGAGATCCCGGTGGGCAAGGGCAAGGAAATGGCTGCGCTCTGGGTCAAGCGGATTTCACCGGAGGCGCTGTTCCGCATGGCCAGGGCGAGATCCTAAGGCCTGTCAGCTCGTCACATTCAGGCTTTCTGACTCGCATTGTTCGGTACCACTCAGCAGGAAGGCTGGGAGGGAGGCGAAAGGAAAGGCCACTTCCGAGAAGTTCCCCCTGAGGAACGACCCCGCAAAAAAACACCAGAATCACTCCGAACAGCAGAAAGGCATACCATTGCCAAGAGCAGCGCCAAAGCAGGGCAGATTGCCAGGATACTGTTTGGAACGATGGCCTACGGAGGAGAGCGTCATTGATCAGGCGACCTTTAATAGCGTTTCCCCTGGTTTACCTGGGTTGGGCCTATCTTTTCTGGGTGCCAGTGCTGTTGTCGGAGTCCTCGGTCTGGGCGTTTCCAAACCTGATCTGGTTTTTACTCGGTGGTGCCAGTCCAATCGTTGCGGGTCTTGGTTTAGCCGCTGTGGCGGGCGGGAAAGACCAGTTGCGGGATCTATGGCAGCGCCTGACTGACTGGCGGCGCATTCCTGGCCGCTGGTGGCTGGTTCTCCTGTTCTTCTGGCTGGTGTTCGATCTTGCCATGGCCGGTGTGGCACGGCTCCTGGGTATTGCCGGCGAGCCCCTCAATACGAACTGGCTGTTGTTTGTTGATCCGGGGCCATTGCTGTTCCTGTTTGTGCTGTCCTTCGTGTTTCCGGCTGTGGAAGAGGTAGGCTTGCGTGGCTTTTACCTGGAAGCTCTGCTGCAGCGCTACAGCCCCATTGTTGCAGGTCTGGTTAATGGCGCTGTCTGGGCCATCTGGCATGCGCCCTTTGTCTGGTTTCCAGGGTACTATGCCAATACAACCTTTAACCCGGAACTTTACTGGTGGATGCCGATGATCATCTGCCATACGTTGTTGATTGTGTATGTTTATAACTGCACCCAGCGAAGCATACTCGCGGTTCTGATTTTCCACGCAATGATGAACTTTACCGGTGAGTGGTTGCGAATCTCACCCGCTATGTATCCGTTTATGCTCACCGGAAACCTCGCTTTGGCGATGCTGCTTGTGATGTTTTGGAAAACGGGACGTCAGTCCTCCCGGAATACGTGTTAGGCTCCGAAATCTACCCGAAAGCAACCTGTTGGAGTGGCGTGCCTGACATGAGCAGCGATGAACTTACCCCGATTATCGAAATGGATGGTGAAGAGCGGTACGACTACTTCCTGAGCCAGGTAGGAGAGGAGCGCGAAATCTGGATTCTGGTGAACAACGACAATCGCTTCCTGAAAATTGTCTCAGATGATGGCGATGTGGAGTACCTGCCCGTGTGGCCCGCATCGGAGTTTGCCACCGAATACGCCAAGGGTGCGGATGATCTGTCTCCTCGAAGTATCTCCTTGCCAGATTTTTTCAGGAAGTGGGTGCCGGGGCTGACCAAGGATGGGCTTGATGTCGGCGTGTTTCCGGGCCTCGATAAAACCGTGTGGATCACTGAGGCGGAGGAGCTGAAGCGCGATCTGCAGGATGCGATGTCGGATTTTTAGCCGGCTTGAATTCCGTCCAGCTGCCCCGATGTTCTGGTTAACAGACGAATAGAGGGTATTCAATGACAACTGACATCCGACACCTGGTGTGTCCCCATTGCCACAAGGTAAACCGTGTGCCCGCAGACAAGCTGTCATCCGGTGGAAACTGTGGCGCCTGCAAACAGCCGCTGTGGCCGGACCAGGTTCTGGAACTGACAGACCAGAACTTTGCCGCCCATACAGGACGCAGTGATGTGCCGGTACTGGTGGATTTCTGGGCCAGCTGGTGCGGCCCCTGCAAGATGATGGCGCCGCAGTTTGAGCAGGCCGCAAAGGACTGGCGGGGCAAAGTCCGTTTTGCCAAGCTCAATACCGAACAGGCTCAGGCTCCGGCCAGCCAGTTTGGCATTCGCAGCATCCCTACCATGATCCTGTTCCAGAATGGCCGGGAAGTGGCCCGCCAGAGCGGCGCCATGAATCAGGCGCAGATCGGTCAGTGGCTGCAGTCCAAGGGTATTCGCTAGCCTGATAAGGCCATTTATTCGCTGGCCGGTCATTAAAACGCCACAATTGCTGAGGCCCTGCCATTGCAGGGCTGAAGACACCTATCCGAGCTGTTCCCACAAAGTTATCCACAGTTTTTGTGGGTAAAGCTGACTTTGCAGGTAGCGATAATTGCTTTTGACGCCGGGTTCCGGCTGCATGTGCGCTCTTAAACAAAAGCGGACATTCGCGCGCCCGAAATCCACTAGAGGGCTTGGCACCATAGGAATACTTGGCGAAGCACTAACGGACGGAAAACTCTAAGCAGCGATGCAACTGAAAAAGGGAGGTTTACAAGTAAATTCAAAGTGACGAGGCTTCCCCTCATTCGCGTTTGGGGTTCAGACGTGGATGGGTCTCTTCGCCCCAGAGCATGACCAGGGCGCCGGAAAGAAACATCGCAATCGCGACAAACCAGAAACCGCTGGTGACCACTCCGGTCACGTTGGCGATAATCCCAAAGGCCAGAGCACCGATGCCGTAACCAAGGTCACGCCAGAAACGGTATATCCCAATGGCAGAGCTGCGCCAGTTTGGATGGGAAATGTCCGCTACCGCCGCACTCAGATTGGGGTAAAGCAGTGCCATACCAATACCGGTGACAGCCGCTGAGAAAGACCACCAGAGAACACCGTCGCCAAGCAGCATCAGGGCAACGCCACCGCCGCACAACCACATGCCCCACACAATCGGCTTGAGGCGCCCAATGTGATCTGACAGGCGCCCGGTCACAAACTGGGAGCCACCCCAGACAAACCCATAAATCCCCACAATCCAGCCAATGGCGCCGAGCCCCAGGCCCTGTTGGTACAAGTAGACCGGGTAAAACACCCAGACAAGGGCGTCTACAAATTTCTCAACCAGGCCGGCCTGACTGAACGCCGCCATCCGACGATCACGCCAGCTCATGAGCGTAAAAACCTCCCCGGTCGTGGGGTTATCCGATATGTTCCCAGGTAAGCGAGCTTTAGGGCCAGTAGCCGTTCCGCTGGCATGACGGGCGCTTTCCGCCTTCGCCCACCCGTGAGTTTCCCGGATAGAAATGAGCGTCAGAACAATGGCCAAGCCGATGACGACTGCGCCAAACACAAACAATCCCATGCGCGGGCCAAGTCCAATCGCGAGGTAACCGGTGACGATGCCGGCGATGGCAACGCCCACATAACCAGAGAACTCATTGAGGCCCATGGTCAGGCCTCGCTCATCGGCCCGGGTGATGTCCATTTTTGAGGTCTGAGTCATGGACCAGCAGAGGCCCTGATTGACTCCCAGCAACACAGTAGCCGCCACAATCCAGCCCCATGATGGAGCCAGCAACACCATCACAGGGATCGGGATGGCGGAGAGCCAACCGTACAAGAGTACCTTCTTGCGCCCGATACGCTCCGCAAGTCGTCCGGCTACGAAGTTCAGAACGCCCTTGACCAGTCCAAAGGCCACCACGAAGGACGTCAGCATCAGAAAGGAGCCTTCAGCCACGCCGAACTCCGATTCTGCAAGTGCCGGAACGACGGTTCGCATCATGCCGATGGTCAGACCAACCAGAAACACCTGGCCCAGCTGATGGCTGAACTGATGCAGGTTCTCCCGAATGCCATGGCGATAGTGCTCGTACGAAGCGGTATTGGGTTCCATGCCGGCAGGCCTCTTCTCAATTGGTTGTTAATTGTGACCAGGCCTGGATCAGCCCATGCGCAGCCAGCTCAATGTCTTCGGCCGTGGTCTCCCAACCCGTTGACAAGCGAACAGCGCCATTGGCTCGGCGAGCACGCAGTCCCATCGCCCCGAGTACGCCGCTGGGGCCTTCTTCGTCGGAGTGGCAGGCCGACCCCACCGATGCCAACACCGTCTCGCTGGCCGCAGCCAACAACGCCTTGCCCGTTACGCCCGGAAACGAGATGTTCAATGTGTTGGGCAGGCGATGTTCAGGATGACCATTGAGTGCCAGGCCCGGTATGGCAGACCGGAGCCGCTCGTGTAGTTGGTCGCGATGCCGGCACAGGCGATCATCGCGCAATACCAGCCGCTGGCTGGCTAATTGGGCAGCAACTCCAAGCCCGATGATCGCGGGCACATTTTCCGTACCCGGCCGGAGTCCTCGTTCATGACCGGCACCAAACAGAATGTTACGTATGGGAGTCCCTTCCCTGACATACAGGGCGCCAATGCCCTTGCTGGCCTGGAATTTATGGCCAGCCACGGTGAGCAGGTCCACGCCCAGATCCTCGACATTGACCGGGAGTTTCCCGACGGCCTGGGCGGCGTCGGTGTGCAGCAATACGTTGCGACCTTTCAGTAAACGACTTATCTCCGCCACCGGCTGGAGGGTGCCTACTTCGTTATTCGCCAGCATGATGGACACCAGGGTGGTGTCGGGGGTCACCGCGTCAGCCACGGCGTCGGCCGATACCCGCCCATACTCATCCACGGGAACAACCGTCAATCCCCAACCCTGACTCTCCAGATAACGAGCCGGCGCCATCACAGCCGGGTGCTCCACCGCGCTGATTATCAGGTGCCTTTTGTCGGCAGAGGCCCTTGCCAACCCCAACAGGGCAAGGTTATTGGCTTCCGTTGCGCAGCCGGTAAAGATCAGTTCCTCAGGATTACCGCCAATCAGGTCAGCTACCGCCTGCCGGGCATCAGCAATTGCCATGGCAGCCGCCTGACCGAGGAAGTAGCCGGAAGAGGGATTTCCGTAGAGGTTCCTAAGCGCATCACACATGGCAGCAGCAACTTCCGTTGCCACGGGGGTAGTTGCGTTGTGATCAAGATAAATCGGGTTTGGCATACGGGTGATCCTTTATGACGTCCTGGTCTGGGCCACTGGTAAAGAGGCTCGGTTCAAACGCATCCAGAGTATTAACAGCGCAACGACTCCGATGGGCGCCAGCATCAGCAGATTCATGGTCTCCCAACCCAGGTGATGCAGGAGCGTTCCGGACATCAGTGAACCCACGGTGACCATGGCAAAAATCACCAGGTCGTTGACGCCCTGGACTTTGCCCCGTTCGGCTTCGGTGTGCAAAGTGGCAAGCAGGGTGCTGCCACCGATGAACAGGAAGTTCCAGCCCACGCCCAGAAGTACCAACGCCACCCAGAAATGTACGAGTGTTGCGCCCAGTAAAGTCGTTACAGCGGTGCCCACCAGAATCAGGCAGCCGGCTGTCAGAATACGGCCCAACCCGAAACGTGCAATCAGACTGCCGGTAAAGAACGACGGTGCATACATACCCAGCACATGCCACTGCATAATGAACGCCACTTGTCCCATTTCGAAGTCATTGGCACGCATGGCCAGTGGTGTGGCGGTCATTACCAGTATCATGATGGCGTACCCGATGGCACCTGCCGCTAATGCCACTAAAAATGCTGGGTTTCGGGCAATGGTGCCCATGGGGCGGGTGCTTTCCCCTTCGTGGGGTTCTCCGACATAAGGCACTTTCAATTGGCTGAGCAGGGCAATCGCCACCAACGCCAAAACGGCAATGATCAGATAAGGGCCGCCAGAGGGAACAGCGGGAACCAGTTCGCCCATGGCACTGGCATTCCAGGGCCCCAGAAATGCGGCAGCCACGCCACCGGCCAGGACGAAGGAAATGGCCCGGCTGCGGAACGACGGGCTGGCCACATCCAGCGCCGCGAATCGGTAATACATGGCAAAGCCCTGATACAGCCCCAGCAGCAGACTGCCCAGGCAGAACACCGCGAACGACTGGATGGCAACGCCGGCAAAACTCAGTACCCCGCCGCCGGCTCCGCCCAGGGCTGCACCGACAATGAAACCCCGGCGCCGCCCCACTTTTTTCATGAACAATGACGCCGGCAGGGTGGAGATCACCGTGCCCAGCATCATGAAGGCGATCGGCAGGGTTGCCAGACCAGGGTCGGGGCTTAATTGCTGGCCGACCACACCGCTCAGGGTCATCACCGTAATGGCGGCGACCATGAACATCACCTGGCTGATCACCAGAATGGCAACGTTGCGTTTCTCCAGCTGGCACATGCCCTGAGAGTCGCTCATGGCTCAGAACACCAACACTTTGTCAGCGGCCATGGTCACATCCGCCAATTCATCCATGGTGCTGCGCTGGGCTCCTTTGACCACTTCCTCCTCGGAAATGCCCCGGGCATCCATGCAGGTGCCGCACAGTAGGACGTTTCCCTTCAGCGCTGCCCGCTTGACCATGCGTTCGGCATTGTAGAAACCATCCGGGGTTTTCTGGCCCGTCTTGGCGCCTGACACCGCATCGCCCATGAGAAAGACGGTGACCTCGCAGTCCTTCTTGATCAGGGCATGCGCCATACGCAAACCGTTATAGAGGCGCTCGGTTCCATAGGGTGGGTCGTTAATGAGGATCAGGGCTTTCATCGGGGAGGCTCCTTACACGAATTGACTTGCAAACATTCTATTAGTTATTAGAATAATGGAAAGATTTGGGCTGTCAAGCAACGGCCCATCGCCCGAATAAAATGAGGTAGTAAAATGACAGCCCGACAAGATCTTCTGGACACCTTGGCCCAAGTTGGCAAAGCGCTGGGTAGCGGGCACAGGCTCGCGCTGCTGGAGCGCCTGGCACAATCCGAAGCGTCCGTGGAATCGCTGGCAAACACGGCAGAACTGACCGTGGGCAATGCCTCGGCGCACCTGCAACACCTGCGCAGGGCCGGGCTGGTCACGGCGACCCGCTCTGGCAAGCAAGTGATCTACCGGCTGACGGACGAGCGCATCGTGACGCTCATGAGCCTGCTACGCGACGTAGCCGAAACCAATCTGGCCGAAGTGGAACGCCTTGTTAGCCGGCTGTTTGACTCTGACGATCCGGGCGGCACTCTGGAGGCTGTCTCGCGGGACGATCTTCTGGCCGGTTTGCGGGAAGGATCGGTCGCGTTGCTGGATGTTCGGCCCCACGAAGAATTTCAGGCGGGCCACCTGCCGGATGCCATCAATATCCCCCTGGATGAGCTGGAAACCATGCTGGATGCGCTGCCCAGAGATCGGGAAATCGTCGCCTATTGCCGTGGCCCTTACTGCGTGCTGTCCCATGAGGCGGTAGAAAGGCTGCGCAAGCTTGGCTTCCGGGTGCGCCGATTTGATGAGGGGTTTCCAGAGTGGAAAGCGGCGGGCTTGCCGGTCCATTGAGGAGGGTGAACCGTGTCAGATTTCATCCTGGCCAATGAACCGGCGATACGGATTCTGGGTTTTGCCTCGGTGCTGAGTCTGATGGCGATTTGGGAGATCGTTGCTAGCCGACGTCCGCAAGTCATCAAGCGCCTGGTTCGCTGGCCCGGCAATCTCGCCATCGTGATTCTGGACACCCTGGCGGTTCGTCTGTTCTTTCCCCTGGCCGCTGTTGGCGCGGCCATTTATGCTTTCGAACACGGGTGGGGCCTGCTGAACCTGGTTTCAATGCCGGCTTGGGGAGCTGTGATTCTCGCCATTATCGCATTGGACCTGGCCATTTATTTTCAGCATCGGATCTTCCATGCCGTTCCCTGGCTCTGGCGACTGCATCGCATGCATCACGCCGATCTGGAATTCGACGTAACGACCGGTTTGCGTTTTCATCCACTTGAGATTGTGCTGTCCATGGCCATCAAAATGGCGGTTGTTGTGCTCATTGGTGCGCCGGCATTGGCCGTGGTGGCGTTTGAAGTGCTTCTGAATGCGACGTCGCTATTTAATCATGGAAATGTTCGTCTTCCGCAGAAGGTCGATCGCTGGTTACGACTGTTTCTGGTGACACCCGACATGCATCGGGTCCATCACTCTGCCATTCAGCGTGAAACGGACAGCAACTTCGGCTTCAGCGTACCCTGGTGGGACCGGCTTTTCGGAACCTACCGTGCCCAGCCTGAAAAGGGGCATCTGGGCATGACCATCGGAATTGAAGATTTCCGGACGGAACACGATCTGCGGCTGGCTCAAATGTTGGTACAGCCTTTCCGTCACACCGCAAGGCGTCCAGCGCACACAGGACAACATCATGACACCGGAACAGTATGATCATTGGTATGCCAGTGGCCGTGGCCGGTGGATCGGTGAGACGGAGTTCAGGCTGCTGTCGTCTGAGTTGGACTGCCAGCCGGGGGACAAGGTACTCGATGTCGGCTGCGGCACAGGCTGGTTTACTCGCCGGATAGCAGGCTTGCCTCAATCTCCCTCGGTGACCGGAGTGGACATTGATGGGGAAGCCCTGACATACGCCAGAGGCCAGGATTCAGACACCTGCTACCTGCCTGCCAACGCTGCGCAATTGCCGTTTGTGGACAGCAGTTTCGACCGGGTGATGTCTGTGACCGCACTTTGTTTTGTTCCGGAATGGCCAGATGCGTTGAGTGAGATTATTCGGGTTACCCGGGGCAGATTCGTCGTAGGATTATTGAACCGTCACAGCCTGTTATGGCGCCAAAAGGGACGCGGCCGCAATCAGAGCGCTTATCAAGGGGCGTACTGGCACACGCGTCGCGAACTTCGCGATGTGCTCATTTCGCTTCCGGTTATAAAACGTCCATTTCCAAACCGCGATCTGGCTTCCAGAGGGGCGCGTGATCGCCCGAACGCTTGAAGCATGCCTGCCGCACCATCTTCCCCTTGGTGGATTCTTGCTGGTGGCCGGGGACAAAGTATGACAACCGGGCGGTTCACGGCCCGATCATCGTGCCTCCAATGGCCATGATCGCCACAGCGTCGCAAGCCAACATCTTCCAAACGCTCAGCAAAGATACTCATCAGTGCCAGTTCAGATTCCATCTCGAATGTTCGCTTTGCGACCTTACCGGGTACTTGATTATCTCAAATTTCGGCCAGGTTTTGGCGACATGACCAATGGATATTGAATCTCTAGCGCGCCTAACCCACAATCAGGTCCGTCGAAGTAAACAAACGCTCACTTTAATTCCGGTAGAGAGGTAGAACAGGTGACTGAGCTGGTAAGTTATGACTTGAAAGACGGTGTTGCGACGATTGCCATCAGCAACGGCAAGGCCAATGCCCTGAGCCATGAGGTTTTTGAGGAGCTGAACGCGGCGCTGGACCGTGCGGAGCAGGACAAGGCCGTGGTAATCCTGACCGGCCAGCCGGGCATTTTCTCTGCCGGTTACGATCTGAAAGAGATGCAGAAAGGTCCGAAAGAAGCGGCGGCCCTGGTTGCCACGGGCTCCAAACTGACCCGCCGGTTGGCAGCGTTTCCGTTGCCGGTGATCGGGGCCTGCAGCGGCCACGCCATTGCCAAGGGTGCGTTCATTCTGCTGTCAGTAGACCATCGAGTTGGCGTCGAAGGGCCGTTCAAGCTGGGCCTGAACGAGGTTGCCATTGGTATGACCATGCACCATGCCGGCATTGAAATTGCCCGGCACCGCCTGACTCCGGCTCACTTTTATCGCTCGGTAGTGAATGCAGAGATCTACAATCCCGAGGGCGCCGTTGAGGCGGGCTTCCTGGATGAAGTGGTTGCCCAGGACAAACTGCTTGAGCGGGCCAACGAACTGGCCACTCACTTCAAGACCCTGAACATGCGGGCGCACCGGGAGACCAAGCTGAAGGCCAAGGCTGAGTACCTTGCGCTGCTGGACCGGTGCATTGAACAGGATTCAGAGCATTTGGGGCTGAGCGGTTAATAAAAATTCCCCTGTCGTCCAACCGGGCCCCCGGGGCCCAGTTATTTTCTCCTGATTTCAGAACTCTCACCGTTGGCAAAAAACTGCCATTCCGATAACGTGGGAGGCTTTCGTTGCATAAATTCAGGAGCGCGTTGTGTCCCAGTCCGAACAGTTTGCCAGTGATAACTACAGCGGCGTGTGTCCTCAGGCCTGGGCAGCCATGGAAGCGGCAAACCGCACTGATGAGCCAGCCTATGGTGAGGACAGCTGGACGCAGCAGGCGGCGGATGGCCTCAGAGCGTTGTTTGATACCGATTGCGATGTCTACTTCGTGTTTAACGGCACCGCTGCCAACTCTCTGGCGCTCGCCTCCATTGGCCAGTCGTTCCACAGTGTGATCTGCCACGAACTGGCACATATCGAAACCGATGAGTGCGGCGGGCCGGAGTATGCGTCCAATGGCGCGAAGCTGCTGTTGGGGCAAGGTGAGAATGGCAAGCTGACGCCAGAAAGCATTGAGCACCTGGTCACCAAGCGGACCGATATCCATTATCCGAAGCCCAAGGCCCTGAGCCTGACTCAGGCCACAGAGGTAGGCACCGTTTACACTCCCGAAGAGCTTCGCGCTATCCGGGCGGTGGCTGACCGGCACAAACTGAATATCCACATGGACGGCGCCCGCTTCGCCAATGCGGTGGCCGCGCTGGGTGTCCATCCTTCGGAGATTACCTGGAAAGTGGGTGTGGATGTGTTGTGTTTTTCAGGCACCAAGAATGGTCTGGCACTTGGTGAGGCGGTGGTGTTCTTTAACCGGGCGCTGGCGGAAGACTTTGAATGGCGCTGCAAGCAGGCCGGTCAACTGGCTTCCAAGATGCGCTACATTTCCGCGCCCTGGTGTGGGCTGCTGGAGGACGATGTCTGGTTGCAGAACGCCCGCCATGCGAATGCCTGCGCAGAGCGGCTAGCCCGGGGCCTGGAAGGCCTGCCTGGTATCCGGCTGCGCTACCCGAGACAGGTCAACGGCGTTTTCGTTGAAATGCCGGAGCCGGTTCAGGCGGAGCTGAGGGCCAGGGGCTGGCGCTTCTACAACTTTATCGGTGGAAGCGCCCGACTGATGTGCTCATGGGCAACAACCCATAATCAGGTGGACCGGTTTCTGGCGGATGTCCGGTCGTTGATGGCCGTTGCAACCTGACGGATGAATTGCCGGTGTTCCCGGAGCGCTCGTTCCGCGCCGGCGGGCCGCAACCGGACGCTTTGCCCGGGCTTGCACTGGGCCAGCCTTGAGGCTGCCAGTGGCGTCAGATTGCCGAGGCGCGGGTAGCCACCGATGGTTTGCCGGTCGTTGAGCAGGGCGATGGGCTGGCCATCCGGGGGAACCTGCACAGCCCCCAGTGATATGCCTTCGGACACCAGGGATGGGATCCGGCAGTGTAACGGCGGGCCGGTCAGGCGAACGCCCATTCGGTCCGCGCGGTCGTCGACACGCCATTCGGCGTTGAAGGCATCGAACAGGCTGCGCCCGGTAAAGTCGGCCACCTGGGCACCAGGCAGCAGATCGAGGATTGCCGGTGCGGTGTAATCCGGTCGTTCCTGCTCCGGAGCCTCCACTTCGATAGTGTCAGGCATGTTGGGGGAGGGTATCTCGATGTTCAGCTGGTCACCGTCCGTCAGGCGCCGGCCCTGGCCGTCGAACCCGCCAAGTTGCTCCCGAACCACACAGGCAACACTGCCCAGAACCGGCTCAGCCGAGAACCCGCCGGCAACCGCAAGGTAGGCCCTCAGGCCTTTGGCCGGGGTGCCGAACACCACCCGCTCGCCCTTGCCGATTTTGATCCTGCGCCACAATGGCAGCGGCTGGTCTTCGAGCCGGCCCGACAGGTCCGCGCCGGTGACGGCAATGGTGAGATCGCACTCCGCCTGCAACTGGAGCCCGCCAAAGGTAATCTCCAGTACCGGTGTTCCCCAGCCATTGCCGGCCAGCCGGTTGGCCCAGCCCCAAGCATGAAGGTCTGCCGGGCCGCCCTGGGTCACACCCAGGTGCCGAACGCCGAATCGTCCGGCATCCTGCAGCAGGGCCAGGGGACCTGCCCGGGTTACTCGAAATCCAGTGGTGCTGGCTCTCATGAGCGTGTCTCCTCCCGGGCCGGTGTTATGGGCGTCGGGTCGCCGCCCTCGCTCTCGAAGGTATGTTGGTCAACGGCGACAAATCGAACCCGATCCCCCACCTTGAGCAGGCTGAAGCCATCACGATTCCGGTCAAACAGTCGGGCGGCCGTGCGACCGATCAGGTTCCAGCCGCCGGGGGTAACCGCCGGATAGGCGGCCGTCTGCTGGCCGGCTATGGCGACGCTGCCAGCGGGCACTTTCGGGCGCGGCGTTTCCAGGCGTGGGCAGATGAGGCTGTCGTCCAAAAGCCCCATGAATGCAAAGCCGGGCGAAAAGCCGAGGGCAAAGACCCGGTATTCCTGATAGCTGTGGGTGTCGATGATGGCGTCGACCGTCATGTCCGAGAGTTCGGCAACGCGCTCCAGGTCGGGGCCGACGCTCGAGTTGTACCAGGTGGCCAGCTTGTGCAGTTCCCCTTCGCCTCCGATATCGTCCGGAACCAGCCGGGCCAGTATGTCCACAAGCCGCTCGCGGGCCTGCCAGGGGCTGATTTGCAGCGGGTCAAAGATCACCAGCAAGGTGGTGTAGGAGGGCACAAGATCGACCAAAGCCTCGCCGAATGCAGCCTCGCAATCGTGGGTCAGGGCCGTCAGCCAAAGCAGGTTGTTTTCCTCGATGGTGCCGAACAGGCGCACCATCCAGCCATCAATGCCAGCCGGCTCTAGTCTTGGCAGGTCACTGTGGCTCATGAGCTACTTTTTTCCAGAGAATTGAGCATGTCGCGAATACGCCGGACGGCGGCAATGGATTCCTCGTTATCGCCATGGACGCACAGGGTGTCGGCCTGCAACACCAGATCGCTGCCGTCGCTTGCGGTCAGTGGCTGCCCGGTCGCAATGCGCCGTGCCTGATCGATAATCAGTTCCGGGTCATGGTGCACCGCGCCGGGTTCCGATCTGGCAACCAGCCGGCCTTCGCTGTCGTAGGCCCGGTCGGCAAAGGCTTCAAACCACAGGGTGATGCCGTGCTGTTCAGCCTGTTCCCGCATCGTGGCTGTCTGCCGTGTCGCGAGAGTCATCAGCGGCAGGGCGGGATCGAAAGCTTTAACCGCGGTGGCAACGGCGGCAAAGATCTCGGGGTTTCTGGCCATGTCATTGTAGAGTGCGCCGTGGGGTTTTACGTAGCTCACCTGAGTGCCCTCGGCACGACACACGCCGGCCAGGGCACCCAGCTGATACAGCACCAGATTCTCTATTTCACTGGCGGAGCAGGCCATGGAACGCCGGCCGAAGCCAACCAGATCCGGGTAGGCGGGATGGGCGCCGATAATGACCCCATGCTCTTTTGCCATCCGCACGGTCCGGCGCATCACATCGGGGTCTGAGGCGTGAAAGCCACAGGCGATGTTGGCCAGATCAACATAGGGCATGACCTCATGATCCAGCCCCATGACCCAGGGGCCAAAGCTCTCGCCCATATCAGCGTTCAGCTTCAAAGGTGTCATAGTAACCTCGTTGTCTCTGCAAGACGTGTTCGTGATAACTCAGAAAATATTTGAACGTTCATACTGTTTTGGCCATTCAACGTTTTCGGCCCTCAGAGTGGCAGCTGCCCGCAGAGGCCAGGCCGGATCGGACAGCAGGGCACGACCGAGGACTACCAGATCCGCCTGACCATTGGCGATAACGGATTCGGCCAGGTCCGGGCTGTGGATCAGGCCAACCGCCCCGGTGGCAATGCCCGCCCTGGAGCGCACCTCCTGAGACAGGGGAATCTGGTACCCGGGATGAATCGGGATTTGCTGTCTCGGGTCGTTGCCCCCGGACGAACAGTCTATCAGGTCTACATCCCCCTGAAATTGCAGCAACGTTGCCAGGCGTACTGTATCGTCCAGAGTCCAGCCGCCCTCAACCCAGTCGGTGCATGACAGCCGCACGAACAGTGGCAGGTCATGTGGCCAGGCTTCCCGGACCACCTGAATGGATTCCTGAAGGAAGCGGATGCGGTTTTCGAAGCTTCCACCGTAAGCGTCCGTGCGTTGGTTACTGAGCGGAGACAGGAACTGGTGAATCAGATAGCCGTGCGCGCCATGAAGCTCCAGGGCCTTGAAGCCGGCCTCCCGGGCTCTGCGCACAGCGGATTTCAGGGCCTGCAGGGCGTCGTCAATCTGGTCCTGGGTCATGGCCATGGGGGTGTGCCAGCCACTGGCATAGGGCAGGGCCGAGGCGGACACCTGATCGTCCCAGCCACCTTCGTCTACCCGCAGGGGGTGCGAGCCTTCCCAGGGACGGCCCACGGAGGCTTTTCGGCCAGCATGGCCCAGTTGGATGCCGGGTACCGCGCCCTGGGCTTCGACAAATCCGGCAATGCGGGCCAGCCGGTCCCGCTGCTCGTCGTTCCAGAGCCCCAGGCAGTGGGGGGTGATTCGCCCGCGGGGCTCCGTGTGTACCGCTTCGGTAAACACCCAGCCGGCACCACCGGCTGCCCGGGCTCCGAGGTGCACGAAGTGCCAGTCGTTGGAGAGCCCCTCCTGGCCGGAATACTGGCACATGGGTGACAACATGATCCGATTGCGCGCGGTCACTGACCGAAAAGTCACTGGTCGGAACAGGTGAGGGTTGGGATCCCGCTTCAGGATGCGGCGGGCATTTTCACCTCCGGAGCGGGAATCCGTAATCGATGCTTTGGGCTCATTCATTGGAGTGGTCTCCTCTATTATTCGTTGAGGCCTCGAGGAGGTGGCCATAGGCTCGCCGGACTCTCCATTGGCTGATCATGAACAGGGTAGCGCTGACGGCCATTGAGGACAGCAGGGCCAGGACAAACGTCACCATTGGCGGTGCGTGACCCACCACCATGGCGGTCACGACAGCAAAGGCGACCAGGCTGAGCATGCCCTGCTGTGCGGCGGCAACGGTGGCTCGTGCCGCATCCGGGCCATAGCGATCGTGGAGCGTCCAGCCGATGGTGAACAGGCCGACGGGAAAGCCCACCAACAGGCCGGACAGCAGAGGGCCGGTGTTGGCCGCCAGGGTGGTGGCGACGCTGACCAGAATGCCGGCGAGAACTCCCCGAAGTATCAGGTCAAACCATCCTGAGGTTGCCACCACGTGGGGCAGTTTCAGATTCAGGGCGCGGTTGATGATTCCTGCAAGCAGCAAGACCCCGCCATAAACCAGCACGGCAACGATGAGGCCTCCGGGCATGGTGGAAAAAAGATAAGCCGCTGGAATCCAAAGCAGGGTAGCGAGGCCAAGACTTGGCAGGGCGCCGAACCGCTCGGCGGAGAGCACAAAACTGATACTGAAAAGCAGCGTGGCGATCAGGGCCTGCAGCGTGGCAAGAGCCGCAGACCGAATGAATTCCACCGGCCAGTCCTGAAGCATGAAAAAGTAACCCGGACCAAGCACAATCGGGGTTCCGGCGATGATGCCGCCCAGCCTTGGTCCCAGTTTGCCAACTGACACCGATACCACAATCACCACAAGGGCGGTGGCTATAAGTTTGGTGAGCAGCACGGTCACCATCGCAGTTACAACACCGCCTCGATGGCCTGTGCCTGCCTTAGCAGCGCTTCATCCGAACCATTTCTGCCAATCAGCATCAAGCCGCCAGGCAGCTCGTCAGGGCCGTGGTTTGGAAGCGTGATGGCGCAAAGATCCAACAGATTGGCGACGGTGGGGTTGCGCAGGATCAGCAGGTTGAGGCGGGCGTATTGCTCATCGGACGTCAGTTCCTCCATCTGTGGTGGCACCACTGGAACGGTTGGTGACAGCAGGCCATCGTAGTCACGCAGCCACTCGTCTGCCTGCTTCTTGCGTTCCCGCCTCCGGCGCAGGAGTTCGAGATAATCAGCAGCCGAGAGGGCGGCACCCCGCTCAATCCGGCTGCGGACACGTGGGTCATACTGGTCACCGTGGTCAACCAGTGACTGTCGGTGTACGAAGTAACTTTCGGCAGCGGTGAACCCGCCACCCTCCATGAGTTCAGACAATGTCAGGAGCACCGGCGCCGGGGCTTCAATGATGCTGGCGCCGGCATCACGAAGCGTCTTCAGGCTGCGGGAAAACGCCCGGGCAATGGTTTCATCCATACCGTCCAGCATGTAGTCAGACGGCACAACATAGCGCCGGCCCTTCAACGCAGTGGGTGCCCGCGGTTGAAAATGGCTTCCGGACAGGACGGCATCCAGGCGCGCGCAGCAGTCGACACTGCGAGCAATCGGGCCAATTGAATCCAGGCTGTCGGAGAGTGGAAAGGTGCCGTCGCGGGGAATACGCTGCTGTGAGGGCTTGAAGCCCACCAGGCCGCAGAAGGCTGCCGGAATCCGGACCGACCCGCCGGTGTCGGTGCCAATGGCGGCCGCTGCCATGCCCTGGGCTACCGCGACGGCAGCGCCGGAGGATGAGCCTCCCGGGATGCGCCCGGGCGCCAGAGGGTTGTCCGGGGTGCCGTAGTGGGGGTTCAGGCCCAGGCCGGAGTAGGCAAACTCGGTCATGTTGGTGTGGCCGGTAATCACAGCCCCGGCCCGGCGCAACCGGGACACGACGAGAGCGTCCTGACCGGCGGCTGCCTGCCACCCCCGGGAACCCGAATGGGTTACTTCGCCGGCGACGTCAAATATTGCTTTGAGTGCGATGGGCAATCCCGAAAGCTCGCCCGCCGGCACGCCGCCGGCCTTTAGCCGGTCTGCTGCGGCTGCTTCAGCGCGGGCCGCACGGTCAAAACGTTTGGTGTATACCTGGGCAGCAGGATTGTCTTTGCTGTCGATGCTGGAGAAGCAGGCATCAAGCAGATCGGTAGACTGCCACAGGCCATCACGCATGCTCTCAAGCAGGGCCTTGAGTGTTGGTTCGTGGGAGGCTGAAAGCGACTTCATGAGATCACCGGCAGTGTCCGGATGTCATACTGGTGCTGCAAGCTCCGGCCGGTTACGGGGTCGGTCAGGACCATCCGGAAGGCCTGGGCGGGCCGCACGCCTCCGATCACCGGCAGCGTGCCGCACAACATGGCCTGGCCGGGTGCCAGTGTCGGTTGGTCCTGGCCAAAGCGACGCAGCAGTTCAGCTGGGTGAAGCAGGCCGGTAACCGGCCCTTCCTGATAGCGCACTTCATCGCCGTCAATGGTGGCGTAGGAGGTTATCTGGAGCTGGTCCCAGTGCTCGATAACGTCCTTGAGCCACCAGACTTGCTGGCTAACCGGCTTGGCGCACACCTGTTTGGAATGGGCCACGGACCAGGCTTCCGCTTCGCGGTCGGTGTGGTCCGAGCCGATGCCAACCAGCGTGCCGTCGGGTGTGCCAATCAGTACCACCTCGGCTTCGCCACTGGATTGATCACCGAGCACCTGAATCTCAGGAGCTGTGGTGAACTGGTTGGCAGCAACACGGTAGAACAGCGGTGTGCTCGAGGGTGGCGTGACGCCAATCGCCTTCAGCTCCTCAATATGCTCATCGATACCGGCCTGCTCACGTCCCGCCCAGCCAGCGATGATGAGTTCCTGAACGTCGATGTCCAGAGTGTCTTCGGTGTCGGCAAGTCGAAAAGTGATCATGGTTGGCTCCGATAAAGGTTGGTTGTAAGAGGATCAGTTCATCAGGCCGGGCAGGAACAGTGCCACGGATGGGAACAGAATCAGGATGACGGCCATCACAAGCATCATGGCGACATAGGGCATGGCCCCGACCATCACATCGCTGAACGGCCCGCCCTTGCGAACGCCCTGGACAACGTAGAGGTTGAGCCCGACCGGCGGGGTAATCAATGCCATCTCGATCAGCAGGATCAGCAGGATGCCCAGCCAGACCGGATCAAAGCCCATACCGATGATGATAGGCGCGACGATGGGAATGGTGATAACCATCAAAGACAGGGTTTCAATAAAGAAACCGAGCACGATATAGATCAGAATCGCCAGCATCAGGGTGGAATAGGGGCCCAGGCCGGCGGACTCCAGAAAGCCGGTAAGCTCACGGGTAACGCCGGCAGACGCAAGCACGAAATTCAGGAAGTAGGAGGCCATGATGATTAGCATGATCATGCCGGTGGTTTTCATCGTTCCGTCCAGGGCCTGGATAATCACCTTCGTGGACAGCTTGCCCATGGACAGGGCAATCACCATGGCGCCCAGCACCCCCAGTGACGCAGCCTCGGTGGGTGTTGCCATACCGGTGTAGATAGAACCGACCACTATGCCGAACAGCACCAGGACCGGTATCAGGTTCCGAAGCCCCGAAATCCGTTCCCCCCAACTGTGGCTGACGCTCGGCCCGCCAAGTGAGGGCTTCCAGATACAGATTAGCGCGGTGCCCACAATGAACAGGGTGGCCAGCAGCAACCCCGGCAGAAGGCCTGCGGCAAACAGCTGCGGAATGGAGGTTTCGGTCAGGAAGCCGTACACAATCAGGTTAATGGACGGCGGGATCATGATGCCCAGGGTGCCACCGGCGGCAATAGATCCGGTGAACAGCCTCGGATCGTATTTCATCTCCTTGCCCTGAGGGATGGCAACAGTTCCAATGGTGGCCGCCGTGGCCACGCTGGAGCCGGAGGTGGCAGAGAACAGGGTGGCAGTTCCAATGTTGGCGTGCAGCAGACCGCCGGGCAGCCAGGACAGCCAGCTTTCCAGGGAACGGTAGGTGCCCTTCGCGATGCCGGTTCTGACCAGGATTTCGCCAAGCAGAATGAATAGCGGAATGGCAATCAGCAGAAAACTGTCGGAAGCGGTCCAGAGGACATCGCCCATGGCCCGGAACAGGGGGAAGGGCGAGAAGAACTCATCCAGCATCAGGGCCAGAACAATGAGGGTGGCGGCAACGGGTACGCTCAGCACCAGTAAAGCCAGAAGAATGATCAATGCGGTCAGAATCATGACTGTGCTTCCCGGTTTTCGTGCTCGATTTGCTCATCCAGCGTGGGGCTTCCGGCCAGGGCCTGGATGCCATCAATATCACCCTGAAACATTGCAAAAATTACCCGCAGGGTCAGCAGGCAGACGACGAAACTGAACCAGGTGAGGCCTGCCAGCCATAGCGTCTGAGGTATCCACAGGGGGGTGCCGAGCGGGGTGTTGGCGGTGGCACCGTCGTCGAAAGAAGCATAGGCGACATCAAACACTGCCCCGACGACCAGCACGCAGAACAGCGTCATGGCCAACAGGGCCAGCAAGTCGAGTGCAGCACGCACCCGTGTCGGGAAATTCAGGTACAGGGCATCAATCCGGATGTGGGCCTTGCATAGCAGGGTATAGGCAAAGCACCAACTGGTGCTGACCGCCATGATGTAGCCCGTGATTTCGGTGGCGTGTACGGCGGAGCGGCCCATGAGTTGCCGGGTGATCACCTCTATGGTGACAATCACCACAGTCAGCAGAATCAGCGCGCCGCCGGCCCGTGCCAGCCAGAGCGATCCGATCTGGGCCCCTTCCAGCAGCCGATCGAGAATGGAGTTGGCCTGTTGCAACATAGTGTTCTCCAGGGCGACCGGGGCAGAGGCTCTGCCCCGGTCGCCTATGACGGATACTGCGGTTACTTGGAGGCTTTCAGGCCGGTAACGGCGCCCACGGTCTCGTTCCAGCGGTCAACCCACTCCTGGTCGACGCGGCCGGCCCAATTGGGCAGAACGGTTTCTTCGAGGGCCTGGGAGGCGTTGGTGAAGTCCCCGTCGGTGGCTTGCACAAGCACCATGTCGCCGGGTTCGCCCCGGGTGCAGGTGCCTTCGCCCGTGAGGCAGGCGATGCCTTCTTTGGTCTCTTCCACGGCGGCGTCCCAGACCGGTGTTTCATAGTTGGTCTTGATCTCGCTGGTCAGCCATTCCTGAGTGGATTCCGAGAGCGAATCCCACTTCTTGCCGTTCATGGCGGTCACTACGTGGTCCCAGCCACCCACGGGAAGGGGGTACAGGTGGGTCGACACTTCATGCCAGCCGGAGCTGTAGCCAGACAGCGAACCGGTGACAGCGCAGTCAATTACGCCCCGCTGAAGAGCTCCGGGCACTTCGCTGAAGTTCAGGGTGATGCCTTCGGCCCCGATGGCCTGAAGGAATTCCGCAGTGGTTCGGCCACTGGCACGGATCTTCTTGTCCTGTAGGTCTGACAGACCTTCAATCGGCGTATTGCAGAACACCATTTGTGAGGGGTAGGGCACGACGGCCAGAAGCTGCGCACCATCAAAACGCTGGGCAAAGGCATCCGCGAGCACCGGGCGATAGGCTTCGGCAACCTTGCGGGCGGTTTCCACATCGGGCGCGATCATGGGCATGTCCAGGCCTTCCAGTTCCGGTGCGTCGGCCACGGCGTAGTCGGCAACCGTTGAGGTCACCTCAATGACGTCGCGGGCCATCAGGCGATAGACTTCACCACCGCCCAGGCCCATCTGATCAAAGGTGGTCACATCGGTGGAAATCTGGCCATCGGAAGCGTCGGGAATGTGATCGGCCCAGAAGGGCTTTTCAAAATTCTGGTACAGCGACAGGCTGCTCCAGCTACCGACGTAGGAAAGGCTGGTGCTGTCGATGTCCTGGGCCTGGGCGCTGGCGCCCGCCATGGACATGGCAACGACGGTGGCAATGGCGAGGGGTTTTTTTGTCATCATGGTTGTTTCCTCAGTTTTCTGTGGTCGTGCTGGGTTTGTTTAAAACAGGGCCAGGGTGCTGTCAGGAATATCCGTAACCAGCATGTGGCCCGGGCTGTGGGTGATAGCAAACGAAACACCGGAATCGATAAGGACCTGCTGGGGCGTAACACCGCAGGCCCAGAACACCGGGATCTCGTCTTCGGCTACGGAGACCGAGTCGCCGTAATCCGGCGAATACAGTTCCGAAATGCCGATGAGTCCCGGATTACCCAGATGTACCGGTGCGCCGTGCACCTGGGGGTAACGCGTGGTGATCTGGATGGCCCGGATGGCGTCCGCCGCCGAGAATGGCCGCATGGAGACCACCAGGTTGCCTTTAAAGCCTCCGGCGGGCGTCAGCGGTACCGAGGTCTGGTACATCGGCACGTTCCGGTCCTGGTCAATATGGCGGACCCGCAGGCCGGCCTGGATCAGGGCATGCTCGAATGTAAAGGAACAGCCAAGGGCAAAGGTCACCAGGTCATCCCGCCATTCATCTGCCACATCGGCAACCGTTTCGCTGGCAACGCCGTTGCGATAGATGCGGTAGCCCGGCACATCCCGGGCAATGTCGAGGTCGGTGGCTATGGCATCGCAGGTGCGGGTACCGGGTTCACTGACCGCCAGAAGCGGGCAGGGTTTCGGATTCGCTTGGCAAAAGCGCAGAAAACCGGCGGCCTCGGCTTCGGGCAGGATGACCAGATTGACCTGGACGTAACCACTGGCGAGGCCGGATGTCGGGCCGGTGAGCAGACCTTCCCGGGCGGCCTTTCGCACCGCTTTGGGCGTGGATTGCGGATTCAGGGTGTGGGTCGCTGCCATGGTGCTGCCTCAAAATTGTATGATTTTTACATTTAAGGCAGAGCTGGCGATTAATACAATTCGAAAGATGGGATCAGTTGTGATCGAAAAACCTGATCAGTGAGTGTTGTAGGGCTGTGCAGGGGCGTTTTTTGGCGTGGGCGCCCGCTTTTCGGCAGTGGACAAGGCCAGTTCCGCGATGGCCTGCACCACATTTCCGCCGGGGCCAGCCCGATAAGCAGCACTGAAGGCCAGGTCCGGAACGTCGGCCTTAACCTCAAAGCGGCGCAGTGTACCGGCACTGAGCTCATGCTGGAGAATTTCCCGGGGTAGTGCGCTGACGCCCAGGCCATCGACGGTCATGCGGATGATCGTGGACAGCGAAGAACTGGAGTGGATTCGCGTGGAATGGTTCATCGGGTCCACCAGGGAGCGGATGGCCATGTAAGGTTCACTCTTTCTCGGGTAGGTCACAATGGGCCAGGTGGACAGTTCCTCCAGCGACATTGCCTGCTTGGGAAGGTTGAGCTTGGGGCTGGCCACCCAGATCAGGGAGTAGCGGCAGAGATCCCGATTGATGATTCCGGGCTGATTCACGCCTCCCATCAGAAACGCGATATCGATTTCGTGGTTGACCAGTTTCTCGGCAATATTGACGGAGATGTCGACATCCAGCTCCAGATTGATCGCAGGATAGGCTTCACTGACCCTTTCAATGAGCTGTGGCAACCAGGTATGGGCAATGGTTTCCGACACCGCCAGGCGGATGGTGCCCTGAATCGATGAAGGTTTCGCTACCGCCTGCAACATCTCGCCATGCAGGCTCAGCATTTTTTCGGCGTAAATCAGAAACTCCCGACCCTTGGCAGTGAGCGTGATTTTCCTGGCCGAGCGATCGAATAGTTCAACACCGAGCTGGTCCTCCAGGCCGGCAATTCGCGCCGAGACGGAGGGCTGCGAGGCATAAACCCGGCTTGCGGCCGCCCGGAAGCTGCCAAGCCTGGCAATCCAGATAAAGGTTTCCAGTGTTCGAATGTTCATGGGGTCACCGCATTGCCGACAGGATAAGAGGATCATAAGCTACGCTGACAGGCACTGCCAAAACAGCCCGTTCGATATCGCAAGTCGCCGGACTTCGTGGTATATCAGCGGACGTAAAGTTACATTCCCAATATTCTGGAAATACCGAACATGCCAAAAGCCAGTGAGATCAAGAAGAATTCTGCGGTTGAATACGAGGGCCGCGCCTATTTTGTGAAAGACATCGAGCGCTCGGTTCCGCAGGGCCGGGCGGGCGGCAGCCTTTACCGGATGCGGATGTACGACGTGGTCACCGGAAGCAAGCTTGACGAGACATTCAAAGACTCGGACATGCTCAATATGGCGGACCTGGTGCGCAGGCCGGCCACGTTTTCCTACTCGGACGGCGATGAGTTCGTATTCATGGACAGCGAGGATTTCACCCAATACAGCCTGAATCGAGACGCCATCGCCGAGGAACTTCTGTTTATCAGTGAAGACACCCAGGGCCTGATGGTGATTCTCGTCAGCGATGCGCCGGTGGCTCTGGACCTTCCGCCGACCGTGGATCTCGAAATCGAAGAAACGGATCCTTCCGTCAAGGGTGGGTCTGCAACCGCCAGAACCAAACCGGCGAAGCTGACCACAGGTCTGGTGGTGCAGGTGCCGGAGCATATTTCCACCGGTGACCGAATCCGGATTAATGTGGAGGAGCGCAGGTTCCTGGGCCGCGCCTGATCGCAAGCCGTTCCATAATAAGTGCGAAGTAAGGAAACCCCGTGAAACCGATAGAAACATTAAAAGTGCTGGTGGCCAGCGTGATCTCGGTTGTGGTCATGGTGGGCATTGCCCGGTTCTCCTACACGCCGATGATTCCAGAAATGGTCGCGGCGCTGGGGCTGAGCAAATCCGTGGTGGGCATGCTGGCAACCGTGAATTACGCCGGCTACCTCACCGGTGCGCTGCTTATCACCCGAATCAGCGATCTAGATCTCAAGGTAAGGCTGTACCAGCTTGGGCTCGTGGTTGCGGTGATTTCGACGGTTCTCATGGGGTACACCACCAATGTCTGGGTGTGGTTCGTGTTGCGCTTCGTCTCCGGGCTGAGCACGTCTGCGGGCATGCTGCTGGGTGCCGGGCTGCTGATGAGCTGGCTGATCAAGAATAATCAGAAGTCCGAGCTGGGCGTTTTCTTTTCCGGCATCGGCCTCGGGATTGTCCTGACCGCCGTGGTGGCTGAGCTGATCAAGGATGCCTTTACCTGGGATCAGCAATGGGTGATCTATGGGGTCGTGGCCCTGGTGCTGCTGGTGCCCGCCTGGCGCTGGATGCCGGATTACCGGGCCTGCGCTTTGCCTCGCACCGGGGGTGAAGGTGCCGGGGATGAGCGGAGCCGCTTCATTCGTATTCTTCAGCTGGCCTATTTCTGCGCCGGCGTGGGCTATGTGGTTACGGCTACGTTCCTGGTGGCCATCGCCGAATCCATGCCGCAGCTCAGCGGCCACGGTTGGCTGATCTGGCTCATCGCCGGTCTTGCCGCGACACCGGCCTGCTGGCTCTGGGATGTGTTTTCGCGCCGGTGGGGGCAGTGGCTGGCGCTGTATCTGGCCTACGTGCTCAATTCCGTGAGCATCCTGATGCTGATCGTTAACACCAGCATGGTCAGCGTGATGCTCAGCGCGGTAATTTATGGTGCCAGCTTCATTGGTATTGTCAGTATGATGCTGGCGATGGTGGGGCGCGTGTTCCCCGAGAATCCGTCCCGGCCCATGAGCCGGCTGACTTTCAGCTATGGCATAGCCCAGATGCTGGCCCCCGCGGTGGTAGGTTACCTGGCCGATGTGGAGGGTAATTATACCAATGGCCTCTGGCTTACCCTGATTGTAATGGCCCTTGGTGTGGTGGTGTTGCACCTGGCGCGGCGGGCGCAGCAACGCCAGGGAGAAGCTGTCACCGCCGGATGACTGGCCGATCAGGTAATTGGAACTCAAATACGAAAGGAAAGGATCCCATGTCTGGCAAACCATCGAAACCCGTGGCTGCCTCTGCCATCGAGAAGCATGTCTACAAGGTTTTCCCGAACGACATGAACTCCCATAACACCGTGTTCGGTGGAATGATCATGGCTAAGTGTGACCGTCTGGCGCTGGTTGTGGCTGAGCGCCACTCAGCCCATGTCTGCGTGACGGCGGCGGTGGATTCCATTCATTTCAGGGCGCCGGCCAAGGGAAACGATACTCTGTTGTTCAGCCTGGCTCTGAATCGAAGCTGGGGATCGTCGATGGAGATCGGTGCCAGGGTCGAAGCCGAGAACAGTTACACCGGCGACACCCGTCACATTCTCTCGGCGTTCTTTACGTTTGTGGCTCTGGACGAGCGCGACAAACCGGTGGATGTGCCGGAGGTGATTCCTGAGACTGCAGAGCAGAAACGCCGTTATGGCAATGCCCAGATCCGGCGGCAGGGGCGCTTGAAGACCCGTAAGCAGCTGGCTTCATCGCCCGACTGAAAGTCAGTCGTCGGCCAGCTGAATACTCGCCTCGAAGGCTTCCGGCTCAGCGGCCAGGTCGCTCTTAACGGCGGTATCCCGCAGTCCCCCGAAGCGTTTGTAAAACTTCTCACCTGGCCCTGGCAGAGGACCCGAGGCATTTTCCAGAGTCTCGTCCAGCCACTGCTCGGCCCGCACGTAGATCTTCCGGTACAGGTTTCGGCAAAGCTGCTTGGCGCTGCGACCTTCCCAGTCACCTGGTAACAGTTCATCGGGCAACAGGGGATCACGAAGCAGAATTTTGCGGTACTCGTGGATCAGCAGGATCCTGAGAAGCAGGCATTCCTCTGGACTGAGTGTGTCTTCTGACTGCAGCTCCCGCCACAACGGGCGGAACTGTTTCAGGAAGCGCCGGTAGCGACCTCCCAGTTCCTCCAGGTTCCAGCTTTCGCGAACCTGCAGGCGAAGTGCCTTGGGGCTTTTCTGCTCCATGGGCATGGTCTGCATCACGATGGTGTCTTCAAGAGCGCCCCATTCCTGCAGCATGGGAATCAATTCGCTGCGGGTAAATCGGGGGTGTTCCATCAGGCCCGGCGCCATGCTGCCAAAGCTGAGCCACTTCAGTTCTTCCCGGACTTTCTGGCGAAGTTCCGGAGTCAGCTGGTTCAGATACACAAGGCACCAGCTGCCGCTCCATTCCTCGGTATCGAGGTTGTAAACGTGCTGGAAGGCCTGCTCGAAACGGCGCAGTCCGGGGCCGGTGAGGCTGTAATAACTGCAGCGCCCTACCTTTTCGGTCTGCAGCCAGGATTCCTGAACCAGGCGATAAACCGACGTTCGAACCAGCCGCTGGCTGATGCCCATGGGTTCTACCAGCTTCATCAGGCTGCCAAGCCAGACATTGCCGCCGCGGGGAACGATGGCGTCGCCGTAGATGGTGATGATGAGAGAGCCGGCGCGAAGCGGCCGCTTCTTCTGGAAGTTTTTGACGAGCAGTTCGAGCTGGTTTTTTGCAGTCATGGCCTGGGTTCGCAAATAAGAATCAATGAAACACGTTGCACGTATTATGCGGGTCTTACGTGTCAGGTAAAGGTTTGTCTTTCGCATTGCCGTGCTGGCGCGTTGGGTCAGTGTCGGCTTTACTTAAGAGGCCATGCCCGGACCCCGTGAAATCAGTTGACATGGAAGTTATGATACAATAACTTCGTTTGATATTCGTCAATGGTATCGAATTATACCGGGAGCGAAGAAACAAAAACCCACTCAAGCCCCTGCACAATTCGGGAGAACAAAAACAATGCTTAGAACAATGATGCGTCGCGCAGGAAAATGCGCAGCAGTCGCTGCGGCCGGTCTCATGATGATGAGTGCCCAGGCAGCTGAACCAATCAAAATCGGGTCGTTCCTGTCTGTTACAGGTCCGGCATCTTTCCTCGGTGATCCCGAGCTGAAAACGCTCGAGATGTACGTTGAAAAAATCAATGAAGAAGGTGGTGTCCTGGGTCGCCCGTTGGAGCTGGTCCATTACGACGACGTTGGCAATGCCTCGTCTGCCCGTAACTTCGCCAGCCGTCTGATCCGCTCGGACCAGGTGGATATCATCGTTGGTGGCAGCACCACCGGTGCCACCATGGCAGCGGTGCCACTGATTGAGCAGGCACAGGTTCCGTTTATCTCCCTGGCTGGTGCTGTTGTTATTACCAATCCGGTCAAGAAATGGGTATTCAAGACTCCCCAAACCGATCGCATGGCGGCAGAGCGGATTCTGACCGACATGAAGGATCGCGGTATCACCAAGTTTGGCCTTATCTCAGGCACAGGTGGCTTCGGAAGCTCCGGTCGCACCCAGACTCTGGAAGTAGCCGAGGAGATGGGCATGGAAGTCGTGGCCGATGTCACCTACAGCGGATCTGATACAGACATGACCGCCCAACTGACCAATATCCGTAACACGAAGGGTGTTGAAGCGGTTCTTAACTTCGGTTTCGGTCAGGGCCCTGCCATTGTCACCCGCAACTATGCCCAGTTGGGAATGGAGCTTCCGTTCTATCAGTCCCACGGTGTAGCTTCTGACAGCTTCCTTGAACTGGCCGGCTCTTCGGCTGAAGGTCTTCGCCTGCCAGCGTCACCGCTGCTGGTTCCGGACTCACTGCCGGAAGATGACCCCCAGAAAGAAGTAGTTCAGAACTACAAGGCCGAGTATGAGGCGCGCTGGGATTCCAAGGTTTCAACCTTCGGTGCCTACGCCTACGACGGCCTGATGCTGGCGGTTCGTGCCATTGAAGAAGCTGGCTCCACCGACCCTGCAGCCGTGCGCGATGCACTGGAAAACATCAAGGGTTATGTCGGGGTTACCGGTGAGTTCAATATGGCTCCGGATGACCACAACGGCCTTGATGCAGATTCCTTCCGCATTCTGGAAGTCCAGAACGGCGAATGGAAACTGATTAACTGATATCCCTTTCACCTGTCTCGCGGCTGGCGGCTGTCCTTTTCGGATAAGTCGCCAGCCGATGTTCGACCGGAACCACCGCTATGCTCGCAGAATTCTTACAGTACCTGTTCACCGGGATTACTATCGGTGCGACCTACGCCCTGATAGCCCTCGGTTTCACCCTGATTTATAACGCCAGCCATGTCATCAACTTCGCCCAGGGCGAATTCCTGATGATTGGAGGCATGGCGACGGTTTCCCTGACTGCCATGGGTGTGCCCATGATTCTGGCGGTCGTGCTTGCCGTTATCCTCGCGGGTTTGCTTGGAATTGCTCTTCAGCGCCTCGCAATTGCGCCGGCCAAGCAGGCCGATGTGGTTACCCTGATTATTATTACGATCGGTGCGTCGATCTTCATCCGTGGTATTGCCCAGGTGGTCTGGGGTAAGGAATACCATGTGATGCAGAACTTCAGCACCAGCGAGCCGATTGAGGTGTTTGGTGCGGTACTGAACAGCCAGAGCCTGTGGGTTCTGGGGATCGGTGCAGTCATGGTGGTCGGTCTGGTGTTGTTCTTTACCAAGACCTTGATAGGCAAGGCGATTCTTGCAACTTCCATGAACAAGGAAGCGGCGCGCCTGGTGGGTATCCGTACCCAGATGGTGCTGATGCTGGCCTTTATGGTGTCTGCCCTGCTTGGCTCGGTAGCCGGCATCGTGGTTGCACCGATTACCTTCACTTCCTATGACATTGGAATCATCCTCGGCCTGAAAGGCTTTGTGGCGGCGGCTATTGGTGGCCTTGGCAGTGGTGTTGGCGCCGTAGTTGGTGGGCTGTCACTCGGTATTGTTGAAGCCATGGCGGCCGGTTATATCTCCTCCGATTACAAGGATGCGGTGGCGTTTTCCATGATTCTGCTGGTGCTCTTCTTCATGCCCCGCGGACTCTTCGGTGCCAAAGTTGTGGAGCGTGTCTGATGTTGAACCGGTTTATGCAGTCGCGCCTCCGGGGCCTGATGGTCCTCGCATTAATCCTGATTATTCTTCCGGTTTTCCTGGGCAACCCGTTCCATTATGAACTGGTTATTCAGATGGCCATCATTGCCGCTACGGTTGTCGGCCTTAACCTGCTGGTAGGCTTTGCCGGCCAGATCAGTCTCGGCCATGCCGGGTTCTTTGGGCTGGGTGCTTATTTCACCGGTATCGCAACCGGGACTTACGGCTGGTCTTCTATCCCCGCACTGGTGGTCGGTGCCATTGCAGTCGGCATCATCGCCTGGGTCGTGGGACGCCCGATCCTGAGACTGAAGGGTCATTACCTGTCCATGGCAACCCTCGCGGTAGGCTTCATTATTGCCATCATTCTGAACAACGAGCGCGCCATTACCGGCGGCCCGGACGGCATGCCGGTCCCCGCCTTCGATCTGTTCGGCTGGGAGCTCAGCACCTTTGGCCGATATTCGTTGTTTGGTGTGGATATTTCTGGCGTTCAGGCCTGGTATATCCTGGCCAGTGTGGTGCTTTTGCTGGCGGTCTGGTTCGCTCAGAACCTGATTGAATCGCCCATCGGCAGGGCTTTACGCTCTGTGAAAGGTTCGGAAGTGGCTGCCAGCGTGGTGGGCGTCGACACTGCGAAGTACAAAAGCCTCGTATTCGTGATCTCCGCCATCTATGCAAGTGTCATGGGCGGCCTTTACGCCCACTTTCAGGGCTTTATCACTCCGGCGGTGGCAAGCTTCGAGTTTTCCATTCTCTTTATCACCATGGTCGTCCTTGGTGGCATGGGCTCAACCTTCGGTGTGATTCTGGGCGCCGTGGTGCTGAAACTGTTACCCCAGGTTCTGGCGGATTTCCAGGAGCTCGAAACAGTGATGTTCGGCCTGATCCTGATGCTGACCATGATCTTTATGCCCAAGGGCCTGTTGCCCACTATCACCGCAACCGTTTCCAAAAGAATGCGCAAGAAAGCGGGAGGTGAGGCATGACAGCACTGGTTGAAGTAAAAGGTCTCGATAAGGCTTTTGGTGGTGTTCATGCGGTGGAAGGTGTCAGTTTCGCCGTGGAGGCGGGGCAGGTCTATTCCGTGATTGGTCCGAACGGCGCAGGCAAGACCACGCTGTTCAACCTCATTACCGGCCTCTACATCCCCACGAAGGGTGAGATTCTGCTGAACGGTGAGAGTACTGCCAAGCTCGAACCGAACCAGCTTGCGGAACGGGGCATGTGCCGGACCTTCCAGCAGATGCAGATCTGCATGAATATGACAGCCATCGAGAATGTGATGCTTGGCCGGCACCTGCAGCTCAGGAGTAGCCTGATCACTACGCTGTTCCGTTTGCCGTCCCTGCGTCGTAATGAGACAGCCGCCCGTAAGCGCGCGGCTGACCTGATGAAGTACGTGGGTTGTGGTGATTATCTGGATGCAGAAGCCTCTGCGATGTCCTACGGAGCGCTCAAGCGGCTCGAGATAGCCCGGGCCCTGGCCGCCGAGCCGAAGGTCATCCTGCTGGATGAGCCGGCGGCAGGACTGAACGCCACGGAAACTGCGGCACTGGAAGACTTAATCCGGAAAATTGCGGATCAGGGCATTACCGTGATGCTGGTTGAGCACGATATGAAACTGGTGATGGGAATCTCCGACCGGTTGCTGGTGCTTAACTATGGTCGCGTTCTGGCCGAGGGTACGCCCGAGGAAATCCGTCAAAACCCGGACGTTATCGCCGCCTATCTGGGTGGCTGAGCAAGGAGACATTTCACATGAGCGAGCAACACACTGAAATGGCGCCTGCCCAGTCACGCAGTGAGCAGGCCGTCCGAATTATTGTTCACGAACATCAGGCGCTGTGGCGGATCCTGGATCTTCTGGATCAGCTTCTGAGTGATATGAACCTTAACGACCAGCGGCCGGATGAACGGCTGCTCAAGACAATCTTTGACTACATTCAGCATTTCTCCCAGCGGGTCCACAGTACGCCCACGGACATCGAGCTCTATAAGCGGCTCGGTGAGAAGTCTCCCGAGACCGCGCCCCTGCTGGAGAAGCTGGCCAAGGGCTACGTGGTCGGCCATGAAAAACTTCTGGAATTGCGCCAGCTGCTGGCGGAATGCGAAGAAGGCTGGCCGGAAGGTCGTGAGGAATTCAGTCATGCCCTGGCACGTTTCACTGAAGCCTTGCGTAAGCACATCCGCAAGGAAGAGGGCGTTGTGATTCCCCGGGCCCGGAAGCTGCTGACCGAGGAAGACTGGCAGCAAATCATTGAAGCACGGGATGTGGAGAACGACCCTTTGTTTGGTGAACGGGTCCGGGAAGAGTTCCGGGAGTTACGTCACCAAATCGTCAGCTACACCCCGGAAAAGTTCGGGGGGCTGGGGCTCAAGCATGCAGACCGGGTCACCGCGCCTCATGCAAAACAGGAAATGCTGTCCATCAAGGGGCTGGTTACGTCCTATGGCCAGATCGAGGTGCTGCATGATGTGGATATCCGGATCAATAGCGGCGAGATAGTCTCGCTTGTAGGGGCTAACGGTGCCGGCAAATCTACCCTGCTGATGACCATCTCCGGGTTACAGCCTACGGACCGCGGCGCGATAACCTTTGAAGGCAAAGACCTGGCGAAGATCCCCGCGGATCAGCGGGTCGCCGATGGCATCGTTCAGGTGCCCGAGGGCCGGCAGGTGTTCAAGGACCTCAGTGTTCATGACAATCTGTTGCTTGGCGCCTACACCCGTGGCAAGACGCCCGAGGTGATGGATGATCTGGAGCGCATGTACACCAAGTTCCCCATCCTTCGCCAGAAGCGCCATAACCTGGCGGGTGAGCTGTCCGGTGGTCAACAACAGATGCTGGCCATGGGCCGGGCCTTGATGGCCAAACCGAGGCTGCTGCTTCTGGACGAGCCCAGCATGGGGCTTGCGCCGTTGATTATTGAAGAGATTTTCAACATCGTGAAAGAGCTGAAGGAAGAGGGTATTACCATCTTCCTGGTCGAGCAGAATGCATCCCAGGCGCTGGCACTGGCCGACCGTGGTTATGTACTGGAAACCGGCAAAGTCGTGATAGAAGGCACCGGCCGGGAACTGCTCAGTAATGAGAAGGTACGTGAGGCTTACCTGGGCATGTAATCGCCCAAAGTTTATAACGCACCAATAAAAGGGGGACAGGTCTTACGACCTGTCCCCCTTTTATTTGCCTGTGACTTTCTCCCTGGGGTCCAAGACAGGGAGAAAGTCTGACAAGCCCGGTGTTACTCGGGCTTTTTGGCAACCAGTGTCAGGATATCGTAGCTCGCAACCATTTCGTCATTCTGGTTGTGAACCTGAACATCCCAGACCACCACACCCTGGGGGTGTCCGTCCGGAGATGTACGACCCTGATCGATCTTGCGCTTGCAGGTCAGCCGCGCCCGGATGGTGTCTCCAGGGGCAACCGGCTCGATAAAGCGCAGGGTATCCAGACCGTAGTTCGCCAGAACCGGACCTTCGCCCGGATAAACGAACAGCCCCGCCGCAGCGGAAAGCACAAAGTAGCCATGGGCAATGCGTTTGCCGAACTGGGAGTCCCGCGCCGCAATTTCATCAAAGTGCATGTAGAAGTGATCGCCGGACAGGCAGCCGAAGTTGACGATGTCCGCCTCGGTAACCGTGCGCCGGTGAGTCAGCAGGGATTCGTTGATCTGCAGATCTTCAAAATGGCGACGGAACGGATGCACATCGGTTTCGATCAGATCGGCACCGCGCACGTACTCGCGCGTGACCGCAGCCAGCATGGTCGGGGAGCCCTGAATCGCCGTTCTTTGCAGGTAATGATGAACCGCGCGGATACCACCGAGCTCTTCGCCACCACCGGCGCGACCCGGGCCACCATGCTTGAGCATGGGCAGCGGCGAACCGTGGCCTGTGGATTCCTTTGAAGCTTCTGCGTTGAGCAGGTGCAGGCGTCCGTGAAAGGCCGCCAGCAGGGGTACGATCCTGCCGGCAATGGCAGGATCGCGGGTGGTCAGGGTGGTGACCAGTGAACCCCGGCCTTGAGCACACAGAGCCACTGCGTCTTCAACGGTGTCGTAGGGGATCACCGTTGCAACCGGGCCAAAGGCCTCGATGTCGTGTGCACCACAACCATTTTCCGGGTTCCGGCACAGCAGTACGTGCGGCTCGATGAACGCGCCTTTCTCGGTGCCTTCGCCAGTCGGTTTGAAGCTGCCGTCGCCACCGATGACCAGTTCGCTGGTCTTCAGCAGTTCCTGGATATTGGCTTTGACGTCTTCCAGCTGGTCGATGGAGGCCAGAGCGCCCATGCGTACGCCTTCAACCGAAGGATCGCCCACGGTGACTTTCGATAACCGCTCTTTCAGCTTCTCGCAGACAGCCTCCACTCGATCTTTCGGCACCAGAATCCGGCGTATAGCGGTACACTTCTGACCGGCCTTCGCCGTCATCTCGCGGCCCACTTCCTTCACGAAGATATCGAACTCTTCGTGCTCGGGGGTCACGTCTGGCGCCAGAATGGCACTGTTCAGTGAGTCGGCCTCGGCATTGAACGGAATCGAACGGTTGATGATGTTCGGATGATTCTTGAGTTTGCGAGCTGTTGCTGCCGAGCCGGTGAAGGTAACCACGTCCTGCTCTTCAAGATGGTCGAACAGGTCGCCGGTGCTGCCAATGATCAACTGCAGGCTGCCTTCGGGCAGGGCACCGGATTCCTGCATCAGTCGAACGGCGAGTTCGGTCACGTAGCAGGTAGAGGTGGCCGGCTTCACTATGGAGGGCATGCCCGCCAGGAAGGTCGGAGCGAATTTCTCCAGCATGCCCCACACCGGGAAGTTGTAGGCATCAATGTGTACTGCCACACCACCGCGGGGCACCAGGATATGGGTGCCGGCAAAGTGGTTGTTCTTGCCCAGAGGGGTCACCGGACCTTCGTGCACGACATTGCCGGACGGCAGTTCGCGACGGCCCATGCTGGCGTAGGAGAATAGGGTGCCGAAACCACCGTCAATATCGATACCGTTGTCGGCCTTGCTCGAACCGGTATGCATCGACAGTGCGTAAAGCTCTTTCTTGTGCTCCTGGAGGTACATGGCCATGGCCTTCAGAGCCAGGGCGCGCTCCTGGAAATCCATGGCCATCAGGTTCTTGCCACCAACCTTGCGGCCATACTCAACGGCATTTTTGAAATCGAGGGTGTCGTCGTGGGTATGGGCAACGATCTCGCCGTTAACGGCGCTGGGCAAAGCCTTGGCGGCCTTTTCACCGACCCACTGGCCGGCAATGAAACTTTTCAGGACTGACATGGCAAACTCCATTCGTGTCTGAAACGCCAAGGCAAGCCCCGCAGAAACGGGACTTGCCTTGCTCGTGTCTTACTTGTTGGCTGGCCGGGGACTACATTTCGTCGTAGTCCAGAACCACCTTGTCGCTGACCGGGTAGCACTGGCAGGAAAGCACGTAGCCGGCTTCTACCTCGTAGTCTTCCAGGGCAAAGTTCTGGTCCATTTCTACCTCGCCTTCAACAACCTTGGCGCGGCAGGTGGAACAGACGCCAGCTTTACAGGAGTAGGGCAGGTCGGCGCCTTCCTCGTTACCGGCTTCGAGGATGCTCTTGGTATCACGAACCAGCGGGAAGGTCAGGGAGCGGCCGTCGGCGATCACCGTTACTTCACTGATGGACTGCGGATCTACTTTCGACGGCGCCCTGTCCTTACGGGCCTGGGGTGCACCGCCGACCGGAGTAAACAGCTCGAAATGAATCTTGCTCTTGTCCATGCCATGGCGAAGCAGGGAGTCCCGCACATCCTCAGTCATTAACTGGGGGCCGCAGATGAAGGCAGCGGTGAGATCCTTGGCGTTGATCCAGTGATCGAACAGGGCATCGCACTTGTCGTGGTCAATGCGACCGTTGTACAGGTCAATGTCCTGTTCTTCGCGGGTGAAGATGTACACCAGGTTCAGGCGGGCCATGTATTCGTTTTTCAGGTCCTGGAGTTCATCCCGGAACATGGTGCTGCTGGTGGCCTTGTTGCCATAGAACAGCGTGACCTCGCTCTTGGGTTCGGTTTCCAGGGTGGTCTTGACGATCGACAGGATCGGGGTAATGCCACTGCCTGCGGCGACCGCCAGGTAATTGCCTTCACGCTCGGGATCCAGGTCGATGGAGAAGTGGCCTTGGGGCGGCATGACTTCCAGCGTCTGGCCGGGTTTCAGTTGCTCATTGGCAAACGTGGAGAAACGGCCACCGGCAACCTTCTTGACCGCAATGCGCAGTTCCTGATCGTTGACACTGCGGCAGATTGAGTAGGAGCGGCGAACTTCCTCGCCATCCAGTTTGGTTCTGACAATCAGGTGCTGGCCCTGCTTGTAGCTGAACTTGTCCGCCAGGTCTTCCGGCAGATCAAAAGCAAGTGATACGGCGTTTCTTGTTTCAGGTCTGACCTCTTTGAGGGTCAGTGAGTAGAATTTGTTCATGATCGTATCGGCTCTAGATGCATTTGAAATAGTCGAAGGGCTCGAGGCATTCCTTGCAACGATAAAGGGCTTTGCAGGCGGTGGATCCGAATTCGCTGACCCGTTCGGTGTCCTTGCTGCCACAATGGGGGCAGGCAATGACGTCCGGTTCGCCGAGCAGGCTCAACTTGCTGGAGCTGCCCTCGGGCGGTGCGATTCCGAATGCCCGAAGCTTCTCTTTGCCTTCGTCTGTGATCCAGTCGGTGGTCCAGGCAGGGGTCAGCACCTGGTTGATTTTCGGATCCCGGAAGCCAGCGGCACGCAGGGCCTCGGTAATCAGTTCCTCAATCAACTCGGTGGCTGGGCAGCCGGAGTAGGTCGGGGTAACGTCAATGGACAGTTCTTTCCCGTCCCAACGCACGGCACGAACAATGCCGAGTTCCACGACGCTTACTGCCGGCACTTCGGGGTCTTTGACCTCTTCGAGAAGTGCCCAGATGTCGTCCTCTGTCAGCAGATCGGGGCGGGCATTTGCCGGCACCCGATCACTGGCAATCAGGATATCGACGGCTGACCGGCTGTCTGAATCACCATGTTGTGGCATCGGGATAGGCCCTCTGCAGGAACTGCATTTCTGCCAGAATGAAACCAAGGTGTTCGGTGTGCTCGCCGTGCTTGCCGCCCATGTACATCCAGGCATCTTCTGCGCCCGGTGTCAGGGTGGCCTGGGTGAGCACCTCGGTGACCATGCCGCGCCAGTCATTGGCAAGCTGGTCCGGGTCCGGGCCAATGCCCGCCTCGGCCATGACACGATCAGTGTCGTCCGGAGTGATCAGTTCACCAGTGAAACGCCAGAGGATATCCACGGCATCCTGCATGCGGCGGTGGCTTTCTTCGGTGCCATCGCCCAGACGCTTGACCCACTCGGATGACCGGCGCAGGTGATAGGTGGCTTCCTTCAAGGCCTTGGAGGCGATACCGGCAATGCGCTCATCGCTGGATTCGGTCAGGCTCTTGAGTGTGAAGTAATGCCACACGTCAAAGAAGAACTGCCGGCCCATGGTCACCGCATAATCCTCATTGGGCTGCTCGGTGAGCAGCAGGTTGCGGTAATCCTGGGTGTCGCGACGAAATGCCAGCTTGTCAGCATCCCGGCCATCATCAATCAGCTCGGCAGCGTACTCATACCAGTTGCGGGCCTGGCCGACGAGGTCGAGGGCAACATTCATCAGTGCCATTTCTTCCTCAAGTGCCGGGGCCTTGCCGCACAACTCGCACAGGCGCTGGCTCAGGATCATGTCGGAATCTGCGAGGCGCAGCAGGTATTCCTGTAATGCTTCTGCTTGTGTCATTGGAACAGCTCCTTACATGTGTCCGACTTCATCGGGCAGCTTGTAGAAGGAAGCGTGCCGGTAAACCTTGTCTTCCGACGGATCGAAGAGTACTTCCTTTTCGTCGGATGCGGAGGCCGTGATGGTGTCGGAGGGCACAACCCAGATGCTCACGCCTTCGTTTCGGCGTGTGTACAGATCACGGGCGTTTTCCATGGCCATCTCAGCGTCAGAGGCGTGCACGCTGCCCACGTGTTTGTGGTTCAGACCGTGCTTGGACCGCACAAAAACTTCGTAAAGGCGCCATTCAGACATATTGTATTCCTCCGGTATCAAGCGGCTTTTGCGCGCTGTTTTTGTTTTTCGGCATAGGCGACGGCCGCTTCGCGGACCCAGGCGCCCTCGTCAATTGCTTTCTTGCGAGTGTTGATGCGCTCGCGGTTGCAAGGGCCATTGCCCTTGAGAACATCGTAGAATTCCTGCCAGTTGATTTCACCGAAATCGTAGTGTCCGGTTTCTTCGTTCCACTTAAGATCCGGATCCGGCGCAGTGCAGCCCAGGAATTCAAGCTGCGGAATCGTCTGGTCAATGAACATCTGGCGCAGCTCATCGTTGCTCTTGCGCTTGATCTTCCAGGCCATGGACTGCTGTGAGTTCGGGGACTCGTCATCGTGCGGGCCGAACATCATCAGAGCCGGCCACCACAGACGGTTGATCGCGTCCTGCACCATGGCTTTCTGCTCGTCGGTGCCTTCTCGCATCATGTCCAGCAGGATCTGATAGCCCTGACGCTGGTGGAAGCTCTCTTCCTTACAGATGCGGACCATGGCCCGGGAGTAAGGACCGTAGGAGGTACGCTGGAGCACAACCTGATTTACGATCGCCGCGCCATCTACCAGCCAGCCAACCGCACCCATGTCGGCCCAGTTCAGAGTCGGGTAGTTAAAGATGCTGGAATACTTGGCTTTGCCCTGGTGCAGTTTCTCGATCTCTTCATCGCGGTCCGCACCGAGGGTTTCCATGGCGCTGTAGAGATACAGACCGTGGCCCGCTTCGTCCTGGATCTTGGCCATCAGCTGGAGCTTGCGCTTCAAAGTGGGGGCCCGGGTAACCCAGTTACCTTCGGGCAGCATGCCGACCACTTCGGAGTGGGCGTGCTGGGAAATCTGACGAACCAGGGTTTTCCGGTAGCCTTCAGGCATCCAGTTCTTGGGTTCGATTTTGGTTTCGGCGTCAACCTTCTCCTGAAACTCGCGCTCTTCAGGCGACATCTCTTCCAGGGTCTTCAGGCGCTTGGCGCCGGTTTCAACGAGCTGGGCGTACATAAAATACCTCCGGATCGGGCTTGTTGTTCTGTGGCTCCGTGAACACTGGCACCCTCAGATAACACCAGAGGGCGAATAACTCCATATTATATGATACTGAATAAATATCAAGAACAGTCTTTGTGTGTCATGTTATATCTATTTGGTTGCTCAATGGCGCTTATGGTACTGATTTTTATAGTTAAAAATATGATACGTGAAGAAATGCTATTGAGATTAGCGGCTGGAGAGTAAAATTAAATCATTGCCTGTGCAGGGGCGGCTGTCTGGAGGGCAGCCGCAATGGCTGCGGGCTGCCCTACTTGAGTCATGCAGATTTATTGTTTGCGACGGTCAAAAACACGCTTGGCTTTGCCCTCGGAGCGAGCCAGGCGGTTGGTTTCCACCACCTCAATGCGAGTGCTGATGCCGATGTAGGATTTGATGTGGTGAGCCAGTTCCTTGGCTGCCTTGGCGCGCGACTCATCGCCGGAAAAGCCCGGTTTGAGTTCGGCTCGAATGTCCACGCAGTCCATGTTGCCTTCTTTATAAATCTCGATCTCGTAGTGCGGTGCCAGTGCCTCGCACTTAAGTACCTGCTCCTCGATCTGGCTCGGGAACACGTTCACACCACGGATAATCAGCATGTCGTCACTGCGGCCGGTGATCTTGTCGATCCGGCGCATCGGGCGCGCGGTTCCTGGCAGCAGGCGGGTGAGATCACGGGTGCGGTAACGCAGGATCGGCAGAGCCACCTTGGTCAGTGAAGTGAAGACCAGCTCACCGTATTCGCCATCGGGCAGGACTTCGCCGGTTTCCGGGTTGATGATTTCCGGGTAGAAATGGTCTTCCCAGATGGTGGGGCCATCTTTCGTTTCAATGCATTCCATGCCAACACCCGGGCCCATGACTTCGGACAGGCCATAGATGTCCAGCGCCTGGATTCCAAGGCGCTCTTCGATCTCTGTACGCATGGAGTTGGTCCAGGGCTCCGCTCCGAAAATGCCCAGTCGCAGTGGCAGCTTGTGCGGGTCAATGCCCTGTCGCTCTAGCTCGTCGGCGATGTTCAGCATGTAGGACGGCGTGACCATGATGATGTCTGGCTCGAAGTCCTTGATCAGCTGAACCTGCTTTTCGGTCTGACCGCCGGACATGGGAATGACCGTGCAGCCAAGACGCTCGGCTCCGTAGTGAGCGCCAAGTCCGCCAGTGAACAGGCCATAACCGTAGGCCACGTGAACCTTGTCGCCCCGGGAGCCGCCGCCGGCCCGGATCGAGCGGGCAACAATGTCGGCCCAGGTGTTGATATCGCTCTGGGTATAGCCTACCACCGTGGGCTTGCCGGTCGTGCCACTGGAGGCGTGGACGCGGACAACCTGGTCCATTGGGGTGGCAAACATGCCGAACGGGTAATTGTCCCGCAGGTCCGCCTTGGTGGTGAACGGTATCTTTGCCAGATCGTCAAGCGAATTGATGTCCATCGGCTTGAGTCCGATCTCATCAAAGGCTTTGCGATAGAAAGGCACATTGGTATAAGCATGGACCACGCTCCAGCGCAGGCGCTGCAGTTGCTCATGGCGGAGCTCGTCAATGCTGGCGGTTTCCATGCGGTCAAGTTTGCCAAGTTTTTGTGATGGTAAGCTCATGATTCTGTCCTGCGTTGTTCTTTTCGGGTAATGGTCGTTGTTCTGTTTCGACCGGTGGCCTCAGGCCACCGTATCCGTCCGCTCAATAATGATGGCAATGCCCTGGCCAACGCCGATGCACATGGTGCACAGGGCGTAGCGGGCTTTCTGGCCGCCGGCGTGACGGCGCTCAAGTTCGTTCAGGGCCGTGGTTACCAGCCGGGCACCGCTCATACCAAGCGGGTGGCCAAGGGCAATGGCGCCGCCGTTCGGGTTAACATGCTCGGCGTCATCCGGGAGCCCGAGGTCGCGGGTGACCGCGAGGGCCTGTGCTGCGAAGGCTTCGTTCAGTTCAATAACGTCCATATCGCCCAGTTCCAGGCCCGCGGTTGCCAGAACCTTGCGGGTTGCCGGGGCGGGGCCGAAGCCCATGATCCGTGGCTCAACGCCAGCAGTTGCCATGGCAACGATCCGGGCGCGGGGCTTGAGGTTGTATTGCTTGAGCGCATCGGCGCCGGCCAGCAGCAGGGCGCAGGCGCCATCGTTGACACCGGAGGCATTGCCCGCAGTCACGGTGCCGTTCTCGCGGAATGGCGTAGGCAGCGTGGACAGCTTTTCAAGGCTGGTTTCCCGGGGGTGCTCGTCGGTATCCACCACCAGTGGCTCCTGCTTGCGCCGGGGAATGGTCACTGGGGTGATTTCGTTGGCCAGTCGTCCAGCTTTCTGCGCTGCAGCAGTTCGTTGCTGGCTGCGCAGGGCGAAAGCGTCCTGATCTTCCCGGGAAATCCCGAAATCGGCCGCCACGTTCTCTGCGGTTTCCGGCATGGAATCGATCCCATACTGCTTCTTGAGCAGCGGGTTGACGAAGCGCCAGCCGATGGTGGTGTCGTAGACCTCTGCCTTCCGGCTGAATGCCGAGTCCGCCTTGCCCATCACAAACGGGGCCCGGGACATGGATTCAACGCCGCCGGCGATCATCAGTTGGGTCTCACCGGTACGGATGGCCCTGGCAGCGCTGCCTACAGCGTCCATGCCGGAACCGCACAGGCGGTTGATGGTGCTGCCCGGTACGTCGACGGGCAGCCCGGCCAGCAGCAGAGACATGCGGGCAACGTCACGATTGTCTTCACCCGCCTGGTTGGCGCAGCCGTAGAGTACGTCGTCGATTTTGGACCAGTCCAGGTCCGGGTGTCGCTCGGTCAGGGCCTTGATGGGGATCGCACCCAGATCGTCCGCACGCACCGCAGAGAGCGCGCCGCCATAACGGCCGATGGGGGTGCGGATGGCGTCAACAATGTAGGCGTCCTGAAGTAGTTTGTCCGTGCTCATGAATTGTCCTCCGAATAGCGTACGGTGCCGCGAACTTCGTAGGAACGGCCGCGGAACAGGGCGACCTTACGGCCGTCCTGATTGGTTAATGTGATGTCGTAAACGCCGGTGCGGCCGCCGCGGGCCTGCTCTTCGGCAGTAGCGGTCAGCCGGTCGCCTTCTTTGGCGCCGGACATGTAATCAATGCTGCAACCGGAGGCGACGGTGGCCCGATCATAACTGTTGCAGGCGAAGGCAAAAGCGGAATCGGCCAGGGTGAACAGGTAGCCGCCATGGCAGGAACCGTGGCCCTGGATCATGTCGCCGGTGACGGTCATGGTGAGCACTGCTTTGCCGGGAGCAACCGATTCAATGCTCATGCCCAGGTTCTGACTCGCCCGGTCCCGGGCGAACATGGCTTTCGCGCATTCCTCGGCGAGTGTTTGCGGGTCCATCTCGCTCATGAATAAAACCCCTTCTGTGCGAATGCATTTTTCCGGAGCAGCAGGGCAGGGCGATAGCGATCTTCTGCGTAGCTGTTCTGGATGTTGGTGAGCACGTTGAACACATGGCCCGTTCCCAGGCGGTCGCTCCAGCTCAGAGGGCCTTCGGGATAGTTCAGGCCCGCCTTCATGGCCAGATCAATGTCCGCGATGGTGGCAACACCATGGAGCGCGGCATCGGCGGCTTCGTTGGCCAGCATGGCGACGGTGCGCATAACCACCAGCCCGGGGCGATCCGCCAGCAGGCTTACGGCAACACCCGCCTTTTGCAGTAAAGCACAGGCGTTGGAAACTGCTGCTTCTGAGGTCTGATCTGCAGCGGCGAGCGCCAGTCGGGATGCCTTGCTGTAGTCGAAGGCGAGGTCAAACAGCACCAGGTTCGAAGTGCCGTCGGTAGCGGCCCGCTCGGTGGCCATGCGGCCATCAGTCAGGGCCAGCACGGCGTTGCCAAAGCGAAGCTGGCCCGGGCCGTCGCGCTCTACGATTGTCAGGCCCGCCTCCCTCAGGCGCTGGATCAGCGGAGCTGCCACGCCGGGATTGCCCTCGACGATAACCACGGTTTCGTCAGACTGGTGCGCCGGTTCTGTTTGTGGCTCCGGCTTTTCCGCGCCTTCGCCATAGGGGTAAAAGCCCTGGCCGTTCTTGCGCCCGAGACGGCCGGCTTCCACCAGTTCTTTCTGGATCAGCGAGGGCAGGAAGCGCGGATCCTGGAAGTAGGAATTGAATACGGAGTTGGTCACCGCGTAGTTGACGTCGTGACCGATCAGGTCAGTCAGCTCAAACGCGCCCATGCGGAACTGCCCGGCTTCGCGGATAATGGCATCCAGCGTTGCCGCATCGGTGGCCTGTTCCTGGAGCAGGCGCAGGCTTTCCGCGTAAAACGGACGGGCGACGCGATTGACAATAAAACCGGGTGTCGAGGTGGCGTACACCGGTTTCTTGCCCCAGGCGGTTGCCGTGGCGTGAACGGTCTCGGCAACGGCTTTGCTGGTGGCCAGGCCCATCACCACTTCGACCAGTGCCATCAGAGGGGCCGGGTTGAAGAAGTGCATTCCCACCAGGCGCTCGGGCTTTTTCATGCCGGCACCGAGGGCCGTAACAGAGATGGAAGACGTGTTGGTGGCCAGGATTGCGTCTCCAGTGCACAGGTTTTCCAGGTTGGCTAACAGCTCGCGTTTGATGTCGAGGTCTTCAATAATTGCTTCAATGACCAGCCCGGCATCGGCTACTTCATCGAGGTTTGCGACCGGCTGGATCCGGCCGATGATGGCGTCCAGGTCCTGTTGCTGCATCTTGCCTTTGTCGACGCGGCGCTGAAGCTGTTTGGCAACGCCATCCCGCCCAGCTTCTGCTGCACCGTCTCTCTGGTCATGCAGGTAAACCCGGTGGCCGGCCTGGGCCGCAACCTGGGCAATGCCGGAGCCCATGGCGCCGGCGCCGATGACGGCGATGGTGGTTTGGGTATCAAGTGCCTGCATGAATTACTTCCCCTTGAACACTGGCGTACGTTTCTCCATGAAGGCGGCGACGCCCTCGCGGTAATCTTCGGTCTGCCCGGCCATCCGCTGGAAGTCTCTTTCCAGGTTGATCTGCTCTTCGAAGGTGTTGCTGGCGCTGTCATGGAGTGCGCGCTTGATCAGGGCAAGGCCTTTGGTGGGCTGGGTGGCGAAATGCCGGGCCAGTTTCATGGTTTCTTCCTTGAGCTGCTCATCATCCACGCAGCGCCAGATCATGCCCCAGTTCTCGGCCTGTTCGGCGCTGATCTTATCGCCCAGCAGGGCCATACCCTTTGCCCGGGCCATGCCGGCTACACGAGGCAGAATCCAGGTGCCGCCGGAGTCGGGCACCAGCCCCAGCTTGCAGAATGCCTGAACAAACTTGGCGGACCGTGCCGCCAGCGTGATGTCGCAGGCCAGAGCGATGTTGGCACCGGCGCCGGCAGCGACACCGTTAACGGCACAAACAACCGGCATCGGAAGATCCCGCAGGCTGCGCAACATCGGGTTGTAGTAGTTCTCCAGGGAGGCGCCCAGGTCCGGCACTTCCTGGTCTGGCGATACGCTGCGGTCAGAGAGATCCTGCCCGGCGCAAAAACCACGGCCAGAGCCGGTAATGACCAGTACCCGGACAGACTCATCCTTGCGCACGGTGCTGATGGCGTCGCGCATGCGTTCGTGCATCTCGACATTGAAACTGTTCAGGCTGTCCGGACGGTTCAGGGTTAGCAGAGCCACACCCTGATCGATTTCAAGAAGAATGCTCGGCTGAGTCATGGCGGTTTTGTCCTGTTGTTTGTTTTGGGGGATAGCTTGAAAGGCGTCTTGGACCGGTACGGCGCTATCGATTGCGAAAAATGAGTATATCTTAGAATTGATACTGGTCAAGGATTGTGGTTGGCAAGTTCTGTATCACTTTGGTCTTAAGTGGTAATCTGCGGTTTTTATCTTACTGAAAAACCTGCAAAATATTTTAGGGTGCCTCCTATGGTTACAGTTTTTGCAGGCATTTGGCTAACTTAGGCAGCCTTTTAGGCATGAAAAATCATACGAAAAACGATAATGTGATACAGAAAATGAATCACAATAACTTTTCGGGTCCCATGTTCGTTGGCCTTGCCAAGGTTTGATTCCGTTCCGGTGCCCACTTGTTCAGGAGAGCGTTATGCCCATTTACAGTATAGAAGGCGTTGTCCCCGTCGTTCACCCGTCAGCCTATGTTCACCCGACTGCCGTACTGATCGGGGATGTCTGGATCGGCCCGGATTGCTATGTCGGGCCGGCGGCCTCGCTGCGTGCCGATTTCGGCCGGATCATTCTCAAACAGGGCTCGAACGTTCAGGACACCTGCGTGATGCATGCTTTCCCGGGCATGGACACCATTGTCGAGAAAAATGGCCACGTCGGGCACGGTGCGATTTTGCATGGCTGTGTTGTTGGCGAAGACGCCATGGTGGGCATGAATGCGGTGGTGATGGACGAGGCCCACATAGCGCCCCGTTCCATCGTTGGCGCTTGCGCTTTTGTTAAGGCGAAGTTCACCTGTGAACCGGGCTCGCTGATCGTTGGATCGCCCGCGAAAGTGATGCGGATGCTCAGCGACAAGGAAATCGCCTGGAAGAAAAAGGGAACCGAGGAGTACCAGAGACTGACGCTTCGTTCCCTGGCCAGTCTGGAGGAAGTGCAGCCAAAGGCGGAGGACGACCAGGACCGACCCCGGGTGGATGCCAGCGGTTACAAGCCGAAGTACGAGCAGGAATAAAAGAACCTGGGACCCCGGCCTCCCACGGGTGGGGCCCCAGGCTGTATCAGGACAGGTGATGGACCGTTTGCAATCCGTATACAGGCGTTGCCAGCCCCTCCATCCGCGCTTTCAGTTGTAACGCCAGGTACAGCGAGTAATGTCGCGACTGATGCAGGTTACCACCGTGGAACCAGAGTGCCTCCTGCTGGGTTGGTTTCCACATGTTACGCAGTTCGCCCTCCCAGGGACCGGGATCCTTGGTGGTATCCGAGCCCATCCCCCAGCATTTGCCCACCTTGTCGGCCACCTCCTGGGAAATGATACGGGCGGCCCAGCCATTCATTGAGCCGAAGCCGGTGGCATACACGATCAGGTCTGCGGGCAGCTCGGTACCGTCTGTCAGGGTCACGGATTCGGGGTTTATGCGCTCAATGGTCGCGCCGCTTTTCAGCTTGATTTCCCCCTGAGCGACGAGTTCCGAGGCGCCGACGTCGATGTAATAACCGGAGCCACGGCGGAGATATTTCATAAACAGACCGGAACCATCATCACCGAAATCCAACATGAAGCCGGCTTTCCTGAGGCGGTTGTAGAAATCCGCATCCTGTTCCTGCGCATGCTCGTAAACCGGCTTGTGGAATTCAGGCATGATCCGGTAGGGGAGGGACGCGAAGGTCAGATCGGCCTTTTCGGTGGTGATGCCGTTTTCGACTGCCTGCTCCGAATAGAGGCCACCCAGGGCCAGGTCCATGAGCGTGTCGGACTTGATGATATGGGTGGAGGAGCGCTGAATCATGGTTACGTCGGCATCGTTTTCCCAGAGGGCGGCGCAGATGTCATGGGCTGAATTGTTGGAGCCCAGCACAATGCATTTCTTGCCCTTGTAGGCTTCCCCGCCCGGGTGTTTGCTGGAATGATGCTGTTCCCCCTCAAAGCTGTCCATGCCCGGAATGTTCGGGATATTGGGGATGCCGGACATGCCGGTAGCCAGTACAAGCTGTTTTGGGCGGAGGGTCACTCTTTCCCCATCCCGGACCACATCAACGATCCACTCCTGCCGATCCTCATCAAAGCGGGCACCGGTGCATTCGGTCGAGTTCCAGTAGTTCAGTTCCATGATTTTGGTGTACATCTCCAGCCAGTCCCCAACTTTGTCCTTGGGGCAGAAGACCGGCCAGTGCTCCGGGAATGGAATGTAGGGCATGTGGTCGTACCACACCGGGTCGTGCAGGCACAGGGACTTGTAACGGTTGCGCCAGGAGTCGCCGGGCCTGGGGTTACGCTCGATGACGATGGTGGGCACATCCAGTTGCCGTAAGCGGGCGGCCAGGCCAATACCACCCTGGCCACCGCCGATGACCACACAATAAGGCTGTTTGCCGTAACCGAGTTCCCGCTCTTCTTCCTGTCTGGCCTCGAGCCAGGTCTTGCGGGACTTGCTGGCGCCGTGCTGGGCGCCCTTGGGGCGCAGGTGTTTGCGTTTCTCCGGGAAGTCCCGCAGCTCCTGCATGGTGGTGAGCAGGGTCCAGGCCTTGCCGTCACGAAGCCGCAACTGCCCTTTGCAGAACGCGTCATCGGTCTCGAAGGTGATCCAGGCTTCCAGCACACCGTCCTGTTCGGTGGCGTCTTCGGAAACCTGCCAGTTGTGGGGCTGCCTGGCTTTCGCCATGTTTGCGAGCATGCCCCGGATTTCGTCACGGCCTTCCATGGTCTTGATGTTCCAGGTCATTGAGACAAGATCCCGCCAGAATCCATCTTCCTCAAAGTGATCAGCAGCCTGTTCGGGGCTGTCTGATTGTAGGGTTTCACTGAAACTGGCGAGCCATTGCTCGACTTTTTGGGTGGGTTTAAGAGGGTGCTCTGTCATTTGCGTTCTCCACTGTTGCGTTGTTTTTGTTTGCAAAGTGGGTGCTGCAGCTGCTGTGCCAGGTTGCGGTTCCCCGCGACTCTGCATGCCAGGCTTCTGAAATAACGAATGTTTTTTTGAAGAGCGTAAATAAGTGGCAGTACAGACGCCGGGGTGGGTTTCGTTCGGAGAGCGTTACAGCTGTCATGTTCCGGAGGCTGTCGAGGTTACAGGTGTAATGGATTTGCTGGTACTAAAGAAGGATGCGGGGGGAGGTGGTAAGGGTATAAGCTGAACGGATATTGCAGTAGTCCTCCGACAGATGACAACCAACAAGAGCCCGTCGGTTCAGGAGCTTTGCATGACCGCGCAACAACTTGCCCAACGTCACCACATCGATACCATTCTCAGCTATGCGGAGGGTGGTCAATCGGCAACTGAATTCCCCGAGACGGAGCTGATCGGGCGTTCGTGGAAGCGCTGCATATCTGAATACGGACTTGATCCGAGCCAGCCCCGTAGCGCCCGTATCGTCACACAGCAGACCCTGCGAGAGCATCAGGATTCAGTGGACGAGTTTCTGAATGTTGCAAGGGCGGGCGTCGAGCAGTTGTATGGGATGATTTCCCATCTGGGGTATGTCCTGTTGCTGACGGACCATCGAGGGATTACTGTCCAGTACCTGGGTGACAGGCGCTCCGACCGGCGTCTTCGGCAGGCCGGGCTTTATCTTGGTGCTGACTGGAGCGAACAGTATGCTGGTACTTGTGCAGTGGGAACCTGTATTGCTGAACACCAGGCACTGACCTGCCATCGGGTAGATCATTTTGATGCGACTCATATCAGCCTGACCTGCACGTCTGCTCCGATCCTGGACCCTTCCGGCAAGCTGCTGGCGGTTTTGGATATTTCCGCACTGGACTCGCCGCAGGCCCGCTACAGTCAGACGTTCGCGCTTAACCTGACTCAGCTCTACGCCCGAATGATTGAAGACGCCTACTTTCTTCGCAGATACCGTAATCAGGTGATTTTCCGCTGTGATGCCTCAAGGGAGTTCGTGCAGGTAAACGGGCAATATCTCTTCGCCATCGACGAGGCAGGGCGGGTAGAAGCCAGCAATACCGCTGGTCGTGCGCTGATTGGCGATATGCCTCGGCAGAAAGCCATGGGCCAGAAGCCAGGCCTGACTCAGTTTTTCGAGTGCCAACTAGAGGATATCTGGAGCATTCCGTTTGATCAGGACGACCAGGTGCGGGCTTTCCGTCGTCAGGGCAGCGGCGACACCTTCTTTGCTGCGCTGATTCAGCCGCGCATCGTCTCCCCCCGGTCGGCCGGGACTGAAACATTTGCTGCGGATGAGCAGGTTCCGGGGCTGGATAGGCTGGCTGCCGACGACCCTGTCATGCGTCGCACGCTTGGTTTGGCCAAGCGACTTCGAAATCGGGACGTAGGCTTGCTGATACTTGGTGAGACCGGAACCGGCAAAGAGATTCTTGCTCGTGCTATTCACGAATCGAGCAATCGTAGCAAACGGTCGTTCGTGGCCGTTAATTGCGCGGCGATTCCGGAATCGTTGATTGAGAGCGAGCTCTTCGGATACGTTGCCGGCGCTTTCACTGGCGCGCGCACCAAAGGCATGCGCGGACTGATTCAGCAAGCGGATGGGGGCACACTGTTCCTCGACGAGATCGGAGACATGCCGCTGCAGCTCCAGACCCGACTATTAAGGGTCCTCGCCGAAGGGGAGATCCTGCCGATTGGTGCGGACCGGCCCGTTCGCGTGAACTGTCGCGTCATCGCCGCAACCCATCAGGATCTGGGGCAGTTGATTGAGCGCGGTGATTTCCGTGCGGACCTCTACTATCGTCTCAATGGCGCTTCTCTGAAGCTGCCGCCTCTGCGGCAAAGGGCGGACCGGCTGCACGTTATTCATTCTGTACTGGATAACCTGATTGCCGGCGGGGGGCTGTCGGCAGTTCGATTGCGTGCAGACGCCGTAAGTGCACTTCTGGCCTACGACTGGCCAGGGAACATTCGCCAGCTGGTCAATGCACTGATGTTTGCTGAGGCAACCTGTGACGGTGGCGAGATCACAGCCAATGATTTGCCGGAAGAATGCGTGTCTGATCGCATGCCTCCCCTCGAAAATGACCTGTCTGCCACCGGTCCTGAATCGACGCCTCTGCTGAACGCCCTGCACGCGCACCACTGGAACATTTCAGCGGTGGCCAGACAGTTCGGGGTATCCCGGCCAACGGTCTATCGGTGGATGGGGCAGCAGGGAATTATCTTGCCCCGTTTTCTGGGCCGGGGAGATGTATCCGGCAGATAGGGTAAGGCGGTTCCCGGGCGACTTCAGATGCTTGCATCCTTCACGTTTTCCATCACCACAAACGTGCTGGTCTGGAGCACGTGGGGCAGGGCCGATATTTCCTCGCCCAGCACCTGCCGGTATTCCTGCATGTTCCGGGTCCGGACTTTCAGCAGGTAGTCGAAATTGCCGGCAATCATGTGGCATTGCTCCACCGCGGATAACTGCTTGACGGCGATGTTGAAGGCCGTCAGAGCGCCAATGCTGGTGTCATTCAGGGTGACCTGGGCAAAGGCAATGTGGCTGAGCCCCAGCTTGGTCTGGTTCACCAGGGCCGTGTAGCCGGTGATATAGCCCTGCTCTTCCAGCCGGCGCATCCGCACCTGACATGGGGTTTTGGAAAGGCCTACCCGAGACGCGAGCTCGGTCACGGTGATCCGGGAATTTTTCTGCAACTCGCGAACAATCGATTGGTCAATTCTATCCAAATCGGCCATAGGGTCGGTTCCAGGCTGGATTAATGGCTAAATCATAGGGTAAATATAATCAAAACTCCTCGATTCCGAAACTATACGGTCAAAGCGACTTTCGGGCCTTGCGTATACTGTCAGCTACGCTATTACCGAAAGAACGTGGGAAAAGCCCGGAGAGTTTCGATGACCGATCCACACACATTACAAAAACAAACCCTGCTGGAACAGCTTGCCGATGTCCTTCAGAACCAGTCCACCGACAATGACGATTCCCTTGAATTGCGGGAGATTGTTGCCCGGATGGTTGAGGAGTCCCGATCATGGGACGACGATCTGCACGCCGAGCTCGTTCGGGTTTTCGGAGAATCCTTCGGGGGCCGTTACGCCCAGGTGTTCAGTGGCGGGTTTCCTTCGGCCTATCGGGCCAGATTTTCGGTAGCGGAGGCTCTGGCCGATATTGAACAGATCCAGTCCATCGCCGTCAGCTCCGATGTGCCCATGCGATTTTATCAGCCTCGGGATCCTTCCGAAACCGGATTTCACTTCAAACTTTACAGCGAGGGGCAACCGGTTGTTCTGTCAGATGTGATCCCGATCCTGGAGAATCTGGGCATGCGGGTGCTCGGTGAACACCCCTACCGGGTGCGGCGCCGGGACGGTGAAACCTTTGGCGTCAGTGACTTTACCGTTGAGCTCCATGCTCGCTGCCGGAACGCTGAACTTGATGCCGTCAGGCCTCTGATCCAGGGGGCTTTCCGGGAGATCTGGAATGGTTTTGCGGAAAACGACGATTTCAATCAGCTTATCATGCTATGTGGCCTTGGCTGGCGTGAGGTGGCGCTACTCCGGGCCTATGCCCGTTACATCAAGCAACTGCGTTTCGGCTTCAGCCAGCCCTTTATTGCCGAGACCCTGGCCCGCCACCCTGACATCGCCTCCATGCTGGTCTCCTTTTTCCAGAAGCGGTTTGACCCTGAGTTACAGGGGAAAAAGAAAGGCCAGGCCCCAGCAGGCAAGATTGAGGCAGAGATACTTGACGCACTTGAAGCAGTCGAGAGCCTCGATGACGACCGAATTCTCCGGCGCTTTTTTGTGTTGATCCGGGCCACGCTCCGAACCAGTTATTTCCAGCGCCAGGAGGATGGCGGTTTTCGGAGTTACCTCTCGCTGAAGCTGGATCCCTCTTGCATTCCGGACATCCCACGACCGCGACCGAAATTTGAGATTTTCGTTTACTCGCCTCGGGTTGAGGGTGTGCATCTGAGAGCTGGCCCTGTCGCCCGGGGCGGCTTGCGCTGGTCTGACCGGATTGAGGATTACCGCACCGAGATTCTCGGTCTGGTAAAAGCCCAGCAGGTAAAGAACTCGGTGATTGTGCCGGCCGGCGCCAAGGGGGGCTTTGTGGTGAAGCAACCGCCGCAGGACGGATCGAGGGAGGCGCTGCGGGAAGAGGGTGTTGCCTGCTATCAGATCTTTATCAGAGGGCTTCTGGATATTACCGACAACCTGGAAGACGGCAGGGTTGTGCCTCCGGAAAGCGTGGTCCGTTACGACGGCGACGACACCTACCTGGTTGTTGCTGCAGACAAGGGAACCGCCACTTTTTCTGACATTGCCAACATGCTTGCTGCGGAATACGGCTTCTGGCTGGGTGATGCCTTCGCCTCTGGCGGCAGTGAGGGCTATGACCACAAGAAAATGGGTATTACTGCCCGAGGCGCCTGGGAATCAGTGAAGCGGCATTTTCTCGAAAAGGGCACAGACACACAGACGGACGAATTCACCGTGGTGGGTATTGGCGACATGGCAGGCGATGTTTTTGGCAATGGCATGCTGTTGTCAGAGCGGATTCGCCTGGTCGGCGCCTTCAATCACCAGCACATCTTTATTGATCCGCAGCCGGATGCCGAGGCGTCTTTCCGTGAACGCCAGCGCTTGTTCAATATGCCGGGATCAACCTGGGCCGACTATGACACACGGCTGATCAGCGATGGTGGCGGTGTATTCGCGCGCTCCATGAAGTCCATTCCGGTGTCTGCGCAAATGCGACAGGCATTGGGCATCAAGGCGCGGACGCTGCCGCCCTCCGAACTGATCAGCGCCTTGCTGAAAGCGCCAGTGGACATGCTGTGGAATGGTGGTATTGGCACCTATGTAAAGGCGCCTTCGGAATCCCATGAAGAGGTGGGCGACAAGGCCAACGATGCCCTGAGAATCGACAGCAACCAGCTGCGGTGCAAGGTTCTGGGAGAGGGTGGCAACCTCGGGGTTACCCAGAGGGCGCGGATTGACTTCGCCCGCCACGGCGGCTCGGCCAACAGTGATTTCATCGATAACGCCGGTGGCGTGGACTGCTCGGACCATGAGGTCAATATCAAGATCCTTCTCAATGATCTGGTGAATCGGCAGCGGATGACCCTGCCCGAACGCAACGGGATGCTGCGGGCAATGACCACGGAAGTGGCGGGTCTGGTGCTGAGAAACAACTACCGACAGGCCATGGCGTTGAGCCTGGCGCAGAACACGGCAGTCGCCAGCGCGGACCAGTATGACCGATTGATGCGGCGCCTGGAGGCAGAGGGCAAATTGGACCGCGGCCTCGAGTTCCTCCCCTCCGATGAAGAGCTGCAGGCGCGCCGGGAACGTGGTGCGGGCCTGACCCGCCCGGAATTGGCGGTCCTGGTGTCCTATGCCAAGATTGAGCTGAAACAGGCGTTGGTGGCAGCGCCGATTGTGCATGACTCCCGGTTTAACGCGGCGCTTCACTCGGCGTTTCCGGCGTCCCTGCTGGCGGCTTTTCCGGAGACGGTAGATGCTCATCCGCTGCGGGCCGAAATTTCGGCAACCCAGATCGCCAATGATCTGGTAAACCGCATGGGAATCACCTGGTTCGACCGGATCCGCAGTGCCACAGGTGCAGATGCGGGCCGGATTGCCGCAGCTTACCTGATCTCCCTCCGGATTCACGACGTAGACGCTCATTGGGAAGCCATCGAATCGCTGGATGGGAAAATCAGCTCGGACAGGCAGGCAGAGCTGTTTGCAGATGCCATCCGCCTGGTGACCCGAAGCGCCAGCTGGCTGTTGCAGAACCGTCGGCAGGCGTTGGATCCGGTCTCCTGCATTGATCATTACCGGGCACCCATAGCCGATGTTCTGGCCTCAAAAGAGCGTTTGGAATCGGTGATTCCTGCAAGTCGTTGGCAAGAACGCTATGCTGAATATTGTAAACGGAAGGTTCCGGAGGATTTGTCAGCCTGGTGCGCTTCCGCCGAAAGCCGCTACTGGCTGATGGATATAATCGAGATTTCCCGTCAGCTGGGCCAGGATCTTGAAGCTGTTGCCTGGGTCTATTTCAGCCTTGGCGAAAGTCTGAACCTGACCTGGCTGGACCGGCAGATGCGGGCATTCCGGGCAAAGGGCCATTGGCAGGTGCTGGCGATCATTCACTACCGGGATGATCTGGATCACCAGTTGCGGAATCTCACGCTCAGCGTGTTTTCCGAGCCGGTGGAAGGCTACGGAGCCCCGGTCGAGCGACTTGGGGCATGGCGAGATGACAAACAGGCGTTGCTCACCCGGTGGGAGCGAATGCTGCGCGATATGCAGGCCGTTAGCGTCCTGGATTGTGCCGTTTTTTCGGTGGCCCACGGAATGCTGAGAGAGCTGGCGGCGAAGGCCGGATAGAACAGGCAGTGCAGGCAAAGTGCCTAATATCTGGTGGTTTCCAGGAGGATTATTAAATTTCGATTAACTAAAAAAGACGTAATGTCGTGCGTGCCTGGTTTTTACGGAGAAATAGTCTTTGTTGATCTAGGTAGAATGCCGGAGAGACAAACAACTAAGAGGGTACAGCTATGAGACCGCAGCAATCAGAGACGCCGGAGCTTGTTGACAGCCGGCAGGCGATCCGTGACTACATTCTTGCTGATGAGCACAAGGTGATCCACGAAATGATTGCTGGCGCCCAGTTGTCCCAGGCCGAGCGGGATGCCATTTCCGCCCGCGCCGCCGAGCTGGTTCGCAATGTCCGCAAGAGCGCGAAGTCCACCATCATGGAGAAGTTCCTGGCGGAATATGGCCTGACGACCAGGGAAGGCGTTGCCCTGATGTGTCTGGCTGAGGCGCTGTTGCGTGTGCCCGATAACACCACGATCCATGAGCTGATTGAAGACAAGATCACGTCGGGTGCCTGGGGCAGTCACGTGGGCAAGGCATCTTCATCGCTGATTAATACCGCTACTGTTGCCCTGCTGATGACCAGCAATCTGCTTAGGGATTCCGAGCGCAACACCGTGGGCGAAACCCTGCGTAAACTGCTCAAGCGCTTTGGCGAGCCGGTGATTCGTACCGTCGCCGGCCAGGCGATGAAAGAGATGGGCCGCCAGTTTGTGCTGGGCCGCGACATCGACGAAGCCCAGGATGAAGCCAAGGAGTACATGGACAAAGGCTACACCTACTCCTATGACATGCTGGGTGAGGCTGCCCGTACGGATGACGACGCCAAGCGCTACTATGACGCCTACTCCAACGCGATAGACAGCATCGCCAAGGCGAGCAAGGGCGATGTACGCAAGAATCCGGGTATTTCCGTGAAGTTGTCTGCCCTGTTGGCCCGTTACGAATACGGCAACAAGGAGCGGGTGATGAACGAGTTGCTGCCCCGTGCCCGCGAACTGGTCAGGAAAGCCGCCGCCGCCAACATGGGTTTCAACATCGACGCTGAAGAGCAGGACCGTCTTGACCTGTCCCTGGATGTTATTGAAGAGCTGGTGTCGGACCCGGAGTTGGCAGGCTGGGATGGCTTTGGCGTTGTGGTACAGGCCTACGGCAAGCGTTCCGCTTTCGTGATTGACTGGCTCTATGGTCTGGCAGAGAAGCACGACTGCAAGATCATGGTACGTCTGGTGAAGGGCGCTTACTGGGATGCCGAAATCAAGCGCGCCCAGGTGATGGGCCTGAACGGCTTCCCGGTGTTCACCCGTAAAGCCTGCAGTGATGTCTCGTTCCTGTCCTGCGCCACCAAACTACTGAACATGACGAACCGCATTTACCCGCAGTTTGCCACTCACAACGCTCACTCGGTGTCCGCCATTCTGGAAATGGCCAAAACCAAGGGGGTGAACAATTACGAATTCCAGCGCCTGCACGGCATGGGTGAGTCCCTGCACAACGAAGTGCTGAAGGTCAGTGGTGTGCCTTGTCGCATATACGCCCCGGTCGGTCCCCACAAGGATCTTCTGGCGTACCTGGTGCGCCGCCTTCTGGAAAACGGAGCCAACAGCTCCTTTGTGAACCAGATCGTGGACACCAGCATCACGCCTGAAGAAATCGCAAAAGACCCGATTGTCAGCGTGGAGGAGATGGGCGGCAACATCTCCAGCAAGGCGATCGTGCACCCGTTCAAACTGTTTGGAGAGAGCCGTCGCAACTCCAAGGGCTGGGACATTACCGATCCGGTGACAGTGCAGCAGATCGAAGACGGCCGGGGAGCCTACAAGGAGTACCGTTGGAAAGGCGGCCCGCTGATTGCCGGTGAGGTTACCGGCACCGAGGTACAGGTGGTGCGTAACCCGGCCGACCTGGATGATCTGGTCGGGCACGTTACCCAGGCCTCCGACGCCGACGTGGACACCGCCATCGCCGCGGCTGCAGAAGGCTTCAAGAGCTGGTCGGAGAAGTCTGTAGAGGAGCGCGCGGCCTGCGTACGAAAGGTTGGTGATCTCTATGAGGAGAATGTCGACGAGCTGTTCGCACTGACCACCCGGGAGGCTGGCAAGTCTCTGCTGGATGCCGTTGCCGAAGTCCGTGAGGCGGTGGATTTCTCCCAGTATTACGCCAATGAAGCGATCCGCTACAAGGACAGCGGTGATGCCCGAGGGGTGATCTGTTGTATCTCGCCCTGGAACTTCCCGCTGGCGATTTTCACCGGGCAGATCCTGGCAAACCTGGCCGCCGGTAACACCGTTGTTGCCAAGCCAGCTGAGCAGACATCGCTGTTGGCAATCCGCGCTGTGGAACTGATGCACCAGGCCGGTATTCCGACTGATGCAATTCAGTTGGTGCCGGGCACTGGCGCGACCGTGGGTGCGGCTCTGACCTCCGATTCACGGGTCAGTGGCGTGTGCTTCACCGGCTCTACCGCTACCGCTCAGCGCATTAACAAGGTGATGACCGAAAACATGGCGCCGGACGCGCCGCTGGTGGCGGAAACCGGTGGCCTGAACGCCATGATTGTGGATTCCACCGCGCTGCCGGAGCAGGTGGTCCGTGACGTACTGGCGTCGTCGTTCCAGAGTGCCGGCCAGCGCTGCTCGGCGTTGCGCATGCTGTACGTGCAGAAGGACATTGCTGATGGCCTGATGGAAATGCTCTATGGCGCCATGGAAGAGCTTGGCATTGGCGATCCCTGGCTGCTGTCCACGGACGTGGGGCCGGTCATTGACGAAAACGCCCGCAAGAAAATCGTCGATCACTGTGAGAAATTCGAGCGTAACGGCAAGCTTCTGAAGAAGCTTCCTGTTCCCGAGAAGGGCCTGTTTGTGTCTCCGGCGGTGCTGAGTGTGAGTGGCATCGAAGAGATGGAAGAGGAGATCTTCGGGCCGGTACTTCACGTTGCCACCTTCGAAGCCAAAAACATCGACAAGGTGGTGGATTCCGTCAACGCCAAGGGTTACGGGCTGACCTTCGGTATTCACAGCCGGGTTGACCGTCGGGTGGAGCGAATCAGCAGCCGGATCAAGGTCGGTAACACCTATGTGAACCGCAACCAGATCGGCGCTATCGTGGGCTCCCAACCCTTTGGTGGTGAAGGTCTTTCCGGGACGGGCCCCAAAGCTGGTGGTCCCCAGTACGTTCGTCGTTTCCTGAAAGGTAAAACGGTCGAGCGTGAGGCGGATTCCAGCGCCAAAAAGATGGACGCCAAACAGCTCCAGAAGCTGATTGGCCAACTCGACAAACTGACCGCGCCCAGGCCGGAAACCCGGACCGAGGTGCTCAAGCCGATCTTCGGGGATGTGCCCGAACCACTGGATGCGCATGTGGAAGCATTGCCGGGGCCAACGGGCGAGACCAACCGCCTGTCCAACCATGCCCGCGGTGTCGTTCTCTGCCTGGGCCCGGACAAGGAAACCGCCCTGGAACAGGCCGGTACCGCGTTGTCCCAGGGCAACAAGGTGGTCGTGATTGCTCCGGGCGTTCAGGAAACAGTCGACAGTGCTGCCAAGGCTGGGCTGCCAATTGTCGGCGTTGAGGGGCTCCTGGAGCCGGACGCACTGGCAACAGTCTATGGTTTTGAAGCAGTGGTGAGCTGCGCGAGCCAGGCCCTCTTGAAGCAATACCGCGAGGCGCTTGCCAAGCGTGACGGCGCATTGCTGCCGGTGATTACCGAGCATACCCTGGATCAGCGGTTCGTGATCGAACGCCACCTGTGTGTGGACACCACCGCAGCCGGAGGTAACGCAAGCCTGATTGCGGCTTCCGAGTAAGCTTTCCGGGAGGGGCTGGTGGCAATTGCGGGTCTTTTTGAGCGAGGTTGTTACCGGGCAGCGTAGCGCTCGTGGAGAATGCCCACGCGTTCGACGTAGGCCCTGGTTTCAGCGTAGGGCGGTACTCCTCCGTACCGGCCTACGGCACCAGGGCCGGCGTTGTAGGCCGCGGTTGCAAGGCGGATATCGCCGCCAAAGCGATCAAGCATTTTTGACAGATAACTGACCCCGCCCCGGATGTTCTCGGCGGCGATCATGGCGTTAGCCACACCCACTTCTCGGGCAGTTCCCGGCATCAGTTGCATCAACCCCTGGGCGCCTACCGGTGAAATCGCCTTGTCATTGAACGCAGACTCCGCATGAATCACTGCCCGAACCAGGGCCGGATCCACACCATAATCCTGGGCTGCAGTCTGGATCTCGGAGCGGAAAGGCTTGGTGAAAAGCGGTGTCTTGCGCCAGTCCACCGTGGACGCCGGATCACAGGCATAGCAGTGGAAGCGGATAACGTCGAATTCTGCAACCGCTGGCTGGATACTGCTGTAGGCAACAACCCCATTTTCATCTTTGTAGCGGTAAACCGTGTCATTACCAGTAGAGGCCCTGGGCTGCTCAGCGCCTTTCACGTTGGTGAATTCGACCGTACCATCCGGGTGCACAATGCGCTTTATGCTGTCTGCCAGGATTGGCGCGGACAGTCCAAACAGCAAAGCTGCCAGTGGTGGGATCAGTAGTGATCTGCCGATTATCATTATTCACTCGTGAACGATGCGATCAACGGTCGACTCAGTGCGTTCTTTCAAGTCGGTTTTCCCTGGATTATACGGCCTTGCGAGATTGAATAAAGCGCGCACTTTGTCGGAAAAATGTTACGTTCTGAGTATTGCCAGCCAGTTCTCATTTACCCGGAAAAATCATGGAAAACCAGATCAGAGCCCGAAACCTCATTCTTATCGGTATGCCCGGTAGTGGCAAGAGCACCGTTGGTGTGTTGCTGGCAAAACGACTGGGGCTGGGGTTCATCGATACCGATCTGCTCATCCAGGAGGACGCCGGTCGCACTTTGCAGGAAATTGTAGATCAGGATGGTTATGAGGCCCTGCGGCACATTGAGGAGCAGGTACTGCTCAAGCTGGATGTCCAGCATAAAGTGATCAGCACCGGTGGCAGTGCGGTCTACAGCGCCCGTGCCATGGAGCACCTCAAGGCGAACGGGACTGTGGTCTTTCTGGATATACCACTGGATCTGGTGATCAAGCGAATCGGTGATCACAGTATGAGGGGGATTTCTCGGCGCCCGGATCAGTCCCTGGAGGCGTTGTTCGAAGAGCGGTATGCCCTGTATTCCCGCTATGCAGATCTGACCGTTAAAGGCGCTGGGCTGAATCAGGATCAGGTCTGCGAAGCGGTGGTATCAGGCCTCTGACGTAATCTCCCGAAACGCATTAATCAGTGTTTCCGGCTCCTGAGCACCTGAGATCAGATATTTCTGGTTGACGATGTAGGCGGGAACCGCCGAAACGCCGGCTTGCTGGTATTTTGCTTCGTCCTCACGCACTGCGTTGGCGTAGCGCTCCGAGGCCAGAATTTCCCGGGCTTGGTTGCCGTCAAGGCCGATACTTTCCGCGCATTTCACCAGTACATCGGCATCAGAAATGTTCTCCGCCCGTCCGAAGTACGCCTCGAAACACGCCATTTTCATTTCGGTCTGCTTGCCCTGTTCTCCCGCCCATTTAACCAGTCGGTGGGCGTCGAATGTATTGCGGGTATGCCGTTCCTGGAGTTTCTCGAAGTTCAATCCCAGGCCCTGGGCGATTTCCATCATCTGGCTCTGATTGGCGCGCATGTCATCTTCACTGCGACCATACTTCCGGCTCAGGGCGGGGAGGATGGGCTCGCCGTCGCCAGAGGGGTCCGGATTCAACTCAAAGGCGTGCCATTCAATACTGAACTCCATCTCGCCCTTGAGCGCCTTCATGGCCTCTTCAAGACGAGCGTAGCCGATGGCGCACCAGGGGCAGGCGATGTCGGAGACGATGTCGATTTGTAAGGTTGTCATTGGTACTCCTGTTTGGGTGGTTCGATGTCGGGTAGCCTTTTGCCGGACCAGTTTTCCATAAGCCGGCAGGTAACCAGATCTCCGGTGACGTTGATGGCAGTACGACACATATCCAGAATCCGATCCACCCCCATGATTAGTGCAATGCCACCGGGAGGTATTCCAACGGTCTGCAACACCATGGCCAGAATGACGATCCCCACGCCGGGTGTGGCTGGAGAGCCGATAGAGGCGCCTACGGCCATGGCAACCACCAGCGCCATGCTGCCCATGCTGAGATCAATGCCGTACACCTGCGCCAGGAAGATGGTCGCAACGGCCTGATACAGTGCAGTGCCGTTCATGTTGATGGTGGCGCCTAGCGGAATAACAAACTGGGAAACCGAAGGGCGGACCCCAAGCTTGTCCTCCGCGGTGCGGATGGACAAGGGCATGACAGCCGCTGAGCTCGATGTCGAGAAGGCAAGCAGTAACACATCCTTGCTGTCTTTCAGGAAGCGCAAAGGTGATTGGCCCGCAAGAAATTTCAGAATCAGCATGTAAACGCCAAGCAGTACAATCAGCCCGGCAATAACGGTTGCCACATAGGAGGCCATGCCCAGCATCGCCCGGAACCCGAGGGTTGTTGTCAGCTGTGCCATCAGACCGAAGACGGCAATCGGGGCAAGCCGCATGGCCCAGCGCACCACCGTCATGCAGATTTGCTGGAGGGAGTCGAGCAGATCGAGCATGGGGCGAGATTTCTCCGGCGCCATGCTGACCAGAGCAATCCCGATAATGATGGAGAAGATTACCACCTGCAGCATCTGGCCTTCGACCATGGCATCCAGCGGATTTCCGGGTAACAGGCCAATCAGGGTCTGGGGAAGTTCGTCCACGCTCGGCATGGTGGCGGCTGGCACACTGTTTTCTCCGGCCCCAACCGGAGTTGCAAGGCCTTCCATCATGCTGCCAGGGTTGATGAGATTGCCGATCCAGAGGCCAATGGATGCGGCAATTGCGGTTGTGATAACGAAGAAGCCGGTTACCCTCAGTCCCAGTTTGCGCAGCTGATCCAGGTCTTCGCTGGCGGCAAGTCCTCTGACCACAGAAGCAATCACCAGGGGAATAACGATCATCTGGATGGTGGCCAGGAACAATTGCCCCGGAAAGGCCAGCCAGTTACCGATCAGGGTGCCGGTTTCTGGCTCGACGAGGCCTACGGAAGGGCCGAGTAATGTTCCTGTCACCAGACCAAGAAACATGCCGACCAGCACCTTCAGCCAGAGCTTTCCCTGTACCAGTCCCGAAAGGTAGCTACTCAGGTGGCGAAGTGGCCGGGGATAATGATTGCTAGCCTGGTTTACCATAGTCTCGAATGGTCCGTGTTTCTCTGAACGGTCTGATGGGTAGCATAGTTCAATGGGCCTTGGCACGTGTGAGCCAGATCAATGTCGGAGGTGACCGATTTCCTCGCTGTTCAATGGTCTGTGCTCTCCAGCAGCGAGCTTTTCGTCCAGCCGAATGTTTCCCATGCTTTCCCGGTGCAGGGCCGTTACGCGGTTGCCGACCGCATGGAACATGCGCTTCACCTGATGATAGCGACCCTCATAAATGGTTATCCGCGCTTCCCGGGGGGCGAGGATTTCGAGCTGCGCGGGTGAGGTTGTCAGTTGCTCGAACTCAAACCAGATGCCCTCCGCAAACCGGATGGCCGTATCCGGCGAGATCGGGTTGGCCGTGGTTACCAAGTACACTTTCGGGATCTTGATCCGGGGCTCGGTTAGCTGACGTGACCACTGGCCGTCGTTGGTGAGAATCAGCAGCCCGGTGCTGGCCCGGTCCAGTCTTCCGGCAATGTGCAGCTCGGGGCGTAACGCCGGGGCAATCAGATCCAGAACGGTTTTGTGAGTATCATCGAGCGTAGCACTGAGGTAGCCGGCGGGTTTGTGGAGCATGAGGTAGTGGGCGGGCTCGCCGGCCTGAATGGTCTCCCCATCCACCCGAACCTGTGCAAACCGGTCGACCTCAGATGCAGGTTCCCTGCATGGGGCGGCGTTCACTGTTACCCGACCAGAGGCAATCAGGAAATTGGCCTGGCTGCGACTGATGCCATTAAGGTTGCTGAGAATTCGTGAAAGCTTCATGGTGTGAATCGGCTATGCTGAGTGTAAACCCCTGACCATAATACGAGGAAATGCCATGCCATTCTCTGTTGATCATCTCGCGGAACTCAATCTTCTGGGCCAGTTCCCGTCCACCTCGACCCAGGAAGGGCTCAAGGTGCATGCCCATTCGGCGGCTCCGGAAACGGTGAGGGCCGCGGAGAACCTGTATTCCAAGGGACTTATCAGCCAGAGGGATGGCGGCTACCTGACGCCACTCGGGGCAGAAGCGGTGGAGTTGACCCAAAAGCTGCAGTCGATTCTTAGCAACCCCTGAATATTGGGCCGCCTGCCCGTTTCTTTGAGACGCGGTGTACTCTCGCGTTAGGGTTAACGCATGAGTAACTGGAAAAAATCACCCCTGCTGTGGATGGGGGCCAGCATCGCTGGAGTGGGACTGATGGTTGGTCTGCTCTATGCGCTAGGCGTTCACCAGCAGGTCGTGGACCTGCTGCGCTGGTTTGATACCCAGGGAGTCTGGGCGGCCGTCCTGTTTGTCGGCATCATGGTGCTCGCCATGGTGCTGTTGCTCCCGGGTGTGCTTTTGACCACCGGTGCGGGCTTTGTTTTTGGCGTTGTTGAGGGCACGACCTATGTGGTGATTGGAACCACACTGGGGGCGGCGATTGCTTTCCTGATTGCGAGGCATCTTCTTGGTGAGCACGCCCACGTTTATATTCGCAATCGCGCACGGCTCTCCATGGTGAGCAATGAGATGGCACCCCATGGCTGGAAAATTGTGCTGCTCACGCGCCTGATTCCCTTCTTTCCGGGAAAACTTTCCAACTTCCTGTTCGGTCTCACCAATTTCTCGTTTGGCGGGTTCGTTGCGGGGACATTTCTGGGTGTTATTCCATTCTCGCTCCATAACGTGTACCTGGGCTCCCTCGCAGCGGATCTTACGACTCTTGGCGAGCGGGAGTCCGGTCGTACGCCGCTTGAGTGGGCCATATACGGTGCAGGGTTCGTAGGCACCGTACTGGCGGTGGTGTATCTGAACCGCCTCGCCCGGCGGGCACTGGCCCGTTACAGAGTCGAAACCGAGCCAACGGAGCAGGAGACGAGCCAATGAGCTGGATGAAGTGGTTGCCCTGGCGGTACCTGGTGAAACGCATGGCCCATCGGCATGGTTTTCTGGATCCGATAGCGCTGTTGGGAAAGCTGCACAGCTTTGCCCAGCCTTCGGAGGTTGGCGAACCAATCGAATTGCTCAGAGCCGGGGTGGTGTTTCACGCCCGGGGACTGATCAACAGCCGGGTGATTCAGCATAACCTGGACTGGGTCTGGCCATACTGGGTTGAGCGGCAGTTTGATCCCGGGGATATTGCCTTTATTCCCCGGGCGTTTTCCATTACCCATATCAACCTGAGCAACCGTAACTGGACGGCCATCGGGCAGCCGGACGTGCCCGAATTACCGGTTGTTGATCCCCGGGGTCTTCTGACGCCTTTTTATGATGGGTGGTCTCTGGATGCCTGGGTGCTGGCCGATGACGGCCGCTGCCTGCTGCCCTCCCGCAGCAAGACTGCCCGGCAGCGTCAGAAGTTTGAGGGTGGCCCCTGTATAATGACCGATTCAGAGCTGGACGGGTTGAGCCTGACCAGTCGGTCCCGGGTCGTGGTGGAAAACGGCAAGCCGGTTTGTGAGCTGATCCTGGAGGCCAGATCAGAAACATCGGGCTCGCTGGTACTCTCGTTGCGGCCTGCAAACCCGGAGGGCATCAGTTTTATCAATCGGGTTAGTCTGTCAGAGCAGCGGGATGCCTGGACCGTTGACGGAAAGCAGACTGTGTTTTTCAGCCGGCCGGCCGAGCGTCATCACGTCTCGGATTATCGGCAGGGCGATGTAAGGATTCATCTCCAGGACAATGAAGACCAGAGTCACGGTAAATGCGATGTCGGCATGGTCACGGCAGCAGCTCTGTTTCCATTGCGGGCCGGAGAGGTTTCGGAGCTTACCGTAAGGGTTCCCCTGTCGGACGAGCCGGTTCCGGCGCTTCGTTCGGACAGCTGGCCCAGTGCCCTGAAGGGGCATGCCCGGCTGGAGTGCCCTGATGAATCCTGGCAGTTCCTCTATGATGCGGCTATTCACTCCCTGGTGCTGCATTCACCGGAGGATGTCTATCCCGGGCCCTACACCTACAAACGCTTCTGGTTTCGGGATGCTGCCTTCATAATCCACGCCTTGCTCTGCGCCGGGCTGACGGACCGCGCAGAACGCGCGCTGTACCAGTTTCCCGACCGGCAGCTGAAAAACGGGTACTTCCGCTCCCAGGAAGGGGAGTGGGACGCCAACGGCGAAGTGCTCTGGATTCTGAGGCGTTTCCACGAACTGACCGGTCGGCCCCTGCATCGGGAATGGTTGGAGCCGGTGCGCAAAGGCGCCCGCTGGATCCAGAAAAAGCGGTTGAGCGAGACTTTGGACAAACCCCACGCAGGTCTGCTGCCGGCCGGCTTCAGTGCCGAGCACTTGGGGCCTAATGACTATTACTACTGGGACGACTTCTGGGGAATCGCTGGCCTATGGGCCGCTGAGATGTTGCTCAGGCCGGTCGATCGGGAAAGCAGCGAGCACTTTGGTGCTGGTGCCCGGGAGTTTGCCCAGACCGTCGATCGCAGCCTGGCGACCTGTGCCGAACGCCTGAAACGCCCGGGAATGCCGGCTTCACCCTACCGTCGGCTGGATGCGGGTGCCATCGGTTCACTGGCGCTCGGGTATCCGGCCCAGCTGTGTAAGCCGGATGATCCGAGGTTGCTGGACTGTGTCGAATTCCTGCTTGAGAATTGCTTTGTGAAAGGGGCGTTCTACCAGGACATGATTCACTCGGGCCTCAATGCCTACCTGACCCTGCATGTCGCGCAGATTTTGTTGCGGGCCGGGGATCCCCGTTATCTGAAGCTGGTGGATGCCGTCGCCGGGCTGGCATCGCCAACCGGACAGTGGCCAGAGGCCATCCACCCCGGTACCGGAGGTGGTTGTATGGGGGATGGGCACCATGTCTGGGCATCGGCGGAATGGGTGCTGATGGTACGCAACTGCTTCGTGCGGGAGGAGGGCGATCGGCTGATTCTCTGTGCGGGCATTCCCACACGCTGGCTGGAGCAGGACAAGCCTATTCGCTTTGGCCCGGCACCGACCAGTTTCGGAACCATCACTGTAACTATTGAGCCCCGGCCTGGTGGTGCGTCCGAAGTGACCTGGAACGGAAGCTGGCACCATGAGGAGCCGGACATCGAAGTGATGCTCCCTGAGGTTCGTCCGTGACCATCCTCTGTAATGGTCGTGAAACCGGTTTTCTGTATCTGTTTTGTTTGCCTGCTAACTTATAAAGTAAGCTTACTGACAGATACATCGAATCCGGTTGAGATCCATGCGCTCACTGTTCTACTCGTTTTTTGTCCCCGCACTGTTTGTCTGGCTGTGGAGTACGGGGTTTATCGGCGCCAAGTACGGTTTGCCCTTTGCCGAGCCTTTTACCCTGCTGCTGTTGCGCATGCTGATGACGCTGGTGCTGCTCGCTGGTCTGGCCTGGATCATGAAAACCCGCTGGCCCGGCTGGCGCGGTGCTGGCCATCTGGCGGTTACTGGCGTGCTGGTGCATGGCTGCTATCTCGGTGGCGTGTATTATGCGATTCAGGGCGGTATGGCATCGGGGATTGTGTCGCTGATTGTGGGGCTGCAACCTTTGGTAACTGCCGCAGCAGCCGTAGCGATTCTCAAAGAGTCCGTCAGTGGCCGGCAATGGGTCGGGCTTGCCCTGGGCCTGGTAGGTGTCGCCCTTGTTCTGCTTGAAAAATTCGGGGGCACCGGTGCCGGCTCGGGTTTTTCACCCTGGAGCCTGTTGTGGGCGCTCTTTGCGCTGACAGGTATATCCCTGGGCACGGTGTACCAGAAGCGGCATGGTACCGGAGCGGACCTGGTAGCCGGTACCATGATCCAGTATGCCGCCGCCGCAACCTTCTTTGCGATCGGTGTATTCACCCTGGAGACCCGGGAAGTCGAGTGGAGCCTGCAGTTGCAGTTGTCCATGGCCTGGCTGGTGTTCGGCGTGTCGATAGGGGCAATTCTGTTGTTGATGTGGCTGATCCGTCAGGGCGCCGCCTCGCAGGTCGCCAGTCTTTTCTACCTGGTGCCGCCGGTAACCGCGCTTGAAGCCTATTTGTTGTTTGATGAGCGCCTGGGCGGGCTTGCTATGGCGGGCGGGCTGATCGCGATTGTCGGCGTGGCTCTGGTGGTCACCCAGAAAAAACCGGCTTAATAAGGATTCCCGGGGATGGTTAAGGCATGACGGAAGTGACCAAAGGCGTCGGGTATGGCCTCAGCGCCTATACCATTTGGGGCTGTTTTCCACTGTTCTTCGCCCTGTTCGAAGGGGTGCCGGCGTTTGAAATCCTGATTCACCGGATCATCTGGTCCTGTGTCTTCCTTGCCCTGGTTATCAGCGGCTTGCGGCGCTGGCCGGCCGTCAGTGCGGCTCTTGCTAATCCGGCCCAGCTCTGGCGGGTACTGGCCTGTGCCTTGCTCATTGCCATCAACTGGGGAATTTACATCTACTCCGTGGAAACCCGGCATGTTCTGCAGGCCAGTCTCGGCTACTTCCTGACTCCTCTGGTGAACGTGGCCCTGGGCATGCTGGTGCTTCGAGAGCGTATGGGGCCATGGCAAATGGCGGCTGTAGTGCTGGCGGGCGTTGGTATCCTCATCCAGCTCGTCCTTCTGGGGGAGTTGCCCTGGATTTCCCTGGTGCTGGCCGTCAGTTTCGGCACCTATGGCCTGGTACGAAAGCAGGTGCTTCTGGATGGCCTGTCTGGCTTGTTCGTGGAAACCCTGTTACTGCTGCCGGTGGGCCTGCTCACCTTTGGCTGGCTGGTTGGAGAAGGGGTGTCCAGTTTTGGCGACAGTGCCTATATTGGAACCCTGCTAATGGCGAGTGGCATCGTTACCGCCATCCCGTTGCTCCTTTTTGCAGGCGCTGCCCGGCGTTTGCGGCTGGCGACGGTCGGCTTCCTGATGTACATCAATCCAACCCTGCAGTTCTTTATTGCCCTGCTGGTATTCGGGGAGCCATTGAGCGAGGTTCAGTTGGCCAGCTTTGTGGTGATCTGGATAGCCCTCGGTCTTTACAGCTGGTCGTCCTGGCACTACCGGCCCCGGGTTCCGGCTGGCCAGAACTGAAGGCAAATCTTCAGGCCAGGGTGGCAAGCAGATTGTTGATCGCCCGGGCAAAAGCTACTGGCGAATCTTCCTGAAGGAAATGGCCACCTTTCAGGGTGACATGGGGCTGGTTTTTTGCGCCCGGAATTCGCTTTTGCATATAGGTATCACCCCCACGGGTGATCGGGTCGCCGTTGCTGAAGGTGGTGAGAAAGGGTTTTTCCCAGCGCTCCAGGACCTTCCAGGCGTTGCGGTTGGCCTCACTAGCCGGGTCGTCGGGATGCATCGGAACCAGGCGCGGAAAGGCGCGGGCACCTGCTTTGTATTGCTTGTTCGGGAAAGGCGCGTCATAGGCACGTAGTTCATCAGGACCCAGTTTCCGGAATGAGCCGGTATTGATAATCCGGGCAACGGGGAACCAAGGGCTGTGCAGCGCAAAGTTCTTCCAGATCCTGAACGCCGGTGGCGCTTTCTGGTCTCCGGTGGGCAGCATGCCGTTACCTACCACAATGGCCCGGAAACGGTCCGGGTTTTCTGCCGCAAGCCGTAAGCCCAGGAGGGAGCCCCAGTCCTGGCATACCAGTGTGATATCGGTCAGGCCGAGGTCATCAATAAACGCCTGCATCCAGTTCATGTGCTGCTGATAGCTGTAATCGCCGACAGCTGTCGGTTTGTCAGATTTGCCGAAGCCGATCAGGTCCGGTGCGATCACCCGATGGCCGGCTGCCGCACAGACAGGAATCATATGGCGGTATAGATAAGACCATGAAGGTTCACCGTGCATCATGAGAACGGGGCTGGCCTCGGCGGGGCCTTCATCCACGTAATGCATGCGCAGATCACCCAACTCCACATAATGCGGATCAAAGGGGTAATCGAGCAGGCGTTCAAAACGTTCTTCCGGAGTTCTGACGAAATCCATGTCACTTGCCTTGTTGTTCATTATTGTGAGGGAATGGCTATGGCAACCCACCCCAAACTCCGTGTCAAGGGAGAGACAAGTTCAATGACCTACTGGCTGGTTTGCAACCCGAAAGCGGGTGATGGTGAGCGGGGCCGCGAGTTCTGGCTGGAGCATCTCGTGGCCGCTGGCATCCCGAAACCTGAATGCTGTGATTTCGAGGACATGGAGTGGGCGGCCCGAGTCGGGGATCAGGATACGGTCATCATCGCCGGCGGCGACGGCTCGGTGAATAGGGGGGCTCGCCTGTGCCGGGAAAAAGGCGCCACCCTCGCCGTCCTGCCTTCCGGCACCGCCAACGATTTCGCCCGGAATCTCGAACTTCCGGCCCAGCCGGACGCCTTGTGTCAACTGATCGCCAGTGGCACGAAGCAATGGGTGGATGTAGCGGACTATGGTAATGGTATTTTCCTGAACGTGGCCCACGTGGGTTTCGGGACCTTGCCCGCTCGTGAGTCCGGAGGGGCCGGTAAAAGAATACTTGGGCGTTTCAGTTACGTTGTGGAGTTGCTGCGCCGGGTGAATGCCAAGCGTGGTTTCAGGGCGACCATTCGCTGTGAAAAGGCAGTGGTTTCAGGTCGATGGCTTACCATTGCCGTGGCCAGCGGCGCTTTTTTTGGCGGCGGCAATGAAATTCCCGAAGCCTCGGCCAACGATGGTCAACTCGATGTCATCGCAGTCAGGCCCCGTTCGCTTTTCCAGCTCCTGTTCACCTTCCTGATAGTCCGTCTTAACAAGCGGGCCCCCAAGCGCACCAGTACCATGGTCCATATGAAAGGCCAGCACTGTTCAGTGCATACCGGCAAGCCTAAAACTGTGACGGCGGATGGTGATGTGGTCTCCAAAACGCCCCTTGACGTCATTTGCTTGAGGAGCAGTCTTGGTGTTATCGGGACAAAAGTGGTCAGTACCTCAGCAGCAGATGACAGGGATGACGGAATCTTTGGCTCTTTCTGAGCAGCTCGATCTGAAATTTTCAGATACGTTTTGTCACTGACTTTTCCGGCAGGACGCGCAATCATGGGCAATATTGGCAAAATCAACCATATTCGCTGGCAAAAAATGCCAAAGCGTCGATTTTGCAGCCATGTTGCTGCCTATGGCTATCACTGAATTGATTCCAGGCGCTCGATCTTCATTCCATCTGAATCGTCGAAAAGGACAAGAGAATGCCCTCTGAACGTGTATCGGTCTCCTCAAAAGTTATGAAAGGCGTTAAATACAGCGTGATGTCGCTGGCATTGTCTGCTCTTGGCCAGACCGCCCTGGCGGCAGAACGCCTTTATATTTTTACTGAAAACTACCCGCCTTATAACGCCTCTGAGTCCGGAAAAGGTTTTGCCCACAGCGAAGACGGTATTACCGGCATCTGTACCGATATGGTGAAGGCCATACTTGCCCGAGTGGATTACGATTACGTGATGAAGATGCGGGACTGGAGCTATGCCTACGACTGGGTTCAGGATCGCGAAAATCACGGCCTTTTTTGCACGGCCCGGACCGATCAGCGGGAAGACCAGTTCCAGTGGGTGGGGCCACTGGCGTCCATCAAATGGACGTTATTTGCTGCACCGGACTCCGACATAACTCTGGATTCGCTGGAGGATGCCAGGGATCTGAGGATTGCGGGCTACAAGGGTGATGTCATGTCCGGCTACCTGGTAGACCAGGGCTTCAATGTTGTTATGGGCATCTCCGGTGATGTGAATGCACGTCGCCTGACACTGGGCCAGGCGGATCTGTGGGTGACCGATGGCCTGGTAGGTCCGCTGGTGGCGGAGGAGGAGCACGGGATCACCGGCCTGAAATCGGTGCTGGTGTTCCGCGAGACACCGATGTATTTGGCCTTCAGCACCAACACCGATCCAGCCATCATCGCAGATCTGCAGCAAGCGTTGGATGAGGCCCGCAGTGCCGGGGAAATTGAAAAGATTGTGGCTCGATACGAGTAAGCCGTGGAAGGGGCTGAGGAGCGACATAAGCGTTATCGACTATACCGAAATGCCTTGAATGATCAGGAAATGACCTACACTCTTCCACTAGAGCGTTGCATAAAAGGCAGGCGTTTTTGAGCCTGCTCGCTCATCGACCGAACTGGAGGTTCGACTATGGAAGATCCGAAAACGGTTGTGAAGCGTGAGCCACGCAAGAGTCTTATCATTCTGTTTGCTTCGGCCCTGTTCAGCATCATCATCGGTATTGTAGTGCTGATCGGGCTTGGCAGCGGTAACTCACAGATGGCTGAAGGTGCAGGCTGGATATTGGTCGTTTGTGGTGTTGTCAGTCTTGTTTTTTATTTCCTGGCAAGAAAGCAGACACCACCCGCCAAATAGCTTTCATGATGCCGTCAGAACCAGAGCCCGATCTGCGGATCGGGCTCTTTGCGTTCCACCACCACACCACGGGATTCCAGAAAGTCGACAAGAATGGCAGTGTCGTCAATGTTGAGGAATTGTCCGAGAGGCACATCCGTATCGCGATGGGTGAGCGACAGCTTCGCCGGAGTAAACGGATGTGCCGGTGCATCGAGCCGGAGGCGGGCGTACCGTCGAGGCAGGGTCCACTCCGCCTGTTTCTGCTTCATACCTTTCTCGATGTGAATATCTGTATCGTTTATGGTCAGCACTTCCCGCCGCTGACAATCGCGGGAAGTCAGGTAGATGCCGAATGCCAGTGCGATCAGTTCCAGGCCGGCAAAAGGAACGATCACCCAGGCACCCGCGAGACTGAAGCCCGTGGTGATGACGACTGAGATAGCAAAAAGGCACAGCCATATTCTGACGTTGCCATGCCAGGTCATGGAACGGTTCGGCGTAAGCAGTAACCGGAGGCCATCCGGGCGTGGTATGCGCTCCACCATGGGCAAGTGCCTCAATTGCGTCCTTTTCAACATACGTGCAGCCTGGCCGCCCCGATGACCTTCGGCAGCCTGAATCAGCTGTAATTCAAACGCCACCAGAACCACGACATACTGGCGGCCTGATATTGATAATAGTCAACTCTGATTCGATGGTGGTGCGTGGCTGGCAAATCCATAGTTAAAAAGACCCTGTTTACGCTTGCCTGGGCACTGGCGGGCGCTGTGCTGTTGCTGCTTTCCCTGTTGCTACTGTTCCGGTTTGTGAACCCGCCTACCTCGGCATTCATGCTGGGGCACGCCCTTGCTGACCCCCATGCCGAACTGCGGCAAGAGTGGGTGGCGCTGGGTAATATCTCCCCCTGGATGCCACTGGCGGTGGTTGCCAGCGAAGACCAGCGTTTTCCGTACCACCGGGGCGTGGATTTTGATGCCATCGCCAAGGTGTTGGCGGAACACCGCGCCGGTGAGGGCCTGAGAGGTGCCAGTACCATTACCCAGCAGACCGTCAAAAACCTGTTTCTCTGGAATGATCGCAGTTTCGTGCGTAAGGCACTGGAGGCCGGCCTGGCGCTAACCATGGAGGTGTTGTGGCCAAAGCGGCGCATCATGGAGGTGTATCTGAACATTGCCGAGTTCGGCCCGGGGATTTACGGCGTGGAGGCGGCCAGTCGGGCCTATTTCGGTATCGCCGCCGGTGAACTTTCTCCGGGCCAGTCGGCCCGGTTGGCGGCGGTATTGCCCAATCCGCGGGTGCTGAATGCCGCCGACCCGTCGCCTTATGTCTGGGAACGGGTGACATGGATCCGCGGGCAGATGACGCAGTTGTCGGGGCTGCGTTATCTGCAGGGTCTATATGAGTAAACGGGTGTCAGCGCCCACAGTATCGACGTTCCGGGCGCCCGACACTTCCGTAGGTGACCTCCGCCGACAGTTCCCCGGAGCCAACCAGATATTCCAGGTAGCGGCGGGCAGTGGTTCGGGAGGCACCGATGGCGCTGCCCACTTCCTCGGCGCTGCGATGGCCTCCGCTGGCCATTACCTCCCGGATCTTGTCCAGGGTCAGCGCATCAATGCCCTTGGGCAGGCGCGCCTCTCCGGAGCGGGTGTCCTCCCCGGCGGTCCGGGGCAGCAGCGCGTCCACTTCCTTCTGGGCCACCTGGTGCAGACCGGACAAACGTTCCAGGTGCTCCCGGTAGCGGTTGACGGCCTCCTGAAGACGCTCGAAGACCAGCGGCTTGAGAATATAGTCGAACACGCCACCTCGCAGGGCACTGCGCAGGGTTTCGACCTCTTTGGCGGCGGTGATCAGGATGACATCGCTGCCGCTGTCCGAAGCCCTCAGCTCCCGTAATAGCTCCAGGCCATTGCCATCGGGAAAGTACACATCCAGCAGGATCAGATCCGGTGCCAGCACATCAACCTGGTCCCGGGCGTCAGCCAGGGTGTGGGCGATGCCGCAGAGTTCAACATTTTCCAGACGTTCCACGAACCGTCGCTGAATCTCCGCTATCTTGCGGTCATCTTCGATGATCAGTAGGCGAATGGGGATCAACGGGTCTTCCTCTCTTCCGGTGATTTTGGTAAGTATAGGGTAAAGCGGCTTCCTCCGGTCGACAGGTTCTCAACGGTGACCGAGCCGCCCCAGCGGTTCAGGAACAGACGGACCAGGTGCAGGCCAATGCCGTGTTCATCGCCCTCCTTGCTGCTGACCCCTTTCTCGAAAATCTTCTGTTGGGCCGCCACGGGGATGCCGGGCCCCTGGTCCTCAACTTCAAAGATCAGTTCGTGTCCGAGATCAGTCATGGAGAGTTGGACGTGGCCCCCTTCACCGGTGTGCGACCGGGTCGCTTCCAGGGCGTTGTCGATCAGGTTGCCAAGAACGCTGACCAACTGATCCCTCGGCAGCCGCTCGGGAATGTCGGCCATCTGGCTGTCGGGATCAATGTCCAGGTGCAGGCCCATTTCCCGTGCCCTGTTGTATTTACCCAGCAGGCAGCCGGCCAGGACCGGGTCGGGCACTGCCTCCAGCAGCAGGTGCAGCAGCGCCTGGTGATCACTGACTTCGCTGCCAATCAGGGCCATGGCCTCGTCGGTGGCGCCAATCTGGATTAGGCCGGCAATGGTGTGCAGCTTGTTGGAGTATTCGTGGGTCTGGCTGCGCAGGGTATCGGCGTATTGCTGGATGCGGGTCAGCTGGCGGCTGACTTGATCCACCTCATCACGCAGCCGGAAACTGGCCACCACGCCAATGATGTCGCTGCCTTCACGCACCGGCAGCCGGTTCACAACCATTTGCCGGCCCCGCAGCCACACTTCCCGGTCGAAATCCGGGACCCCGGATTCCAGCACTGACAGCAGGTCGCTTTCCGGCAATACCGACAGTATCGGTTGGCCGGCCAGGGGCGTTTCCGGTTCCAGTCCCAGGGTGTCCAGGGCGGTCCGGTTGACAGTGGTAATCAGGCCTTCCCGGTTGATGGCAATGATGCCTTCGCGAACGGACTGCAGGGTGGCATCCCGTTCCCGGAACAGCCGGGCGATCTGTTCCGGTTCCAGGCCGAAGATCGCGCGCTTGAACCGCCCGGCAATCACAATGGCGGCGACAATACTGATCAACAGGACCAGACCGACCACCCCATAGAGCACGAAATTGTATCGCTCGATGGTGGCCTCCACCTGGGCCAGGCTGTAACCCACCGACACGATGCCGATGATCTCGCCGGTGGCTGGCATTTTTACCGGAGCCTTGCCGCGCACGGATTCGCCCAGGCTGCCAAGTGCTCTGGCAACGTAGGCTTCACCGTGCACCAGGGCCAGGCGGCCATAATCGCCGTCGTCGTCGGCCATGGAATGGCCCAGACGATCCGGATCCGGGTGGGCGAGGCGGATGGAGTTGTGGTCACCGATGACGATAAACAGGGCTTCGTTGGTCTCTGCCAGGCGGGCCGCCAAGTGGTTGAGCTCGGCCACATCGCGGTTCTGGATACCGGAAATGACCGCCGGTGTGGCCGCCACCGTTTTGGCAACCATGAGTGCCCGCTGGCCGATCTCGTCGTACAGGGATTCGCTCAGATAATAACCAGCGAACACACCAATCAGGATCGTCTGCAAAGCACTGACGAGCCCTAGGGTGAGAATCATGCGGGTTTTTAGTTTGGTCTTTCGAAACACGATATGGACTGCTGGGGTTGTTGTTGTTTGCCCATCAGGGTAATCCACGGCGGCAATGATTGCCCGTGAACTTTATGAACAAAACGGCCATTAGTTTCTTTAAAGGCTTTACGACCACAAACTTCCAGACCGTGCCGATCCGCTTTTAACCTGTATGCGAGTCGCCCCATTGGCCTTGCCAACAGGTCTGCCTCGGGAGCGAACACAAAAACAAACATGAGGTGACACAATGTTGATCAAACGTACCCTGTCTTTTGTGGCGGCGGCCGCCGTCAGTATGTCTGCCCTGGCCTGGGAGCCATCCGGAAAAGTTGAGTGCATCGCTCCGTCTGATCCCGGTGGCGGCTGGGACTTTACTTGCCGCAGTGCGGGTAATGTGATGCAGGAGCTTGGTCTGATTGATGGCAGTGTACAAACCGTCAATATGGCAGGTGCCGGCGGTGGTGTGGCTTACGCACACACTGTTAGCAAGCGTGCCGAAGAAAATAAATTGCTGGTTGCGGCATCCACCGCCACCACCACACGCCTGGCACAGAAACAGTTTCCCGGCATGAACGCCGATATGGTGACCTGGGTCGGCGCACTGGGCGCCGATTACGGCGTCATCGCTGTCGGCAAGGATTCCGAATACAAGAATCTGAACGACCTGATGGACGCTGTCAGTGCCGATCCCAGATCCGTCAAATTCGCCGGTGGCAGTGCCCGGGGTGGCTGGGATCATCTGAAGGTATTGATTACCGCCAAAGCCGCGGGTGCAGACGACCTGCCGCGCATTCCGTACCTGTCCTACAACAACGGTGGTGAGGCCATGACCCAGGTGGTCGGCGGTCAGGTTGATGCTTTTACCGGAGATATCTCCGAAGCCACCGGTTTCATGGAATCGGGGGACCTGCGCGTACTGGCTGTGCTCGCAGACGAGCGCCTGCCCGGTAAGTTCAACCATATTCCGACAGCCAAAGAACAGGGTGTTGAGGCTGTTGGTCCGAACTGGCGCGGCTTCTACATGCCCAAAGGCGCTGATGAGGCGGCCAGGGAATACTGGGTCAACGCAGTCGACACACTGTATGCCAGTGAGGAATGGAAGAAAGTCATGAAGAGCAATGGCCTGATTCCATTCCATCCGCCTGCGGACAAGTTTGATGAGTTTGTCAAAAACCAGGTTCAGGAGATCGAACAACTGTCCCGCGAAATCGGTCTGCTGAAATGACAGGCGCTGGTGATCGAATACTCGGCCTGGGCCTTCTGGTCCTCGCCGTTGCCTATGGCTGGGCTGCCCAGCAGTGGCCCGAGCCATTCGGCGGCGCCGAGGGCGTGGGGCCCGAAACCTTCCCTACCATTCTGTCGGTGGTTCTGGTGGCTGGCAGCCTGTACCTGATGATCAAGCCGGATCCGGACGCACGCTGGCCAGTAGGCAAATCCGCACTGGAGCTGGCAATTTCCGTGGTCGTGCTGGTGGTTTATACCCTGCTTCTGGAACCTCTGGGCTTTGTGATTTCCACCACATTGGCCGTCGGTACATTGAGCTGGCGCATGGGTGGTACACCCGTCAGGGCTTTCCTCACCGGCCTGATCAGTGCAGTTGTGGTATTTGTGCTGTTTAACTACGGCCTGGACCTGAGCCTGCCCGGTGGCCTGCTGGAGGTGAACTGATGGAAACCCTGGGCTTTCTGATGGAAGGGTTTGCGGTGGCGTTGACCCCATACAACCTGATGTTCGCACTGTTGGGCGCCTTTGTGGGAACCTTGATTGGCTGTCTGCCGGGCCTTGGCCCCGCCAATGGTGTTGCCATCATGATTCCGCTGGCGTTCACCCTGGGGCTGCCTCCGGAAACCGCGATGATTCTGCTGACCTCGGTGTATGCCGGCGCCATGTACGGTGGACGGATCTCTTCGATCCTGTTGAATATTCCGGGGGATGAGCCCGCGATGATGACCTGTCTGGACGGCTACCCCATGGCGCAGAAGGGCCGGGCAGCGGACGCCCTGGCCATTTCCGCCATCGCATCGTTCACCGGCGGTCTGATCGGGACTGTTGGCCTGATCATGCTGGCGCCCATTCTGGCAAAATTCGCCCTGACCTTCGGTCCGGCGGAATACTTTGCGCTGTTCATGCTCGCGTTTGCCACCCTTGGGGGTATCACCGGTAAAAACCCGATGAAAACGGTGATTGCCGCGACCATCGGTATCATGATTTCCACTGTTGGTATTGATATCGCGACCGGCACTCAGCGGTACACCTTCGATATCCTGGAGTTGTACGAGGGTATTGACTTTATCCTGGCCATTGTCGGCCTGTTCGCGATTTCCGAGCTGCTGTTCTTTGTTGAGGCCCGAATCGGTGGTGGTCGCAAGAAGATGAGCGTGGGCAAGATAACCCTGAGCTTCAAGGAACTGGTTCATACCATTCCGACCCAGTTGCGAGGAGGGGTTTTGGGCTTTATTGCCGGTGTTTTGCCCGGTGCCGGTGCGTCTCTGGGGAGCTTTATCAGCTATACCCTGGAAAAGCAGGTGTTGGGCAAGAAGGGCACCTTCGGTGAAGGCGACATACGAGGCGTGGCGGCTCCTGAGGCCGGCAACAACGGTGCGTCTTCCGGTGCCCTGGTGCCGATGCTGACCCTGGGTGTTCCGGGTAGTGGAACCACCGCCGTGTTGCTGGCGATGCTGATCTCTCTCAACATCACTCCGGGCCCGCTGATGTTCACCCAACATGCCGACATTGTCTGGGGCGTGATTGCGGCGCTGCTGATCGGGAACGTGTTGTTGCTGATAATCAACATACCCCTGGTGGGCTTCTTTGTCAGGCTGCTTTCGGTACCACCGATGTACCTGTTGCCCATCGTGACCATGGTGGCCTTCGTGGGAGTTTATTCCATCAGCCACAGCACCTTCGATCTGTACTTCATGGTGGCCTTCGGTGTTGGCGGGTATTTCCTGCGCAAGCTTGAGATCCCTCTGGTGCCGATCATACTCGGCCTCTTGCTGGGCCCGGAAATGGAGAAAAACCTCGGGCACGCGCTCATTCTGTCCGACGGTGACTGGACGGTACTGTGGTCCAGCCCACTGGCCATCGGGTTCTGGCTGGTAGCCGGCCTCGGGCTGGTGCTGCCAACGCTGGTAGGGCCAATTCTCCGCCGGCGGATGCGGGCGGCACTGAAGGAGGGTCCAGTCAGCGATTGACCCTGTCTTGAACACTCCCGCCGGACGATCTGTTGTCAGTCTTTGCACCGGGCTTTGCCCGGTGTTTTTTATCCGCTCAGAGGGGCAGGTCGATCACACTGGCGGCCATTGATGTCGATGGACCGATGACCCCGTTTCGATGAGTCTTTGGTAGGATAGTGACAGGTTTGTCCGGGGAAGGATTGTTATGAGGGTGATGTTACTGGGTGCCACTGGCCTGACGGGTGGCAAGGTGCTGGAAGGGTTGCTGGTTAAAGATGAAGTTTCTCAGGTGGTTGCACTGGTCCGCCATAAATTGCCGACCCTGCACGAGAAACTGGAGCAGCATGAAATCGACTTTGGCCAAATGGCGGATCATGGGGATCTGTTCAATGTGGATATTATTATCTGCTGCCTTGGCACAACCATTAAAAAAGCGGGCTCCCAGACCAGGTTTCGCGAGGTGGACCTTGGCTACCCCCTGAAGGCAGCGGAACTTGGCAAGTCGCAGGGAGCGAGGGCCTTTATTCTGATGTCCGCCATTGGTGCGTCTTCGTCATCAACCATCTTCTACAACCGGGTAAAAGGGGAGCTTGAAGATTCCCTGCGGGCGCTCCGCTATCCCTACCTGTCCATCTATCACCCAAGCCTGTTGTTAGGTGACCGGAGCGAGCATCGAACCGCAGAGGCTCTGGGCATCAAAGCCATGCCGCTGATTAACCGCGCGCTGATCGGGCCGCTGGAAAAATACCGGGGCATTGATGCGGCAACGGTGGCCAGTGCCATGGTCAACGAAGTGTGCAGCCTGGCCTCTGAACCGGCCGCCGAACGCGTGATTCAGATTCGCGAATACGACGAAATTGTCAGGTTGGCGGATTAGCCTGGCGAGACACTGGTCATCTTCCGTTCAGGATGCCGAACACCAGGCGTCCTGCCAGGCCAACCAGAATGGCGCCAAAAACGCGCTCGAACCACACGGCTTTCTGCCTGAGCAAGGCCAACCATTTCGGATTGGAGAACAGCCAGGCGACGATCAGGTACCAGCTGGTGTCGATGATCAAAGCCGTGGCGGCATAGCCGAACTTGGCCACCAGACTGGTGTCCGTACCGACCACCTGGCTGAACAGGGCCAGGAAAAACACGGCGATTTTCGGGTTGAAGAAGGCAATCAGGAAGCCGTCACGGGCTGCGCTTTTGGTGGTCGGGGGTTCCGGTATTTCTTCATTGGTGTTTCGCTTTGCCATCAGCCCTTTGACCCCAAGCCAGGCCAGGTAGAGGGCTCCTCCCCATTGCAGGATCGAGAAGGCGGTCGGGGAGGCGGTGATGATGGCGGCCAGCCCGAGGATGCTCAGAAAGGCATAGATTCCGACGCCGATACCGTGCGACAGGGCGGTAATGACACCATTGCGGCGCCCGCCAGTCAGCGTCTGCTTGAGTACCAGTGCCAGTGAGGGGCCGGGTGACATGGCACCGAGAACACAGATCGTGACAACGGTCAGCCAGGTGGCGAGGGTCATGGCGGATCAGTCCTTTGCAAATGAAACAGGCTGCCAAGTTTAGCAGCCTGTTTCATTTAAAAAACTTCAGAACTGCAACCAGTTCAGTCCCTATTCGCCAGCCAGAATCCAGCGGGCGGCTTTCTCCGCAATCATCAGGGTGGGGGAGTTGGTGTTGCCGCTGGTGATGGTGGGCATAACGCCGGCATCGACTACTCGCAGGCCCGCCACGCCTCGGACCCGCAGATGGGGGTCCACCACGGCCAGTTCATCGTCAGCGTGGCCCATTCGGGTAGTGCCTACCGGATGGAAAATGGTGGTGCCGATATCCCCGGCCAGCTTGGCCAGCTCATCGTCGCTCTGATACTGCAGGCCGGGTTTGAACTCTTCTGGCTGGTACTGCATGAAGGTAGGTTGCTCAGCAATGCGTCGGGTTACCCGCAGTGAATCTGCCGCCACTTTCCGGTCTTCCGGAGTGCTCAGGTAATTGGGCGCAATGGCCGGCGCCTGTTTCGGGTCGTTGCTTCGAATTCGCACCGTGCCGCGGCTGGTCGGGTTCAGGTTGCAGACGCTGGCGGTGATGGCCGGGAAATCGTGCAACGGCTGGCCGAAGGCGTCCAGGCTCAGGGGCTGGACGTGGTACTCAATATTTGCATGCTGGTATTCTTCGGAGCTCCGGGTAAACAGGCAAAGCTGTGATGGTGCCATGCTCATGGGACCGGAGCGGGTGAGTAGGTACTCGAGGCCGATGCGGGCCTTGCCGACAAGAGAGTTGGCCATGTTGTTCAGAGTGGTGACCCCTTTCACCTTGTACACGGATCGGATCTGGAGATGGTCCTGCAGATTCTCGCCCACACCGGGTAAATCGGCGACCACATCAATGCCGTGTTCTTTGAGCAGATCGGCCGGGCCAATGCCGGACAGCTGAAGCAATTGTGGCGAGCCGATGGCGCCAGCCGAGAGGATCACTTCCCTCTCTGCCCGGGCAAGAATTTCACCATGATTGGGCTGGTCCACTCGGACACCGGTGCAGCGGGGGCCGGAGCCGGAGGCTTCCGTTTCAAGGCCGAGTACGTGGGTGGAGTGCCATAGGGTGAGGTTGGGGCGCTTTTCGGCTTCCCGGAGGAAGGCCTTGGAGGTGCTCCAGCGCCAACCAGAGCGTTGGTTTACCTCAAAGTAATCCACACCCTCGTTATCCCCCCGGTTGAAATCCTGGGTCCGGGGAATGCCGGCCTCAACGCAGGCCGTGGCAAAGTCTTCCAGCACTTTCCATTTCAGGCGCTGGCGTTCAACGCGCCATTCGCCACCCTGGCCGTGGTATTTGCTGTGCTCTGGATCGGTGTCTCCGCCGTTATCCAGCCTATGGTGATCTTCGTGGCACATGAAGTCGGGCAGGCAGTTGTCCCAGCACCAGGCGTCTTCGCCGGTGATCTCCGCCCATTGGTTGTAATCCCGGGCCTGGCCACGAATGTAGAGCATGCCATTGATGCTGGAGCAGCCGCCCAGGGTTTTGCCCCGGGGGTAGATAAGGGATCTGCCATTCAGGCCGGGGTCCGGCTCGGTGCGGAAGCACCAGTCGGTGCGAGGGTTATTGATGCAGTACAGGTAGCCGACGGGGATGTGGATCCAGTGGTAGTTGTCCCGGCCACCGGCCTCGATCAGCAATACCCGGTTGGTCGGATCCGCACTCAGACGATTGGCGAGCAGGCAGCCGGCGGTGCCGGCGCCTACCACGATGTAGTCGAATTCCTGATGTCCCGTTGCTTTCTTGTTGTCGGACATGGCGCTTTCTCCGCAGCTGGTTCAGCCGTTATTTGGCGGTCGGCATAACAAATTCTGCACCGGCGTCGATGGAATCGGACCAGCGCTGCATAATGGATTTCTGGCGTGTGTAAAATTTCACGCCTTCTTCGCCGTAGGCATGGGTGTCGCCGAACATGGAGCGCTTCCAGCCACCGAAGCCGTGCCAGGCCATGGGAACCGGAATCGGCACGTTTATGCCCACCATGCCCACCTGGATGCGCCGGCCGAACTCCCGGGCCACACTGCCGCTCTCGGTGAAACAGCTGACGCCGTTGCCGAATTCATGGTCGTTGATCAGCCGGATGGCGGTGGCAATATCGGGCACCCGTACGCACGCCAGAACCGGGCCAAAGATCTCTTCCCGATAGATCGTCATGTCCGGCGTTACCTGATCGAACAGGGATCCGCCCATCCAGAAACCCTCTTCGCAGCCTTCGCCGGTGTTTGAGGAATCAAACTCCCGGCCATCAACCACAAGTTTGGCGCCTTCGGCCACGCCCTTGTCAATGTAGCCGGTAATGCGCTGGTGTGCGGCGGCCGTAACGATTGGCCCCATCTCGGCGTCAAGGTCCTCGCCGTTCTTCACGTTTAGCGTGCGGGCCCGTTCAGCCAGCTGTGGCATTATCTTGTCCGCCACATCGCCAACCAGAACCGCCACGCTGATGGCCATGCAGCGCTCGCCGGCACTGCCGTAGGCGGCGCCGATCAGGGCGTCGACGGCCTTGTCCAGGTCTGCGTCGGGCATGACTACCATGTGGTTCTTGGCGCCGCCGAGGGCCTGGATCCGCTTGCCGAGTTTCGCCCCTTTTTCATAGAGCAGGTTGGCAATTGGCGTGGAGCCGACAAAGCTCAGGGCCTGCACATCCGGGTGCTCAATCAGCGCTTCAACAGCGTCCTTGTCGCCCTGAACCACGTTGAAAACGCCGTCGGGCAGACCCGCCTGGCGGAGCAGATCGGCAATCATCAGTGATGCGCTCGGGTCCAGCGGGCTGGGCTTGAGCACAAAGGTGTTGCCCGCAGCGATGGCAACGGGAAACATCCACATAGGTACCATGACCGGGAAGTTGAACGGGGTGACACCGGCAACCACGCCGAGTGGCTGGCGGGTGGTCCAGTTGTCAATGCCGGTACTGACCTGCTCGCTGTAATCCCCTTTCAGCAACTGCGGAATGCCACAGGCGAATTCCACAATGTCGATGCCCCGGGCCACTTCGCCCTGGGCATCGGTGAAGACCTTGCCGTGCTCGGCAGTGATGGCCCGGGCCAGGTCGTCCTTGTGTCTGTTAAGCAGTTCCAGGAATCTGAACATCACGCGGGCGCGACGGATGGGCGGGGTATCCGCCCACGCAGGGAAAGCCGCATCGGCCGCGGCGACGGCTGCGTCTACATCCGCGCGATTGGCCAGGGCAACCTGACCGCTCACCTGGCCAGTGGCCGGATTGAACACGTCCTGAGTCTGGCTGGACGTACCTGGCGATATTTCGCCATTGATATAATGCAGTATGGTTGCGTTGGTCATGGGTGCCTCGATTATTTCGCGTGAAATCTTTGGAAGATGCCTTTTATACGGTTCTGGCAGGCTTCTCATCAATGTTGATGGATATTTAACCATACAAGCTAGTGTGGATCAGGGGCTAAAGCAATTGAGATTTTCAAAACCCTGATATAAGGTTCTTTTATATAACTCAGTGCGAATGAGGCTTTTTATGAATCCCCTCCAGAGCCTTCGGGCATTCGTTACGGTTGCCCGAGAGGGCAGTGTGTCCCGGGCAGCGGTCCGTCTTCACCTGACCCAGCCTGCGGTCAGCCTGAAACTCAAGCATCTGCAGGATGAACTGGATCTGAAGCTATTTCTGCGCAGGCCCCAGGGGCTGGTACTGACGCCGGATGGCCAGGCCCTGTTGCCCTCTGCGGAGAAAGCGCTGGCGGCCATGGCGGCGTTCGAGCAGAGCGCCAGGGCACTGCACAGCACCCTGCGGGGGCGCCTCAGGATTGGCACCATCGTCGATCCCGAGTTCATTCGTCTGGGCGCATTTCTGCATCGGCTGGTGGAGCGCGCACCTCAGCTGGAAACCGAACTTCGGCAGGGCATGAGTGGCAGCGTACTGGAGCAGGTTAGGGATGGCCGGCTGGATGTCGGGTTTTTTCTGGCCCCGCCCGGTGTGGGGCCCGGTGCGCTGGCTCCCGAGGTAGCCCATCGTGAGCTGACCCAATTCCATTATTATGTGGTTGCGCCGGCAGGCTGGGGGCAACGGATCCTATCAAGCGAGTGGTCGGATCTGGCAGGTATGCCGTGGATTGTCACACCCGAAAACTCTGTTCACCATCGGCTGCTCAAAGGCACTCTGGAACCGCTGGGCCTGACGCCTCACGGCGTCGCCCAGGTCGACCAGGAAGCCTGTATGCTCGATCTGGTTCGGGCCGGTGTCGGCCTGAGTCTCGCCAGGGACGCCCTGGCCATGGCCGAGCGTCAGGAAAGGGGATTGGTGGTTGTGGAAGGGGTGCAGTTGCCCTGCGCACTAAGCTTTATCTGGCACCGTGACCGGCAGGATGAACCCCTGATTTCCGAGGCACTGGAGGCACTGGCAGGCGTGTGGAATCTGTCTGCTGCGGCTTAGCCCAGGGTGGCATCCAGAAACATCATGACCACAAAGCCACCCAGCAGGCAGAAAGTGGACATGATCTTCCACTGCCGGTGATGGGTTTCCGGGATAATTTCGTTGCTGATGATGAATAGCATGGCGCCGGCTGCGAAACCGAGTGTCCAGGGCATCAGAGGTTCTGCCAGCCACACCATGGTGGCGCCAAGCAGGCCGCCCAATGGCTCCGCGAGCCCGGTCAGCAGGGCAATGCCGAAAGCCTTGGCCCTCGAGTAGTCGATGGCCAGCAGAGAAAAGGCGACGGCCAGGCCCTCGGGAATGTTCTGCAGGCCGATCCCGGTGGCAAGCACATAACCGTTGTTCACGTCGCCGCCGGCAAAGCCGACGCCAACGGCCATGCCCTCGGGGAAGTTGTGTAACGTGATGGCGATGATAAACAGCCAGATTCCCCGGATATAAGACACGTCTGCCCCCTCCCGGCCCAACTCGAAATGCTGGTGGGGGAGTTTCTGGTGTACAAAGAGCAGGGCAGCGGCACCCGATAGCAGGCCAAAGATGACGATCAGAGCCGCGCTCCAGGTTTGCCCGGTGATTTCCTCGCCGTATTCCAGTCCTGGCAGCAAGAGAGAAAAGAACGAAGCGGCCAGCATGACCCCCGCCGCTGCGGCCAGCATGGCGTCCTGAAGTCGATGGGTAATGGTGCGAACCAGAAAGACCGCCAGTGCACCGAGCCCTGTTGCCAGGCCGGCAAACAGACTGGCCAGGGTGCCCAGCCAGACAATACTGATATCAGGTGTCATTCGCTCTCCAGTTAGCTAATAGGTTCAGAATAGCAGCCGGGGTTATTGTCGGTTGGTTGTATGGTGCAAGACCGTTGCCCCGGGCCACAATGCCAGTAACAACCCAGTCGAAACAGGGAGATCAGATGAGGCTACCTGAACCATTCAAATACCAGTCGGTCCAGACGGGCGAAGCAACCATCAATTTTGCCCATGCTGGTTCTGGATCGCCTCTGCTGTTGTTGCATGGTTATCCCCAGACCCACCTGATGTGGCACCGTGTTGCACCGGCGCTAGCCAGGGATTTTCATGTTATATGCCCGGACCTCAGGGGGTACGGCGACAGCAGCAAACCGGATTCCGATCCGGATCATCAGACCTACAGCAAGCGGCAGATGGCGTCGGATATGGTGGCTGTGATGGAGGCGCTCGGATATCAGCGTTTCAGCGTGGCTGGTCACGACCGGGGCGCCCGGGTAACACACCGGCTCTGTCTGGACTATGCCGAACGGGTCGAGCGGGCCTGTGTCATGGACATTGCGCCCACGCTGCACATGTTCGAGCACACCGATCAGGCCTTCGCAACCGGCTACTACCACTGGTTTTTCCTGATCCAGCAGGACGGACTGCCAGAGCACATGATCGGCCTCGATCCGGACTATTACTTGCGGGAAAAACTCACGCGCTGGTCGGCGCCGGGAGCGGAATTCGATTCAGAGGCAGTGCAGGAGTACGTTCGCTGCTTTTCCCGGCCTGACGCTATCCATGCCAGTTGCGAGGATTACCGGGCGGCGGCCAGCATTGACCTGGTGCACGATCGTAAAGACCGGAGCGAAGGTCGTAAAGTGGCATGCCCGCTTCAGGTTCTCTGGGGCAACAAAGGCTTCGTGAACCGGACGTACGAGGTTCTCACGGTGTGGCGGGATTACGCGTCGAAGGTTGAGGGCGGGGCCCTCAGTTGTGGGCACTTCCTGCCCGAGGAAGCGCCGGAGGCCGTCATCGACGAACTCCGGCGGTTTTTCTTACCGGACTAGGCGGGCGCTCAGGCCGCGTTTTGCTTGCGCCAGGCCAGCTCGTTGGAGATGGTTGCCTTGGGCTGCAACATGGCGAAGTCGATGTCCGCTATCTCTTTTCCGTCCTTGAGGCGTTGCACAAAGTCCGGGTTGGCAAGGGCTTTCTTGCCAACGGCCAGTAATGTGCCCGGGAACTGGTTGGCCAAGTCCTGGTAGTTGGTTTCATCAATATTGCCATTGATGATCAGTTCAATGCCGTCAACGGTGGCCGCGACACTGGCCAGGCTTTCGCTTCCGGCGGTGAAATTCTGCCGATTGACATCACCGTCGGTGGTGTGGACAAAATCCGCCCCGGCGTCGCGAACCGCTTCGACAATCTTGCGGAACCCGGCTTCGCCTTCGGGCAACTGATGGTCCGGATCGGTGACGGTGCCCTGTGAGAGCCGGATACCCACCGGATAGTCTTCCCCCACCGCCCGGCGCACGGCACTTACTACCTCTGTCACCAAGCGCAGACGATTCTCCAGCGGGCCGCCGTAGCGGTCTTCCCGCTTGTTGAAGTGGGTGCTGAGGAACTGGTTGAGCAGATAGCCGTTGGCGCCGTGAATCTCGATGCCGTCAAATCCGGCCGCCTTTGCATTGGCTGCAGACTGGGCAAAACCGTCGATGGCGGTCTGTATGTCGGCATCTGTCATGGCAGACGGTGTCTTCCAGGCTTCCTGGTCGCCATAAAAACCGAGCGGAGCGCCTTTCGGAACGACGTCGCTGGGGCCCTGGGGCTGATCGGTATGGCGATTCGCCTGAAACTGGGCGCCCGCATGCATCAACTGCACAACGATTTTGCTGCCGGCGGCGTGCACACGGTCAACGATGGTCTTCCAGCCGCTAATCTGGGCGTCGTTGATGATGCCGGGCTGGTTGGCGTAACCCTGGCTGGCCTTGTTGTCGGTGTAGGTGCCCTCGGTGATCACCAGACCAAAACCGCCTTTGGCATAGCCCTCATAATGATCGGCCATCAGGCTGTTCGGTGTGCCGGCGGGCTCTGCACTGGTGCGTGTCATGGGGGCCAGGGCGAACCGGTTAGGTACATCGATGGATTTGAATTGGTCGGATTGCATCACGTCGCTCATAGATACCCTCATGGGTCGTAAAATTTATCAGTACCTACTATCCGGGCGCAGCGCGCGCTCTTAAAGCGAAGAATATCGACTCAGCTTGTCAGTATTTTTGAACGATTACTCTATGGCTGCTGAAGGGCGCGAAGATCGGTGATGAATCAGGTCGTGGTTTGTAGCTTCCGGTGTGGGTTGTTCAGGTAATGGTTCAGGCGTTGAAACAGGCGTTCCTGAAACTGTTCGGCCAGCGGGTACACGTGGCCTGCGCCTGGCATCAGGGTCAAATCGGCGGCGGGAAGATTGTCTGCCAGATGACGGGCATAGTCCACAGGGACGAACGGGTCCTGTTCGCCCTGGTAGATGAGGATGGGCACCTTCACACTTTTAAGTTCGAAACCCCAGTCTCCGAGCTCGGTCAGCAGATCGGTGGCGATGGCCTTGCCGCCGCTTTGCAGGCACTCCAGCTGGTCGCGCCGAAAGCATTCGCCCTTGAGAAAAGCACGGAGCAGGGCTCTGTCCTGTTCGCTCACCAGCTGCCTGGTCTCACGCATATACAGGCCCGGGTGCCGGAGGGACAATCGAACGACCAGCCGGACCACCAGGTTCAGCAGTGTCGGGCTCAGCTTTGCCAGGCGAGGGCCGGGCCATCGCGTGCCCTCAATCAGTCTGTGGTGGCCTGGATATTCGCCGAAGTGGGTGTAGCCTGAGAGGCAGACTCCGAGATCCATCCGGTCGGCGAGGGCATAGCCGCAGGCCAATGCCCGGGAGCCGCCACTGGACCAGCCGACATAGGAGAAGCGCGCCAATTCCAGGGTATCGACCAGTTGCCGGATATCCTCCGGATAGTCCCTGAGCAGGCGGCGGCCCCGGTAATCTGACAGCCCTATTCCCGATCGATCCGGAGTAATGATGCGGAATCCGTGCTGGCGTGCTCGTTCATGCAGAAAGTGACCCTCCAGCCTGCAGCCCGGCATGCCATGACCGAACAGTATGGCGTAGCCCTGGGGATCACCCAGGTCGGTGTAGGTCAGCCGCCTGCCATCCTGAAGCCGCAATTGGTGTTCGCTGTTGCCAGTAGCAGTGGTTTGAGCCGAGCCCACTGACCTAGTCCGTTTTATAGGATGGGTAGGTTGACCGGGACAGGGTTGGTTCGCAACCAGTGACCCCTCGGGCCTGCTTGTGCGCGTGCAGATACCAGCGTTGTCCGCCGGAGGTGAAGGTGTCGGATTTCACTTCAAAAGTAGCAGTGCTCACGGTGGCCGGAATCGGGGTGCCATCAGCATGCCGGTAGACGCAGCTCGTCTGGAGGTTGAGCTCAGTGGCTATGGGCAACGGGACGAAACCGTCCTGCCCAACCGCCGGCGCCTGGCCATTGACGGAAACAATTTTCAGGCAGGGACCGAAGTGGACCTTGTCGAGGTCATCAATGTATTCGCTCAGACAATGCTGGGCGCTCAACATGATTTTGTCGGACGGAATACTGCCCTCCGTTTCGGAGGGCAGTGACTGACAGCCGCTAAGAAGGAGCAGTGTCGAGAGGAAAGGCAGTATGCGTGGCATAGAATCTCCTGGCCTTTGCCTTCCCTGTTACCGGCCCCGTTTCGACTTTATTCGAAAGTCCTGGGCTGCAAAATGTCTGGCTTGAGGAAAGGCTTGGTACCGGTGTTGTCGTGATCGCCCAGTAACTCACCGTTCACTACTGTTCCATAGTTCGTGTGTTTGTGGAAGTTCAGATATTTCTCACGGGTTTCTTTCACATCACCTGTGTAGCGTGGATCCTGTGGCCGTTCCTGGGAGTTGATGAAGTTGGCAACCTGCCAGGCTTCGTCATCGGTGAGCGAGCCCGGTTTACCGAGCGGCATGTTGTTCTGGATGAACGAGGCCGCAGTGAAGATGCGGGTCATACCGGCGCCCCAGTTGTAGGAGCCGTCACCCCACAGGGGCGGGAATACAACCTCACCGTTCTTTTCCTGGCCCTGCCCGTTTTCGCCGTGGCAAACCGCGCAGTTTTCCGCATACACTTCTTGGCCGCGCTCGTAGCTCAGCTCAGGCTTTTCCCGGCCCAGATGACTGAAGCCGCGGCCGCCGATGTTCTTTTCATACACCGGAGCACCCGTGGCGAGCCATTTGTGGTAGGCCACCATGGCCAGCATGTCGTCACTGCCATAGGCCGGTGACTTGCCGTTCATGGAGAAGGAAAAGCAGCCGGCAATCCGTTCTTCCAGGGAGTTCACGTGCTGGTTCTTGCCCCGGAAATCCGGCAGGGTCGTTGCCGCCGGCCAGACCGGGGCGGACCAGTTCATTCGGCCCTCGCCCATATGGCACGACTTGCAGTTCAGGTCATTGAACACATACTTTCCGCGGAGCTGCTGGGTGTTCATGAACATGTCCCGGCCTTTGAGGATGACCTTCTTGAGCTCCGGATGAATGCTGTCATCCTTTCTCAGGTCTTCTACCGTGGGAGCGTCGTGAATGTACTGACCTTCTTTGAACTCCGGCAGATTTACCGGAACTTCAGGCTGCGCAAGGATCACCGGGCTTGCAACCAGCAGGCTGGCGAGCAGGGAGATCGTGTGCTTGAGTTTCATGGCTCTGCCTCCTTTTATTCTGTGGTTGCACTCTGGCTGCCCAGATAGGCGGCCACGGCATCAATCTGTTCCTCGGTCAGTCGTTCCGCAACTGCGGTCATCAGCTGGTTGGGATCGTTGTTGCGCTGGTTGTTTTTCCAGGCATTAATCTGTGACCGGATGTAATTCGGATGCTGTCCGGCTATTGCCGGGAAGATTTCGCCGACACCGCGGTTGCCGGGGCCATGGCAGGAAGAGCACGGTGGAATATAGTTGTCCCAGTCACCCTGGTTGGCGAGCTTTTCACCCAGTGCGAGCACGTCTTCACCGACGTCTGCAGTCGTCGTGGTTTGCGGCACGGGCATGGCGGCGTAATACGCGGCCAGATCGCGGATCTGTTGTTCGTCGAAGTTGTTGATATTGGGCTGCATCACCGGGCTGACCCGTTCTCCGGCATTATAGTCCAGCATCTGCTTGGCAAGGTAAGCAGAATCAAGCCCGGCCAAACGAGGGAAGCCGGCTGCATTGTTGCCGGAACCATCGGCACTGTGGCATGCGACGCATGGGGCGCCACTGCCATCACCCTGGGCCGCCAGTTGTGCACCCCGTTCGGGATCACTTTCGGCTGCGGTTGCGCCGGTTGCCAGGCCGATAAGGGCGCCAGCAAGAATCATTCGGGAGAGGGTTGTCATTATTTGCCTCCATTCATAAACTAAACGAATTAGGATATTCCCTTTGGTAATAATGTCAATCAAACTTCGGTTGATCGCTCCTGTCGGTGGTGGAGAGGGTTGTTGACGCAGAGAAGTCTGCTGTGGCAACCGGAGTAGGCAGCTGGCCGTCTCCGGATGCAGATTGGCGCAGTTGCGCGATCAGGCGGGCGTCGCGGTTGTAGATGTCGTTCCGGAATTGCATCCGGCCTTCGTCATCAATCCAGGAAGTCCAGTACTGAATGTGGACCGTCACGGGTTTTGGCAATACCACGGTTTGTGGCGCGGTCGCCGTCACCAGGCTGTCGATTTTTTTCCTGGACCAGTCCGGCACTGCTGCCAGCAGGCGCTCAGCCAGATCGAACGGTTGTTCAACCCGAATACAGCCGGAACTGAACGAACGCTCGTTCCGGCCAAACAGGTCACGGCCCGGAGTATCGTGCAGATAGACATCGTATTGGTTGGGGAAGATGAATTTCACCTGTCCCAGGGCGTTTTGCGGGCCGGGCTCCTGGACCAGTTGAAAGGGAAAATTGTTCCGGTTGAGTGATTGCCAGTCAACCTCCGTCGGGTCCACCTTTTCCCTGTCTGCACCCCATCCACGGTAAACGCCGATATTGAGGCGGGTAAGGTACTGCGGGTCCCTGATGATCTGGGGTAACAGGTCCTGAATCATGACCGTACGGGGAATGGTCCAGGTGGGGCTGAATACCAGGTACTGGATATGGTCGCTGAAAACAGGCGTCTGCCGGAAGGGTTGCCCTACAATCACGCGCTTGCGTAGCACGTCTTCGCCGTTTTCCACCATTATCAGTTCATAGGCGGCGATATTCACCAGTACATAGGTGTCACCCAGGGATTCAGGGAGCCACCGCCAGCGCTCAAGAGTGGCGTCAATCTGGCGCAGACGCTCCACCGGCATCAGGTTGAGGGCGGTGAAGGTATCCCGGCCGATAAGGCCGTCGGGTTCAAGTCCGTGCCGCGCCTGGAATCGCGGTATCGCCTCTTCAAGATCCTCCCCATAGAACAGTGGGTCCCTGGGTGGCGCAGGCTCTGTAGTCAGATCTCCCAGTACCGCAAGCCGGCGGCGGATTTCCCCCAGTCTCTCATCGCGCTTGCCAGGGCGTATCGTTGGCCTTGATGCGATGGGCAACCATGGTTGTCCCAGCAGCGTTGTCAGGTCTCGCCGGGCCGACATCAGCTGACGGTAGGCCGGATCGGCTGGCCGGAGTGCAGCCAGAGCTCCGACAATGTCCTCACGCGCCAGAGCTTCACTCAGGACCGATTCCATCGCCCGCTCGCGACGATTGGCGGTCCATTCGGCATGAACCGTTTGCGGATTGACCTTCCCCTCCAGCATGTGAGAGCTGAGAATCAGGAACGCGTCGGAAAACAGGAGGTCCAGGTCCGCCTGAAGGTCCGCCGAGAAATCTTCCATTGGCCGGAAAGCCAGATCGGACAGTATGTCTGCGTGGTAGTCCACCGGGTTCAGTCCGTCATCACTGGCGCGCTCGACGGCTTTGATCAGTTGGTGCCGGAGTTCAGGTGATTGCCAGGCTCGCTGGTAACCGTTGGCCCCATAGAATGCCGGCAGCGCCTTGTGGGCCATCAGGGTGTCGCCCAGAACCTTAACCGGAAATCCGGCACTCAGTGCTTCCACTCTCGCAACTATGGCTTCATCTGTCGCAGAGCATGGGGACAACCACAGGGCGGAGGCGAGCAGGGTAACCAGTGCCGTGGTAAGGGAAAAACGACTCGGTCCATGCATCGGTGGTCTCCATTTGATTACCACAGCCCCATTTGCTCGCCGCCGGGCCGGCGAAAAATATCCGTGCGCAGGGGTTCTTCCTCATGAAGGTTAAGCCCCAGGCGCCGTGCTTTGTTCGAGAACCGCTGGCGGATCAGGTCAGAATAGGGGCCTGTGCCCGTCATTCGGCGACCAAAAGTGGCGTCATAGCTATTCCCGCCCCTCAGGTCCTGCATCCGGTTCATGACGTGTTCCGCCCGCAGCGGGAAGTGCCGGTGCAGCCAATCCTGAAACAGTTCGTCCAACTCATGAGGTAAACGTAGCATAATCCAGCTGGCACGGGTTGCTCCAGCTTCGGCCGCAGCCTCAAGAATGGCTTCGATCTCATGGTCGTTAATGAAAGGTATGACCGGCCCGAGAATAATTCCGGTCGGAATCCCGGCCTCCGAGAGTTGTCTGATCATCTTCAGCCGGGTTGCCGGGGCGGCAGCTCTGGGCTCCATTCGACGTTTCAGGTCGTTACTCAGGGTGGTAAGACTCACCCGCACCGAGCACAGACCCTCGCTGGCGAGACTGGAGAGTAAATCGAGGTCCCGCAGGATCAGGGCGCCCTTGGTGATGATTGAAACCGGATGTCGGTAGTCTGACAGCACCTTCAGTATCTGGCGGGTGATCTTCTGATCGCGCTCAAGGGGTTGATAGGCGTCGGTATTCATGCCCAGGGCAATGGGCGAAACCCGATAACCGGGCCGATCCAGTTCTTCCCGGAGCTTGCTGGCAGCGTTGGACTTGGCAATCAGGCGGGTTTCAAAATCCAGTCCCGGCGACATGTCCCAGTAAGCGTGAGTGGGGCGGGCAAAGCAATAGATACAGGCGTGCTCGCACCCCCGATAGGGGTTGATGGACTGATCAAAAGGCACGTCCGGTGAGGTGTTGCGGCTAATGATCGACCGGACAGTTTCATACATCACTTCGGTGGCCAGGGTGTCCGGATTCAGCTCATCCTCCGGATCCTGGTGCCAGCCATCGTCACACTGACGATCCGTGACTATGGGTTGGAAGCGATTGTGGGGGTTCAGGGCGGTGGCGCGCGTTTTCATAGGCATACCCGATACTGTTTAAATGTACAGTATCGGGTATGCTAACCCTCCGCCCAGTTCTGTGCAACCAGAGTTATTGCCCCCTGGCCCGTTACAGGCGGAAGCCTTGAGAGGCCTGGGTCAGGGACGCTACCTGTGTTGAGAGTCGTTCAATGTGGGCGTTGAGTTTCTGGCGAATGTCCGAGGTTTCCCGGGTGTGGCCGTGAATCTGCTCGACTTTCTGTGCAATTTCCTCGGTTGTAGTGGAGATACCCTCAACCGAGGAAACCACCTGATTCATATCCCCGGCCAGCTGGCGGATGGAGCCAGTGATCTGCTCAATCGAATGAGCCGCCTCTTTGGAGCTTTCTTCTCCGTCGCCGGCGGAATCCAGTCCCTCCTTCATCAGTTTGGAAATGGCTGACGTTTCACGATTGAGAGATTCCACAATCTCGGCGATGCCATTGGTGGCGGAGACCGTTTTTTCTGCCAGGGAGCGGACCTCATCGGCGACCACAGAAAAACCTCTGCCGGCTTCACCGGCCCTCGCAGCTTCGATGGCAGCATTCAGAGCAAGCAGGTTTGTCTGTTCGGCGAGGCTGTTGATCACGCCGACGATTGAATTAACCTTTTCGCCGGTCTTGCTCAGCTGGCCAACCTGATCGTGGGTTTTCTGGATCCGCTCGGCCAGCTCACTCATGGTTTTCGCACTGCGCCTGACGACTTCGGCGCCGGAATGGGCAGCGCCGTTGGCGCTCTGGACGGCTTCGTTGACCGACTGGGTATATTGGGCAATGTCCACCGCAGTGTGGGAGATTTCCTGGACGGCGGTGGCGGTCTGCTCGGTTTCGTCCTCAACCTGCTCGCCATTGCGTCCCATCTGATCAACCAGTGCGTCCAGTTCACTTTGCAGGGCCGACAGGGTCCGGTTGCCTTCAACCACCTGGCCAATCACGCGGGATACATCGTCCAGCATCTTGTTGGCGGCCTGACCAAGCCGGTTAAACTCATCGTTCGGGTTCTTGCCCGGCTCAAGGCGCTGGCTGAGATCGCCGCCCGCGACCTGGGTGAGCAGGCGCACGGCATCATTAAGTCGTTTTACCAGGGTTCTGGAAGCAGCTGTCAGAGTGATAACCAGAATGACCAACACGGCGGCCGCGGTCGCAATGATCAGCCAGGTAGAGGAAGTCCGGGCTTCCTCGGCACGTTGGCTGGTTGCCACGATAAGTTCAGTTCGAAGCAGGTTGTTCTGCTCGGTGATCTGACTTCGAATGCTCGCACCGGCGTCGGCCAGCTGGTTTTCGATTGTCGATAGCGAGGTGATGAGCTGTTCTGCCTTGGCAAAAGCATCGTCGAACGCCTGCACGGCTTTGCCGATGTCGATTTCCTGCCATTCCATATCCCGGACGGTGGTCTGCATTCGATCGAGCGCTTCGCGGGTTGTCTGGGCATAGGAGGCTTCAAAGGTGGAAAGGTAATCCCGGTAAGTCGACGAAATGATATTGATATCGTCGTTGAAGATCGAGATGCTGATCTTCCGGAGGTTATCATCGATGGCGCTGGACATCGTTGCCCTGAGCCCGGTGTCAGGCGTCAGCCCAAGCTGCCGGTTCAGGGCCAGCCACTCGGTACGAAGTCGGGTATACTTCGCGACCTGTTCGCGGATTTGTTGCGCGATGGCGTTAATGGTGTCGCCCGGCAGGGTGGTTGCGGATTCGCTCAGTGCCAGGGCCTGTCCAGAGAGGGATTCCAGTTGTTGCTGATAGCTTTCGACCTGCTCCGGCGCGAGACTCTCGCTCAGTCTCTCCAGAGCAAGCCAGTCGTTCAGAAGAGTGAGGGAGGCGGACTCATAGGCCCGGGCCTGCCCGCGTGCTTCATAGGCATCCGACACCTTGTCGAGTCCGCTCAGGGACGCCATGGTGGCAATCGCCAGCCCTATCAGCGTGGCAACAATCAACATCATAAACTTCTGTTTCCAGGACAGGGCCATTAACGAACATCCTCCGCATGCTATTGTTTTGCTTCGTAACTATTCACAATTATAAGAGCTTAGATCAGTTTCGGAAAAAGGCCGGCCCATTTTTTTAACAGGAATTCCATGTCAGACCTCGCAAACTATCAATATCTGCTGATTGCCCTGATTTTCGTCTGGAGCGGCTTTGTCCGGTCCGGGTTAGGGTTTGGTGGTGCCGTCCTGTCATTACCGTTTCTTCTGCTGGTTCTTGATGAGCCGTTGGTGTTTCTCCCGATTATCGCGGTTCACCTGCTGGTATTTTCATCCCTGACCATCTGGATGAATAATCGCACGAGAGCCGGAGAGCTCCGTGCCACAGGTTCCGGGACCGTTGACTGGCAGTATTTGTGGCGCATCCTCGGGATCATGATCGTGCCCAAGCTGATTGGTGTGTTTGGTCTGATCACCATGCCTTCCGACATTCTCAGTGCCATTATCTTCGTGATCGTCGCGCTTTATTCGGTGTCTTACATCATCAATCGGCCATTTCGCAGCGGCAGCAAGACTGTCGATGCAGTTTTCCTGATGGTGGGGGGCTATATCAGTGGAACATCCCTGATCGGAGCGCCGTTGATAATCGCTGTCGCCGCACAGCACCTGCCTAAGGAGAAGCTCAGGGATACCTTGTTCGCACTCTGGTTCATTCTGGTGCTGATCAAGATGGCGGCATTCATTTGGGCTGGCGTGGATCTCCAGCTCGTTCACCATCTCTGGCTTTTGCCCTGTGCAGCCGTGGGCCACGTGATCGGTCTCTATGCCCACGACCGTATTCTCCGGGCCGAGACGCCGGTTTTCTTTCGTTTGCTAGGAGCCGTGCTGCTCCTGGTGAGCAGCGTCGGCATTGTCAGTGTCCTCTAGTGTCCCGTCTGGCTAATTTGTTAACCTACTGCGACACGCCGAGGCCTCTGGCCAAGGCGCCAGTCCGCAGGTGTGGTGGTTCCACATCAAGGGCTGGCAACACCGGCCAGAGGTCTCGGCGTGTCGCCCTTCGGGAGCCATTGAGGGCCTTGATAGCCGCGTTGCGCTGTCTCGATTTGGAACCACCAAACCTTCGCCACCGCGCCTAGCTATCAAGGCCCTCAGTGGCTCAGTAGGTTAACGAATTAGCCAGACGGGACACTAGTGAGCGGGTTGGTGGGCAGTGGCGGCCTTCAGCCTGCGCGCCCGAATACCCGCTCGAAGAATCCGACCTCACGAACATCGGGTATCGGCAGGCTGTCCACTTCCTCCAGGGCCCGGCGCCAGAACTTTTCCGGGTCATCCAGTTGCGCCACTTTCGCCCGCTCATCGGGGCTGTAGTGGTTGTGTTCACCGGCCAAGCCTTCCGCCATGAGCTCCTGGGTCCATAGGTAAATCGCCGCCCGAACGGTTCTTAGCAGGCGGCAGTAGACGTCCCGGCTGAGGTTTATAGCCAGTTCGGCAGTGAGGTTGATCTGCTTTTGCAGAACAGCCATATCTTCTTTGGCCAGCAAGACGCGGGTGCCATTACCCTTTTTGCAGTTGATACATACCTTCTCCAGGGCTTTTACGCCATCAAGCAGGTCCATATAGCCGAATTCCTCTTTCTGGTCATCGTCCATCGGCGCGGGAATCCAGCCATACTGGGGAGACTTGGCAACAATATGACCATGCAATTGACGCCGATAGGGTGGGGCGGCCTCCAGGTCCTGATAGCCATCAAACTCGGTACGCAGCCACGCAGCCATCTTCCGGTGGCGAAGCATCATGGCCAGGGTGATGGCAGAGGGCATGATTTCTTCAAGCAGTTCGGCGGAATCCCGCGTCCGCTCGTCGAGGTGGTTAACAGATGTTGACATTTTTCCTCCTCAACAACGGGGTCCCTGATTCTCAGCCCGTTGTCCGTTTTATTGTTTTGGTGCTCGGCGGTTGTTTCTGTAACTACCGGTGAGTAAAAAGTAGTCAGATAATGTGATGGCCGCCGTTGTAAAAAAGTTACTGCTTTGTAACCGCCGGTAAGTGGTGACCGATACACCGGAAAATCGGTGGGCGGCGGCGGTTGAAGGGGTTGACCAGAGGAGTAGGCAGACAATGACACAGGGCAGTGAATTTGCGTCCCGAAGAGCATCCATGGTGGATTATCAGCTCGTCGCCCGGGGAATCGAGTCGCCACTGGTACTTGAGGCCATGGGCCGGGTGGCACGGGAGAAATTTGTACCAAAGAGCATGCAGGACTGTGCCTACGATGACGGGCCGCTGCCCATTGGCGCAGGGCAAACGATTTCGCAGCCGTATGTTGTGGCGTTGATGACCGAGGCTCTGAATCTTCAGGGTGGCGAAAAGGTGCTGGATATTGGAACCGGGTCGGGTTACGCAGCTGCCGTTCTTGCCTGTATCGCCAGCGAGGTTTTCAGCATGGAAAGAGTGCCGGAGTTGGCGGAACGGGCAAGCAGCACCCTGGTGTCGGAAGGGTTTGATAACGTGGTGGTCCGCTGCGGTGATGGCACTCTGGGCTGGCCAGAACATCAGCCCTTCGATGGCATTGTCGTGGCTGCCGGTGCGCCGGTAGTGCCCGAGGCGTTGAAGCATCAACTGGCTGTTGGTGGCCACCTTGTGATTCCCGTTGGCTCCGAGCATTCCGTGCAGTCGTTACTGCGGATTACCCGGTTGGCGGAAAGCGAATTCAGAACCGAGGACTTCGGGGCTGTCCGTTTTGTACCCCTGCTCGGCGAGCAGGGGTGGTCCTGACAAGATGGTCTGAACAGGGTGAGCGGGCGAGAAGCGTCTCAGCCTGCGGCGTTGGTGCTCTCGAAAATCTTGTCTGCCGAGGCGGCCACGAATCCCGAATAGAGTTCGCCGTCCGGTTTCGGATACCGCAGGGCAAACTCGTAAAAGCAGCTCGGGATTGTCACGGTCTGATCAGAAAAGGTTACAGGTACCCTGTCAGCCATGGTTGACGACTGCTCCAGAAGATCTTGCGGCGATCCCTTCACCTCCCCGCCTGACGCATTCACCGTGTAGTCGTGGTCTTTCAGTAACTGGTTAATATCCGGCACCGTCCGGAACTGTTCCAGGTGATTGATGCTGACCGTGAAATGATTGGCACGATAGCCCCAGGCAGCCATCCAGGCGGCATACTCGCTTTCCTGAAGGAGGTCTTGATAAGTGTCGTACTTAATCGTCCAATGGCGCCCGGAATACAGAAAATCATCGGCTTTTACAGCGTTGGGTTGCACCTGCGCGACCAGGTTTTCCACCACTGCCTGTAATGCCGGTGAGCACTGATCAACAAGCAGCTCCGATATGAAGACCTTCGGGAGTTCCCTGGAGGGGTGCTCATAGTGCCGGGCATACAGTTTCTTGGCCTCAAAATGGTATTCGCCGCCTTGCTGATAACCAAGGCTCAGAAAATGCTCGGCCAGTGCCTCGAGCCGCACCGGATCCAGGTTGAAGGTGCGCAGTGCGATGTGGTCGTTGACGATTTCCTGACCTTCCTCGGCACCCAGGATTTTGTGGATGCGGTCGGCGGAAGGGGTCACCTGACGATAGGACTCCCAGAGCCGGGCGAACAGTGTGTCCGGGTCAGTATGCATAGCGAATCTCCTCAGTAGCCAGTGTATGGCGGATCTGTTGACCGGGCTGTGACTGTTTATTGCTTCCGGCGAGGGGAAGACAGCAGGCCAGGTTGCCATCGCCCAGGCCCAAATGCTCTGCCAGTCGGGCTGCCACAACTACACGGCCGGTTTCAGGTTCCGGATAGGCCCGGTCGGTCACGGTTGCCCTGAAACCGGAACAGCCGGCGTTGGCCACGATAGCGTATGGATAGTCGTCCCTCTCCCTATCCTCAGGGAGCTTTGCCCCCGCATGAAGCTGAACCTTGCCTATATGGGTGGTGCGCACGCTAGCGATCTCCGCCTTCGGGCACTCCAGGGTTGGGCCGCCATCCAGAAGATCGACAAAACCCTGGTGCCGGAAGCCCTCCCGCTCCAGCATATGCCGGGCCGGGCGGGTATCTTCGTGAACCTGGCCGATTACCGCCCGGGCCGCATGGTTCATTTGTTGAGTATAGAACGGCACGGCGGGTATTAATTCCTCAATAAAGCCGGCGTGTCCGGAGCAGGCCAGTTGAGTGGCTGAGGCAAAATCCAGGTCCGCAACATGGTGCTTCAGCCAGTCCCAGAATGGAGATCGCCCGGCCTGGTCTGAAACGCCCCGCATTTCCGCGATGACGATATCCGAGAACCGCTCAGGGTGAAGTGCCATGAACAGGAAACGCACCCGGGAAAGGAGCTTGCCGGCATTGGCGCGGCGAAACCCTGGTCGCAGATAGAGTGAACAGATTTCGGTGCAGCCGATGTAGTGCTGGCAACGGGTCAGGCTTTCCTCGGGGCGCCGCATCTGGTGGACGTTGGCGTGCTGGATAACGGCGTTGCGGCGAAAGTGGACAAGTGGCCGGTTCAGGCCTGCGGCGGCTTCAATACCGGTAGTGCCCAGGATTTCTCCGGTCCCGCTGTCCTCCAGAACAAATAGGTAGTGCTCGTCACCCGGTGCGGTGACGGATCTGGCGAAGCTCGATACGGAATGGTCAATCTTTCGCGCAAGAGCACCCCGGTCCGGCAGCAGAGAGGTAAAGCCGGGGCCGGATTCAACGGCAATGCGGTAGAGTGCATCGAGATCCCCGGGGCTAATGGGTCGGATAAACATGGCCAGCGTCCTGAGCGTTGTTTTGGCCCAGTATGAGAGCAGCTGATAACAGATTGCAGGTTCAGAATGATCGAAATGATCTATAATAATGTCAGAATGATAAGAGGGAGCGACAAAATGATCAGCCCGCAGGACCAGAAACTGTTAATGCTGCTGCGCCAGAATGCCCGGGCCAGTATTACGGAGCTGGCAAAAGCCATGCATGTGTCCCGTTCAACGGTGCAGAATCGGATCGCACGGCTGGAAGCCAGCGGTGTCATTCGGGGCTATTCGGTTCAGCTGGGTGGGGAATTATTGGCTAATCAGGTTGAGGCCCATGTGTCGATCAAGGTATTCCAGAAACTGACAGCGCGGACCAATCTGGCTCTGGAGCAAATCAGCCAGGTGTCGCAACTGTTTTCAGTGAGCGGCGAGTACGATCTGGTTGCCATCATTCAGGCCCAGTCCCTTGAGGAACTGAGCAAGGTGCTGGACGCCATTGGCAATCTTGAAGGGGTTGAGCGGACAAACTCTGCGGTAGTGCTGGAAACAAAGTTTCGTCGCTAGACAATTGCTTCAGGATCCCAGCAGGCCAGCATAGGCGCAGTAAAGAAACGCAACGGAACCGACCAGGATTATGCCCCAGGCAGGAAAAATCAGGGAAGAGCGAGTCGATGTTCTCATGGTCACCTCCTACAGTGATGGAATTCGATACGCAGCAACCTTCACTGTAGATCAAACTTGACCAATGTCACGAAGTGTTTTGAGAGGTAGTTCGCAACGGAGGATTAATTGGCCAACTGTACGGGCATTAAATGCTATTGAGCGCTCGTGAAATGGCGCTAGTATGAATAGCAATTCAGAACCTGAAACATACAGCACAATAACAATAAAGGAGCCATCTATGGCGGTTGATCCCCGGAAGCAGACCTCTCTCCATTGCCTGTATTATTGGGCCGGGGAGACCCCCGATAATGTCTACCTTACCCAGCCGTATCCGGATGGCCGTGTTGAGGACATCACCTGGAAGCAGGCCGCTGACCAGGTCTCCCGAATGGCCGCCTTCCTGAACAGCCTGAGCCTTCCTGAGCCCAGCAATATCAGTATCCTGGGCAAGAACAGTGCGCACTGGATTCTGGCGGATCTGGCCATCTGGGCGGCCGGGCACGTGTCGGTGCCGCTTTATCCCACCCTCAACGGTGATACCGCGGCCTACGTGCTTGAGCACTGCGAGGCAAAACTGTTGTTCCTCGGAAAACTCGACGGTACCGCGGACGGCTGGAATGATATCAAAAATCACATTCCCGATGATTTACCGCTTATTTCCCTGCCCATGTCACCAAGGGACGACACGCCGAAGTGGTTGGAGATCATTGCCGGCCAGGAGCCTGCGGAACCGAAGCTGCCAGCTCAAGATACCCTGGCGACCATTGTCTACACATCCGGCAGTACCGGCCGGCCAAAAGGCGTCATGCACAGCTTTCGGACCATGATTTCGGTGGCAGACGGATTGCAGCAACTGTTTCCGGTCTCTTCCGGTGAACGGATGCTTTCGTACCTGCCGCTGGCCCATGTGGCAGAGCGGGCGGCGGTGGAAACCCAGTCCCTGTACTACGGCTTTCATCTGTACTTCGCCAACTCCCTTGATACCTTTCAGGAAGACCTTCAGCGGGCGCGGCCGACGCTGTTCTTCTCCGTTCCCCGCCTGTGGATGAAGTTCTACCTGGGTGTAAACGCGAAACTGCCGCCGAAAAAACAGAAGTTGCTGTTCAGCCTTCCCATCATCCGTGGTCTGGTAAAAAAGAAAGTACTTCGCCAGCTGGGGCTGGATCATTGCCGGGCGGCGCTCACCGGCGCCGCGCCCCTGTCAGCTGAGATCGTCAACTGGTACCGGAATCTCGGGCTGGAGTTGCTGGAGGTCTACGGCATGTCAGAAAACTTCGGCTACTCCCACGCCAACCGGCCGGGTCAGGCCAGGGCCGGCTCTGTGGGTATGGCCAATCCGGGTGTGGAGCATCGCATTGGCGAAGGGGGTGAGGTCCAGGTAAAGAGCCCTGGCCAGATGCTGGGCTATTACAAGAATGATGAAAAAACCAAAGAGGACCTCACAGAGGACGGCTTCCTGAAAACCGGAGACATGGGGGAAATTGACCGGGATGGCACTCTCCGGATTACTGGCAGGGTGAAAGACCTCTTCAAGACCTCGAAAGGCAAGTATGTTGTTCCGGTTCCTATCGAGAACCGCTTTAACCACCCCAAAGCAGAAGTGGTCTGTGTTGCCGGTGCCAACCAGCCGCAGCCGTGCCTGATGATCCTGCTTTCTGAGGAAGCACGGGGCGAACTGGAAACCGGTGCCGATCGCAGTGAACTGGAGCAGGAACTGGCCGCCGAACTGGAAGCAGTGAACGCTGAATGTGAATCCCACGAGAAAGTGGCATTCGTGGTGGTGGTCAGGGAGCCCTGGACCATGGAAAACGGTATGCTTACGCCGACCATGAAGATCAAGCGGAACGTTATCGAAGACTTCTACAACCAAAAAATGGACGACTGGTTCAGCCAGAAGAAAAAGGTGGTCTGGGAGTTCTGACTCCCAAACGCAAAACGCCGGTGGCTCCCTCGGGCGCCGCCGGCGTTTTCAAATCCCTGTGTTTCGTTTCCAGCCTACGCGGTCCCCGCGTTCATGCCAGATATCAGTGTTGGCTCAGTGGCCGCCCTGCATCTGGGTCATGTCCGAAGCAACGTTTGCTGCTTTCCGGTTGAAGCTTCGCATTTTGCGACTGAAAAACTGAACCGTCTGCTTTGCCGCAGCACGGGTATACTGGCGCCTGACCTCAGTACTATTGTGGAGGATACTGGACGGCAGCGGGTTAACGGTTGCGATATGGTTCTGAGTCATAGCGCCTTCCTCCTTTCTATGGGTGGGTTAGTTCAACTGGGCAGATTAGTTAGGGATCTACCTTTAATATAAACAGCATTCTAAGGGTTCTTATTTGCAGCTTAAATACGTTAAAATCCGTACTCACGTTGCAAATATGCAGTAGCTATGGACTGGGATTATCTTCGATATATTAGGGCTCTGGCAATAGGCGGAACGCTCGCCAAGGCCGGCGAATTACTGGGTGTGCATCAAACCACTGTTTTACGGCGACTTGACCAGATGGAGGAGTCGCTGGGTGTGCAGTTTTTTGAACGAAGCAGAGACGGACTGCAGCTTACACCGGTGGGTGAAACGGCTTTTCGGGAAGCCGAGCGGCTGGCAGTGGAGATGGATAATCTCGAGCGGAAACTGGTGGGGCAGGACTCCGCGCCAGTGGGAAAGGTGCGGCTGGCAGCCGAAGACGCCATGATGAATGAATTGCTCAGCCCGATACTGGCGGAGCTGGTGCGGGAATTCCCGGATATTGAGCTGGAAATTCTGACGGACAACGATGTGGCCAACCTCAGCCATCGGGAGGCAGACCTGACGCTCCGGCCAGAAAACAAGCCGCAGGCAACCCTCGAGGGAGAGCGGATTGCCGCCATCGAATCGGCGGTTTACGGCTCTGCACGGTATTGTCGGCGAAATCGCAACATGGACATTGAGAATCATCCGGAGGCCTGCCTGTGGGTTATTCCTGATGAAACCTTCAGTCATCTGGCCACGGGCCGCTGGTACCGGAAGCATCTGAAAAACGTGGCATCGGTAATTCGCTGCAACAGCCTGCAGTCCATGCATGCCCTCGCCAGGGCGGGCGCCGGACTGGCGGTATTGCCATGCTACCTGGGTGAAGGTACCCGTGAACTTCGTCGCCTGTCCGACCCGCTGGAAGGCGAGAGTGTGGATCTATGGCTGCATGTGAACCAGGATACCCAGCAGATGGCCCGCGTCCGGATTGTCATGGAGTATCTGGTGGAGCGACTGCAGGCGCTTGAAGCCCAGTTGGAGATCAAAACAGCGCTTTAACAGGATTCAGCCGCAGAACGGCCAGAACTGGTACCAGCGCCAGCACTGGAACTCCTGTTCACAGGTTTTGAGCTGGTGGTCATATCGGAAGGCCCGAGTCTGCACCCGGGAGGCAAGGGCGGTTACGGCCGGTTTTACCTCGAACGTTTTACGGGCATAGCCGCCCCGGCCCTCGTGGTATGCGAGATACAACTGCCGCGGGGCTGAAAATGGAATACCCAGCTGCCGGTGGGTCAGGTGGTTGTACCAGCCGACAAAATCCAGCGCGTATTCCATATCGGTACGAACGGTAAACCATCCCTCACCGTTGGCCTGCAGGTATTCCCGCCAGGCCGGGTCCAGGGCCTGGGCATAGCCGTAGGCGGTCGTTGGCCTGGCCCAGGGAATAAAGCCCCAGAGCAGGGAGCGCGGCGGTCGGGCATGGCTGCGGAAGGACGATTCGTAGTAGACAAAAGCCATCTGCGTGGCGATCGGTGTGCCCCACCGTTGCTCCGATTCGCTGGCGTAGTCATACCAGACGGGATGTTCCCGAAAGATCTCGCAGAGGTCTTCCGGATTGGCCGGAGGATCCGGTGCCAGCAGGCTGAACCGTAAAGTGGCCCATACTCCCATCAGCAAACCCAGGACCGGAAGTCCGTACCATCTGGCCCGGCTTTTCCAGATTTCAGTGGCTGTCTGGCGGCGTTTACCTTTCCGGCGGGGCTTTTTGCGTATTCCTACCAAACCGTCATCTCCGGGACCGCGGGATTGCTTGCTGCATGTATCGTACCCGTGGCATAAGGGAACCAACGATACATTCGGGATGATAGGTAAATGAAGCGATTTCCCCTAATTAAACCTCTTTTAGTCACCGCCATGCTTTTCACCGGAACGGCCCAGGCGGCAACAGACGCCCGCCAGGCGCTGGCGGCCTCACCGGTTGACGACATTGTCGCCCGATATCCGGCCATGATGAGCCAGGGCATTCGGGACGGTCTGAAACGAAGCGGCCAGTTGCCGCCCATGGTGGCGGATACCATCGGGAATGTGGTGAGCAACAGTTTCAGTGCCGCTGATATTGAGCAGCAGATTATTACCGATTTGCAAAACCAGCTGACGGACGGACAGCTTGAGGCGGTGCAGGGCTGGTATGAAACACCGGTTGGCAGGAAGATTTCCGCTGCTGAGATTGCCGCCTCCGAGCCTTCCGCCTGGCAACAGATCCAGGCTCGTGCTCCTGGCCTGAACAGCAAATACAAGGGCACTCGCAAAGCCGAAATGTTCGACCGCTTTGATCGTGCTTCCCGCGCTACTGAAAGCGCGGTGGATACCACCATCGCGGTGCAACTCGGGCTGGCAACCGCCATGGCCGCGTTCAGCAGTGATTCGGAGAATTACGATCAGCTTCGGCAACGCATTGAAGGCCAGCGCAGTATGCTGACAGGTGTCGTCGGCCAGCAGGTGTACGACAGCTACCTCTATACCTACGAGAATATTGGAGCCCAGGAAATGGACCTGTATCTGGGTTTCCTGGAAAGCCCCGCCGGAGCGGCGTTCTCGAAGGTTGTTACCAACAGCATCCAGCAGGCGATTACAGACCCGATAGAATCGGTGGGCAGGCAGCTGGCGCAATTTCTTTCGCCGGCGCCCGGAAACAGCCAGTAAATGCTGCTGAAAGCCCTCTAAAATTTGTGAAAATGCAAATTCGGGTCCACTCTCCTTGGTAAGAGTAACCGAGGAGGTGCGACCATGGATTTCAATGCCTATCAGAAAGCGCTTCCGGCAGAACTAAGGGGCTCTGAATGCTCCTTCGGAGCGGAAGAATTTGATCATCGGCTTGCCCGGGTGCGGGATCGGATGGCCGTTGAAGACATGGACGCGTTGTTGCTGACGGACCCTTCCGATATTTTCTATCTGACCGGTTACAGTACCTTTGAGGTGTCCGTTCACGTCGCCCTGCTGGTCACCGGCTCATCCCTGCTCCTGCAGGTGCCCTCCATTGAAATGGGCCCAGCCATGGTGACAACCCGTGTGACCAACGTTACCGGCTATCGCTGGGAAGGCATTGGCGAAGTACTGTCACCGTTGATTGATGCCCTGAATGGTTCTGCGGACATTGTCGGCATTGATGCCTGGCACGGCTCGCTCCGGCAGGGTGTGCTTGAAGGCCTGAAAGCAAGGCTCTCAAGCGTTCGGTTTATTGATAGTGGCGGCCTCGTCAAGAAGATTCGCATTGTTAAATCCGCGGGTGAAATCGAATACCTGCGCGAGAGTGCGCGTATCACCGGCGAAGGGCTGAGAGCGGCAGCGGCAGAAGTTCGGCCGGGGTTAACGGATAACGACATTGCTGCTGTTGGTGCGCGGTCCCTGCTGGAGGCAGGCAGTGAGTTCATGAGCATGCAGCCCATTGTCACCGCAGGCCGGCGCAGCAGCGTGATTCACACCAACCACAAACGCTGCAGGATAGAGCAGGATGAGCCGGTATTTCTGGAATTCGGTTCCGCCTGGCAGCGATACACCGCACCCATGATGCAAACCGTGGTTGCCGGAACGCCGTCCCGGGAAATGCGAAAGGTATTCGACGGCTGTCGAAGCGTTGTGGATGCCCTTCTGGTGGCAGTGAAGCCGGGCGTGACATTTGATTCCGCCGCCCAGGCAGCGGAGAAAGCCCTGGCCCCTCTTTCCGGCACGGTGTTTTTCTCCGGCGTATTCGGCTACACCGTCGGCGCCCAGTTTCCGCCCTCCTGGGTGGAAGGTTCCGGCTTTATCGCACGCGGCGGCAACTCGGAATTCAGTCCCGGTATGGTGTTTCACCTCCCGATTTGCCTGCGTGTCCCCGGGAAATGGGGTATCGGGTGCAGTGAGACAATTCTGGTAACCGATGCCGGCGCTGAGCCAATCACAACCAATCCCTGGACACTGGCTCAGTCAAGCGCCAGCGCCAGCAGGTAAACAGACCTTGGTTCGGGCAGGCGAGTGGCGAACAGGCCAAGCCTGCGTATCTCGCTCATGTCCATGGGGCGCTGGTCCGGCGCCTGTTCTATGGTCGCCAGCGGTATTTCGAAAGTGTTGACGCCGGGCTCCAGGTCAAGCCTGAAATTGAATCGGTCGCTGTAGGCATTGTCACCTCTGTCATGTTCCACATCGTTGATTCGAAGGGTCACCGAAAGGGGCTGGGAATCGGGATTGAAAAGAGTCAGGGACAGTGTCGCGAACCCTCGCCAGTCGGATGGAAAGTTGTGCAGGGATACCCCCGAATAGGTTTCCGTGCCCAGGTTGATTCTCAAGCTTTTTGAGCCTTCCGGAGCATGTGCTTGCGAGGATGTGAGCGGCCCGCTCCAGAAGGGTGAGGGTTCCTCTCTCTGGAAGTCATAAAGGGCCGGCAATTGACGGTTCATCTGAAATTGCCGGGCAGCTACCTGAGCGGTAGTGGCCAGTTCAGACAGCAGCAACAGCGTGGTGAAGGCGGCCATCAGTACGCTGCCGGCGGTTTTCCGATTTCCCGAAAAGAACAGGGGGCGCCAGGCAATGATCAGCCAGCTGCCAATCAGGTTTCGGAGCAGGTCCTGCACGTCCATCTCGCGATCATGTCCGTACTGGAGCAGTTCAATGACGATTCCAGCGGCCAGCAATACACTGGTCACTGCCAGCCAGAGGCGCCAGCCTTGGAGCCACTGCCAGGGTCTCACGGTAAGAGTCAGAAGGGCAAAGAGAAGGATGTGGCCGAGATTCCAGGCCGATTTGTATACCGGCCCCGAGGACCAGTCAGGCCCGCCAAAAAAGAGAAACGGAACAATAAGAAGTGAAGTCACACCGGCCAGCAGCTGAAGCCGCCGACCGGCGCTGGGCATTCCCGGTGTGGCACCCGGACTCATCAGCTGCGGCTTGTCACTTCCAGCAGGTGATAGCCGAACTGGGTCTTGATCGGGCCGAGCACGGTGTTCAGCTCGCTGTTAAATACGGCCTTGTCAAACTCGGGAACCATCTGGCCCGGGCCGAAGGAGCCCAGATCGCCGCCGTTGCGGCCGGAGGGGCAGGAAGAGTGCTGCTTTGCCACTTCCGCGAAATCCTGGCCACCTTCGATGGCTTTCTTCAGTTCTTCACATTTCGCTTCGCTGTCTACCAGAATGTGGCGTGCGGTTGCCTGTGCCATGATCAATATCCTGTTTTCGGATGAATGGGTACGTCAGAACGGGAATGCTGCCCGGACAGCCCGCCGGAGGCAAGTGCTTTTTATCCGTGTTTCTGCGGTCTCACAGTCCTGCCAGCAAACCTGTACAATGCGCTCTTTCGTTTAGCCGGCGCCCGGCCGGCCCCACATCGACAGGTTTGCTTCTTGATTTCCACTGCCAATATCACCATGCAATTCGGGGCCAAGCCCCTGTTTGAAAACGTTTCCGCAAAGTTCGGCAACGGCAACCGTTACGGGTTGATCGGCGCCAACGGGTCCGGCAAGTCCACATTCATGAAAATCCTCGGTGGAGATCTTGACCCCTCGGCCGGCCAGGTGATGCTGGAGCCCAACACCCGCCTGGGCAAGTTGCGCCAGGACCAGTTCGCCTTTGAGAACTGCAGTGTCATCGACACCGTGATCATGGGGCATGAAGAGCTCTGGGAAGTAAAGGCTGAGCGCGACCGCATTTATTCGCTGGCAGAAATGACCGAAGAAGACGGCATGGCGGTGGCGGACCTCGAAGTCCGATTTGCCGAACTGGACGGCTACACTGCGGACTCCCGCGCAGGCGAGCTGCTGTTAGGCCTGGAAATTCCCCTGGAACAGCACAATGGCCCCATGAGCGCCCTGTCGCCTGGCTGGAAGCTGCGGGTCTTGCTGGCCCAGGCGCTGTTCTCCGATCCGGATGTACTGCTGCTGGACGAGCCTACCAACCACCTGGATATTAACACCATCCGCTGGCTGGAAAACATCCTGGTGGCCCGTAACAGCACCATGATCATCATTTCGCATGATCGACACTTCCTGAATAGCGTGTGCACGCACATGGCGGATCTGGATTATGGCGAACTGCGCCTGTTCCCCGGCAACTACGACGAATACATGACCGCCGCCACCCAGGCCCGAGAGCGCATGTTGTCGGACAACGCCAAGAAAAAGGCCCAGATTGCCGAGCTGCAGCAGTTCGTCAGCCGCTTCTCTGCCAACGCCTCCAAGGCCAAGCAAGCCACGTCCCGGGCACGCCAGATCGATAAGATTCAGCTGGAAGAAGTAAAGCCCTCAAGTCGAGTGAGCCCGTTTATCCGCTTTGAGCAGACCAAAAAGCTTCACCGCCAGGCGGTCACCCTGAAAGATCTCTACAAGGGCTTCGGTGAAGAGTGTGTATTGTCGAAACTGAACCTGCAGATTGAAGCTGGTGAGCGGGTGGCCATTATTGGCCCCAACGGCATCGGCAAGACCACCCTGCTGCAGTGCATGGCCGGCAAAATGACACCGGATTCCGGTGAAGTGAAGTGGACCGACAGCGCCGAGGTGGGTTACTTCGCCCAGGACCACACCGAGGATTTTGCTGACGACGCCACTCTGGCCGACTGGATGGCCCAGTGGACCACCGGTGGCGAACAACTGGTTCGCGGTACCCTTGGGCGTATGCTGTTCTCCGGCGATGATATCGCCAAATCTGTCCGCGTGATTTCCGGTGGCGAGCAGGGGCGGATGTTGTTCGGCAAGCTGATTCTTCAGAAGCCGAATGTGATGCTGATGGATGAGCCTACGAACCACCTGGATATGGAGTCCATTGAGGCGCTGAACCTGGCGCTGGAGAACTATCCGGGCACCCTGATTTTCGTCAGCCATGACCGGGAGTTTGTTTCTTCTTTGGCTACCCGGATTATTGAGCTTAAGGCCGACGGTATTACTGACTTCAGTGGGTCTTATGATGATTATCTACGGAGTCAGGGGTACGTTTAAGCCTTAAACCTCGTTGTTAAAGCTTAAACCTTGGGGCTGCCCGATCGGACTTCTGTGCGGCCTTTATAACTATATGAGAACGCAGCATGGGCGAGACCGAAATTATTACCGCAACCCGCAAATGGGTGGAAGACGTAGTCGTCGGCTACAACCTGTGTCCGTTCGCCAAACGGGAACTGGTCCGGAACCGGGTTCGGTTTGTCGTTTCGGAAGCCGAGACCGAAGACGAGCTGCTGCAGGCCCTGCACTCGGAGCTTCAGCGACTGGAAGACGAACCCGAGATCGAAACCACCCTGTTGGTCCACCCGGGTGTATTGCAGGACTTCGGGATCTACAATGAATTTCTGGACGCGGCGGATGGTTTGTTGGCGTATCTGGAGATGGAGGGCGTTTACCAGATCGCCAGTTTCCATCCGGATTACCAGTTTGCGGGCACCGAGCCGGACGCGGCGGAGAACTACACCAACCGTTCACCGTTCCCGATGCTGCATCTGTTAAGGGAAGCCAGTCTGGAGGCGGCGATTGACAGTTATCCAGATGTGGACGGAATCCCCGAGCGAAACATTGAGTTGATGGAAAATCTGGGGGCGGAGAAGATGCGGGAAATCCTCGCTAACTGCCTGGAGAACTCGCCGGATACAGGGGAGTAGGATGAGGAGCCGGTGGGCAGGGCTTTCCAAAACTGTGCGGAGCCATGGGTGAAGAGCGAGAAGCTCTTCACGGGCAGGCCATGGACGGCCTGCCCAGGGCCCTCTGCGCGACGCAGGAGCAATAAGCGCAGAGGGGCGGAGCCCAAGCGTCACATGGATGTGCCGCAAGGAGCGTGTTTTGGAAAGCCCTGCCCACCGGCGAATGCACGGATTTGACGGCCAGGGGGCGGCAAACTCAGAAATAACGTTACAGCTGCAAACCAGACCAACCAGAAGAGTCAGAACAAATGGGCCTGCTTTTCGAGCAAATTGACAGCCAACCCTCGGTAATCGGCGAGATCACCCTGCGCAGACGCCGCATTCCGGCTATTGGTGACCGGGACATCTTTGAGGTGAAACTGGGCGAGGAATTCCTCATGTCCAGCATGTTCGTGGACGCTGAAATCGCCCTCTCCGATATCGGACTGGGTGAAACCGAAGGGGATAACCTCAGTGTTGTCGTTGGCGGACTTGGCCTGGGGTACACCGCCGTCGCCGCCCTCAAACACCAGCGCGTGGCCGAACAACTCGTTGTCGAATACCTCGAACCTGTTATCGGCTGGCACCAGCAGGAACTCGTGCCCCTGGGCAAAGACCTGAATGCCGACTCCCGCAACCGCTACGTCCATGGCAGCTTCTTCGATCTGGCCGTTGCCGACCCTGACACCGGCGGCTTTGATCCGGATAACCCCGGCAAGCAATTCGATGCCATTCTCCTCGACATCGACCACTCGCCCCGGGCCCTGCTGCACGATTCCAGCGCCAGCTTCTACACCGCCAACAACCTCCGCCTGATGGCCCGGCAACTGAAGCCCCGGGGCGTATTTGCCATGTGGTCCAACGAGGGCGAGGATGATGAGTTCATGGCGGTTTTAAATGAAGTATTCATCGATGTCGCCTGCCATGTCGTATCCTTTTTTAATCCGTTCCAGAACAGGGAATCGTTCAACACCGTGTATTTGGCCCGCAAACCGGGCTGAGAAACCGGAGCTTGTATGCCTGAAACCACACACCGCAGCCGACCTTTCAGCTCCAGCCAGCGCCTGCCCGAAAAGGCGCAGCCGGCCGTGCTGCATGAGCCGGCGGAGGCGGGTGTGTTGCTGGCGGAGTTTATCCACAGCCACCCCCGTTTACTGATTCTCACCGGCGCCGGGGTGAGCACCGATTCCGGTATTCCGGACTACCGGGATGGCGACGGCGCCTGGAAACGCAAGCAGCCGGTTCAGCACAACGCGTTTATGGAGGATTTTCACACCCGCCAGCGTTACTGGGGTCGCAGCCTGATCGGCTGGCCAGTGATGCGAAATGCCACGCCCAACCCCTCCCACCATTGCATCTCGGAACTGGAACTGCTCAACCATAGTAGCCTGGTAGTGACCCAGAACGTGGATCGACTGCATCAGAAGGCCGGCACCCGGGCGGTGACGGATCTTCACGGTCGGGCTGATGAGGTGGTGTGTATGAGCTGCGGCTACCGTTGCCCGAGAGATGAAGTGCACGATCGGTGTGGCGATCTGAATCCCGGATTCCGAAAGTATACGGCAGACACGGCGCCGGATGGTGACGCGGATCTGGATGTGGACTTCTCGGATTTCCGGCTGGCGGATTGCCCGACGTGTGAAGGTATTCTGAAGCCGGATGTGGTGTTTTTCGGAGATTTTGTCCCCAAGGACCGTGTGTATTCGGCACTTGATACGCTCAAGGCCAGCGATGGTCTGCTGGTGATTGGTTCCTCGTTGATGGTCTATTCCGGTTTTCGATTCTGCCGCTATGCAAACGAATGGAACAAGCCGATTGCCACGCTGAACCTGGGCCGGACTCGGGCAGAAGATCTGGTGGATCTGAAACTTAATGCAAGGATCGGGGAGACCCTGAAGGCCTCCCTCGATCAGCTTTAGCGGCGGGTTACATCAGGTTGTAGATAAATACCACGGCGACTGCCACCGGGGTAACGAAGCGCACGGTAATCAGCCACAAATTGAACATGGCCGGGGAAAGGGAAAGCTCCCTCTCCATGGCTTGACGGGACATCACCCAGCCGGCAAACAGGGCAACCAACAGACCTCCCAGAGGCAGCATGATGTTGGCGGTGAAGAAGTCCAGAAGGTCGAAGATGGTCTTGCCTTCCAGCATCGGTACGAAGCCCAGTGGTGCGAAGTCAGACCACAGGTTCAGGGACAGGATCGATGCAATACCTAGCGCCCAGCAGACAATGCCAGCACCCAGTGTGCTCACTGTGCGATTCATGCCTTTCCGCTCTTCAAGCCATTCCACAATCGGCTCTAGCAGCGAAATCCCGGACGTCCAGGCGGCAAATATCAGCAGCACAAAGAACAGAGTGCCGAACAGCGAGCCCATCGGCATCTGACCGAAGGCCAGCGGCAGGGTCTGGAAGATCAGGCCCGGGCCCGCACCTGGCTCCAGCCCATTGGCAAACACGATCGGGAAAATTGCCAGGCCCGCGAGCAGTGCCACGCCAGTATCAATGACAGAGACAGCCATAGACGTCTTGGCGATGGAGATGTTCTTGGGCAGGTAGGAGCCGTAGGCCATCATCACGGCCATACCGAGGCTCAGGGTAAAAAACGCGTGCCCCAGCGCTACCAGTATTCCTGAGGTAGTGAGCTTGGAGAAATCCGGCTGGAACAGGAAGGCAGCGGCTTGGCCAAAGTGGCCGGTAGTCATGGCGTAGCCCACGACAATCAGCAGCAGAACGAACAGGGCCGGCATCAGGATGCTGACGGCCCGCTCAAGCCCTGAGCGTACACCCCTGGCAACCACAACCATCACCAGGGCCATGAACAGGGTGTGCCAGGCCAGTAGGGTGGTGGGGTCACTGAGCAGCCCGGAGAAGATGGCGCCAACCGCCTCGGCGGACTGTCCGGCGAGTTGCCCGCTTGCGGTGGTGCCAACGTAGGAAATGGCCCAGCCGCCGATGACCGAATAGAACGAGAGAATCAGGAAGCCCGCCAGAATGCCTACGGCACCTACCAGCTTCCAGGCTGAATTGAGGCGGTCCCGCTCGGCAATCAGGCTCAAGCTCTTGACCGGGCTGCAACCACCGCGACGGCCGATCATGACTTCCGCCATCATGATGGGAATACCGACAACGGCGATGCACAGCAGATAAACCAGAACAAAGGCGCCACCGCCGTTCTCGCCCGTGACGTAGGGGAACTTCCAGATATTACCGAGGCCGACGGCGGAACCAGTGGCTGCAAGGATGAAGGCAAGGCGTGATGACCAGAGCCCGCGTTTGGCGTTTGAACCTTCAAGCGCCCCCGAATAGGCGGCGGAATCTGATGAAGTGACAGACATAACTATCTCCCGGAGTATTTGTTTTTGTATCAGGGTTTAAAAGGGGGCTTCACAAGCCTGCAGCCCCCGGAGGGATGCGCCGGTGTCAGGTTACCCGGTGCGAGCCGACCGCTCGGGCGCAAGCCCGGCACCGGCGGTGTGCCTTTGGAACCGTTCTTCCGCAAGCTCGTTGGCGACCTCCCCGGTTGGGCGGCCCGAGCGGTCGGAACGGTTAAAGATCTCGGTCAGGGTGTCGCCGATGGTTTCCACATGGGCGCGCACCGTTTCCGGTGTGGCGCCGGTGCGCTCGTAGAAGACATCGATGATGCCCCCCGCGTTGATGGCGAAGTCCGGTGCATAGAGGATGCCCCGATCACGTAGCATGGCGTCATGCTCCGGGTGTTCCAGCAGATTATTGGCAGCGCCGGCCACGACGCTGGCCTGCAGTTGCGGAATGCTGTCATCGTTGAGCACCGCGCCCATCGCACAGGGAGCAACTACGTCCACCGGCAGGAGCAGGATGTCCTGAGCGGCGGCCGGTTTGGCGCCCAGCTGGTCCACTGCCCGGCGCATGTTGTCTTGGTGGATGTCGTATACCCACAGCTCGGCGCCGGCTTCTTTGAGGTGTTTGGCCAGCCGGAAACCGACGTTGCCAATGCCCTGGATAGCCACCTTCAGACCTTTGAGGTCATTCCGGCCGAGCCTGTGCTTTACGGCTGCCTTGAGGCCGATATACGTGCCATAGGCGGTGGCCGGAGACGGGTCGCCGTTGCTCGGGTTTCCATCAAAGCCGGGGCGCGCAGCGATACCCGCTACGTGTTTTGTGTACCGGCCCATCACCTTGAGATCAGGAACGCTGGTGCCGGAGTCCTCCGCCGCAATGTACTGGCCACCCAGGGCCTCCAGGTGGCGGCCCATGGCTTCCATCAGGGCGTCGGTCTTGTCTTTTCGGGGATCGCCAAGGATCACTGATTTGCCGCCGCCCAGATCCAGGTTGGCCAGGGCGGATTTGTAGGTCATGCCTCGGGACAGCCGCAGCACATCGCGCAGGGCTTCTTCGTCCGTGGTGTAGGGAAACATCCGGCAACCGCCCAGGGCAGGGCCGCGGGAGGTGTTATGGATGGCAACAATGGCTTTCAGTCCGGTTTCCGGGTCGCAGAAAAAGGACAGGTGTTCGTGGTTGTCGAATTCAGGATGGCTGAATACGTTCATGGAGGGGGTGCTATCGAGCATGTTGAAATCCTCTCCCACCGGGCCGGATCTCGGCATGAGCGGGTATCTTGTTCTTGTCGTCCGGCTTGTGGCCGGCGTTTTGATTTCAGGTGTCCGGTTTTTCCGTTGGGGTTTTCCCATTGGAATGCGCCCTTTTGGGGCTGGACGAAAACAAACTAGCCATAATTGACGTTAACGTCAACATGCAAAAGCGAACTAATAGACGCAAGCGTCATATCCTGCCTCTGCTTATCGTAAAACGGTTCCAGCATTCATGAGGTTACCAGCGCTGGTTAATTTATAATCAGGGTATATCGTCTGACTCAGGGTTTCTGAGTAGGGGGAATATTATGAAACGGCTTTTCTATCTCGTGGACTCCATCGATAGCGTTGAAAGCATCTCTGAAGACCTTCATGAGCAGGGTATTACCGACTGGCGTTTTCATATTTTCAGCAAGGACGAGGCGGGCCTCTATACTCACAGGCTGCATTCCGCCAGTGTGCTCGATAAGACCGATCTGCCCAGGTTTGTTGAGCGGGGGATGATCATTGGCGCACTGTTTACGCTGTTCTTTGTGATACCCATGGCGATCTGGGGCGGGCTTGGCTGGCCTCCAGCGGCCTACGTGGCAATGGGCGTATTTGCGGTCCTTGCCGGTGGCTGGCTTGGCGGATTCGGCGGTATAGGAACAGAGAACTACCGAATCCGAAAATACCACAGCGACATCGAGGCCGGTCGCCACCTGGTGATGGTGGACGTGCCGAAGGCCGACGTGGCACAAATGAAAGAACTGATGGCCCTGAATCATCCGGAGGCCAAGCTCCAGGGTGAAGGCAGCAGCTTCAATAATCCGTTCGCAGCGGCGGATGGCAAGGTGCACGTAGTCCATTAGTCGCAGATTGGGGGGTTACTTCGGTATCTACCTATACGCTGACCGGGGAAACTGACATAGCTTCCCCGGATGTCCGTCGCTTCCTATTCTTATCAGCTCCAGCCTGCCAAGGTGCGCGCTGAATTCTTTCGGCTCTTACCCATCTCGTTGTTTGTGGTGGCGTTTGGTGCTGCCTTCGGCCTGGCCGCGACCCAGAAGGGGCTCCAGCCGCTGCAAGCCATCCTGATGAGTACCACGGTTTTTGCCGGTGCCTCCCAGTTTGCAGCCGTCGACATGTGGGGCAGCGACGTTTCGATCCTGCCCTTGATGGCCGTGGTATTTGCCATCAATTCCCGCCATTTGCTCATGGGCGCTTCGCTATACCCGATGCTCAAGGATCTGTCTCCAGGTAAGCGGTATGGCCTGTTGTTGCTGCTGACCGATGCCAACTGGGCAATCTCGGCTCAGGAATATCAGAGCGGTCGGCGTAATCTTGAGGTGATTCTAGGCGGCGGGCTGGTGCTCTGGCTGGCCTGGATTGTCGGTACCTGGCTGGGTGTCTACTTTGGTGGTTTGTTGCAGGATCCGAAATCCCTCGGGTTGGATATGGTTCTTGGTTGTTTCTTGCTGGCCATGGCGTTGGGCGGGAAAAAATCACCCCGAGTGTTGGTGGCCTGGACAGTGGCGGCCCTTGCCTCGCTCGCCGCCTGGAAATGGCTACCGCCCAATACCCACGTTGTGGTCGGAGCCCTGGCGGGTGGCGCAATCGGGTTCTTCTGGCTTGAGCACAAGCCTGACGCTGCCGAGTCAGAAGTAGAGGGAGAAGGGGAGCGCCCATGACCATTGAAACCACCGCTGCCGGCATTCTGGCGCTCATCGCGATCATGACCGCGGTTACCCTGCTGACCCGCTTTGGCGGCGTTTTCATCATGTCGTTTGTGCGGATCAATCCCCGGATCGAAAGCTTCATCAACACCATGGCCAGTTCGGTTCTGATCGCCATCATCGTGCCCATGGCAGTCAGTGGTGATGCCGGGGCACTCGCGGCCCTGGTGGTCACCGCAGTGACCATGCTTGCCTTGCGCAAGCCTTTACCAGCCATCGCCGCAGGCATTGCGGCGGCCGGGGTAGTGCGTTATCTGGCGTAAGCTGCCGATTCTAAGCGGATTGAAATTTGCTGGTCTGTGACGGCCTGCTGAGAAGCAGGTCGGAGCGGGGTGGGGCTCCCAAAAATGTGCGGAGCCATGGATGGCGGAGCCAAGCGTACAGGGACGTATTTACAGCGTTTTTTGGGAGCCCCACCCCGCTCCGACCGTCTGCCTACTCTGAATCAGAGGACATCGGGTTGGTGTTTCGCAAGGCGAGTTCTCCAATACCGGGAAGCTTGATGCCCAATCCCAGCGGATTAACCCCGAAAGACAAGCCCAGCACATTAAGTTCCAAACCTTCGCGAACGCCCACCAACAAACCAAAGTAGCCCCCGAACGACAACTGATAGCCTGATCCACCCGGAACGGGTGCTGTAACGTGGTCTCCCAGATAGTCCTTGCCAATGGCATGGTTTGGCAGCGCCACCTCCAGCCCTTCGGTTTCCCGGATCACCCAGGCGGTAAAGGTGTTGCTGTTGGGCCCGGGCCAGGCTTCATATTCTGTCGGGTAGGGATAGGACTCCACCGCCTGGTAGATGTCCGGAATCAGCTCTTCCGCTTCTTCACCACGTATGTCCGCATACAGCTCCGGTTTGGCTCCATACCAGTGCCGGTCCGGTTCTCCGGGGCGGGAATTGACCACATAGCTGCGCCAGCCGGTGACCTCGTGAACCTTGTAATGGCTGGCACCTTTTTCCTTGGTGGCGATCCAGGTGTGCACGGCGAAGTAGCCGCGCCAGCTCCAGGCCCGGGCGCCGTATACCTGCACGATGGCCGCCTTGGTTGTTTCCGGTGGTGGTGCAATTCCTGCGCTTGCACGGGTGGCGGTGTGCCAACTTTCCGCGCCCTGCAAACTGCCGCTGGTGGCCAGCAGGAGTGGGCCGGAGAGCAGGAACAGCAGGCCGCCAAGAAACCAGCTGGTGTATTTGAAAAATCGTTTCATGAACCCTGTCCGAAATATGGAAACCACCGGGACCCCGTAAAGAACATGAAGTTCCTTGCCCCCTGGATAATTGTAGTGAACAAATACGCCAGTCGGGAGCGATCAGATGAGCCTGTGAAACCTGTGGTGGTTTGCCGGAGCCCGGCTTCTCTTCTAGTCTCAGTAGTATCACAAATGATCTTTCAGGGAGCCATGTAATGTCTGACCATCACGTGTATAAGAAAGTGGAAATTGTTGGCTCGTCCCAAAAAAGCATTGAAGACGCCATCGAAAACGCGCTTGAAGAGTGTGGCAAAAGTGTTCGTAACATGGAGTGGTTTGAAGTGACGGAAACCCGTGGCCATATTGTTGGGGGCAAGGTGGGCCATTATCAGGTGGTGATGAAAGTGGGCTTCCGTATTGCTGAGAGCTAAAGCACGCGGGTCTTCAACTGGCCCGGATGGCCCGTTGCCGGATTGATGCCGCCAGCTGATTCATCAGGTCTCGGGCTTCCCCCTCATGCAGGCTGTGGCATTTGTCCTGCAGAACCCTCCGGTCGTGGCCGGAAGAGGCGCTGGAAACGTCTTTGAGCAAATCCAGATACTGGCAGGCGGCAAGGTGTGCCTTGATTTCGGCGTCAATCAATCGTGTGACCAGCTCATCTACGGACTGGCTGCAGAATGGGCGGTTCCTGTTCAGCAAATTTCGTGCTTCCAGGGCAGCGTTCCGGGATTCGAGTCTCAGCTCTCCTGCAGCTTCACCCGCTTCTACAGCCCTCAGGAACGTGCCCAGGCGTTCGTACAGTTGCCACACCTGGGGCCAGATCTTACTGTAGGCCTGCATCTCGGTATGGTAGGAGGCTTCTTCAAATGGCGAGGATGCCCCGGCACTTCCGGCACTTCCGGGACGGTTGAATTGCGCTACGCGAATGTCATCCAATTCACGCCAGAGCGTGTCGCACTTCTCGCGCAAGTTTGCCAGTTGGTCCTGGTTGCGGCGCCGGGCCCCAGAAATAAGGCTAAGGGAAATCAGGGCAAGCAGAAAGGCTCCCGCGGAGACAAATAGCGGTAAATTGACTGATGAAAGCATGCGCCAAAGCGCGTCCGTGTCCATGGTATCTAACTCCGTCCAATTCCTGTCTCGGATCTTCAGTATAGAAGCTAATCCTGCCCCTGCTGTCGGAACGGAAGAGCGGATTTTGCATCGTTGAGGTAACCTAACACATGGTCAGCCTCTTCGAGGGTGAAGTTTTCGATAGCCTCCCGGAAGCCCGGGTGCAGAATGCCGTGCCAGGAATGGGTAATGACCGGTTCAAAGCCCCGCACCAACTTGTGTTCGCCCTGGGCGCCGGCGTCAATGTGCTGAAGACCAAGATCCATCGCCAGCTCGATGCCCTGGTAATAGCAGGTCTCGAAATGCAGGTGGTTGTATTCATCGAGGCAGCCCCAGTAGCGCCCGTAGAGGGTGTCTTCCCCGGCAAGAAACAGGGCTCCGGCAATCATCTCGCCCTCGCGGGCGGCCATCACGATGTGCAGGTGCTCCGGTAGGTGCGCCCGCAGCAGTTCGAAAAAGCGTTTGTTCAGGTAAGGACGTTGGCCCCGTTTCAGATAGGTTGCCTGGTAAAACACGTAGAATGTTGAAAGCACATGGTCCGGAATGTCCCGGCCGTGAAAGCGGGCAAAGGAAATGCCTTGCTCAGCCACCTGCCGGCGTTCCTTGCGGATTGATTTACGCTTGCGAGAGTTCAGCGCCCCAAGGAAAGCCTCGAAATTCCGGTAGCCGTGGTTGTGCCAATGGAATTGGCACCCGAGGCGGTGCAGTGCCTGGTCGTGATGGAGCAGCTTCTGGTCATCGGCGTCCGGGAACAGCAAGTGCCAGGAGTGTGCGCCAAGCCTGTCCGTCAGCGTATCCAGCAGGTTGTGGAGCTGTTCCGGTTTGAGCTGTTCGCGTAAGGCCGGATCCAACAGCAATCTGGGCCCGGTGGAGGGCGTAAACGGAATGGCGATCAGCAATTTCGGGTAGTAGTCCAGCCCGTGGCGCTGATAGGCCTCGGCCCAGGCCCAGTCAAACACGTATTCGCCCATGGAGTGGCTTTTCAGAAAAGCCGGCGCCACGCCGACAATCCTGCCGGCCATTCGGAAAACCAGGTGGCTGGGCGCCCATCCGGCGGCTGCCGTGGTACAGCCGGCGTCCTCCAGAGCCTGGAAGAACTCCTGGCGGAGAAACGGGTTGGAGTGCCCCGCCAGCCGTTGCCAATCCCGCTGCGGGATGGCATTGACGCTGGCACAGGTTTCCAGGGTGAGAGAAGACAGTCCGGTTACTGACATGGTTGGAAAGAGCTCCTTGATCTACCCGATACCATACGTCAGAACCCGGCTTCTGATCACCCCTCGTCAATGAAGATCGGGCCTTTGTAAATGTTCTGCAAAGGAAATTGCGCCGAATCAGCAGCTTGCCAGCAGCATGTTAGACTTCAGGCAGCCACGGTGGAGAACAAAGATGCAGAACAGGGTTTTACTGGTCGAAGACGATGACGAACTGCGAGAGCTGCTTGCCCGCTACCTGACCAACCAGGGGTTTACCGTCCGTGAAGCGGCCAATGGCCGGGACGGGCTGGCTCTGGCTTTGGGTCAGCACTGCGACATCGTGGTTCTGGATATCATGCTGCCGGATATCAGTGGCCTTGAGGTGCTGCGAGAGCTGAGAGCGGAAACCCATTTGCCCGTTGTGCTATTGACGGCCAGGGGCGATGAAACCGACCGGATCGTGGGGTTCGAAGTGGGTGCCGATGATTACATTCCCAAACCCTGTAACCCCAGGGAGCTGGTGGCTCGTCTGCAGGCGCTGTTGCGCAGGATTGCCTGGGATCAGAAAACAGAGGTCAATGCTGCCAGGACCTACGGAGATATCAGGGTTGAGCCCGGCCACCGGCGGATTTTCCAGAACGATGAAGTGCTGGATCTGACCGCCACCGAATACGAAGTGCTGCAGGTTCTGCTCGCCCATGCGGGCAGCGTGGTACGAAAAACCGATCTTATGCAGTGGGCCCTTGGCCGAAGGCTTGAGGCTTACGACCGGACCCTCGATATGCACATCAGCAATCTCCGCAAGAAGCTGGGCAATGACGATCCGCCCAGGATCGAGACAGTTCGCGGGCTCGGTTACAGTTACCGGGTGCCAGCATGAAGCGCCGGACCATTTTCCCACTGTTCTGGCGGATTTTCCTCTCGATCTGGCTGGCCATGGCTGTGACTGTGGTGGTCAGCAACCTGGCTACCCGTGTGCTTCTGGATCGTGAAAGGGAGGCCATAGAGCGCCAGGTGGGCCTCAGGGATCTGGCCGAGGAGGCGATAGAAATCCGTGAGTCCGGCGATCGGAGTGAGGCCTGGCGCTTTCTGCGGTCCGAGGGCGAGCGTCTTGAGTTGTACCTCGTTCTGATTGAGCAGGACGAGAACGATGGCAAGCTGCCCTCATTTATCCGTGACAGGATGAATTCGGGCTGGTATCCGCAGAAACCGGCGGTTCTCGATGTTGGTGATGGGTACCGCCTGGTGGCCTGGCCGCGAATTAACGGTGCCGGCTGGCTGGATCCGAAGTTCTTCCGTGCCATAGAACTGGGGCTGGCGTTGATCATGATTTCCCTGGCGTGTTGGTGGATCGCCCGCCTTGTTTCACGGCCGCTTCGGCATATGGAAACGACCGCTCAGGCCATTGCCAGCGGCGATAATTCCCTCAGAGTCAGCAATAAGATCGCCAGGCGCCGGGATGAAGTGGGTCAGCTGGCAACGGCATTCAATGCCATGACGGAGCAGCTATGCAGCCTGCTGGAGCGGCAAAAGCACCTGCTTCGGGACATTTCCCATGACCTGCGTACACCCCTGGCCCGTCAGCGTGTCGCCATTGAACTGGCGATTGAGGACGGCGCGGATGAGGAACTGATGGCCAGCATTCTGCGCCAGAACGAGCGACTCGAAACGATGACGGGCCAGATCCTGGCGTTGTACCGGGTTACCGAGGCTGGCGGGGATATTGAGCGGGAGCCCCTGAAGCCGGTCAAGGTGATTAACCGGGTGCTGCAGGATGCGGCCGATTACGCGGAACATCAGGGTGTTGATTGTAAGCTTGTTGCCTCGCCGGAAAGTGCCGGTACCTCGGTGCTGGGCGATGAGGGGCTGTTACAGCGGGCAATCGATAATATTCTGCAAAATGCGCTGGATCACACGCCACCCGGCAAGGTCGTTAACCTTGCCGTATCTGTGTCGGATGGGTGGCTTGATCTGACCATAGAAGATGAGGGCCCCGGGGTCCCGGAGGAGTTAGTGCCGCACCTGTTCGAGCCATTCTTCCGGGCCGATAAATCCCGGGGTGGAACGGGCTGGGGCCTGGGGCTGGCTATTGCCAGAGACATCGTTTCCGCTCACGATGGCGAGATCACAGCAGCCGTTGGCGAGCCGGGCGGTTTAAGGGTTACGGTTCGTCTTCCGGTGTTTATCCAGGGTTGAATGAAGCAGGTTGCGATGAAAAAAGATTACCCCGTACCGGCAGGATACCTTGAGCGGGAAACGGAAGTGAAGAAAAGTCGTTTCATTGCCCGAGTGGCCCCGGTAAGCTCCCGCGATGAAGTGAAAACCTGGCTGGAGCAGGCCCACAAGGATCATCCGGATGCCCGCCACATCTGCTGGGCCTACCAGATTGGGCGCCCGGGCTCTGCGGCTGAGGCCGCGATGAACGATGATGGTGAGCCATCAGGGACTGCCGGAAAGCCAATATTGAGTGTGATCCAGCACAAGGATATGGGCGACGTACTGGTCATGGTAGTACGGTATTTCGGGGGCATTAAACTCGGCGCTGGAGGCCTGGTGCGAGCATACGCGGGTGCTGCGGAGAGTGTCCTGTCAGCAGTGGGCCGGGTTGTCCAGCAGCCCGTCGTTGATACAAGGGTTACCCTGTCTTTCGCCGATGAGCAGCCTCTTAGACACTGGTGCGAGGTGCATGGTGCGACGCTGGACTCGGTTGATTATGGTTCTCCCGTCCATGCGAGGCTCTCGGTTCCTGAGAATCTGGTCGGGGAATTCGGGGCATTCTGTGATGCCCATAAGCTGGATTACAGTTTTGAAAGGTGATGGATCTGAAAGGCGCCTTCACGCGTCACCTGTGCGTATACTGATTAACAGGAAAATCCTCCATTGAGGGATGAAAACATGATGCGATTCGTGATGTTGTCGATAGTGGCGCTGGCCATGAGTGGTTGTGCCAGCAATGTGGTGACGGATTACAACTCGTCTGTGGTTTTTGGAAACTATTCGTCCTGGGCATTCGCGCCCACAACTGAGGCGGATTCTTCGTCCTTTGTGTCGCTGGATGGCAGCCGGGTAAGGGATGCCATTGAAAGAGAGCTCAATCGAAAGGCCCTGCAGCGGGTTCCGCAAGCGGAGGCCGACTTGCTGGTGAGCTGGCAGATCGTGCCGGAGGAGAGGCTGGAGCAGACCGGGCTGGGCCTTGGATTTGGCTTTGGCAGCGGTAATTTCGGCTGGGCGCTTGCGGCTCCGCCACCTGTCCGTGAAGTTGAAGAGGGCAAGCTGGTGGTGGAACTGGCGGACAGTACGAGCAAAGAGGTGGTCTGGAGGGCTGCCAGTCGTCGTTATCTGAATGAAAACCAGTCCCCGGAAACCCGTCGCAAGCTGATCGACGAAGTCGTAACAGAAATGTTCACCAAGTATCCGCCGGGCCTCGACTGATACATTGAGCTAGACGTAGAAAATCACGAAAACCACGGAGACAGGATGAAAAAGCGATCCGATGGGGGGCTGGTGTTCTCCACCGAGACGGGGCGCATGTGCCCTGGTTGCCGGAATCCGGTAGCCGACTGTACCTGCAGCAAATCCACACAACCTGCCGGCGACGGCATTGTAAGAGTCAGCCGGGAAACCAAGGGGCGCAAGGGCAAGGGCGTGACCCTGATTACCGGCATTCCTCTCGATGAAAAGGCTCTCAAGGCATACGTAAAGACCCTGAAAGCGAAATGCGGTACCGGCGGCACCGTAAAAGACGGCGTGGTTGAAATTCAGGGCGATCAGCGGGACATCCTCGTGCCACTGCTTGAGCAGAACGGCTGGACCGTCAAACGTGCCGGTGGCTGATGGTATAACACGCAATCATTGTGTGCTCAGGCTACAATACGGCCCGCGATAACTATTTCCAGATTTGAAGCTGACCGGAGGCAAGAATGCACATACTGGTTTTGGGTGCGGGCGTTGTTGGCATAACAACAGCCTGGTTTCTGCAAAAGCAGGGGCACCAGGTCACAGTGGTTGACCGACAAAATCAGGCCGGGTTAGAAACCAGTTACGCCAATGGCGGTCAGATTTCGGTGTCCCATGCCGAGCCCTGGGCCAATCCGTCGGCACCCCTTAAAGTGCTGAAATGGCTCACTCAGGCAGATGCTCCCCTGTTGTTCCGGCCGAAGCTGGATCCTGCCCAGTGGCGCTGGGCACTGTCTTTCCTCGGGGAGTGCACCTCTGCCAAAGCAGCCCACAACATTCGCCAGATGGTCAATCTTGGTACCTATAGTCGCAGTCAGCTACAGGCTCTGCGCAAGGATGCCAATGTCCAATACGACCACCTCGAGAAAGGCATTCTGCACTTTTACACCAATCCGGCCGAGTTTGACGGTGCCAAAGAGCCTACCCGGATCATGCAGTCTCTTGGCTGCGACCGGCAGATTATCGATGCTGATCGGGCGGTTGAACTGGAGCCGGCGCTGAAGCCCATCCAGAACCGGATCGCAGGGGCCACCTACACTTCTGACGACGAATCCGGTGACGCCCGTATGTTCACCCAGAGCCTGGCCAGGTGTTGTGCCGAGGCCGGTGTGGAGTTCCGATACAGCACCCAGATCCTCCGCTTCGAAAAGGCAAGCGAACGTGTGCTGGGCGTTCAGACCCTGACCGATGGGCGCCACGAGACCCTGCGGGCCGACGCCTATGTTTTGAGCCTTGGTAGCTACAGTGCCGCGTTGGCCCGACAGCTTGGGATCTTCCTGAATATCTATCCGGCGAAGGGCTATTCCATCACCGTACCGGTCAGGAATGAAGAGGCGGCGTTCAAGGTCAGCCTTACCGATGATGAATACAAGCTGGTCTACTCACGCCTTGGCGACAGGATTCGTGTGGCGGGCACGGCGGAACTGGGCGGCTACAGCCGAAACCTCAATTACACCCGCTGCCGCGCCATCGTGCGGAGGACGGCCGAGGTAATGCCAGAGGCGGGCTATTGGGACCAGGCCGAGTTCTGGACCGGCTTGCGCCCGGCCACTCCCTCCAATGTCCCCTACGTCGGCAAAAGCCACTTCGCAAATCTGTACCTGAATACCGGACACGGCACGCTGGGGTGGACCCATTCCTGTGGGTCTGCAGCTGCGCTGGCGGATATCATTGAGGGGCGCAAGCCGGAAGTAGACTTCACGTTTTCCGGGTTATAAGACAGGTTTGATAAAAAGGGGTCAGATGACAGTCTTCACCTGACCCGTCTTCACCTGTTTATGACTCCAGGTCTGTTACTTCAGCTGATCCCGGATCAGCTTCTTGTTGATCTTTCCAACACTCGTCTTCGGGATATCCTCAACGAAATCAATATGTCCGGGGATCGCCCACTTGTTGATCTCGCCACTGTCCACGAACTGCTTCAAATGGTTCTGAATGTCCTCAACACCGGCACTTTCACCGGGCTTGAGGGTAACCAGCGCGTGAGGACGTTCGCCCCATTTTTCGTCGGGTACGCCGACCACCGCAGCGCCGGCAACAGCCGGGTGCTGGCTGATCAGGTTCTCCAGGTCCAGTGAAGACAGCCACTCGCCTCCGGTCTTGATCACGTCCTTGATGCGATCCTTGATGGTGATGGTGTTGTCCGGCTCCATGGAAGCCACGTCTCCGGTATGAAGCCAGCCGCCTTCCCAGAGCTCCTTGCCCTTCTCAGGCTCCTTGAAGTAACCCTGGGTCAGCCAGGGGGCGCGGGCCACGATTTCGCCCTTGGCCTCGCCATCATGAGGCACCGGGTTGCCTTCGGGGTCCACGATTTCCAGCTCAACCATGGGCGTCGCAATGCCGGTCTTTACCCGGATCGAGGTTTGCTGCTCAAGAGGCAGCTCCATGTCTTCCGGCTTGAGGTGGGAGGCGCAGAGCAGCGGGCAGGTTTCAGACATGCCGTAAGCGGTGTACATTTTGATTCCAAGCCTGGCCCCTGCATCGCATAGGCCTTTGGTCAGTGCGCTGCCGCCAATCAGGACGTGCCAGTTGCTCAGGTCTGCGGTCTTGATGGATTCGGTGGCCATCATCATCTGCATGATGGTCGGTACGCAGTGGGAGAAGGTGACCTTATGCTCTTTCAGAAGGTCGACCAGTAACTCGGGTTCATAGCGGCCTGGATACACCTGTTTGATGCCCATCATGGTGGCGGCATAGGGCACGCCCCAGGCATGAACGTGGAACATGGGGGTCACTGGCATGTAAACCGACGAGGAACGCATGAGTGGCATCTCGTCGAATGAAGCCACTGTGCCTGTCATTGCCAGGGTGTGCAGCACCAGCTGGCGGTGACTGAAGTAAACGCCCTTTGGATTACCGGTGGTACCGGTGGTGTAGAAGGTGGTTGCGACGCTGTTTTCGTCGAAGTCCGGGAAGTCGAACTGGTTGGCGGCCTTTTTCAGCAGACTCTCATATTCACCGATGGCATTTACAGAGGTTGCCTGTGGCGCTTCACTGTCGGTCAGCTGGATCCAGGTCTTGACCGTTTTTATCTCTTCTTTGACGCCCTCGATGATCGGGAGGAAGTCGTCGTGCACCAGGACAACGTCATCCTCGGCGTGGTTCATGGTGTAAACAATCTGTTCCGGGGACAACCGGACATTGACGGTGTGCAGAATGGCACCAATCATCGGAATGGCAAAGAAGCACTCGAGGTAACGAGGAGTGTCCCAGTCCATGACAGCCACGGTATCACCCGCCTGCACGCCGGCATCTGTCAGCGCGTTGGCCAGTCGGTGGATTCGGTCGACCAGATCGGTATAGGTGTACTTGCTGCGGTTGGCGTACACGATTTCCTGGTCCGGGTTGTAGCGGGGACCGGAGAGCAGGAGTTGCTTGATCAGCAGCGGATACTGATAGGCGTTGTCAGCCGGCGATAAAATGCGGGTCTGTGCCATTGCTCATTTCCTCTTTCCCAGTTGTTGATGTTATCGCGAGAAACAGGATAAATCTGACACAGATTGGGCGAAACAGGAACCATGGAAAGTGAAAAAAATGCAGAGCGAACCGATGCTTAGGTAAAAGCTTTGTTTCGCTCTGCGATCTGGTCTGTTACTGGTAGGTACAGAGGTAGGCGGTATCGATATCGGTTTTGGCCTTGAAGCTGGCCTGGCCTGCAACGTCAAAGCTTTCACCGGCGCCGTAGGTCATCCATTCTTCCATCCCCGGAAGCAGAACCGTCAGGGCGCCGCTGATCACCGTCATGGTTTCTTTTTTGCTGGTGCCGAACTCGTATTCGCCCGGGCTGATCACACCAACGGTGGCTGGCAGGGTAGAGGTCTGGAAGGCAATGGACTTGGCCTTGCCGTCGAAATACTCATTTACTTTCAGCATATGCTGGGCTCCTCGAAAAGGTTTGGGGGCCTACTATACGGCAAAACTCTTCAAGTCCAATGACAAAATGCCGGCCAGTATCAGGTTACGCCGATTCACTGGTCCCAGGGTTTGCCTTCGGTCTCTACCATCGTACTCACGCCTATGTGCATGGCAGCTTTGGCCAGAATATTCGCGCTCACAGGCGCTGTCATGAACAGAAACACGGTAATCAGGATCTCCGCAATGCCGACGCCCTCGCCCCTGGCGCTGAAATAGATCACCGAGCTGAGCATGATGGCGCCCACGCCAACGGTCGTGGCCTTGGTCGGCCCGTGAAGGCGGGTGAAAAAGTCTGGTAGCCGCGCCAGGCCAATGGCGCCAATCAGGGTAAAGGCGCCCCCCAGTAGCAGCAGGGCAGAAATGAGAGTTTCCGCGATGGGGCTCATGGTCAATGTCCTCCACGAGATGATTGGTTGGGGGCGGTGCTATTCAATGACGCTGCCCCGTTTCAGGTATTTGGCCATGGCCACGGTTCCGACAAAGCCCATGACAGCGATAAGCAGAGCTGCCTCCAGGTACATTCGCGTTCCCAGTGTGATGCCGAGCAGGATAATCAGGGCAATGGCGTTGATATAGAGCGTGTCCAGTGCCAACACCCGATCAGGTGCGTCCGGGCCCTTGATCAGCCGGTAGACGTTGAGCAGGGCAGCCAGGATAACCATGGCAATGGTGATGTAGAGGGTGACCGTTATCATTGGAACATCTCCATCAACAGCTTCTCGTAGCGGTTGTGTATGGCGTCAATGACCTCCTGGTCGCTCCCGGCGTCAAGCGCATGGATCAACAGGGTTTTGTTGTCATCACTGACATCCGCGCTTACGGTTCCCGGCGTCAGCGAAATGGTGCTGGCAAGCATGGAAATGGCCAGAGGATGCTCAAGCTTCAGCGGATAACAGACGAAGATGGGCCTCGGCTGGCGCGGGCTCAGGATCAGGCGGGCCACCGAGAAGCTGGCAACCACAATATCCTTGAGAACGATCGCCAGATAGGCTGGCATGCGCCAGGCTTTGACGAAGGCCGGGCGTTCGGGCCAGAAGCCGGCGGTCAACTGAGGTATCAGCCAAGCCAGAATCAGCCCCAAAACAATGCTGCCTCCAGATACGCCATCACTGAGCATTTGCCAGGTAGTGAACAGGATCAGGCTCAACCAGGGTTGTGGAAAACTCAGGCGATCAAGCATCAGTTATCCTCCCCGACCATGGGGGTCTGCAAGATTTCGATGTAGGCGTCAGTATCATACAATTGGGCTGCTGTCGCATCGGTATAGCGTGTGATTGGTCCGGCCAGGGCCACCATCACAACTGCGAGGGCGGTCAGTGCTCCGGCTGCAACAGAGATTCGGCCATTGAGCGGGTCGGGCGTTTCCAGGTGGCCGTCTACGGTTCGCCAGAAAACAATGCTCCCTGCGCGGCTATAGGCAATGACAGTCAGGAAGCTTCCGATCAGAATCACTGACCACAGCCAGGCCATTTCGGTTCCCGGCTCAACGGACTGCAGGATCAGCAACTTGCCGAAGAAACCACTCAGGGGCGGCAGGCCGGCTGCGGCAACAGCACCAATCAGGAACAGAACACTCAGGAACGTACGATTTCGCATCCGTGGGGCGGTGATGATCCGGTCGTCGGCAGTGCCCCTCTGATTGGCCACCAGCTCCGCGACAAGAAACAGCCCGCCAACGGTCCAGGTGGTACTCAGCAGGTAGAACAGGGCGGCTGAAAGACCGGCCTCGGAACCCAGAGCCACCGGTGCCAGCAGTGTGCCCACCGAAATGATCACCTGCCAGGCGACCAGTGTCTTCAGGCTGCCGGAACCCAGAGCGCCGATAACACCCATAGCCAGGGTGGCGAGGGCAATCGGGAACAACCAGTCCATCCCGAGGTTGGCCAGTTCGCCAGCATTGTCGCCAAATATCAGCAGATAAACCCTCAAAATGGCGTAAACGCCGACTTTGGTCATCACTGCGAACAGGGCAGCGACTGGGGCTGTGGCTTTCGAATAGGCGCGTGGCAGCCAGAAACACAGGGGCAGAATGGCGGCTTTCAACCCGAACACCACCAGCAGCATCATGCCGCCGGCCTTGACGATATTCAGGTTTTCACCGGAGACCTCGGGAATTTTGACCGCAAGGTCGGCCATGTTAAGGGTGCCGGTGACGCTGTAGATCATGCCGACACTGATCAGGAATATCGCGGAGCCAACCAGGTTCAGCACGACATAGTGCAGGCCCGGAACAGTCCTTACCGTCCCTCCGCCATGCATCAACAGGCCGTAAGAAGCTATGAGCAGCACCTCGAAGGCGACAAACAGGTTGAACAGGTCGCCGGTGAGAAAGGCAATGTTCAGGCCCATCAGCTGGAACAGGAACAGCGCGTGGAACTGGCGGTTGCCTTCATCGGCGCCACCGATGGCGTAGAGGTGGCAGAACAGGGCCAGAACAGCGGTCAGGATCAGCATCAGGGCGGCAAGCCGGTCCAGAACCAGGACAATGCCAAACGGCGGCTGCCAGTTTCCGAAGGCGTAAATCCGGTAGCTGCCGTCGTCTGCCAGCACCAACAGTATGATGGCCGAGACCAGCATCAGAACGGTGGTGGCCAGGGCCAGCGTGCGGCGCAGGCTGATGGGGGCGTAACCCATCAAGGCCTGCAGGATGCCACCGAGCAGAGGGATCAGAATAGGAGCGGTAAGCCAGTGGTTCATTTACCGGTTACCTCCTCTTCTTCCTCGGGGGCAGGTGATTTATAGGGTTTCTGGCCATCCACATGGTCGTCCTCATTATCCGCCAGATTTCGCAGTGACAGCACAACAACGAAAGCGGTCATGGCGAAGCCGATCACAATGGCTGTAAGCACCAGCGCCTGGGGAAGTGGGTCGGAATAGTTTGCCGCTGTACCGATAACAGGTTGCTGCCCCGTTGCCAGCCGGCCGCTGGAAAACAGAAAGAGGTTCACTCCGTAGGACAGCAGGGTAAGGCCCACCACCACAGGGAAGGTGCGCGCCCGTAAAACGAGGTAAACGCCGGATGCTGTCAGGGCGCCGATGACCAGTGCGAAAACAAGCTCCATTACGCACTCTCCTTTTTACTCTTGATGGCGGAGTGAGGTGACAGCCGGCCAATGCTCACCAGGGCAAGCAAGGTGGCTCCGATAACCGTCAGGTAGACGCCCAGGTCAAAGACCATGGCGGAAGCGACCTCAAATTTACCGACTACGGGCCAGGTAATGTAACCGAAGGTTGAGGTCAGGAACGGATAGCCGAACGCGAAGCTGCCGGCACCGGCGATGGTGGCGAACAGCAGGCCCAGGCCGATGACGTTGTGGTAGCGGAGGGGAATCCGGTCCTGAGTCCAGATCATACCGCTGGCAATGTATTGCAGAATCAGCGCGACTGAGGTGATCAGGCCGGCGATAAAGCCACCGCCTGGCATGTTATGGCCCCGCAGGAAGATGAAGGCCGACACCATCAGTGCCAGTGGCAGCATCGGGCGGGCGATCTGTCGGAGCATCAGGGGGTAGGCATCACGTGTCCAAGGATGGCCCTGGCCATCGCCCGGTGGTGGTGTCAGGGCAGTGTGCTTGAGCATGGCGTAAATGCCCAGGGCTGCGATGGCCAGAACGGTGATCTCGCCCAGGGTATCAAAGCCACGGAAGTCGACGAGAATGACGTTAACCACGTTGGTGCCACCACCGCCCGGCTTGCTGTTTTCCAGGAAGAAATCCGAGATGGAAGTGAAGGGCTGAGTCAGCATGGCGAGGGTGACCAGTGTCATGCCGGTTCCCGCTGCCAGAGCAATGACAATGTCGCGAAACCGCCGCCCATTGGAGGTTTCGACGGGGGTCCAGGACGGCATGTAGTACAACGCGAGCATCAGCAGAACAATGGTGACCACTTCCACCGACAGCTGTGTCATCGCAAGGTCTGGCGCCGAGAAGCGGGCAAATGCCAGGGCCACAATCAATCCAACCACGCTCAGCAACACCAGTGCGTAGAACCGCTCTCGATGCATTACGGCGGTGGCGATGGCGCAGAGAATCAAAGTGCCGGCCAGGATGGCGGTGGGCCAGTCCACAGGGCTGAACCCGCTCTCCCCGATAAATATCCCGAGGTTGATGAGCGGCAAGGCAGCAACCGCAATTACACTGACGACCAGCAACATCGCATAACGCTGGAGGGAGCCGTTTTCCACCCGGGCGGTGAACCGGTTGGCGAGATCCACAATCCGGGAAATGATCGCCTCAAACACGGCCTTCTCGTCAATCTCCCGGAACCGGGCGTGGAAGTTGAAGAAGCGCTGACGCTGACTGTACATAAGCAGGCCACCGAAAAACGCCACAAAGCTCATCAGCAGGGGAAGATTGAAGCCGTGCACAATCGCAAGCTGGTAATCAGGCACGTTCCCGCCCAGGGTGGCCGATGCGGCCATGTACAGAAGCGGGCCAACGGATACTGCCGGGAATATCCCGACCATGATACAGGCAAACACGAGGATCTCGACCGGGAACTTCATGTAACGGGGTGGCTCGTGGGGCGGATAGATCGGCAGATCGACAGGCTTGCCGTTAAAGAAAACGTCATGGATAAAGCGTGCGGAATAGGCGACGGCGAAAATTCCCGCAAGCGTTGCCACAATCGGAGGTAGCCAGGCCCAGAGTCCGGGCAGATTTAATTGCAGGGCTTCCGCGAAGAACATTTCCTTGCTCAGGAACCCGTTTAGCAGCGGAACACCGGCCATGGAAGAGGCGGCAACCATAGCCAGAGTAGCGGTGTGCGGCATATACCGCCACAGCCCGTTGATACGGCGCATGTCCCGGGTGCCGGTCTCGTGGTCGATGATTCCGGCGGCCATGAACAGGGAGGCCTTGAAGGTGGCGTGGTTGATCACATGGAAAACCGCGGCAACGGCGGCAAGTTCGGTGCCCATACCGAACAACAGGGTAATCAGTCCCAGATGACTTACGGTGGAATAGGCCAGCAGGCCTTTCAGATCATGCTTGAACATGGCGATGTAGGCGCCCAGAAGCAGCGTAGCCATGCCGGTAAAGCTGACCATATAGAACCACTGCTCGGTTCCCGCCAGTGCCGGGTATAGCCTCGCCATGAGAAAGATACCCGCCTTCACCATGGTGGCAGAGTGCAGGTAGGCAGAAACCGGCGTGGGTGCCTGCATCGCGTGGGGCAGCCAGAAATGGAACGGGAACTGGGCGGATTTCGTGAACGCGCCCAGCAGAACAAGGGTCAGGGCAACCGGGTACAGGGCGTGTGCCTTGATCTGGTCGCCGGCCGCCAGTACATCGTCGAGCTCAAAGCTGCCAACAATGTTGCCGATGATCAGTATGCCGGCGAGCAGGGCCAGACCACCACCACCGGTCACAGCAAGCGCCATACGGGCACCTCGCCGGGCGTCCTGTTTGTGGGTCCAGAAACTGATCAGCAGAAACGATGTCAGGCTGGTCAGCTCCCAGAAGATCATCATCAATAGCAGGTTGCTGGAGAGCACAATGCCCAGCATCGAGCCCTTGAAACACAGCAAAAGCGCGTAGAACTTGCCTACATTCTCGTGGGCTTTGAGATAGTAGCGGGAGTAAAGGATGATCAGCAGCCCGATAATCAGTATCAGCAGGGCAAACAGCAGGGATAGCCCGTCCAGCCTGAAACTGAAAGAGAGGCCGAGGGCCGGCAACCATTCATAGCTGTGCAGAACCACTCCGCCGTCAGCCAGGGTTTGCCAGTGAGGATAGAGGGCTGCCAGGGCAATCAGTGCGGGAACCGACGACGCTATGGCAATCGCCGTTCGACCGCCCTGGGCGAACAGGGGTGCGGCCAGGGCGCCCAGAAAGGGCAGTAAAACAACCAGCGGTAGCGACATCGCAACCTCGTTATTGGTTTTTTTTCTAAGTGAGTATCAGAGGCATGTTTGCCAGAGTTTAGTCTCCTGCCAGCATCCCTGCATAATGTGTTCCGGTGCCATTACGGAGGGGGCGGTGAGGTGGATCAGCAGGAAGCGGGCGGGTCCGGGAAGTACGGAAGACGTCCCCGATGCCGCGCGATGTCAGCGGTAACAGGTGGGCGGATAGTGCTATTGCAGCCGAAGGACCTTGCGGTCATGGTTGCTCCGTCAGTAAAACTTGAAGTCCGATGATACGTGGCCCGTCCGGAAGGTCAAGTCAACTTGCTATTGATCAAGAGTTCAAAGGCCATTATTCATTGCTTGTGGTGAATCGGATATCAGTTCGATAAAATTTCTGCCCCTTAGTTACGCCAAGGTCCTTATGACGCTCCTGATTGCATTCGCAGTTATCTCCATTGCCTTTTCGTTCCTCTGTTCAATCCTCGAAGCCGCGCTCCTGTCGGTTACGCCGAGCTATATCGCCTCACTTAAAAAGGACAGCCCGAAGCTGTTCGCCAAGTTGCGTAAGCTCAAAGACGATGTTGATGACCCGCTTTCGGCAATCCTCACACTCAACACCGTGGCTCATACTGCAGGTGCAACTGGTGTCGGCGCCCAGGTGGCGGTGGTTTTTGGAGAGGCGTGGGTGGGGGCCGCGTCAGCAGTGATGACCCTCGCCATCCTGTTCTTCTCCGAGATTATCCCGAAGACCATCGGTGCCAAGTACTGGCGCTCCATTGCGCCGAAGCTGCCAGCTGTTCTTGGGTTTATGATCAAGGCATTGTTGCCGTTCATCTGGCTCTCCAAACAGATCACCCGTCGAATCGGATCTGGTGAAGCAGACGTTGATATACGCGCCGAGATCAGCGCGCTGGCCGAGATCGGCCGGGATCAGCAGGCTCTGGATGAAGACGAGCGGCGGATGATCCAGAACGTGCTCCGATTCCATGAAATCAAGGTCAGCTCCGTGATGACACCCAGAACGGTGTGCAAATTCGTTGACCCGGATGTCACGGTTGGGCAGTTCAGAGAGAAGGTCGGAAGATCACCGTTCTCCCGCTATCCGGTAATAGATGAAGATGGAGAGGCGCTCGGATACCTCCACCGGGCGGATCTGATCAACCTGGATGCCGATGTGAACCTTCTGGAACATATGCGCAAAATCAAGCGGGTTAAAGGCAACACCAATATCGAATTTCTGTTCTCGGACATGCTGAGAGAGCGGCAACACCTGGCCGTGGTTTATGACGAGCTCGGAACCTGGCTGGGAATAGTGACGCTGGAGGACATATTAGAGACACTTTTGGGCACCGAGATCATGGACGAAACCGATAATGTCTCTAACCTTCGCCGTTACGCGAAGCAGCGCTGGAGCCGTCGTCTGAAAAAATATGGCTCCTGATGAATGGGCCGGGAATGGCTAGCGAACAGTCTTCAGTGCGTGTGAAATAGCCTCGGCTTCTGCTTCAAGAACCTGACAGCGAAAGCTGTTTCCCTGCTGGAGGGCATTTTCGATCTGTTTGCGTTTCATATCGTAAAGCCGGTTCAGAATGTCTGCCTGGCTTTGCTTCATTGGTGCGCTCATGGCGGACCTCCCCATATGTAAACCTGTCGGTATTCTTTACGTTACCGGCCGGAACCTGGCCTTCTGGAAAATTCGATGCATAACCCGCGCCAGAACGCGGTTCTACCAGGATCAGCGCCCAAATCTGGAGCGGTACACCCCTGGCGCCAGACCGGTGTGTTTTCTGAACAGTCGGCTGAAGGAACTGACGTCCTCATACCCCACTAACCGGGTAACCTCCTCAACCGCCACCCGGGAATTTTCCAGGTGCTGCCGCGCCGCCTCAATTCTCAGAACTTGCAGGTAACTGGTTGGCGTATCCCCCGTCGCCGCCTTGAACCGGCGAATCAGTGAACGCTCAGCCAGCCCGCTCAGCGAAGCCAGAGACTGCAGAGTCACAGGATGACTGAAATGGCCATCCAGCCACTCCTGAAGCCTCAGAATGGCGGCATCCGAATGGTATCTCCGAGCCTGCAAGGCGCTGTATGGCGCCTGACTGGTCCGGCCGGCATCAATCACAAACGCCTTCGCCAACTCCCGTGCCACCTGAGCCCCGGCATAGCGCTCCACCAGATAAATTCCCAGATCCCACCAGGCCATCCCGCCCCCTGCACAGGCAACGTACCCGTCCACCGTCACCAGCTTGTCCGGTTGCAGATCCACCGCCGGATAACGCTGCCGAAACTGGTTACTGAACCCCCAGTGAGTCGTCGCCTGCCGCCCATCCAGCAAACCGGCCTCCGCCAGCATGAAAGCGCCCGTGCAGTTGCTGGCCAAGCGAACCTGGCCGGCGTCTGACGTCTGAAAGTTGCCAAGCCATTCAATCAATTCCGGGTTTTCAGCCAGCACTCGATCAATGGAGCCACCAATGGTTGGAATTATGACTAGATCAGCGTTTTTGTCTGTCTGTTGCCGAACGCTCCATGCCCCATCCGGCTGAATGGTCAGGCCGTTTATACAACGGCAGGGTGCTCCGTCTTTGGTTAGCAGTTGCGTTGAGAACTGAGGTACCGGCGTTTCTCCGTTAATCCTCGCCCAGGTAACCCCGGCAAGCCGCAAAAGATCAATAATTCCGGTTATCGCACTGGCTAAAGCGCCATCGAAACCGATTACAGAAACGCTCCGCATACATACTCCAAAGTAAGGCGCCAGCGGGGCATACCCTTCCGGGACTGTGTGCAGCAGGGATGCTGCACTCAAGCGTACAGGGACGCATTCACAGCGTGTCCCGGGAGGGTATGCCCCGCTGGCGGCCGGCCGCCGAGTGCCAGTTGAATCAATGTAAGATCAAGGTTTGGCGATATTGACCATGATTATGTCATAAGCGCCGGTTCCCAGAAAAAACAAGGTATGAGAGGCTATTGGCTACAAACAGGAGACCAAGAATGACCGACACCCTGATCGACCGCCGCGACCTGGCGTTCCAGCTCTATGAAGTTCTCGATACCGAAAACCTCACCACCCGTGAGCGCTTCCGCGAACACAACCGCGACACCTTCAACGCGGTCATCGAAACCGCCGACAAAATGGCCCGGGTAAAGTTTGCGACTCACAACAGTGCCGCCGACAAGGACGAACCCAGGTTCGTCAACGGCCAGGTCGAAATGCTGCCGCAGGTCAAAGAAGCCTTCGACGCCTACGCCGAGGCCGGCTTCATCGCCGGGCGTTACGACTACGACCTGGGCGGAATGCAACTGCCGGAGTCGGTTATGGCCGCCTGCAACGGCTTCTTCACCGCCGCCAACCCCGGCACTGCGGGTTACCCGTTCCTGACCACTGCCGCGGCAAACCTCATCCGCGTATTCGGCAACGAACAGCAGCAAACCACCTTCCTGCCGCACATGCTCAGCGGCCGCTGCAGTGGCACCATGGCACTCACTGAACCCCACGCCGGCTCCTCCCTGGCGGATATCCGCACCTCGGCAACGCTCACCGACGAGGGGCATTACCTGATCAAAGGCGCCAAGATCTATATCTCGGGCGGCGAACAGTCGATCACCGACAACATCGTTCATATGGTGCTGGCCAAGATCAAAGGCGCCCCGGCGGGTGTGAAGGGCATCTCCCTGTTCATCGTCCCCAAGTTCCGGGTGGACCAGGAGGGCAATCCTACAGAACGCAATGGCGTCAGCCTGGCCGGCCTGATCCACAAACTCGGCTACCGTGGCACTACCTCCACGGCCCTGAGCTTCGGCGACGACGCCCCCTGTCACGGCTACCTGGTTGGCGAACCCCACCAGGGCCTGAAATACATGTTCCAGATGATGAACGAAGCCAGGGTAGGCGTCGGCTTTGGCGCTGCGGTTATCGGTTATCGCGGTTACATGCACAGCCTGGAATACGCCAGGGACCGGTTGCAGGGCCGCAGGGCCAGCGAAAAGAATCCGGAATCCCCGCAGGTGCCCATTATTGACCATGCCGATGTACGGCGCATGCTGCTGGCCCAGAAAGCCTACAGCGAAGGCGGCCTGGCCCTGTGCCTGTTTGGCGCGCGGCTGATGGACGACCAGCACACCCATCCGGACGAACAGAAGCGCCTGGAAGCTGGCAAACTGCTGGACCTGCTCACCCCGGTGATCAAAGCCTGGCCTTCCGAATACGGCCCCAAAGCGAACGATCTGGCCATTCAGGTCTATGGTGGCGCAGGATACACCCGGGAATATCCGGTAGAGCAGTGCTGGCGCGACAACCGCCTGAACCCCATCCATGAAGGCACCAACGGTATCCAGGCCTTGGACCTACTCGGTCGTAAGATCTGGCAGGACCAGAGCCACGGCCTGCAATTGCTGATGCAGGAAATGCAGGTGGATCTCGAGGCGGCCACCACCGACCGCTGCCAGCAGTGGGCGCTCTCTCTGAGCGAAACCCTGCAGCAGGCGGTGAAAGTCACCCAAAGCCTGGGCAAATCCCTGATGGGCGGCGAGGTCGACAAAACCCTGGCCAACGCCTCCTGCTACCTGCACCTGTTCGGGCACATCATCGTCGCCTGGATGTGGCTCCGGCAGGCCAATGCGGCTGCCCATGCTTTGGGCTCAGCCAACAGCGATGACGAACGCAACTTCTATCAGGGCAAGCTCCAGGCGGCCCAGTACTTCTTCCACTGGGAATTGCCAACCGTGGCGCAGGATCTGGTTCTGTTGCGCAATCAGGACGATACCTGTCTGAACATGAAGGCCGAGTGGTTCTGACCTGAGGTCTATCGGGGGCCTTTGATACTTGGCGTAAGCGCGACCGAACTTGGATGCGGCCTGCAAAGAATAACAAAGGATTTAAAAGGTAAGATAAATGGCTTTGGTGAACGTTAAAAAGAAAGACCACATCCTGTTGATCGGGCTGAACCGCCCGGAAAAAATGAACGCCATGAACCGCGAGATGTACCACCAGATCGCGGCGGCCTATTACCAGCTGGAGAATGATCCGGAGCTACGGGTCGGGCTGATGTATGCCGAAGGCGACCACTTCACCAGCGGCCTGCAACTGGACGACTGGGCAGGCGTGTTTGCCAATGGCAAAGGCATCGAGCCAGGCGAGGGCGAGCTGGATCCGTTCCACATTACCGGAGAAGGCCTAAGCAAACCGGTCGTCTTCGCCGCCCAGGGTATCTGTTTCACCTGCGGCGTTGAGATGATGCTTAACACCGACGTTCGCGTCGCGGCCAAAGGCACGCGCTTCGCCCAACTGGAAGTAAAACGCGGCATCTTCGCCTGCGGGGGCGCCACCATCCGCTTGCAGCGTGAAATCGGCTGGGGCAATGCCCAGCGGTACCTGCTGACGGGTGATGAGTGGAGCGCCGAGCAGGCGCACCAGTGGGGCCTGATTCAGGAACTGGTGGAACCCGGCGAGCAGTTCACCGTTGCGCTTGAAATCGCCGAGAAGATTGCAAAAGCTGCCCCGCTAGGGGTTCAGGGCAGTCTGAAATCCTCGAAGATCGCGGTCAGCGAAGGGCAGGAAGTGGCGAAGCAACGGTTGTTTCCGGATTTGCAACCGGTTATGGCGAGTGAGGATGTGAAGGAAGGCATCCAGTCTTTTCTCGAAAGGAGAGTGGCTGTTTTTAAAGGAAGGTAGCACCGAGCTATGAGCGGGCGACTGGCCCCTTCTCCCGGGACTGTGTGCAGCAGGGATGCTGCACTCAAGCCTACATGGACGTATTCACGGCGTGTCCCGGGAGAAGGGGCCAGTTGCCCGCCGGCACGCAAGCGGATTTCTCAGGCAGCTTCCTCCGAAACTGATTTTTCCCGCCGAGCCTTCGCCTCAGCAGCCACATCTGCCGCGTAATCCGCATACTTGGCCATCAGCTCCTCCTTCCGATCCGGATCCCAGTTGATCTTGCTCAGATCCCCCTCGTAGTGGTCAATCACCCGCTTATCCATGGTTTCATACCACCATTGCGGCAAGTAGGCCGGCAACAGCATCGAGGCATAACCACCCGGTAACTGCGGCGCCTTCTCAAAATGCCTCAGGGCCTGGAAGCTGCGTTGCGGGTGCGCATGATGATCCGAGTGCCGCTGCAACTGATACAGGAACAGATTGGTCACAATATGATTGCTGTTCCAGCTGTGCTCCGGCTGGGTGCGCTCGTACTTGCCATTCTTGTTCTTCTGGCGCAGCAGACCATAGTGCTCAATGTAATTCACGCTCTCCAGCAAGCTCGCGCCATACACCGCCTGCGCCGCCAGGAAAGGTACTGCCCGAGGTCCGCAAACCAACGTTGTCGCACCAAAGAAACCCGCACTCATGGCCCAGCCCTGGAGCAACTCATTGTCCAGGCTCCAGAAGCCTTTACCTTTGCGCTCAAGCCGCCCCTTCTCAATCCTGATGGATGACTTGATACCGCCAATCACAGTCCGTGGCAGGAACTTCCAGAAACTCTCGCCCATCCGGCTGCTGGCGGGGTCCTCTGGCGTCGCTACCCGCTTGTGGTGGCCAAAGTTGTGCTCGACAACAAAGTGGGTGTATCCGGTGGGTGCCAGAGCCGCCATCGCCAACAGCTTGTTAAGCTTGTTCGACTTGTGGCCCAGCTCATGGGCAGTGTTGATGCCGACACCATTGATGGCGCCAACGGTAAGCGTTAGTGCGATTTTATCGTCCAGAGACGTATTCTTGCGGCTGGCCAGCCAGGCGCCCAGAAAGGTCATGGCGTACTGGGTCGGAATAAAGGCCTTCACGATCCGGTCGTAGTACTTGTCCTGTTCCAGCGTCTTAACGGCGGATTCCGGCGGGTTGCTCTGGTCTTCGCCAATGGCCCGGTCCAGGGCCGGAATGATGGCATGTACCAGCGCGGGCCCGGTCCAGGCCAGGGCTTTGAGTTTTTTAGGGGCCAGGGCGTAGCCGGTCAGGGCGGCGAGTCCGATGCCCGGCAGGGCCGGGCCCATCAGCCACATGTACCTTTTCGGATCTTTCCAGGTGCCGGTTGGGGCAGCGTCTGCTGGCGAAGCCACTTGATGTGATTCCAGATTGTCACGGGTTTTGGCATTCATTGTTCTCTCCCATTCGATGCGCGTAACTCCAATTTATGTCGGACAATCTGGCAATGCAACGACCACCAATCAGGGTGGAGCAGCTTGGCGCAAAATGACAAATATCATGCCTTTGGCGAAATCCTGTTTTCTGAGCCAGACTTTGGGGAAAACAAGAGCTCGACGACAGGGAAGAATCAGCCATGCCACATTTGTCCTCCGCTACGGCTTCATATTCAGTTCAGGGCATGCTTCGGGAATATATGGGTTCAGGGCAGCTGACTGAGGTGGTCTACCGGGACAGCGCCGGCCAGATATGCACGGTGCACGATGTTATTCGTGATCTTTGCAGTCGCGCAGGACAGGACTTCCTGGTGCTCGGACGAGGCACCATGCTTCCGTTCGATCACGTCATCACCATTGATGGTCGGCTGCTGGCAGACAGCGCTGATTAACCAAAGGGTAATCACCCGGTAATTGTCTTTATGCCGGGCCTCGCCGTACCCTGTTTCACGTTGTAAATACTTACCAATAGAGGGACATGGTATGAACAAGCTCACACTGGGTGCGCTTTTGATGGTTATGACGCTGGGCCTGGCCGCCTGCAGCTCTGAAGACGACGAAGGTGTCGATGTCGAAAAGGCTGCGGACAATGCCGGCGAAATGATGGAAGATGCCGGTGATTCAGTCGAAGAAACCTATGAAGAAGCTACCGGTCAGGACGAGGGAGCCCTCGGAGAACTGGAGGAAGGTGCCGAGAACACCGCTGATGAAATGGGTGATGCCGCCGAGGAAGCAGGTGACTCTATGGAAGAAGGCTACGAAGACGCCACACAGCAGTAATTGATAGGCCGGATCGCCCCGATATATTAGGTTGAACGGGGCGGTCATCTCCCCCGGTCCGGTTCTGTAAAATAATGTTAATGCATTTGTCTTTTAAACGTACGCTTACTGTCATATTTACCGCCGAAACTGGCCTCTCAACAACATCGACCCGCTGTTCTTTGAGAGAGGCATTACCATGGCGAAGCACGACCTTGACCCCAATTACCTGGATCCGAACTACGAGCCGGTAGTTAACCATTCTGACAACACCCCTTTCCATCAGGTTCTGGCCGCGCGCATGCAGCGACGAACTGTAATGAAAGGTAGCGTGGGTGCCGCCCTTGCCAGCGTGATGGGCCTTGGCCTTGCCGGCTGTGGTAGTGACGACGATGACACCACTACCACCGGAAATGTCGCCAGTACCGACCTTGGGTTTAAAGCTGTTGCAACCTCTAATGCCAATGAAGTGGTTGTACCGGAGGGGTACTCTTCCCAGGCATTCCTGCCCTGGGGGACTCCCCTTACCGGTTCTTACCCTGAATACAAAGCTGACGGTACCAATACTGGTGCTGAACAGGAGCAACAGGTTGGCATGCACCACGATGGCGTGCATTTCTTCCCGATTGACCAGAAGGCTGGTGGCAACAGCTCCAGTGAAGGCCTTCTGGTGATGAACCATGAGTACATTAATCAGCGGGCATTGCTGAAACACACCAATACGATTCCTGTTTTTGATGAGAATGGTAAGCAGAATGGCTGGACTGGCGTAAAGGACCTGAACGGAAAGCGCATTTCTGATGACGTGCGAAAAGAAATCGCTGCGCACGGTGTTTCGGTTGTGCACATCAAGCGGGATAGCGAAGGCACCTGGGATGTCGTTTTCGGCAGCCCTTTCAATCGCCGCATCACCGGCAACACCGAGATGGACATCCGTGGACCGGTTCGCGGTTACAGCAAGCTGATTACCAAATATAGCCCGGATGCCACCGAGACTCGCGGTACGCTGAACAACTGTGCCATGGGCCCGACGCCCTGGGGTACTTACCTGGCTGCCGAAGAGAACTGGCACGGATACTTTAAGCATGACAGCTTGGAGCTCCCCCGCGAGCAAGCTCGCCACGGTGTAAGTGGTCAAAGTTACGAAGACGATGGTATTACCATTAAACCTGCGTCTTCTCGATATGACTGGGAATTGGCTGATAGTCAGGAAGATCAATACATTCGTTTCGATGTGACTCCAGGAACGGGCACCGCTAAAGATGACTACCGCAACGAAGCCAACACCTATGGCTACATGGTCGAGATCGATCCGTTCACTCCCGAAAGCAAGCCGCAAAAGCGCACCGCACTGGGCCGTTTTGGCCACGAAGGTGTGATCTTTGCGCCGGTCAAGGAAGGCCAGCCGGTAGTTTGCTACTCCGGCGACGACTCACGCTTCGAGTACATCTACAAGTTCGTCTCTTCAAAGCCATACTATGCAGCGACTGCGGGCGGCTACCTGCTGGATGAGGGTACTCTGTATGTTGCGCGCTTCAATGAGGATGGCACTGGTGACTGGCTGGCTCTGGACCTGGATAACGCGGAGTTCAAAGCCAAGGTCGATGCCGCGGTAGGAACGACGGTCGGTGACGTTGCCTTTGATGGTTTCGAGAATCAGGCGGACGTTTTGCTGAATACGCGCCTGGCCGCAGACATCGCTGGTGCAACCACAATGGATCGCCCCGAGTGGGGTGCAGTCGACCCGAATTCAGGGCAGGTGTATTTCACCCTGACCAATAACTCCAATCGTGGCAAGGACGGCTACGACGGCGTCAATGCTGCTAACCCGAATGAAATCAACCGTACCGGCCACATCATTCGCTGGAGCGAAGAAGGTAACGATCACACAGCTACCGGCTTCGAGTGGGACATCTTTGTCTTCGCGGGTGAGCAGGGGACTGAAACCGTGGTTGACGACCAGGTTATCGTATCCCTGACCGACGACAATATTTTCAATAGTCCAGATGGCCTGTGGTTCGACTACAACGGTCGCCTCTGGATCCAGACCGACGGTTCAGACGCTGCACCCTACCAGAATAACATGATGCTGGCAGCGAACCCGGAGACCCGCGAAATCAAGCGTTTCTTCGTTGGCCCGGTCGGCTGTGAAGTGACTGGTGTTGTTTCCACACCGGATGTGAAGACCATGTTCGTCAACATCCAGCACCCAGATGGAAACTGGCCGGATGCAACCGACCCTCGTCCCCGCGATGCCACTGTGATCGTGACCCGCGACGACGGTGGTGTTGTCGGCGCCTGATTCCGCGCTAAAGCGATCACCTGAACACCGCAAACCCGGCCCACTTGGTAACAGAGTGAGTCGGGTTTGCGGTTTTTTGTTTCAGAAACCCCTTTCCCAGCCGATAAACACGTCAAATGCACTAAAGTATGAGTTATTAACTCACATAAATTCTTTAGTCTCCACAATGGCCTTGAATAACAAGATGTTTGCAGAAGCAACGATAAAGAAGAGGTTTCTATGGGATTGCTGGATCGGGCTTCAATTTTTTTGGGGGTGGCGGTTGCCGTCGTTCTCGGGATCGTCTGTGCAGTGGTGGCGCCGTTGTTAGGTCTTGAACCCGCTTCGCTACTGATTGGTCTCGTGGTTGGTCTGGTAGCCGCTGGCGGTTTTTTGATCGTCCGGGTGCTGGAGCCGACCGAACGCGGGCTCAAGGCTCTGAACGATGGCACCCTGGCGAAAGACCATCCGCTTCAGGCCCAGTGTCGGCAACTGCTCTCCGATGCAAAAGCCGGGCGCGCATTGGTGGAAACCCTATCGGGGAGCGCCGACAGGAACGCCATTTCGGCTGCCCAGGTATCCTTTGCAGCAGACCAGCTCAAGATTCGGCTGGACCGCCAGGTGGAAGAAACCGCCCAGATGGCCGATTACGCGGGCCAGATTACCGAAACCGTCCGGGAGTCCTCCGAGCAGGCCACTGACGCCGCCACCATGGCTTTGCAGAACAAGCAGGTCAGTATTGAAGGGCGCGAAGCACTGAGCTCGGCCATCGACAGCGTCCGTGCGGTACACCAGCAGTCCGGTGAGAATCTACGGTTGATCCAGGAGCTGAACGAGAAGTCCAACAAGATTCAGGGTGTGACCACCACCATTCAGGGCATTGCCGAGCAAACCAATCTGCTGGCGCTCAATGCGGCCATTGAGGCCGCCCGTGCCGGTGATCAGGGGCGGGGCTTTGCCGTGGTGGCCGATGAGGTGCGTCAGCTGGCGGGGCGCACGGCCCAGGCTACCGGTGAAGTGGCGGAAACCCTCGAGGAAATTCGTTCGGATACCACGCTGATCGTGTCCCGCATTGAAGATCTTGCCCGCAGTGTCGAGGAAGGTCTGACTTCCGTCGAGAGCGTTGGTGAGCGCCTGGAGCAGATCCGGGATCAGTCTGACCGGGTTCAGCAGCAGGTTGCCCGTATTGCCGAAATTGACCAGAACAACGAACAGAGTCTCGCGCAGGTGTTCTCGGCCATCGAAACCGTGCGGGACCAGATTTCCGAGAGTGATTCCAGCGTGGCATCTCTGGCAGAGCAGGCCGCCACATTGATGGAGCTGGCGGAAAAAGCCAATGCCTCCTTCGCGCTGAACAGCGAGGAGAGCTATCACCGTCCATTCTACGACCAGGCCCGAGCCGGTGCCGACCAGATTGGTCAGCTGTTCGAGCAGGCCATTCGTGACGGTAAACTGTCAGAGAGCGCACTGTTCGACAAGAAACGAACGCCGGTTCCAAATACCCATCCGCCCAAGTATTCCAGCAGTTTTGACAAATTCACTGACCAGTACCTGCCCACGGTTCAGGAACAGGTCAAGAATGCCCATGAGGCGATTGTCTTTGCCATCTCTGCGGCGCCGGATGGCTATGTGCCCACCCACAACCGCGACTTCGCCCAAGCCCCGACCGGGGATCCGAAGGTGGATCTGGTCAAGAGCCGGAGCAAGCGACTGTTCAATGACCGGACCGGAATCCGTTGTGGCACGCATACCGAGAACATGCTGCTGCAAACCTACCGGCGGGATACGGGCGAGATCATGCACGATCTGTCCGTGCCGATCTATGTGAACGGCAAGCACTGGGGCGGCTTCCGCCTTGGCTACCGTCCGGACAATCACTGATCGCGTCGGGACGCCCGGGCTGTAGTGCTGTGGTAGACTCCGGTTAATTGTTCAAGAGGAGACTTGCCTTGACTGAACCGGAGTTTATCCCTGCCGATTCGGACCCCGCGTCCCGCCGTTCAGACCCGGCCCGTAATATGGCGGTTGTGGTCTACATTCTTCAGGCGCTGTCGTTTTTTTTGGGGGGTATCACCGGCCTGGTGGGCGTGATTATCAACTACGTCAAACTGGACGACGTGCGCAATACCTGGGTGGAGCGTCACTTCCGTTGGCAGATCCGAACCTTCTGGATCGGTATGCTCTGGACGGTAATCGGAATTGTAACCACGCCGCTGATCATCGGCTGGTTCATTCTTCTGGGTATCTCGATCTGGATTATCTTCCGCATTGTAAAAGGTGCCCTGGCGCTGAACGATGGCAAGGCACCTTCCTGATCTTCCGAAGGGATGAAGGACGCTAGCCATCAAGCCTCTGTCACTTCCTTCAGGCGAATGGCACTGAACATCCCGGCCAGTCCCATCAGGCCGAGCACGATGATGACGGCCACTTCAGAAATCATTGAAACCAGAGCCGTCAGACCGCCGGTGGCGAGCAGCAGGAATCCGATGACGGTGTTGCTCACCGCCGTGTAGTCCGTGCGCTTGTTGCCACCGGCCATATCCACCAGATAGGTTTTGCGCCCGAGCCGCACACCGGCGTGGGCGACACTCAATATGAAGAAGGCGACCGGATAAAACCAGACGCTGCCGATATCGGTACCCAGCCAGAGAGCGGTAAAGCCGACCACCAGGCAAACCCCGCTGGCCATGCCGGCACCACGAATCATCACCTTCCGGCTTGAGGTGTCGGCTGCCCAGCCCCAGAAGCTGGCACTGAGCGAGCTGGCGAGACTGCTGGCCAGCAGGAAGACCCCCAGCATCCAGCCGATATCGGACTCTTTCTGGGCCAGAACCACAAAATACGGGGCAGCCAGGGCGGAGCCAAGCAACAGCGCCCGGGTGATCACAAAGTTCCGGAATGGAACGTCATCCCGGAGCAGGGAGAGGCTCCTGAAGGCTTGGTTTATGGCGTTTCCGCCGCCGCCGGTCTCGCCTTCGTACTCCTCTACCCCGGCAAAGAGCAGGCCGGCAATGATCCAGAGTGCTCCGGCCAGAAGCAGTAGTAGGCTATAAAAGGCGAGGGTTGGATCGCCCCGGTCCCAGAACAGAAGGACCGTCAGAACCACGGTCGCAGTGCCTCCGATGGTGGCCGCCAGACCGGAGAGCCGACCGCGCCGGGTTTTCGGAACGCACTTGCCCTGGACATCCTTCATGGACACCGAGCAGAATCCGCGGGCCAGTGAAAAAACGATAAGGGAGGCTATGATGCCACCGCCGGCGGCGTAGCCCTCGAGAAACCACACGCTTGCAGCCATGGCCACGACACTGGCAGCCTGGCCGAAGCTCCCCAGCGTCCAGAACCATTTGCGAACCGCCCGGCGCCGAACCCAGGCCGCAATGACCATTTGCGGCACCATGGAGCCGGATTCGCGGATGGGGACCAGCCAGGCAACCAGGGCAGGCGCGCCAACAGCGCTCATCACCCAGGCCAGCACGGTTTTCGGGCTGATCAGCAGATCCCCCAGTTTGGTGAGCACGTTACTGGCGAGAATCAGGAAGAAGTTGCGGGGAACCGCCTGGCACGCCTCTTCGGGAATGTCCTTGCACACCCGGGCGTCTTCTTCGTTCGCAACCAGGGCGTAGAGCTGATCGATGGTGTCCCTCTTGTGATTGTTGCCAGTCAAGCTACCGTCCTCCGGAAATATGTCGGGCAAGGATACCAGTTCGCATGGCTGTCCTTAATACCGGACTACGGATTGCCAGGAGGATCAGACCAGGTGATGATCCCAATAGACGGGGAGCGTGGCAATTTCCCGGGCATGGTTCTCTGCACCCAGCTGAACCAGTTTGCCGAGCCCGGAAGAGATCAGGAAGTCGCCACCGGCGAGGGCCTGGACACCCGCGCAGTCCGGGATGGATGCCCGGGCCAGGAGTTCGCCGGTGCTGCCTCTGAAAACCACAGCCGTGCCACCGACGGGGGAGGCGGCGGCAACGAGGTCGTTCTCCGGGTGGGCGACCACGCTGGCGATATAGTTGCCCAGAGCTAGCTGGGTGTCGTTGTCAAACCGGATTTCCTGCAGCCTGCCGCCTTCCAGACGCGCCAGAAGCGCAGGCGCCTCATGGAGCGGGCCCTGATACTGGTAAGCAACGTAGATCTGGCCCCCGCTGTCAACGCTCACGTGGCGGGCGCTTTGCTGTTGGTGATCTGGCGTGAAACGCCCGACAACTGTGCCGGAGTGACGGTTCATCAGGATCAGGGCCGGGTCCATGGTGTCCAGGTTGAGCTTGATGCGGTCGTAATCCGGATGCGTCAGGATACCACCGAGGCCGATCACCAGAGTCTCACCATCCGGGTGTAACGTCAGTTCGTGGGGGCCAATGCCCGCCATCTCAAAGGTATCGACACGCCGATAGCCGCGCTCCGTATCGTAGACCACAACAATACCCTCGCCCAGCTCATAACGGCTGGCGGTGGCATAGAGCCAGCGTCCGTCAGGTGAAAACACGCCATGTCCCACAAAATGTTCGCCAGGCGCCGCCTGGACCTGATGGATTCGGGTTCCGGTGGTCAGATCAAAAACGTGGAAAGTCCAGCCGGGGCGGCGCTCAAAGAACAGTACTTCGTTGCCCCCTGGTCGATTGCAGCCACTGTGGCAGCGAGTTCCAACCGGGGTTTGCCAAAGGGGCTTGCCCTGGCGATCGAACGAACTGATGCCAAAACCGCCATCGGGCAGACCGATTGCCCCGGTGAAGTGCTCGGGCGAACTGCCTGTCTTTCTCGGGAGCAGGCTGCAGCTGGTAAGTGTTGCTGTCAGACCACCTGCAAGGCCGGTTTTCAGAAGCTGTCGTCGGTTCAGGTTCATGGTCCCGCCACTCCTCAGTCACCATCACTGGAGTTGAAGCCGCGAACGACACCGAGCTCTACTGCAGCCTGGTCGTTTACCAGGGTGGTGAGTTGCGAGACGTCAACATAGAAGTTCTGGAGCCGGCTGAACGCATCGCTCTCTGACAGCAGAGTTACCATTGGCGAGTGCAGCCCGGGGAAGTTCTCCAGAACTTCGTCGAACTGCCGTTCGATTCGTTGTGCCAGCTCAGGCCGGTTGCTGTTTTTCAGAAGCAGAGTCAGGCCGGGGAGGAAGTGCTGCCCGAGTCCCTGAAGGGTCGCCTCTGTCGTCATCAGGCTGGTACCGCTACGCCACGCATCAGCGGCGTAGGCAGAGCGTTTGTCGTTGCCCCTCATGCCCATTGGCTGTGCCAGACGTCGTTGTTCCAGGATTTCCAGGGCAGTCATGGCGCTGCGGATGGTGGTGTCCCGGTATGGATTCGTAGTCAGGTAATGTTTCCTGAACGATTGCCACTGATTGCTGAGCTGTTTGCTGTTGGTAGCGATATGTTTGGCGACGGCACTGAGCAGGTCGCAGGTTTTTGGGGCAGGAAGGGCGTCTTCACTGGCATTCAGTGGCTCGTCATATAGCAGGTACTCCGCCATCGGAAAGCCCTGGACCGCAACGCCAGAGCGGGCAATGACCTCTGGCGAAACGGGCTCCGTCGATTCCAGCAGGAAGGCAGCTTTTCTGGCAATGAGGTTTTTCGGATCGGGCCAGAACTGGAATTGCCAGGCCAGGTTGTTATTCTCGATCGGGCCAAAATCCACAAAACGGACCTTCTGCCAGGCGAGGAATGCATCGATCCAGGCTTGCTCTGCCACAGCCCGGGCATCCGGACCGGGCGACTTGCAGTAGTCGTGTGCTGTGGTGTGGAAACGGTTGGCTTCTGTCGCCAGCGTTTGATAGCCCGCCTGGATGGATTGATGCCACTGTTTCCTTGCCGGGGAATCTGAAGTATCTGCTGCATAGGCACTGGCTGACAGCAAAATCAGGGCCGCTGCGTTCGCGAGGGTCATCAGCTTATGCATTGCAATTCCTCAAAGAGAGTTCAAAGAGAATTCAGAAAGTCGATGAGCGCCTGACGGTCGGCTGCATGCATCTGGCGGTAGAGGTCCACCGCCGGCTGCGCCTCGCCACCGTGCCAGAGCACCGCCTCTTCCAGCGTCCGGGCGCGACCGTCATGAAGGAAACCCGCCTGCGGATTGACGACCTGCGCCAGGCCGATTCCCCAGAGCGGCGGGGTGCGCCATTCGCTGCCGCTGGCCAGAAATTCATCCCGGCCATCTGCAAGAGCTGGCCCCATGTCGTGCAGAAGCAGATCGGAATAGGGCCAGATAATCTGAGTGCTGAGGTCAGGCCGATCAATCACGTTGCCGGTGTGGTGCCTTGGTGTGTGGCAGCCCGCGCAACCGGTTTCATTGAACAGCCTGGCACCCCGCTGAACCGATTCCGAGTCCAGGTTACGCCGGGCGGGCACTGCGAGACTCTTCGCATAGAAGGTGACGAAGCTCGCAACCGTGTCGCTGACTTCCGGGGAGCCACCTTCGGTAAAGCGCTCGCACGCTTGCTTCGGGGTGCAATCGGTCGTCGGTTTTATTGAGGACGTCAGCCCCATATCGCCGGCGAAGGCGCCCATGCTTTGTTGATGAACATCGGGCTCTGCGGCTTTCCAACCGAATCGCCCAGGCAGGGTTTGCTGGCTGGCCAGGTCCCAGACCTGGTTGAGCTTGCCGGAGATACCATCGCCGTCGCGGTCGTCAGGGTCAGAGAGTGCCTTGAGGTTGTCGACGGGGATCGCTTCCAGCAGGCCCATGCCAATCATCTGGGGTGCCACCCTCGGGGAAACGAGGAGGTCGTCGGGCAGGGGGCCATAGTTGGGGTTATCAATCCGGTAAACCGGGTCTTGCAACTCCACTTTTGTGCCATCTGCGAGGGTTTTGGTGACGGGCTCCCATTCGATGACGAGATCGGCTTCCGGCCTGGCCGCCGGCAGGGCGGCTGTCTGTAACTGACTCCCATACACCGGGGCAGGCTTGAAGCCATGGGTACGGAGGATATCCGCATCTTTTTCAGGATCGGCAGGGACCGCCAGTCGCAGGAACAGGGAGACCGGCGGCTGATCCACGCCAGGCGGGTGTCCGCGGCCATCCTTGATATGGCAGCCCTGACAGGAGTTGGTGTTAAACAGGGGGCCGAGACCGTCCCTGGCATCGGTGCTGGCCGGTGCTTCTACCCAGGGGTTACGGAAGAAGCTGTTGCCCACGCTGAAGTCGAGACGCTTGGTCATGGACAGGTTGCCCTGGGGCAGGGAATAGGCATTGGTATCAGCCTGCCGCACTGTACCTTCTCCCCCGGTCGCCGGGGTTGTCTGAAGGGGGTAGCCCGCGTGAGTCTGAGCAAAGGCGGGTGCGCTGGCGAGCGCCAGGGCACCCATAAGGACAATCAATTTCATCATGATCAGAACGCGTGGCCGGCGTCATCCGGAGATAGCGCTTCGATACCCAGTTCGCGGGCTGCCTGCTCAATCGAGCCGGTCTGCTCAACCAGGGCAATAATGGCGTTATTGACAACCCTTGCGCCTGCCGAGTTGCCCGGGGCGATCATCATGTCGAAGGGCACCGGGTTCTGGCTATTCTCGGCTTGGCTCTTCATCGCGCCCAGGGTTGTCATGGAAGCGTCCAGTTGGGCATTGAGGCGAGCATCCAGTTCCGGGTTGGTCTGTTCAACCAGATCGGAGAGGGAGGGGCCAGTCACCAGGCTGCCATCCACACGGCGGTAGGTGCCGGTGTACACATTCTGGATGCCCTGACCATTGTAGAAGTGAGAATTGTGGGTGTTGTCGCTGAAGCAGTCGTGCTCGTCTTCGTAAGAGTTGGCTTCCAGAGCCACTTTCATGCGCTCACCGGCCAGTTCGCCCAGTGACAGGGAGCCCATGCCGAACAGCATTTTCTGCACCCCTTCGTTGGCGTCCGCGGATATCAGTTGGGCGCGATAGTTGTCACTGCTGCCCGGCGCCCACTGAGCCACCATCCATTCCAGATCGGAAACCAGGAGATCGGTCACCGCATCGAGGTATTCACCGCGACGCCCGCAGTTGCCGTTGGTGCAATCGGCGCCGGTAGCATAATCCGTTACCGGGCGCTCCCCTGCGCCGTTGTCAAAGCCATGCAGGTCCTGGCCCCACAGCAGGAACTCAACCGCGTGATAGCCGGTTGCCACATTGGCCTCGGAGCCACCGACTTCGTTCAGGCCGGCCAGCAGTTCCGGTGTCAGCGTTTCGACATTCAGGGTTTCTCCACCGACGTTGACCTTGCTGCTGCCTATGATGTTCGCAGTTGCCCCGGCATTGCCGAGCTCGTGCTGGTAATCGTCGGCTTGAACGTAGTCGATCAGGCCTTCATCCAGCGGCCACGCATTCAGTTGGCCTTCCCAGTCGTCCACGATCGCGTTGCCAAAACGGAATACTTCGGTTTGCTGATAGGGAATCCGGGCGGCGAGCCAGGCTTCCTTGGCGACTATCAGATTTGCTTCGGTCGGGCTGGCAATCAAACGATCAGTGGCTTCGTCCAGGGCTCGGGCAGTGAGCAGGGCGTCCTCGTAGTTCGCATAGGCAAGATCAGCATAATGCGCAACAACAGACGCCCTGGTGGCGTGTTCGGACCTGTCTGCGGACCAAGGGGAGTTGGCGCAGCCAGCGGTGAGCGCGGCGGCAACAATCAGTACCAGCGGGGCCGGGCGAAAGGTGGATGACACGGTATTCTCCTTTTATGGGAATCTTGATCTAAATAGTATGCATTCTCGTTTGAGAATTATGGGGTGTTGGCGCGAGGATGGCAAGGAAGATTCCGGTCTTGATTTGGTTTTTCTGTCGGAGAGCCTCTTGCTCTGTTCGGCCGTGATCGGGCTTAATGGCTTCGTTAGGATGGAGCCCCACTATGTTGAGTTATCTACACGCCTTCCACGCCGGAAATTTTGCCGATGTTCAGAAACATGCGGCGCTGACGCTGGCTCTGGCAATGATGCAGGCAAAAAAATCCGGCATTGCCTGCTTTGATACCCATGCCGGCAGTGCCATCTATGACTTGCGCAGTGAAAGAGCCCGGAAAACGGGCGAAGCGGACAACGGTATCCAGAAGCTCTGGAGGGCCCGCGAGCAGCTGCGATCGGAGGATTGGCGCCAGGTGCTGGATGTTTTGGCACGGTTCAATGCCGGAAGCGGGGAACTGACGGTTTATCCTGGGTCACCTGCCTGGTTCAAGCATTTTCTCCGGGCCGAGGATGATCTGACCCTGTTTGAGCTCCATCCCTCTGAAGGTGAACAGTTGGCGGACTGGGCTTCTGCTGGCCGGGTTCATGTGCTAAGGCAGGATGGCCTGGCTGGTTTGCTCAGGCAGTTGCCCCCGAAGCAGCCTCGCCTGCTGGCACTGATTGATCCATCCTACGAGGTCAAGTCCGATTACCTGGATGTTGCTGAAACTCTGGGAAAAGCCTGGCAAAAATGTCGGCATGGGGTCTATCTTGTCTGGTATCCGATATTGACCAGTGGCCTTCAGGGGCAGCTGAAAGACGCTGTCAGGGCGACCGCTGTCCCTAAGGTGCTGTGCAGTGAGGCGCACCTGCGAACGCCACCGGAGCGAGGTATGACAGGCTCCGGGATGCTGGTGGTAAATCCGCCCTGGGGATTCGATGTCCGGTTGTCGGAAATGATCAATGGCGTTGCCGGGCCGGATGCTCTGAATCTATCCCATAGCGTGGAATGGCTGGTGCCTGAATAGCCGGCCGGTTGATGGTCTGAAGGAGTGACAGGATTGACGGAAGAACCGGTTGAAAAGACTGACTGCCCCTGTCTGCCGGGAGCACTCATCCCTTTTGATCAGTGGAAAGCGCCCGAAACGTCCGTCAGGCGGTCCCTGAAAGATGCTTTTCGCCACGCGCTGGCACAAATCCGTGCGGGCGTTGCGCCGGAAGCAGGGGCGTTTGAAAGCCTCGATAGCCTGCCGGAATTATCCAGATCGAAACTGCAAACCCTGGCTCCGCAGCCGGACTACCCCAAACTGGCAGGCGCGCTGTTGAGGTCGCTGGAGGATGCTCGCTCGGATGGCAATGCCTACCAGAATGTGACGTTCCTCGTGGCGGCCCCGTTTTCGGGCATTCGTTCGGCTCTTGGGTTTTTCCCGGAACTTGAGCCGGCGAAAATTGGGGTGCACGGGCCATGGTCTGTGATAGTGCCCCCGGAGAACCTTCTGGTGGACGACCAGGGCGCCCGTGAATGGTGGGGCCGGCAGGATCTTTCCACTCCCTGGGTTATTCCCGAACTGGCGGATTTCTGGCTTCGCCACTTGTCGGGTCTGGCATTGATCCGGGAGCTGCTGAGGCGGGTTGCCGCTGGCGGCCTCGGGCCAGGAGTTATCGGTTGTTCCAGTTGGTGCTGGCAGTTCTGGTCCGCCTATTTCCAGGATGTCCATTTTGCCCCGTTGACCCCTGAGCCGCTGGACGCTGCAGGAATTGGTGCCTGGTTTGAGTTCCATGCATCGCAGGCGGGTCAGCGGACAGTCATCGTACGGATGACTGATGATGGTCACTATGTGTTGCCGATGGCTGAGCAGGGGGAGGGTAAAAAACGTAAACACAGCAGATACCTCCGGGATCTTGCCTCCGCAGCCAGAGGTAATCCGGGCGTTGCGCTGGCAATCTGGCAACGCTCACTCAGGGCCCGCCCCGAAGAGGAGGCCCAATCGGAGGACCCCGGGCAGGGGGTGGCTGAAAGCACCAAGGTCACGCGGTTCTGGGTTGTTCCGTTTGATCAGCTGGGTCTGCCCATCGTACCCCAGACCCAGGGCGACAACATCGGGCTGGTTTTGCACGCGCTGCTGCTGCATGACGGACTGAATGCATCGAGCCTTGCTCTGGTAACGGGCATTCCGGAGGGTGAGCTGAGCTTCATTCTGGCCCGGCTGGCGCGCTCCGAACTGATTGAGCAGCAGGCGGCCGGCGAAGGCTGGATGGTCACGGCACTCGGCTACCCCTCCATCCGGCGACACCTGGACAGTTGGGGCTTTCCTGTAGACATGCTGTAGGAGATGGATAATGAGTGATCTCGGAATCAAGGAAGCGTTTTCGGCAATTACTTCCGTGGCGTTGCTGGAGGCACTGGTCGTGGTGCTTATTGGAACGGCGCTGACCATCGTCATTCAGAAGCTGCTACCTAAAATCGCAGGAAAGCTGGGCGGCAAACCCCGATTCTACGTCCTGGCATCGGTTCCGCTGCTGCGGCTGGTCATCATCGTGGTGACCATCATTGTGGTGGTTCCGATACTCGTGGACCCCTCCTTCGAAAACATGATTGCCATTTTTGGTGCGCTGGCCCTGGCCCTGGGCTTTGCCTTCAAGGATTATGCAAACAGTCTGATTGCCGGCGTCGTTACGCTCTACGAGATGCCGTATCGCCCGGGTGACTGGATAGAAGTGGACGGCCAGTACGGGGAAGTGCGTTCCATTGGCACCAGGGCTGCCGAGATCGTTACGCCTGATGATACCGTGGTGGTGATTCCCCACAGCAAACTCTGGAATTCCCTGATTGCCAATGGCAACGATGGCACAGACAACCTGATGTGTGTGGCCGAATTCAACCTTGAGCCCCATCATGATGTCAGCAGGGTTATGAGTCTGCTACGGGATGTGGCCTTCACCTGCCCCCAAACCCGGACGTTCCGGCCAGTGTTGGTTGTGGTTTCCAATAATCCCTGGGGCATGTGCTACCGCTTGAAGGCTTATCCGGTTGAGCTTAAAGACCAGTTCCACTTTATATCCGAGTTGACGGCACGCGGGGCAAGTGCGCTGTCAGTCGAAGGCATCCGCTTTGTCTCAGCCCCCGTTGCCGGAATCCGCTGATTCCTGGTTTTTGGCCTCCAGCGTCTTGATCAGCTGAAGCAGCGTTCCCATGATCTGCTGTCCGCTTTCTCCGGTGCGTTCCAGATAAATATCCCGAACCGGCATGCTGGCTTCACGAAAAACCTCCCGCTCCGCATCAGTCAGACGCACCACGCTTAACTGGGCCTCTTCGAGCATTTTCTGAAGTCGCGTCTGGTTGAGCTCTTCCTGGGTTTCCCAGGCGATCTCGGCGACATCTTTGAGGGCGTTATCGAGCCACTGCTGCTGGTTCTCCTGCAAACTGTTGTACCACTCAAGATTGGAGATAACCGATGAGACAAACTGCGCTGGCCGGGCAACGGTGAGGGTACTCTGGACCTCATAGAAATCCATTTCCTCAATGGCAAAAACAGGATTGCTCTGGCCATCAATTTTCTGCAACTGGAGATCACTGTATACCTGCGAGTAGGGAATCTGGCTGGGTTCGGCACCGTAAGCGCGATAGGCCTCCTCGGCTATATCGGAGGTCATGGTACGGATCCGGAATCCCTGGAAATCTTCCGGTGTGCGCAGAGCCTTATCCGCCGTCCAGGCCATCCAGCCCTCCGGAACGAACGCCAGCAACTTCATGTTCTGGCTTGCATAGGGTTGTTCGAAAAGGGTGATCAGTTCCGGGCTCGCCAGCAATTGCCGGGTGACGCTGGTGTCCTCGGGCAGAACAAAGTGCAGGGTGAAAATGCCCACTTCCGGGACCTTGTCGGCCAGGTGTCCAGGTGAGGCGAAAGCGAGGTTTACCGAACCATTCCGGACCAGCTCGGTGAGCTGGGTTGAAGTCCCCAGAGAGCCGTAGGGAAAGACGTCTATCAGGATTCTGCCGTCGGAACGTTCCTCAATTCGCTCTTTCAGGGCCTCTGCATAGGCATGCTGCACACTGCCCTCAATCTCCTCCAGGGCAAAGCGCCAGGTAACCGGGTATTCGGGCGCCTCCGGGCTTTTGGCGGTGGACTCCCCATTGTTGGCATTCTGGTCGTCAGAGCATCCGGCCAACGCTAATACCAAGGCAGCGCACAGTGGCCAAAACCTGAAACGGAATGTGTGCATAACGGGGACCCCAGTTCTCTCAATCCTTGTTTGATTTTGATATACAAGGTAACACAAGAATGCTCGCTGCCGTGGGTAACAGGGAGTGATTGCATTACACTGTCGCCAAAACTGATCAAGGGCCAGCCTGGACCTGAGGGGAGTAATACCATGATTTACCTGTCGCCGGCAGGAGGCCGTGAATGAAGAACCAGAAACAGGCCATGCTGTATGGTCTCGGCACTGTGCTTTTATGGTCCACAGTGGCAACCGCGTTCAAGCTTTCCCTGCGGGAGCTGGCTCCTGTCCAGATGCTGCTGATTGCCTGCAGCGCGTCGGTGGTTGTGATGGCCATTATCCTGATGCTTCAGGGTCGGTGGCATCTGGTGTTTTCACTCAGTCGCAGACAGTACGCCCAGTCCTTTGGTATGGGGCTGATTAATCCCTGCCTGTACTATTTTTTGTTGTTCGGAGCCTTTGACCGGTTGCCTGCCCAGGAAGCGCAACCGCTGAACTATACCTGGGCCCTGGTGCTGGCCTATCTGTCGGTACCGTTTCTGGGGCATCGGCTGCGCAAACTGGATATTGTAGCGGGCCTGGTCTGTTATGCCGGGGTGGTGGTGATTGCCACCCGCGGGGCCGTAACGTCCCTCAGTTTCGAGGATCCGCTCGGGGTTGCTCTCGCACTTGGCAGTACAGTGGTCTGGGCGTCCTACTGGATTATTGCCACCCGTGACACCCGGGATCCGGTGGTTGGCCTGTTCCTGAATTTTCTGTGCGGGCTACCGGTGATTCTGATGATTTGCTGGTGGACGGAAGGCCTGACCTTTTCCATCGGAACGTCTCTGGCCGCTGCGGTCTATGTCGGTGTGTTTGAGATGGGCATTGCTTTTGTGCTGTGGTCCTACGCCATGAAGAAGGCGGAAAACACCTCGAAGGTCAGCAACCTGATTTTTATCTCACCGTTCCTTTCGCTGGTGTTCATCTATTTTATTCTGGACGAGCAGATCCTGCACTCGACTTACATCGGGTTGGTCCTGATCATGATGGGGCTCTGGATCCAGCAGAAAAAAGTGAAGGTCCGGGAAGAGGCCCTGACCCTTGGCAGCTAGCTGGTTTGTCTACATGGTGCGGACAGCTCGGGGTTCGCTCTATACCGGTATAACCACCGATGTTGAACGGCGCTTCAGCGAACATCAGGCTGGTGCGCCCAAAGGGGCACGGAGTCTGAGAGGCAAAGGGCCACTGGAATTGGTGTTCAGCGCAGAGGCCGGAGACAGAAGCCGGGCTTCACGGCTGGAATGGCATATCAAGCAGTGGACCCGACCCCGGAAAGAAGCATTGGCCCGGGGCGAGCTCAGCCTGCCAGATGTCGTTTGATGTGTTCCCCGGCAGTTTCCATGGCAGCGGTCGCCCGCTCCAGTTGGCCACTGTGCACCTGGAACACGTGCCAGAGGCTATTGAATACCTCGATCCGTGTTTCGACGTCATCCCGTTTCGCCACATCAGCCAGCCGTTCGGCATCGTTCAGGAGGATTTCCTGGCTGCCCACCTGAATCAGCAAAGGGGGCAGGCCGCTCAGGTCACCAAAGACCGGTGATATCAGGGGGTTCGTCAACGGCTCCTGGCCGGCATAAAGCCTGGCAGCCTTACTGGTCCAGGCTGGCTGCAATACCGGTTCACATTCCGGCGCGTAAAGGTGTTCCTGGGTCAGGTCAACCCAGGGTGAAAACACGATCAGTGACGTCGGCAGTGGCAGCCCCTGGTCCCGCAGGCGCATGGCCAGAGCAACAGTGAGTCCGCCTCCCGCCGAATCGCCAGCGACGGCAATCTGCTCCGGCTTGTAACCCTCTTCAAGCAGGCCAGACCAGCAGGCTTCGGCATCATCCAGTGCTGCGGGGAAGGGGTGTTCGGGCGCCAGCCGGTAATCGGGCGCAACCACGGCGCAACCACTGGTTTTGGCCAGGTGCCCGGTAATTCCACGATGGGTGGCAGAGGATCCGATGATGTAGCCACCACCGTGCAGGTACAGCACTGCCCCGTGAGGGTCGCTTCCGAAAGTTGTCCGGGTTGCCGGTATTCCGCCAACGGTGGTTTTCTGAAACCGGGCGCCCCGCGGTGGTATCGAACTGCGATAAGCCTGGCGGACAATTCTTCTCTGGAGTGAAACCGGAACGGTCGGGTTGAGCACTGGCTTTACCAGGCAGTTCATAGTCTGGCGCAACCCCGTCTCGAGAAGCTGTTGCAACATCTGTGGTATACCCTCGCTATGGGTTAGGCCCGCTATAGGTTAGGATTGAGAGCCGAAAACTTATAACTCATCCATGACAGGCGTTTAACTCTACGTGTACTGGAAAACAGATACCATAGAAATACCGGATTGGGACAGACACTCGCTTCTGGACAGGCTCGAACCATTTGATCCTGCTCACTCACGGGAACTCCGTGAGGAGATGGTTGCCTACTGCCGTTTTTACGGCCTTGATCTCTGGGTCGAGCATCCTGAGGTCAATTACCATCAGGGCTATGTCAAAGCGGGTGGTCACGAGGTTATGGTGCACTATTTCCGGCTCCCGGACTCGAAGCCGGGCCGGGGCACGGTGTTTATCCTGCACGGATACTTCGATCATGTCGGACTATACAGCCAGTTGATTGAACGGTGCATTGGAGCGGGATTTGACGTACTGGCCTACGATCAGCCGGGCCATGGCCTGTCCAGCGGCACACCGGCGGCGATTGGCAGCTTTCTGGAGTATCAGGGGGTTCTGGCAGACGTGATTGCGCAGGCGAGGGGCAAGGTCCGTGAGCCGTGGTTTGCGGTCGGGCAGAGCACCGGTGGTGCGATTCTGATCGACTACCTGTTATCCAACCAACACGATCAGACCTCGTCTGATTTCCGCAAAGTGGTATTGCTGGCGCCGCTGATCAGGCCCATGGGCTGGCTCGGAGCCAAAACGCTCCATAGTCTGGTAAAACCTTTTCTATCCAGCTGGCGACGGGTGTTTGCAGAGAACAGCGGCAACACCAGGTTCCTTCGATTTCTGCGGGAACACGACCCGCTCCAGGCCCGAGCCGTCCATGTCGACTGGGTGAGTGCCCTTCGGAAATGGGTTCCGCACATTGAATCCGCCAGGCCCGTCGACTTTCCGGTGACGGTGGTGCAGGGTGAAAAGGATCTCACGGTAGACTGGCAGCACAATCTGCGCATTATCCGGAACAAATTTTCCTCTGTGGAGGAACTGAGAATCCCTGACGGACGTCATCATCTTGTGAACGAAGCTCAGGATTTACAGGCAACCGTATTCAATACCATTATTGGTACATTCACGAACTCGGCAGCAGACACCCGCTAAAGGGGCAGCCGAGATAATCAGGCACAGGAGAAAGTAGTGAAAAAGACAATTCTTGCGTTTGCGGTGGCAACTGTTGGTCTTGGCGGTTGTATGACCTATGACCCATACACCGGCGAGGAGAAAACGTCGAGTGCGACCAAGGGCAGCATTATTGGCGCAATTGGCGGCGCCGCAATCGGGGCAGCGACTTCAAGTAGTAGTGACCGGGGTAAAGGTGCGCTGATTGGTGCGGCCGGCGGTGCGGCTATCGGTGGCGGCGTCGGCTATTACATGGACAAGCAGGAAGCCGAGCTTCGGCGCCAGCTTGAGGGCACGGGTGTTCGCGTGGTTCGTAATGGCGACGAGATCGAGCTGGTGATGCCGGGTAATATTACCTTTGATCTGAATGAGTCCAGCATCAAATCTTCTTTCAGCGGAACCCTGGAGTCTGTGGCTCTGGTGCTGAGGGAGTATGACAAGACGATTATCCAGATCGAAGGGCACACTGACAGCTCAGGCTCAGACAGCTACAACCAGTTGCTCAGCGAGCGTCGGGCGTCCTCAGTCAGGGACTTTCTGATGAACCAGGGCATTGAGCCCAAGCGCACACGCGCGGTGGGTTACGGTGAGCGTTATCCTGTTGCTTCAAACGATACGGCTTCCGGCCGGGAGCAGAACCGTCGTGTTGAGCTGACCCTCGTTCCTATGCAATAAGGGGCCAGGTGGCATTGGGTCACGTAAAAAACGGCCACAAAAAACCGGAGCATGTGCTCCGGTTTTTTGTTTACGGGTTCTGATCAGAACAAAACGCGACAGCGAATCGTTCCTTTCACCTTAAGCAGCTTCTCCAGTGCCAGCTCGCCGTAGGCCTTGTCCACATCAACCACGACATAACCGATGTCTTCCTTGGTCTGCAGGTACTGACCGCACACGTTGATGCCATTTTCCGAGAATACCCGGTTGATCTCCGACATCACACCGGGCACGTTCTCGTGAATGTGCAGCAAACGGTGCTGGTTGGGGTGTGACGGCAGCGCAACTTCCGGGAAGTTCACCGAAGATACCGACGTGCCGTTGTCGCTGTACATGGCCAGTTTTTCCGCCACTTCGCGACCGATGTTCTCCTGGGCTTCAATGGTGGAGCCGCCCACGTGCGGGGTCAGGATGACGTTATCGAACTCCCGCAGCGGAGAGACAAACTCTTCGTCATTGGACTTCGGTTCAACCGGGAACACATCGATGGCTGCACCCAGAAGCTTGCCGCTACCCAGGGCGTCGGCAAGGGCGTCGATGTCGACAACGGTGCCGCGGGAGGCATTCATCAGGATGCTGCCGGGCTTCATCTGGGCGAACTGCTCGGCCTTGAACATGTACTTGGTAGCCGGGGTTTCGGGCACGTGCAGGCTGACCACATCGGCAATGTTGAGGAGTTCCTGCAGGGTGCCCACCTGGGTAGCGTTGCCGATCGACAGCTTGGAAACCACATCGTAGAAATACACATCCATGCCCAGGCCTTCGGCCAGGACACTGAACTGGGTGCCGATGTTGCCATAGCCGATAATGCCGAGCTTCTTGCCGCGGATTTCGTAGCTGTCCTTGGCAGACTTCTGCCATTCGCCGCGATGGGCCTTGGCATTCTTCTCAGGCACGCCCCGCAGCAGCAGGATCGCCTGGGCCAGAACCAGTTCTGCAACGCTACGGGTATTGGAGAAGGGCGCGTTAAATACCGCAACGCCCCGACGCGTGGCCGCCTGCAGGTCAACCTGATTGGTGCCGATGCAGAAACAGCCCACAGCCACCAGCTTCCTGGCGGATTCAAATACTTTCTCGGTCAGCTGGGTACGAGACCGAATCCCGACGAAGTGCGCATCGGCAATCTTCTCAATCAGGTCTTCCTCAGCCAGCGAGTGAGTCAGATACTCGATGTTGGTGTAGCCCGCAGCATTCAGGGTATCAATGGCAGATTGATGCACACCTTCCAGCAGCAGGATCCGGATTTTGCTCTTCTCAAGAGACGTATTTGACATGGGCTTGCTTCCGAACCTTTCGTCACGTGAAATGACCCGTGGCCAGTGATCGTCAGGGCTGGCTCACAGAACAGGGGCGGTATGATACCATAAACGCAGACTTTCACAGCGCGCCGGTTTACCTGAATCAACTGTCTGTGATTCCTGTTGCAAGATGCCCCGGCCCAAACCTGACGAGACTGACGAATCCATGAATTCCGAACAGATCATTGCTTCCCTCAAAGACCTGATGGCCTCCGGCGATGCCCCCGGAAAAGTACTGACCGACCCGGCGGATCTGGACACCTACGGCAAGGACTGGACCCGGATTTATCCGCCCAAGCCCCTGGCGATTGTGTTGCCCAAGACCACGGAACAGGTTCAGGCGCTGGTGATGTTTGCCAACGAGAATCAGGTGGCTCTGGTGCCCTCAGGCGGTCGGACGGGTCTGAGTGCCGGCGCTGTGGCCGCTAACGGCGAGGTGGTTGTGGCGTTCGACAACATGAACCGGATTCTGGACTTCAACGCCAGTGACCGTACGGTTCGTTGTCAGGCCGGCGTTGTGACTGAGCAGTTGCAGAATGCGGCCGAGGACAACGGCCTCTATTACCCGGTCGATTTCGCCTCCGCAGGCTCCAGTCAGCTCGGTGGTAATCTCTCCACCAACGCAGGTGGTATCAAGGTCATCCGCTATGGCATGAGCCGGGACTGGGTTGCCGGCCTGAAAGTGGTGACCGGTAAGGGCGACATCCTTGATCTGAACAAGGATCTGGAAAAGAACAACACCGGGTACGATCTACGGCATCTGTTTATCGGTGCGGAAGGCACCCTGGGCTTCATCACCGAAGCCACCATGAAGCTTTCCCGCAAGCCGGATAACCTGACGGTACTGGTTCTTGGCCTGAATGACCTGACCAACACCATGGATGTGTTGCAGACCTTCCAGAAGAAGATCGATCTCACCGCCTATGAGTTCTTTTCCCATCAGGCCATGGGCCATGTTCTGGCCCACGGCCAGGTGCAGGCACCGTTCGAGACAGAGGCACCGTACTACGCGCTCCTGGAGTTCGAAGCGGTCTCCGACCAGGTCATGGACGATGCCATGGGGCTGTTCGAGCAATGCGTGGAGAACGGCTGGGTGCTGGATGGTGTCATCAGCCAGAGCGAAACCCAGGCCCAGAACCTGTGGCAGCTGCGGGAGCGGATTTCCGAATCCATTGCGCCCCGCACACCCTACAAGAACGACATTTCCGTGGTGGTGTCCAAGGTTCCCGGTTTCCTGCAGGAAATTGACGAGGTGGTCACCGAGCATTACCCGGATTTCGAGATCATCTGGTTTGGCCATATCGGTGACGGTAACCTGCACCTGAATATCCTCAAACCGGAGGATATGGCCAAGGAGGACTTTTTCGAGAAGTGCCAACAGGTGAACAAGTGGGTGTTCGAGATTGTTGAGCGCTACCAGGGCAGCGTCTCAGCCGAGCATGGGGTTGGCATGACCAAGAAGCCCTATCTGAAGTACACCCGCAGTGAGGCTGAAATCGCTTATCTGAAAGGAATCAAGCAGGTGTTCGACCCGAACGGCATCATGAACCCGGGCAAGATTTTCGACTGATGCAGGATCACATCGTTGTACTGACAGGCGCCGGAATCAGCGCTGAGAGCGGTCTTTCCACCTTCAGGGATAACGGCGGTCTGTGGGAACAGCACAGTGTTTACGATGTGGCCACACCGGAAGCCTTTGCCCGGAACCAGGAGCTGGTGTTGCGGTTTTACAACGAGCGCCGCCGCCAGCTCCAATCTGCACAACCCAACCAAGCGCATCGGCTGCTGGCAGAACTGGAGAAGCGCTATCGGGTAACCGTGGTTACCCAGAACGTGGACGATCTCCATGAACGGGGTGGTGCCAGCAACGTGATTCATCTTCACGGCGAGCTCACCAAGGCCCGCAGTTCACGGTATCCCGAACTGGTGTATGACATCGGGTATCGGGATATAAACCCCGGTGATACCTGCGAGCGGGGCGCCCAGCTGCGCCCCCATATTGTCTGGTTCGGTGAGGAAGTGCCCATGCTGGAAAAAGCCGCCGAGATCGTCCGCACCGCGGATCATCTGCTGATCGTCGGTACATCTCTTCAGGTCTATCCTGCGGCCGGGCTGATTTATGAAGTGGACAGGGAAGTGCACGTTACTGTCATTGACCCAGGTGAGCCGGCTTCGGTTTCCCGTGCCCGGGTGATCCGCAAGGGGGCCTGCGAGGGTATGGCCGATTGGGTTGCAGGCCTGCGCTGAACGCGATACCCGCGACCATCCTTTATTCTTTTTTCATCCATACACTACACTCAGATTACGCCTGAGCTGGCGTGCCCTCGCTGTATGTGGGCCAACAGGGTCTGACATTCAAGGAGATGTGTGCGATGAGCATAGTGAAAGAGTTCAAGGAGTTTGCCGTAAAGGGCAACGTCATGGATATGGCGGTGGGTATTATCATTGGCGTGGCGTTTGGCAAGATTGTTTCGTCGTTTGTGGCGGATGTGCTGATGCCGCCGATCGGTATGCTGATCGGTAATGTGGATTTCTCGAATCTGATGATCACCCTCAAAGCCGCCGAGGAGGGCGTTGAGGCCGTGGCGATACGTTATGGCGTGTTCTTTCAGGCAGTGTTTGATTTCATCATCGTCGCCTTCGCAGTATTCATGGCGGTGAAGGCGTTGAACCGTATGCGCAAGAAGGAAGCTGAAACCCCGGCGGAACCGCCAGCGCCCTCTGCCCAGGAGCAGTTGTTGATGGAGATTCGGGACTTGCTCAAGGACAGATCCTAGCCTGATCACTGTCAAAATCACTAGGGGCGGAAGCGTTGGGGCGTGCACGTCAGCCCGACGCTTTCTGCAAATACTTTTGCAGTTCCGTTCGGAATGCCGCCTGAACCCCCAGGCGCTTCAGCATCCAGTAGTGGCCGGCAATCATCCGGTCAATAAAAATGCTTTCCACCGGCGGTTTGAAGAAGTCCAGGTATTTGAATACCGTACTCGTCTTCGCCGCCACCCGTTTGTGAATTTCAGACTCGCCAAAGTCGTAGGGCTCGTCGTGCTCGAACGGCACTACAAGAATATCCCGCCACATGGCGTAGTAGGCTTCATCCACGGCTGGTTGGCTGCCGACCCGGGCGCCGAGGTCAATGAGGTAGCTGTCCAGAGCTTCATAATCCTCATTCAGGGCGGCAACGAGCGCGTTGCGGTAAGCCTCGACAATCTCCGGTTTCAGTTTCTTCACGCACCCGAAGTCGTACATGATGATGGTTCCGTCGGGACGATAGGCGAAATTACCGGCATGGGGGTCGCCGTGGATGCACTGGAAGCGGAACAACTGGTCCGCCATCAGGGTAAAGATCCGGTGGCCGATCAGGTTGATGGTGTCCTGGTCGTACCGGTCGCTGCTGACCTTGCTGACGTGGTCGCCCTCGACCAGTTCCATTGTCAGCACGCGACGGGTTGAGTGGCTTTCTGCTACCGAGGGAATCAGGACCCAGGGCTGGTTCTCGTGGAATTTGCGGAAGAGTTCTATATTCCTCGCTTCATTTTCATAGTCCAGCTCCTCTTTGAGCCGCTCCCGGATCTCCGCGAACAAGCGGTCAACCGATTCCTTGGGCATCTTAAGCAAGCCGCCCAGCTTCAGGGCCAGACGCAGTTGCTTCAGATCGGAATCGCAGGACTCGTCAACTCCGGGGTACTGAACTTTTACGATGACATCGGTACCGTCCTGCAGCCGGGCCCGGTGCACCTGGCCGATTGAGGCTGCGGCGTAGGGTGTCTCCTGCAAATACTCGAACAGTTCGGAAACCGGTTTGCCCAGCTCCGACTCAATCTGCTCGACGATCACCTCAAACGGCATTGGAGGCGCTTCTTTCTGCAGCTTCTCCAAGGCGTCTGAAAACTCCTTGGGCAGAAAATCCTGGGTCTGGGAGGCGATCTGGCCGACTTTCATGACTGCGCCCTTGAGCTCTCCTAGGGTGTCGGCAATCTGGTCCGCCATGCGGGTGTAACTCTCGCTCTGGGCGCCTTCGTCATTTTCTGTTCGGAACATTCGGCGCGCTCGCTGGCCGGCGTACTGCCCTGCGACAGAGGCAGTCATGCCTGCGAGCTTGAAAAAGCGCCCACTTCGGGAGGTAACCGGTTTCTTTGCCATAACAGATGTACGCCTTTGACCGGATATGGGTTTAGCCGGGCCTGCACGTTAAACCACTTTGGTCTCCACGAACAGCAGGTCTTCCAGTTCCAGTGACAGAGTCTGGCCGGAGTTCAGTGGGCCAACACCCCTGGGGGTGCCGGTCAGGACAACATCGCCGGGCAACAAGGTGAACTGGCTGCTGATATGGGCAATCAGGGGAATCACCGGATTGAGCATATCCCGGGTGTCGCCGGTCTGCTGGCGGCTGCCATCGATGTCCAGGGTGAAGTGAATATTGCCACCGGCAAACTTCTCGGCGGCCACGAAGGGCGAAAGCGGGCACGCACCGTCAAAGGCTTTGGCCCGTTCCCAGGGCTGGCCTTTTTCCTTGAGATTGCTTTGCAGGTCCCGCAGGGTCAGGTCCAGCGCCAGACCGTATCCGAGGATAGCGGCCTCGGCCTCACTGGCCGAGGCCTGGGTCAGGGGGCGGCCAATAAGTACAGCCAGCTCGGTCTCGAAGTGGACCTCACCTTTGTCTCTGGGGAAATCCAGAGGGCGGGTGATATGGACAGCAGAGGTGGCGGGCTTGATGAACAGCAGAGGCTCATCAGGCACCGGATTATTCAACTCCTTTGCGTGCTCCGCGTAATTGCGACCAATGCAGACAATTTTACCGAGAGGCAGATGAACGGGTGTGCCGTCCTTCCAGTGGTGTTGGTAATCCGGCATGGTCGCCTCCTGTATGCTGGTGGTTAATCCCCTTCAAACGAGCAGACAGTATAAACCTGAAGCCCCTCGTCCTGCAGCTTCCGGGAGCCTCCTAGGTCAGGCAGATCAATCATCGCGGCCACTTCCACAATTTCCGCGCCGATCCGCCGGATCAGACGGCTCGCCGCCAGCATGGTGCCGCCGGTGGCGATCAGGTCGTCCACCAGTACGACCTTGTCACCTGGCTTGAACGCATCCTTGTGCAGCTCAACCGAGGCCGTGCCGTACTCCAGCTCGTAGTCTTCCACCAACGTGTCGAAGGGCAACTTTCCCTTCTTGCGAACCAGTACCAAAGAGGCGTTCAGTTCATAGGCCAGTGCTGAGCCAATGATAAAGCCACGGGCGTCAACGGCGGCGACAGCGTCAATCTCATGGCCGTGGTAGCGATGCACGAAGGCATCAATCAGCTTTCGGAAGGCGGTCTTGTCCTGAAGTACCGTGGTGATGTCGCGGAAGGCGACACCGGGCTTCGGCCAGTCCGGTACGGTGCGAATCGCCGATTTGATGCTCTCCGAGAAATAATCCATAACAGATCCGGTAATTGTTCCGGACGCGGGTTATGCCACGTCCAGGAAAATGAATTTCAGGATAAAGACAATGGCAATGATAACAACGCTGGCGTTCAGATCAGACCAGCGGCCACTCAGAGCCTTCACGAGGGCGTAGGTGATGAAGCCCAGGGCAATGCCATTGGCGATGGAGAAGGTCAGCGGCATCATCAGCGCGGTGACCACCGCCGGGGCGGCATCAGTGACGTCATCCCAGTCGATCAGCTTGAGGCCACTGGCCATCAGAACGGCAACATACAGCAGTGCGGGTGCGGTGGCATAAGCGGGGATAATGCTGGCAATCGGCGAGAGCAGAAGGCAGGCCAGGAATAATGCGGCGACGACAACGGCTGTCAGACCGGTACGGCCACCGGCGGAAATACCGGCTGTGGATTCGATGTAACTGGTAGTGGTCGAGGTGCCCAGGGCAGCGCCGGACATGGTGGCGACAGAATCCGACATCAGGGCACGGCCGAGGCGGGGAAGCTTGCCGTCCTTGTCCAGAAGCCCGCCCCGCTGGGCTGCACCGATAAGCGTTCCCGATGTATCAAAAAGATCCACGAACAGGAAGGCAAAGATCACGCTGATCATGCCGACATTGAGTGCACCGGCCAGATCCAGCTGCATAAAGGTAGGAGCGATGCTGGGAGGTGCTGAAATAAAGCCGTTGTATTCCACCATCCCAAGTGCCATGGCCACGCCGGTTACCGCAATAATGCCGATCATCACAGCGCCGGTTATTTGCCGGAACGACAATGCACAGATCAGCACAAAACCGCCGAAGAACAGCAGGCTTTCTGCCGTCTTGACTTCACCGAGACCGACCAGAGTCGCGGGGTGGTCCACCACAATGCCGGCATTCTTCAAGGCTATCAGGGCCAGGAAGAACCCGATGCCCGCCGAAATTCCATAGCGCAGGGACAGGGGGATGCTGTTAATGATCCATTCCCGGACTTTGAAAATGCTCAGCAGGAAGAACAGGAAACCAGACAGGAACACGGCTCCCAGCGCCACCTGCCAGCTGTAGCCCATGCTGCCGACCACGGTAAAGGAGAAAAAGGCGTTCAGCCCCATGCCGGGTGCGAGGGCTATCGGGTAGTTGGCCCACAGGCCCATAATCAGGGTGCCGATAACCGCTGCAAGGCAGGTTGCAACGAAAATAGCCCCGAAATCCATGCCGGTAGAGGAGAGGATGCTGGGGTTGACCACAATGATGTAGGCCATGGTCAGGAAGGTGGTGATGCCCGCAACCACTTCTTTACGAACAGTGGTGCCGTGGGCCTGGAGTTGGAACAGTCGTTCGAGCATGACGGGTGTCTGCCTCACAGGATGCTGAAGGTTGGTGTTTGGAAGTCTGGTCTGAACGGAATTCGTGAATTGCGTGAAAAAACGGCAATCTTACCGGCTGATGCGCCTAAGGCCAAGGGATGATTGACAGTTCGTCACATTCGGCAAGCTCGGTCAGCTGCCGTGGGGATCCCGCTGCAGGCGGATATCGAACCGCACCGCAAGCATTCGCACGAACGTGATAAACAGCAGACCAATGGTCAGGGGCAGGGCCTCGTTCTCAAGAAACCACTGGCACACGAAATACAGCCAGCAGCCGGCGAAGGAAATGGATGCGTAGATCTGGTCCTTGCGGAATATGTAGGGCACTTCGTTGCACAGGGTGTCCCGCAGTGCGCCGCCAAAAGTGCCGGTCATCACTCCGAGAAGCGAAGCGATAAACCAGGAGTGCCCCAGATCCAGAGCCAGTTGGGCGCCCAGTATGGAAAAGACACCGAGGCCGATGGCGTCGGGTAGCACGATCCTGGATTCGCGAATCCGCTCGGCCCGACTCCAGTAACTGAACACAATCGCCATGCCCAGAATCAGAATGGGCTGTTCCTGGTGCTTGATCCAGTAAACCGGATGGTTGTCCATGATCATGTCCCGGAGGGTGCCGCCACCGAGGGCCGTGATGAATCCGATGGTGAACACGCCGACAGGATCCATATTCTTGGAACGCGCCACAATCATACCGGAAATGGCAAAGGCGATGATTCCAATCATTTCAAGCACGTAGATAACGTCTGGCATGGCGGGCCCTGAATGGTGAACAAGGATCAGCCTGGCGGCGGATTTCCGAGCGCGCAGGATAGCGGAAAACGCCTTTCAGTTCATCTCGCAGGGCCGGTTGCCGAGTTGCTTGATCTCCGGGACTGTGATCCATAACGACAGGCCCGCACGTATCTTGCATCCAACTTACCTTTATCCTGTTGTACGGAGTTGTTATGTCCCTGATGCGTCTGGCCTATGCCAGTGAAGCCACTTTCGAAGCCAAACCGGTGGAAAAAGGTGTAGAGCCCCACGTTGCCCGGATTCTGATGACCTCCAGAAGGAATAATGCCAAAGGAAAACTGGTAGGCGGGCTGTATTACGGCAACAATCGGTTTTTCCAGTACCTGGAAGGCGAAGAGGATGAGGTGAGGAAAACCTTTGACCGGATACTGAAGGATGAGAGGCACCGCAATGTCGTGACCCTCATCGAAGAACCGCTCGAAGATCGCACCTTCAGCAACTGGTCAATGAAGTACGTGCCATTGTCCCGGGACGTTCGGCGGTTTTTGGAGTCGCAGGGGCTCGAGGCGTTCGAGCCGGCGTCATTTACGTCTGATCAGTGCGAAGACATGATTGAGCTTGTCCGCAATTCCAGCCACGACCAGAAACTGGTCAATCATGATGACACAAGGACAGTGGGTGACACTCCACAGGCTTTCTCCCCGGGCCTGAAGGCGGGACTGATTGCCGCCGCCCTGTGTCTGTTGGGGGCGCTTTTTTTCGCCGGCTCCATGCTCTGACCGGTGACTGTAGGAAAATAAGCAAGGCTTATGGGTTTCAATAAGAGAACTTTATTTGCTTCATGGTAAGACTCTGTTTAGCTTGACGGGTATCAAATAGCAGGCGAATTCCCAGCCTGAAACCCGATCAAACAAGAATGGAGAACCCATGAGAGCCATCCTCTGCAAGGAATACGGTCCGGCTGAAAACCTGGTCATCGAAGATGTCCCCAGCCCGGATGTAAAAGGTCACGGCGTAAAGGTTCGCGTTAAAGCTGCGGGCCTGAACTTCCCGGACACCTTGATTATCGAAGGCAAGTACCAGCTTAAACCCAACATGCCGTTTTCACCGGGCGGCGAAATGTCCGGTGAGGTTATCGGCGTTGGTGAGAAGGTTACCCGCTTCAAAGTCGGTGATCGCGTGGCGGGGCTGACCGGATACGGGGCTTTTGCCGAAGAAGTGGTCGTTCCTGAGCAGAACCTGCTGCCGATTCCCGAAGGCATGTCTGATGAAAAGGCTGCCGCGTTCACGATGGTCTACGCCACCTCCTATTACGCACTCAAGCAGCGGGCAAACCTTCAGCCGGGTGAGACGCTTCTGGTACTCGGCGCCAGTGGTGGTGTCGGTCTGGCGACGGTTGAACTGGGCAAGGCCATGGGCGCGAAAGTCATCGCTGCCGCCAGCTCCGCTGAGAAACTTGCTGTCGCCAAGGCTGCGGGCGCGGATGAACTGATCAACTACTCCGAAGAGCCTCTTAAAGACGCCGTCAAGAAGCTCACCAAGAGCAAAGGCGTGGATGTGATCTACGATCCCGTGGGCGGTGACTTCACCGAACAGGCCCTGCGCGCCATGGCCTGGAACGGCCGGCACCTTATCGTGGGCTTCGCGGCCGGCGAGATTCCGAAAATTCCGGCGAATCTGACGTTGCTGAAAGGCTGCTCCGTGGTAGGTGTTTTCTGGGGCAGCTTCACCCAGCGCGAACCCGAGGCCAGTGCCCAGAACATGATGGAGCTGATGAAGCTCTACGCCGAAGGCAAGATTGACCCGCAAATCAGCGAGGTCTTCGAGTTTGAAGACTACGCCAAGGCCCTGGGTGCGCTGACTGAGCGGCGGGCTACCGGGAAGGTTGTTCTTAAAGTCGGCTCCTGAGTTGTTGCGCAGCCTGGTAGCTCGGGGGGAGGTCGGCGATTGGAGCCCCCTCCCAAAAAACGCTACAAGCACATCCATGTGCGCTTGGCTCCGCACATTTTTGGGAGGGGGCTCCAACCGCCAACTTCCGGCAACGGAGATATATCTGACCTACTGCTCATTGGCCGTCGGGAAACGTCGTTTTTGGCCCTGAGTTAACTCCTGCGGACGATGGTCGTGTCGGGCTGAGCTCCCCAAAAATGTTGGAGGCCATGGATGGCCGGAAACAAGCGCACATGGACGTGCTCGTAGCGGTTTTTGGGGAGCTCAGCCCGACACGATCCCGCACCAATCCTTGCAGGCTAGGGCCAAAACAACCCAGCCCATATCAAAAGCTGACCTTCCCACCATCAATTTCCGCAACCAACCTGGGCGTCAGCAAGGTATACCCATCAGTGCGAGGCAGCCAGGCATAAACTTTCTCGCTGGAATGGCCGAGTGAATAGCCGGCTTTCTGGATATCCACCTTCCTGTACTTGAACGTTCCCGTTTTCTCGATGGCGTGGGTGACCCGCACAAACACCGGAATGGCATAGGCCGGCAAGTTGTCCTGGAGGTAGGCGAACAGGCTGTTAACGTCGAACTCGCGACCATTGCTTTGGGGCACCAGGGTTGCCATCCCGGCCTTGCCGTTGGTGCCGGGGATTTCCACGCCGTAGACGATGGCCTCCTCGACCATCGCGGAACCGTCGATGATGTTCTCCACCTCCGTGGTTGAGACATTCTCGCCTTTCCAGCGGAAGGTATCCCCCATGCGGTCAACAAACTGCAGGTGGCCGCAGCCGATCTCTTTCAGGACATCACCGGTATTGAACCACGCATCGCCTTTTTTGAAGGCATTGCGGAGGATGGATTTTTCCGTGGCCTCTTTCTGGGTGTAGCCCTCGAAGGACCAGTTTTGGGTGATCTCGCCAATCAACAGGCCGGGCTCACCTTTGGTGACTTCCTGCATGAAGCCCTTTGTGTTGCGAACCGGATCCCGGGTGCCTTCGTGGAATTTCACCAGTTTGAAAGGGGCGGTGGAGAAACCCACGGTGTTGTCCAGATTGAAGAAGTTGCTGAAACCGATGTTGCCCTCGCTTGAGGCGTAGAGTTCCGCCACGGTTTCGATGCCAAAGCGTTCCTTGAACTCTTTCCAGATGGATGGGCGCAGGCCGTTGCCGATCATCTTGGTCAGGTTGTGGTTACGATCCTGCTCGCTGGGAGGCTGGTTGAGCAGGTAGCGGCAGAGTTCTCCGACATAACCGAACGTGGTGGCGCGGTAGCGGCGGACATCGTCCCAGAAGGCGGTGGCGGAGAACCTGCGGCGCAGGGCAATGGCGGAGCCGCCAGCCAGCACTGAGCCCCAGCACACCAGCAGCGCGGTGCCGTGGTATAGGGGCAGGGTGCAGTAGAGTACATCCTCCGGCTTCATCGCCAGGGACATCAGGCCAAACCCGCCGTAGGCCTTGATGAACTTGCGGTGGGAACCCGGGGCTGCCTTGGGCAGGCCGGTGGTGCCGGAGGTGAACAGGTAAATCGCAGTGTCGCCCATTCTGGGTGGGTCTGCCAAAGCCAGGTTGTTACTGTTGAAGGCGCTGACCTGCTCTGCCATGTTGACGTACCCGTCCGGGGCATCGCCGAAGGCGTTCAGGGTGTTGGTGTCTGCAAGGAACTGGAACGGATGAGGGTGTCGGAGCTTCAGATCTGCTTTTATGCCATCAAATGCCTTAACCAGCTCCTCACCGACCACAACCATTTTCGGTTCAATCAGGTTGACGCTGTGCTCAAGTACCTTGCCTTTCTGGGAGGAGTTGAGCATGGCGCAGGCCACGCCGAGTTTGGCGGCGCCGGCTACCACAGCCAGAAGTTCGGGACGGTTCTCCAGAAAAACCGCGATGACATCGCCCTTGGTGAGGCCCTGATCCTGGAGGTAGCGGCCGATTCGGTTGGCCCAGCCGTTGAACTCACGCCAGGTAATGGAGCGGTCCTCAAACAGGATGGCTGGCCGGTTGCCGACGTTCCTGGCATTGGTTTCGATGAGGGTGCCGAGTGTCAGTTCCCGGTTCTCGTTTTTCAGGGAATAGTAGTAAAAGCCCCGGGCTATGGCAGGCAGACGTCGGATGACGCCCGGCAGGCTGCGGGCGATGTCCAGTGCGGATACATTGTCTTGGCTCATGATGGTTCCTTACCCGGCTTATGGTTTTGCGCTGGTCTCCTGTTCGGCGGTTTCGTCCGCAGTGATCTCCACCAGCAACTGGCTGCGTTTTACCTGGTCACCCTTGCTGGCGTGAACCTGGCCGACGACGCCATCACGATCTGCTTTCACCGGGTGCTCCATTTTCATGGCTTCCAGTATCACCAGGGTATCGCCCTGGCGAACGGTGTGGCCAGCTTCTACCAGCACATCGATAATGGCGCCATCCATGGTTGCCGGAATACGACCGCTGCCCGCCCCATTGGTGCCAGCCACTGGCTGGTGAGTGATGTCCCGTACCGACCAGGACTGCCCGAACGCCTGCAAATATAGGGAATCGCCCTGCCGGTGATATTGGCAAGTCTGACGAACGCCGTTGTCGATAATGCACAAGAGGCCATCACGCTGGCTCTCGATAATCAGGGTATGCCGGGTTTCGCCCATGCTGAACGTCAACCGGTTGCCACTGCGGGTGACCAGTAGCTCGACAATGGTGTCGCCGGTTTCCAGCTTGATCGGGATCATGGTCGCGGGCGCATTGCTCCAGGCGCTCTGGCCCGAAATGCCATGGTCTAGGACGGAGGCCGCGAGGGCGAGCTGGCGGATGTCCAGCTGCTGTGGCTTTAGTGAAGGATCTTCGGCGAAGGCTTGCTGCAGGAATGCTGTAGTTGCTTCTCCAGCACCGAAGGTGTCGTTGGCGATGATCCGGCTCAGGAAATAGCGGTTGGTGGTGACGCCGAATACCGCGGTGTCCTCAAGGGCCAGGATCAACCTGCGTCGGGCCTCGTCGCGGTTCTGGCCCCAGGCGATGACTTTGGCCAACATGGGGTCGTAGTGGGGCGTGATGCTGTCCCCGGAGCGAACGCCGGTGTCGAACCGCAGCCCCTCACCTTTTGCCGGTTCAAATATATACAGAGGACCGGTCTGGGGCGTGAAGCCCTGGGCTGGATCCTCTGCGTAAAGCCGTACCTCGATGGCATGGCCGTTGAGGCTGATCTCTTCCTGGGCCATTGGCAGGGGCAGTCCCTCGGCAACGGTAAGCTGCCAGGCGACGAGATCCTGACCGGTAATGAGCTCGGTGACCGGGTGTTCCACCTGCAGGCGGGTGTTCATTTCGAGGAAGTAGAAGTTCCGGTTCTTGTCCACCAGAAACTCGACGGTGCCGGCGCCTTCATAGCTGCAGGCCAGGGCCGCCTTGACCGCCGCCTCGCCCATGGCTTTGCGCAGTTCGGGCGTAACGAAGGGGGAAGGCGCTTCTTCGACCACTTTCTGGTGCCGGCGCTGGACGGAGCAGTCCCGCTCGCCAAGGTAAACGGCGTTGCCGTGCCGGTCGGCGAACACCTGGATTTCGACATGGCGGGGCTCAATCACGGCTTTTTCGAGGATCAGTTCGTCGTCGCCAAAGGCCTGTCTGGCCTCGGACCGTGCCCTTTTGATGTTCTCGGCCAGTTCGGATTCGTTGTCCACCAGTCGCATGCCGCGGCCACCGCCGCCAGCGGAGGCTTTGATCATCAAGGGGTAGCCGATGTCTTTGGCCGCCGAGATGAGTTCGTCGTCGCTGGCGTTGTTGCCTTCGTAGCCTGGCACCACGGGTACGCCTGCTTCCTGCATCGCGATTTTGGATCGGCGCTTGCTGCCCATCAGTTCGATAGCGGGCGCTGGCGGGCCAACGAAGACCAGGCCGGCGTCTTTGCAGGCGGTGGCGAAGGTGGCGTTCTCCGACAGGAAGCCATAACCCGGGTGGATGCAGTCGGCGCCGGTTTTGCGGGCGGCCTCCAGGATGGCGTCGCTGTTCAGGTAAGAAGCGGAGACTTGTGCCGGGCCAATGCAGACGGCTTCGTCGGCCAGTTCCACGTGCAGGGCCTTGGCGTCGGCTTCGGAGTAGACCGCAACGGTGCGGTATCCCAGGGCTTTTGCGGTGCGGATTACCCGAACCGCGATTTCGCCGCGGTTGGCTATTAACAGTTTTTTTAGCATGTTCTTGTTCTCTTGCTTGGGTGTGGGGCCGCGCGGGAGGTTGGATGTGCCTCCAGAAAACCGCTACGAGCACGTCCATGTGCGCTTGTTTCCGGCCATCCATGGCCTTCAACATTTTCTGGAGGCACATCCAACCTCCCGCGCTCCGCAATCATCAGGAGTCGCCTGCCCAGGCCGGTGACCGCTTTTGCATGAAAGCCATGGTGCCCTCGGCTCCTTCGCTTCCACGGATGGCTTCCGCAAACTTTTCTGCAGCGCTGTCGAGTAGACCGCTCATGGGTTCATGGCCAACCCGATGAAGCAGAGCCTTGGTTTCAGCTGTAGCCACCGGAGCGCACTGGCGAACACGGTCCAAAGCTTTGGCCAGCATCTCCTCCAGTTCATCATCCGAAGATGCCGCCTGGTGAACTATTCCAAGACTGCATGCCTCGTTCGCATCGATTCTTAAGCCCAGCAAGGCCAGTCGCCGGGCCTGAGTGAGGCCGATTCGTTCAACCACAAACGGCGCAATCTGAGCGGGAATGACGCCGAGGGAGGTTTCCGGCATGGCGAATTTCGCCGTTGGCCCGGCGATGGCGACGTCGGAAACGCAGGCCAAACCGAATCCACCGCCCATGACGGCGCCTTCGGTGACCGCGACAACGACTTTCGAGGATTCGTTGACCTGTTGGATCATCTGGCCGAAGGCTCTGTTTAAACGGTAGAACGGATCGGCTTCGCCGTCGGCGGCTTTCTGGCCTCGGGCGCCAGCCATGTCTTTGATATCTCCGCCGGCACAGAAATGACCACCGGCGCCCCGGATCACGACGGCGCGGATGTGCAGGTCGTCTTCGATCTGGGCAAAAACCGTCGACAGTTCCGCTACCATCTCGAGGCTCATGGCGTTGCGGACGCCAGGCCGGTTGATGGTGATAAACAGGGTAGGCCCCTGTTTTTCCAGAAGCAGTGTTTCGCAATGTGGTAGCTGAACCATAACTGACTCCACGTAAAAGGTTTGGGGCTATCAGGTTGGCTGGGCCTCCCAGGACCGTTGAGGGCCAGGGATGGCCCGATCGAGCCCTACAGGGAGGTACTCGCGGGCGTGTCCTGGGAGGCCCAGCCAACCTGGTAGCCTTCCGCCAAAGCCTGATGCCTCAGTCGCGTTTCTTGCCCGGCAAGGTCCCCATCATCTTGCAGATAATCCCGAGCATGATTTCGTCGGCACCACCGCCAATGGACACCAGCCGCACATCCCGGTGCGCCCGGGAAATCGGGTTATCCCACATGTAACCGTTACCACCCCAGTACTGCAGGCAGCTGTCCGTTACCTCACGCCCCAGGCGTCCGGCTTTCAGCTTGGCCATTGAGGCGAGCCTGGTCACATCCTTACCATCAACATGCATCTCACAGGCCTGATAGGTAAGGGCGCGCAGGGCTTCTACTTCGGTCTGCAACTCCGCCAGGCGGAAATGAATCACCTGGTTGTCAATCAGCGGTTGCCCGAAGGTCTTGCGCTCGCGGCAGTACTCGATGGTCTTGTTGATGCAGTTCTCCAGCGCCTTGATCACATTGGCGGCGCCCCAGAGACGTTCTTCCTGGAACTGCAGCATCTGCATCATGAAGCCGGTGCCTTCGGCGCCAATACGATAGCGCAGGGGTACACGAACGTCGTCAAAGAAGATCTGAGCCGTTTCCGAGGAACGCATGCCCAGTTTGTTCAGGTGTGGGCTGAAGGAAATGCCCGGTGTCTTGGTGGGCACCACGATCAGTGACTTGTTCTTGTGGGGCTTGTCATCAGAAGTGTTGGCCAGCAGGCAGATAAAATCGGATTTGGGGCTGTTGGTGATCCACATCTTGGAGCCGTTGATGATGTAGTCGTCACCGTCTTTCTTCGCGGTGGTTTTCATCCCCGCCACATCAGAACCCGCGCCAACCTCGCTGACGCCGATACAGCCCACCATGTCACCTGCAATAGCCGGAGCCAGGAAGGTGCGTTTGAGTTCATCGGAACCAAAACGGGAGATGGCTGGCGTACACATATCGGTCTGAACCCCGATGGCTAGCGGAACACCGCCGCAGTGGGCCATGCCCAGTTCTTCCGCCGCCACCAGGTTGTAGCTGTAATCCAGCCCCATGCCGCCATATTCTTCCGGCTTCTGGATCCCGAGGACCCCGAGGTTGCCAAGTTTCTTGAACAACTCATGAATCGGAAACTCCCCGGCTTCCTCCCATTCGTCGCAATGGGGGTTAATCTCCTTCTCGACGAAATCACGGACGGTTTTTCGAAGGGCTTCGTGTTCGGCTGTGAATTTCACGTTCTTGTTCTCCTTGTTAAGAAAGTTCGTGCCTACGTGCTGTTAGAGCACGTTCGCTAATCTGGTCAGCGAGAGCGGGGGCAGGCTTTCAGAAAACCGCTACGAGCACATCCATGTGCGCTTGTTTCGGGCCATCCTTGGCCCTCTACATTTTCTGAAAGCCTGCCCCCGCTCTCGCTGCTGTCTGCAAGTTTGTTGCTACCTGCTGACAGTTTTGTTGTTCCTGTAGGTCGGGTTAGCAGAGGGCGTAATCCAACAGCGCGGTTGAAAAGCGTGCTCTACAAAAGCGCTACCCCCCTGAATTCTGACTAACCGTCTGGGAGAAGGTGTCCAAAAATGTCGGAGGCCATGGATGGCCGGAGCCAAGCGCACATGGATGTGCTTGTAGCGGTTTTTGGACACCTTCTCCCAGACGGTTCCTCCCGCAAAACAAGCAATCCCAGAGGCGGGCCCCACCAAGCCCAGAAGGCCTAGAGGCGGGCCACACCAAACGTATTAGGCCGCAACTGCCGAACCTCCGCTTCCCGGCAAACCGATAACACCAACGCCAGAACCCGCCGGCTATCCCGCGGATCAATCAGCCCGTCATCCCAGAGTCTGGCCGTCCCAAACAAAGCGGTTGAGCCTTCCTCCAGTTTCTTCGCCGTGGCCTGCTCCAGAAAATCCAGCGTCTTCGGATCCGGCTCAATGCCACCACGGCGCTGCTTGTCCTCCGCCACAATGCGCATCACCTTGCCCGCCTGGGCCGGGCCCATGACCGCGGTTCGGCTGTTGGGCCAGGCGAAGATGAACCTTGGGTCCAGACCACGCCCGCACATGGCGTAGTTACCTGCACCATAGGAACCACCAATCACAATTGCGACCTTTGGCACCCGGCAATTGGCCACGGCCTGGATCATTTTTGAGCCGTGCTTGATGATGCCGTTTTGTTCCGAATGAGTGCCCACCATGAACCCGGTAGTGTTGTGCAGGAACAGCAACGGTGTGCCCGCCTGGTCGCAGAGTTGAATAAACTGGGCTGCCTTTGCCGAACCCGCCGGGGTGATGGGGCCGTTGTTGCCGATGATGCCAACGGAATGACCTTCAATGCGGATGGTGCCGCACACGGTCTGGTCATCGAACTCGTTCTTGAAGTCCATGAACTTCGAACCGTCGGCGATGCGGGCGAGTATCTCGCGGACGTCGTAGGGCTTTTTGGAATCCGCCGGAATAACGCCCAGCAACTCGTCCGCCGTGTAGAGCGGTTCGTCCCAGGTGAGTTCCCGTTGCGGAGGCAGCTGTTCGTTCCAGGGCAGGGCTTCCAGGATGTTTCGGGCCTGGCGAATGCCGTCGGCGTCATCCTCTGCCAGATATTCGGCGGTGCCAGCCACCTGGGCATGCATTTCGGCGCCACCCAGTTCCTCGTCAGTAGCCACTTCACCGGTGGCGGCTTTTAGCAACGGCGGGCCGGCCAGGAACATCTTGGCCTGCTTGCGCACCGCGATGACATAATCAGACAGGCCTGGCTGGTAAGCGCCTCCGGCGGTGGCATTGCCGTGAACAACCGTCACCTGCGGAATGCCAGCGGCGGACATACGGGCCTGGTTGGCAAAGCCGCGGGCGCCGAGCACGAAGATGTCGGTTGCGTAGTTGAGGTTGGCGCCACCGCTTTCAGACAGGGACACCACCGGGAGTTTGTTCTCCATGGCGATCTGCTGCAGCCGGAGTGTCTTGTCCAGCCCGGCCGGGGTGATGGTGCCGCCCTTGATGGCGCTGTTGCTGGCGACCACCAGACACCGGATGCCACTGACATAGCCAATACCGGCGATGATCCCGCCGCCGGCCATGCTGCCGTCCTTGTCGTCGTGCATCTTATAGCCGGCTAGCGAACACAGTTCCAGGAACGGTGTGCCACGGTCGAGCAACCGGTTGATGCGGTCCCTCGGAAGCAGCTTGCCCCGTTTGGTGAACTTCTCCCGGGCGGCTTCCGCCAGATCCAGGACCTTCTGCTCCACGTCCCGAAACGTGGTGATGTGGGCTTCCATGGCTTCGGCGTTGGTGCGGAAGTCCTCGGACTGGGAGCTTACGGTGGATTCAATTACCTGCATGATTGCTCCTCAGTCTTCGCTAAGAACTTTCGGGGTAACGGCGCGATGAAAGCCGTTGTAGGGCTCATTGTTCTTGGCCTTCGGCAACGGCCACACCCGGCCGCCCTGGGACGCGGCACCGTCGATCCGCAGGCAGTCACCACTGATAAAAGCTGCGCCGGAACTGAGAAGGAAGCAGATGGCTGAGCTGACTTCGGATTCGGTTCCCATCCGCTTGATCGGCACATTGTCGCCAAGGCTGCGAATCCACTGCTTCATGTGTTCGGGGTAATTGTCCATGCCGCTGGAGGCGATCCAGCCCGGGGCCACGGCATTCACCCGAACGCCCGAGGCACCCCATTCAACCGCCGCTGTCTGGGTAAAATTCACCATTCCTGCCCGCGCAGCGCCGGAATGGCCCATGCCCGGCATGCCGCCCCACATATCAGCAACAATATTCACTATGGCGCCACCGGTTTTTGAAAGCGCCTGGGTATAAGCCTCCCGGGCCATCAGGAACCCGCCGGTCAGATTGGTCCGAACCACCGTCTCCCAACCCTTCTGGTTTATCCCCGTCAGCGGCGCCTGAAACTGCCCGCCGGCATTGTTCACCAGCCCGTTCAGACCACCATGCTCGGCAATAATGGCTTTGATGGTGGCTTTGACGGATTCCTCTTCCCGGATGTCGCAGACATGGGCAGATGCGATGCCGCCGTCTTCCGTGATCTCTGCTTTTACAGACTCCACTTTCTCGGACTTGCGACCCACCAGGGCAACCCGTGCGCCCAGCGAGGCAAGTTCATGGGCCGTGCACCGGCCAATGCCGGAACCGCCGCCGGTGACAATGAAAACCTGACCCTTAAACAAGTCCGGATGAAAAACAGACTGATAGCTCATATCTCGAAGACCCTTTCCAATGTTCGGGCGCTCTGGCCGCTTGCCCCTTCCGGGACTGTGCGCAGCAGGGAAGCTGCGCTCAAGCGTACACGGACGTATTCACAGCGTGTCCCGGAAGGGGCAAGTGGCCAGAGCGCATGCACCAAAGAATTAACTCTTAACCAGGCCAGAAGGAACAGGCACCGGAAACTCAAGTAACTGCTGCGCAAACGCCTTGCCCTGCGGATCAATACGCAAACTGGCGACACCACCACCACCAAGGCTGTGTTCCAGCAGGAAGTTAAATGCATGGAAGCCGGGCAGGGCCCAACGGGTCACCTTGCCGGATTCCGGGTTCAGGGTATGAGCCATCCAGCCAGCTACCGCCGATTCAGTCAGTGCAGCTTCGATAAACGGCACGTACTCCGGGTGCCGGGCAATCACGCCGATATTGCTGTGATCGCCCTTGTCGCCGCTGCGGGCCCAGGCCAGTCTGACCAGCGATACCGTGGTGTCTGTCGCTGGCGCACCGCTGCCAAAAGACTGGGCCTGAAGCTGATCTGATTCGAATCCGCCACGAGTATTCACCTCCACCGGCTGCTTGCCTTCGCCCAGATCCACCGCGACTGACACCTCCGTTTTCGGAACCAGGCAGGAATACAGACGAATTTTCGGCCACACTGTCGGCCGGCCGCCGACAATGCCGGTAATGCCTGGAGCCATCCCGGTTGCCGCTTGAGCAATTTCCCGGGAGAACAACACCAGTGCCTCTTTTTTTGGATGGGCGGTGCTGATTTTTACCACCACTTCGCGACAATCTCCGCCCCGGCCATGGGCACCGTAGGTGGTCTCTGTGCCCAGCAGTTCGATGCTGGTTTCGGTGTAATCGGGCAGCCCACGTTCGCTGAACATCCGTGAGGTTTTTGCCAGGATCGCCTCGGCCACGGTTTGGGCCTTCGCTTTTGCAGCCATGCCGGCCAGCAAGAAGGTAACGGTGCACTTGAACCCATCCGGCCAGGTGCCGGAGACCTTGTAACTGTCGGTCGGGGCAAGCCCGCGGGCGCCGCGAACCGTGACCCGGTCCGTTCCGGTTTCAGTCAGCTCTACGCCGGTGAAATCGCAAGTCACATCCGGCAGCAGGTAGGCCCTCGGATCTCCGATCTCATACACCAGCTGTTCGGCCACCGTCCCCCGGCTGACCTTGCCACCGGTTCCGTCGGGTTTGGTGAGCACGAAGTCGCCAGTGGTACTCACCTCGGCGATGGGGAAGCCCATGTCGGCGTAACCGTCAGCCACGTCTTCCCAGTCGGTAAAGTTCCCGCCCGTGGACTGGGCGCCACATTCGAGCAGGTGCCCGGCCAAGCTGCCCTGGGCCAACTTGTCGTAGTCACTCCAGTCCCAGCCAAATTCGTGAACCAGTGGTGCCAGGACCAGGGCACTGTCAGCAACCCGGCCGGTAATCACAATGTCGGCACCCTCTGCCAGCGCCGCCACCAGGCCTGGCGCTCCGAGGTAGGCGTTCAGGCTCACCATCATCGGCGGCATCGGCTGTCCTGAGCTCATCTCGGTAATGCCGGCATCGGCCAGTTTTTTCTTTTTCATCAGCAGGTCGTCGCCCAGCACCAGGGCAATCTTCATCTCCACCCCCGCTTTCTCACAAAGCGCCTGCAGGGCGTCACGGCAGGCGACGGGATTCACTCCGCCGGCATTGGCGAGCACCCGGATGCCTTTCTCTTTGATGTCTCCGAGTAAAGGTCCCATGACCGTCTGGACGAAATCCCTTGCGTAGCCCTGGGTCGGATCCTTCATTTTCTGGCCGGCCATGATCGACATGGTGATTTCTGCCAGGTAGTCGGCCACCAGGTAATCAATATTGCCCTGGCGAACGAGCTGCGCTGCTGCGGTTTCCGTGTCGCCCCAGAAAGCGGCAGAGCATCCGATGCGGACGGTTTTCGGGGAATCAGCCATCTTGTTTTGCCTTGTCTGCTGTCGCCAACCCGGAGCAGGGCCCTGAGTCTGGCAATGTTATCCAACGATGAGATTGACAATACCAAGCAAGCGCTTGGTTTGTAAATAGGCAAGTTTAGGGTAGAATCAAGACCCTGATATGCCAACCGGATAGCGTTAGTGAGCCAGAACCAGATTCTCCAGTCCCTGATCGCCGATAACCTCGTGTCCGACCCCAACGGCGCCCGTGGCCGCCTGCTTACCGAGGCCGCCCGGCTGTTCCGCGAGAAGGGGTATGAGCGTACAACGGTTCGGGATCTGGCGGCTGCCGTCGGTATTCAGTCTGGCAGCCTGTTCCACCATTTCCGGACCAAGGAAGAAATTCTCAAGGCCGTAATGGTGGAAACCATTCGCCTGAATACGGCCTTGATGCAGGCGGCACTTGAAGCTGCGGAGTCCAACCGGGCGAAACTCCGTGGGTTGATTCGCGCCGAGCTGGAGTCGATCAACGGTCAGACCGGCGAGGCCATGGCCGTATTGGTGTTCGAATGGCGAAGCCTCTCGGCTTCCTCCCAGGCTGAAGTGCTGGAGCTTCGGGATATCTACGAGAAGCTCTGGCTGGATGTGCTGGAATCCCTGAAAGGTGAGGGGGCTCTGGAAGCGGAGCCCTTCGTGGTGCGCCGGATGTTAACTGGCGCTCTTAGCTGGACGGTTACCTGGTACAAACCCGAGCGAGGGGGTCTTACGCTGGACGGTTTAACGGATCAGGTAATGGCGATGATGGCACTGGAGAGCAGTTGATCCCTTCATAAAGAACCTTGTTTTAAATCAAGAAAACCCAAAATCCCTCCTTTTCTTTACGGGCCATTGGCCTGATCGGCATGACTAAATCGGCATTCGAGCCATTTTTGTAGGACAGTTTTAGCCGCATTCTTGCATCCGTTGATAAAAACCGAGATTCAGATCGGGCATACAAAAACAACGAAACGCAGGGTGAAATATGATCTCCTCACTGGCAAGGTTTGCACCGGACCAGGCGGTCTCGCGCCTGAAGACTCTTACAGTGGCGGTGGTGGCCGCGCTTGCAGGCTGTTCAGCCAACCCCATATACACGACGACCGGTGTTGTACTCTCTGGTTACTCCGAGGGCGAAGCCACACCTTATGTGATGCAGATGTCTGATCCGGACATGGCCTGTGCCCTGGGTGAAGGCGTTGACCCGCTGCTCTATTCCTTTTCCCGCGTTACCGAGGCGCCGGACAGCACCGGTTCCCTCCTGATGCTGCTGGCGGCCAACTGCATGGAATACCGGGCCTGGGAGGCTGAGCTTGCCTACCTGCGAGCGGATTACGCGGGCAAAGTGCCCGCCGCCAAAGATGCCCGGGAAGAAGCCAAACGGCTGAACGCGAAAACCGCACAACGCCGGTATCGCGCGTTTAATCGTGCGATGGCAGCCTACGATTTCGACCCGGCTGCGGAACCTGTCGAGTGCCCCTTCCTGTTTAACGAGCAGGATGAAATTACCTTCCTGCTAGGCCTGCTGACTGGAATGCAGGCCATCGTGAATGATGCCAATTCCGGCGCCATGGCGGGCATCCCCCGCAGCATCGCGCCTCAGGCTGAGCGGGCAGCCACCTGTGTCGATAATGAAAAGTGGGGTGGATTGCCCAATGCCATTCGGGCCCTGGTCTGGTTGTTGTTGCCGGATACCCGGCCGGAACTATCGCCGGATCCCTGGAGCGTTCTCGAACACAGCTCGGACCTGGGTGTCCAGGCTGGTATCCGTGCGTCCCTGGCGGTTGAGGCCGTGGCGGCAGAAACCTTTGGCCGCCCGGATGTCCTGGCCGATGCCATTGCCCACTTTGCCGAGGCTGAAGGCCAGGTCGAGGTATGGGAGGAGTACCGCCTCGTGGATGAAGTGGCGGCAAGGGTTATCCGGTTCTCTTCGGACAAGCACTGGACTGCCAGTTACGGCCATCGCACTCCGCAAAGTTCCTTCGGAAAAATGAGCCCTGATCAGGGCACGGAAAACGTTGAAACCATGAATCTGGACGACCTGCTCTGAGGCAAACGTCCCAAGCCTTCTGATTACCTATAACCACAAGAATGACCCGGAGGTCGTTATGATCCGCAAATCCGTTGCCGCTCTGACTCTCGCTGCCATTGCACCTATTGCCTCAGCCCAGACCGTGAAGATGTGTGTCTTCGACGTAATTGGTGCCAATGGCGATGTCTTCAACATGATCAAGGACTATGCGCTGGAAATGAAAGCCCACGGCGTCGATTTCGAGCTCAAACCCTACACCGATGAAGGCGTTGCCGTAGGCGATTTCAATGCCGGCCAGTGTGATGCGGTGGCCGCCACGGACATTCGTACCCGCCCGTTCAACAGATTCACTGGAAGTGTCAGCGCGGTGGGCGCGATCCCCTCCTATGATGACCTCAAAACCCTGCTGGCAACCCTTGCCCAGCCCAAGGCGGCCCCCCTCATGAAAGCCAATGGCTATGAAGTATTGGGTATTATCCCTGTTGGTGCCGGTTACCTGTTCGTGAACGACCGCAGCATAGATACCGCCGGCGAGCTGGCCGGCAAGCGCATGGCAACGCTGGATTATCAGAAAGACGCCATTCACATGGTGAACTTTATCAAGGCCACGGTGGTGCCTTCGGACATCACGAACTTTGCGGGCAAGTTCAACAACGGGTCTGTAGACACAGCCTATGCGCCTGCTTTTGCCTATGAGGCGCTGGAGCTCTACAAGGGCATTGGTGACACGGGCGGCATTGTGGATTATCCGTTGGCACAATTGACGATTCAGATCATCGCGAGGGAAGACGTACTCGCCGATGCCACTTCCCAGAACGCCCGGGAAGTCGCCTGGGCAATGTTCCCGCAGGCCATGAGCCTGATCACCAGCCAGGAAAAGGCAATTCCGGAGGAGAAATGGATTCGCATTCCGGAAAAGGATATTGAGGGCTATCAGGAGATGTTCCGCCAGAACCGGATTGAGATGCGCGACGGCCTCAACGGGGCGCCAGATGTCTACCATCCCAAGATGCTGGGGTTGCTGAGCAAGATCCGTTGCGCCAGCAACCCGTCTGCATCCGAGTGCACATCGGCCAATCGCGAATAAAGGGGCGGAACGGCTATGAACTGGCGCGCATTGACGGCCCCGGCGGTCAGGACCCTGTACCCCGTGCATCGGCTGCACGGGGCAGTACTCTTGTTGTTGCTCCTTTCCACGCTTGTTCTGGGAATGGGTAATTCACTCCACTCCCGCCTGTTGTGGGTCGGTGAGCAGACCTGGCCAAATTATTACCTGCTGAACCCGGACGCCACAGAGCCGTCCTGTCAGCTCGAAATGAATGTTGATGCCGAAGTGCGCAAGCGGGTGGAAGCCTACAAGCCCGATCCGGATGATCTGTTCAGTTCGCCGCCTAATCCGGAGGCTATCCGGACCTCCCTGGAGCGTAACCTTGAGCTTTGTAAGCAGGAGTACGTGACTTACGAACAGAATCTGCAGCACGCCACCCCGGCCCTAGGGCTGTTCAAGAGTGTGGAGCAGGGGCTGGCGGATTTTCTGCTGGATAACATTGAACTCACCAAGTATCTGTTCATCGCCATGTTCGCGCTGGCAGCGGCTGTTGCGGCCCTCGATGCGGACCATATCGCGTTGCGTCTGCCAGGGAACCGCGCTGAGTGGCGCTTGAGTCAGGGTGTGCAGTTTGCCGTAAACGGGCTGATGGTAGCGTCTCTGAATGCCTATCTCGGCCAGCTGGCCAGTTCGCCGGGATCGGAGTCGACGAGCCAGCTCCAGTCTGCCTGGATGGGTGTATTTGGCCTGTTCATGGTAATCAATGCGGTGCGCTTTGTGAACGTGCCGGAACGGATGAGGGCGGGAAGTCTCTCGCTTTCATCGGGTCTTGTGTTGCCGCTTTACTGTGCCATGGGCCTGATTGCCATGGGTTACTTCTTCCTGGTGGATGGCTACGCCTCCGGCCTGGCCATCTATTTCGGGATGATGTCGAATCTGTCCTCCATGTTTATAAACATCGGCCTGTATGTGCTGGTCGGTATGGTGCTGAAGCAGACCCGCTTGCCGGAGCTGCTGCTAAACGTCATCAAACCCTACAACTTGCCGGCGCCCATGCTGGCGTCCGTGATTATTTTCGCAACCGCTTTTCCCACGGCGTTCACCGGCGCCTCGGGGATATTTATTCTCGCTGTGGGCGGTGTCGTTTACGACGAACTCCGCCGCGCGGGCGCCGGTCGCCAACTTTCCCTGGCCACGACGGCCATGTCGGGGAGTCTGGGTGTCGTGCTCAATCCCTGTCTGTTGATTGTGGTGGTTGCTGCACTGAACAAGGAAGTCACCACTACGGAACTGTATGGTTGGGGCTTCTGGGTGTTCATCATGTCGGCCACGCTGTTTTCCCTGGTTGTCTGCAAAACCGAAGGAAACTGGAAGCCCAGGCCGGCGCCAGGGGCGTTTCGGGAATCCATCCGCAGAATGAAGGCGTTGATGCCTTACGCATTGGTCGCAGCCGTTGTGATTCTCGCTATATGGGTTGTACTTGGACTTCAGTTCAATGAGTACAGCGCACCGCTGATTCTGCCGCTGGTAATGCTGGCGCTGGTTTTTCTGGATGCCAGCGGTGACAGCCAGGGCGATGATGAAACCCGCCTGAAGGTCTTCTGGAGCCGGAGTTCCGCCGCCGCCAGTGACTCCGCCGTTCATATCGGAGCCTTGCTGGCCCTCATCGGTTTTTCGATCTGCCTCGGCGGGATTCTTGAGCGCTCGGATATCGTCCACGCTCTCTTCCCGGAGAACCTGACCAGCCCGTGGATCGCGATGCTGGTGATCGTGGTGATGCTCACTATCATCGGCATGGTCATGGATCCGTTCGGCGCGGTGATCCTGGTGTCAGCCACCATTGCCCAGCCGGCTATTCAGCTGGGTATTGATCCGCTGCATTTCTGGATTGTGTGCCTGGTAGCATTCGAATTGGGCTATCTGAGCCCGCCGGTAGCGCTCAACCATCTGCTGACCCGCCAGGTGGTGGGTGAGACGGAAGTGCTGGCGGCGGAACGTACCGGCTCCTTCTGGCACCGTTATCAGCGCCTGTTGCTGCCTCTGGCAGTAATGGGGCCGACGCTCCTGGTGGCGGCCTTTGTACCGATGCTGTTCTACGCGTTGTAATGTGGGGATGCTAGTTTGAAAGCCGCCTGGGGGTAACCTCCGGCGGTTTTTTTTGCATCCGGTAGTCACTGGTTCGCGTAACGGTTAACACTCAGTAAATAACACCTCGGTTGGGATGGGTTATGCTGAGGGAAATTTGGGGAGTGTTGTTTATGGTGCTGGCGTCGGTTCCCGGTAACCTTGGGAGAATGTGCATATCCATGGCGCTTGGCCTGGCTGTGGTCGGGTGTGGTGGAGGCTCCGGCAGTGGTGACCTGCCAGCTCCAGTCGCTCTGGCTGGAACCATCGACATAGAGGCGGGAACACGGGTTGATGCGGATAATGCAGATGCGCTGCTTGGCCGTGCCCCGCTGACCTCGGCCCAGCTATTGCCGCCTGAGTTTATTCTGGCGGGATATGTCAGCGACACTACGCAGGTCCGTGATTATCCGTCGATTTATACAGGGTCTGACCCTTTCCAGTACTTTCCTGACCCAGAGGATCGGTACGTCTCGTCGCTGCAGGCAGGTCTGGAACTGACCCTGCAGAGCTTTGCCACGAGGCTTGGAACAGCGTCCGATCTTCGGCTAACTGTTGAAGCGCCTGATGGCACAATTCTCGCCGAAAAGACAGCGCCCGGTAATGGGTCGCCCGTCACCATTGCGCTCGACAGCGAACAGTCAGGTGATTATACCCTGTCGGTGACTGCACTTGGTGCTCCGCCCATGTTGTACATCCTGTCTTCGTCGAGAACGGAAACACCCACCGCGACCGCTTACGACTGGCCAAGACACGAATTCGTTCAGGATGAGGCGATTGTTTCCCTGCGCGATCCAGGGGTCAGGGGCAACGGGCTTCCAGCCAGTGCGCTGATGGCACCAGGGCGCCAGATTGCCCCCGGCCTCTGGACGGTCCGGCGCCCCGCCGCAGTGGCCGCGTTGAGTCAGAGTAGCCCCGCAGAACAGACTCTTGCCTGGATCCGGAGCCTGAGAGACGACCCCGCCATCCGCCACGCATCTCCAAACTATAAGACCCAGGCCTTTGCCTCGCCGGTGGATGAGCCCCTTTATCCGAGCAGCGTCCTTGGCCAGCAGTGGCATTACGCCCTGATCAACGGCCCGGTAGCCTGGCAGCTTGCCCCTGGTGGTGGCTCGGATGTCAACGTTGCGGTCCTGGATACTGGCTTGTTCAGGGATGGCGGGCAGTGGCATCCGGACCTGACGGCCAATGTCATCGCCGGCTTCGACGCCGTAGACGGCGATGACTTTCCCGCCGATCCGGGAAATGCTGTGGGTGGCAGTGTCTACCACGGGACTCATGTTGCGGGCACCGTAGCGGCGGCAGTCAATGGCATTGGCGGCGCCGGTGTTGCTTTCGGATCCAACCTGATGGCGGTGCGAGTTTTGGGAGAGGGCGGTTCTGGCACGCTCAGTGATCTGCTTGAGGGCATGCAGTGGGTGTTGGGCGATCAGGCCAGGCCGTCCGCAGACGTCGTTAACCTGAGTCTCGGGGGTCTTCCCTGTGGTGACCCGGGTGTTGCGGGCACGCTTCAGCAGCTTATCAATCAAGGCGTGGAAAAAGGCATTATTTACGTTGCCGCAGCCGGCAACTCGGCCACCAGCGAGCCATCCTGTCCGGCCGCGTTGGAAAACGTATTCTCGGTCAGCGCCGTGGACGGTGCCGGCAGCCTTTCATCTTATTCGAACTTTGGTAGCACGATTGATCTTGCCGCGCCGGGCGGCGATGCCAGTCGCGACGGCAATGGTGATGGCCAGGGCGATCTGGTCAGCAGTACCAGTGCAGCGGTAGTGGATGGGCAGTTGCAGGCGGTCTATCGTGGGTTGCAGGGAACGTCCATGGCGGCGCCTCATGTGTCCGGCGTGCTGGCCCTGATGAAAGAGGTCAGGCCGGCGCTGAACTCAGGGAACATTGATGGCTACCTCATAAACGGGGACTTGACGCTACCTCCCTGTGAAGCGGGTTGTAACCGGACTGATCAGTTGGGCTATGGCCTTCTGGACGCAGGCAAAGCCATTCAAGCTGTGCTTTCTGGATCACCGCCGGAATTGCTCACAGCATCGCCAGCGGTGGTGAACCTTGCCGTGGAAGCGGGGGTTTCTTCGCCCGAGACTGTCGAATTTTCACGGCTGGGAGACAGTGCTGTTCGCATTACTGGTGTTTCAGCTTCAGATGACTGGTTTTTTGTATCACGAGGGTCTGAAACACTTCCGCTTGCCGTGGATTCGGAGAATCCAGTCGCTGAATTAGAGCTAGCACTGATTCCGGAGAATCTTGAGACTGGACTGTCATCAAGAGGAAGTTTTATTGTCACCTACGAAACGGGATCAGAAGGAGAGAAAAGGCTGGCCATCCCCGTGATAGGCCAGCAGATCACCGACCAACAGGCCCGGGACGCCGGCCGGCATTTTGTCCTGCTGGTTGAGCCTGAACCTCAGGGCGATACCTTTGTAACTGTTGGTCAGACGGTTGCCACGGTAAACGAAGGCCAATATCAGTTCGAGTTTCTCCCGGATGATGGCCAGGCGCCGCAACTCCAGAACGAAGTGCCTCCGGGCGAGTATTTCCTGGTTGCGGGAACGGACCTCGATAATGATGGCCTGATTTGTCACGCCGGTGAGGCCTGCGCCGAGTACCCGGTTGCCGGTTTGCGGCAGATAATTGAAGTGCGCGAGAATCAACTGGTTACCGGACTCCGGATGACCACCAGCTATTCCAGACCGGCCCTGTCTGTGAATTCACCAGACTTTCTGCCCAGGCCGGATTTCGTGGGTTACCGGTTACTGTCAGAGCAGGCTGGAAGTCAGTCGACCAGCGTAAAGGCGATCCAGATTCCATGAACGTGAAACCCCTGATTCGAAGCAGTCTGATAGCGGCCGGAGTCCTGAGTGCCGGCTGTGCTGTCAGCCAGACCGAGACCGATGCCGGCGCGCCCCTGGCCAGACAGGTTGCCCAGTCGGCCCATTGCGGTATGACTGCGCCCGGATATCTCCATATCGGCACTCTGGAGGACTTGGCACGTCTTGAGGCGCTGCCGGCGCGCACCCTTTCACTTCAGTCGCTCAGGGATATTGATTATCAGCGAGAACATATTGTGCTGGCCTCCATTGGGCAAAAGCCAACCGGTGGCTTCGGAGTGACACTGGAGAGCTCGGAAATTGCCGATGGAACCCTACAGCTCACCATCAGGGTTACCGAACCTGCACCCGGCACAATGGTCACCCAGGCCCTGACAACCCCGTGCGCGGTGATAGCAGTAGCCGCCGAAGGCTGGAACGATATCCAGATCACCCGCGCCGAAAACAACCGTTGATCTTTCTTCACGAATCCCTAAGCTAGGGCTCAGTTTTTCATATCTATCGCGGAGTCAGTTCCTGCCCATGAGCCAGCAACAATATAACGCCGATGCTATTGAAGTACTGAGTGGCCTGGATCCGGTGCGCAAGCGCCCCGGGATGTACACAGACACCAGTCGGCCCAATCACCTGGCACAGGAAGTGATTGATAACAGTGTGGATGAGGCATTGGCGGGCTACGCCCGGCGTATTGATGTGGTGCTATACAGTGATGGCTCTCTCAGCGTTGAGGATGATGGCCGGGGGATGCCGGTGGACCTTCATAAAGAAGAGGGCCTGTCGGGTGTTGAGCTGATCCTGACCCGCCTCCATGCTGGTGGCAAGTTCTCCCAGGGTAACTACAACTTCTCCGGTGGCCTTCACGGTGTGGGTGTCTCCGTAGTGAACGCCCTGTCCACACACCTGGAAATCACCATCAAGCGGGATGGCCAGTTGCACCGGATGACCTTTGCCAATGGCGAGAAGGCCTCTGAGCTGGAAGTGATCGACACGGTGGGCAAGCGCAACACCGGTACCCGCCTGAAGTTCACGCCCGACGTGACATACTTTGACAGCCCCAATTTTTCCGTCAGCCGGCTGCGCCATAACCTGCGCGCAAAAGCCGTATTGTGCCCCGGTCTGACAGTGACCTTCCTGCAGGAAAAGACCGGCGAAAAAGATGAATGGTGTTATGAAGGCGGTTTGCGGGATTACCTGCTAACTGCACTGGCCGACATTGAAGCGGTGCCACTGGAACCGTTCACCGGCAGCTTTTCGGGTAACAAGGAAGCCGTAGACTGGGCGATTCAATGGCTGCCGGAAGGCGGTGAAGCGGTCATGGAAAGCTATGTGAACCTGATTCCCACTGCTCAGGGCGGGACTCATGTCAATGGCCTGCGCACCGGCCTGCTCGAAGCCATGCGTGAGTTCTGTGAATTCCGCAGCCTGTTACCTCGTGGTGTGAAACTCTCCCCCGAGGATATCTGGGAGCGGGCGGCCTATGTCCTTTCCTTCAAGATGCAGGAGCCGCAGTTTTCCGGGCAGACCAAGGAGCGGCTTTCCTCCAGGGAGGCGGCCGCGTTTATCTCCGGCGTGGTCAAGGACGCTTTCAGTCTCTGGCTGAATCAGCACACCGACGTGGCGGAAGCGCTGGCAGAGCTGTTTATCAATAATGCCCAGCGACGTCTGCGGGCCAGCAAAAAGGTGGCGCGTAAACGGGTAACATCCGGTCCGGCTTTGCCTGGCAAACTGGCGGACTGCTCCGGCAGCGATACCGCCCGTTCGGAGCTGTTTCTGGTGGAGGGTGACTCAGCCGGTGGCTCCGCAAAACAGGCCAGGGATCGTGAATTTCAGGCGGTGATGCCGTTGCGGGGCAAGATCCTGAATACCTGGGAGGTGGACTCGGGAGAGATCCTGGCGTCCCAGGAAGTGCATGATATTGCAGTAGCCATTGGCGTGGATCCCGGATCCGATAAACTTGAAGGCCTCCGCTATAACAAGGTTTGCATCCTCGCGGATGCCGATTCTGACGGCCTGCACATCGCCACGCTGCTGTGCGCACTGTTCGTAAAACACTTCCGCCCGGTGGTTGCCGCGGGTCACATCTTCGTTGCCATGCCACCCCTGTATCGGGTGGATTTGGGCAAGGAAACCTTCTATGCCCTGGATGAGCACGAAAAGCAGGGCATTATCGACCGCATTGCAGCGGAGAAACGCAAGGGCAAGATTTCAGTAACCCGCTTCAAGGGTCTTGGTGAAATGAATCCGCTGCAGCTTCGTGAAACCACTATGGCGCCCGATACCCGGCGCCTGGTGATGCTGACCATAGAAGACGGTGACGACACCGACAGCCGCATGGATATGCTGCTCGGCAAGAAGCGCGCGTCCGATCGCAGGGCATGGCTGGAAGCCTACGGCAACATGGCGGATATCGCGGTCTGATATTCCTTAAGGTGCTATAAAAAGCATCCTTTATTCTTTCTAAGTATTCTGCAAACCCTTTATCCTGCCAGTTTTCTGATCGGGAAGAACCGTTGATGGACTGGCAAGGTTGGTTTGCGCTGGGCCTCGCAGGCACTGCGTTGTTGCTGATGAGTGCAGGGCGATTTGCGCCCCATCTGGTGATGATGGGGGTGCTCGTGGTACTCAGTGCCAGTGGTATCGTTTCTGCCGATCAGGCCCTGGCGGGTTTCAGTAACAGTGGTCTTATCACCGTTGTCGCCATGTTCGTGGTAGCGTCTGGCATCCATCACTCCGGTGGCGTGGACCTGCTGGTTCATCACCTGCTCCGAAACCCAAAAACGGTTCGCTCGGCCCAGGCGCGGATTGCGCTGCCGGTTGCTCTTCTTAGCGGTTTCCTTAACAACACCCCTGTTGTGGCCACCATGATTCCGGCCGTTCATGCCTGGTCCAGAAAAATTGGTATATCGCCGTCCAAGCTAATGATTCCCCTCAGCTATTCGGCGATTCTCGGTGGCACTCTTACGCTGATTGGTACCAGCACCAACCTCGTAGTTAATGGCCAATACCAGCAGCTGACTGGCGAACAGGGCTTCTCGATCTTCTCTATTACTGCCGTGGGGCTGCCCGTCGCAATCATTGGTGTGGCGGCGTTGCTGCTGTTTATGCCCAGAGCGCTTCCTGATCGCAAGGATCAGCAGAAATTCGGCTCCATGCGGGAGTTCACGCTGGAGGTGGCGGTATCGTTCGACGGCCCACTAGTAGGCAAAAGCGTTGGCGAAGCCGGACTCCGGGAGCTGGAACGGCTTTATCTGGTTGAGATTGAGCGTGATGGCAGCGTGGTAACAGCGGTGCCGTCCGAGGAGCGGCTCAGGGGTGGTGATCGCCTGGTGTTCGCCGGTGATACCCAGGCCATCTCGGACCTTCTGCGGATCAACGGCATCGTGCCTTCTGTCCATGAAGACGAACCGAGCCTGAGCAAAGACAGGGCAGAGCGGCGCCTGGTCGAGGCGGCCTTGTCGCCCCAGTCCGATGTGCTTGGGCTAACCATCCGGGATGCCCGTTTCCGGGATCGGTATGGTGCGGTGGTTCTGGCTGTTGCCCGGGGCGGTGAGCGGGTATCGGGCAATCTGGGCAACATTCGCCTGAAGCCGGGTGACGTACTGTTGCTGGAGGCCCGGCCCGCGTTTGTCAGTCGCCAGCGTTACAACAAGGATTTTCTGCTGATCAATGACCTGGAAACTGAAACCCCCCGGCACGATCGCGCCTGGTTGTCCTGGGGGATCCTGTTCGTTCTGGTTGGCCTGGCAGCCTGCGGCATCCTGAGCATGCTGAACGCGGCATTGCTGGGCGCGGCGCTGATGATTCTGTCTGGCTGCTGTTCGGTCGGTCAGGCCCAGAAATCGGTGGATGTGCCGGTGATTCTCACCATAGCCGCTTCTTTTGCGATGGGTGCGGCGCTGGAACAGACCGGCGCGGCAAGATTTGTCGCCGAAGGCATCCTGGAACTCAGCCAGGGACACGTATTACTCACAATCTTTCTGGTCTATTTTGCCGTGTCGGTGCTGACGGAAGTGATCACCAATAACGCCGCAGCGGTGCTGATTATTCCGGTTGTGCTGTCCATGACTGGCAGTATGGGCGTTGCACCAGAGCCGTTTGTGATCGCCGTAATGATGGCCGCGTCGGCGAGCTTTGCCACGCCATTGGGTTACCAGACCAACATGATGGTGTTCGGTCCCGGCGGTTATCGGTTTGGTGATTTTGTTCGTGTCGGGGTGCCAATGAATGTGTTTATCGGCATTGTGACAGTCGCAGTCATCGCCATCGTGTACGGAATTAATCCGTAGCTACAGGGTTGGCGAGGATGTCGCAGCACAATACCTGCAGCTTTCCATCCTGGTAGTAGCCTAGCGACAGCGTTACACACATGTAGGCACCGGTGACGCACAAATAGGGTGCCGTTACATGCAGGTTTTCAGGCTGAGCCAGTGCCTGACGCAGATACTGCTGGCGGAACCAGTCAGCACTGCTGGTGCTCTCCAGGGGTTTGAAGCGCGGATCAAGACTGCGGGTGACAGTGTCGGACACCAGCGTGTCATCAATCTGTACGCCCTTGTCATCCACGAGATAGCACCTCGACACTGCCGGATGGTTCAGCAGATTCAGGCAGGCGTCGTCCATGCCAAGACCGTTTCGCAACTTGGTGATAGCGTGATCGAAAAAGCCACTGAAAAACTCCACCAGTTGCCGTGTCGGGTCCAGGGTGACCTGGTTGCGGGTTTTGTATTCCTGCAGCAGTTGGTCGAAATCCGCAGGCGCGTGGGCAAGCTGGTTCAGGTCCGTGCTTGGCTTTCGGAAATAGAAACCCTGAACAAAGTCGACACCCGCATCAATGGCGATCATCGCCTGGTCACGGGTTTCCACGCCTTCCAGCAGCACCAGGCAGCCGGACTGATGCAGCAGTGACACAATCCCGTTGAGAATCTGGCGGGCCTTGTGATCTTCTGTTGCCCGGGTCAGCAGTTTCCGGTCCAGCTTCACGATATCGGGCGACAGATTCCAGATCCGTTCAAAGTTGGAATGGCCGGCACCAAAGTCGTCGATGGCGGTGAGACAACCCAGTTTTTTGTAATAGGCGACTGTTTCCCGAAGTCTTTCAGCGTCGTCTGTTGGCTGCTCCACAATCTCCATCACAATGCGGTGCGGAGGGAGGCCGGTTTTGGCAAGGAGCTGACCAAAAAAAGAATCTGCCTGGCTGCCGCTGGTGACCACCTGCGGCGACACGTTCAGAAACAGCCAGTTCAGCTGGTCACTGATGCCACTGTAGTTGCGTATATGAAGGTACCGGCAGAGTCGGTCCAACAGCAGATTCTCTGCGGCGGAATCGGGAAGCTGAAACAGGTGTAGCGGGAGTACTGCTGAGTTGTCGTTGTCAAAGGCTCGGATAAGTGCCTCATAGCCGACAATCCGCTTGTGGGAAATGCTGTAAATGGGTTGAAGCGCCGTTCTGAGCTTAAGTCCTCTGAAATCAGCGGTCCATGTGTCACCTTCCCTGTTCAGCATAGGGGATAACAGTTCCACTTCCGGAGCCGTCAGCTTTTCAGGGAGGCGTTTCGACATAGACGATTCTGGTTAATTAAGCGAACGCATCAGCCGCCAGAGTCAGACGCCTGAACTGTCACGTATCAGTACGGGTATTTCTGAAAAGTCTGAAGTTACTGATAGTTGGGAGGAAGATTGCCAAAAAAACGCGTTTATTACCACTGTTTCATGTAGAAACTGGAAACGGTTTGTATCTTTTGTGGTCAGGTAGGGCGGATATAAGAGCCTGGCGGTCCCGTAAGACCGCCACAGAATCAGTTGTTGCTGGGCACAACCACAGTTTCGTCGAATTCAAATTCCATGTCTTGTCCTCTCGGTCAATGAGGCCCCCGACGGGGCATTGCAATATGCTTAAAGTTTATCGTTGCTATAATTTTGAGCAATCCGTAAAACCCGTATGCGACCAAAGACAAAGGTTACAAAGGCAAAAGTAGCGAGAGGTTGGTCAGAAAATCTGATGCACGGCAGCAAAAGATTTTGATTTTTTTCGTGAAGCCGCATTCCTAAACTGTGGCCAGATAATCAGAATCAGGGATCAAGGTCAGTTTTTATCATGCAAATCCGCAATACATCATCCAGTTACGGCTTGGTGGCAATCGTCATTCACTGGCTTGTTGCCCTGACGGTATTCGGCCTATTCGCACTCGGGTACTGGATGGTGGATTTAACCTATTACCATGACTGGTACAAAAAAGCCCCGGACATTCACCGCAGTGTTGGCATCCTGCTCCTGACGGTCATGGTTTTCCGGGTTATCTGGAAAGGACTGAATAAATCGCCAGCATCGCTGGCAGGCCATAAGCGCTGGGAAGTTCGCAGCGCTCATCTGGCACACGCACTGCTCTATGTGCTGATCTTTGTGGCAATGACCAGCGGTTACCTGATCTCAACTGCCGACGGCTCTTCCATCAGTGTCTTTGGGTGGTTTGAAGTACCGTCGGTGACCGGTCAGATAAAGGGAATGGAAGATATCGCCGGGACTGTTCACTATTGGACTACCTGGGCCATCATCGGTCTTGCCCTGGTCCATGCAGCTGGCGCTCTCAAGCACCACTTTATTGATCGCGACCAGACACTCCGTCGTATGCTGGGGAAGTAGCGATCGCGCAACCCGAATCTGAATTCGTGTAACGCCCGGGAGTCGGGCACCAATGAAATAAGGGAGATAACCATGAAAAAAGTTCTGCTTGCTTCCGCCATCTCGATGGCACTCGCAGGCGCAGCCTATGCCGATGAGCACAGTGGCACCTACGCGTTTGATACCAAAGGCACCCATCAATTCATCACCTTCAAGATTTCACATCTTGGTTTCAGCTGGCTCTATGGCCGATTCAATGATTTCGACGGTCAGTTCGTGTACGACGCGGAAAACCCGGAAAACAGCTCTGTTAATGTCACCATCGACACCAGCAGCGTTGATTCAAACCACGCCGAGCGTGACAAGCACCTGCGCAGCGAAGACTTCCTTTACGTTGATGAATTTCCGCAGGCTACATTCAAGAGTAAGCGGGTGGTGGTTGATGACGGGGGTGAAGCTGACATCATTGGCGACCTGACCCTGCGTGGCGTTACCAAGGAAATAACGCTGGATGCCGAAATGGTCGGCCACGGTGCAGACCCTTGGGGCGGTTACCGCATGGGCTTTGAAGCTGAAACCGAACTCCGTCTGAAAGATTTCGGAATCCCGATGGATCTTGGAAAGGCCTCCGAGACTGTTGAGATGATCATTTCTGTCGAAGGTATCCGGCAGTAAGCCTGGCTGATCCTGCCAAGACAGGTTCCGGGTTTATACCCGGAACCTGCCTGTCTGGTTTTCGAGTTCCCGGGCATAGCCCTCGAGGGATTCGCTGATTCCGTCAATGTCCCGCGACCGACTGACGCCCTCGGCGGCCAGATCGTTGATTTCTGTAATGCTCCTGTTGATTTCATCCACTACCTGAGTCTGCTCCTCAGTGGCAGAAGCGACGCTGGTATTCACATCCGCGATGTTCGCCATGGCCTCAAGGATGCCGTTCAATTCCCGTTCAGCCTCGGTTGCCAGTTTTTCAGTTTCCGTCGCCTCCCGGCTGCCGGTCTCCATCACTGACACAATGTCGGCGACGCCGGTCTGCAACGCGGTGATCATCGTCTGTATATCTTCGGTCGACTGCCCGGTACGCTGGGCCAGGGTCCTTACTTCATCGGCGACAACTGCAAAACCCCGCCCCTGATCGCCGGCCCGTGCCGCTTCGATGGCCGCATTCAGTGCAAGAAGATTGGTCTGCTCGGCAATTCCCCGTATCACGTCCAGAACTGAAGTGATGTTGTCGGAATCATCGGAAAGCTTACGTATGACTTCCACCGCTTTGGAAATCTGGGCCGCCAGCCTGTGCACCTGCTCGGAGGAGCTGCGAATAATTCGGGCACCGTTCTTGCCCTTTTGTTCCGCGTCCCGGGTGATTTCTGCCGCCCTTGAGGCATTTCCCGCTACTTCTTCTATCGCGCTCTGCATTTCGTTGATGGCCGTGGCCACCATGGCAATCGAATCCGTTTGACGGGTTACTCCGTCGTTGTTTTCTTTGGCGGCTCTGGCAAGATCGGTGGCTCCGGTACCCAGCTCTCGGGTCAACTGCTGTATGGAACCAATCATCGACTGCAGGTTTTCGAGCACCAGGTTGAAGCTCCGGGCAAGTTTGCCGAGGTCGTCATCGATTTCGACCGGAATGCGTTGGGTGAGGTCACCTTCGCCCTGGGCAATATTGTCGAGCTGAGTTCTGAGCGCAGTGATCGATCTGATGATCATCTTCAGGAACATGGCAAACAGAAGAATGCTGACGACAATCGCAACCACTGTAATCAGTAGTATGGTCAGTGAGCTGGCCTGGCCTTCAGAGGATGAATCGGAAGCCCGGGTCTGGGCTCGGCTGTCGGCATGGGCTCCGACTTCATCATAGAAGCCTCGCAGGTTGTCGAACAGTTGACTGGTTTCGCTGGCCGCGAGCATTCTGGCCTCATCCGGGTTGCCATTGCCGGCCAGTTCGAGGGTGCGCCGGGCAGAAGCTAGCCAGCGGTCAAAGGCTGAGTCGAAGCCACGGGCAATGTCGGCGACACCGGTGCCCTGGAGCCGGTCAACAGCCTGTTTGAAGCGGTTCCGGGCCTGCTGGGTGTTTTCATCAAAACTTTTTAGATTGTCAGCACCGTCCTCGCTATTGGAACTTGCATCCAGATATGCCATTTGGGCAACCAGTGCCTGGTAGAGGTCCCTGTCGCCGTTAAGGATTTCGCTGACCGAGGGCAGGTAGGTGTCGGCAATATTATCCGTGTCTGAAACCAGGTTCCGGACGGTGCTGACTGCGAACAGGCCTATGATAATCAGGGCGATTGACGTGATGACGAAAGGTAAGGCGATTTTTACACGAAGTCCCAGATGCTTGCCAAATTCCATGCAGACCTCCCGGTTTGCTGTGCTGGATTATTGGCAAGCATAACACCGGGGGACAATTTGTCATGACTAAAAACAGAAGGGTTGCTCCCGGTCAAAGAAAGCCAGTTAATTCCGGGAGTATGGCGGCTTAGCGGGAGGGATCAGGTGATTGCCCTGTTGACTCACAGGACTTGCATAAGTGGCGCTGGCGCCAGAACTGTCCCGCAAAGATGACCAGCCAGATCAGCAAACCCGCCCAGAGATAGGGCTCGGGGACCTGGAAGCTGCCACTGATCGCAAACTCCACGAGGAGCATCAGCGCTACTGCCAGAACTGCATTTACCAGGGCCGTGGCCATGGCTTGCCCGCAGGCTTTGATATTGGGCTTCATAGTGTTCCGCTTGTCAGATGAGTAAAACGGTCTTCTATTCAATGTCAGCGAGCATACGGCGCACCTTACAGACTCTCCATGCGGGAATTCCGCTATTGGAATCAGCCCCCAGTGGGACAGATCACTGGTTTTGGCCATTAAATCCGCAGGTTGTTGGTGTATCGGCGCCGTGCTCCATATAATGTGCAGCTGCCGCTGCCCGGTGATTATTTCGGGCACGGGGAGTAGCATCACTGGCGTTATTCAAATCAGGTAATACAGGCAAAAGAGGCATCCATGCCAGAGTTTCAGACAACGGATGAAGGCTTTGAGCGGGTAGCGCTCCGGGATTACACGGAAAAGGCCTATCTCGACTATTCCATGTACGTCATTCTTGACCGGGCGCTTCCCAATGTTGGTGACGGGCTTAAACCGGTACAGCGTCGGATTGTCTACGCGATGTCCGAACTGGGGCTGAAATCCACGTCCAAGTACAAGAAATCTGCCAGAACTGTGGGTGACGTGTTGGGTAAGTTCCACCCCCATGGTGACAGCGCCTGTTATGAAGCCATGGTACTGATGGCGCAGCCGTTCTCCTATCGTTACCCACTGGTAGACGGGCAGGGTAACTGGGGTTCGCCGGATGATCCCAAATCTTTTGCCGCCATGCGTTATACCGAATCCCGTCTGGCGCCTTTTGCCGAAGCGTTGCTCGGCGAGCTCGCCCAGGGCACAGTAGACTGGGTGCCTAATTTCGATGGCACCATGGATGAGCCGTCAGTGCTGCCTGCCAGGCTGCCTCACGTGCTCCTGAACGGCACAACCGGTATTGCCGTCGGTATGGCCACTGATATCCCGCCCCACAATGTGCGGGAAGTCACCGCCGCCTGCATCCGCTTGCTGGACCAGCCGGATGCAACCGTGGATGAGCTCTGCGAACACATCAAGGGGCCGGATTTCCCCACCTTTGCTGAGATTATTACCCCGCGCAAGGATATCCGGCAGATGTATGAGACCGGCCGCGGTTCACTACGCATGCGTGCCCGCTGGATTCGGGAAAGCGGCGAGATCGTGGTCACCGACCTTCCGCACCAGGTTTCCGGTGCCCGGGTGCTGGAGCAGATTGCCCATCAGATGCAGACTAAAAAGCTGCCGATGGTGGCAGACCTCCGCGATGAATCGGACCACGAAAACCCGACCCGTCTGGTTGTTGTGCCCCGCTCCAACCGGGTGGATCTCGATGGCCTGATGGCCCACCTGTTTGCCAGCACTGATCTTGAGAAGACCTACCGAGTCAACATTAATGTGATCGGCAATGACGGCCGGCCCGGAGTCAAAGGGCTGCACCAGATTCTGACCGAGTGGTTGACGTTCCGCCGGACCACCGTTATCCGTCGCCTTCAGCACCGCCTCGACAAGGTTCTGGCGCGCCTGCACCTGCTCGAAGGTTTGTTGATCGCCTACCTCAATATCGATGAGGTTATTGAGATAATCCGTACCGAGGACAAGCCCAAAGTCGAACTGATGTCTCGCTTCGGCTTGTCTCCAGATCAGGCCGAAGCCATCCTTGAGCTCAAACTGCGCCACCTGGCCAAGCTTGAGGAGATGAAAATCCGCGGTGAGCAGGACGAGTTGTCTGCAGAACGGGACGAACTTCAATCGATTCTTGGCTCCGAAGACCGTCTGAGGGAACTGATCAAGAACGAGTTGGAGACGGACGCAGAAACCTTTGGTGACGACCGTCGCTCTCCGATTGTTGAGCGAGAGGAAGCCCGGGCCTTCAGTGAACTGGATCTTATCTCGAACGATCCAGTCACCGTGGTGCTGTCCGATAAAGGCTGGGTTCGTGCCGCCAAGGGCCATGACATCGAGCCCGAAGGCCTCAGCTACAAGGCCGGCGACCGTTTTGCGTTGGCGGCCAGGGGGCGCACAAACCAACAGGCAATTTTCCTGGATTCCACCGGGCGTGCCTATTCGCTGATGGCCCACAGCCTACCGTCGGCCAGGGGGCAAGGCGAGCCTTTGACCGGTCGGATCAATCCGCCTTCCGGTGCCACGTTCTCGGGGTTGTTGATGGGGGATCCATCTCGCAAGACCTTGTTAGTCACTGACGGCGGCTATGGCTTTGTGACGTCGCTGAACGACATGCTCAGTAAAAATCGCAACGGCAAGGCAGTGGTGAGCGTTCCCAAGGGGGCAAAGATCCTGCCTCCGGTAATCATACCGGCTACCGAAAAAACGCTGTATCTGGGAGCGGTGTCCAACGAGGGGCGGATGCTGGTGTTCCCGCTAAGTGAGTTGCCGGAGCTGGCCAAGGGCAAGGGCAACAAGATCATCAGCATACCGTCTGCACGGGTTCAGAACCGGGAAGAATATGTGGTCTCGATTGCGGTATTCGCCGAGGATGACCAGCTTGAGATCCAGGCCGGAAAACGCAAGATGGGGTTGCACTTCAGCGACCTCGAACATTACCTCGGTGAGCGTGGCCGTCGTGGCCACAAACTGCCCCGGGGCCTGCAGCGGGTCGATGCCATTGAGGTGATTCCTTCCGCCGCCCGGGCCCGGGAAGAGGAGAGTTCTGAACGTGAGAGCTCTGAAAAGGAGAGGCCCGAAAGTGAGTGAGCTGGTACTGATCAATGTTTCCGGGCGGGACAAGCCTGGCCTGACGTCGGAAATCACCGGCATCATGGGCCGCTATGATGTGCGGATTCTCGATATCGGCCAGGCGGTGATTCACGATCATCTCACCTGGGGTATCCTGATTGATATTCCGGACGAATCGAAATCCTCACCGGTCATTCGCGATCTGCTGTTCCGGCTCCACGCCCTTGATTTGCAGGTGCGGTTTGCGCCGATCACCGTCGAGGAATACCAGTCCTGGGCGGCGGCCCGGAATCGCGCCTGCTACATCGTGACCTTGCTGTCCCGGGACATCAAGGCTGAACAGATCGCCCGGGTATCGGCCATTACCGCTCGCCATGGGCTGAACATCGACAATATCACCAGGCTTTCTGCGAGGCCCTCACTGAATGCCTCCGATAACCGGATTGCCTGCGTGGAGTTCTCGGTTCGTGGCACCCCTTCGGATCTTGAGCAATTGCGCGCGGACTTCCTTCATATTGCCGGTGAAATGAATGTGGATATCGCCTTCCAGGAGGATTCGATTTTTCGGCGCAACCGTCGCCTGGTGGTCTTCGATATGGATTCGACGCTGATCGAGGCGGAGGTGATCGATGAGCTGGCCATGGAAGCCGGGGTTGGTGAGCAGGTGGCGGAAATCACCGAAAGGGCCATGCAGGGCGAGCTGGATTTCAGCCAGAGCTTTGCCGAGCGCCTGTCGCTTCTCAAAGGGCTGGATGAGTCAGTACTGGAAGGTATTGCCAACCGTTTGCGCATGACCGAAGGGGCGGAACACCTGATTCTCAGCCTCAAGGCCCTGGGTTACCGGACAGCGATTCTGTCGGGCGGGTTCACCTATTTTGCCCGCCATCTGCAGCGCAAGCTGGGTATCGACTATATCTATGCCAATGAGCTTGAGATCGAGAACGGGAAGGTAACCGGCCGGGTCGCCGGGCAGATCGTCGATGGCAAACGCAAAGCCGAACTGTTGCTGGAAATTGCTGAAAAGGAACACATCTCCAGGGAGCAGGTTATTGCGGTGGGCGATGGCGCCAACGACCTCCCGATGCTGAGCCAGGCCGGGCTGGGTGTTGCGTTCCGGGCCAAGCCCCTGGTGAAGGAGTCGGCCCGCCACTCCATCTCGACACTGGGGCTGGATGCGATCCTGTATCTGATTGGTTTCCGGGAAAGTGAAACCAATCAGGGTCTCGATCAGGCGGACTTCTGAGCCGGTCCGGCTCAGTTGTCGCCGAAGTCGTAGTTCATTTCCGGAACCGGGGCCTGCAGGTAATAGCCCTGGATGTAGTTGACACCTGCCTGCCAGAGGGTTGCCAGAACACCCGCATTTTCCACCAGCGGTATGATGGTCAGCTTGCCGTTATTCTGCAGGCTTTTGACCATCTCCTTCACCTGCTCCTTGGCTTTGTCGCTCTTCTGGATCTCTTCCGTAAAAGAGCCATCAATCTTCACATAGTCAGTATCGATATGTTTGAGCGTGTTGAACGGGTTCAGGGCGCAGCCAAATTGCGAAATCGAGACCTTGCAGTGGAGTTCATGAACGGCCTTGGTGAAGTCTCTGGCCTGTTTCATGTAGTTGTTCGCGTCCCCTTCCCGGATCTGGAAGATCAGGGACTCGCCTGGCAGGCGAGCGGCCTTCAGTGCAACGCTCAACCAGGGTGTGAAGGTCTTGTCCTGCAAGGTTTCCGCTGTCACGTTCAGGAACAGTCGGGTATCGTGGCCCCGGGAACGGTGGCTGGAAAGTTGCTTGATGGTCTGTAGGATCACCCAGCGGTCAATCTTGATGGCAGTATCGCTTGGCCCCGTCGGAGGCAGGAAATCGTAAGGCGAGACTTCCTTATCGTCCTTCTCCAGCATCCGCACGAAGGCTTCGTAATGCTCCTCGCCTTCTCCGCGCAGGTTGATGATCGGCTGGAACAGCAGCCGGAAGCGGTTCTCTTCCAGGGCTTTCTGAATGGCCTCCACTGAATTGCTCTCATCCAGCGTTTCAAAATCCGCCGGGTTATAGAGTACGACACCGTTGCCCTGGGCATGGCCTTCCAGCTTGCGGACTTCCGCCGATGCGGTATGGGCCCGGGCCATCAGCTCTTCGGCTTTGGGCGAGTTCTCGGTAATCGCGGCAACCCCGATACTCAGAGTGAGCTGAACGGTGCGGCCATTGATATCAAACAGATGGTCTTCAACTGCCTTGCGGATGCGCTCGGCGTGATCAGCCATGGTTTTTTCATCGCAGGGCTGGCACAGGAGGCTGAAGGCGTCATCACTCAACCTTGCGAGTGCCAGGTCGTCTCCGGCCTGCTCCTTGAGCAGGTTGGCAAGATCGCCAAGCAGCAGGTCGGCGCCGGATATGCCCACCTGGCTCTTCATGCTCATGAAGTTATCCAGAGCGATATAGGCAAGCGCTCCGGTTTCGTTATTCTTGCCGGCATTGGAGATTGCTTCGGCGAGCGCGTCCATCAGGTACTGACGGTTATAAAGACCAGTCAGTAGGTCCTGGCTGCTTATCTGGCGCAGCTTTTCTTCGAGTTCCGCATCGCTGTGTTCCGGTTGCAGCACAATCTGGGTGCAGGTCTCGCCGTCGTAGGTAGCCGCGGATACCGACATGGTGACATTCAGTTCGTGGTCGTCACTGCGCCGTGCCGTGCAGTTCATGGTCATGCCATCCTCGGCCTTTTCAGCGAAGGACTTCATGAACCCCTTATATTTGTCCTGACTTTCCGGGGTAAGGGTGTCCAGAACCGGAATACAGATCAGATCATCGATATCGTCGTAGCCAAGGAACTCCATATACGACTGGTTGGCGTAGATGTGCATACCGTCGTTGATGTAGGCGATGGCATCCTTGGAGCTCTCGAGCAGCAGCTGGCAGCGTTGCTCCGCCTCCCTGAGATGGGATTCCAGCACCCGGCGCCGGCGGCGCTCTTCAAGGGCGGCCAGTTCCCGGTTGACCACGAGCACAAGTAGATCGGTGTACTCAAAGGGGACCGTATCCTGTGCGCCCGCCTTCATCATCGCGACCGTGCGTTCACGGCTTGCTTGTTCTGTCAGCAGGATGAAGGGAATGTCCTTGTCCATCCGGCGGATCATTGCCAGCGCATCGTCGGCCGAGAATTCCTCGTCCAGATCACGGGCAAGGAACAGATCCCAGTTACCCGCTTTCAGAGTTTCTTCGAGGTCCTCCTCGGAGGTGATGCGATGGGCTCTGGTGGCCTTGCCTGAATTCCGGAGCAGGCTGACCAGCGATTCGGCATCATTTTGAGATGGATCAAGAATCAGCAGGTGTACGGTCGCGTTCTTTTTCTGCATTCGTAAGACGTCTCGTGATACACATTGGCGGAGGCGGCCACCGTTAGCAGTCTGCGATCTGTTTGAATACAGTAACTTGCAGTCAACGGTTTGCGGGTGTCGCAAGGCCGGTCGTTCACTATCGCTGAATGATGCAGGGGTTGCGGTTCAATAACAACCCTCGCCGGGGCTCCGGCGTCTCAGTTTGGCAACATTATAATGATGGCCAGAGGGAGTCGAATTCATCCTCGCTGGCTCTGGCCGATGCCGATGCCGATGCCGATGCCGATGCAGAAGCGGTGCCGGTGCTCAGTGCCGCAGAGTTCTGCAACTTGAGCTCGAACTGGCTGATGCTGCCGGTGGACGAAACCTTCCGAGACAGCTGGCCCTGATCTTCCCGGCCGTCATGTAGCAATGAAATGCGGCTGCCCGACTGAAATGGCAGCCGGGGTGTAATCAGGGTGGCCGACTGATTGACCACGCTGATTTCCGGTAACAACAGCCCCCGGAGATATTGGCTGTTGTTACCGATTTTCTGGATCAGGCGGACGCCGCAGGGAGATGCGCTGGGAGCCAGCAGCTCAATGCCGACCTGGGTGCCCTGATTCTTGATCTGGCGGATCCAGCGCACAACCGCCACGCTCCAGGGGTGGGTGCGTTGTTCCCGGACGCCAAGCACTTCGCCTGCCTGAAGCGAGGGTGGAACAGTGCTCTCCCAGGCGACGCAGTATCCGCCCGGGCTGGTATTGATCAGCAGGGACTGGTGCGATTTCGGCCGGTTTTTGTCGGTGGAGGGTGCCTGTGAGTTGCCATAGCTGCCCCGGAAATTGATGGGCGCATCCGCAGCGTGCAGTCGTTCCTCGCTTGGGGCGGCATCGTGCGCTCCCGACCAGGCATCCTGGTTCTGTCGCGCGGCGCGCACGAAGAGGTTTTCTTCTTCGTGGTGACCATTGTCATTGCCATTCACAAACTCGGTAAAGGTTTTTTCGCCGGCGATGAAGTAGTGCGCGGCTGTGAGGCCAACACAGACCTCCAGGGAACCCTGACTCGCAATACGGTTGAAGTTTCGTTTGGCGAGGATGCCCAGCGCCTGAGTTAGATGGGTCAGCAGTGTGTCGCTGACTTTCGCCGGAATCGACAGTTCATGACCGGCCCCCTCGTGCTCACGGCGGGCATGGAGAGTATCCGAGAGCATGGCAGACAGCTCACTGGTGTCAAAACCGAAGCTCTCATCACCGGGCTTCTGATCAAGCAGACTGCGGTAGAACGGCGGGTTGTCCCGTTCCATATTGACTACAAACAGGCTGTCTTCGCCGATATCTGGCCCGCAATGTGTGTGATCAGTCCAGGATTCGAACAGCTCGTAAACCTGCAAAAGCTCTGACTGGCGAAGCTGATTGGGCCGGGCACAGCCAAGCAGAAGAATGCGTTTGTAGCTGTCGGCAACAGAGCTGGTGCGCCGATGCTGCAAAGTATCATCTTCCACCTGCACCACCGAGAGCTTGTTGCGGTGGGCGAAGCGGAACAGCCGGTGGCATTCCAGCCAGCTCTGGGCCGGGCTGGGGCAGTAGAGCTGATGGGATCTCACGATGGTTGCTGCCAGCTCAGAGATGGCTCGGTGAACGGCGCTGGCGATCTGTCTGCGGTTTTTGTCCAGACCACCAGTGTCAATAAACTCGAGAAGGCAAAGCTTGTATCCGCTCGCGAGGTGTAACTGCAAGGCCTGAGACAGGTTGGCGATCTTCCGTTGTTTTTCCGGAAGTGCCACGGCCAGGCCCAGATAATGCCTGGCGAGTTCGTTGCAGACGAAATGGATTTTTTCCCGGATAAGCTCCAGGAACTGCATACGTTGCTGCGGTGCTAGGAACAGATGGTTCAGTTCGATGATGGCATGGTAAAGCTGGCGTGAAACCTCACCGATATTGGCCATCGGCAGCTGGTCTGTCCAGATCCTGAATGCTTTGGGCGTTGTGTCACAGAACGACAGGCTGGCCGTTTTCTGTTCGGGAACACGGAGATCTGGTTTCAGGGTCATACCTTCCATGAATTCATGCCAATATCGGGATCACAGGTGGTATTCCGGGGTTGGCCCTGCTCAGTTGGTGGTTGTTTGCTACCCACCGGCCTGTCAGGAAAACGCCGCAAATACATGTTTTATCGTTGAACGTTACTGGACTTTAAAGTAGCAAGCCAGTTTCAAAAAGCGAGAAGATCACGAGTTGACAATCTTTGACAAGTGATTTTAAGGCCTTTTATGAGAAGCGCGTCACGGGAACAGGTTGATCGGGGACTTGCCATCCATCCCTGGCTCCTCTCGTACAAGCTTTGGAACCAGGAAACCAGGCAGCCTTCCCAGCAGCTCACGCACCAGTTCCTTCGCCTCCTGATCGGGCACATTGTAATGGTGCGCGCCGGCCACCGGATCGAAGGCGTGTAGATAATAGGGTAGTACTCCGGCCTCGAACAACGTTTCGCTGAGAGCTTCAAGGATCGAAGCTTGATCGTTCACGCCACGAAGGATAACACTCTGGTTCAGCAGTGTTGCACCGGTTACCCTGAGATACCCCAGTGCCCGGCGGGTTGGGGTGTCGATTTCCGCCGGATGATTGATGTGAAGAACAATAACCACTTGCAGTGGCGTTGTTGACAGCCACTTCAGTAACTCATCGCAGACTCTCTGGGGAATCACCACGGGCAGGCGGGTATGCAGCCGCAGTCGGCGGATATGAGGGATGCCACTGATCGCCGATGCCCACTGGGCAAGAAGCCGGTCATTGACCGCCAGCGGGTCGCCACCACTGAGTATAACCTCGTTAACCTCCGGGCTGCCCGCCAGGGTGTCGATGACACGTTGTCGGTCTTTCGGGCTCAGGCGCTGTTCGTCATAGGGAAAGTGCCGCCGAAAGCAGTACCGGCAGTTTATCGCGCACTGGCCTGTTACCATGAGCAACGCCCGACTGCGGTACTTGCGGATCAGACCGGTGGCCGGAATGGCGCCCGCCTCCTGCAGGGGATCGCTGACAAAACCCGGCACATGGTCGGTTTCATTCTCAAGTGGCAGGACCTGCCTGAGTAGTGGGTCGGCCGGATTGCCCTTTTCCATTCGGGCCAGGAACGGTTCCGGCACCCGAATCGGAAACAGCCGGTGGCCCTGGCGTGCGCCGGAAAGCCACAGGTCGTCGGGAAGTCCCAGCCGCCGGAGCAGCTCCTCAGGCGATGTCACCGACTCCGAGAGCAGTTGCTGCCAGCTGCGTTGCTCGTGGTCACAAAGGTGGGCTTCTATACGGGCGGGGGTTCGCTGTATCATAGCGACCTTTGAATTTTAAACAGCATTTTGTCAGGTGGACATTTCATGGCTTCATATTCTACCAACGAATTTCGCGGCGGTCTTAAAGTTTTGCTCGATGGCGACCCCTGTATCATTCTTGAAAACGAGTTCGTAAAACCCGGAAAGGGGCAGGCCTTTAACCGTGTAAAGCTGCGCAACCTCATGACCAACCGTGTCTGGGAGCGCACCTTCAAATCCGGCGAAAGTCTGGAGGCGGCGGATGTGATTGATCAGGACATGGAATACCTCTACACCGACGGGGAATTCTGGCATTTCATGCTCACTGATGGCTCGTTCGAGCAGTACCCAGCGGATGCCAAGGCCGTTGGTGACACCCTGAAGTGGCTGAAAGAGCAGGATGTCTACACGGTGACCCTGTATAACGGTGCCCCGTTGTCGGTTACGCCGCCCAATTTCGTAGAGCTCGAAGTGGTCGATACCGACCCGGGCATGAAGGGTGACACGGCACAGGGTGGTACCAAGCCCGCAACCCTCTCTACCGGTGCCGTGGTCAACGTGCCTCTGTTTATTACCATCGGTGAAGTGCTCAAGGTCGATACTCGCTCCGGAGAGTACGTCAACCGGGTCAAGAGCAGTTAATCCTGACGTGACCAACGAACCTGTCTGGCAGCCCTCTGCCTCGCAGGCTGCCTTGAAAAGCCGTGCACAACAACTGGCGTTCGTGCGCGGTTTTTTTGCGCACAGAGGGGTGTTGGAAGTTGAAACACCGATTCTCGGGCAGCATGGTGTTACCGATCCCAATCTGGACGGCATTCAGGCGCACGTATCGGCCGGCGCCCGAACTGGCGGCTGGCTGCAGACCTCTCCTGAATACCACATGAAGCGCCTACTAGCCGCGGGTTTCGGATCGGTTTATCAGGTGTCCCGCGTTTTCCGCAATGGCGAGCTGGGGCGTCGCCACAATCCTGAGTTCTCGATGCTGGAATGGTATCGTGAAGGGTTTGACGATGTGGCATTGATGTCAGAGGTTTCAGACCTTGTGTGTGGCTGGCTCGGATGCCAGCCACCGGAGACCATCCATTACCGGGGGGCGATGGAACGGTGGGCCAATATCGATCCGTTTGAGGCCACCGACCGCGAACTGCGTCGCCGCTGTGAGCAATGGCTGGAGCCGGAACAGCTGGCGGATTTGAGTCGCGACGGCTGCCTGGACCTGCTGATGAGTTTTGCGGTTGAGCCAAACCTTGGCCGGCAACGGCCGGCATTCATGACCGGCTACCCGGCCTCTCAGGCCTCCCTGGCCCGGGTGTCCACGTGGGATGGCCTTGAAATCGCGCACCGGTTCGAGCTCTATATCGACGGTCTGGAGCTTTGCAACGGCTACTGGGAATTGACAGATCCGCAGGAACAACGCCGCCGCTTCGAAGCGGATAACAGGCTGCGTCGACGTTCCGGGAGCCCGGAAATGGCTCTCGATGAGGCGTTTCTTGCAGCGCTGGAGAGGGGGTTGCCCGAGTGTTCCGGAGTGGCGCTCGGGCTGGACCGCCTGCTGATGATCAAGCTGGGCGTTGAGGATATACGAGAGGTCCTGGCATTCCCGTTTGATCAGGCATGACGGTCAACACCGCCGTTGTCCGGTTCAGGAAAGTGCGCCAAAGGCTTCGCCCATACGCACGGTCTTGCCAGCTACCTGATTACTGTTCCAGGTAACTGTTCCCTTGGGCATAACCAGGATCACGGTCGAACCCAGCCGGAACCGGCCCATTTCCTCGCCCTTGGCAAACCTGATCGCCTGTTCGCCCTCGTAACGGGTTGCGGTAACCTGATTGCCACTTGGCACCACCACGCCGTCCCACCGGGTTTCAACACTGCCGACAATCATGGCGCCCACAAGCACCATGGCCATCGGGCCCGCCTCGGTGTCGAAGATGCAGACAACCCGCTCATTACGGGCAAACAGGTTGGGGACGTTTTCAGCGGTCACCGGGTTTACCGAGAACAGCTTGCCCGGAATATGGATCATCTCCCGAAGGGTGCCGGCTATGGGCATGTGAATTCGATGGTAATCTTTTGGCGCCAGATAAATGGTGGAGAATTCGCCGCCAGCAAACGGTTTGGTGGTTTGCTCGTCTCCTCCGAGCAGTTCGCTCAGGCTGAAGGACTGGCCCTTGGCCTGGAAGACCCGGTCGCCGGTTACCTTGCCGAGCTGGCTTATTGCGCCATCAACCGGGCTGATCAGTGTTTTGTCTCCTTCGGCCAACGGACGAATGCCGGGTTTCAGGGCCCGTGTAAAGAAAGCGTTGAAGCTCGGGTAGGTCTCCGGATCGGATTCGGCCGCTTCGCTCATGTCTACGCCATATCGGCCGATAAACCATTTGATCACCCGGTTCTTGAGCGCTGGAGATTGGTCGTAGTCGGCCAGACGACCTGCAAGGCGGGAAATCGCCAGTTGCGGCGTGATGTACTGGCTCAGAACAAAAAGCTTGTCGAACATTAAAAGTGATCCTTTGCGCTCAAAGTCGCGAAGTTTACCAAAGACTGCCACGTGTATAGAAATTGTTTCATGGCTTCGCTGTTCTGGTGGGGCCTTGCTATTATCAGGGCAGCTTGTGCGGGCAGACTTCCGGCTCCGGCCGATAACCAAGAATATAAGGCGTGCTTAGTTACCATGTTACTGATCATCGGTGCGGTTATTGTTATCGCCAGTGTATTTACTGGCTACGTTCTCCATGGCGGCAATCTGATGGTGCTTTGGCAGCCAACAGAAGTGCTGATCATTTTCGGCGCGGCTTTGGGGTCATTCATCATTGCCAACCCCATGCATACCCTGAAGGAAACCTTTAGCCGGGGCTTTCAGCTGCTTACCGGTTCGCCCTACAACAAATCGTTCTACATGGATCTTCTCAGCCTGCTTTATGAGATTTTTGACAAGTCCCGAAAGCAGGGCGTTATGGCGATAGAAGAAGACATTGACAATCCAGAGTCCAGCCAGATCTTCAGTCGCTACCCTGCCATCATGAAGTCCAAAGAATTGCAGGCATTTATTACCGATTACCTGCGTATTATCAGCTCTGGCAACATGGCGACCCATGAGCTGGAAGGCATGATGGAAAATGAGATTGACAGTCGCCAGCACGAGATTGAAGAGCCTGCGCACGCCGTCAACAAGATTGCGGATGCGCTGCCCGGCCTCGGGATCGTGGCGGCGGTACTGGGCATTGTCATCACCATGAACTTCATGAGTGAGGGGCCGGAGAAGATTGGCCTGAGTGTTGCTGCTGCGCTCGTAGGCACCTTCCTGGGTATTTTCATGGGCTACGGCTTCGTTGGCCCTACTTCCATCGCCATGGAACACGCCGCCAAATACGAGCTCAAGGCCTACGAATGCGTAAAGTCGGCCATTGTAGCCACAGTATCAGGGCAGGCGCCCCAGATGGCGATTGAGTTCGGTCGGAAGGCATTGCCGACTGACAAGCGTCCTGGTTTCCAGGAACTGAACGATCACGTTCGCTCCAAGTAATACCGCCAGCACCTGACCCCGGAGCCGATTCGTGGAAGAACAACCGATCATCATCAAGCGCAAGAAGAAAATCGTCGGGGGCCATCACGGTGGCTCCTGGAAAGTTGCGTTTGCTGACTTTGCCACCGCCATGATGGCCTTCTTCCTTGTGCTCTGGCTGACGGCGACGGCGTCTCCCGAACAAAAGCGGGCAGTGGAGGGTTATTTCCGTGATCCGGTGGGGTTCACCGAGGGTGGATCCCCGAACCCGGTGGACCTGGAAGGCAGTGCATCCGTAGTAAACGAGGCAAGCCCGGACATCGAATCAAGCCAGATCCAGATCGAAGACCAGGTGGTGGACGAGCTTTCTGAAACCCTCGAGCAACGCCGCATGGAGGAATTGTTCCAGGAGCTGAAAGAACGCATCGAACAGAACGAAACCCTGCAGGAGTTCAAGGATCAGCTGCTGATCGACATCACCGATGAAGGCCTGCGCATCCAGATCGTGGATCGTTCCGGTCGCCCCATGTTCGACAGCGGCCGCGCCGAGCTCAAGTACTACTCCCAGGATATCCTGTTTGAACTGGCCAAGACGCTGGGTTCGGTCGATAACAAGCTCAGTATTACCGGGCATACCGATTCGACGCCGTTCAACGGTCGTCCTGGTTACACCAACTGGGAGCTTTCGGCTGACCGTGCCAATACGGCCCGCCGGGCACTGGTTGCCGGTGGAGTTCGTAAGCCCCAGATCGCCCGTGTCGTGGGCCTGAGCGATTCCGTACTGTTTGACCAGGAAGACCCGACAGCGCCGGTAAACCGCCGAATTTCCATTATTGTTCTGAACAAGAAAACCGTGGACAGCATCCAAAGCAGTGCAGGCCGCTCCGATGAGCCCCTGATTGACCTTACCGGCCCGTCCGACGCAGAGCAGGAAGCCGCTCGCGAGCGACTTGAAAGTGGGGAATGGCTGGAGGAAAAAGTGGAGCCGGCACCGGGTGAGCTGAACTGGTAGGACAGGATTGTTCAGTCCACTCTCAGCCCGCGGCCCTGCTGTTCCGCCATGTCCTGAAGAATCCGGTGAAAACTTTTCAGCCGCTCCGGACTGATCTTTCCCTGATCCGCCGCCGCATCAATCGCACAGCCTGGATCTCCCATATGCCTGCAGTTGCGGAACTTGCAGTTGCCGATGACCTCCCGGATCTCCCGGAACCCGTACTCAATCTCCTGTGGTGTCATGTGCCACAGCCCGAACTCGCGGATACCCGGCGAATCGATCAGGTCGCCTCCCATGGGAAGATGGAACAGCTTTGCTGTGGTGGTGGTGTGCACACCCTTGCCAGTACTCTCCGACACGGCGCCCACGCGAATCGCCTCATCGGGCATGAGCGTCTGGATGATCGACGACTTGCCCACGCCCGATTGCCCCACGAACACACTGGTCTGATCCTTCACCAGGGCCTCAACCTCCGGTGATGGTTTGTCACCGGACTCGGCAGCAGACGTCCGCACCACTTCATAGCCGAGCGCCTCATAGCGCCCGAGCAGGGCATCAATGCCTTGCCGGTTTCGGTCGGTAAGCAGATCCGTCTTGTTCAGCAGGATAACTGCCGGAATGTCGGTCATTTCCGAAGCAACGAGGTACCGGTCAATCAGGTTGTCGTGGGGCTCCGGCTCCGGTGCAATCACCAGAATAATATGATCAATATTCGCGGCTACCGGCTTCAGGGCCCCAAAATTATCCGGCCGTTGCAGCAGGTTCTGGCGCTCACAGCGGGCAACAATAACGCCGGTTTCATTCTTCCCCGGCCGCCAGACAACCTTGTCCCCGGTTACCAGGCTGTCGATGTTGGCCCTGACAAAGCACCGCACGACTTGCCCGGCCAGCTCACCTTCCAGTGCTTCCACATCCAGCTGCTGCCCGTAGTGAGCAATGACTAACCCTTCCTGCTCGGGGCCAAGCTCACCGGCGTCGGCCTGCTCCTGAACCTTTTTCTCCTTGCGCGCCGCACGGGTTGCCCGTTCTTCCTGGACTTTCTTGATGCGGAATTGCTGCTGTTTGTTCAGTCGCCGTTTTGCCATTTACGTCCCGGTTAATCAGATGAAAATTTTGCCTTTGGTGTGCCATCATACTGCAATCGTAGTTAATCGGCTTGGACATTGCCGAAACGGTAAATGTATATCACCTGATTTCAGAGTGGGGCTGGCACCGGCTTTCCGGAAATGTCGGAGGCCATGGATGGCCGGAGTCAAGCGCACATGGATGTGCTTGTAGCGGTTTCCGGAAAGCCGGTGCCAGCCCCACTACCACCACACTCAGAAGGCTGGGATAAAAATGTCAGATGGCAATCGCCTGGTTTGGATTGATCTTGAAATGACAGGCCTGGATCCGGAAAAAGAACGGATCATTGAAATGGCAACAATCATCACCGACTCGGAACTGAATGTAGTGGCGGAAGGTCCTGTCATTGCTGTTCACCAATCGGACACCTTGCTCAACAGCATGGATGAATGGTGTACCAAGACTCACGGTGAAAGTGGGCTGACCAAGCGCGTTCAGGAGAGCAATATCACCGAATCAGAAGCCGAGCAGCAGACCATTGAATTCCTGAAGAAACACATCGAGGCGGGGCAGTCGCCCTTGTGTGGTAACAGCATTGGCCAGGATCGCCGGTTCCTGGTCAAGTACATGCCAGAACTTGAGGCGTTCTTCCACTACCGGAATCTGGATGTATCCACGGTGAAAGAATTGGCCCGTCGCTGGCGGCCTGATGTATTGGCCGGCGTCAAAAAGAAAGGCAGTCATCTGGCTCTGGATGATATCCGGGACTCCATCAACGAACTGCGCCATTATCGGGATCAGTTCTTCAAGCTATAGGTCGTGTTGCCTGAGGGCCCACTGGACATGCTCGCGGACCATCTCGGAAGGGTGGTCCGCACGCTTTTTCAGGGCTTCAATGACCGGAATGGTTGAAGGCGCGTTGCCCAGCCCGACTGCCAGGTTGCGAAGCCAACCGTCGTAGCCGGTCCGGCGAATGGCAGAGCCTTCCGTGCGCTTCCGGAACTGCTCTTCGCTCCAGAGAAACAGCTCGGCCAGAGAAGTATTGTCCAGCCCGTGTCTGGGCTGGAAGTCCTGCTCTTTCGTCGGTTTGCTGAATTTCTGCCAGGGACAGACCAGCTGGCAGTCATCACATCCGAAAACCCGGTTACCCATCAGCGGCCGTAACTCTTCCGGAATGCTGCCCTTGAGCTCAATGGTCAGATAGCTGATGCAGCGTCTGGCATCCAATTTGTGCGAACCGACAAATGCATCGGTGGGACAAAGATCCAGGCATGCCGAACAGCTGCCGCAATGGTCGGTTTCGAATGGCTCGTCAATGGGCAGCGGCGCGCTGGTGAAAATCTCCCCCAGGAAAAAGAAAGAGCCTGCTTTCGGATGGATCAACATGTTGTTCTTGCCGATCCAGCCGAGCCCTGCCCGTTGGGCCAGCGCGCGCTCAAGCACCGGCGCACTGTCCACGAAAGCCCGGTAATCGAATCCGTTCACCGCTGCATCAATTTGTTCTGCCAGCCGGGCGAGACGCTTGCGGATCAGTTTGTGGTAATCCCGCCCCAGTGCGTAGCGGGTAACATAGGCTTTATCCCGGTGAGTGAGCGCTTCTTTGGGGTTGTCTGGCGCCGGGAGGTAATCCATTCTTACTGAGATAACCCGGCAGGTGCCCGGGACCAGCGAGGTAGGTGTGTATCGCTTGTCGCCATGGTGCGCCATGTAATCCATTTCGCCCTGATATCCCGCAGCCAGCCAGTCCTGCAAGTGATGGGCATGCTCCCCGGTATCCGGCGTGGTAATCCCTACATCGGAGAATCCAAGCTCAGCGGCCCACCGGCGGATTAGTGCTGGCAGATCAGCCAGTTCCGGGGATGGTTTGTCACAGGTTGACGAGGCGCTCATAGAAACTGCCGGTAGTGAGATCCGTCCGGAAACGAGGGTACGGATATTTAATTTGATTAAGTTATGACCTTTTCTGCTGTTTTGCTATGCTTTACAGGTATCTGGCCAATTTTCTTAAACCGGTTTCTGTAACGGGAGCAAAGGTTCATGCCGCCGTCCGCTGCGCACAGTCTACCAGACGCGCTGTTTTCCGCCGATGCGGTCAGGCAGATTGACCGCTATGTGATTGATCAGCAGGGTGTTGATGGTTTTGAACTGATGCAATCTGCCGCCCAGGCGGCGTTTCGGCACCTGGTCCGGCACTGGCGCGAGTGTGGTCCGGTTCTAGTTCTCTGCGGTGCGGGCAACAATGGTGGCGATGGCTACCTGGTTGCGGCCAACGCACAGCGGCATGGTATGGATGTTCATTGTGTCGCCGTCGCACCAACCAAAAAGCTCACCGGTGATGCAAGAAAAGCCTGGCAAAAGGCGCTTGCCGACGGCGTGGATGTCGGTGAGCTGGAGGATATTCCGGAATCGGGCCTCAACGAGCTTTTTGCCGGTGCCGGACTGATTGTAGATGCCATGCTGGGAACCGGCGTATCAGGTGCGCCGCGTGAACCTTTTGCCGCATTGATAGGGCGGTGCAACCAGATGTCAGTGCCGGTTCTTGCGGTGGATTTACCCTCGGGACTGAATGCGACCACGGGGGCGGCAGAGGGAGATGTGGTAAAGGCAACCATGACCGTCACATTTATTGGCCTCAAAGCTGGCCTGTTTACCGGCCAAGGGGCTGCAGTGTCCGGTAGGGTTGTGTTTGAGTCCCTTGGTGCGGCCGATGGCGTTGCTGGTAGTGGTCAGGGGGCGATTGCGCGCCGTCGTGACTGGGCGTCGGTTATGTCCTGGTTGCCGGAAAGACCCGCCAACGCCCATAAAGGTCGTTTCGGACATGTACTAGTGGTGGCCGGAGACCGGGGGTTTGGGGGCGCCGGCCTGCTGGCGGCAGAGGCCGCAGCGCGCTCCGGGGCTGGTCTGGTTTCCCTGGCAACCCGGCCCGAGCATGTGAGTGCCGCGCTGGCCAGGTGCCCCTCGGTGATGGTTCATGGCCTGATCCATGGGTCGGAATTGCCACCGTTGCTGGACTCAGCGTCGGTTATAGTCTGTGGTCCCGGGATCGGCCGTAGCGCCTGGGGCCAGCAGATGCTGGAACAGGTCCTTTCCAGCGGTAAGCCCCGGGTTCTGGATGCCGACGCGCTGAATCTGTTGTCCGCTCGGGTTGCCATACCGGCAAAAAACCATATTTTAACGCCCCATCCGGGCGAGGCAGCCAGATTGCTCAACTGTCCGGTGCCGGAAGTGGAAGCTGATCGAATGGCCGCTGCCCGCAAATTACAGGCCCTGTACGGTGGGACTGTATTGCTGAAAGGGGCAGGTACAGTGGTCGCTTCGGGAGGCGCAGCGGTCGATATTATCAGCGGCAGCAATCCGGGAATGGCCACCGGCGGCATGGGTGATGTGCTGTCAGGTATTATTGGTGCCGTTTACGCCCAGCTTGGTGAGACGGACAAAGCGGCTGTTCTCGGTGCTTCAGTCCATCTGGCGGCCGCCGACAAAGCTTCAGAGACCCGGGGATTCATCGGGCTGATACCCAGCGACGTGATTGATGCGCTGCCGCTGGTGTTCCGGGAGTCTGAAGGCAATCGGGTGCGGGAGGATTGATGAGCATGATGGGGAGTGAGCGCCGTCTGTTTCTCGAAAGCGAGGCTGAAACCGAAGAGCTGGGCCGCGAGTTGGCAAAGCGAGTTGCCGAATCCGGCCGGGGCCTTGTGATCTATCTGGACGGCGACCTGGGCATGGGTAAGACCACCATCAGCCGTGGTGTCATGCGTGGGCTGGGCCACGCCGGCGCGGTAAAAAGTCCCACCTATACCCTGGTGGAACCCTATGAAGACCTGGAACCACCGGCGTACCACTTCGATCTTTACCGGCTCGGCGATGCGGAAGAACTGGAATACATGGGCATTCGGGATTACTTCGCCGGCGATAATCTGTGTCTGGTCGAGTGGCCCGAGCGGGGAAAAGGGATACTGCCCGATCCGGATCTAGAAATTCATCTGGAGCGGCAGGGCGAAGGGCGTTCTGTAGTCATCAGAGCCCGTTCCGGGCGAGGTGCCTCGGTGCTCAATGAGCTGCAATTGATTGGTCCGGACCACAACCAGGTCGGGACCTGATGAAAACTGGCAGGTAGGCTGTATGAGAATTGCTGAACTCAAAACAAGACTGGTCCAGCCGCTGGCACTGTTGCTGGCGGCTCTGGTGTTGCCTGTTCTGGCCGGAACAACGGTGGCCGGAACCCAGGTGGAAAGTGCCCGGATATGGCCGGCGCCGGATCACACCCGCCTTGTATTCGATACCGCCGGGCAGGTAGAGCACAATATCTTTTCCCTGTCAGGGCCGTCCCGCCTGGTTATCGATCTCAAGAATACCCGCCAGAAAGCAGATTTCTCAGGGCTGGACCTCTCCGGCAGCCCGATCAAGCGGATTCGCAGTGCGCCTCGCAATGGAAACGATCTGAGGGTGGTTCTGGACCTGGAAACGGACATCAAGCCCCGAAGCTTTCAGCTTGAGCCGAACCAGCAATATGGCCACCGGCTGGTCGTTGATCTGATTGATGAGAGCGGCAGCCGTCTGGAAAAGGCCACCAAGCCTACCGTTACCCAGAACTCAGCCGGAAAGCGGGATGTTATCGTGGTGATTGATGCCGGCCATGGCGGAGAGGACCCGGGTGCTATCGGACCCAGAGGTACTCGTGAGAAAGATGTTGTTCTGAAAATGTCGAAAACCCTGGCCGATCTGATCAATGACCAGCCGGGGTACACCGCCAAGCTGACCCGGACCGGTGACTATTACATTGGCCTTCGCAACCGGACGCTGCTGGCCAGAAAGTACAATGCCGACCTGTTCGTATCCGTACATGCAGATGCGTTTCGCACGCCCCAGCCTAAAGGTGCCTCGGTTTTTGCCCTGTCGCAGCGTGGCGCGACCAGTGAAACCGCCCGCTGGCTGGCAAACAGCGAAAACCGCTCAGACCTGATAGGTGGTGCTGGCGGATTGTCCCTGGATGGTCGCAATGACACGCTTGCAGGGGTGTTGCTGGATTTGTCCATGACGGCCAGTATCAACGCCAGCCTGGGTGTTGGCAGCTCGGTCCTCGGCAAACTCGGGCGCGTTGCCAAGCTGCATAAGCCGGGCGTGGAGCAGGCATCGTTTGTGGTGCTGAAGTCACCGGATATTCCCTCTATCCTCGTGGAAGCCGGGTTCATATCCAATCCCCAGGAAGAGAAAAACCTGTCGACTGAGTGGTACCGCAACAAGCTGGCCGGGGCCATTATGAAAGGCGTAGACGATTACTTTCAGAAAACCCCGCCACCGGGCACATTGCTGGCCTGGCAGAAGCAGAATCGCCAGGGCGGAAACAGCGTCAGTCAGTATCGGATCCAGCGTGGTGACACGCTTTCCGGAGTGGCCAGGAAAAACCAGACCACCGTCAGTGAGCTGATGCAGTATAACGACCTGCGGGATGACCGTGTTATGGTAGGGCAAACCATCCGTATTCCCGCGTCCTGATCAAGAGGTTTTCCCGTAACATGCCCCCCATTCGATTGCTGTCACCACGGCTCGCGAACCAGATTGCCGCGGGTGAAGTGGTGGAGCGACCCGCATCTGTCGTCAAGGAACTGGTCGAAAATGCCCTGGATGCTGGCGCCACCCGAGTTGATGTTGAGGTGGAGCAGGGCGGCGTCAAGCTGATCCGCGTGCGGGACGACGGCAGCGGTATTGAAGAGGATGATTTACCGCTGGCCCTGAGCCGGCATGCAACCAGCAAGATCGCCAGCCTTGATGATCTGGAAGCTGTGGCCTCCCTGGGCTTTCGTGGTGAGGCGCTTGCCAGCATCAGTTCAGTGTCCCGCCTGGCGCTGACTTCCCGGACAGTAGAGCAGGAAGCGGCCTCCCGCGTTGAAGTGGAAGGCCGGGAGATGGACGCCAGAATCTCTCCCGCCGCACACCCGGTGGGTACCACCGTTGAAGTGCGTGATCTGTTCTTTAATACCCCCGCGCGCCGCAAGTTTCTGCGCACCGAAAAAACCGAATTCAACCACGTTGAGGAATGCGTGCGCCGCCAGGCCTTGAGCCGGTTCGATGCCGGCTTCACTCTCCGTCACAACCAGCGGGTAGTTCAAAGCCTTAGGCCCGCCGATTCAGCCCTTGATCGTGAACGGCGGATTGGCTCCCTGTGTGGGCAGCAGTTCATCGACAATGCGGTGGTCATCGATGCAGAAGCGACGGGGCTTCGTCTCTGGGGGTGGGTCGCTCTGCCGACATTTTCCCGCAGTCAGTCGGACCTGCAGTATTTCTTTGTCAACGGCCGGGTGATCCGTGACCGGCTGGTGGCCCACGCCGTGCGCCAGGCCTACCGGGATGTTCTCTATAACAACCGCCACCCGGCTTTTGTGCTTTATCTGGAAGTCGACCCGGCTACGGTGGATGTGAATGTGCACCCCACAAAACACGAAGTCCGTTTCCGGGACGGCCGGCTGGTTCACGATTTTATCTTCAGAACTTTGCATAAGGCCCTGGCCGACGTTCGCCCGGATGATCATTTCCGGGGCGCGGTTGCCCAGTCTTTTGGTCGTGAAGCGTCGGCTCAGGCGGAAAGTTCGCCGACCATGTGCGCCCCGGCGGGGGCGTCCTGGAATGGCCAGCCAGCAGTGCCGAATTACGGTCAATCAGGTGCACCAGCCGGTTTTGGTGGTCAGTCACAGCCTCAGCAGGACTGGCGCGCCAGTGATCAGATGGCGTTCTATCAGTCCCTGAACGCCGGTGGAGGAACCGGAAGCCCGCAGTCGACTCCGTTCCATGACGGAGCTGCCACGCCCCTTCCGACGCCGTCAGTCGACAGTGATGAGGAGCCGCCATTGGGTTATGCCATTGCCCAGCTGCACGGTATCTATATTCTGGCCCAGGGTCGGGCAGGGATGATCGTGGTGGACATGCATGCGGCCCACGAGCGCATAACCTATGAACGGATGAAGCGGGCGCTTGCCGAGCAGGATCTGAAAAGCCAGCCATTGCTGGTCCCGCTGTCTCTGGCGGTCAGCCAGAAAGAAGCCGCGCTTACCGAGAGCCATGGGGAAGAGCTGCAGAAGCTTGGCCTGCAGATAGAACGAATTGGCCCGGAAACCCTGGCGGTCCGGCAGGTGCCGGCGCTTTTGCGGGGGGCCGACACGGAGCAGTTGGTGCGTGACGTGCTGGCAGATCTTATCGAGCATGGCCAGAGCGACCGGGTGGAAGCGGTAACTCACGAACTGCTCGGCACCATGGCGTGCCATGGCTCGGTGCGGGCGAACCGTCAGCTCACCATTCCGGAAATGAACTCATTGCTCAGAGACATGGAAGCCACTGAACGAAGCGGCCAGTGCAATCACGGCCGGCCGACCTGGACACTGGTAACCCTGTCCGAGCTGGACAAGCTTTTCCTGCGGGGGCGCTAGGGTGTCACTGCCCCCGGCCATTTTCCTGATGGGCCCGACAGCCTCCGGTAAAACCGACCTGGCCATGGCGCTCTGCGAGCAGCTACCTTGCGAGATCATCAGTGTCGACTCGGCCATGATTTACCGTGGTATGAATATTGGCACGGCCAAGCCGACAGGCGAAGAGTTGGCTCGGGCCCCGCACCGGTTGATCGATATCTGTGATCCGGCTGAAACTTATTCGGCTGCGGATTTTCGGCGCGATGCGCTCGCTGCCATGGCCGAGATTACGGCAGCTGGCCGGATACCCTTGTTGGTGGGTGGAACCATGATGTACTTCAAGGCATTGCTGCATGGTTTGTCCGGCTTACCTGCGGCGAGTCCGGAAGCACGCAGAACGTTGGAGCGGGAAGCTGAGGCACTCGGTTGGGAGGCGCTGCATCGTGAACTACAAAGTGTAGATCCGGTCGCGGCGGAACGGATACATCCTAACAACCGCCAGCGACTGTTGCGGGCTCTGGAAGTTCTGCGCGTAACTGGTAAGCCGATTTCTGCATTCTGGCAGGCGGAGGTTGTCGGTAAAGACGAGGGTGTGCCTGAGTCTGGCAATGGAAGCGATATTGAGGATTACACCTATTTTACCCGCTGGCAGGCAGACGAAACACCTCTGCTTCCGTATACTGTTGTTCAACTTGCCATGATGCCGCCTGAGCGGCGAGTGCTTCACGAGAGAATCCATCAGCGCTTCCTCAAGATGCTGGAGGCAGGCTTCCTCGAAGAAGTGCGAGCATTGATGCTCAGGGAAGATTTGCACCCTGACCTCCCTTCCATGCGTTGTGTCGGCTACCGTCAGGCCTGGAACTATTTGTCCGGGGCAGACGACTACGACACATTTGTAAGCAAGGGCATTGCAGCCACACGCCAGTTGGCGAAGCGGCAGTTGACCTGGTTGCGTAAGTGGTCTGATGTAGACTGGCTGGACAGCGAAGACAAACTTAACGCTGAAGCAGCCTTGAAAAAAATCAGACTTCGCACCACATTTAACTCTGACAAATGACGATCTGCACTTACTAAAAAACAGGAGAACACACATGTCAAAAGGGCATTCGTTACAAGACCCTTACCTTAATGCTTTACGCAAGGAACGCATTCCGGTTTCCATCTTTCTGGTTAACGGTATCAAGCTCCAGGGCCAGATAGAGTCTTTCGACCAGTTCGTGATTTTGCTGAAAAATACTGTCAGCCAGATGGTCTACAAACACGCTATTTCCACTGTGGTTCCTGCCCGCAATGTTCGCATTCCGCAGCAGGCTCCGGGAGGAGAGGGCGAGTCTGAAGACTGATCCATCCGCTTTCCCGGTATTGCCACCCGCGTTCCAGAAGATCCTTTTCAGGGTCTGATGGCCGCGGGTGTTTGTTTTTATGATATTGACAATTTCACTGTTCGGGAGTTGATGCCAATTGTTTGAACGTCCTGATGTCGGTGAGCGCGCGATACTCGTCCACATCGATTTTACTGCCCACGACGGCACCGAAGACCCCGGCGAGTTTCGGGAACTGGTGACGTCCGCCGGCGTTGAGCCGGTGGGCATTGTTACCGGTTCCCGCAAGCAACCGAGCCCCAGATTTTTCGTTGGTGAAGGAAAGCTGGAAGAAATTCGTGACGCCGTGGCCGCCAATGAAGCCGATGTTGTGTTGTTCAATCATGCACTGAGTCCGCGTCAGGAGCGAAATATCGAGCAGGAACTCAAGTGCCGGGTGCTCGATCGTACCGGTGTGATTCTTGACATCTTCGCCCAGCGCGCCCGGACTCACGAAGGTAAACTGCAGGTGGAGCTGGCACAGCTCGACCACATGTCGACACGCCTGGTACGGGGCTGGACCCACCTGGAGCGGCAGAAGGGTGGCATCGGCCTTCGGGGCCCCGGCGAAACCCAGCTGGAAACCGACCGTCGGCTGCTTCGGGAACGGATCAAGTCCATCCACAAGCGTCTTGAGAAGGTTCGCCGGCAGCGGAACCAGGGTCGCCGGGCACGTCAGCGTGCTGACATTCCAACCGTGTCTCTGGTGGGTTATACCAACGCAGGAAAATCCACCTTATTCAACCGGATTACCACTTCCTCCGTATATGCTGCAGACCAGTTGTTTGCAACTCTGGATCCGACGTTGCGGCGTCTGGAACTTCCGGATATCGGGCCGGTCGTAATGGCGGACACGGTGGGCTTCATCCGCCACCTTCCCCACAAGCTGGTGGAAGCCTTTCGGGCGACCCTGGAAGAAACGACACAAGCGACGATCCTGCTTCACGTAATTGATAGCCACGACAGCCGGCGTGACGAGAATATAGAGCAGGTTGAAGAGGTGTTGGCCGAGATCGGGGCAGATGAGATTCCCATGTTGCAGGTGTTTAACAAGATCGACCTGCTGGAAGACTTCACGCCGCGAATTGAGCGTAATGAAGAAGGTGTTCCGGTGCGGGCCTGGGTGTCCGCGGTAACCGGCGAAGGGCTTGACGGCCTGTACGATGCCATTGTGGAGAGACTTGCAGAGGACGTTGTACACCATTTTGTTTTGCTGGGTCCTGCCGACGGCAAACTGCGCGCGCTGCTGCATGAGGCCGGCTCCGTGCTGAGCGAGGAGCACCGTGAGACTGGGGATACGGTGTTGGAAGTTCGCTTGCAGAACCGGGACTGGCTGCAGCTGCTTAGCCGGGCCGGAGTGAAGGAAGAATCGGTCAGGCTCGAGCTCGGGCATGCCTGAAACCGGAACGGCTATTGCCGGGGCGGAGATAAATCCCTAGTATTTGCAGCCATTCTATTTATAAGTCAGTAACGGAGAGCACTATGGCCTGGAATGAACCGGGTGGAAACCGTAACGACAACGACCCCTGGGGTACCGGTGGTGGTCGGCGCGGCAATGATCAGGGTCCGCCAGACCTCGATGAGGCATTGAAAAAAGGGCTGGACAAGCTCAACAAGATGTTGGGCGGTAAAGGTGGCAAGTCAGGTGGCAGCGGTGGCAGTACCGGCGGGAGCAGCGGCGGCATTGGCGCCATCCTCGCCCTGGCTGCCATTGTTGTTGTTGGCTATGTCGTCTTCCAGTCTTTCTACACAGTGGATGAGCAGGAGCGGGCTGTTGTTCTTCGCTTCGGGGAATACGACCGGACAGAGAGCCCGGGCTTGCGCTTCAAGGTGCCGTTGATTGATGACGTCACTAAAGTACGGGTCACCAGCGTTCGTACAGCTGAGTCGACCGGACAGATGCTGACCCAGGACGAGAATCTGGTCAGCGTGGATCTGCAGGTGCAGTACCGGGTCAGTGATGCCCGTGACTATGTGCTCAATGTCCGGGATTCGAACCAGGCTCTGGCCTTTGCCACCGACAGTGCGCTTCGTCACGAAGTGGGCAGTGCCACTCTGGATGCGGTATTGACCGAAGGTCGGGTTGAGCTTGCAGTAAATGTAGAGCAGCGACTCCAGAACTTCCTGCAGGACTATGGTACTGGCCTCCAGGTCGTTCGGGTAAACGTGGAAAGTACCCAGCCACCCGAGCCGGTTCAGGATGCTTTCCGGGAAGTGCAGCGTGCCCGTGAAGACGAGCAGCGACTGAAGGAAGAGGCAGAAACCTACCGCAACAAGGTTGTACCGGAAGCCCGCGGCCAGGCTCAGCGCATGGTTGAGGAAGCAGCGGCTTACAAGGCCCAGGTGGTTGAGCGCGCCGACGGTGAGACTGCCCGGTATATGGATCTGCTGACCGTTTACGAGAAGGCGCCCGAGGTCACCCGAGAGCGCATGTATCTGCAGGCCATGGAGAATGTGCTGGCCAATTCCAGCAAGGTGCTGGTGGATACCAAGTCCGGCGATAACATGATGTATCTGCCGCTGGATCGTCTGACCCGTCAGGGCAGCGCTAACCTGGCCGCGGGGCGGAATGAAAGTGCCGGGGACGCTGGCAGCCTGACAGGTCAGGTTGATATCCAGTCCCTGACGGATCAGGTGCTTCGCGAATTGCGTAATCGCCAGTCCACCACCACGAGAGAGGGAAGATAATCATGGGACCCAAAAGCATTATTGGTCTTGCTGGTACCCTCATCATTCTGTTGTTGGTATCGTCCAGCGTTTACATTATTCCGGAAACCCACCGTGGCGTATTGCTACGTTTCGGAGAGTTGGTTGAGACCAACGTTCCTGCGGGAATTCACTTCAAGGTTCCCGTGATTGATGAAGTCCGCCAATTCGACGTACGGGTTCTGACCTTGGACGTTCCCGCGCGTCAGTACCTGACCATTGAGAAAAAACCGCTGGACGTTGATTCCTACATTGCCTGGCAAATCACCGATGTGGATACCTTCTACCGGGCCACCGGTGGTGATGAATTCCGGGCCCAGAGTCTTCTCGCATCGCGGGTGGACACTGGCCTGCGCAACGAGTTTGGTGTTCGTACCATGCATGAGGTGGTTTCAGGCGAGCGTGATCAGCTGATGGCCGCACTCAAGGATCTGGTCAACGAAACCGCGCTCAGCGAGTTTGGCATCCGGGTGCTGGATATCCGCATCAAGGCCATTGAACTGCCGGAGCAGGTCCGTGGGAACGTGTATCGCCGGATGGCCACTGAGCGGGAAAAACTGGCTCAGGAATACCGCTCCCGTGGTCGCGAGGCCGCCGAGGGGATTCGGGCGGATGCCGATCGCCAGCGCACGGTGGTCCTGGCGGAAGCGTTCTCCAAGTCCGAGCAGCTTCGAGGTCAAGGCGATGGTGAGGCGGCGCAGATTTACGCCGATGCCTATAGTCAGGACGGTGAGTTCTTCAGCTTCTATCGAAGTCTTTCCGCTTACCAGAATGCGTTCTCCAACAAGGACGACATCATGGTGATCGACTCGGAAGGCGATTTCATGAAGTACATGAGGGACCCCCAGGGCGCGCAGTGATGCGCACCTGAGAGTAGAAATAAACCGGAATACATCCGTATTCCGGTTTTTTTGTGCCTGCCAACCGTGTAAAATTCTGGCGGTTTTGTGTCGGGTTTTCTTTCCGGATATAACATACAACGGAGTCTCATGACTGTATCTGATCGCTGGTTACTGCCGGACGGGGTAGAGGACATTCTGCCTCCGCTGGCCGGACGGATCGAATCCCTTCGCCGGGATGTAATGGATACCTGCCAGCGCTGGGGCTATCAGCTGGTAATCCCGCCGCTAATTGAATACCTCGAATCCCTGTTCACCGGAACCGGACACGATCTGGAGCTGCAAACCTTCAAGCTGACCGATCAGCTGACTGGGCGGATGATGGGGGTTCGAGCGGACATGACACCCCAGGCAGCCCGTATCGATGCTCATACCCTGGGCCAGGATGGCATAACCCGCCTATGTTACGCTGGCCATGTGCTCCATACCCGTCCGTGCCATATGCTGACCGGACGGACGCCGATCCAGGCAGGTTGCGAGCTTTTTGGCAGCGCCTCCGAAGAAGCGGATATGGAAGTAATCAGCCTGATGCTGGAAGCCCTTCGGGTTGCCGGTCTGCCGCGTATTCACCTGGACCTGGCCCACGTTTCGATTTACGAGAGCCTGATCGGTGAAGCGGATTTTGACCGGGACACCGAAGCCGCGATTTTTGACGCCATGGCCCGCAAATCGGTGCCCGAGCTCGACGAGCTGCTGGGCGGATGCCCCAATGGCTCTGCTGGTGCTCGCTTGCGTGAACTCGCTCGAGTCAGTGGCGGCCCGGAAGCGCTGACCGAGGCCCGCCGTGTTCTGCAGGGTGCATCCGAAAATCTGGATGCGGCACTGGATCAGCTTGGTCGCGTATCGGACATGCTGGGCCGGGACTACCCGGAGGTCAGTTTCGGCTTCGATTTCTGCGAGTTGCGTGGCTACAACTACCATACCGGCCTTGTGTTTGCGGCTTATGTTCCCGGTCATGGCGACTCAGTGGCCAAGGGCGGGCGCTATGATGCCATTGGCAGTGATTTTGGTCGGGCACGGCCTGCGACAGGATTCAGTCTCGATATCCGCGCACTGGTGTCCCTGGGTGAGCGGCCGTTACGGAAAGCCGGTGCAGTCTGGGCGCCAGCGGATGATGACCTGGCCCTCGAAGGCGTGATTTCCGGCCTGAGAATGACGGAAATCGTTGTCCGTGCCTTGCCGGAGGATAACGGTGTTGATCCGGCCACCAGAGGCTGTGACCGGAAGCTGGTCAAGCAGGGCGGCCAGTGGGTCGTGGAGAAGCTGGGCTGATCCCCCCGGGGCTTCGGTGAGTTCATTTACAGGTAAACTTGCGAAACGCCTGTCCCGCGGGGCAGCCGCATTGAGAGAGAATCATGGGTAAAAACGTTGTTGTGCTGGGCACCCAATGGGGTGATGAAGGCAAGGGTAAGATTGTTGATCTGCTGACCGACAAGGTCACAGCCGTCGTTCGCTTCCAGGGCGGGCACAATGCCGGCCATACCCTGGTGATTGACGGCAAGAAAACGGCGCTTCATCTGATCCCTTCCGGTATTCTGCGTCAGCATGTTTACTGCCTGATCGGCAATGGCGTCGTCCTGTCGCCGGAGGCGCTGCTCAAGGAAGTGCGTGAGCTGGAAGCCAATGGCGTCGCTGTTCGTGACCGTCTGCGGATCAGCCTGGCCTGCCCCCTTATCCTGCGCACCCATGTCCGTATTGACCAGGCCCGAGAACGGGCCCGCGGTGTCGACAAGATCGGCACGACCGGTCGCGGTATTGGTCCGGCCTATGAGGACAAGGTTTCACGCCGTGGCCTCCGCCTGGGCGACCTGTGCAATCCTGCCGGGTTTGAAGTAAAGCTGCGCGAAATCATGTCCTTCCACAACTTCATCCTGACTGAGTACTTCAAGGAAGAGGCTGAGGACATCGATGCGGCCCTTGAAGAGCTGAAACTGATGGGCGAAGAAATCCTGCCCATGGCGGCGGATGTCACCGATATGCTCCATGACTTCCGCAAGCGTGGCGAAAACATTCTGTTTGAGGGGGCTCAGGGCTCGCTTCTGGATATTGACCTTGGCACCTATCCGTATGTGACCTCGTCCAACACCACGGCCGGCGGCACTGCCACCGGTTCCGGTTTCGGCCCCCTGTTTCTGGATTACGTGCTGGGCATCACCAAGGCTTATACTACCCGCGTGGGTTCAGGCCCGTTTCCCACCGAGCTGTTTGATGAGATGGGCCAACATCTGGCGGTGAAAGGCAATGAGGTGGGAACCACCACCGGTCGCTCCCGCCGCTGTGGCTGGTTTGATGCGGTTGCCCTACGTCACGCCATCCAGATCAACAGTGTTTCCGGTATCTGCCTCACCAAGCTGGATGTTCTGGATGGAATGGAGACGGTGAAGGTCTGTGTCGGCTACAAGACGCCGAATGGCGAAATTACCCGCCCACCCATTGGCTGTGACACGTACAAGGACATCGAGCCGGTCTATGCCGAGCTGCCGGGCTGGAGCGAGAGCACCGTTGGCCTGACCAGCCTGGAGCAGCTGCCGGAGAACGCCAGGGCTTATATCCGCTTCCTGGAGGAGCAGATTGAAGCGCCGATTGACGTGATCTCCACCGGGCCGGACCGTATTGAAACCATCACGCTCCGCCATCCGTTCGGCGAGTAAACGCCAACGGAACAAAAACCGCCGTGCCAGCCGGCACGGCGGTTTTTTTGTGCTCAGGGGTTCCTTTTTATTCAGGGCTTTTGGGCAATCAGTGTTGCCCGTAAGGGGCCCGGGTAGCCTTCGACCGTTCTTGACGGGTCGTCCGGATCCAGGAAGTCCTGCAGGGAATTGAACCGCATCCAGTCGGTGCTGCGCTGCTCGTCTGTCGTGGTGGGGGTAACATCAACCACTCTGGCATTGCGGTATCCGGTGCGGTCCAGCCAGCGTAGAAGGGTGTCGCAGGTGGGCAGGAACCAGACATTGCGCATCTGCCCGTAGCGATCCTCGGGCATCAGGCTGAAGCCCTCGGGGCCTTCAACCACCAGAGTTTCCAGTACCAGTTCTCCGCCTCGCCTGAGTGTCCCCTTGAGTTCAAGGAGATGGTCCAGCGGTGACCTGCGATGGTAGAGGACACCCATCGAAAACGTGGTGTCAAAGGTCTCAAGACCTTCTGGAATATCCTCCATCCGGACCGGCAGCAGGTCTGCCGGTACATTACCCAGGTAATCCTTGACGCTCAGGAACTGGAACAGGAACAGCAGGCCGGGATCGATGCCGATGACGCGGCCAGCACCTTCGCCCAGCATCCGCCAGCAGTGATAGCCGGAGCCACAGCCGACATCAAGAATACGGCGGCCGGAAAGGTCTGAAAGGTAGGGGGATACCCTGTCCCACTTCCAGTCGGAGCGCCATTCGGTATCAATCCGGGTACCGAAGAAATCGAAAGGGCCCTTGCGCCAGGGCATCAGTCCGCGCAACCCCTGTTGCAGGTGCTTTTGCTGCTCCGGCGTCAGGGCGTGTGGCGATGTCAGCGTTACCGCGGAGCGGTCCAGGTGCGCCTCCACACCGGCCATCTCAGGCAGACGGGCGAGGGCGGCTTGCCAGCGATCTAGATCGCCATGGGGGTTGTCGTCAAAGCGGCGGGTCAGTTGCTGCCTGAGCGTTTGTGCCCAGGCAGCAAGACCGTCCTCTGAAAGCTGATCAAGAAGCGGCCCGAATCGGGTTTTCCAGTCAAAGTCTGCCATGGTCAGTCGGTGTCGAGTGTATTGGCCTTGATGGCGAGCATGGAAACAAAGTTAAAGCACTGGTACCAGACCAGAACCTGATCGAAGCCTGCCGCCTGGAGTCGCTGCTTGTGGGCTGCGAGTGTTTCTGGAATCAGGACCTGCTCAATGGCCGTGCGTTTCTGGCTGATTTCCAGATCTGAATAACCATTCGCGCGCTTGAATTCGTGGTGCAGGCGGGTCTGTGTCACCTGCTCACTCTCCGATTCAAACCGGATTTTCTCCGACAGGATCAGGACGCCGCCGGGCCGGGTTGCTTTGGCTATCCGGGTGAGCAGGCTGGCCCGCTGGTCCGGATCGACAAACTGCAAGGTGAAATTGAGCGTTGTGACCGAGGCGTTACTGAGTTCCGTGTCCAGAATGTCTTCGCAACGGAGCGTAACGGACAGGTTATTGTCGTCCAGGGCAATGTAATGCTCACAACGCTCGATCATCGCCTCGGAGTTGTCCACGCCCACAAGGGTACAGTCCTGATGTGGAATGCCGTGCCGCATTGCCAGGGTAGAGGCGCCGAGCGAACAACCCAGGTCGTAGCAGTGGGAGCCCGGCTGCGCGTATTGCTCGGTGATCACCTCGATCATCGGAATGATGGTGGTGTAACCGGGCACCGAACGGCGGATCATGTCGGGGAAAACCCGTGCCACCGACGCATCAAACCGGAAATCCTCGGGGCGACGCTCGGTGGCAAACAGCCGGTCCGTCACCTGCTCCGGTGGTCTGGAAGATTGGCGAGACTTATTCATTGCCTTCTTGTGTCTCCGGCTGCCGTGGAACTGCTGGCCCGGTCGGTGAAGGGCGTCTGCACCGGACACCGCGGTTCTTGTAATCCACCAGTATACCCCGGAACGAGGGGTCCACATCCGCCGCAATGGCCAGGTAGCCGTTCTCGCACACAGCATGCAGTTCCGACGCTTTCGGGGACATACGGAAGGTCTCACCTTCGGTGATATGAATGGCTTTGAAATCGCCAACCGGGACGTGGTCCTTGTTCTCTGTGTGGCTGATCTTGCCGGTCATCTCAAGCACCAGGACTGTGCCGATGATGGCGGCCAGCGCGGTCACGATCAGGCTGCGGACAGTGTAACGGGCCTCATTCTGGCTCATGCCTACCTCATTTCAAGCGTGTTTATGTGGGGTTAGTACTGCCCTGGTACCGTAATTGCCGGTGACTGCAGGGCGGAGAGCTGTTCCCGGAGCGAGAGAATCTGGTCGGACCAGAATCTGGGTTGGGCAAACCAGGGGAAAAAACGCGGAAAGGCGGGGTCATCCCAGCGCTTGGCCAGCCACGCGCAATGCGCGATCTGCCGGTAGCAGCGCAATGGCTCGATCAGGTGACGTTCACGGCGGTTAAAATCACGGAACATCTCGTAACCTTCGAGCAGTTCTCCAAGCTGGGCACCACGCTCGAAGTCGTCGCCATTAAGCAGCAGCCACATATCCTGAATGGCCGGCCCGGAGCGGCAATCGTCCAGATCCACGAACAACATCTGTTCTTCCCGGCAGAGAATATTGCCGGCGTGGCAGTCGCCATGCAGGCGCAGGGTCTCAACAGGGCCCGCCTCATCAATGCGGGCGGCGCAGAGCGCCTGGAGATCCGGAATCAGACTGTCCCATGCCGGCCGGAGATCCGCCGGAATCCAGCCGCCTTCCACCAGTAGCTGGTTGGCGGATTCAATGCCGTCGAGTAACGACATGCCTGGCCGATGAGCAAAAGGCTTGCGGGCACCGATGTTGTGGATCTGACCAAGCCACTGGCCCAACCTGTAGAGAGTGTCTGTCACGCTGGTGTCCGGAGCCTGACCCCCGCGCTGGTGGAACACGGCAAACAGGAATTCGCCATGGCGACCGAGGGTGTCTCCGGAGGCGAGCCGCATGGGCGCGACTACCGGAATATCTGCCTGCTCCAGCTCCAGGGTGAAGTCATGCTCCTCCCGTATCTCCGCCTCGCTCCACCGCCCGGGTCGATAGAACTTTGTAATCATCGGCGGGCCTTCGTCCAGACCCACCTGATAAACCCGGTTCTCGTAACTGTTCAGCGCAAAAAGCCGACCAGTTACCGCAAACCCGGTGTCTTCCATTGCATCCAGAATGATATCTGGAGTCAGGGAATCGTAGGGGTGAGTGGACGCTGAAAGAGCGGGTTCATGGGTCATAATGGAACGTCAGAGCCTTGTGTCGTATTTGGATTTCATGGACTGCAGATGGTACCAGTTTTCATCCAGCTCCCAGCGAATACGGGATATGCCGGAAGCTCCAAGTACAACATCCCCTGCGCGGGCCTGCACCTGGGCCAGCTCGCGCTCTGCCCGTTGCCAGTCCCGGTGGCTGTCGCCAAGATTTCGCATACTCGGGAATACGGCACTCAGGGCCTGGTGGGTAGACGTTGTGTGTGACCGCAAGGAACTCATGATGGCAGTATCTCCTTCCACCCTGAGTACCCGGTGCTTGTAGGGGTAGCTGGCAACCATGTCATCCGCTTTCAGCTGCTCATTCAGGCTGATAACCTCAAAACCGCGCCAGCCGAGCCAGCCCACAAACAGGGCCGCCACCACCATCACCAGTAAAAACTGCTTCCTGTCAGACATCATCGCCGGGCTCCTTCCACTCATTTCCGGGCCCAAGTATAACCGGTATGAGTCTCTGAGTAATGTGTTGGCGCCCCGGAAGCCGGTTTCCGCCGGCGTGCGGGGATGGGTTATGCTCCGGTATTCAGCAGATAGGCGGGAGAGGGAAGAAGTGTCTGGAGAGTTCCTCGAAACTGAAACCGTTGTCATTGGAGCCGGTGTCGTCGGCCTGGCCATTGCCCGTGCACTGGCCAAAAATGGGCACGATGTGATCATTCTGGAAAGCGGAGACCGGTTCGGAGAAGGCATTTCGTCCCGAAACAGTGAAGTTATCCATGCCGGGATCTACTACCCGGAGCACTCCCTGAAGGCAGAACTCTGCGTAGAGGGTCGTCAGCTTCTCTATGATTACTGCCGGAGCCACAAGGTCGACCACCGGAATTGTGGCAAATGGATTGTCGCCGCCAACGAGCCCCAGACCAGGAAACTCCAAGATATCAGGGCCGCTGCCGCCCGCAACGGCGTCAAACTGGCCATCCATGACGCTGACGCCATCATCCGCCAGATTCCGGAAATCAATGCCTGCTCCGGCCTCTGGTCACCCGAAACCGGCATCATCGATACCCACGGTCTCATGCTTTCGCTGCTTGGAGAACTGGAAGATGCCGGTGGCCAGCTCGCGCTCCGGTCTCCGGTCGTTACCGCGGAATCCGGCAATGGCCACCACCTGCTCAGAGTAGCAGGTGACAACCATCTGACCCTGCAAGCCACCAACGTCATCAACGCTGCTGGCCTGGGCGCCGTTCCCCTTGCAAAAACCTGGGCAGGTCTACCAGAGAACCATAAGCCCAGGCAATGGTTGGCCCGCGGCGTCTACTTCAGCTACAGCGGCCGACACCCCTTCAACACCCTTGTCTACCCCGTCCCCGAACCCGGCGGCCTGGGCGTCCACCTGACCCTGGATCTGGCCGGCCAGGCCCGCTTCGGCCCCGATGTGGAATGGATCGAACAGGAAGACTACACCGTCAACGCCAATCGCCTCGAAACCTTTGCCAAGGGCATCCGCCAATGGTGGCCCGCCCTCGACCCCTCCCGGCTCCAACCGGCCTACGCCGGCATCCGCCCAAAGCTGACAGGCCCTGATGGTGGCTTTGCTGATTTCCGAATCGATGGCCCCGAAGATCATGGCGTGCCCGGCCTCGTTAACCTGTTTGGAATCGAATCACCAGGACTGACTTCATGTCTGGCAATTGCAGAACGTGTTAAAGCAATGTTGGTCTAACTGAAAGCTTCGGGCGCCGGTCAGGCAGGCCCTCCCGGGATTGTAGAGGGCCAGGGATGGCCCGAAACAAGCGCTCACGGATGAGCTTGTAGCGTATCCCGGGAGGGCCTGGCTGACCGGTGCTTGCACCATAATCCCAGGGCAGCTTCAGCCAGGCGTCCGAGCCAAAGCCCATACCTGAATATCCCGGGCCCCCGCCTCCCGCAACACCGAAGCCAAAACCCGAACCGTCGCCCCCGTCGTTACCACATCATCCACAATGGCCACCCGCTCAGGCACCACCGACATTACCTCAAACACCCCACGAAGATTTGCCAGCCGGGCCTCCCGGTTCAGTTCCCGCTGTGCCCGCACCCGGCGAACACGCTGCACCAGTCCGGCCTCCACCGGAATCCCCAGATCCCGCCCGAGGTGTTCGGCAATATCCTGGGCCTGGTTGAAACCGCGCTGGCGCCGGCGCCGCGAATCCATCGGCGCGGGCACCAGTGCGTCCGGTCGTGTTACCGATGCGCTGTCCAGTTTCTGTTCAAGAGCGCCGGCAAAGTCCGCGAGCAGCGGCCGTGCAAACTTGCGCTGCCCGTTGTATTTATAGCGGCCGATCATGCCATCGACGGGGTATTGGTAGCGCCAGGGAATGCAGGATGTCTTGAACGGCGGCGGAAACTTCAGACAGTCACCGCAAAGCAGCTCCGAGGACGGAAAGGCCAGCGGCAGGGCGCAGCAACGGCAGTGCCAGCGGTTAACCGGTAAATCTTCCCGGCATGGCTGACATAACCCATTGAAAGAATTGGAAGAAAGGCAGGCAACACAAAGTCCGCCCTGTTTGGCGCTGTTAACCTTTAGTTCCATGAAGGTTGACAGCCAGTTCAGTCCCTTTATCATCTGATTCATCCGTAAACCCAGAGACCGGGAAAGGTTAACAGGACTTTTACATGACCGCTACAGAACTCCGCCACGACTGGACACTGCAAGAAGCCCGCGAGCTTTTCGAGCTTCCCTTTAACGACCTTCTGTTCCGTGCCCAGAGCGTGCACCGCGAGCATTTTGACCCCAACGAGGTGCAGGTGAGCACGCTGCTGTCGATCAAGACCGGCGCCTGCCCGGAAGACTGCAAATATTGCCCTCAGAGCGGTCACTACAACACGGGTCTCGAGAAAGAGAAGCTGCTGGAAATCGAGAAGGTGGTCGCCGAAGCTCAAGCGGCGAAGCAGAAAGGCGCCTCCCGGTTCTGCATGGGTGCGGCCTGGCGAAGCCCTTCGAAGAAAGACATGCCCTATGTTCTGGATATGGTAAAGCAGGTGAAGTCCCTTGGGCTGGAAACCTGTATGACCCTGGGCATGCTGAAGGAAGAGCAGGCGGTCGAGCTGGCCGAAGCTGGTCTGGATTACTACAACCACAATCTGGATACCTCTGAGAAGTACTACAGCCACATCATTACTACCCGCACTTACCAGGATCGCCTGGATACGCTGGATAATGTCCGCAAGGCCGGGATGAAAGTCTGCTGCGGCGGCATTATGGGTATGGGCGAGGATGAAGACGATCGAGTCGGCTTACTGGTCCAGCTGGCGAACCTGCCGCACCATCCGGAAAGTGTGCCGGTGAATATGCTGGTGAAGGTGAAGGGCACGCCCATGGAGAACGTGGAGGATCTGGACCCGTTCGAGTTCGTTCGCATTATTGCGGTGGCCCGGATCATGATGCCGGCTTCCCATGTGCGTCTGTCGGCGGGCCGTGAGAATATGAATGAGCAGATGCAGGCGCTTTGCTTCCTGGCCGGTGCCAATTCGATTTTCTACGGTGAGAAGTTGCTGACGACGGCAAATCCGGAAGCCGATGCGGATATGCTGCTGTTCAAGCGCCTGGGCATCCGCCCTGAGCAGCGTGAGCAGTGTGCCTCTGAGGAACAGGAAGAGGAGGCGATTGCCGAGGCTGTGGAGCATGAGGCAACTCGCCACATGTTCTATGACGCTACCCGGGAATCTGCCTGAATCTCTGAGAATTACTGAACCTCGGGGGAGCAGGCTAAATGTGCAACGACTTATCCGGAGCCATGCTCGTGCGGGATTTTGCCCTTGAACTTGAACAGCGTAAACAGGCCGGTCTGTACCGAACACGCCGGCTGATTTCAGGACCCCAGCAGCCGTCCCTGGTTGCCAACGGCAAATCGTTGCTTTCCTTTTGCAGCAACGATTATCTCGGGCTTGCCAACCATCCCGCTAACATTGACGCACTGCATGCCGCGCTTCCGGATACGGGCCTTGGGGGCGCGGCTTCCCATTTGATCTGTGGCCACCACGATGCGCACCACCAGTTGGAACAGCGCCTGGAGGAATTCACCGGGCGCAGTGCGGCGCTGTTATTCTCGACCGGCTACATGGCCAATATGGGTGTGATTTCGGCTCTGGCTGGTCGCGGAGATACGATTTTCTCGGACCGGCTGAATCATGCTTCCATTATCGATGGCTGTATTCTGAGCCGGGCCCGGGTTCGGCGGTATGCCCACGGGGATGTTGCCGCGCTGGAAGCGATGCTGGCGGAAACGACCGGCCACAAGCTGGTGGTGACGGATGGTGTGTTCAGCATGGATGGCGATGTGGCGCCTTTGGCGGAGCTGGCGCGGGTCTGCCAGGCCCATGATGCCTTGCTGGTGGTTGACGATGCACATGGTCTTGGTGTCCTCGGGCCGCAGGGGCGGGGGAGTGTCGCCGAGATGGGTCTGTCTGAGGCGGATGTGCCGGTGCTGATCGGCACCCTTGGCAAGGCGGTGGGTACCAGCGGCGCATTTGTTGCCGGGCCGGCGCTGCTGATGGATTATCTGGTTCAGAAAGCGCGAACCTACATCTATACTACTGCCATGCCGCCCGCACTTGCCCTGGCAACCTGTGCAAGTATTGATCTCATCGAGCGTGATGAGGTGCGTCGGGAACATGTTCTGGGGCTGGTTTCCCGGTTCCGGAAAGAGGCATCTGCGCAGGGTTATGCGCTGATGCACTCCCATACGCCCATTCAGCCGATCATGATTGGCGATAACCACGCTGCTCTGGCCTTGAGCCAGGCGCTGGAAAACAGGGGGTTGCTGGTGTCGGCGATACGCCCTCCCACTGTTCCAGTGGGGGAGGCTCGTTTGCGGGTTACGTTCAGTGCCGCACATACTCAGGAGAATCTCGATTGTCTGTTGAACGCGCTGTCGGAATGTCGTCATCTGGTTCAGAACACGGAAGTGGCGATTTGAGTTCCGCAAGGGTCTGTCCGCGCCTCGTGGTTGTCGGTGGCTGGGGTGTCCGGGCGGAGATGCTGTCCGGGCTTTATGGTTTCTGGCCAGGCGAGGTTGTGGCAGTGTCGCTGGACGATGAACTGTTGGCCCGCAGTGATTCCGTGGCTGAAGTGGCCGAGGAGTTGCTCTCGTTGTATCCCGAGCCTTCAGTCTGGATGGGTTGGTCCCTCGGTGGCCAGGTTGTGATGGAGGCCGCCTCCCGTGAAACCGGTTCGGTGTCCTGTGCAATCACTCTCGGCGGTTTTCCGAAATTTGTTGCCGATGAGAGCTGGCCCCATGGAATGGCGGCCCGTGAGTTCAAGGCTTTTGTCCGGGGTATTCGCCAGGATCCGCAACGGTATTGGCTGCATTTCCTTCTGTTGATGATTAACGGAGCAGCCGACGAGAAGCAGGAGCGCCAGAATCTCAAATCCTGGCTCGAAAAAGGCACCCTGGTGTCTCACGATCATCTCTGTAAGAGCCTCGAATGGCTGGACGCCGGGGATCAGAGAGCGCTTTGGCAATCGCTCTCCACGCCTGCCCTTCACGTGATGGGAGGGCAGGATATTGTTGTCAGATCCTGGGCCGGCGATCTTGAGATTCCGGTCGCCAGTTGCCAGACGGTGGTCAAGGGAATGGCACATTGGCCGGGTGGATGTTCGGCTGCAGATTGCTGGGGGGCAATTCAGTCTTTTCTGGCTTCGAAGACCGCATTGTCACCATGAGCGTCATGAGTTCCATCACTGGCACTCGGGGTGGCCTGAAAGGTGACTCCCGGACGCTCAAGGCTGATATTGCCCGGGGCTTCGGCAACGCGCGGAGCACCTACGAAAATGCCTCACGACTGCAGCGTTTCATGGGCAATACCATGCTTCAGAAGCTTCAGACCCGGAACGCGGTGCGGGCAGATTCAGAGGCTCTGGATCTTGGCTGCGGCACTGGCTGGTTCTCCCGCAAGCTCGCGGCGATGGAGCAGGTGGGGGAGGTGGCAGGGGTCGATCTGTCACGAGGCATGGTGCAGGAAGCCCGGGAAAAAAGTTCTCAAGGTATTGACTGGGTCGTTGGCGATGCCGAGCATCTGCCTTTGCCGGATGCAAGCTACGACCTGATCTTCAGTAATCTGATGATCCAGTGGTGTGAAGACCCCCGGGCGGTGTTCCGGGAATGTCGGAGGATACTGCGCCCCGGCGGACGACTGATGGTCTCCAGCCTCCTCGACGGTACGCTGAGAGAGCTGAACAGCGCCTGGAAGGCGGTTGATCCGGAGCATGAACATGTGAACCGTTTCGAGACTGAAACGGCCCTGCATGCGAAAGTGCACGCTGAACTGCCACAGGCGACCATTGAAACCAGAACCATCCGCCTGCCTTACACGTCGCCCATGATGCTGGCAGGTGAGCTCAGGCATCTTGGCGCAGGTTTCCGGGGTGCAGGGCGCCGCAAGGCTATCACCGCGCCGGGCAGGATGCGAAACATGTGCAGGCATTACCCGAAAGAGCCGGACGGCACGATTATGGCCAGCTATGAGGCCGCCTGGATTTACTGGCAGAAGCGTTGACGGGACTGAACCATGGCGAAAAAATCCTATTTTGTAACAGGTACCGACACCGGTGTGGGCAAAACCATGGTATCTGCCGCGATTCTGCACGCCGCACGAGCCATGAGGAAGCGGACACTGGCGATGAAGCCCATTGCTTCCGGCTGTGAGCGGACATCCGAAGGGCTGCGCAACGAAGATGCGTTGATTCTGCAGAATGCCATCTCGGAACCACTGGCGTATGAGTTGGTCAATCCGGTTGCGCTGGAGCCGGCCATTGCGCCCCATGTGGCCGCTGAACAGGCAGGCCGGCACATTACCGTTGATCGCCTGGTAGGGTTCTGCCGCGGTCTGCAGGTGCGCCCTGCGGACCTGCTGCTGGTGGAGGGTGCTGGAGGGTGGAGGGTCCCGCTTAATGATCGGGAAACCTACGCGGAATTCCCTCGCCAGCTGGACATGCCGGTGATTCTCGTGGTCTCGCTCAGGTTGGGGTGCATCAACCACGCCTTGCTCACGGCAGAAGCCATACGGAATGACGGGCTGATGCTGGCTGGCTGGGTTGCCAACCGGACTGAGCCCGAGCCCGAGCCCATGAGTTGTGAGCAGGACACCCTGAATTACCTGGTCAATCACATGGCATCGCCGTGCCTGGGAATACTGCCGTGGCTTGAGCATTCGCGCCCTGAGATGCTGGCAAATTACCTCAATATTGATTCTCTGTTTGAAAAATGACCAATAATATGGCTTAATTGTGTCAAATAATGGTCATCGGGCAGAGCGGTTATGATCAGCAACACACTCTCAAACTCATTCTCAGTTGGCATCCAGGGCATTCAGGACGGCATGGCCGGCATGGAAAATGCTGCCCGCAAGATTGCTCGTGGCGGGGTAGATGGTCCTCAGGGAACTGCCGAGGGTGCTGGCAATCTGATCGAGCCCATGGTCGACCTCAAGATCTACGAGCGTAGTGTGGAAGCCTCGGCGCAGGTGGTGAAAACCGCCGATGAAACGCTCGGAACGCTTCTGGATATTATGGCCTGACCGGGGGCCGTGAACGTGCTTTCCTCCCTTCCTCCGGTATTTCCGACTGCCTCGCAAAGTCCTTTTGGGCCGCCTTCTACTGTTCAGGGTTCTGCCCGCGTTCAACAAACCAGCGCTACAGCTCAGCAGGAAACGCCCGCCGTCGGCGATAAGGCGACCGAAGCCGTGGCACCGGCTGATTCTGCAAGGAATAAACGGGAGTCTGATCGCACTGAAAAGGCCGCCGATAACTCGCAGGGACTGAATGTCGACGAACTCAAGCAACTGACCGAGCTTAAAGCCCGGGATCGTGAAGTCCGGGCCCATGAGGCAGCGCATCAGGCTGTGGGTGGCCAGTACGCCGGTGCGATGTCGTTTACCTACCAGCGAGGGCCGGACGGTGCCCAATACGCGGTTGGCGGCGAAGTCTCCATTGATCTCTCACCGGTGCAGGGCAACCCTCAGGCTACTATCCAGAAAATGCAAACTGTCCGGGCCGCTGCCATGGCGCCGGCGGAGCCTTCTGGCCAGGACCGGGCGGTCGCTGCTCAGGCGATGCAGATAATGCTCCAGGCCCAGTCAGAGCTGGCGACCGATAGCGGGCCGTCAAAGAAGGCCGACGACACTTATCGTGAGGTCTCTGCCATGGCTGAAAAAGACGGTCAGAATGATCATGCCGGATCCTCATCATTCGAGCCCGTTTCTGCCTGAACCTGTCTCTGTTCAACTCCCTTTCCCCACTTGATTTTTTCGCTTTTCGATGACCAGGCGAATGCTCTGGGCACTGTTGTGGCGCGAGATCCTGTGACATACGGCAACACAATTTTTGCACCCGGCTATTGACAATTCCGTGCCTCTAAACGTATGTTTCAAACAAGTGTTTAATTAAGGCTGCGGCGCATCGCGCTGCAGTGTCTGAGCAAACCCAAGGCCAAAAGCTGTCAACCTGTTTCAGCTGAGACCGAAAACCGAGGTGGATTCCATGCCTGAGTACAAAGCGCCCCTGCGTGACATCAAATTCGTAATGAACGAGCTGCTGAACAGCGAGCAGCACTACGCCAACCTGGAAGGTGCTGAAGACGCAACTCCGGACATGGTGGATGCCATTATTGCGGAAGGTGCGAAATTCTGTGAGCAGGTTCTGTCTCCGCTGAACCAGGTGGGTGACAGGGAAGGTTGCACCTGGAGCGAAGCCAGTGTGAAAACACCGACTGGCTTCAAGGAAGCCTACCAGCAGTATGTGGAAGGTGGCTGGCCGTCCATGACGGCTGATCCCAACTACGGTGGCCAGGGTCTGCCGCACTCTCTCGGTCTTGTCATGAGCGAAATGGTGGGTACCGCCAACTGGTCATTCGGCATGTATCCAGGCCTGAGCCACGGAGCGACCAACACCATCGAGGAGCACGGCACCGAAGAACAGAAGCAGACCTACCTCACCAAGCTGATCAGCGGTGAGTGGACCGGCACCATGTGTCTGACCGAGTCGCACTGTGGTTCCGACCTGGGTACCCTGCGTACCAAGGCAGAGCCGAATGCCGACGGCACCTACGCCATCACCGGTACCAAGATCTTTATCTCTGCCGGCGAGCACGACATGGCGGAGAACATTGTTCACATCGTTCTGGCACGCCTGCCGGGCGCTCCGGAAGGCACCAAGGGTATTTCCCTGTTCATCGTGCCCAAGAACCTGCCAAACGAAGACGGCTCCTCCGGCGAGCGCAATGCGGTGTCCTGTGGCTCCATTGAGCACAAGATGGGTATCCATGGCAACGCCACTTGCGTCATGAACTTTGACGGTGCCAAGGGCTGGCTGATCGGGCCGGAGAACAAGGGCCTGAACTGCATGTTCACTTTCATGAACACGGCTCGTATCGGTACCGCGATTCAGGGCCTGGGTGCTGCCGAGTTGGGTTTCCAGGGATCCCTGGCTTATGCCAAGGATCGTCTGGCCATGCGTTCTCTGAGCGGCCCGAAGAACCCCGAAGGTATTGCGGATCCGATCATCGTTCACCCGGACGTACGTCGTATGCTGCTGACTCAGAAAGCAGTGGCTGAGGGTGCCCGAGCCCTGATTTATCTTACTGCGCAGCAGGCTGATATTGTTCACAGTGGCAAGACCGAAGAAGAGCGTAAGGCTGCTGACGAGGCGCTGGGCTTCCTGACCCCGATCGCCAAGGCATTCCTGACAGAAATCGGCTATGAAGCAGCCAACCTGGGCATGCAGGTGTTCGGTGGCCACGGCTTTATTTCCGAGTGGGGTATGGAGCAGAACGTACGTGATGCCCGTATCGGCATGATCTACGAAGGAACCACCGGTATACAGGCGCTGGATCTGCTGGGTCGCAAGGTGCTTATGACCCAGGGTGAGTCCCTGAAGGGCTTCACCAAGCAGGTTCACGTGTTCTGCAAGGAAAATGCCGATAACGAACAGCTCAAGGAATTCCTGGAGCCGCTGGCGGCTCTGAACAAGGAATGGGGCGAACTGACCATGAAGATCGGCATGACCGCCATGAAGAACCGTGAAGAAGTGGGCGCCGCGTCCGTGGACTACCTGATGTACTCTGGTTACGCAGTGTTCGCTTACCTGTGGGCCCGCATGGCCAAGGTTGCCCTGGACAAGATGGTTGAGGGTACTTCCGAGGAGATGTTCTACAACGCCAAGGTGCAGACTGCCCGCTTCTACTTCAAGCGTATGCTGCCCCGCGCCAGAGCTCATGCCGAAAGCATGCTGGCCGGCGCTGATAGCCTGATGGATATGCCTGAGGAAGCCTTCGCTATTTAAGCGCGGGCACCGAAGGATAGTTTTTCAGGATGCAAAAGCCCGCCCTCCCCGGAGGCGGGCTTTTTTCATGAGTTAGGGTCCGCTTTTGGGGTAGAATAAGCGCCCATAAAAACAATCTTCAGCGGACACATAGCCCAAGCAGGTGTGACCGGCCGGAACCAAGGCCTCTTTGCCACCTGAACAGACTGACAGAAATTTTGGAGAGTTTTAGATGGCTGATTACCAGGCACCCCTACGTGACATGCGCTTTGTTCTGAACGAAGTTTTTGACGCGCCCTCCCTGTGGGCGTCATTGCCGAAAGTTGCCGAAAATGTTGACCCGGATACGGCTGATGCCATCCTGGAGGAGGCCGGCAAGATCACCAGTGGCGTTCTCGCCCCCCTGAACCGCGAAGGTGATGAGCAGGGCAGTCAGTGGAGCAACGGAGAAGTGACTGCCCCGGAGGGCTTCAAGGAAGCCTACCAGACCATCGTGGAAGGTGGCTGGAACGGTCTGGGTGGTAACCCGGAATTCGGCGGTATGGGTATGCCCAAGACACTGGTGGCCCAGTTCGAAGAGATGATGCAGGGTGCCAACATGGCCTTTGGCCTGGCACCCATGCTGACAGCCGGTGCCAGCCTTGCCCTGGATGCCCACGGCAGCCAGGAACTGAAGGAAAAATACCTGCCCAACATGTACTCCGGCGTCTGGTCCGGTGCCATGGACCTGACCGAGCCCCATGCCGGTACGGACCTGGGCATTATCCGTAGCAAGGCCGAGCCTAACGACGACGGCTCATTCAACGTTACAGGTACCAAGATCTTCATTACCTGGGGCGAGCACGACATGGCGGAGAACATCATCCACCTGGTGCTGGCCAAGCTTCCGGATGCTCCAAAGGGCCCGAAGGGGATTTCCCTGTTCCTGGTGCCCAAGTTCATGGTGAACGACGATGGTTCTCTGGGTGAGCGCAACAGCTTCAGCTGTGGCTCCATCGAGAAGAAGATGGGCATCAAGGGCTCCGCCACCTGCGTGATGAACTTCGATGGCGCCAAAGGCTGGTTGGTCGGAGAGGAGAACAAAGGCCTGGCCGCCATGTTCACCATGATGAATTACGAGCGCCTGGGCGTTGGCATCCAGGGCATCGGTGCCGCTGAAGCCTCACTGCAAAGCGCCCGGGAATATGCCCTTGACCGCATCCAGAGCCGCGCGCCCACCGGTGCCCAGCAGCCTGAGAAAGCGGCTGACCCGATTCTTGTGCACCCGGATGTACGCCGAATGCTGCTGACCATGAAAGGCTATGTTGAGGGCGGCCGCGCTTTCTCAACCTACGTGGCGCAGTGGCTGGACATCTCCAAGTACGCTGAAGATGATGAGCGCCGCAAACATGCCGAAGGCATGGTGGCACTGTTGACCCCAGTGGCGAAAGCGTTCCTGACCGATCGTGGCCTGGATGCCTGCATCATGGGCCAGCAGGTATTCGGCGGCCATGGTTTTATTCGCGAGTGGGGCCAGGAGCAGCTGGTTCGTGACTGCCGGATTACCCAGATCTACGAGGGCACCAATGGCATCCAGGCCCTGGACCTGATGGGCCGGAAAGTGGTTGGCAGCCAGGGCAAGCTTTACGAGCTGTTTGCCCAGGATGTGGCGACTTTTCTGGAGGAAAACAGCAGTGACGAACACCTGCGCCCGTTTTTGGAGCCTCTCGCTGCCGCGGTAGAGCGCCTGGATGATGTGACAGAGCATGTGATCAAACAGGCGGGCGACAACCCCAACGCCGTTGGAGCTGCCTCGGTGGATTACCTCGACCTGTTCGGCCTGACAGCCCTTGGCTACATGTGGGCCAAGATGGCGAAGGCCGCTGCACCCAAGGCTGAGAGCGATACCTCAGGCTTCTACAGCGGGAAACTGAAATCCGCGCGGTTCTATTTTGACCGCTTGCTGCCAAAAACCGTTTCTCTGGCCGAAGGCATCCGTAGCGGCAGCGAATCGATGATGGCTCTGACAGCCGAGGAATTCTGATTCCAGAGTTAAAGTAGATATAAGAAAGGAGCATATAAAAAGGGGTCAGATGAAAGTTTCATCTGACCCCTTTTTCATCTGATAGAGGTTGGCATCAGCTCCGGACTGGAAGTTAAGAGTCAGAGTCTTTCCATTCGCTCGGGATCCGTGACGAAAGGGTTTTCGTTCCCCTGGATTTCGGCAATGTGTCGATGGCGCGTCAGCTCACCATCGTCAGGTGGGTCCAGCTGATTCCAGCCTTTGAACACGGCAGCAGAGCCCAGCCAGGGTAGTTTGTAGGTGTCGACCATGTAGGCCACCGTCCGGGCAACATCGCCTTTTACCCTTGCAGGGGGCTCAAAGAACTGGGCACTCTGGCGAATGCCGCACTCGTCTGCTTTGACGGCAGAACCCAGGTCTTCGTATCGGGCATTGCGCCGACCCATTTCGGTCCGGCTTCGCACTGGCACCATATTGTGCATGTCTGAGGCTATCTGCCGGTAATGGTTGTCTTGTTCACATTGGCGCGACGTCCCACAGTCGAGCGCGCTGCGCACATCTGCCAGCGGGTATACATACCCGTCGGAGAGCATGAAGCCCTTGCTGGTAAATGGGGTGTCACAGAAGAAAGAATTCCCGCCGTTGGCGTAAAGATTGCCCCAGAAATGATCCGAAATAACCGTTTCCGGATCACTGAAACGGATGTTCTGGCCAATCACGAGGGTTGTGGTGAGCAGGAGGATGAATGCTGTGGGTACCGGTAAGAATCGTTTCATACGCCATTTATACCTCGCAGTGTGGTCAAGCGCCCTGGCAATTCAGGCCCTCCTGGTCAGAGATTGATCAGGCGGGTCAAAACTATGACGCTTTGTTCACTGATACTGTGAAGTATGGCACAGAGACTCAGACCCACGGAGCCTCTGTGGTAGATATTTGTGGCGTAATGTTAACGGGTTAACACTTCTACTTCATTTTTTTGCGGATGTTTTCATATCCGGTTTTCAGATCTTCGCCCAGTTTCTGGGTCGTCTGACGGGCTTCCTGAGAGGCGTTTTCTGCATCGTGCATCATCTGGTCGATCTTGGTCCGGAAGCGGTCCCAGTCCTGCTCAAGATCATCCCATTCGTCCTTTACGTCTTCGCGGGCCAGGTGAAGCTGCACACGGGCCTCATCCCGATACTGTTTTACCTTTTCCGACAGTTTTTTGAACTCGTCTTGAAGACTCATCTAAAACACCTCCTTGGATTGATGGTGTGCTTACAATGCGCCCGATTGTAAAAAACTGTCAAGGGGTTGCCGGGCCACAAAATGACAAGGAGGAAAGAGTTTGACCTGGATCAGGCGCGGGTGGCCAGCAGCGCCGACATATCTCTGAGATAGTGCCAGGGGGAGAGTGGGTCGAAGCCTTTGGTCGCCCGGTCGATCTGGCTGCAAAGTGCAACGGCTTCGTGCAGTTGAGCGCGGTTCAGCCGGCGGGCAGCCTGTTCCATCGCTCGCGCCCGCTGAGGCTGGAACACGCCTCTTTTTTTAAGGAATGAGGCCGGGTTTTCCGCCTGGCCGCCTGCGGATTTCAGTTCAAGCAACAGGTTCAGGTCGCGGCTCAGGACAGCCAGCAGCCCCAGCGGGTTCTCGCCTTCCTGCTGCAGCACGCTGATCATCTTGCAGGCGTGGGGTGCCCGACCCGAGATCAGCTCAGTGACCAGCTCGAAACCACTGAACCGGGAGCTATCCTGGACGGCCTGTTCAACGGTTTCTTCGTCAATCGTATTGCCATTCGCCAGCAGGGCCAGCCGGTCCAGCTCCTGGCTGGCGGCAAGCAGGTTGCCTTCCAGGCGTTCGCTCATGATTGCCAGAGCACCGCGGGTCAGGCTGAGTCCACGGCTACTGGCCCTCTGTTGAAGCCAGCCCTGGAACTTGTCAGCGTCGACTGGCCAGACCGGCACATGCACGCCCTTGCCCTGGAGCTCCTTGTACCATTTGCGGCGGGTTTCGGCAGCATCCAGACGGGTGCTGATCAGCAGCAGAATGATGTCTTCAGGTGGCTCCTGAAGCACGCGCTCGAGTACGGCGCGGCCGTCTCCGAGCTTGCCAGTTGGCAGGTGAATTTCTATGCGGCGTTTTTCGGCGAACAGGGACATCGCGCTGAATTCGTCCGCGACCGCGTTCCAGTCCAGTTGGTGGTCGGCATGGAAGGTCAGCCGGTCATGAAATCCGGCTTCTTTCGCGGCCTTTCGAACCTGATCACAACATTCCTGAACGAGCAGTGGCTCATCCCCTGAAATCAGATAGACCGGGGCGAGGCTCTTTTTCAGTAGCTGGGATAGTTGTCCCGGATTGGTCTTCATGGCTTGCCTGTTGCTGGAGCCCCGGCATCCTGAGTGCGATTGTATTCCGCCCGAATGGCGTCAATCCGTTCGGCGGTCAGAGGTGCCAGACGGAAAAGAACCTGCTGCGCCAGGCGGTCGTTCAATTGCAGGAGAAGTGCCTCTTCCTCACGCTGCTTTGCCAATACATTGGTTTCATCGTACCGGTAGCTTTCGCTGGTGTTCAGGCGGGTTGAGGCAACGATGGGAATGCGGTCAGCGCTGACAACCTCAAGAGCCACCGAGTGTCGAAGCGTGTACTCCGCAGCGGCCGCCTGGGCGGTGATGGCGGTCGCGCGCCGGTCTTCCTCAAAGTCATCAAGGCGCAGAATATAGTCGGCCTGTTCAACGGGAACGAGCTTGATTTCTCCAAGCTTGAGCTGCTCCCTTACGGACTGACAAAGCGTTTCGGGAACCGGTGACGAACAATCCACCGCAAGGGGTTGAAGGGCCGCTGATACCGGAGGCGCACCACGCAGCTGGAATCCGCACCCCGCCAGAAGCGCCACCAGGGAAGCAGTGACATAGAGGCGGGTAAGGGAGCTCAGAGCGAAGTGCCGGGGCATATCAGTTGGCCACCACATTCACCAGTTTGCCGGGAACCACGATCACCTTGCGCACAGTGGCACCTTCGGTGAAACGCATCACGTTCTCGTTTTCCAGGGCCAGTTTCTCCAGATCGGATTTGCTGATGTCCGCTGGAACGTCTTCCTTGGCCCGAACCTTGCCATTGACCTGAAGCACCACCTGAATCTGGCTCCGCACCATGGCACTTTCATCGGCCTTGGGCCAGGGCGCGTCAACGACCGGTTCTTGGTGGCCCAGTGCGTGCCAGAGTGTGTGGCAGATGTGGGGCACAATCGGGGAGAGCACCAGAACTGCGGTATCGAGGGCTTCCTGACGAACGGCGCGGGTCTGGGGTTCGTCGCCCTGAAGTTTGCCGACATCGTTGAGCAGTTCCATAACGGCCGCAATGGACGTGTTGAATGTCAGTCGGCGGCTGATATCGTCGCTGACCTTGGCGATGGTTTCGTGGGTCTTGCGACGCAGATTCTTCTGGCCATCGTCCAGGGTGGCTGGGTCCACCGCTGGGGCAGGCCCGAAGGCTGCGTGTTCATTCACCAGGCGCCACAGACGCTTGAGGAAACGGTGGGCGCCTTCCACGCCGCTGTCGGACCATTCCAGGGACTGTTCCGGGGGCGCGGCAAACATCATGAACAGGCGAACGGTATCGGCGCCATGCTGGTCAATGATGGCCTGGGGATCGATGCCATTGTTCTTGGATTTGGACATCTTGGTGACGCCGCCGGAGATCACCGGCTCGCCGTCGTCCTTGTGGATGGCGCGAATGGGCTGACCCTTTTCATCGCGCTCAACGGTGACATCGGCGGGAGAGATCCACAGCTTGCCGCCCTTGCCGTCTTCGCGGTAGTAGGTTTCGGCCAGAACCATGCCCTGGCAGAGCAGGCGATTAAAGGGTTCGGAACTGGTGACCAGACCCACATCCCGCAGTAGCTTATGGAAGAAACGGGCGTAGAGCAGGTGCAGGATGGCGTGTTCGATACCACCGATATACTGATCCACCGGCAGCCAGTAATTGGCGGCGGCCGGATCCAGCATACCCTTGTCGTAATTGGGGCTGCAGAAGCGGGCGTAGTACCAGGACGACTCCATAAAGGTGTCGAAGGTATCGGTTTCCCGTGTGGCTGGCTGACCATTGTATTCGGTTTTGCACCACTCCGGATCCGCCTTGATCGGCGACTGCACACCGTCCATCTCGACATCTTCCGGAAGGAGCACGGGCAGTTGGTCATCGGGCACCGGCATTTCGGTGCCGTCTTCCAGGGTCATCATTGGAATAGGTGCGCCCCAGTAACGCTGCCGGGACACGCCCCAGTCACGCAGGCGATAGTTCACCGTGCGCTTGCCGATGTTGTGTTGTTCCAGGTAACTGGCGATCTCGTCGAAGGCCTCTTCACTGGTCAGGCCGCTGTATTTGCCAGAAGACACCAGCGTGCCCTTTTCGGTGAAGGCCTGCTCCTGCACATCAATCTCGCGACCATCGCGCGCGGCAATCACTTGTTTGATTGGCAGGCGGTATTTCAGGGCAAACTCATGGTCCCGTTCGTCATGGCCGGGAACGGCCATCAGGGCACCAGTACCGTAATCTGTCAGCACAAAGTTGGCGATCCAGACCGGAATCTCTTCCTGGGTCAGCGGATGAATGGCCTTGAAGCCGGTATCAATACCCCGCTTCTCCATCGTGGCAAGCTCAGCCTCGGCCACCTTGCTGTTACGGCATTCCTCCACAAACTCGGCAACATCACGGTGGCGCTCTGCCGATTCCTTTGCCAGCGGGTGCTCGGCGGCAACCGCCATGTAGCTCACGCCCATCAGGGTGTCGGGGCGTGTGGTGTAGACCGTGAGACCGCTGTCCTTGTCCTTGAGCGGGAAGGTCAGCTCGGTGCCCACCGACTTGCCGATCCAGTTTCGCTGCATGGTCTTGACCTGCTCGGGCCAGTCTTCCAGCTGATCCAGATCGTTCAGCAGCTCCTCGGCATAGTCGGTAATGCGGATGAACCACTGGGGAATCTTCTTCTGCTCTACCAGGGCCCCGGAACGCCAGCCGCGGCCATCCACGACCTGCTCGTTGGCCAGAACCGTCTGGTCCACCGGATCCCAGTTCACCGTGGACATCTTCTTGTACACCAGGCCTTTCTCATACAGGCGGGCAAAGAACCACTGCTCCCAACGGTAATAATCCGGCTTACAGGTCGCCAGCTCCCGGTCCCAGTCGTAACCAAAGCCCAGCTGCTTGAGCTGATTTTTCATGTATTCGATATTGGCGTAAGTCCACTTGGCCGGAGCCGTCTTGTTGGCAATGGCCGCGTTCTCGGCGGGCAGGCCGAAAGCATCCCAGCCCATGGGCTGCATCACGTTCTTGCCCTGCATGCGCTGGTAACGGGAAACGACATCGCCAATGGTGTAGTTGCGGACGTGCCCCATGTGCAGCTTGCCACTGGGGTAGGGGAACATGGACAGGCAGTAGTACTTGGGTTTGCCTGGCTCTTCCTTGACCATGAAGGTCTTGTTCTCTTCCCAGAAATTACGGGCATTCTGCTCTACGTCACGGGGATTGTATTGCTCGTCCATTCCTGCCATTACCGAAATTACCTTGTGTGAAAAATAAAACCCTGTATCAAAACGATGTCCAAAGCGGGCCGCATATTCTAACGCACACTTGGCTTTACAGGTAGTCTGCCAATTTCCTGGTCTTGTGCCAGACTTATAGCTGCGGGGAAGGCGCTGACGGGCACTGCTTCCAGGGACACGCCGTGAATACGTCCCTGTTAGGCTTGAGCGCAGCATCCATGCTGCGCACAGTCTCAGGAAGCCGCACCGGCCACCGCCCCGAACCCTGGGAGTCAGAATTGAGACGCGATCACCAAACGTCTGGGAGGCAGGGTGTGTCAGGCTTTTCCGGGACTGTCTGCAGCATGGATGCTGCAGTCAAGCGTACAGGGATGTATTCACAGCGTGTCCCGGAAAAGCCTGACACAGCCTGACTCTTGCACCAACTGATCGGCTCTACGTATTTGTGTGGGGTGCCAAGATCTATTTGAAGGAGTATTTATGACAACACCAGAACGAAGCCATCTCTCAGGAAAAGCCCTGGAAGTTTATGACCGAATGCTGGAGCGGGTGAAAACGCGTCTCCATGAGTTAGAGGAAACCTCGCTTCAGACACTGGAGGAGGAAGTCCAGAAAGCGGTGGAGTTTGAGTACGAACTGGAGGAAATGACCCGGGAAGAAGCGGATCTCCTCGGTGCCTACCTGCAACGGGACCTTGAGCACCTGATGCACTTTATGGACGAAACCGGTGAAGGGCTGGGAGAGTGGCTACAGCTGGATATTGCCCTGCTGGAGCACCAGCTGGCGGACCGCTTGCTGTCCGTTGCCGACAAAACCCTGGTGGATACTCTGGAGCTCAAACAGAAACTGGAAAACAAGGAGATAGGGCAGTACATCTCGGGAGAAGTGGCCACTGCCGGGATGTTCCAGTGCCTGAATTGCGGACACATGCGCTGCCTGACTGCCACCAGCCATCTGGAACCCTGCGAAGCCTGCGGCTCCCACTACTACGAGCGGGTTACGAGCCGCTGGCCGAAACGGGAGGAATGATCCGCTCCCGGACAAACACGATCAGGATGAACGCCAGGGTCAGTACCGGCCAGGAACCGGTTTGCATATAAGGCGTGCTGCCGGTGGCGGTGTATACCTCACCGGTAAGAGTAGCGCGCTCGAATTGCGGGATGGTCTCGGTCAGCTCGCCCCGGTGATTGATGATTGCGGTCACGCCATTATTGGTGCCCCGGAGCATATAGCGGCCGGTCTCGAGTGCCCGCATTCGGGCAATTTGCAGATGTTGCAGCGGCCCGATGGAGTCCCCGAACCAGCCATCGTTACTGATGGTGAGCAACAGGTCGGAACCTCGCGCATTGAACGCGACGAAATCCGGGTAGGCGACTTCGTAACAAATGAACGGCATGATCTTGATGCCGTTTGCCGTAAGTGGATCCTGCCAGGCCGGGCCTTGGCTGAAACTGCTCATGGGGAGGTCGAAGAACCCGATCAGGCCCCTCAGTACACTTTGCAACGGCACATATTCACCAAACGGGACCAGCTTCTGCTTGTGGTACATGCCGTCGCCATTGCCAATCGCAATAATGCTGTTGTGGTACGTGAAATCCTCAAGACGGTCACTGAACCCGTACCAGGGTATCCCGGTAATCAGGGTGCTGTTGTCGCCCAGCTCACTGCTGATGTGCTCAATGATTGTGCCGGCCTGATCCTGAGGAATGGGAATAGCCGTTTCCGGCCACAGGATCAGGTCTGTGTCCCAGTGGCCCTCGGTCATGCCCAGATACGTCACAATCTGGTCTTTTAGAAATTCCGGATCCCACTTGATCTGCTGGGCAATGTTGCCCTGCATGGCCGCGAAGGTTGTGGCCTCGGTGCTGAGCTCGGTCCAGTCAATCCGGTTCATGGCGGGAGCGATCAGCCACGGAGTCAGCACAATCACGAGAGTGACTCCGGCGGCGACCGGCCTCAGGTGTTTGATCAGCCACCAGCCCCCGTAGAGTGCAGCGCCGGTAGCCGTAATCCAGAAAGTGATACCGTGGACGCCGGCTAAAGGCGCCAGGCCGGCAAGCGGACCGTCGGTGTGGGCTGTACCGAGATACAGCCACGGAAAACCGGTCAGCAACCAGCCCCGGAGCCAGTCCCCCAGAATCCAGATGGCAGGGAACAGAATCAGTCGGCGGATAGCACTCTTCTTTGCCAGTTTTCCCCAGAACCAGAACGCCAGGCCATGAAACAGCGCCAGGCCAGCCACAAAGGCGACCGTTAGCAGGATGGCGACGGGAATAGCGGTGTTGCCGTGTTCGCTGATGCTGACATACACCCAGCTGGCACCACTACCAAACAGACCCAGGCCGGTCAGCCATCCGGCCCTGAGCAGTTTTTCCGGCGCCAGGGGAACCGTGACCAGCAGGATCAGCAAAACCGAGACGGGACCCAACCACCAGAGCTGAAACGGGGAAAATGTCAGGGTTTGCAGGGCGCCGGCAACAACGAGGGTTGCCGCGCCGAGCCAGCGGTTGGTTGATAGCGGGGTATTCAGGACTTTGGCGTTTGCAACGTCATGGCTCACTGCGGGTTACCTGCAACAGACGGATGACACGGTTATCGGCGTTGGCAATGGTAAAGCCCAAGCCGCCAAATTCAACCGATTCGCCCCGTCTGGGCAGGTGTCCGAACTCCTTGAGTACCACACCACCGATGGTGTCAAATTCTTCTTCGTCGAATTCAGTCTCGAAGAACTCGTTGAAATCGTCGACCGGGGTTACCGCCTTGACCGCGTAACTGCCATCGCCCCGTGCCTTGATGTGGGTTTCCTCATCGAAGTCATGTTCGTCTTCAATTTCCCCGACAATCTGCTCAAGCACGTCCTCAATGGTGATCAGCCCGGCGGTGCCGCCGTACTCGTCCACCACAATGGCCATATGGTTACGGTTTTCCTTGAACTCCTTGAGAAGCTGGTTCAGGCGCTTGCTCTCGGGCACAAAAGTGGGCGGCCGAAGAATTTCCCGGATGCGGTTCCAGTTCAGGTCGTTGTTCATGGCAAGGGGAAGCAGGTCCTTGGCCAGCAGGACGCCAATAACGTCATCCTGGCTGTCGCCAATCACCGGAAAGCGGCTGTGGGCAGAGGAAATAATCTCTCCCAGGTACTCTTTTGGGTCCTGGGCTGCCTTGACGGTGACCATCTGAGAGCGGGGAATCATGATTTCATCCACCCGCATGTCGATCACCTGCATGGCACCCTCGATGATGCTCATGGCATCGACATCGATGATGTTCTGGGACTCGGCGTCCCGCAGGATTTCCAGCACGTCCTCGACGGACTCAGGCCCGCTGGAGAAGGCCTGGGATATACGTTCCAGCCAGGACTTGCTGCCCTGGCTGCGACTCGACTGATCGTCGCTCATGAGTCTTTTTCCGTTTCCTCTGCTTCGTAGGGATTGCCAAATCCAAGCTGTGCCAGCAACCGGACTTCGAGGGCTTCCATGATCTCGGCATCTTCGTCTTCAATATGATCATAACCCTGGAGATGCAACATGCCATGCACCACCATATGAGCCCAGTGTGCTTCCAGCGATTTCCGCTGTTCCCGGGCCTCATTCTCAACAACTGGCGCGCAAATTACCAGATCTCCCGCCAATGGCATCGTTATACCGGCTGGCGCCTCAAATGGGAAGGACAACACATTGGTTGGCTTGTCCTTGCCCCGGTACTGTTGATTCAGCGCCTGGCTCTCATCAGTCCCGACAATACGGACAGTCACCTCGGACGGATCCTCCCTCTGCCACGCCAGTTGCGCCCATTCCTGAAAAGCTCGTTCCGGTGGAATGCCGGGGGCCTCGAAAACCTGCTGAAAATCCACTGTCAGCTCGCTCACTGGCCGGTTGCGCTCCCGTCGTCAAAAGAATCGTAGGCTTCCACAATGCGCTGAACCAGCGGATGGCGCACAACGTCCCGTGCTTCAAACCGGGTAAAGCCAATGCCTGGCACCTTGCTCAGCACACCGGCGGCATGAATCAGCCCGGAATTCTGGCCACGGGGCAGATCCACCTGGGTGGTATCACCGGTAATGACGGCGGTAGAACCGAAGCCAATCCGGGTCAGGAACATCTTCATCTGTTCCCGGGTGGTGTTCTGGCTTTCATCGAGAATGATAAACGAGTTGTTCAATGTACGGCCGCGCATGAACGCCAGCGGCGCAATCTCAATCACACTCTTCTCGATCAGCCGCGTCACCTGCTCAAAGCCGAGCATTTCATACAAGGCGTCGTACAGCGGGCGTAGATACGGATCCACCTTCTGAGCCAGGTCCCCGGGCAGGAAACCCAGCTTTTCACCAGCTTCCACCGCCGGCCGCACCAACAGAATCCGCTTTACCTGCTCGTCCTTCAGAGCCTCCACCGCACAGGCCACCGCCAGCCAGGTCTTGCCGGTACCGGCAGGGCCGATACCGAAGTTAATATCGTGAGTGCGGATGCTGTGCACATACTTCTGCTGGTTCGCCCCCCGGGGCTTGGCCTGAAGCTTGGGTGTCTTGATCACCGTCACGGCCCCGTCATAGGGCACGTCTTCGGGCAACCGCTCGAAGCCGGTTTCCCGGATATACAAGTGCACCGTATCCGGCGAAATGTCCTCCATGGCTTCGGTTTCCCGATACAGATGCCGCACAACCTCAACGGCCGCCGCCACATGTTCGGTTTCACCCTCCACCCGGAAGTGATGCCCACGCCGGCCGATTTTCACCTGCAGGCGTCTTTCAATCATCTTCAGGTTTTCATCAAACTGGCCACAAAGCGTCGTCAGCCGACGCTGGTCCACCGGGTGCAGGTCAAATTGTCTGTGATCGTTGGCGTTCAAAAGTGCTCCGTTTTGTTTTGGGAGAACGTGTTTCTGATTTTGGTGCAAAGGCCGAGGGCCGGGGTGTGTTTCCAAAAAACGCCCGTAAATACCCCTACGGGGTCCAGCCAGCAATCACAGATTGCTGTCGTTCCGCTGTCGCATGAAGCTTCGCTTCATAAGCGCTCGGCCTCACCCCTGTAGGGCTCGGTCGCGCCATCCCTGGCGCTCCACGTTTTTGGAAACACACCCCGGCCCTCACCCTGATCAATCTATGTGCAGGCCCGAATATAGAAAAACAAGTAGGTCGGATTAGCCGGCGGCGTAATCCGACAAATTCCGAGGTCCCATTTTTTTGTTGGATTACGACTTCGTCTAATCCAACCTACAATTACTAATCCAACCTACGCATACTATCCCTGTGATGCCGGAAGGAGGCTGGCTGGAAGGGCTTCCCAAAAATGTGCGGAGCCATGGATGGCGGAGCCCAAGCGTCACATGGACGTGCCGAAGGAGCGTTTTTTGGGAAGCCCTTCCAGCCAGCCTCCCAATGCCAAGCCTCAGACGGATAGGTCCCAGTTTTAATGTAACTCCGAGTTCAAGGGCAACCCGCGAAGAGAGTTGGGATAAGCCTCCACAATCTCGACATCGATAAAGTGCCCAACAACCTCCGGATTCTCATGCCGGAAGTTCACAATCCGGTTGTTCTCCGTGCGCCCCGCATACTCCCCGGGGTCCTTCTTGGACAGGCCCGTCACCAGAATCCGCTGAGTAGAGCCGACCATCTTGCGGCTGATATCCATCACATTCTGGTTCAGCCGGTCCTGCAGGATACTCAGGCGCTGCTTCTTGACCTCCATCGGCGTCTCGTCCGGCAGATCCGACGCCGGAGTCCCCGGTCGGGCGCTGTAGACGAAGCTGAAGGACATATCGAAACCGATGTCGTTGATCAGCTTCATGGTGTCTTCAAAGTCTTTCTCGGTTTCACCCGGGAAGCCGATAATGAAGTCCGAGGAAAAACTGATATCCGGCCGGATCTTGCGCAGGCGGCGAAGCTTGGATTTGTACTCCAGTGCCGTGTGGCCGCGCTTCATGGCAGCCAGGATGCGATCCGAGCCGCTCTGGACCGGCAGGTGCAGATGGTTGACCAGCTCCGGCACCCGCTCGTAGACGTCGATCAGGGAATCCGAGAATTCCACCGGGTGGGAGGTGGTGTAACGGATCCGGTCGATACCGTCAATGGCGGCAATCAGCTCAATCAGCTCGGCCAGGTCCATGATGTCGCCATCGTGGGTCTCGCCACGGTAGGCGTTCACGTTCTGGCCGAGAAGGTTCACTTCCCGAACACCCTGGCCGGCCAGGTGGGCGACTTCGGCGATCACATCGTCGGCTGGTCGACTGACTTCTTCACCGCGGGTGTAGGGCACCACGCAGAAGGTGCAGTATTTGCTGCAGCCTTCCATGATGGACACAAACGCGGACGGGCCGTCGGCACCGGGATCGGGGAGGTTGTCGAATTTTTCGATCTCCGGGAAGCTCACGTCTACCACGCCCACGCCATTACCCTTGGCGCGGACTTCGGTAATCATGTCCGGCAGCCGGTGCAGGGTCTGGGGGCCGAAGACCATGTCGACGTAGGGCGCCCGGTCGATAATGGCCTGGCCTTCCTGGGAAGCTACGCAGCCGCCTACGCCGATGATCAGGTCGGGCTTTTTGCTTTTGAGCTTCTTCCAGCGGCCAAGCTGGTGAAATACCTTCTCCTGGGCTTTTTCCCGGATGGAGCAGGTGTTCAGCAACAGGATGTCGGCGTCATCCGGCGAATCGGTCATTTCGACGGTTTCGCCGGTCTTGAGCAGGTCTGCCATTCTGGCTGAGTCGTACTCGTTCATCTGACAGCCGTGGGTTTTGATGTACAGCTTTTTGGCCATGGGTCTCACGTAATCTGGTGGATGTTGCGCCGGGAACTGGGTGGTTGCTAAAGGGCGCCAGCAAAAAGGAACTGCGTAGTATAACGGCCTGCTCATTCTTCAACCACCTTTGTCTCGGCTTGTTGCTAGTCCGGCTGTGGTACTATTTCGTTCATTCTGACTTTTGGTGCATGAAGTCGCTGGCAGAGCCCTTGCCAAAACACGCTACGAGCACATCCATGTGCGCTTGTTTCGGGCCGTCCATGGCCCTCAACAGTTTTGGCAAGGGCTCTGCCAGCGACTTCCCGAACTTTTGAGTGAAACCCGAAAAGCCATGACCCCCGAACGCCTCGCCCGAATCAAACAAACCCTCAACACCCGCCAACCGGATCTGAGCGTCCTCACCGACCAGGTCCACAAACCCCGGAACCTGTCCGCCATCATCCGCTCCTGCGATGCGTTCGGTCTGGCGAACATGCATGTGGTATGGCCGAAAGAAGGCTTCCGGGCCTTCCGGAAAACCGCCGGTGGCAGCTATAACTGGGTAACAACCCACACCCACCGCACCATGGACGAGGCCATTGCAAACCTGAAAGGGCAGGGCCACAGGCTCTACGCCGCGCAGCTTTCGGATCGGGCTATTGATTTCCGGGACGCGGATTTCACCGTGCCGTGTACGGTGATTCTGGGCAATGAAGTGGATGGTGTCAGCGCTGATGCCGCGGCCCAGGCCGACGAGCACATTGTGATTCCGATGATGGGCATGGTGGAGTCGCTGAATGTTTCCGCCGCCTGCGCGATTATCCTGTCGGAAGCCCAGAGGCAACGGAAACTGGCCGGTCTGTTTGACCAGCGCAGGCTGCCCGATGACGAGTACAATCGCCTGCTGTTCCGCTGGTGCCAGCCCACGGTCAAACGGTACTGCGACGACCGCAAGCTGCCATACCCGCCCATTGACCCGGAAACCGGCGAGCTGATCGATGGGGTAGGTTGGATGCAGGAAGTCCGGAAGTTGCGCGCAAACCGCCCAAGATGGGACGACCAACCCGAAAACCTTACTCCTCGCGAGCTTCCAGATACCGCTGCAGCTGCTCCCGCAAAGCCTTGGGAAGTCGAGTGATCGTCAGCGCATCTTTGTCCCGGTCATAGTAAATCGCCTGATTCACCAGGTCGGATGAGAAAGAGACGCTCATACCTCCCCCGGAGCCCGCAATACGCACCAGCTTTTTCACCTTGCGGTGATCCGGGTGAAGTACGCCGTTCTCCGGAAGCTCTGCGGTTTTGGAGGCAAACTCCTTGAAACGTTGCGGTTCGCTTTCGTCCAGATAGCCGGAAAGCGCCTCGATTTCCACCGGCTCACCCAGGGCATGCTGCTCCTTGCAGAATTCGTACGCCTTGTTGCGAACCTCACCGGCCTTTTCCGGCTCGGAGGACTTGGCGAATGCCTCCACCGCATCCAGGAACGTTATGGTCTCTTTTTCCACATCCACCTGATTGGTAAACCCGCACAAGCGAATAAACAGCTCCCCGGGCTCGCCCGTGCCGCGGCCGTGGACCAATGTCATGTAATTCTCTGCCGGGTTGTTGCTGCGCCAGTCGTCCAGCTCGATGCGAACCGCCAGATTCAGCCTGGACAAACTCAGAACGTCTGTAGCATCCAGCGACTCAGTGCCATCAAACCGCATGGCGCTGTCGTTCTCCAGAATAAAGAGATAGACCACCTCTGAATCGGCCAGGGCGTCATGCACGATCATCAAGTGGCCATCAAACTCCTCCTGGCTGCCGGTCAGCAGTTCCTGCCACTGCCCGAACAGGCGATCCGTCATGGCACCGAAGCTCTGTTTGTCTTCGAGGTAGTCTTTCAGCCAGGCGCTGAACGGGCATTCGCCGAGATCTTCGGAGAATCGGCCGTACTTCTTACCGGGCTTGCTGTTGAACAGCCGCTTCATCTGCTTGTGCAGGCCTTCGTAATCGCCACCGGGCTCCTGCAGGGCCTCGCCGGAAACAAGGCGGGCGGGCTGGCCCGGTTGATACTGGCTGGCGAAGGCAGTGCGGAGGTGTTTGATGGCCATAGACGAAATGCTCCTGTCGGCAGAACAAAAAAGGCCCCGGAGTTAATTTCCGGGGCCGGTGATTTTGCCATGGTCGGCGGCGACCTTCAGCAACCGTTATAGTCGCACATCAAAATTTTAAATACGCTTGCTGCGAACCAATTCCTGCACAAGTTTGCTGACAACCTCGGGAATCTCTTGCTCGCTGTCGGCGGCTGCCGCTGCGTTGGCGATGTCCGTGCCGAGGTTGACGGCAATGGCAACCAACCCATGGGAGGTCAGGAGCTGGGCAACGCGGCGACGTTCGTCGGCATCGCCGGCGTTTTCTTCGGTGACCACCACGGCGGTTTTGCCCTGGTCGAACAACGCCCGCTCAACCGCCAGGGCCAGCGCTGGCGCCTGTTTGCCATTGCAGGCGATGATCGCCGGTTTCTGGGCCAGGCGGCGTTCGCGTTCTTCGACGGACACCGGGTCCAGGGATTCGCCAGCATCTGCCAGGCCTGCGACCATACCAGCACCGATGGTGACGTTAGACAGCCGGTCGATCACGATAAAGCTGCCGGTGGCGTGGTTCCGATGGTACGCATCAAAGGCAATCGGCTGGTTCAGAGTCAGTTCGCACAGGCCAATCTCATTCAGCTGCAGGGCAGAAGGATTCTCGTTCTTTTCCAGGGTGTTCACGTCGGTCTGGTGGTGAATCTTCTTTACCGTGCCGGAGGTGAAGGTGGGCCCGAGCTTAATATCGTAGAGGCGGCCGGTTTCCAGCGGGGCGTCGGTCATCCAGACAATGTTGGCGTTAAAGCGGTTGCCCACCTCCGGTTCATCCTCCACCTTCACCAGCATGTCGCCGCGGCTGATGTCGATTTCGTCGGTCAGGGTCAGTGTGACCGCCTGGTCGATGTAGGCTTCTTCAAGGTTACCGTCGAAGGTTACGACTTCTTTCACGGTGCTGGTGCGCCGGGAGGGCAGGGCCATCACTTGTTCGCCCGGGCGGATCACGCCGGAGGCGATGGTGCCGCAGAAGCCGCGGAAGTTCAGGTTCGGGCGGGTGACGTACTGAACCGGGAAGCGGAAGTGTTCCAGGTTCTTGTCCCGGCCCACTTCCACGGTTTCCAGGATTTCCATCAGCGGCTGGCCGGTGAACCAGGGTGTGCTCTCGCTCTTGTTCACCACATTGTCGCCTTCCAGGGCGGAAATCGGCACGAAGCGGATGTCCTTCAGGCCCAGCTTGGCGGCAAATGCCAGATAGTCGTCCCGGATTTCGTTGAAGCGCTCTTCGCTGAAATCCACCAGGTCCATCTTGTTGATCGCGACCACAATGTGGCGGATGCCCAACAGCGATGCTATGTAGGAATGCCGGCGGGTCTGGGTAAGCACGCCGTGGCGGGCATCGATCATCAGGATCGCTACCTGCGCAGTGGATGCGCCAGTGGCCATATTCCGGGTGTATTGCTCGTGGCCTGGGGTGTCGGCGATGATGAACTTGCGCTTGTCGGTGGAGAAATAGCGGTAGGCCACATCGATGGTGATGCCTTGTTCGCGCTCCGCCTGCAGGCCGTCTACCAGCAGGGCCAGATCCAGCTTCTCTCCGGTGGTGCCCATTTTGGCGCTGTCGGTTTTGAGTGACGCCATATGATCTTCATAGATCATCTTGGTGTCATGCAGCAGGCGGCCGATCAGGGTACTTTTGCCGTCGTCCACGCTGCCACAGGTGAGCAGGCGCAGAAGTTCCTTGTTTTCGTGCTGTTTCAGGTAGGCCTGAATATCTTCAGCAATCAGATCAGACTGGTGTGACATCTTAGAAGTACCCTTCCCGCTTTTTCTGTTCCATGGAGCCAGCCGAATCGTGGTCGATCACGCGACCCTGGCGCTCGGAGCTGGTGGCCAGCAGCATTTCCTGGATGATCTCCGGCAGAGTGTCCGCCTCGGATTCGATGGCACCGGTCAGCGGATAGCAGCCGAGGGTACGGAAGCGGATGGATTTCATCATCGGCTTCTCGCCTTCCTTCAAAGGCATGCGGTCATCGTCCACCATGATCAGGGTGCCGTCGCGTTCAACCACCGGGCGCACCGCGGAGTAGTAGAGGGGAACGATCTCAATGTTTTCCAGGTAGATGTACTGCCAGATATCCAGTTCGGTCCAGTTGGACAACGGGAATACCCGGATACTTTCGCCCTTGTTAATCTTGCCATTATAGATGTTCCAAAGCTCGGGGCGCTGGTTCTTCGGGTCCCAGCGATGGTATTCATCGCGGAAGGAATACACACGCTCCTTGGCGCGGGACTTTTCCTCGTCCCGGCGCGCGCCGCCGAACGCCGCATCAAACTTGTACTTGTCCAGGGCTTGCTTGAGGGCCTGGGTTTTCATCACGTCGGTGTGCTTGGCGCTGCCATGAGTGAATGGACCAATGCCCTGTTTGATGCCGTCCTCGTTCTTGTGAACGATCAGGTCCAGGCCGTATTCCTTCACTTTTCGGTCCCGGAAATCGATCATGTCCCGGAACTTCCAGGTGGTGTCCACGTGCATCAGGGGGAAGGGCGGTTTTCCCGGATAAAAGGCCTTGCGGGCCAGGTGCAGCATTACCGCGGAGTCCTTACCGATGGAATACAGCATCACCGGATTGTCGAACTCGGCTGCGACTTCCCGGATGATGTGGATGCTTTCCGCTTCCAGCTGTTTCAGGTGCGTGAGGTTGTATGTGGTCATGGTAATCCGTTGCCGCCATGCGGGCCGTTTTGGCTATGCGAATTGATAGGGCAACTATACCAGAGCCGACAAGGGCATAAGAAGACGGCCAACTAGACATTGGCGTTATAACAATATAGCAGGTGGCGGGCGCCGGGCTTCAGAAACGCGGGTGTTCTGGCTCAGGCTGGATTGCGGGAATCGGCCAGTAATTTGGCAACGTAGCGGTCGACATAGTCGAAGCCGTTGCCCTCAAATTCCGCGAACTGGATACCCAGCTGGAATTCATCTCTGGCAATCCGGCGCATATGTACAATATTGCCGTCAGCAATAATGGAAACCGGCTGGGTGGCAACAACGGGCACAGAGAACCGGGCCTTGACGGCAATCCAGTTGCCGGGAGCGGGGGCCTTCTGTTCAGGGATCAACTGTTTCACGGTTTCCTGATTGCAGGAAATCATCACGCCGGTGCGTGAAAGATTGGAGACCGAGCAGGTCAGACAGCAGCCGTCCGGCTTTTCAATGGTGATGTCGGTGGATACGTCCACCCGTTGCTGGTTGCGCAGATTCAGTTTGGCGGCGACAGGTTTCATGTTTACTCTTCTGGCGTGTCTGGTTGCAAATGAGGCTGCCTTTCCCATAAATCCCTTCCAGAAAAACACTTAAACTCATGATAAACGCATGAAAGTGTAGTTGTTGACTTTGTGATCAGCAAGAAGTCTGCCGCTTATTGTGGCAGTTTCGTTAATTGTTTCTGAACAAAGCGTCACAAAAATTGACACCTGTCAGTATTATCCACCTGTAAAACAGGTCCGGCTTTTGCTGCAGGTGGCACCGTGCCTGGTGTAAAATGTCGGCCTTCATTCATATGTGGGCTTTCAGTGAGCTCCGGGAATTCCTAGCCTTTTATGACAGACAATATCGAGAACCCCACTACAGAAACCGGTAATGGCAAGGTCGGCTTTATCAGCCTTGGCTGCCCCAAGGCCCTAGTAGACTCCGAGCGCATCCTCACCCAGCTCCGGCTCGATGGTTACGACGTGGTCCCAACCTATGACGACGCCGATATCGTGGTGGTGAACACCTGTGGCTTTATCGATGCTGCCAAGCAGGAATCCCTGGATGCAATTGGCGAGGCCATCAGCGAAAACGGGAAAGTCATCGTCACGGGCTGCATGGGTGTCGAAGCAGACAAGATCCGCGAGACCCACCCCGGCGTTCTGGCTGTCTCCGGTCCCCACGCCTACGAAGAGGTGGTCGGCGCTGTTCACCAGTTCGTGCCCCAGAAGAGACAGCACGACCCATTCACGGATCTGGTTCCGCCCCAGGGCATCAAACTGACACCGAGGCATTATGCTTACCTGAAGATCTCCGAGGGCTGCAACCACCGCTGCACCTTCTGCATCATTCCTTCCATGCGCGGCAATCTGGTCAGCCGCCCGATCGGGGATGTGATGGACGAGGCGCAGCGGCTGGTGGATGCCGGCGTCAAGGAACTGCTGGTAATTTCCCAGGACACCTCCGCTTACGGCGTGGATATCAAATACCGCACCGGATTCTGGCAGGGCCGCCCGCTGAAAACCAAAATGCAGGCCCTGTGTGAGGCTTTGGGTGAAATGGGTGTGTGGGTGCGCCTACACTACGTTTACCCTTATCCCCATGTAGACGACATCATCCCCCTGATGGCCGAAGGCAAGATCCTGCCGTACCTGGACATCCCGTTCCAGCACGCCAGCCCGAAAGTCCTCAAGGCCATGAAACGCCCGGCCCACGACAGCAAAACCCTGGAGCGCATCCGCAAGTGGCGGGAAATCTGCCCCGAGCTGACCATCCGCTCCACCTTCATCGTCGGCTTCCCCGGCGAAACCGAGGAAGATTTCCAGTACCTGCTGGACTGGCTCGACGAAGCGCAGCTGGACCGCGTGGGTGCATTCACCTACAGCCCGGTTGAAGGCGCGAAGGCCAATGAACTGGAAGGTGCGGTTCCCGAAGAAGTAAAGGAAGAGCGCCTGGCCCGCTTCATGGAAAAACAGGCCCAGATTTCCGCCGCCCGCCTGCAGGCCAAAATCGGTAAAACCATCGACGTGCTGATCGACGAAGTCGACGAAGAGGGCGCTATTGGTCGATCAAAGGCCGATGCGCCGGAGATCGACGGCATGGTTTACCTCAACGACGAGACTGACCTCGTTCCCGGGGAGATTGTTCAGGCTGTTGTTGAGCATGCCGATGAGCATGATCTTTGGGCGCGGTTGGTGTGATCGGCCTCTTGTTGGGCTCCTAGCCTTCTTGTTTTGGGGAGGGCCTTGGCAGGAGGTGCCTCCCAAAAACCGCTACGAGCACGTCCATGTGCGCTTGTTTCCGGCCATCCTTGGCCTCCAACATTTTTGGGAGGCACCTCCTGCCAAGGCCTCGCGCCTTTCAGCGATAGTCAGCAGGAACGTAGGTCGGATTTGCGAAGCATAATCCCACACCTTGTCTATACTGCGGAACTCAACAGCGCGGGTGGGTGGGGCTTTCCAAAACTGTGCGGAGCCATGGATGGCGGAGCTCAAGCGTCACATGGACGTGCCGCAAGGAGCGTGTTTTGGAAAGCCCCACCCACCCGTGCGTTAACTCCAGAAAAAGAAGGCTGGGGCCGCAGCCAAACACCACGCCCCCGCGCCTGAGAATTACCCCCCAAGCTTCTTGACCAGAATCTCGTTAAACAGCTTCGGATTGCCCTGACCCTTGGAGGCCTTCATTAGCGGCCCCATAAACCCGCCAAGCATCTTCTTCTGTTTCTTGGGATCGGATTCCTGCTGATACTGGGCCACCTGATCCGGCATGCCGGCCAGAACCTCATCCACCATGGCCTCGAGGGCTCCGGTGTCGGACACCTGCTTCAGGCCCTTGGCATCGATGATGGCGTCGACATTGTCCTTCTCGCCAGACCAAAGCGCCTCGAAGACCTTCTTCGCGCCGGCGGACGAAATCGTGTTGTCGGCAATCCGCACCACCAGATCACCCAGTTGAGCACCGGTGATAGGGGAGTCGGCAACCGATTTTTCTTCCGCATTCAGGCGGGCAGAGAATTCGCCCTGTATCCAGTTGGCCACCAGCTTGGCGTCTTTGCCGTGGCTGGCGGCGTCCTCGAAGAACCCGGCCAGCTTTGAATCGCCGCTGAGAAGGCCCGCGTCGTAGTCGTTCAGGCCATACTGCTCCATAAACCGTGCTTTGCGCGCATCCGGCAGTTCCGGGAGGCTGTCGCGGGCCTGTTCGATGAACGAGTCATCGATTTCCACCGGCAACAGGTCCGGGCAGGGGAAGTAGCGGTAATCGTTGGCTTCTTCCTTGGTGCGCATGGAGCGGGATTCGTCCCGGTCGCCGTTGTACAGGCGGGTTTCCTGCACGATGGTACCGCCGTCTTCCAGGATGTCCATCTGGCGCTCCACTTCGTGGGCAATGGCCTGTTCCATAAAGCGGAAGGAGTTCAGGTTCTTGGTTTCGGTGCGAGTGCCCAGCGTGTCCGAACCTTTTGGCTTCAGGGAGATGTTGACGTCAAAACGCATGGAACCCTGGGACATATCGCCATCGCAGATGCCAAGGGACGTCACAATGCCGTGCAGTTTTTTGGCAAACGCCACGGCTTCTTCCGCGTTGGTCATGTCCGGTTCGGTAACCACCTCGATCAGCGGTGTGCCAGCGCGGTTAAGGTCGACACCGGTCATGCCATGGAAATCCTCGTGGAGGGATTTGCCGGCATCCTCTTCCAGATGGGCGTGATGAATGCGCACGCGCTTGGTCTCGCCATTGGCCAGATCAAGATCCACATAGCCCGGGCCTACTATCGGGCGTTCCAGTTGGGTGGTCTGGTAACCCTTGGGCAGGTCCGGGTAGAAGTAGTTCTTCCGCTCAAATACCGAGCGGCGTTCGATTTCTGCATTTACCGCCAGGCCAAACATCACCGCGTAACGGAAGGCCTGCTCATTCGGAACCGGCAGGGTGCCCGGCATGGCCAGATCAACGGCATTGGCCTGGGTGTTGGGCTCGGCGCCGTAGGCGGTGCTGGAGCCGGAAAAGATCTTGGTTCGGGTGGCGAGCTGAACGTGAATTTCCAGCCCGATCACAATGTCCCACTGCATAGTTGCTCTCTCCTGTAAGGGGCCTGTCCCGGACTTATTGCGGTTCACGCTGGTGCCAGTCGGTCACCTGCTGGAATTGATGGGCGGCGTTCAGCAAACGGGCTTCGGAGAAATAATCTCCGATAATTTGCAGACCCACCGGAAGACCATCCACAAAGCCCGCCGGCACTGACATGGCAGGAATGCCCGCCAGGTTGATGGCGATGGTGAATACGTCTTCCAGGTACATGGTCACCGGGTCGCTGGTCTTCTCGCCCTGGATAAAGGCAGGCGAGGGCGTGGTCGGGCTCATCAGCACGTCCACTTCCTCGAAGGCGTTGATGAAATCCTGCTGGATCAGGCGGCGAACTTTCTGGGCCTTGAGGTAGTAGGCATCGAAATAGCCGGCAGACAGCGCGTAGGTGCCCACCAGAATCCGGCGCTTCACCTCGGTGCCAAAGCCTTCGGCGCGGGTTCGGGTGTACAGATCCATCAGATCCTTCGGATCCTCGCAACGGTAGCCGTAACGCACCCCGTCAAAGCGGGACAGGTTGGCAGACGCCTCCGCCGGCGCAATCACGTAATAGGCTGCAATCGCCAGCTTGGCGTTGGGCAGGGACACCTCTTTGACCGTGGCACCCAGCTTCTCGTATTCCCTCACCGCATTGCGAACCTGTTGCTCCATTGCCGGGCTGAGCTGGTCACTGAAGTACTCCTTTGGCAAACCGATCTTCAGACCTTTTAACGGCTCGTTCAGAGTGACGGTGTAATCCGGAACTTCACGATCAAGCGAGGTAGAGTCCTTCGGATCGAACCCGGCCATCACGTTCAGCATCAGCGCGTTGTCTTCTGCGGTGCGGGCCATAGTGCCGCCCTGATCGAGGCTGGAGGCAAAGGCAATCATCCCGTATCGCGACACCCGGCCGTAAGTCGGCTTCAGCCCGGTTACGCCACAAAGCGCCGCCGGCTGGCGAATTGAGCCACCGGTGTCCGTTGCCGTAGCTGCCGGCACCAGCCGGGCTGCCACTGCTGCTGCAGAACCACCGGAAGAACCTCCCGGCACCCGTTTCTCACCCTGGCCCAGACCCCAGGGGTTGGTGGTGGCCCCAAAATAGCTGGATTCAGTGGACGACCCCATGGCGAACTCATCCATGTTGGTCTTGCCAAGGCAAACCGCCCCGGCCTGACGGAAATTCGCCGTTACCGTTGCGTCGTAAGGCGGAACAAAATTCTCCAGCATCTTCGAACCACAGGTGGTGCGCACCCCATTGGTACAGAAAATATCCTTGTGAGCGAACGGAATACCCGTCCAGGGCGTGACATTCCCCGCCGCCCGCTGCGCATCTGCCGCCTGTGCATCGGCCAGCGCCTGTTCTTCGGTCACGGTAATAAAACTGTTGTACTTGCCGTCTTCCCGCTTGATGCGGTCAAGGAATTGCTGAGTCAGCTCCACACTGGAAACCTGGCCACTCTCCAGTTCCCGGGAAAGCTCTGCTACGGATTTGTTATGCATGATACGTCCTTCACTCAATAACGCGGGGCACGAGATAAAGCCCGTTCTCGGTGGACGGTGCAATCGCCTGGAAGGCGTCCCGCTGATTGATCTCGGTCACCTCATCGGCGCGCAGGCGCTGAACCGCATTCAGCGGATGGGCCATGGGTTCAACCGCGTCGGTATCGGCAGCACCCAGCTGATCCACCAAATCCAGGATATTGCCCAGATCCTTCTCCAGAGCCGAAACCTGCTCGTCATCCACGCGAATGCGGGCGAGCACAGCGACTTTCTCAATGTCCTTGCGGGAAATGGTCACGCATTGCCTCCCAGATAAATGAAATGTCGTTAATAAATCGTTGTTACGTAAAGAAGGCCACTCTGAGTTGCGGGGACGTTCGGGGATTCCTTTTCAAAACTGTTGAGGGCCATGGACGGCCCGAAACAAGCGCACATGGGCGAAGCAAACGCTTTAGAAGCGAAGCTTCGCGTGCCGCGCCGCGACTGCAATCTGTGATTGCTGTCTGGACCCGCTTGCGGGTGCTCGTAGCGTGTTTTGAAAAGGAATCCCCGAGCGGCCCTACACCGAGGCCGAAAAATAAAGAACGTATGGTAACAGATTCGAACAATCGCGGGAGGCCCCAGCCCACAAGGTAAATGTGTGAACCGTAAGGCGCGAGGCCCGTTCGCGCCTTGCCTGCAGGGGTGCTCACTGCTAAAGTTGCCGCATCTTTTCTACGCGACTGCAACTCTCAGGTTGAAACTACACGAATGTTGATAAAAAGACTCCGAGGCTTATTCTCAAGCGACCTGTCCATCGACCTGGGCACCGCCAACACCCTTATTTACGTCCGTGAGCGCGGAATCGTTCTGAATGAGCCGTCCGTTGTGGCCATCCGTACGAGCGGTTCCCAGAAAATGGTCGCCGCTGTTGGCGCAGAAGCCAAGCGCATGCTGGGTCGTACTCCGGGCAACATCACCGCCATCCGCCCCATGAAAGATGGTGTGATCGCAGACTTCGTCGTCACCGAAAAAATGCTTCAGCACTTTATTCATAAAGTGCACGAAAACAGCTTCATTACCCCGAGCCCCCGGGTACTCGTCTGTGTACCCAGCAAATCCACCCAAGTGGAACGCAAGGCCATTCGCGAATCCGCCCTGGGCGCAGGCGCCCGGGAAGTCTTCCTGATCGAAGAGCCCATGGCGGCCGCCATCGGTGCTGGCCTGCCTGTGGAGGAAGCCAGCGGTTCCATGATCGTGGATATCGGCGGTGGCACCACCGAAATCGCCATTATCTCCCTGAATGGCATTGTCTATGCCGAGTCGGTCCGGGTTGGTGGTGACAAGTTCGACGAAGCCATCGTCACCTACGTTCGTCGCAACTACGGCAGCCTCATTGGCGATTCCACGGCCGAGCGTATCAAGCACGAAATCGGCTGTGCCTACGAAGGCCTCGACATCCGCGAGATCGACGTTCGCGGCCGCAACCTGGCAGAAGGTGTGCCCCGGGCCTTTACCCTGAACAGCGAAGAAATTCTTGACGCACTGCAGGAATCCCTGGCGCAGATCGTCCAGACCGTGAAAAGTGCGCTGGAACAATCGCCGCCTGAACTGGCCTCTGACATCGCCGAACGCGGTATCGTACTGACCGGTGGTGGTGCATTGTTGCGCGGACTGGACAAACTGATCAGCGAAGAAACCGGCCTGCCGGTGATCATCGCTGAAGACCCGCTGACCTGCGTCGCCCGTGGTGGCGGCAAGGCGCTGGAAGTGATTGACCGGGGTGGCATCGGAATGTTCTCCCAGGAGGGATAATCCTGTGGGGAGGGCTCGACATTAAAACCATCTTCGTTCAGGGGCCTGTTCCCGGTTTCAGACTCCTCATTGTTCTTCTCGTATCGGCAGCCCTGGTGGTTGCCGATGCGCGTTTCGACAAGCTCTCAACCGTGCGCAGCACCATTGCCACAGGCCTGGCGCCGGTATACTGGCTCGGCAATGCACCCTACGAATTCACTGACTGGGTGGCAGGGCTGTTTGAAAACAAAAAAGACTTGCAGCAAGAGAACGAAGACCTTCGGGCCCGTTTGCTGATCCTTGAGCGCCGTGCTCTGAAGTACGCGGCCCTTGCTTCTGAAAACAACGAACTGCGCCGCCTGATGAACTCCTCCGAGGTACTGGACGACCGCGTCATCGTGGGCGAAGTGGTCGGTGTCTCTCCAGATCCGTTCTCCCATGAAGTCATCATCAACAAAGGTCGGCGCGATGGCGTGGTGCCAGGCCAGGCCATTCTGGATGCCCACGGGCTGATGGGACAGGTGGTGCAGAGCAGTCAGTTAACGTCTCGGGTCCTGCTGGTGTCTGACAGCAGCCACGCCGTTCCGGTGGAAGTGGTCCGCAACGGATTACGGGCTATCATGCTGGGCACCGGCGATAGCGATACCCTTGATCTGGTCCATGTGCCAGACACGGCGGACATCCGGGAAGGCGATCTTCTGGTAAGTTCCGGCCTCGGTGGCCGCTTCCCCCGAGGCTACCCGGTGGCAGAAGTAAGCCGCATTACCAAGGAACAGGGTGAGCCGTTTGTCTCCATAGAGGCAGCGCCGAAAGCGCAGCTAAACCAGAGCCGTCTGGTGCTGGTGGTGTTTCCGCCTGAAGGATCGTCACCGACCGAAGGTGAGATCGTTGAAGGCGAGTCCGCCACCAACGTTGAGGCAGACGCCGTGCAGGGAGGGCAGGACTGATGCTGTCGGTAATCAGCTATCCGGTTTTCGTACTGTCCGCTATTTTCGCCCTGGTTTTCAGTATTTCCCTGTTCCCCGTTGGCTGGTTCGAGTTCCGTCCCGAGTGGCTGGGGCTGGTCGTTTTCTACTGGACGTTCCGGGCGCCAGCGCAGTTCGGTGTCCTGCTGGCCTGGTGTCTCGGGCTGCTGCTGGACGTTCTGGAGGCCACTCCTCTCGGAGTGAATGCCATGGCCATGGCATTGATCGCCTTCCTGGTGCTTACCATCCACCAGCGTCTTCGCATGTATCCGATGCCCCAGCAGTGTCTGATGGTGTTCCTGTTGCTCGGGATCAACCAGATGCTGGTGCATTTCCTGAAGCAGCTGCTTGGTGGCGAGGATGCCGGGTTCGGCTATCTCTGGCCGGCTCTGACCAGTGCCCTGGTATGGCCGGTCTTTTCCATTGTGCTGGACAACATTAACCGCAAACTGGGTTAGCCATGTCGTCACTCATTCTTGCCTCGGCTTCGCCACGACGGGCAGAGCTGTTGCAGCAAATCGGCCTGAGATTTTCTGTCCGTCCGGCGGATATCGATGAAACGCCGGAGCCTGGCGAAACGCCTGAACACTATGTGGAGCGGCTGGCCAGGGAGAAGGCGCTGGCGGTGGCAGAAACATCTCCGGAATGCCAGGTACTGGGCTCCGATACCTCCGTCGTCCTTGATGGCGTCATTCTTGGTAAACCCTCTTGTGCCGGTGAGGCCAGAGCGACTCTGGTCCAGCTCTCTGGTGCCACCCATCAGGTGATGACCGCTGTGGCACTGGCGTGTGATGGCGTGTGCCATTCCAGGCTGGTGGTAACCGAAGTCCGGTTCAGGGCGCTGTCCGCTAGCGAAATCGAGGCCTATGTTGCCAGCGGTGAACCAATGGACAAGGCCGGAAGTTATGGAATTCAGGGGCTTGGTGGTATTTTTGTCAATGAGCTTCGGGGTAGCTACAGTGCCGTGGTTGGTTTGCCGCTGCAGGAAACATCAGCATTACTGGCGGATGCCGGTTACCCGGTCTGGAAAAACTGGCCGCGCAGTCTGGAGAGCCAAACATCATGAGTGAAGAGATCCTGATCAACGTAACACCCGTGGAAACCCGCGTGGCCCTGGTTGAGAACGGAATGCTGCAGGAAGCCTATATTGAGCGCACCAGCAGGAAAGGCATTGTCGGGAACATCTACAAGGGTAAAGTGGTGCGGGTACTACCGGGCATGGAAGCCGCGTTCGTCGATATTGGCCTGGAGCGGGCGGCGTTTATTCATGCTTCCGATGTGGTTCCGAGTCAGTCCAATGGCGATGAACCGGCCGATGCCCCTAAAACCGTCCCGGACATTCGCAGCCTGCTTCGAGAGGGCCAGTCCCTGGTCGTTCAGGTCACCAAAGACCCGATTGGCACCAAGGGCGCGAGGCTGACAACCCAGCTCTCCATACCCTCCCGGTACCTGGTATTCATGCCCGGGGTCAGTCATGTGGGTATTTCCCAGAGGATCGAGGACGATAACGAGCGCGCACGCCTCAAAACGCTGATCGAGGAAGCCTCTGCAGAGGACCCGGACGTTCAGGGTGGCTACATCATCCGGACCGCTGCCGAGGCGGCTTCACCGGAAGATCTGATAGGCGACATGATCTATCTGCACCGGTTGAGTCAGTCCATTCACGAACGGATTTCCCGCGTTCAGGCACCTGCTGTGGTCTACCAGGATCTGCCCCTGTTCATTCGTACCATCCGGGATCTGATCCGGCCCCAGACCGAGAAGGTCCGCATCGACAGCCGCGAGAGCCACCAGCGGGTAATGCAGTTTGTTGATGAGTTTGTGTCGGAATTTGCCGACAAAGTCGAATACTACCCGGGAGAACGGCCCATATTCGATCTCTACTCGGTAGAAGACGAGATCCAGAAAGCCCTGAGCCGGAAGGTCCAGCTCAAGTCCGGCGGTTACGTGATCATCGATCAGACCGAGGCCATGACCACCATTGATATCAATACCGGTGCGTTTGTGGGTCACAGGAATCTGGAAGAAACCATCTTCAAGACCAATCTCGAGGCCGCCCGGGCCATCAGCCGCCAGCTGCGCCTGCGAAATCTCGGTGGCATCATCATTATCGATTTTATCGACATGGAAGATCCCGAGCACCAGCGTCAGGTGCACCGCATGCTGGAAAAAATGCTGGAGCGGGATCACGCCAAAACCAAGATTACTGGCGTATCGGAACTGGGTCTGGTGGAAATGACCCGAAAGCGCACTACAGAGAGTCTTGGCCAGGTGCTTTGCGAGCCCTGTCCGATCTGTGACGGCCGGGGCTTTCTGAAAACCAGCGAGACCGTGTGCTACGAGGTATTCCGGGAGATACTCCGGGTCAATCGTGCCTACGATGCCGAGAGTTACCTGGTCATGGCATCACAGAGTGTGGTCGACCGCCTGCTGGACGAAGAATCGGACAACGTGGCCGATCTGGAGACGTTTATCAGCAAAACCATTCGTTTCCAGGTAGAGCCGTTTTATAGCCAGGAGCAATACGATGTCGTTTTGCTCTGACCCCGGGGTAATCTGCGGGCTTGGGGAGTAAGGTGCCCGAATGTCCTCCACCGATCACGAGCCGCCGCTTCCGGAGAATCTGCCAGAGAGCCCTCCGGTTCGTCTGGCAGCACGCCTTGCCAGCCTCATCTGGTGGTTCCTGTTGGTGGTGCTGGTGCTATTCGCCCTATACGCCGGCCTGGGTCGCCAACTGACCCAGAACGTAGACAGCTTTCGCGACGATCTGGCTCGCGAACTTTCCGACCGATTGGGGCACGACGTCCGCATTGGCAGCCTCTCCTCACGCTGGTACTGGCTTGATCCTTCTTTTTCTGCCCGTGATATCCGGATCAGCAATGCTGAAACGGGTGTTGTCGTGGCAAACCTGCAGTACCTCAATATCCGGTTTGATTTTCTCGCATCCCTGAGGCGATTGAGAATTGTCTTCGAAGACTTTGAGGCCGACGGACTGGAACTCACGGTTAACCAGGAGCAGAGCGGGGATGTGGCGGTGCGGGGTGCGGACATTCCTGAGCCGGTCAGCAACCAGCTGCGTGAGTGGCTGGAGCTTGCAGGCAACTGGCTGTCTGATCCCTATGTGAAAATTACCCGGGTAGATCTTGGTATCCGGGACAGTCAGGGCAATCGTCGCCATCTGGACATTCCCCAGCTGGATCTGGACTATCGCCGTGGATTGTTCCATGCCTCCGGCCGTGCCATGCAATCTGGTACGACCCAGCAACTGGCCAGCTTTGCCCTGGTGGGAGAGCACTTCTTTCGGGGTGATTTTACCGGTCAGCTATATCTCGATGTGGACTCCGGTCGGCTGTTCGACGGATTGATCGACGAATACCAGTGGCGGACGCTTCGGGTGGAAGGGTTTGATCTTGGCGGTGAGGCCTGGCTGACGTTCCGTGATGGCTTATTGCAACAGGTGACCGGAACGGTTCGGACACCGTACCTCCAGCTTGGTGTCGGGCAGGAGTCTCTGGCGCCGCTGGAGGACATACAGGCCCGGTTTGGCTGGCGCCGTCATGAGCACGTCATGACCGAGAAAAGCCCTGGCGATCCGGATTCGCTTGCCCTCGGAGAGTGGCATCTGAAGCAGCTCCAGTGGACCTGGGATGGTGACGTGGTGTCCCCGTTCAGTCTGCGTCTGGCGCCTTCGGAAGGCGGTATGTCAGTGATTGCCGATGCGCTGCCGCTAGCGCCCACCCGCCGCCTTGCCGCGAGGCTTCCGATCCTGCCGGAACGGGCCTTGAGGGCAATGCGCAATTATCGCCCAGGCGGATTCCTTGACCAGCTTGAAGTGTACCTGCCTGACGAGTCACCAGAGAAATTCGAGCTTTCGGGCCGGCTTAGGGATGTCAGTATCCGGGCCTACGGCGGAGCACCCGGGGTGACATCCGTTAACGGCTTGATCTTTCTGGACAGAGATAACGGCTATGTGGAGATTGCGGCCGGGGAAACTCCCGTGCGCCTCGATTTTCCCCAACTGTATGGCAGTGCCTGGACATTTCCGGTGGCTGAAGGCCAGGTCGCCTGGCAGCTGGACGGCGCCATTACCCGGGTATTTTCCGATGGTGTCCGGATGGTCTATAACGAGAACACGGAACTCGAGGGTGCGTTTGACCTGAAGCTGGACCGAGAGGGCGAGGACAACCTGGGCCTCCGGGTGTCGTTGAAAGACGGCACCGCAGCAATGTTGGCGGATTTTGTTCCGGCCAAAGTTGTCAGTCCCGAATTGTACGAGTGGCTGACCACGGCCATCCGCGAAGCGGATATCACTTCCGGAACCTACTACGGGCACGGCCAGATAGGCTCCGATGCCCCGAAGGGCTCCTTCGTTTCCTCCATGGTCTACCAGTTCGACCAGGCTATCGTTCGCTATGACGAAAACTGGCCGGAGGTTCGCTCCGCCCGGGGCCGGGTGGAGGTTCACAACGGCAACACGCTGGTCCAGCTCGAAGCCGGTGAGACAGGGGGGCTGAGTCTGAACCCTGGCACTGTCAGGGTGATACCCGGAGCAGAGGGCGCCCAGGTAAGAGTGGACGTGTCGGCGATGGTGCCGGGTGAGTCGATTGGCTACTGGATGGACAACAGCCCTCTGGGTGAATTGGCGGGGGCTGAAGCACGGAAACTACAGTATGGGGGTCAATATCAGGTCGCACTCGCAATTGATCTGCCACTTGGCTCGGGGCAACCCCCCGTGGTTGAGGCCAACATTGCTGTTGATGACGGTGCCATTGCTTACCCCACCGCGAGCTTGGCCTGGGAAGGCATCCAGGGCGAACTGACTTACCACAGCGAAGATGGTTTTTCCGGCGGACCACTGGCGGCGACCTTCTTCGGTGAGCCGGTCACCATAGGGTTCAGTCGCGCCCGGTCAGGGGAAGCTCTCAGCATCCGCCAGTCCGGAGAACTTCCGGTGCCGGGTGTTTTTGCCCGTGCGGGGCTTTCGGAGAAGTCGGGTTTTGGCCTCCAGGGAAGGGTGTCCTACACCGCCGAACTGGACGTGGGGGCTGACTCGACCTCCGGCATCCGGGTGCGCTCCAGTCTCGAAGACCTGGCCGTTGACTGGCCGGAGCCGTTGGCAAAACCTGCTGGCGAAGTGGCGCCTCTGAGAGCAGTCATTAATCCGTCCGCTGCCGGAGGCCTGGGGATCACCGGCGAATGGGAAAACCGGCTGGCATTCGATCTGTTGTGGAAGGAGACCGGAGTTGATCTGCGCCTTGGCCACCTTTATCTCGGGAGCCAGGTATTGACTGATATTGACATCAATGCTCTGGATCTCGGCGACCGCTGGGTGGTCACAACGAACTCAAAACGCGCGAAGGGGCGGGTGGCGATCCCCGACGATGGCGATACCGTGATGGTGGATTTCGAGGTCCTGCGGCTCCTGCGCAGCGAAGGTGCTGCGAAGGAGTCCGCGGATTTGCTCACCCTGAAAGAACAGCTCGAAGCGTTCCGGGCTCTCGATATGGGCAACTGGCCCGACATTAACGTAACCGTCGCCGATCTCCAGCTGGACACTGATTCTTTGGGACGCTGGGCTTTCCGGCTCCGCCCCGAACCCTACCGGTTGAACGTCAATGATATACAGGGGCAGCTCAACTCCCTGACTCTGATGGGTAACATGACCTGGAGCATCGTTGATGAGCGGGAGACAAGCCGGTTCTGGGGATCCATTAACGGTGGTGCTCTGGCAGACCTGAATGAGCTGTTCGACACCGAGATGCCGGTGACCAACAAGGCCACCAACATCGAGCTGGACCTGGACTGGCCGGGCAGGCCGGATGAATTCTCGGTAGCGGAGCTCAATGGCTCGGTCAGCCTGAGGCTGGATGAAGGGGTGATTCTTGAGCGTAGCAACACCGCGCAGCTATTCCGGGTCTTCAACTTGCTGAACGCCGACACCTTGTGGCGGCGACTCAAGCTCGATTTCTCCGATCTTTACGAGCGGGGCGTGGCATTCGATGCAATTTCTGGTAAGGCTCAGGTCATCAATGGCCTGCTGACGATGGATCCGGAACTTCAGGTGGTGGGCCCCTCCGGTGCTTTCAAACTCAGTGGAGCGACGAATATGGCCAGTGAGGAGCTGGATATGCGTTTGGTGGTTGTGTTGCCCCTGACCCAGAATCTGCCGCTGGCGGCACTGCTGATGGGAGCGGGTGCCCCCATCGGCGGCGCGTTGTTTGTACTGGACAAGATCCTGGGCGACCCTTTAAGCAAGCTGACCAGCGCAACCTACAGCGTTACAGGCACATGGGATGAGCCAGAAGTGGACTTGCAGCGGGTATTCGATAACGGTGAATAACAGCGACCGTTGAATAACAATGTGGGGAGGCAGTCATGAGCGAACGGATTTCCAGTCGGGTTGCAGCCATTCAGATGGTAAGCAGCCATGATATTCAGGCCAATTTGGCCGAAGCGGAGCGATTGCTGGCCGAAGCCGCGGGACAGGGGGCCGAGGTTGCCGTGCTGCCGGAAAATTTTGCGGTTCTGGCAACCAGCCAGATGGTTGATTGTGGCCGCAGGGAAGCCGGTCCCGACCCGGTGATACGGGCCTTTCTGGCGCACCAGGCCCGGAAGCTTGGTATCTGGATTGTCGGCGGCTCGATGCCTCTGGCACAGCGCCCGGATGGTTCAGATATTGAAAGTCGGGTGCGGGCAAGCTGCCTGGTGTTTGATGACCAGGGAACAGAAGTCGCCCGTTACGACAAGATCCACCTGTTCGATGCCATGGTTGAAGACGCCCATGGCCAGTACCGGGAATCCGACACCTTTGAGCCGGGGGAACAGGTGGTTACCGTGGACACGCCGGCTGGGAAGCTGGGTCTCGCCATCTGCTACGACCTGCGGTTTCCGGAGCTGTTCAGGGCGCTGAGAGAGCGGGAGGCCGACTGGGTATGCCTGCCGAGTGCCTTCACCTGGCAAACCGGTGATGCCCACTGGCACCCTCTGATCCGGGCACGGGCCATCGAAAACCAGGTCTGGGTGGTGGCAGCCGGGCAGGGTGGCCGGAACAGTGAACGGCGACGGACCTATGGCCACAGCCTGATCTGCGATCCCTGGGGCCGGGTAGTGACTGAAATTGGTGAAGGCCCGGGAGTTGTCGCCGCGGAACTGGATACCGACCAGTTATCCAACCTCCGTACCCGGATGCCGGTCTGGGAGCATCGTCGTCTCAAAGGCTGAAGACGGGCTTAACCGATAGCCTCGGCGTCGTCGATGCACTCCCGAAGATAGCGGAACAGTTTCCGGGCCTGGCCCGTGTTTTTCTGTTTTTCGACATCTTTTCGGGCATTCCTGGCCAGGTTGCGCAGGTGTTGCATATCTGCACCCGGGCAGTAGCTGAAGAATTCCCCCACTACCGAATCGCCCTCGGCAATCATCCGGTCGCGCCAGCGCTCCGCCAGGTGGTGCCGGCGTGTGTGTTCCTCGCTACCGGCATCGAAGGCGTCGATGGCCTTTTCCAGGGCCTCGGGGTCGTCTTCCTGGCGAATGATCTTGCCAATGTACTGCAAGTGCCGGCGCTTGGCCTCATTCTGGCGGATACGCCGCGATTCCTCGATGGCAGCTCTGAGGGTCTCGCTGATCGGCAGGGTTTCCAGCTGATCGTTGCTCAGATCCAGCATCCGCTTGCCCAGAGCCTGCAATGCATGCATGTCCCGTTTGACCTGGGATTTGCTCGGGCCGTCGTATTCCGGCGCGTCGTTGTCGTCTTGATGATCTCTCATAATTCTGCCCGGTTCGATTTGTCGGATTACGCGTAGAAAATGGTCGCAAGGCCAAGAAAGGACATAAAACCAACCACATCCGTCACGGTTGTCAGTATCACGCTACCAGCCAGGGCCGGATCGATATTGCGTGATTTGAGAAACAGCGGCAGTACCGTACCCACCAGTGCCGCGGCAACCAGATTGATCACCAGGGCGGCGGCGATGATCAAACCGATCAGCACCTCCTGGAACCAGAGCATGGCTGCTCCTGCCACCACGGCCGCCCAGAGCAGGCCGTTCAGTATGCCGGAGAGAAATTCACGGTTCAGCAGCCAGCCAACGTTGGCGCCGCTGATCTGCCCGACGGCCATGCCCCGGATAACCAGGGTCAGGGTCTGGCTGCCGGCAATACCGCCCATGCTGGCAACAATCGGCATCAGCACCGCAAGCGCGACCACTTTGGCGATGGTGGCCTCGAACATGCCGATCACCGCAGATGCGGTAAGTGCGGTAAGCAGGTTGATCCCGAGCCATACCGCCCGGCGGCGCGTGGTTTTCCAGACCGGAGCAAAGGTATCTTCGTCTTCATCCAGACCGGCCATGCTCATCAGCGAGTGATCCGCATCCTCACGGATAACGTCAACCACGTCATCGATGGTGATCCGGCCCAGCAATCGGCCTTCGTCGTTTACCACCGGCGCCGAGATCAGGTCGTAGCGCTCGAACAGTGTCGCTACCTTGGTGTCGGAGAGGCTAACGGGAATCGGCTCGATGTCGGTGTCCATCACTTCCCGCACGGTCGAGGCAGGGTTGGACACCAGCATTTTGGTAATCGGCAGCATGCCGATGAATTCATCGCGCCGGCTGACCACAATCAGGCTGTCGGTCATCGGCGGCAAGGTACGGTGCCGGCGAAGGTAACGCAGTACCACGTCGATACTGATGTCCGGGCGCACCGTGATGGTGTCCGTGTTCATCAGGCCGCCGGCGGTGTCCTCCGGGTAGGAGAGGACCTCTTCCACACGTTGTCGGTCCTGCTCGTCCATGGTGTCCAGAACTTCCTGGATCACCGTGTCCGGCAGTTGCTGCAGCAAGTCGGCCAGATCGTCCGACTCGAAATCCTCGATAATGTCCGCCAGTTCCTGGGCGTTCAACTGGCTCAGGAAATAACCGCGAATATCATCGCTCAGGTACTGGAGGACTTCCCCTTCCAGCTGCTTGTCGACCAGGTTCCACAGCAGGGCACGTTGCCTGGGCGGAGACGATTCCAGCAGGTGAGCAATATCACTGGGGCTCAGGCCACCGTTCAGGATGCGGGCAACCTGCTTCAGTGCGCCGCTGTCCAGCGCTTCGCTCAGGGAGCGAAGGCGCTGGCGGGCCTGGCTTTTTTCCAGAATATCGGTCATGAATCACCCGGCGTCAGAAAACGCCTGTATTATAGCGGAGTTACGGGCAATCGGTGAGAAAGAGTTGTAGGTGAATGCCGTACGGGAAGTGCTATTCGCCCTCTCCGAAATAATCATTAATAAGTTCAACCAGCGCATCAATGGCCTGATCCTCGTCAGGCCCGTCGGCAATGAGCTCAACATCCGTGCCTTTGCTGGCGGCCAGCATCATTACCTGCATGATGTTCTTTGCGTCCACGTCCCGGCCCTTGCCGGTAATTCTCACGCTGCTGTCGAATTCGGAGGCGGTGGCAACCAGCTTGGCGGTGGCACGGGCGTGCAATCCCAGTTTGTTGATAATGGTAATCGGGCGGCGAATCATGGGCTGATCAGATCTCTTCCCGTGTCTGCAAATGTGGCAGTTCGGTGTGGCGCACCTGCACATTGTTGTACTGCTGCCGGAAGTGCTCGCCCAGCTGCTCGCACACATACACCGAACGGTGCTGGCCTCCGGTGCAGCCGATGGAAATGGTCATGTAGCTGCGGTTACTGTCCGCGAAAGAGGGCAGCCAGGTGTCCAGGAAAGCCTTGAGATCTTCGATCATCTTCCGGCTCGCGGGCTCCTTTTCAAGGAATTCGATCACCGGCTGGTCGGTGCCCACATACTTGCGAAGGCTGGTATCCCAGTAAGGGTTGGGCAGGCACCGAACGTCGAAGACAAAGTCTGAATCCAGCGGTACACCGTGCTTGAAACCAAACGACTGGAACAGCAGGGCCAGTTCCTGGTCCTTCCTGCCGACAACACGCTGCTTCACCATGTCCCGGAGTTCGTACATGGACATGCCAGTGGTGTTTACATAAAGGTCTGAGAGCTTGGAAAGCGGCTCGAGAAGCTTTTTTTCACTGGTGATGGCTTCCCGCAGCGAGGTCTTGTCATCGCTCAGTGGGTGCTTTCTGCGGGTTGCATGGAAGCGCTGCAGCAGGGACTGCTCGTCGGCATCCAGGAAGATGATCTCAACGGTCACTCCGGTTTCCTGAAGGCGGCGGTAGATCTCCTCGAAATTCGCCAGCTCACCGGACAGGTTGCGGGCGTCGATGCTCACGGCCATCTTGCCGAGCCGGCCGGGCTTGGTCTGGCTGGCGGCTTCCCGGGTGAGGGGGAAGAGCAGGCCAATGGGGAGGTTGTCTATGCAATAGAAGCCGAGATCTTCCAGCACATGAAGTGCGGTACTCTTGCCCGATCCAGACCTGCCACTGACGATAATCAGCTTCATGACCAAGTTACCTCCACTGCAGTGAATATCATCCGCCTGAGGCGGTCATGCGCTCGTACAGGGTGTTGGCGTCCTCGCATTGCCGGAGGCGATCGCAGAACGACCGCTCATTGAACTTTTCGGCCAGCTGGCTGAGCAGTTCCAGGTGTTCGCTGGTGGCCTCCTTGGGCACGACCAGGGCAAAGATCAGGTCCACGGGCTGATTGTCGATGGCGTCGAACTCGACGCTTTCTTCCAGCGTCATCAGCACGCCCACCACATGATCCAGGCCTTCCAGGCGGCAGTGCGGGATGGCAATGCCCTGGCCAATACCAGTACTGCCCAGACGCTCCCTGGAGATCAGGTTATTGAATATCTGGGTTTCACTGAGCGTATTGTCCTGGTGGTTTATCTGCTCGGCAATAAACTCCAGAGCCCGCTTCTTGCTGGAGGCGGACACCCGGCAAAGGGTGAGCTCCGGTGCAAGAATGTTGTCTATGGTCAGGGGTGTGTCGCTCATGAATCGACTGCACTTCCGTTAAAAAAAGGCTGCGACACGTCAACCGTGTCGCAGCTCGATTGGATGACATGCATGAAAACAGGCAGTTAGCGAGCGCCGTTTCCGTGCATCCGGTCTACATTCTTTTCCTTGTGCTTGAGAATCTGGCGGTCCAGCTTGTCGATCAGGGCATCAATAGCCGCGTACATATCCTCATTTTCTGCCTTTGCGTGAATCTCACCACCAACCACGTGCAGCGTAGCTTCCGCAATCTGGCGTACCTTTTCCACTTCCAGGGTTACCTGGCAGTTGCTGATGTGGTCAAAGTGACGCTCGAGCTTCTGGAACTTCTCTGAAACATAATCCTTCAATGCGGGAGTCAGTTCTACGTGATGGCCTGAAATATTGAGTTGCATAGGCGTCTCCTGTTGTCATCGTGCCGGCTCCCGGGAGCCGGTCTGGGTGCTGGCGCTTTGTGCGCCGGCGATTACTGCGTTGCGCCCGGACCTCGGGGTGTTCAGACCAGTCGCTTGCGTTCGTTCGAAGGCGGAATGTGCATGGCCTCCCGGTACTTGGCAACGGTGCGTCGCGCAACCTTGATTCCCTGTTCCCCTAGCATGGCTGCAATTTTACTGTCGCTCAACGGCTTTTTCGGTGTTTCCGCGGCAATCAGCTTTTTGATCATCGCGCGTATCGCCGTGGAAGAACATTCACCGCCTTCGTCAGTGCTGACATGGCTGGAGAAGAAATATTTCAGCTCGAAAATGCCCCGGGGGGTGTGCATGTATTTCTGGGTGGTTACCCGGGAAATCGTGGACTCATGCATCTCAACCGCCTGGGCGATGTCCGAGAGGATCAGCGGTTTCATGGCTTCTTCACCCTGATCCAGAAACCCCTGCTGGTGCTCGACAATACGGGTCGCCACTTTCAGCAGGGTTTCGTTGCGGCTCTGCAGGCTCTTGATAAACCATTTCGCCTCCTGCAGCTGGTCCCGCATGTAGGTGTTGTCGGCACTGCTGTCCGCACGCCTTATAAAAGAAGCATAGCTGGCATTGACGCGGATGCGCGGGGCAATTTCCGGATTCAGCTCAACGCGCCAGCGGCCGTTGTGCTTGCGAACGATCACATCCGGAATCACGTAGTCGGGTTCGGCCCGGTCAATCACGTCGCCGGGGCGGGGATTCAGGCCGGTAATCAGGGCCAGTACGTCCCGCAGCTGATCTTCTTTCAGACGGCTGCGACGCAACAGCTGGGCGTAGTCCCGGTTGCCCAGCAGATTGATGTAATGGGTGATGACCAGGCGAGCCTGGGCCAGCCAGGGCGTATCCGGCGGCAGCTGGTTAAGTTGGATCAGCAGGCATTCCTGCAGGTCCCGGGCGAATACGCCGGAAGGGTCAAAATGCTGCAGTCGGTGAAGAACCGCTTCCACTTCGTCCAGTTCAAGGGGGTCTTCGTCGTTTTCATCCTGCATCCCGGCATGGATCTCTTCCAGGGGGCTGGTCAGATAGCCCCGTTCATCCACCGCGTCCATGAGTGCGTGGGCAATGGCCTGGTCCCGTTCGCTCATGGGGGTCAGGTTCAGTTGCCATTCCAGGTGATCCTGAAGCGTTTCGGTGGGGGAGTTCCGGGTTTCGAAATCGTGATCGTTTTCGTCGTCGTTACGGGCTGCCGGTGCCGGTGCGGACTGGTAAATATCGTCCCAGGCGGTGTCGACCGGAAGATCGTCCGGGATATTATCCGGGATTTCGTTTTCCGAGGACCAGTCCGGGCCGTTTTCGGTTTCGTCCCAGTCGGGCGAAGGTTCGGGAGCTGTTTCAGCGGCGGACTCGGTGGCATTGGCCTCCCGTTCGTCATTTCCGGTGTCCGTCTCCGACTGATCATCATCCTCGGACGTTTCCAGCATGGGGTTGGATTCCAGTGCCTGCTGGATTTCCTGCTGAAGGTCGAGAGTGGAAAGCTGTAGAAGCCGGATCGCCTGTTGCAGCTGGGGCGTCATGGTCAGGCTTTGACCCAGCTTTAACTGTAAGGAGGCTTTCATCACCATGGTTCAGGATCCGTCACTCATCAGCGATTGGTGTCGTGGGTAGTGAAAAAATCTTTATATGTCGGTTACTTGCCTTGGTTCTGTATTACCCTAGCAAGTTCTTTGCCGAGTTTACTTGCTACAGATCATCAAAACAATCGGCCATTAGGCGTCACAGCCTGAATTCATTGCCCAGGTACACTTCCTTCACCTGCTGATTGGCCAGAATGGCCTCGGCATTACCGGAGGCGATGATGTGGCCACCGGAAACGATGTAGGCATTCTCGCAGATGTCCAGGGTCTCACGCACGTTGTGGTCGGTAATCAACACACCGATACCCTTGTCCCGCAGATGCCGGATGATGTGTTTGATATCACTTACGGAAATGGGGTCAACACCGGCGAACGGCTCATCCAGGAGGATAAAGGCCGGCTCCATTGCCAGGGCCCTGGCAATTTCCACACGCCGGCGCTCGCCACCGGACAGGGCCATTCCCATACTGTCGCGGATGTGGGTAATGTGGAATTCCTTGAGCAGTTCTTCCACCTTGTTTTCCCGCTCTACCTTACCCAGCCCCTTACGGGTCTCCAGGATCGCCATGATGTTGTCTCGTACCGTCAGTTTACGGAATACCGAGGCTTCCTGGGGAAGGTAGCCGATGCCCTGGCGTGCCCGACCGTGCATGGGCAAATGCGTGATGTCGCGGCTGTCGATGGTAATCCGGCCCCGGTCGGCAGGAACCAGCCCCACAATCATGTAAAAGCAGGTGGTTTTACCAGCGCCATTGGGGCCCAGCAGGCCAACAATTTCCCCACTGCGGATTTCCAGGGAAACGTCGATTACCACTTTTTTCTGTTTATAACTCTTTGCCAGATTACTGGCTCTCAGAACTGCCATCGGAACCCTGTCTGTTGGTGCTGCGTGGCTGAATCACCATTTCTACCCGGCCGGACCCTTCGCCGGTACCGGCGCCGCCTTCTGCAGTCACGACCCGGCGGGCGGTATCATAATGGATGACATCGCCCCGGAACAGGTTGCCATTCTGTTCGATGACCGCTTCCCTTTCAAAGGTCAGGCGCTGGTCAGTGGCCGACCAGGTTATATTCAGGGCCCTGGCGTCGGTTTCACCTTCACCCTGACGGGTGGGCTGGCGGTAACGGGCCGGGCTTCCAACGGCTTCAATCCGGCTCAGGCCGTTCTGGTCACGGTACAGAACCACACGCTCCGCGTTCAGCTGGGTTTCGCCCTGTTCAAGCTCTACGTCGCCGGTGTAGGTGGCGATGCCCTGGCCATCGTCGAGGCGGGCGGTGTCTGCGGTCACCTTGATGGGAATGTCAGAATCAAGGTCGAAAGCTGCTGCCGGACCGGCCATGGCGATGGTAATCAGGGCAGCCATCAGGCCCCGGTATCGATTAGTTTCCGGTTTCATAGAGTCCTTCCACCTGGGAGTTCAGTTCCAGAATCCGCTCGTCGATCCACGCTTTCATGCCTGTGGCGCGGGTGATTCCTGTAACGTCGCGTATTTCTACGGGTGCATCCGTGTACGCCATGCCCCGGTCGTTGTCCAGGGTCAGGCTTGACGTTGTCAGGGTGGTGTCCCGACCGCCAATACTTCGGAGTATCCGGACATTACCGGTCAGGTAAAGCAGATTTTCATTTTGCAGGAGGCTGCCATTCTCGGCTTCCACAATCCAGGGCAGGGTGTCCGCACCGCCGGTATCGCCGTAGAGTTCGGCCCTTGGCGATTCCATGGTGGCCAGGTTGTTCTCCTCGAACTGCTCGATCCGCGGGCTGGTAAAGCTGACCTTGAGGTTGCCGTCTTCATCGAACGAGGTGTAATCGCCATTGATCACGAATCCGTCGGGTTCGGTATCGCCTCTCAGATCGGCGGTCTGCCTGTCGATAACCGTAGGCTCATCGCTTCGCCAGAGCAGGAACACCGCCGCGACAGTGGTGCCCGCCAGTGCAAGTGTCCGCAGCAAGGGTCGATCCGGGAGCCAGTTCATGTGTCAACCTCCTGATCAGGCCCCAGGTAAGGGGCCAGCGCTGATTCCAGCTTGCCCTGGGCGCCAAGCAGCAGGTCGCAAGCCTCCCTGACGGCACCATTTCCTCCCTGGGCCCGGGTACAGTAATCCGCATGCTGCCGGACCAGCCAGTAACCATTGGGCACGGTGATTCCGAGGCCTGCAAACGTCAGGGCCGGCAGGTCTGGGAGATCGTCGCCCATGTAGGCGATCGCTTCGGGGCCGATGCCCATGGCGCTCACCAGTTCCTGAAGGGCCACTTTCTTGTCTTCCCGCCCCTGCATCAGGTGGGGGATACCGAGGTCCCTCATACGTTTTTCCGTCAGCGGCGACTTGCGCCCGGTGATGACCGCCACGGTTATACCCGCAGCCATCAACTGTTTCAGGCCCAGGCCGTCGAGGATGTTGAAGGCCTTGAGCTCATCGCCGGTGGCGCTGAAGTAGAGCTTGCCGTCGCTCATAATGCCGTCGACATCCAGGGCAATCAGCCGGATTTTCGCCGCTTTCGCCAGCAGGGAGTCGGGCCATTCATTCTGTAGGGGGTGGCTGACCATTAAATCACTCCCGCTCGAAGCAGGTCGTGCATGTTGATGGCGCCGACCAGTGCACCGCTGTCATCGGTGACTGGCAGGGCGTTGATCTTCATTTCTTCCATCACGTTCAGAGCTTCTGCCGCCAGATGATCGGCCTGGATGGTTTTTCCATGCCGGGTCATCACCTCATGAATCGGGGTATTGTGGATGTCTACTGAACGGTCCAGGGTCCGGCGAAGGTCGCCGTCTGTGAATATTCCTGCCAGCGCGCCCTGTTCATCAACGATAGTGGTCATGCCGAGGCCCTTGCGGGATATTTCCAGCAGGGCACCGCTGAGGGGCGTGCTCTCGCTGACCACCGGAATGCGGTCACCAGTGTGCATGATGTCAGAGACTCGCAGCAGTAGCCGCCGGCCCAGGCTTCCACCCGGGTGGGAAAAGGCAAAGTCTTCGGCGCTGAAACCCCTGGCCTCAAGCAGGGCGACCGCCAGAGCATCGCCCATCACCAGGGTTGCGGTGGTGGACGATGTTGGTGCCAGACCCAGGGGGCAGGCTTCCACCTCGACGCTGACATCCAGATTGGCCACGGCTTCCCGTGCCAAAGTGGAGTTCGCATTGCCGGTCATACTGATCAACGGGGCGCCCATGCGTTTGATCAGTGGCAGAATGGTGAGCACTTCGCTGGTGTTGCCACTGTTGGAAATGGCGATAACCACATCCTGGGGGGTAATCATACCCATGTCGCCGTGGCTGGCCTCGCCCGGATGAACAAAAAACGAGGGCGTGCCGGTGCTGGCCAGGGTTGCGGCGATCTTGTTCCCGATGTGGCCGGACTTGCCCATGCCGGTAACCACCACGCGGCCCTTGCACTTCATAATGACTTCGCAGGCCCGGGTGAAGTGATCGTCGATACGGCCCTCAAGGGCATCGATGGCATCACGCTCGATGCGGATGGCACGGAGGGCGGGCGTTCGGAAATCGATCGGAGTCTGTTCGGTCATCGGGCTTTGGGCCTAACTGTTAAGACATTGGAATTGGTGAGGGGAGTATATCATTTTCACCCGGAAACGATGCCCGGTTACCGAAAGTTCAGTCAGACTGATCATTGCTATCAGTACATTTTGGGCTCTTTGGATTGAGCTTAAGCGCTCCTTGGCATAATGTAGCCCCTCTTTGAAAGGTAAGGACTATGGATTCATCGGCTTACATATCGCTCAGGGACGTCGTGTTTTCCCGCTCCGGGCGCCGTATTTTCGACGGCGTCAGCCTGGATATTCCTCGCGGCAAGATTACCGCCATCATGGGCCCCAGCGGAACCGGTAAAACCACACTCCTGCGACTGATCGGCGGTCAACTCCGGCCCGACTCCGGCAGCGTGGTAGTAGACGGCCATGACGTGCCCAAGCTCAAGCGCAAGGCCCTCTACGCATTCCGGGAAAAAATGGGGATGTTGTTCCAGAGCGGTGCGCTGTTCACCGACCTGAGCGTATTCGAGAACGTTGCCTTCCCCCTGCGCGTGCACACCAAACTTCCGGAGGACATGATCCGGGACGTCGTGCTGATGAAGCTGGAAGCAGTCGGGCTGCGTGGTGCCCGGCATCTGATGCCTTCGGAGCTGTCCGGGGGTATGACCCGGCGCGTTGCCCTGGCGAGAAGCATTGCGCTGGATCCGGAACTGATCATGTACGACGAGCCCTTTGCCGGTCAGGATCCCATCGCCATGGGCGTTCTGGTTAAACTGATCCGGGATCTGAACAGCTCCATGGGGCTTACCAGCGTGCTTGTATCCCACGACGTGCCGGAATCCCTCAGCATCTGCCATTACGCCTGCATCATTGCCGATGGCAAGATCATTGGTGAGGGCTCGCCGGAGCAGCTTCGCGAACACCCCTCCGGCCAGGTCCAGCAGTTTCTTCAGGGGCAGCCAGACGGGCCAGTGCCCTTCCATTATCCGGCGGAGGGTGCCGCCAGGGATTTCGGGCTTTCCGGGGGTGTGTCTTGATAGACCGAATTGCTGCATTCGGCCGGCTTGGCCTGGACGTCGTCTCGTCGTTTGGCCGTTCGGGGCGTTTTCTTGCCGGCGTGCTGGCGGGCGTGCCCCGGCCGGCAACCGGCTTCCCGCTGCTGGTGAAACAGCTGTACGCGGTTGGCGTGCTGTCGCTGCCAATTATTGTGGTTTCCGGCCTGTTCATCGGTATGGTGCTGGCGCTGCAGGGTTACACCATTCTCAGTGATTATGGCTCCGAAGCCGCCATCGGCCAGATGATTGCCCTGACCCTGGTGCGTGAACTGGGCCCCGTGGTAACTGCGCTGCTGTTCGCGGGCCGCGCCGGCTCCGCTCTGACGGCGGAAATCGGTTTGATGAAGGCCACCGAGCAGCTGTCCAGCCTGGAAATGATGGGGGTGGATCCGCTGCGCCGCGTGGTGGCGCCGCGGTTGTGGGCCGGCTTTATTTCCATGCCAGTGCTTGCTGCCATTTTTTCCGTTATCGGTATCTGGGGCGGCATGCTGGTGGGCGTAGACTGGCTGGGCGTGTTTGAAGGCTCATTCTGGGGCAACATGCAGTCGTCGGTGGATTTCGTTGACGACGTGCTCAATGGCATGATCAAAAGCGTCGTATTCGGCTTTGTCTGCGCCTGGATAGCTGTTTACCAGGGGTACGACTGTGTACCGACATCGGCGGGCATCAGCTCCGCGACGACCAAAACCGTGGTGTACTCGTCTCTGGCGGTGCTGGGGCTGGACTTTATACTGACCGCTGTCATGTTTGGCGATTTCTGAATCATCGATTAACGAGATAATACCGGAGCCGGAAATGGCGAAAAGAACGACTGAAATCATTGTTGGCCTGTTCATGATCGCAGGCTGTGCAGCCCTGCTGGTTCTGGCCCTGCAGGTGAGCGGTTTGTCGGCCAAATCGGCTGAAAATACCTACACCATATATGCCAACTTCAACGATTCCGGCGGGCTGACGCCTCGGGGTCGTGTATCCATGGCGGGCGTCACCGTCGGGACCATCGAATCCATCACCCTTAACAAAGAGACCTTTCAGGCCCGGGTTGAGATGTCGATTCACTCTGACGTCGATAACATTCCTGCTGACAGTTCCGCAGTTATACGTACATCCGGTCTGCTCGGAGAACAGTACATTGATATATCAATCGGCGCCGATATGGAGTCGCTAAAAGACGGTGATACCTTCTACTCCACACAGTCGGCCATGAACCTTGAGCGGCTGATCAGTAACTTTGCTTCGGGCCGGGCTGAGAATTAATCGACAGGAGACCCTGATGTCTGCACTGAAACACCACATTTTCCTTGGCTTTTTAATGGCGCTGTTTCTGGTAGCGCCTGTTCAGGCTGGTGAGGCTGAGGATCTCCGCAACTATGTGGATGAGAACACCCAGCGACTGGTTGACAAGCTCAATAAGGAACGCGGCCTCTACGAGAGGGACCCCGAGGCGTTCTACGAGAGCATGGATCAGGCGCTGACGGATTTCGTGGATTTCCGGCGCATTGCAGCCCGAGTGATGGGTCGATACGCCCGCCAGACCACCCCTGAACAGCGGGATGAGTTTGTGGTCGCGTTCAAGCGCAGCCTCTTTGACAGCTACGCCCAGGCGCTGGTGAACGCCGAGGACTTTGCGATAGAGGTCAAGGAAGCCACCATCAATCCACAGAATGACGGCCGGGCGTCGGTCCAGATGGAAGTGATCAGTGCGTCCGGCAACCGGTATCCGGTGACCTATTCGATGTACAAGACTGGCGATGGCCGTTGGTTGATGGAGAACGTCATTGTTGAAGGTGTGAACATTGGTCTGGCCTTCCGGGACCGTTTCAGCCAGGAAATGGAAGAAAATCGGGGCCAGATTCAGGTTGTGATTGACAGCTGGAGTGATGCGGCCAAATCCCTGGATCTTGAATCAAAAGTGGACAAATCGTGACCTCCGGGGCGCCGCAGGTTCAGCTGGCGGATGGTGCTCTGGTTGTTACCGGGGAAGTGAGTGCCGATACTGTCGTGGCCCTGAGAAAGCAGGGCGAAGAGCTGATCGGGACCGCGTCCGGAAATCTCGTTGTGGATCTGGACGGGCTCGTCACTGCCCACAGTGTTGTCCTGTCCATGTTGCTCTGCTGGCAGCGACTGGCGCACCAGGCGGGCATTTCCCTGTCGTTCCGGGGCGTCAGTGGCCGATTGGCCTCATTGGCCGCCCTGAGCAACCTGCAAGACCAGCTTGCCGGCTTCGGCCCGGAATCCGTGCATCCTGCCCACTGAACCCGACCACCAAGCCCGCCGGTTCCGCCCCCCCTGGTTACAGGACAGTAAAGCTGACCCGCGCTTCGGAATTGGTTACAATCTCGCCCCTGATTTCAAAACACCCGAGGATTTTCTATGGATGCCACCGAAGTAACCGAGCTGGTCAAAGAAGCACTGCCCGGCTGTGAGGTTCAGGTACAGGTTGATGGTACCCATTACATGGTCGTCGTGGTGGGTGATGTATTTGAAGGCCTGCCGACCATCAAGCGCCAGCAGCTGATCAACAAGGCGCTGTTCCAGCAGATCATGGAAGGCTCAATTCACGCACTTCATCCGAAAGCATTTACTCCGGCGGAATGGGCTGCGCGCCAGGGCTGAGAGCTCCTACAAGACAGGATATTTATTGTGGACAAACTTCTGATCAGGGGCCGCAAGCCCCTGGATGGTGAGATCCGGATTTCCGGCGCCAAGAACGCTGCCCTGCCAATTCTGGCAGCAACCCTGCTGGCGGATGAGCCGGTGACCGTCGGCAACCTGCCGCATCTGCACGACGTAACTACCATGATTGAGCTGCTGGGCCGCATGGGCGTTGAAGTGATCATTGATGAGAAGATGAGTGTGGAAATCCACGCCAACACCATCAAGCACTTCCACGCGCCCTACGAACTGGTGAAAACCATGCGGGCCTCCATTCTCGTGCTGGGCCCACTGGTCGCCCACTTCGGTGAAGCGGAAGTATCCCTGCCCGGTGGCTGCGCCATTGGTAGCCGCCCGGTGAACCTGCACATCCACGGCCTGGAAATGATGGGCGCGGAGATCACGGTCGAGAATGGTTACATCAAGGCCAAGACCAATGGCCGCCTCAAGGGCGCCCACATCTTCCTGGACACAGTCACGGTAACCGGTACCGAAAACCTGATGATGGCCGCTGCCCTGGCGGACGGTAAAACCATCCTGGAAAACGCCGCCCGCGAACCGGAAGTGGTGGACCTGGCCGAGTGCCTGATCGCCATGGGTGCGGACATCAAGGGCCACGGCACGGCAACCATCGAAATCAACGGCGTCGAGCGCCTGCACGGCTGTCATTACAACGTGCTGCCAGACCGTGTCGAAACCGGCACCTACCTGGTTGCCGCAGCAGCCACCGGTGGCAGGGTAAAGCTCAAGGATACCCGCGAAGAACTGCTCGAAGCGGTTTTGCTCAAACTTGAGGAGGCAGGTGCCCACATCAGCACCGGCCCGGACTGGATTGAGCTGGACATGAAAGGCAACCGCCCGAAAGCGGTGAGCATCCGCACAGCGCCTTATCCGGCGTTTCCGACGGACATGCAGGCCCAGTTCGCCGCCATGAATGCCGTGGCAGAAGGCACAGGCACCATCGTGGAAACGGTATTCGAGAACCGGTTCATGCACCTGCAGGAACTGATCCGCATGGGCGCGGACATCACCCTGGAAGGTAACGCCGCCATTATCAAGGGCGTGGACCACCTGACCGGCGCACCGGTCATGGCCACGGACCTCAGGGCGTCCGCCAGTCTGGTAATCGCCGGGCTTGTTGCCGACGGCGATACCATCGTAGACCGCATCTACCATATTGACCGCGGATACGAGTGCATCGAAGAGAAATTGCAGTTGCTGGGTGCCACCATCCGCCGACTGCCGGCGTGAAAGACATCAACGGGAAACCGGAAGAATCCATGACAGATTCCATCACCATCGCCTTGTCGAAGGGACGAATCCTCGAAGAAACCCTGCCGCTGCTGGCGGAAGCCGGTATTGAGCTGGTCGACGACATCAAGAAATCCCGCAAACTGGTGTTTCCGACCACGGACCCGAACGTGCGGGTGCTGATCATCCGCGCTACCGATGTGCCGACTTATGTTCAGTACGGTGGAGCGGATCTGGGGGTGACCGGCAAGGATGTTCTGATGGAGCATGGCGGGGAAGGGCTCTACGAACCGTTGGATCTGAATATTTCCCGTTGTCGCCTGATGACCGCCGGCCCGAAAGGTCAGACTCCGCCGCCCGGTCGTATCAAGGTGGCGACAAAGTTTGTGAACCTGGCTCGCCGTTACTATTCGGCACAGGGTCGCCAGGCGGACATCATCAAACTTTATGGTGCTATGGAGTTGGCGCCGATCCTGGGGCTTGCTGATGAAATCGTCGATATCGTCGATACCGGCAACACCCTGAAGGCCAACGGCCTTGAAGCCCGTGAATTGATCGAGAACATCAGCAGCCGGTTGGTGGTGAATCGCGCGTCCATGAAGATGAAACACGAGCGTATTAATCCCATAATCGAAAAGATGTCTGCTGCCGTAGAGAAACGCAGAACGTTCGATTAAGGGTTTGCCGCTTGGGGCTTTCCTAACGCCGATGCTGATACGAGTGGTCAGGGAGGCCTTTCCAAAACTGTGCGGAGCCATGGATGGCGGAGCTCAAGCGTCACATGGACGTGCCGCAAGGAGCGTGTTTTGGAAAGGCCTCCCTGACTGCTCGGCCACCGAAAGCCAGACAGGAAAGGCCCACACTCCCAACTACCCCGCACTGCCGGCGGGTATCCGGCAGAAGTAAGTCAACAATCCAGAGCAGGATTTGAGTTATGACCGTTAGTATCAAACGACTGAACGCCTTGAATAGTGACTTCGACAGCTCGTTGGCCAAACTTCTGGCCTGGGACGACAGCGTTGATCATCAAGTGAACGAGTCGGTGCGTCATATCCTGCATGAGGTGAAAACTCGTGGCGATCAGGCCGTTCTGGAGTTTACCGAGAAGTTTGACCGGTTGAAGGTGGGTTCCGTCACCGAGTTGGAAATGAGCCAGGACCGTTTGCAGCAGGCCCTGGAAGTGATTCCCCAGGACCAGCGCGTCGCCCTGGAAAAAGCGGCTGAGCGGATCCGGGACTACCACGAGCGGCAGAACCAGAAATCCTGGCAGTACGAGGACGAAGACGGAACCGTGCTTGGCCAGAAAGTGACACCGCTTGATAGGGCGGGTCTTTACGTGCCGGGCGGCAAGGCCGCTTACCCATCCTCTGTGCTGATGAACGCCATACCGGCCAAAGTTGCGGGTGTGGGTGAAGTGATTATGGTTGTCCCCACGCCAGACGGTGTTGTGAACGATATGGTTCTGGCCTCTGCGGCGATTGCCGGCGTTGACCGGGTATTTACGGTTGGCGGCGCTCAGGCCGTTGGTGCACTGGCCTATGGCACCGAAACCATACCAGCTGTCGATAAGATCGTCGGTCCCGGCAACATCTTCGTCGCTACGGCGAAGCGGGAGGTCTTCGGCGTCGTTGGCATCGACATGATCGCCGGCCCCTCGGAAATCCTGGTGATCTGCGACGGCAAAACCGACCCGGACTGGATCGCCATGGACCTGTTCTCCCAGGCCGAGCACGACGAACAGGCCCAGTCCATCCTGATCAGCCCGGACGCAGCGTTCCTGGACGCGGTTGAAGCCAGCATCAACAAACTGCTGCCTACCATGGAGCGTGCCGACATCATCCGCACGTCCATCACCGACCGCGCCGCCCTGATTCAGGTCGCCGATCTGAAACAAGCCGCCGCCGTCTCCAACCGTATTGCCCCGGAACACCTGGAGCTGTCGGTTGAAGACCCCGAGGCCATGCTCGAAGACATCCGCCATGCCGGCGCCATCTTCATGGGCCGCTACACCGCAGAAGCCCTGGGCGACTACTGCGCTGGCCCGAACCACGTGCTGCCCACCAGCGGCACGGCACGGTTCTCCTCACCGCTGGGTGTCTACGATTTCCAGAAGCGGTCCTCCATCATTGGTTTCAGCGCGGAGGGTGCCGACCGGATGGGACGCGTGGCGTCGGTATTGGCACGGGGCGAGGGGTTAACCGCCCATGCCCGGTCAGCGGAATATCGGATTAAGGGTTGAACTTGATTGTCGGATTACGCTTAGCTAATCCGGCTGAGACTTATTTCCCATAGTATGCAGGGCGGCGGGTAAGTCTGTTTCCGAGAATGTCGGAGGCCATGGATGGCCGGAGCCAAGCGCACATGGGTGCGGCCGAGCGCTTATGAAGCAAAGCTTCATGCGACAAACGCACGACAGCAATCTGTGATTGCTGGCCGGACCCGCTTGCGGGTGCTTGTAGCGGTTCTCGGAAACAGACTTGCCCGCTGCCCGTCTGCACCAAACGGAGTGCAAAAGCGATGAGCAAATTCTGGAGCCCATTGGTCAACGACCTGGTCCCTTATGTACCAGGCGAGCAGCCGAAAATGGCCAACCTGGTGAAACTGAACACCAACGAAAACCCCTTTGGCCCCTCACCAAAAGTCATAGAAGCCATCCAGGCCGAACTGAACGACAACCTCCGCCTCTACCCGGATCCGGAAGGTGAAGCCCTGCGCCAGACAATTGCGGCTTACCACAAGTTAAAACCGGAACAGGTATTCCTGGGCAACGGCTCCGACGAAGTCCTGGCGCACATTTTTTATGGCCTGTTCCAGCACGGCGAGCCCATTCTGTTCCCGGACGTTACCTACAGCTTCTACCCGGTGTACTGCGGCCTCTACAACATCGAGAGCAAAATTGTACCGCTCTCTGACAGCTTCGAGATCAACCCGGAAGACTACAAACAGCCCAATGGCGGCGTCATCTTCCCGAACCCGAATGCGCCGACAGGCCGTTACCTCGGATTGCAGCATGTCGAAGAAATCCTGAGCGCCAATCCAGACCGCGCGGTTGTGATAGACGAAGCCTACATTGATTTTGGCGGTGAAAGCGCAATTACCCTGGTCGACCAGTACCCGAACCTGCTGGTATCCCAAACGCTCTCCAAAGCCCGTTCACTGGCGGGTTTGCGGGTTGGTTTTGCTGTGGGGCACCCGGACCTGATCGAAGCGCTCAATCGCGTCAAAAACAGCTTCAACAGCTACCCCCTTGATCGTCTGGCCCTTGCCGGTGCCAAGGCTGCCTACGAAGACGAAGCCTGGTTCCGGAAATGTTGTGATGGCGTGATCAGCGAACGGGAGCGAGTAACGGCTGCCCTCGAGGATCTTGGTTTTGAGGTGTTACCCTCAAAGGCAAACTTCATCTTTGCCCGCCATAAAGATCAACCGGGGGAAGTTTTGGCGAAAGGCCTGAGAGAGCAGGGCATTATTGTTCGGCACTTCAACAAGGCCCGTATTAGTGACTTTTTGCGGATCACTATTGGCACACCGTCTCAGAATGATGCCTTGATTGCTGGCCTCCAGTCTCTCTAGCCTTTGGGTAGTCGGGTGGAGCAGGGCGGCGATCACGTTTCGGAAACCGCTACGAGCACGTCCATGTGCGCTTGTTTCCGGCCATCCATGGCCTCCAACATTTCCGAAACGTGATCGCCGCCCTGCTCTTCTAACTTCGAAGATATAGCCCCGTCGGGAGATTTTCATGGCAGATCGAAACAAGATCCTTACTAGAATCGAACAATGGCTTCAGCCCGGTGACTTTCAGGACTACTGTCCGAATGGTCTGCAGGTTGAAGGCAAGTCCGAAATCAAGACCGTCGTATCCGGCGTAACCGCCTCAAAAGCCCTGATCGAAGCCGCCATTGAAGCGAACGCCGATATGATCCTCGTTCACCACGGCTATTTCTGGAAAGGCGAAGACCAACGCATCCAGGGCATGAAACGTGAACGCCTGAAACAGCTTCTCGACAACGACATCAACCTCGTCGCCTACCATCTGCCGTTGGACGACCACCCCGAATACGGCAACAACCGCCAGTTAGCGCACGTTCTGGGCATCAAGAACCCCCGCCCGTTAGGTGGTCTTGTCTGGGAAGGTGAGCTTGAAGAGGCGATGTCTCCGGAGGAATTCGGCCTGCACCTTGGCAGGCAGCTCCATCGCGAACCTTTATGGGTAGGCGAGGGCCCCAGTTCAATTAAACGGGTAGGGTGGTGCACCGGTGCCGCACAGGGGTTTATTAACACTGCCCTGGACGCCGGTCTGGACGCCTACATCAGCGGTGAAATATCCGAGCCGACGACGCACACAGCACGAGAATGCGGTATCCATTATTTTGCAGCCGGTCATCACGCCACTGAACGTTATGGTGTGCAGGCTCTCGGAAAGGCATTGGCTGAGGAGTTCGGGATAAATCACCAATTCATCGATTGCGACAACCCGGTATAGCGGCGAACACGGGGCCAGATGAAAGCTTTCAACTGACCCCTAATTCAATTTGCCTTTGATCCAGAAATAAGATTTGAGAGCCAAGGCGAATAGCACTGAGGTCGGATAGAGCGGGTCAGGATGTGCTTTCCAAAACTGTGCGGAGCCATGGATGGCGGAGCTCAAGCGCCACATGGATGTGCCGTAAGGAGCGGGTTTTGGAAAGCACATCCTGACCCGCTCCTGCACCAAAACTCTGAGTCCAGAGAAGGTCAAAACTTCGAGTTTCGGGCGGGCTGGTAGCCATCAAGCCTGCTGAGCTTTATCGCCCTTCTTGAGCCCGAAGTCCTCAGCAAGCGTCCCGGAATCCTTCGGATCGGTCTTGGGAGCATAATCCCGCGGCGGCTCAACGCCATCCTCGCGGACCTCCTCCAGACGCTTCTTCGAAGTCTCCTGCGCCAACTCCTCCATCCAGTCCTCATCATTGCAAAGACGGTTGGCACCACGTGCCAGATGCTGGTTTACATCCCGGTAGACATCGTTGAACCGGCGCAGCAAATGTGCCGATTCCATGAAATGCTCATTCACCTGGGCCTGGTAGCGCGTGTACTCGCTTTTCAGTTCCTCAATCTGCTGTTCCGCCCGGCGCTGCCGAAGCGTCGTTCCCTGCCCGGAACGGCCAACAAATACCCCGATGACAATGCCAACAACCAATGCGGCAATCGCTGCCAGAATCAGGTTTGTCATATGCTGTGTCGTCCTTTTTCCTAGAAGTGAGCCAAGCCCCTGCTATACGAGTATAACGCCCCGGGCTCCATCATCCCATGATTGTGGCCTGCGCCAATCGTCGTATTGCTCCTCTGGCGCCCAACGTGGCGAAAAATCGCCAAATGCGAGACAATACGGCGCCCAAATTTACGACCAACTTCCGGGAATACCTTGATGACAGCTTCGATGTCCTCCGAAAACAGTGCGACCCTGACCCCTTGGCAACGTTACCAGAAGGATCTTGAACGCCCGGATTTTCAGAAGGACCCGGCCCAGGAAGATGCCGTAAAGCGTCTTCAGTCACTTTACGACAAACTGGTGGAAGCCGAAAGTGATCGTAACAAGGCAATGACCAAACTGCGCCGCAAACTGAAAAAAGGTCGGGAAAAGCCGATCAAGGGCCTGTATTTCTGGGGCGGGGTCGGCCGCGGTAAAACCTACCTGATGGACACCTTTTTCGAGTCCCTGCCTTTCGAACGCAAGATGCGGGTTCACTTTCACCGCTTCATGCAGCGTGTCCACAACGAGCTCAAATCCCTCAAGGGTGAGAAGAACCCCCTGGAGCTGGTTTCCAAAAAGTTTGCAGACGAGACCCGGGTTATCTGCTTCGACGAATTCTTTGTGTCGGACATCGGCGACGCCATGATCCTCGCCACCCTGATGGACGGACTGTTCAGCCGTGGCGTCACCCTGGTGTGCACGTCCAATATCGTTCCGGACGGTCTCTACAAGGACGGCCTGCAGAGAGCCCGGTTCCTGCCTGCCATTGAGCTGGTCAAGAGGCACACCGATGTGGTCAACGTCGACGGTGGCGTGGATTACCGGTTGCGAACCCTTGAGCAGGCAGAACTGTTCCATTCCCCGCTGGATGAAGAGGCGGATATTAGCCTCCGGAAGAGCTTTGATGGACTGGCGGTTGAAGCCGGAAAACACAGTAAAACCATGGAAATCAACGGCCGCAAAATCCCGGCCCAGGCCCATGCAGACGACGTGGTCTGGTTCGATTTCAAAGACGTCTGCGATGGCCCCCGCAGCCAGAACGACTACATCGAAATGGCCCGCCAGTTCCACGCCATCATCGTCAGCAACGTGCCGGTGCTGGGCAAGGAAAAAGACGACCAGGCCAGGCGCTTCATTAACATGGTTGATGAATTTTACGACCGCAACGTCAAGGTCATCATCTCCGCCGCCGCTCCCATCACCGAACTCTACACCGGCGGTCGCCTGAGCTTCGAATTCGAGCGCACCGAGTCCCGCCTGCTGGAGATGCAGTCCCGGGAATACCTCGAAGCACCGCATAAACCCTGACAATAATTTGGTCGGGGAAGAGAATGTTTTTTAGCCACGGACGCTCACGGACAAAAGCATGCAAAAGCCGATGACAAAAAGAAATTTTTTCTTTTCGTCCGTGAGCGTCCGTGAGTGTCCGTGGCAAAATCAGTAAAACCAATAAAGAGAGATTCAGAAATGAGCACAGACAGCGTAGTAATCGTAAGCGGTGCCCGTACCCCCATGGGCGGCTTCCAGGGCAGTCTGGCCGATGTCAGTGCCACCGACCTGGGCGCCCTCACCATCGCCGAGGCCGTAAAACGCGCTGGCCTGCAACCTGCGGATGTGCAGGAAGTCATCATGGGCAACGTGCTCCCCGCCGGCCTCAAACAGGGCCCTGCTCGCCAGGCCATGCGCAAGGCCGGCCTGCCGGATAACACCGGTGCCACCACCATCAACAAGCTCTGCGGCTCCGGCATGAAAGCCGCCATGTTCGCCCACGACCTGATCAAGGCCGGCAGCAACGACATCATGGTTGCCGGCGGCATGGAAAGCATGTCCAACGCCCCGTACATCCTTCAGGGCGTCCGCACTGGCTATCGCATGGGCCCGGGCCAGGCGCCCCAGGACCACATGTTCCTCGACGGCCTCGAAGACGCCGAAACCGGCCGCCTGATGGGCGCCTTTGCCCAGGAAATGGCAGACAGGAAAGGCTACACCCGTGAAGAAATGGATGAATATGCCATTACCTCGCTGACCCGGGCCAAGAAAGCCATCGAAGCGGGCCTGCTGAAGGACGAAATCATCCCGGTCACCGTGAAAACCCGCAAAGGCGAAGTCGTTGTCGAAGATGATGAACAACCCCACAACGCCAACATCGACAAGATCCCGAGCCTCCGCCCGGCCTTCTCCAAAGATGGCACCGTAACCGCAGCCAACGCCTCTTCCATCTCAGACGGCGCCTCCGCACTGGTCCTGATGCGTGAATCCGAAGCCGAAAAACGCGGTATCAAGCCCCTGGCCCGAATCGTCGGCCACAGCACCCAGTCCCAGCATCCCTCCGAGTTCACCTGCGCCCCGGTTGGCGCCATCGAAACCCTGTTCGGCAAAACCGGCTGGAGCAAGGAAGACGTCGACCTGTTCGAAATAAACGAAGCCTTCGCCATGGTCGCCATGATGCCCATCCGCGAACTCGGCCTGGATCCCGAAAAAGTCAACATTCACGGCGGTGCCTGCGCCCAGGGTCACCCCGTCGGCTCCACCGGATCCCGGCTGCTGGTTACTCTGATGTACGCCCTTCAGCGTTACGGCAAAAAGAAAGGCATCGCAGCCCTCTGCATCGGTGGTGGTGAAGCTACGGCCATGGCTATCGAGATGCTCTAAAAAACCACCAAAACCAAGGTGGTTGCATCCAAAATTGTTGTCTATAGTGATTCTGTGCGACGAAACCCGGCGGTAATAGAGGTGTGAGAGCAAAATCATACTTTTGACTGATCAAAGCGCCCGAAGGCGTTAGCTATAGTGCCAACATCACGAGCACTGTGCACGAAGCCTCCAATACATCGTGAACACCAATAATCAGAGCAGCGACTCAGAACAACAATGGAGTAGCCTTCCAATGACAAGAAAAACATACCAATGGCAGCGTTGGACCAAAGTACCGCTGGCCGTGGCCGTTGCAGCCGGAATGTCCGGTCAGGCAGCCGCCTATTCGTTTTACGTGGGAGATGTGGAAGCCCAGTTCAACACCACGCTGTCCGCCGGTGTCGGTTGGCGAGTCGAAGATCGCGACAAACGCCTCATCGCCCAGGGTAACCTTGGCCCGGAGTATGCTCCAGGCGGCTCACTCGCGAATATCGGGGCCTCCACCAACAACTACGACGACGGCAACCTGAACTTCGAGTCTGGCGACACCTACTCCAAAATCGTCAAGGGTAACAGTGAACTTTACCTCACTTACGACGTCGACAGCGCCTACCTTACCCGTGTTGGTGGTCTGCTCCGGGGCCGCTACTGGTACGACTTTGAATTGAAAGACGAAGGCCGTGCCGTTGATTACGTCGGTCAGCGCCGTGAACTGAATGACGACGCCAAAGACAACGCTTCAGGCGGGGAAATTCTCGACGCCTACATATTCTCGGACTGGTATTTTGGCAACGTTCCCGTCAGTCTCCGCTACGGCAAACAGGTGGTGAGCTGGGGTGAGAGTACCTTCATCCAGGGCGGTATCAACGTTATTAACCCGGTCGACGTTCCGGCTTTCCGGGCGCCGGGCTCAGAGCTGAAAGACGCCCTTCTGCCGGTTGAAATGTTCTATATGTCTGCCGGTGTGACCGAGAACATCACGCTGGAAACCTTCGTACAGGCCGATTGGGAACCCATTCGCCCTGACGACTGTGGCACCTTCTTCTCCACCAACGATTTCGCCGCCGACGGCTGTGGCCCGGTTCTGCTTGCCGGCCAGTTGCCGGACTCCCAGGCACTGGCTCAGGGTTTTATCGCGCCACGCCTGGGCGACAACGAAGCCGATTCCAAAGACCAGTTTGGTGTCGCCATGCGCTGGTACGTGCCGGCCCTGAATGACTCCGAGCTTGGCTTCTACTACATCAAGTACAACAGCCGCCTGCCTTACGTGAGCGGCACAGTGAAGGATACCGGTGAGCAGTTCCCCTCCTACTTCATTGAGTACCCGGAGAATATCAACCTCTACGGCATCAGCATCAACACCACCACCCCAGGCGGCTGGTCATTGGGTGCGGAATACTCCTATCGTGACAAGCTGCCCCTGCAGTGGAACGCGTTCGAGCTGATCTACGGGGGTATTCAGCTGGATAACCCGGTTGACGGCACCGACGTAAGTCTTCTTGAGCAGCGCAGAAAAGAAGAGTTTGGCGGTGAAATCCCCCCGGGTTCCAAAGTCAAAGGTTACGACGAGTACGGCGTGTCGCAGGCTCAGTTCACACTGATCAAGTTCTTTGACCAGGTTATGGGCGCAAGCCGTCTCTCCCTGATCACAGAATTCGGCGCGACCTACGTGCACGACCTGCCAGATTACGATGAGGCTCGTTATGGCCGTTCAGGTACTTTCGGTGTGGGAACGATTCCGAGCGCTGGCGGTCTTGATGCCTGTGCGCTGGGTGTGAACATCAATACCAACTATTGTAACAACGAAGGCTTCACAACCGACTTCTCCTGGGGTTACCGTACCCGGCTGGTATGGAGTTACCCGAACGCGCTTGCGGGTGTTAATCTGTCACCGCAACTGGCCTGGAGCCACGACGTCGAGGGTTACAGCCCGCAGCCAGGCGGCGCCTTCAACGAGGGTAGCAAGGCTATCGGCCTGTCCGTGGAGGCGGTGTACCAGAACAAGATTACCGGTGAAATCGGCTATACAAACTTTTTCGGCGGCAAGCCGTATAACGAGTTGACTGACCGCGATTTCGTGAGTGCAAGTGTTTCCTACTCATTCTGAACCGGCAAAAATTCGTTTAATGAGGGAATTTAAATGAAACTGAACAAGAAACTACTGGCCACAGGCGTTCTGGCAGCGAGCATGTTTGCCGGCCAGGCCTGGGGTGCGGTTTCTGCTGAAGAAGCGGCCAAGCTGGGCAATTCGCTGACCCCGATGGGTGCAGAGAAAGCCGGCAATGGTGGTGAAATCCCCCCGTGGACCGGTGGCCTGACCACCCCTCCGGCCAACTACAAGGGTGACGGCATCTACGTGAATCCGTACCCCAACGAAGAGCCGAAGTTCACCATCGACCAGAGCAACGTTGATCAGTACAAAGACAAACTGTCCCCGGGTCAGGTTGCCATGATCAAGCGTTACGACGACTACTTCATGCCGGTGTATGAAACCCACCGTTCTGCCGCCTATCCGCAGGAAGTCATGGAGCAGACCGTTGAGAATGCAACCACCGTAGAGCTGATCAAGGATGGTAATGGCCTGGGCAACTACCAGTCTGCTACTCCCTTCCCGATCCCTCAGAACGGCCTGGAAATTATCTGGAACCACATTACCCGCTACCGCGGTGGTTCCGTGCAGCGTAACGTCGGTCAGGTGACCCCGACCGAGAACGGCGATTTCTCCGTTGTGAAATTTCAGGACGAGCTGACCTGGCGCACCTACCTGGCGGATTACTCGCCAGGAGATGATCCGAACGTCCTGTTCTACTTCAAGCAGGCCATTACCGGGCCAGCCCGTCTGGCGGGTAACGTCTTGCTGGTTCACGAAACCATTGATCAGGTTGCAGAGCCACGTCGTGCGTGGGTTTATAACGCGGGTCAGCGGCGCGTTCGCCGTGCGCCCCAGGTAGCCTACGACGGACCGGGTACAGCCGCAGACGGTATGCGTACCTCTGATAACTTCGACATGTTTAACGGCGCACCGGATCGTTACGACTGGGAGCTGGTCGGCAAGAAGGAAATGTACCTTCCGTACAACTCCTACAAGCTGGTTGACCCGAGCCTGACCTATGATCAGATTATCAAGGCTGGCCATATCAATCAGGATTTCACCCGCTATGAACTGCATCGTGTATGGCACGTGCGTGCAACCCTGAAAGAGGGTGAGCGTCACATCTATGCCCAGCGTGACTTCTACATCGATGAAGATTCCTGGCAGGCCTCGGTAATCGACCACTACGACGGTCGTGGCGAGCTCTGGCGTGTTGCTGAAGCCCACAACATGCAGTTCTATGACCAGAACGTGCCCTGGTATGCCATAGAGACACTGTATGATTTGCTTTCTGGTCGTTATCTGGCACTTGGCCTGACTAACGAAGAAGAAAACCCATATGAGTTTGGTGTCGAGCGTCGCTCCAGGGACTACACGCCGGCAGCACTGCGCCGTGCCGGTACCCGGTAAGCGCAAGCTCAAAGCAAAAAAGAACGGCGGGCCTTCGGGTCCGCCGTTTTTTTAACACGCCATAAAATCCTTTTACGTCAAAATTTTGCAGCCCGCCCCTCAATTGGTTTAACCTTCTTCTCATACTAAAGGCGTACCCGATGCCGGTCGCCGCTCAAAAGTCAGTGCAAAGATCCACTTTTCCGGCGGTATTAGGCAGTTCAGGCCGGATTTAAATGGGGCAGTGCGTGAAACCATTCAATGATGGCTGTGCAGCCAATGATGAATTCCAGTCAGCAAACAGTGGTCTTCAGCGGGGTGAACTGGTCAGGGGCCTGCTCAGGCAAAGGGTGCAGGTTCCTGCCGTGCCGCCGGATTCAATGGCACGGCCGAAGCTCGACAGCAAGATAGCCGAAGCGCTGAACTCCAGCAGTGTTCTGTTTATTGAGGCGCCTTGTGGTTACGGCAAATCCCATGCCGTGGTCAGCGCACTTGGTGGTTCCGGTGTGTCGAGCGATCAGGCCCGCTGGATTGCGCTGAATGCCCAGGACAACGCACCATCACGCTTTCTGACACTGCTCGCCATTGCCCTGGATCTGCCCGAGACTCCAGAGCAGGGCCGCCAGGGTGGCGCGACCTTCTCAGACACCCTGGCGATGATGCAGGTGGCGCTGGCCCACAAGAGCGCGGAGCAGCCACGGATCCTGGTTTTGGACAACCTGCAGAATCTCGGCAACCCGGCCGTAGTCGAACTGCTGCAACAACTGGTTGCAGATTTTCCGGCCGGCTCCTCGATCGTACTCATTTCCCGCAAGGCACTGCCTTTCGAAACCCACGGTCTCGAGCTTGAAAACCGGTTTACCCGAATTGGCTCCGAAGCACTGGAATTCTCACGCTCAGAAACCTTCGAATTCTTCCAGCCGGCCATGGCAGGAAGCCAGCTGACCAGCGTGGCCGTAGACAAGCTGTATGACATCACCGAAGGCTGGGCAACGCCACTGGCGCTTTATCGTCGTGAAGTGTCCCGGAATCCGGAGAGAAAACCGATACAGGAAACGGCGGGAGTGGAACGGTTCCTGAAAGAATCGGTACTGGGTGGTCTTACGCCCGGCCAGCTTCGATCCCTGCGGGGTATTGCCGAGTTGGAGCTGTGTTCCGATGAACTGTTCCTGGCCCTTGAGTCGCTGTTGCCGGACACCGGTTTCGTTCCCTCCCAGGCCGTTGATCGAGGTCTTCCTCTCAAGTCCCTGCCCGGCCGGGGGCGGTGGTACCGGCTTAACCCGCTGATGCAGGAATGGCTCAGAACCCCCATGATGGCAGGCTACGCCGAGCGGATGCTTCAGGCCAGCCGCTGGTTTGGTGTGCGGGATCAGTTCCCGGAAGCCCTCAAATACGCCCTGCTGGCGGGGGATGCTGACGAAGTGATCCGAATCGCCTCCGAGGGCTCCGAAGCCTTGCTGCTGGGGCAGGACACGGCGTCACTGCTCAGACTTCGCAAGAGCCTGCCAGCCCAGTTGCTTGAGCGCAGTGCCCGCCTGCGAATTGTCTACAGCTGGGTTCATGCCATTGGCGGGCAGTTCCGTCAGGCCAGAGCCCTCATTGAAGGCCTGCCGGAGTCCGATCGGGAAGAGCACGCGGCACGGATCTGTGCTCTCAAGGCGTTTATTCTCAGGGGTGAGGGCAGCGTGGCCCCGGCACTGGAAATGGCCGACAGGGCACTTGCAGAAGGTGAACTCAGTACCCAGGGGCAACTGGTGACGCAGATGGTGCGTTCCAGTGCCCTGTGCGCGGCCGGTCGCTTCCAGGAAGCCCGGGAAGCCAACCGGGCCGCGGCACGGCTGGCCCGGGAAGCGGGGGATTCCGGCTCGGAAGCACTGGCCGTCTATGCCCATGCCCGCATCGAACTGGGCAAAGGCGCTCTTAAACACGCCGAGCAATTACTGCGCACCGGCCTGGATACTGCCATGCAGGAGCTGGCCCGGCCGGCACGGATTGGTGAAACCCGGCTTCAATTGAACCTGGTATTGGTGCTCTGGCACCAGGGCCGGGAAGCGGAAGCCGACCGGCTGTTGGTAACCTGTGGTCGGCATGCCGAACAGACCCGGGATCTGGGCCTGCTGCTGGCGATGACCATTCGGGTGCTGATGTGCAGGGCCCAGGGCCGGCTGGAAGACGCTTTTGTCTGGATTGGCCGGGCCGAGCGCACCATGCATTCCTGGCAGGTGGATGAATCTCTGTTCGTTCCGGTTCTTGAGGCCCTCAAGGCCAGTTGCTGGCTGGCCCAGAATCAGATCGATAGCGCCGATCAGGCGGTCAGCAAGCTGGCGCCCTACCGGGAGGCGGGCTGTGTGCCGGAACTGTTCCCGATGATGCCGGGCCTGCTGGATTGTCTGCAGGTTCGGATTGATCTGGCCCGCGGTGACCTGATCCGCGCCCGGGAAACCCTGCAGGGCATTCGTGAACGCTACGAGGGCACGATCCCCTGGGGGGTTGAGCTGCACATGCGGTTGCTCGAAGCGGTCATTGTTCAGGATGAAAAAGGTCTTGTGGTTGCCCAGAAGATTCTGACAGCCGTGGTTATTGAAGCGGCTCGCGAGCACTTTATCAGTCCGTTCTCGGAGTTACGGGGAGAGCTTCAGGATCTGATGGAGAAAGGCTTTGGTCAGCTGCCGGAGGGCCCATTCAAGGAGGCCCTGGGAAATCTTTTCGAGATTAAACCGCAGACCAGTGGTGTCGAAGCCCTGGCGGAACCGATCAGTGAGCGGGAGCAGGGCGTACTGGAGCTGATCGCCAAGGGGCTTTCAAATCAGGAGATTGCCGACAAACTGCACATTTCCCTGCATACCGTGAAAACCCACGCCCGGCGCATCAACGCCAAGCTCGAAGTAAAATCCCGCACTCAGGCTATTGTGCGCGCCCGGGAACTGGGGCTGCTTTGAGTTCTTCGATTCGGGCGTCTTTTTCGGCCCAGATCTCACTGACCCAGCGCTGAAACGCGGCCCGGGTTTCCCGGTTGTTTTCGTAATCCATCCCCAGAAATTCACCTGGAATCTCGCGTACCCGAATGTCGACGATGATCCTCCGGATGCGCCCGCACAGATAATCCCAGAAACTGGCCCTACCATGGGGGTAAACTATGGTGATATCCAGCATGGTGTGAATCATCTCGCCCATGGCCCCGAGCACAAACGCCGTGCCACCGGCCCTCGGCTTCAGCAGGTGCCGATAAGGTGAGTTCTGACGGTCGTGTTTCTCCGGCGTAAACCGGGTCCCCTCCATGAAGTTGAAGATGGTTACCGGGGTGTAGCGGAATTTCTCGCAGGCGGCCTGGGTGGCGGCCACATCCTTACCCTTAAGTTCCGGGCGTTTGGCGATCTGCTCTTTGGTGTGCCGGTGCATGAACGGAAAATCCAGTGCCCACCAGGCAACCCCCAGAAACGGAACCCAAATGAGCTCCTGTTTCAGAAAAAACTTCAGCAGCGGAATCCGGCTGTTCAGAACGTATTGGATGGCCGGGATATCGGCCCAGCTTTGATGATTACAGGTAACAAAGTACCAGTGCCGTCGGCTCAGGTTCTCCACGCCCCGAACATCCCATGCCACCTTGTGCAGCAGATCCATCAGCAGGTTGTTGAAGCCGATCCATACCCAGGCAATGTTGTTCAGAACCACGGTGCAGCCCTTGCGAATGGCGACAATCGGCAGCACCAGCTTGAGCAGGGCAAATACCAGCAGTACGGGGAACAGAATCAGTGTGTTACACAGTATCAGCAAGGCCGCCAGGAGTCCCTTCAGCGGCGCAGGGAGGAAATTAACCATGCAGGGGAGTCTCTAGCCTTCAGCCGGGGTACTGTTCAGCGATGATTGACGGGGCAGCAGCCTGGCTTCCGTTTCGGCGGATGCCAACTGTTCCAGACTGTCCGGAGTCAGATTGCGGACCACGCTCCGGAAGTCGTCATCGTAAAACTCCAGGTTGTTGTAGTGAATCATTGCCCGTATCTCTTCTACGTACTCTTCACCACGCTCGGAATAGCCCAGCAGACCCTCGGCAAGGTCCGCTCCGGAAAGCGAAGCATTGTTGCGTCGATCCCGCAGACGGACATCCCTTAACAGCTGGTAGGTGGGGTGCCGGTTCAGGTTCTGGATGTAAGCCCGAACCGAGCGATAAGGCGATGAGAAGTGCGCGACCTCATGGCTGGCGCCCTCGGGACGACTCAGCGGTACCAGGCCACAGCCTTTGGAGAAGCACCACTGGCCGAACAGGTTGTTGCCCTTGGTAGCAAAGCGGGAGGTGCCCCAGGCGGATTCATTGGCAGCCTGGGCCAGAATCAGCGAGGGCGGAATCACATCCAGGCGTTTGCGAAGCAGGGCAAACTGCGCCTTGCTGCCGGGTTCGGCATCCACCCTCAGCCGCTCGGACTGCTGGGCCAGCCAGCGATATTCCTTGGCGGTCAGTTCCTTCTTGCTGGCAAGACTCCCCAGATAATCCCGTTCAATCAGGATTCGTGAGTTGGCCAGAACAATGCGCGGATAAAGGAACGAAAAGAACGCCGCCTTCTTTTCGGTGGTATCCCGGTATTTTGAGAAGTCCGGCAGGTCGTCATTGGCCCAACTGGGCAGGGGAGGCAGGGAGGACAGTGCGGGCTCAGATCCGCTGTTGTCGGAACGGCTCTGCCCAACGCTCGCCGATGGCGTATAAAGACTGCCCCCGATCGCAAACGCAATCAGCGGAACCATCAGCATAAAAGCCCGTTTACCTGCAGACATAAAACCTCTCGTCCAAGTCGATATAGCAATAATTATAACAGGTTATACGAGCGCGTTTGCCAGTTGGGTTTTACGGCATGGCTCCGGACGGGTCAGGGCAGTCGAGTGGCGATCACCAGCCCCACCTGCTCCTCGCTGGCCTCTGTAGTCCGGAACCTCAGGAAGAACTGGTCCTGACTGCCGGTGTGAAAGCCTTCGAGCTCCAGATTACCGGCACTGAACCGGACCCGGCCATCACCGGTCTGGGTGTAGGTCAGGGCAATGTCCGGATCTTCATGAAGTTCCGGCGTCGTCACCGTCTCATTGCTCACCGAATGGCTGCTGGTCAGGGAAATGGGCGAGAAGGTTGCCGTCGTGGAGGAGTCGATGGTCAGCAGGGCATTGTCGAAATGCCGCAGCCGGTTTGTATCCGGTGCCAGCCCCAGTGCCACCCCCTGAAGCCGGAACTGGCCTGTGGAAGGTGCGCTGGCGACGGTCTGCTCCGCAGCGATCAGCAACCCATCTCCCATGGGGCTATCGTCCAGATTGAAGGCCATCAGGGTGCCGTCAGGGGTGCTGGCGCCAATGCCGATGTCCGGTTGTTCGAAGTCCCCTGAAGCGGTGGTTATGTCCAGGTTCAGCCGGCCAATATCCTCATCTTTCGTGCTCAGCCGCGATGTCCGGCTGCTAAGGGTCCAGTCATCCGTGCGGGTACCGGTGTTGTCGGTGGCAACGCCGCCGGCATTGCCGCGCTGAACCGTGGTGAAGGTCTGGGACTGGTTAACCGTGCCTGAGTCGATCTGCCACTGGCCAAGCCCGGTTTCAATCGCCATCGGCGATGCCCCATCGCTGAAGCGGGTTGCCAGGTACAGGATGTTGTAATTCCGGCCATTGAGTGAGCTTGAATCGAAACCTTCCTTGCGCAGCAGATTGATCTCGAGCACAGACAGATACTGGTCCTCCAGCGTGCCGAGCCGCCGCAACTGGTCGCCTTCGGCTTCCAGTTCAATGGCCTTGCCCGCGCTGAAATACCCGCTGATGACCCGGTCCGGCCCCGTGGTTTCATCCACCGGAAGGCTGGTGAAGGCATTGAGGTAGTAAGGGTTGCGGGTCCAGCCGATGATCTTTGAACTGCCCCGGCCGGTAATGCTCTGGAACAGGGCCCGGCCAGCCAGCAGGCGGGTGTCTTCCAGCAGGGTGGCAGCACCGGGAGAGGAAGAGTGGGTGTTACGTTCCCAATCTTCAGAACCGCGCACAAAGAAATTATTACCATCCTGATGAATCAGGGCTTCACGGTCATAGGGAATGTCATTCGCCAGGGAAGTGACCCGGATGTTGAAGGCATCAAAACTGGTCAGGGTCAGGGCCGGGTAAACGTAGCCGGTGCCATTGGCGTCTTCCAGTACTTCTTCCTGGGCGGTGCGAACACCCCATTGGCCAGAGTCCACCAGGGACGGTTCCAGAAAGGTCTGGTCCAGTTCGATACCCAGGAATACCGAGTTGTAGTCTGCGGAGCTCGCGCTGATCTTGCCAGAAGAGGACTCATCCAGCACCGCGTAGTCGGCCATGGCACTCACGTAACGGGCGAAATCACCCCGCGCGGCAAGTAGGGCAAGTGCGTCCTGCAGGTCGGCACCGGAGGGAATGTCAATCTCGAAGTCGTGAACCTGGTCGGCCAGGGTCGACCACACATACTTGTTCAGGCAGAGCTCGCCGTTGGCATCGGCCACGCAGTCCAGAATGGCCTGGAATTCCCCGGGGGTATAATTGCTCAGGGTGTTTCGCACCAGGTACTCGGAGAACGGATTCACCTTCACATCCCGGTCTGCATCGGCGGCGAGGGCCCGCATGCGGGTGTTGCCATAGACAGCTTCAATGATCACGTCCGGCCCCAGAGGGAGGCCTTCGGTGAACTCAATGATGGTAAAACCTTCGCTGTCGGTGCGGGTGGAGATCGGCGGCTCGCCCAGGGTCTGCAGGGCCGTGTTGGTGTAGTAAACGCTCACCCTGTCCGGTTGCACGATTCTCAGGTTGCGGCGGGTGGGTTCGCCAGTGCTGGATACGCCATCCGGCACTTCCATGGTAATCCGGACTTCATTGGTTTCCAGTCCGCCGGCGTTGGTGGAGTCGCCGGTACTGCCGGAACTGAAGTCATCCACCGGGTTTTTGCTGCCGGCAAAATCGTTGGGCTGGGTGCTCGCGCCCTCAAGGGCATCTTCGCCGCTTCCGCATCCGGCGGTAAGCAACAGGGTGGAGCAGAGGAGTATACCGAAAGTGAATCGCATGCCTGGCTATCCGTGCAGAAAGTACAGGCAAACAGTCTAACAGTCGGTTTTTCGGGAAAGCGTGAGGAAAAGCACGAAAGAGCTACGGGAAGGGCACGAATCGCGCGCCCGGGATCTCGTCTGGGGATCCCGGGCGCCCGTTACAAAGAGGCAGGAATCAGAAGAAGATCTTCATGCCGGCCATAACACCTTCGTCCAGATTCACATCACCGCGCAGCGGGCGATCCAGCTCGGTATTCAGGTAACGGTAGCCCGCAAATATCTCGGCATTGCGGATAACCCGATAGCTGCCACGCAGCTCCAGGCTGGTCATGTCATCCGAATCGCCAAACGAGAGAATGCTTGGCGCATAGTGCAGGCCGCCAGTAAAGGACAGGCCCGGCACGTTCGGAATGTTGACAGTGGCAAAACCGCCAAGACCCAGGGCGCCGCCATCAGCCCGGCTCTGATCCCAGTAGATACCACGCATGCCGATGCCGGCGGTCGTGGGCAGGTTACCCAGAGCGGTGCGGCCCTGGGCATGAAAATCCACGTTCAGGATGTCACGGCTGCCTTCGTGGTAGGTGTAGCCCGTGCCCAGCTGGATGTCGTTGCTGCTTCCAAAGAAATTCACCTGGCCTTTCACCGAATCGTTGGTAAGGCTCAGGTCAACATCGCCTGCAAATGCCGGTGCGGCAGCCAGGGAGAGAATCATCAGGGAAATCCGGGACGCTTTCATGTGTGCACCTTCGGTAAGTTATTAATTGATTTGGCGGTATGGTAACGGGGCGCCTGAGACCACTCAACTTAAAAGGCGGTAATTCCCGGTTGCCTCGGCGTTTCGGGTTTAGGATTCAGGAGCTCAGTGCCGGGTAGTTTCCCCACCCTGGTCCAGGTCCTCCGGTGAGACGTTCTCGGCCGGTACCCGGTATTCCTCGTTGGCCCAGGCCCCCAGGTCGATCAGTTTGCAGCGCTCCGAGCAGAACGGGCGCCAGGGGTTGGATTCCGTCCATTCCACGGATTTTCTACAGGTTGGGCATTCAACGTTCATGGCTACCTTGGCGTCTTGGAAACGTAACTGGATGTCCGGGCCTCAGACTGAGGAGGCGGCGGACGCTTTACAGTATTGTTCCAGTACTGCCCGTAGCATTTCAATATTGACAGGCTTGGCAACAAACAAATCCATGCCGGCACGGCGGCAGCGTTCCTCGTCTTCTTCCATGGCACTGGCGGTCAGGGCTATGACCGGAATGTGCTCCCGGTTATTGACCTGTTCCCACTCCCGGAGTCGGCGCGTCGCCTCAAAACCGTCCACCCGGGGCATCACGCAGTCCATGAAAATCAGATCGAAGGGGTGCCATTGCCACAGGCTGGCGGCGGCCTCGCCGTCATTGGCCGTCATCACGTCACACCCCAGTTTTTCCAGAAGCCGGCGGGTAAGGGTGCGGTTAACCGGGTTATCTTCCACCAGCAACACCTTCATGCGGCCGCAGGGCAATTCACGCCGCCGGGCGGTATCTGTTACCGCCTGAAGCGAGAATCGAGTCAGAAAGTGCCGTTCCTGCCTGGCGGCGTCGGCAAACAGCTGGTGCAGAATTGGTGTCAGGCAGGATTCCCGCAGCGACTTGCTGAGGAAAGCATCGGCGCCGGCCTGGCGGAAATGCTCGGCATCGCCCCGTTGCGGGTTAGACGAGAGAATCAGCAGGCGCATATCCGCCCACAGCGGGTTGCTGCGGATCTGCCGACACAGCAGGTCGCTGTCCATATCCGGCACAAAGCCGTCCAGAATAATGGCGTCGAACGGCTGCTGGCCATCGAACGCGGTACGCAGGGACGTCAGTGCCTCGCCGGCCGATTTCACCGCCTCGATGTGCACCTCATGGCGCGACAGCATTTCCAGGGTCATCTTGCGGGAGAGTTCGTAGGAGTCCACCACCAGGATCCGGCGGTTCTTCACCATCCGGGTGTCCGGCCGAACCCGGGCGGCGTTCTCCGGGGCAACGGGCAGGGTCAGTTCCATCCAGAATGTGGAGCCTTCGCCGGGCCGGCTTTCCAGTTCCAGCGAGCCGTCCATCAGGTTCACCAGTTGCCGGCAAATGGTCAGGCCCAGACCGGCGCCGGGCAGCTGGCGCTGGAACTGCTGGCCCAGCTGCACATAGGGCTCATAGACCAGGGGCACATCTTCCGGATTGATGCCGACGCCGGTATCTTCCACCGCCAGGCGAATCCGGACCTGGTCGTCCCTGCGGCCCAACACCTCAATGCCTATCAGCACATGGCCGGAATCGGTGAACTTGATGGCGTTGGAGGTGAGGTTCAGCAGGATTTGGCGAATCCGCACCGGATCGCCCTTCAGGGCCCAGGGCAGGTTCTCGTCAATGCGCAGCTCCAGGGCCAGCCCCTTCTCCCGGGCCCGGGCGCCGAGCATGTGTACCAGATCGTTGAGGGTTTCCCGCAGGTCAAAGGGAATGTCATCCAGCACCAGCTTGCCGGCTTCCATCCTGGAGATATCCAGCAGGTCGTTGATAATGGCGGAAAGGCTTTCCGAGGCACTCAGCAGGGTCTGAACATATTCCCGTTGTTCCTGGTCCAGAGGCGTGTCCGTCAGCAGGTTGGCGTAACCCAGCACGGACTGCAGGGGAATGCGCAGCTCGTGGCTGACATTGGCCAGGAACTGGTTCTTGGCGTGATTGGCCCGCACCGCATCGTCCCGCTCGCCCTGGGACTGTATGGTGGTCTGGCGAAGGGAGCGGGTGTCTTCCAGAATCTGCAGGCGCATCTTGTTCAGGGCCTGCTCCAGTTCGGAAAGTTCGTCTGGCGTTTTCGGGGCCTTGCGTTTCAGCTTCAGCGGGTCCACCAGGGCATCCAGGTTCAGCCGTGCCGCGTAGTCGGCCATGGATTCCAGGTGCCGGGACAACGTCAGGCGAACAATTACCAGTAATCCCAGGGTGCCCAGCATCACCACAATGGACTGGAACAGCAGGTTCAGCAGGGCCCGGTCCCGCAGCTCCTCATGGATCTGATCAATGGAGGACGTGACGGTCAGCCGGCCGACATTCTCGGGGCTGCGGATGCTGGAACGGTCAAAAACCAGAGGGAAACTTTGAGTGATTACCCGGCCGTCGGGGTAGGTGCCGGTGCTGAATTCCTCACCGGTGCTGGTGACCACCCGGGCGAACTGGATGGCGGGCACCGCCTTCATGTCATCCAGACTGTTGGCTACCTCGCTGAAGTTCATCAGCCAGATGTTGTTGCTCATGCTCCCGGCAACCAGTTCGGCGGCCCTGGTCTGGGTGCCCAGCAGATCGGCCTTCCGGCGTTCGAACTCGCCGATCAGCTGAACGCCCGTGGCGACCAGTGATAACAGCAGGCTGAACAGCAATACGTAGGCGAGCAGTCTTGCTGCCAATGGCCGTATTCCCAATCGTTCGAACAACCGCTTTGAAGGCAAGGCACGAATTCCCTGTGTCGACTACAAAATCACCAGCAGCAGTTTAACAGACCGTTAGCACTTCGACACGTTTCTGTGAATGAGCATTCACGAACCGGAAGCGCACATTCAGATCGTACAGATGGGCGCCGTAAATGCGATCTTCCTCCCGCCCCCGGCGAAAAGAGGGCCGAGGGTCGTAGCCCACCACATCCTCGATCAGGGCACGCAGCTCCGGGTAGTGTTCCGGTAAAAGCTGCCGGATCTGCTCCTCCGCTTCTGGCAGGAACACCACCTCCAGCCTTTCTGTAGGCGGTGAATCGGCCCAGCCCAGGGTGGCCTCCGGCACGGAATCGGCAAAGGGCAGGTAGGGCTTGATGTCCAGAATCGGCGTGCCGTCGATCAGGTCATGATCGCTGATGCGCAGCACCAGCCTGCCATCAATTCGGGCCAACCCCTCATTCCGTACAACTGACAGCCCAAGACTGTTGGGGCGGAATGGCGAACGGCTGGCAAACACGCCCATCTTCCGGTTTCCGCCCAGGCGGGGAGGGCGCACCACGGGCCGCCATTCGGCACGCACAGCCTCATGAAACTGAAAGGTGAGCCACAGATGACTGGCGGTCTCAATCCCTCGGAACGCATCCTCCCGGTCAAACGGCGACTGGATAACCAGGTCGGCCCTGGCATGGCGGGTCAGCCCGGGCTGACGCGGCACTCCAAACTTGTCCCGGAAGCAGGAACGGGTAATGGCAATAGGCGATAGCGTGAGGGCCTCAGCTGCGGATTTGGACGGGTGTCGTGGCATTACAGGCGATCGTCCTCAATAATCCCCGAGAAAAACATTTCGATGCGGAAAACCACCGAAGCCTGGTCCTTGAAGCCTTCCTCCCGGGGGAATTCCAATGCCGGAATCAGCTCCGCGTAAAGCCAGTTGCTGTGCAGCCGGTACCGAAAGGTCAGATCCCCGAATGCTGACGTGGTGCGCCAGGAAGGCTGGCTTTCGCCCAGCACGCCCAGCCGGGGCGTTACGATCAGCCGGTTGTTCATCCGCTTCCGCACACTGAAAATCTGCGCCGCGGCAAATTCCCGGTTCCGGTGCACCCACTCCAGCTCGGATGAGGACTGAAAGTACCAGCCATTCCCCACCGGCCGACCGGCACCAATCCAGGTTCGCTCGCCCCAGCCGTCCTGGTGAAAATAATAAAATCGCTGCTGGGCGTTCAGGATCCACTTGTCGTCCAGGCGCCACCGTTTCTCAGCCGTCGCACGCCAGAATGCGTCCGGGGGGAGCCGCAGGCGCACCCCCACATCATTGGAGAAGTTAATGGCGTCACCCACTTCCGTCAGATAACGCAGGGCGCCGGTTGCCTGGGTGTCAGACCGGTTCGGCTCGGTAAGTTGCCGGTCCCGCTGGCGCTCTTCGAGAGGAATCAGATCCTCGCTTTCGCTCTCGATAACCAGCCGGAGTTTTTCCTCAGTGGTCGGAATATCCAGCCGGAAACGCGCCTCCGGCTCGAATTGCGCAATATCTCCGTACTCCGATTCCGTGGCAAAGCCGATACGCAGGTAGCTTTGATTATTCGGAAGGCCCTGTTCGCTGCCGGAGAGTGTTTTATCTGCCCACTGGCCCAGAGACTGAACCCTGGGTCCCTGAATACGCTCCTGGCGCAGCACCCAGTTACTGAATTTCAGCCAGTAGGAGTCCCTGGGCTCTGCCCAGTACTCATCCGGCTCAAAGGTATAAAACCCGATAGGCAACCGATCCGGCGACAGAATCTCCACCAGAGGCTGATCCTCCGGCTCAGACACAGGCTCGATGCTGTAGCTGGGAGAAGAAAAGGTCAGAGTAATCGCAGCCGCCAGACCCGCAAGCAAATAGCGGAAACACCCGTTAGCCAAAGTCCACCAAAAATCGTTCATGCAGCTCACGCACCTGACGCTCCACCTCATCCATAGGGCGGTTATTGTCAATTATAGCGTCCGCACGCTCAACTCGCTGCTGCCGCGACATCTGCGCGGCAATAATCCGCTCAACCTGCTCCCGGGAGTTGGTGTCCCGGGCCATAGTGCGTTCAATTTGCACATCGACTGGCACATCAATCACCACAATACGGTCAACCAGTTCGTGCTGGTCGGTTTCGAGGAGGAGAGGGGAGACCAGAAGCACATAAGGAAGCTGGTAGTTTTCCGGGTTTAACTGCCGAATCAATTCTTCACGTATCACAGGGTGCAAAATCGATTCGAGCCAAAGCCGCTCTTCCTGCTCCTGAAAGACGATTCCGCGAAGCCGAGCCCGATCCAGAGCACCCTCAGACGTAAGAATCCCCTCCCCAAAATGCTCAGCAATCCGCGCCAGCGCAGGCGTCCCCGGCTCAACCACCTGCCGGGCCACATCATCCGCATCCACCCAATGCACACCAAGCTCACCGAACAGGCGTGCCACAGTGGATTTGCCGGAACCAATCCCGCCGGTCAGGCCAATAATCGCCATGGATCAGACCCCCAGAAACCCGAACCAGAATGCCTGAATCTCACTCCCAAACCACAAACAAATCAACCCCGCCGTCGCCAGATAAGGCCCAAAGGGAATCGGCACCTCCCGCCCATGCTTCTTGAACACCATCAGGCTGATACCCACAACCGCACCGACCACCGAAGAAAGCAGAATCACCGCCGGCAACAACTGCCACCCCAGCCAGGCACCCAGAGCGGCCAGCAACTTGAAGTCCCCATGGCCCATACCTTCCTTGCCAGTAACCAGCTTGAACAACCAGTAAACCGACCACAACGAAAGATAACCCGCCACAGCGCCCCAAAAGGCACTGGTAAAGTCTGTAAGTACACCAAAATAATTCAGCACCAGCCCGAGCCACATCAGGGGCAGGGTGATGCTATCCGGCAGAAGCTGGGTATCGAAATCAATCACGGTAAGTGCCACCAGCGCCCAAACCAGCAACAACGCCCAAAGCGCAGACTCGTTGGGCCCGATGACGGCAATCGTTACCACCGAAAACAGGGCGGTAACGGCCTCAATAATTGGATACCGGGGAGAGATGCCGGCCTTGCACGAAGCACACTTGCCCCGAAGCAGCAGCCAGCTCACCACCGGAATATTCTCCCAAGCCCGAATCCCATGGCCACAGGAAGGACAGGTAGAAGCCGGCTTGGAAAGCGTAATTCGCTCCTCCGGCTTCCGCTGTTTTTCAGGGAGCTCCAGAAATTCCTCGCACTGGCAGCGCCAGTCCTGATGCATCATTTTCGGCAGACGCAGAATCACAACGTTCAGAAAGCTGCCGATGCAAAGGGAAAAAAGTGTGACGGTGAGGTAAAGAAGCCAAGGGGTGGCAAGAAATGTATCAAGGGAGACCATCAAAACGCCCAGAGTTAAAAAATGTAGGAGGGTCTGGCTTTAATCTCCCCTCCCCCCTCGCGGGAGAGGGGCCGGGGGAGAGGGGCATTAACCAACAACCTGCCCCATCTGGAAGATCGGCAGATACATCGCAATAATCAAACCACCCACAAGCACACCCAGAACCGACATAATCATCGGCTCCATCAGTGCGGTCAGGTTATCGACCATGTCATCCACCACTGCCTCATAATGCTCTGCCACCTTGGCCAGCATCTCATCCAGGTTACCGGACTCTTCACCGATAGCCGTAAGTTGAACCGCCATAACGGGGAAGACATCCTGCTGGCGCATAGCGGCTTGTAACTGTGTGCCACTGGAGACATCGTTCTTGATCTGGTTAATAGCATCGCGGTAAACAGCATTACCGGTCGCGCCAGCAACAGAATCCAGCGCATCCACCAGAGGCACACCCGCAGCAAAGGTGGTAGAGAGAACGCGACCAAATTTCGCGACGGCAGATTTATCGAGGATTTCGCCGACGACGGGTAACTTCAAAACGTATTTATCGACCAGATCCGAGAACTTCTGAGACCGGCGTTTTGCTTCTTTGAAGAGAAAAATAGTGCCGACTATTCCTAGCAAAACAACAAACCACCAACTTTGCATCCACTCAGATAATCTCACCACCATCTGGGTGAAAACCGGCAATTCAGCGCCGAAACCGTTGAAAAGACTCTCAAACTGAGGAACAACTTTCACAAGAAGAATAGCCGTAACAATAATCGCAACCACGACAACGGCAATGGGGTAAGTCATTGCCTTTTTTACCTTCTTCTTCAAAATTTCGGTCTTTTCAAGATAAGTGGCGATCCGGTCGAGCATCGCTTCAAGCGCACCTGCCTTCTCACCCGAATCCACCAGGTTGCAATACAAGTCATCGAAATGTCGGGGGTGCTTACGGAGCGCCCCGGCAAAGCTGGTACCTGAAGAAATGTCATTCCGGATACTCATCACCAATTCCTGAAGCCCTTTGTTCTCAAGGCCGTCAGCAACGATGTCGAAGCTCTGAACGAGAGGCACACCCGCTTTCATCATCGTCGCCAGCTGGCGCGTCAGCATGGCAATATCAAACGGTGTGATCTTCTTACTGCCACCAAAAAGTGGTTTGGGCTTTTTCTTCACCTTGTCCGGCATGATCCCCTGCTTTCGCAACTGGGCCTTAACCAGCGCCAGGTTGGCACCCGTGAGTTCACCCTTGGACTTATTGCCCCTCCGGTCTTTCCCTTCCCAAACGTACGATTCCAGCTTCTGTGCTTTCTCTGCCATGCTTAATCCTTCGTCACGCGGTTGGCTTCCTCAAGGCTGGTAACTCCCTCAATCACTTTGCGAAGAGCGGATTGACGCAGAGTTCGGAAGCCTTCTGCCTGAGCCTGCTGTGCAATTTTGATGGAACTGGCTTCTTCCATAATCATGTTCGCCAGCTCGTCGGTAATCTTGACCACCTCGTAAATACCGACGCGGCCTTTATATCCTCCATTGCATTTATCACAGCCCTTGGGGCGGTACAACGTGAAGCCTGTATCAATTTGTTCCTGTGTGAACCCTTCCTCCAAAAGCACCTCTTTCGGGATCTCCGCAGCCTGCTTGCAGGAATTACACAGCCTCCGGCCAAGTCGCTGGGCAATAATCAGGCTTACGGACGTGGCAATGTTGAACGAAGGAACTCCCATGTTCATCATCCGGGTAAGTGTTTCGGCGGCGCTGTTGGTGTGCAGGGTCGAAAGCACCAGGTGGCCGGTCTGGGCGGCCTTGATCGCAATGTTGGCGGTTTCCAGATCCCGGATCTCACCCACCATGATTACGTCCGGGTCCTGTCGCAGGAACGCCCGCAGGGCTTCCGCGAAGCCCAGACCCACCCGAGTGTTCACGTTAACTTGGTTAATGCCTTCCAGATTGATTTCCGCCGGGTCTTCCGCCGTGGAGATATTGATGCCCGGTGTGTTCAATATGTTCAGACCGGTATAAAGGGAGACGGTTTTACCGGAGCCTGTGGGACCGGTAACCAGAATCATGCCTTGGGGCTGCGCCAGGGCATCCATAAAGAGCTTTTTCTGGTCTTCCTCGTACCCCAGCACATCAATGCCCAGCTTGGCCTGACTGGGATCCAGGATCCGCAACACAATCTTCTCACCCCAGAGGGTAGGAAGGGTATTCACCCGGAAATCAATCGCCTTGGTCTTGGACAGCTTCATCTTGATCCGGCCATCCTGAGGCACACGCCGCTCGGAAATGTCTAATTGGGCCATGATTTTTACGCGGGCGGAAATCTTTGGGGCAAGCTTTACTGAAGGTCGGGAGACTTCTTTCAGAATGCCGTCGGTACGGTACCGGACACGATAGATCTTTTCATAGGGCTCGAAGTGAACATCCGAGGCGCCGCCACGAATCGCATCAAGGAGCATTTTGTTCACGTACTTGACGATAGGCGCATCATCAACTTCGCTCGCTGTAACTGCGCCATCGTCTTCCTGCTCGCCGCCTTCGGTTTCAACGCCCTCCAGATCCGAGTCATCCAGATCCCCCATCGTGGTGTCCTGGGATTCCAGATACTTGTCGATTGCATCTCGCAACTTGGCGTCGTCGACCAGAACCGCATCGGTACTCAGGCCAGTGTTGAATTTGATTTCATCCAGAGCCTGGATATTGGTCGGGTCAGAAACCGCAATAAACAGCCGATTTCCCCGCTTATAAAGAGGAAGTGCGTTGTGTTTTCGGATCAGTTTTTCGTCTACCACTTTCTCCGGCATCATTTCCGTCATAAATGCAGAAAGATCCAGAACCGAAACCCCAAACTCCATGGCAGCAGAGAAAGCCAGTTTTGCGCTGTCTGCCAGATTGTTTTGGGTGAGGTAGGTGATCAGGGGGATTCGGTTTTGGGAGGCCTGGAGGAATGCGTCCTTGGCGGTAGCTTCATCAAGAAGGCCGTCATCTACGAAGCGCCTTGCCAGCCCGGTTAGAGTCACGTTGCTTTTGTTGGTAGACATAAATTGACTGAGAAATGCTGCCTAAGTTGCTGAAAAGGGTATTTTGTAAATGTCACTGAGTTTAGATGTCTGGTGTTGGTTTGGAAAGGCGCTTTCTGTATTGATTAGGTGAAGGCTATTGGGTTTGAGCCGATTGGATGTAACAGAGAACTGACAAAAATGGTCACGTGGTGACGCATCGGGTCGGATGCCAGTCAACGCTCTGGCATCATCATAGGCAACGACGACGATCACATCATGCTGATAATAAAGTGGAAATCGCTCTATTCGCGAAACTGGCACGGCAGCTGCTTTAGCTCGGGTAGGCTCTAAAACCGGTCGCGGGGCACGGCTCCACCGGGCCCGGGCCATTAAGAGTTGATAACCGTTAAACACAGAGGTCGACAATGAAAAATATGCAAATCAATCACGCCCAGAAGGGTTTCACTCTGATCGAACTTATGATCGTCGTTGCGATCATCGGTATCCTGGCAGCTGTCGCTATTCCGCAGTATCAGGACTATACCGCTCGCGCCCAGGTTTCTCGTGTTGTTGGTGAGGTTAACGCTCTCAAATCCAGCGCTGAAAGCATCTTTAACAGCGGCGGTGAAGTCGTTGCGACTGCAGATAATTTGGGTGCTAGTCCTCGCCAAATCAATATTGGTTGGACTGGGTCTAACCTTGTCGACGATACCTATGGCGATGCGGCCGGTCTCGATGTGACAGATGGTGACTTGCCAACTATGACTTGGTCTGTGAAGTTGGGTGAAGATGCTTCCGGCTCTGTCCGTGGTGTCGTCATTACTGTCAGCCGCAGTCTTGCTGGCGCCTACTCCTGCTCCATGACAGGTGGAACATCTACTCAAGGTTGGAAGGACTCGTACGCGCCGGCCAGCTGTGAGCACAGCTAAGTAAGCACTGCGCTCAAGCCCTTTGGGGTCTGAGAGTAAGAGAAAGTCAAAAGCCCTGCCAATAGGCGGGGTTTTTGTTGTTATTTATTGGTGGTCATGCTGGGGCGTTGATGTGGTAACGAAAGGGTATAGTACTTCTCAAATTCCTCTGAAATTCAACCAGTCCAGCTCTTTTTTCCATGGTTTTCTCGTCCCCGTTTTTGTCTCCGTTATTCTTGTTTCACTATTTGCGGATTTCCTGCCGGTTTGGTTCAGCAACTTTGCTAATCAGCGTTTTTTTCAGGTCTTCCTTGTTGTTTTCGTAACGTTTGTTGTTTTGCTGGTTCCCGCAAGTGATGGGCGCGCTAATTTATGGCTGGATAACTGGCCTGCGTTCCTGGTGGCCATGGGGTTTCTCGTTCTGGCCGTTCCTGTCTCTGGCAGCGATTACCGGTGGGTTGAGCCGGGAATGTATGCGTTTTTCTTTCTGGGATTTTCAGTTTTAGGTTGGGGTATTCGCGCACTGCAATGCACTGAAAAGGCTGCCATCACATTGGTTGCCGTGATTCAGATTGGTTGTTTTTTCTATGCGGCCATGAGCCTCACAATGTATGTGTTCGCCATCACGGACGATTTCTCCAAACTCGTTGACGTCATTCCCTGGGGTTTTGTAAACATGCGTTACTGGAGCCACTTGGCCACTTGGTTCCTGCCGTTGCTTCCGCTGGCGCTAATATATGCACCACTCAGAAATAATGGACTTTGGCGGGTAGGAGTCTTCTTCACGTCCGGGGTTTGGTGGTGGGTAGCGTTACTCACAACCTCGCGAGGGTCAATGGTCAGTCTGGCACTAGCGGCGTTGATTGTGCTGGCAATTTTTGGTCGGGCTACAATACCTTGGTTGGTGGTTTCGGTGAAATTTGTTCTGTTGGGCGCGGTTCTGTGGTGTTTGCTGTCCTGGGCAATTCCGGAACTGGTTTTCGACGAAACTGTGATCCGTACCCTGCATGCTGGTGCTTCTGGGCGCATGCCGCTCTGGAGGGAGGCATGGCAAATGAGTTTGCAAAACTTCCCGTTGGGTATGGGGGCTCAATCTTGGCTTACCCATTCTTCAATTACGCCAGAATACCTGTTTGTTCAGACCTTGGGGCATCCCCATAACATGTATTTGATGTGGGCGGCCGAGTACGGCTGGACCTTGATAGCGTTCGTGGCTGTCCTTCTGGGCGTAACTTTGAAAAGGCTTCTTTTCTTACGCGGACTAATTGTTTCAGGATCGCAGGAGTATGCCTCCTTGATGGTTGCTTTTACTGCCTCCTGCATAGCGGGACTGGCTCACGCAGGAGTTTCCGCAGTCTTTCTTGTTCCCGCCTCAATGACAGTTAGCTTGGTGGTGCTGGCAGTCTTTTGGGCTTTGAGTTTGCAACCTGTTGAGAATGCCTTCGCTTCAGAGGGGGAGAGTGATGCCATGCCAGGCCGGGCCCGCCTAAAACCAATGCTTGCTTTTGCAGTGCTAATCTTGGGAGTTGCCTGGGGCCAAGAGGTATGGCGTTACCACCAGGCAATGGAAGCGGATCTGAGTGTCTATGCCGAGAGTCCCTACGCTCCGCTCCTACCGCGCTTCTGGCTACACGGAAATTTCCCTCGGCCTGGCAGCGAATGATGCTGGTCTGAACTTTGCTTGAGGACAGATATATTTCACTGGATTATGTTTCATGCCTGGAAAGAACAGTGGTTTTACATTGATTGAACTGATGATCGTTGTTGCAATCATCGGTATTATCGCATCCATAGCCATACCCACCTATCAAGGGTATGTAATGCAATCCCAGATAAATCGGGCCCTCGGGGAGCTGTCGGCGTATAAGTCGGCGGTAGAGGAACGACTAGCGCAGAATGGAGCGGTGACTAACTCAGATATCGGCTATTCCCCCTCGCCCTTAACCACCGGTACAGTCGCAACGAATATAGCGACGCTAAATGCTGACGGTTCTGGTCACCTTCAGGTGACCATGGGCGGCAATGCTCACGGCGATCTCACTGGTGTCGTATTGCGACTTGAGCGATCAGTTGCCGGAAGCTGGAGTTGTATCGTCGACACAAGCGGGGCCTCGAACTGGAGAGGCAGGTACAGCCCGTCAGGCTGCACAGTCAATTAAACCCCTACCTCGTCAAACAACTCCGGCACCTCAACATCCCAACCAAACTTCTCCCGAATCCGCTTCCGCATAACGTCACTCGCAACCATCTCCCCGTGAGTGACATACACCTTCTCCGGCTTGAGTGAACCCTGCTCAAGCCAGGCCAGAATCTCGTTGTAATCCCCATGAGCTGAGAGTGAATCCAGGTTGTGAATCTCGGCCTTCACCGGCCAATACTCTCCATGGATTTTCACGGATTCGGCTCCATTCACCAGAGCATCCCCCCGCGTACCAGGCGCCTGGAACCCAGCAAAAACAACGCTGTTACGTGGGTTGGGCAACAGGGTCTTCAGGTGATGCAAAACCCGCCCGCCACTGGCCATGCCGCTGGCAGAGATAATCACGCAGGGATAACGTGCGGCATCCAGTTCAATGGACTCTTCCACGGTGCGCACGAGTGTCGTTTTGTCATCGATCAATTCGCATTGCGCGCCACTGAGCTTGTGCTCTTTATGGTGCTTGTAGAAGATCTCGGTAGCCTTGATGGCCATGGGGCTGTTCAGGAACACCGGTAGCTTCGGGATCTTCCCGTCGCTCATAATCTTGTGAATCACATACAACAACATCTGGGCCCGGCCGACGGCAAAGGAGGGAATCAGAACAATGCCGCCCCGGCCAGCGGTTCGCGTAATAATATCCGCAAGCTCTGCTTCCGGATCCGTTTCGCCATGGGCCCGATCCCCATAGGTTGATTCACACACCAGCACATCCGCCTTCTGCAGGGGCTCCGGCGGCCGCATGATGATGTCGTTTTGCCGCCCCACGTCACCGCTGAACACCACCGTTCTGTCAGCACCCTTGTGATGAACATGCACACAGGAGGAGCCGAGAATATGCCCCGCCGGGGTGAAGGTTACCTGAAACCCTTTCACCGGCTCGAACGTCTCGTGGTAGTGCAGGGATTCAAAATGCTTGAGGGCTTCCCAGGCGTCTTTCTCGGTAAACAACGGCTCCGGTTTCTCGTGTTTTGAGAACTTCTTGCGGAAGGCGTATTTCGCATCTTCCTCCTGCAGAAAACCGGCATCTGGCAGCAGAACCTTGCACAGCTCATGGGTGGCCTTGGTGCAGTAGACCTTGCCCTTGAAGCCGTTTTTCACCAGGGCGGGCAGGTAACCCGAGTGGTCAATGTGGGCGTGGGTAAGCACCACTGCATCAATGGTGGACGGATCCACCGGAAACTTCGCCCAGTTGCGCCGGCGCAGGGTTTTTACACCCTGGTACATGCCGCAGTCCACCAGCATCCGGTGCTTGTCATCGGAGAGCAGGTAGCGGGAGCCGGTGACTGTTCCTGTGCCGCCGAGGAAGCGAAGTTTCATAGAGGCATCCTTCTGATTATTTATTGCTGGAATGTTACTATCACCTATCATAGTTCATAACGTTTTGATCTGAAGCAGGAAGCGAATTACATGCATTACAGCTCCATCCTCCCGGATGTCATCAAAGTGGCCGACGAGGCCAGCGAGAAAGTGCTGCATATCTACCAGTCGGACTTCAAGGTGAGCTACAAAGCCGACGATTCGCCCATCACTGCGGCAGACACCGCCGCCCATGACATCATCACCCACGGCCTGCGCAACATCAGCCGGGATATCCCCATTCTCTCCGAGGAAGGCAAAGACATTCCCTGGGAAGAGCGCAAACACTGGCGCCGGTTCTGGCTGGTGGATCCCATCGATGGCACCAAAGATTTCACCCAGCGTACCGGGGAATTCACCGTCAACATTGCCATGATCGAAGACGGCGAGCCAGTAATGGGTGTGGTTATCGCCCCAGCTCTGAAGGAAGCCTACTGGGGCGTAGTGGGTGAGGGCGCCCATAGGCGCGACCGCACCGGAAGGGTTCACAGTATCCGGGTAGCGGAACCCAAAGCAGTAAAGCGGGTGGTGGCCAGTAAAAACCACCTTAACGAAGACACCAGAGCCTTTATTGATGCGCTTGGTGAACATGAACTGGTGCAGGCCGGCAGCTCCCTCAAGTTCTGCCGCATCGCCGAAGGCCATGCCGACATTTACCCGCGTCTGGGTCCAACCTGTGAATGGGACACCGGCGCAGCCCAGGCTGTACTTGTGGCTGCGGGCGGCAAAGTTGAGACCCTGGATGGAACGCCACTGAAATACGGTAAACCAGATGTGTTAAATCCGTATTTCATTGCTGCGGGAAGCTGGTACCGTCACCGGCCATGAACTGGTACGCACTACAACTCAAGCCCGCCCAGGGCGATCGCGCTCTCGCGAATCTTCAGAATCAGGATATTGCCTGCTTCTTTCCGAAAATCACCGTGGAAAAAATCAAGGCCGGCAAGCGCAGCAAAAAATTGGAGCCCCTGTTCCCAGGCTATTTGTTCGTGAATCTGGAGCAGACCGACCCCATGTGGGCAAAGCTGCGCTCCACCCGGGGCGTGTTGAAAATCGTCAGCTTCGCCAACAAGCCGGCCGCCATGAGTAATGAGGTGATTCAGCACATCAAAGACAGCCTCGATTCGGTGGCCGAGCAGGGCGGCATCAAGCCGGGCCAGGCCGTACAGCTCAACGAGGGGCCGTTCGAAGGCATCAATGCCATCTTCCAGGCCTATGATGGCGAAGAACGGGCGATTGTGCTGATTAACTTTATGCAGAAGCAGCAGCGGGTAAAAGTGCCGGTATCTGCTATAAAGAGCTAACAGGAACTGCCATTAGGGCATTGAAACAGAGTCAGGCCAAGTGCGGCTGACAACTCAGCCCCGTGCCATATAACAAAAAAGATGGAGCTTAAATGGAAGATAGGCGCCGCGGATCTCAGCCGCAATACAATGACGAAATCAGCCTGGTCGATCTTGCATCGACGTTCTTAAAGCGTCGGCGAGTCTTTTACGCAGTTCTCTTTTCAGCGTTACTGGCTGGAATCATTTACGCAATGCTGATGCCGGAAAGATACGATTATGTCAGCCTGGTCAAGCTGGCAGAGAAGGCGCCCGGCAATTACATTGACAATCCGGCAGCGATAATCGCAACACTTGAGAGCCAGTGGCTGCCAGAGTACCAGTCTACCTACCATGCAGAACATGACCAGTCTATTCCGTTTAAAGTCCAATTCGAAAACCCGGAGAATACCGGGCTGATCCGGGTGGTGTCTGAGGCATCGCCGTCTCAGGCAGAGGTCGTAAAACAGGTTCATGCCCAGCTTATTGATGAACTCTTGGAAGCGCAAACGGCGGCTGTATCGAGCCTGAAGCGGAACCTGGAGCGGCAAATCGAATCGCTTACCTCAACGATCAAGATGCTGGAAGGTTCAGAAGGCGCAACGGATGCGGGGACGGCCATTGCAGCGGCTTTTGAAAAACGGTTAGCGCTTGAGGTGACCCTCAGCTCTATTCAGCCAATGGAAGTGCTGGCGGTAAGCCGGGAAAGTGCGGGGCGAAAGGGGCCGGCGCGCAGCCTGATTGTTCTGTTGGCTGGCCTGCTGGGTTTGATGGGAGGTGTTTTCCTCGCATTCGTTACAGAGTTTGCAAGTCTGGTGAAGGCGCAATTGGCCGAAATGTGAGCAATTTCCTTGCAATTCCGACGTTTTAACAATTCTTTACTCAGGTAACCTGCTGAATCGCCAAGTGTCGGGCTTTTTGTCACTTGCTTGTCATAGGCGATGCCGTAAAATCCTCACCCTTCTGAAACACCACATTCATATACCGACAAGGACCAGTTGGGAATCAGCTGTTGCCTTATTATTGCTGTTCCCCTGTCGGCTCTCAGATAATTATAATTTTATGACCTTAAAACACTGGGCCCTGGTCGGTGGGGCGGTAGCGTGTCTGGCAAGTTTTTCCCTCTCGGCAGCCCCCTGGCTTGAGCCGGGAGATTCCCGGGCGCGTTTCGCGGCACAAAAGCTGGCAGATCGTGGCCATATGGATCGCACGGTCAGCACCTGGCCGCTTATGTGGAGCACGGTGCACAACGGTCTTGAAGCCAGTGTTAGCTCTGATCAACCGTCAGTAGGCTCAGCGGCCGCTTATCTCCGGTTCGAGAAGGAAGAGCAGGCCCAGCAGGGCTTTCGGGGCGAGTACAGCCTATATGGCAGTAGTGAGATTCCTGGAATCCGGGGGTTTGATCAGAATTCGTTGGCGAAGGCCGGAACTGCAATCGATCTCCAGTGGCAAGGCGAAGTCTGGGCCCTGGGGCTTAAGCCGGCCTATGCCGATAAAACCGATGACGATAAAGAGCTGCGTCTCGATGGCTCCTATCTGGCAGCCGCCGCCGGCAACTGGGTATTTGGTGCCGGTGCCATAGACCGCTGGTGGGGGCCGGGTTGGCAGTCCAGCCTGATTCTCTCAAATAACGCCCGCCCAATGCCGGCCCTCTGGGTTAATCGCAATAACAGTCACGCGCCAGAAGCGGAATGGTTGCAATGGGTTGGGCCCTGGCAATTCACCGCCTTCGCCGGCCAATACGAAAGCGACAGGGCGGTGCCAGATGCAAAGCTGATCGGCATGCGCTTGACCTTTCGCCCGGTAAGCGGACTGGATATTGGTTTGTCCAGGGCCATCATGCTTGGGGGTGAAGGCCGCCCGGAAAATGCCTCTACACTCTGGAACGCGCTGATAGGCCGGGATAATGGCCAGCTTGAGGAGGATGATCCCGGCAATCAGCTTGCGAGCATCGACGCTCGCTATGGCTTCGGAATCGGCCAGCAATCCATGGGTGTATATGCCCAAATGATGGGCGAAGATGAAGCCGGTGCTTTCCCGGCCCGAAAATCCTGGCTGCTCGGCGCCGACTGGACGACCCAGCTCTTAAAAGCCGACCAGCAGTGGTTTGTTGAGTACACCAATACCCTGGCCGATGACGTCCTCGGTGAGGCAATGCCCAACATCACCTACGACCACTCCCGTTATCGTTCCGGATACCGCTATTACGGTCGAAGCATGGCGGGCAGCTTTGATGGTGATGCGGAAGCAGTCACCCTCGGAGCGTTCAACTTTTTTGATGACGGCACGAACCTCAGTGCGAAGATAACCTACGCACGGCTGAACAAAGATGGCGTCAACCGTACCGTCACCCCGAATCAGGATATCTTCTATACCGTGCCGGAAGGCGATCAAAACATAGCCATTATTGATGTCGGCTATGGCACTCGAATGCTCAACGGCTGGCTGGACCTGAACCTTCAGGCCACCGACAAGAAAATTGAATACCTTGGCGGCGAAAAAGACCAGTGGTCCGTTGGCGCTGAATGGACTTACCGATTCTGAACCCTGAAAAAGGGGTCCGACCCCACGTGGTCTGACCCCAACTTCAAGATTCTTTAGCCACGGACACTCACAGACCCTCACGGACAACAGCCCAAAAGAATTTCTGTGTTTTTTCTTTTCCGTCCGTGAGTGTCCGTGGCAAAAAATTCAATACCTAAACCGGAACAGCAACCTGTGAACTTGAAATCCCTACTACTCCCCCTGGCTCTCCTGCTCCCCACGGCAGTCACAGCCCAATCTATCACTCCCGCACAGATAGAACAGTTCAAATCCCTGCCCAAAGCTCAGCAGGAAGCTTTGGCAAAGCAATACGGAGTGGATTTAAGCCAGTTAACCGGTTCATCCAGCCAGTCCCGCCCCCAACAACCTTCGCAGGAAGTTGTGAAGCCTTTGGAGGAGAGTGAGCAGGAAGCCCGTCAGGCGGCTGAAGAGCAGGAGAGAGAGGACGAAGAGTTTGCCAAAAAGAATCATGGGCTGGAGCCTTTTGGCTACGAACTGTTTGCCGGCTCTCCCACCACCTTTGCACCTGTAACCGAGATTCCGGTTCCGGCGGAATACACCATGGGCCCCGGCGACGTTCTGAAGGTCCAGCTTTGGGGCAATCAGAACCAACAACTGGAACTCCCGGTCTCCCGCGACGGAACCATTGATTTTCCGGAACGTGGCCCGGTTTCGGTTGCCGGCCTTACCTTTCAGCAAACTCGCGACCACATCACCCAGCTGGTTTCCGAACAGTATATCGGGGTGAAAGCCGCGGTTTCACTGGGGGAGCTGCGCAGTATCCGGGTGTTTGTACTGGGTGAGGCAAGAACCCCGGGCTCCTACAGCGTAAGCTCGCTTTCGACGATTATTAACGCCCTATATGTTTCCGGTGGTATCAAGCAGACGGGATCCTTGCGCAATGTTCAGCACAAACGCAATGGCAAACTGATCGGTACCCTGGATCTGTACGATCTGCTTCTGAAGGGTGACACCTCGGACGACGCTCGCCTTCAAGCCGGCGATGTCATCTTTATTCCGGCAGTTGGCAGCCTTGCCGGTATTGACGGAGAGGTGTATCGGCCAGCCCTCTACGAAATCGAGAAAGGCACCAGCCTGCAAGAGCTTGTTGACTTGGCGGGCGGGCTAACGCCCCAGGCCTATCCCCAGATCACGAAAATTGAGCGCACCAACGAGGATTTTCTGCGCATTATTGCCGAAGCCGATCTAACCCAGAACTCGGGCAAGCAGGCCAGGGTGAAATCTGGCGACCGGATCTCCGTGGCCTCCATAGCCGACGTAACCGGCCAGTACGTGGAAATCAAGGGTGCTGCCACCCGAACGGGTAAGTTCGCCTGGGTACCGGGAATGCGAGCGAGCTCGATAGTCCGGAACCTGGATGCCGACCTGCTGGACTTCGCGGACACCAATTACGCTGCCATTGTGCGCACAGATCCGGAAACCAAGAGAATCTCAGTGGTAAATCTGGAACTGAAGAGCGCTATTACCGCCCCAGGTGGTTCAGCAGACCTGATGCTTCAGGAGAAGGACCAGCTCCTGTTCTTTACAGACACCGGCAAAGTTCCGTTTGAACTTGAAGACAGTAAAGATGGTTCGCAAGTCCAGAAGCAACAAAGGCAGCAAAGGGAAGCCCGGGCATTTGAAAACCTGGATGAGCGGGAAAGGCTGAAGGCGCAGGAAGAACTCAAAAACAATGCAGAACAGTTCACCAGGACCGCATTGTTTGAACCGGTCATCAAACGCCTGAAAGCACAGGCGGGGCCCTACTCGCCGCAACTTACCATGCGCATCTCAGGCCCGGTTCGCTACCCGGGCGAATACCCGTTACCGACCACAGGCACCGTAAAAGACGCGATTTTTGTGGCTGGCGGCCTCACCGATTCCGCCTCCATGTATTCCGCGGAACTTGCCCGTCGCTACACCGATGACAATGGCGTAGAGCAAACTCAAATCATTCAGGTAGATCTGGCTGCAGCCATGCTCGGGAAAAGCGATGTGCGACTGGAAAGCCGGGACAGGCTTCTGATCAAGTCCGTTCCGTCCTTTGGCACGAACCGTACCATAACGCTGGAAGGCGAAGTACGGTACCCCGGCCAATACACCTTCCGTGAGGGTGAAACCCTCCGTCAAGTACTGGAACGGGCCGGTGGCCTCACAAATAATGCCTTTCCCCGTGGCGCGGTATTCACCCGGGAGAAACTCCGCCAACTGGAAGCCCAGCGCCTCCGTGAGGCCGAGGAGCGACTGCAGGGCGACCTGCTGGGCGTGCAGCTGGAGGGTGACTCTTTTGGGGGGCAGAATGCCCAGCGTGTAGACGAAGTTAAGGGGTTGCTTGAAGACGTGCAGAGTAGCCGGCCAGTGGGAAGGATGGTAATAGATCTGCCGCAAGTGCTGGCGGACTCCGGTTACCAACCCGTCCGATTACAGGATGGCGATACACTGAACGTGCCGACTATTCCCCAAGCGGTCAGCGTATTCGGCGAAGTTCAGTTCCCGACGAGCCATCTCCATTCGGCCGGCCTAACTGTGGACGATTACCTTGAGAGGAGCGGCGGCCCGACTCGCCAGGCAGACCAAGACCGGGTGTACGTTGTGAAGGCAGACGGTTCTGTAATGTTGCCCGAAAAGAGTGCCTGGTTCGGAGGCCGGAGCCAGCAGTTGCAGCCGGGGGATACGGTTATCGTACCGATTGATGTAGACCGACTGAACCAGCTCGAGTTGTGGAGCAACGTAAGCCAGATCGTTTACCAGATGGCGCTTGGCGCAGCAGCAGTGGGGAATCTATAATGACCCAGTATGAGCGTATAAAGGAAGTCCCTGAAATTCAGGCCTACCCTGAAGATGAAATCGACCTGCGGGAACTTTTTGCGACCCTTTGGCGGGGCAAGTGGATTATCATTGCCACAACAATCCTGTTCGCAGCAGCGGGCGTGTTCTATGCCCTAAGCAAGCCAAACATTTATCAGGCCAGCGTGCTCCTTGCACCTACACAGGATGAAGGTGGTGCCAGTGGCATTAGTGGTCAACTTGGCGGCCTGGCCAGCCTGGCGGGCATCAGCCTCGGCGGTGGTGGCAACAACCAAACCGTTATGGCTAAAGCTGTGCTGCAATCCCATGCCTTCCTCAAAGATTTCATCCACCGCCATGAGCTCACAATCCCGCTCATGGCCACCGAAGCTTGGGACATGGAAAACAAACAGTGGATTATCAATCGCGAGGTCTACAACCCGGAAATCGGCGAATGGCTCACCAATGAAGAAGGCGAGAGCCTCAGGCCCACCGACTGGGACATGGTGAAAAAATTCAAAGAAGGTCACTTGAACCTTTCCAGTAACGAAGAAACCGGAATGGTCACCCTCAGCGTGAAAAGTCAGTCGCCCCCTGCTGCAGAAGACTGGACGGAGAAACTGGTACACGACATTAACGAATACATGCGGCAACAAGACGTACAAAAAGCTGAAGCACGTATTGCTTATCTGGAAGAAAAGCTCAGCGAGACTAATATCTCCGGTATGCAGCAGGTGTTTTATCAGCTTATAGAAAGTGAAACCCGTACGGTTATGCTGGCTAATGCCCAAGATGAATACATCTTCAAAACTGTAGACCCAGCCATTGTCCCCCAGGAAAAGAGCGAGCCTAAGCGTGCCCTCATCGCCATTGTCGCCACCATGTTAGGCGGCATGCTCGGTGTTTTCATGGTATTTATTCGGGCCTTCTTGAAAGGCGGCAGGCCTGAACATGGGGCCGAAGTCGGAGCCTGAAGTTGGGGTCTGACCCCTTTTTTCACAAATCTGAAGTCCAGTTTCCACCGAAAAAAGCAAGCAACTACTATGCAAACAGACAACCTAACCCTCGCCGTGATCGGCCTCGGTTACGTAGGCCTGCCTCTGGCCGTCGAATTCGGCAAAAAGCGCCCCGTCATCGGCTTCGATATCAACCAGGAGCGTATCGCCGAGCTCCAGAGCGGCCAGGACCACACCCAGGAAGTCAGCAGTGATGAGATGGGGCAGGCGGCTTACCTCAGCTACACCGCCAGCTCCGAGGATCTCAAAGCCGCTAACGTCTACATCGTTACGGTGCCGACTCCGATCGACGAACACAAGCGCCCGGACCTGACGCCGCTGATCAAAGCCAGCGAGACCATCGGGAAAACCCTTAAACAGGGCGATATCGTAATCTATGAGTCCACTGTTTACCCTGGCGCAACCGAGGAAGACTGCGTTCCGGTTCTTGAGCGGGTATCCGGTCTCGTGTTTAACCGGGATTTTTACGCCGGCTACAGCCCGGAGCGGATTAACCCCGGTGACAAGGAGCACCGTGTCACCAACATTAAAAAAGTCACCGCCGGCTCCACCCCCGAAATCGCCGATTTGGTAGACTCGCTGTACAACGAAATCATTACCGTAGGCACTCACAAGGCCAGCAGTATCAAGGTCGCCGAGGCTGCCAAAGTTATCGAAAACACCCAGCGGGATCTGAATATCGCCCTTATCAACGAACTGGCGATGATCTTCAACAAAATGGGTATAGACACTGAAGCTGTCCTGCAGGCCGCCGGTTCCAAATGGAACTTCCTGCCATTCCGCCCCGGCCTGGTGGGTGGCCATTGCATTGGCGTAGATCCGTACTACCTGACCCACAAGGCACAGACCATCGGCTACCACCCGGAAATCATCCTGGCAGGCCGCCGCCTGAACGATGGTATGGGCGCCTACGTGGTTTCCCAGCTGGTTAAAGCCATGCTGAAAAAGCGTATTCATGTGGAAGGCGCGCGGGTACTGGTGATGGGCCTCACCTTCAAGGAAAACTGCCCGGACCTGCGGAATACCCGGGTGATTGATATCGTCAAAGAGCTGGCGGAATACAATATTGAAGTGGATGTTTACGACCCGTGGGTAAGCACTGCCGAAGCACAACATGAATACGGCATCGCACCCATTGAACAGCCGATGTTCGGCCAGTACGACGGTGTGATTCTTGCGGTTGGGCACAATCAGTTTAAAGCACTGGGTGCGGCAGGTATCCGGGCGCTGGCAAAACCGGCCGGGGTGATTTACGACCTGAAATACATTCTGTCCGCAAACGAATCCGACATCAGGCTGTAAACCATGACCCGATACGAACAGTTGCAGATCGAGCTAAACGAGGCCCCGAAAACCTGGCTGGTGACCGGCGTAGCCGGGTTTATTGGCTCCAACCTGCTGGAGTACTTGCTAACACTGAACCAGACCGTGGTCGGATTGGATAACTTTGCTACCGGCCACCAGCATAACCTGGACGAAGTGAAAGCCTATGTCAGCCACGAGCAGTGGCAACGCTTTTCTTTTATCGAAGGTGACATTCGCAACCTGAAGGATTGCCAGCAAGCGTGCCAGGGCGTGGACTACGTGCTGCACCAGGCCGCCCTCGGTTCTGTGCCACGCAGCATCAACGACCCGATCACCACCGATGGCACCAACATTGGCGGCTTCCTGAATATGCTTGTTGCTGCCCGTGATGCCGGGGTTGCCAGCTTCACCTACGCAGCCAGCAGCTCTACCTACGGTGACCACCCGGCATTGCCTAAGGTGGAGGAGAACATCGGTAAACCGTTATCCCCCTACGCCGTGACCAAATACGTCAACGAGTTGTACGCCGATGTCTTCGCCAAAACCTACGGTTTCAATACCATTGGCCTGCGTTACTTCAACGTATTCGGCAGGCGCCAGGACCCAAATGGCGCATACGCCGCCGTTATCCCGAAGTGGGCCGCCGCGATGATTCAGGGTGAAGATGTGTTCATCAATGGCGACGGCGAAACCAGTCGGGATTTCTGCTTTATCGAAAACGCCGTTCAGGCCAACCTGCTCGCGGCCATCGCTGCTCAAAGCGCCAAGAATGAAGTCTATAATGTGGCCGTTGGCGACAGAACCACCCTGAACGACCTGTTCAACGCATTGCAATCCGCGCTGGCGGAAAACGGAAAGCCTTATTCTAATGCACCGGTCTACCGGGAGTTTCGCGCCGGTGACGTTCGCCACTCCCAGGCGGATGTCAGCAAGGCTGAGAGCAAACTCGGCTACGAGCCGGGATACAGAATAAAAGAGGGCATCGCCAAAGCCATGCCCTGGTATATCGAGAACGTGGGTTAAGCTTCTATGAAATTATTGGTCACCGGCGGCGCAGGCTTCATCGGCTCCGCCGTAATCCGCCACATTATTCAGAACACTCAGGATGAAGTGGTCAACCTTGACAAGCTCACCTATGCGGGCAACCTTGAAAGCCTAGCCGAGGTCAGCGACAGCAGCCGCTACGCCTTTGAACAGGTCGATATCTGCAACCGCGCTGAAGTCGATCGGGTGTTGGAAGAGCATCAACCAGACGCGATCATGCACCTGGCTGCTGAAAGCCACGTAGACCGCTCCATAGACGGCCCCGCCGACTTCATCGAAACCAACATCATTGGCACGTACGCCCTGCTGGAAGCGGTCCGCCAATACTGGCAACCACTCGAAGCCGAGCGCCGCCAGAACTTCCGCTTCCATCACATCAGCACGGACGAAGTGTACGGCGATCTGGATGGTCCGGGAAACCTGTTCACTGAACAAACACCGTATGCGCCAAGCAGCCCGTACAGCGCCAGCAAAGCCAGCTCAGACCATCTCGTACGCGCCTGGCACCGGACATATGGGCTGCCCGTTCTGGTCACCAACTGCTCCAACAACTACGGCCCCTACCATTTCCCGGAAAAGCTCATCCCACTGGTCATTCTCAACGCCCTGGAAGGAAAGCCCCTGCCGATTTACGGTAAGGGAGAGCAAATCCGTGACTGGCTCTATGTGGAAGACCACGCCCGTGCACTTTATAAAGTCGTGACCGAAGGCAAAACCGGCGAAACCTACAATATCGGCGGCCACAACGAAAAACAGAATATTGACGTGGTTGAGGCCATTTGCGACCTGCTGGAAGAGCTGGCTCCCGAAAAGCCGTCTGGCCTTGCATATTACCGCGACCTGATCACCTTCGTAACCGACCGCCCTGGCCACGACCTGCGTTACGCCATCGACGCCGGAAAAATCCAGCAAGAGCTGGGCTGGGCCCCGGCTGAAACTTTCGAGACCGGCCTGATAAAAACAGTGCATTGGTACCTGAATAACCAGGAATGGTGTCAGCGGGTACAAGATGGCAGCTACCAGCGTGAGCGGTTGGGGGTAGGGCAGTGAAGATCCTGTTGCTTGGAAAAAACGGCCAGGTAGGTTGGGAGCTGCAACGTGCACTGGCACCATTGGGCGAATTGATCGCACTTGATCGTTCGGGATTCGGTCAATACTGTGGTGACCTTACCGACGTAAAAGGATTGCGAGACACGCTGAGCAGTATACAGCCAGATGTCATCGTGAACGCTGCCGCTTACACAGCAGTTGATAAAGCCGAAAGTGAACCGGAACTGGCCCGGCGCATTAACACGGATGCCGTAAAAGCATTGGCCGAGTCAGCGGCCGCAGTGGGCAGCTGGCTAATACATTACTCCACTGACTATGTGTTTAACGGAGAAGGCGTTCAACCGTGGCTGGAGAACAGCTTAACCCAACCCCTGAACGTCTATGGCCAAACCAAGCTTGAGGGTGAGGAGGCGATCAAAGCCAGTGGCTGCAAGCACCTGATTTTTAGAACCAGTTGGGTTTATGCTGCCAGAGGTAACAACTTCGCCAAAACCATGCTGCGTCTGGCGAAAGAGCGTGAGCAACTCAACGTGATTAACGATCAGCTTGGCGCACCCACTAGTGCGGAACTCATTGCAGACGTGACTGCACATGCACTTAAACACGCACCAAATCACCCTGGTACGAGTGGCTTGTATCACTTGGCCGCCGCTGGTGAAGTGTCCTGGCACGGTTTCGCCAAGTTTGTCATTGAACAGGCCCTTAATGCCGGCCAACGGCTAGCGGTAAAAGAAATTGGCGCTATCCCAACGTCTGCCTACCCTACGCCGGCCCGTCGGCCACTCAACTCGCGGCTCGATTGCCGCAAACTAAATAAGACATTTGGTTTGACCATGCCGGATTGGCAATCAGGCGTCGCACGAATGCTGACCGAAACGCAAGGAACCGAACAATGACGCGCAAAGGCATTATTCTCGCCGGTGGCTCTGGTACGCGCTTGCACCCCATTACCATCGGTGTGTCGAAACAACTTCTGCCAATCTACGATAAGCCGATGATCTACTATCCGCTGTCCGTTTTAATGCTGGCGGGGATGCGTGAAATCCTGATTATCTCTACCCCGGAAGATTTGCCGAACTTTCGAAAACTGCTGGGGGATGGCAGCCAGTTCGGAATAACTCTCAGCTACGCTGAACAGCCAAGCCCGGATGGACTCGCCCAGGCCTTTATTATTGGCGAAGAATTTATTGGCAATGATCCGTGCTGCCTGATTTTGGGTGACAATATCTTTTACGGGCAGAATTTCTCTCAAAAACTCAAAGCCGCTAGCGACCGGGAGCAGGGTGCGACCATTTTTGGCTACCACGTTTCCGACCCCGAGCGTTTTGGTGTGGTGGAATTCGACGCTCAGCAACGGGCGATTTCGATTGAAGAAAAGCCCTCGCACCCCAAGTCCAATTATGCTGTAACCGGGTTGTACTTCTATGACAATAGCGTTGTGGATATCGCCAAAGCTATCCAGCCCTCGCACCGTGGCGAGCTTGAAATTACTGACGTCAACCGCGCTTATCTTGAAGAGCAAAGCCTGAGTGTCGAGATGTTGGGGCGTGGCTTTGCGTGGCTGGATACCGGCACCCATGATTCGCTGATGGAAGCGGGCCACTTCGTGCACACAATTGAGCAACGCCAGGGGCTGAAAATCGCGTGCCTTGAAGAAATCGCCTACAACAACGGTTGGCTAACTGCAGAAACGCTTCGAAAGCAGGGCGAGGGTCTTAAAAAGACTGGTTACGGCCAGTATCTCCTTAAAGTGATTGGTGGAGAGTAAGAGGCAATGAATATTATTCCGACATCAATTCCTGATGTCCTGATCATTGAACCCAAAGTTTTCGGTGATAGCCGCGGCTTTTTTATGGAAAGCTGGAACCAGCGAAGCTTCGACGAGGCTGTAGGGCGTTCGGTCGAATTTGTCCAGGACAATCATTCGCGCTCAACCAAAGGTGTATTGCGAGGGTTGCATTATCAATTGGTACAACCTCAAGGTAAATTGGTGCGGGTTCCATGGGGCCGAGTGTTTGATGTTGCCGTTGACCTAAGAAAATTCTCACCAACTTTTGGAAAGAGCGTCTTTGCCGAACTGAGCGGTCAAAACCATAGGCAAATGTGGATTCCAGAAGGCTTCGCCCACGGATTCCTGGTTTTGAGTGAAACTGCAGACTTTCTTTATAAAACTACTGACTATTATCACCCGCAGTCTGAGCATACTTTACTGTGGAATGACCCGGTACTCGAAATCAACTGGCCACTAGACACAGTTGCAGAAGCCCCGGGGTTGTCAGATAAGGATCAGTTGGGCTGTCTATTAAAAGACGCGAAATTGGACTTTTCCTTCTAACTTCCCGAAACAGAATTTCTGAATAGGTGTGAATTCGTGAGAGTCTTGTTCATCGCGGGATCAAGTAACCCTTTGTTTGACAGGTTGTTGAAAGAATTAGAGACGATAAAATTCGAAGTGCAACTATACAAAACAGATAATATATCTGGGAAATCTCGTGTTATTCTTTGGTTAAAGCTGTTGAGTCTTGCCACAAGAGATTTTATAAAAATTCTGCGCTATGATGTTGACCTAGTTTCGATACAGTTTTTTAGTGTAAGGAATTATTTAGTTTCAATAATGCTGGCCGTATTTCGAGTAAATTATTCTATTTCGTTCTGGGGAAGCGATTATGTATCACTCTCTAAAAGGAAGTATCCTTTTATAAAATTCATATTGAAAAACTCTAAATTTCTGTCATTTAATAACCGTGACTATATGGCTGAGTGCGAGCGAGTATTTAGTAATGTTACAAAAATATGCGAGCTTCGGTTTGGTCTTGGATTATTAGATGATATTGACGATATCGTGCTATCGGAGTCGAGTGAAGCGGGCGTCGCCGAAAGAAAAAAAGTGATGATTGGCACTAATGCCTCCCCGAATCAGCAGCATTTAAAGTTAATCGAAGTACTGGATAGCCATTGTGAACTATTGAATGATTTTGAGTTTGTTTTTCATATGAGCTATGGAGATAGACGGAACAGGGAACTCGTGAAGACTCGACTGCGCGATGCAAACTTCAAGTCCAAGGTTGATGAGAGCTTCTATACCGGCGCCGAGCTTGCTCAATTTCGACTGAAAACCGATATACTTGTCCAGCTACAAGAAAATGATGCGTTGTCTGGTGCGATGCAAGAGACTATTTATGCAGGTGGCGTAGTCATTACAGGTAGCTGGCTGCCATATGATTTACTTCGTGATAGAGGTATTTCCTGGATCGAAGTAGATACTTTGAATGACCTGTCCGATGCATTGATAAAAGCAAAGGGTTACCGTCCAGATGTGAATAGAAACAGAGAAATCATTCGATCGGTTAGTAGCTGGAAAAAAATTGTTATCGAGTGGGCGGAGGCATTTCGATCTACTTCCGGCATAAAGACAGAGAGTTAACTGCGACATGACCGAGGCAAAAAGTAAACTAAGAGCCGCGTCATTCTCCGCAGTTCGCTGGACCAGCGTTGCAATGGTTGGGCGTACTGTCCTTCAATTTGCACAGATGGCAATACTGGCCCGCTTGCTCGTGCCTGAAGATTTTGGCTTGATGGCTATTGTTTTATCAATAATGGCCTTTACGCAAGTTTTTGCAGATTTCGGTATCAGTAGCGCAATAATTCATTTTAAAGAAATTTCAAGAAGCCAATTGTCGACACTCTATTGGCTTAATTTGATGGTGGGTTTGTTATTAATGACCATCATTTTGATTCTTAGCTATCCTCTTAGTCATTTAGTTTTTAACAAGCCCAATGTTCAGCCATTGCTGATGGTTATGAGTATCAGTGTGCTCTTTATGACAGTGGGTCAACAAATACGGGTTATGGCCGAGAAAGAGCTTCGGTTTCCGATAATAGCGAAAGTCGAAATCGTCGCTTCGATTATCGCATTCTCTACTTCGTTAATATGGGCGATCCTGATACCTAGTGCTTATGCATTGGTCGCCGGGATAGTTGCGATGGAATCGAGCAAAGCTTTGTTACTTTGGTTTTTTGCTCGAGATGGCTGGAAGCCAGAATTCCATTTTAAATTAAACGAGATAAACCACTTCGTGAAATTCGGTAGCTATATATTACTAACAAATCTTGTAAATAGCGTGAATAGCCAAGCTGATGTATTGATTGCAGGAAGAGTTTTTCCCACAGCTACTCTCGGGTTGTTTAGTCTACCGAGAAATCTTAGCTTAAAAATAGGAGGTATCATAAATCCTGTTGTAACACGCGTTGGACTACCTGTTATGGCTGAGGCTCAGAATGACTTGGAGTTGTTGCGAACCATTTATTTGAAGATAATGAGGATGACTGCATCAATCAATTTTCCTATATATGTCGCCCTTGCTTTTTTTTCAAAAGACGTTGTGGAAATACTATTTGGGTCAAAATGGATTGATGCTGACAGTATATTAAAATTATTGGCCGTATGGGGTATGTTCCGCTCATGCAGTAATCCGGTTGGCGGCCTGCTTGTTGCCGTGGGTAAGGCAAGACTTTCTTTTTTCTGGAATGTCCTCCTGTTGTTTATAGTGCCGCCCACTCTCTGGATCGCTTCTAAATCGGGTGTAAATGTTTTAGCAGCTGCAGAGGCTTTACTTGCCGCGTTTTTGTTAATTCCTGGTTGGTATTTTTTAGTTCGGCCTAGCACGGGAATAGGCGGCGCAGAATATGCTATGAGTTTGCTTATCCCTTTTGGGTGTGCAGCTTCATCGGTAGGTCTTGCCTATACAATGGTCGCTCCCATAGACTTTCCTGCGTATCGCTTGTTGGTAGGTGGTGGAATTGCCGTACCTGCTTATTTCGCAGTGAGCGCATTAGTTAACCGCACGTGGTTAAAGGCAATGTTTCGGTTAGTTGCCAACCACTAAATCGATTAGATCTGAAAAATATCATGAGGCAAACAATCAAAAAAGCTGTTTTATTTGCGCCTTTTTGGGGTCAACAAAATCATGTCGGCAACAATCGACTAGATCGATTCGTGCGTTGGTTGGTAGAAGAGGGCTATCGTATCGTCATGATCCGGGCTGGTAGCGCAGATGCGATACATGATGAGTCATGGGGTCAGCAAATAACAGTGCGTGACCGTCTTGGGCTTTATCGCGACACTGAATTGAGGGAGCCGGCTGCTGCTAACCCCAGAAAGCCCAACAAGTGGCGCCGCGCGCTCGCTTATTGGTTATTTAATCCCGATCCAACCGTTGTATGGGCGCGTTCCGCTGCTAGTCACCCCACTGTCGTGGCGGCCATGGCGGGCGCGCAATTTATACTGTCTTCCAGCCCACCCGAGTCAGCCCACGTTGGCGCCTGGATTCTGTCGCGAAAAACTTCAGTTCCGCACATCGTTGATATGCGCGACGGCTGGCTTGATGAGCCGCTTAAACCGTTATTACGTTCGTCAGCACTGCGCCGCTGGCAGGAAAGACGGTTAGAGCGTCGAATTTTGCATGACGCAAAAGGGATTCAGGTTACGTCGGAGGTATGGAGCGACTTGTTGTGTCGCCGTTACCCACATCTTGCATCAAAGGTTCAGGTGCTCACTAATGGCTACCCTGAAAATGCGCAGACGCTGAGAGCCGAAGCGGAGGCTGGAGTTGATACCGCTAAAACAGTACTTGTTCATGCAGGCCGTTTCACAGGGTCCAGACTTACACAATATCCAGCGCTGCTACTGGAGCCACTGTTAAGAGATCTCGCCGATACGTCCAAAACTGGAGTTGTTCGATTGATCGGCGCGCTCACGAAGGAAGAGTTGGCGCAGATTGCTCCGTTTGAACCACGGTTTAAGGCTATTGGTTGGCAAATCGAAACCCCTGGAGCAGTTCCCCGTGCCGTGCTGTTAGCGCAGTTACCAAAGTCAGATGGATTGTTGCTGTTATCGGCATCCTATGCCGCCTTGCCGAGTAAACTCTTTGAGTATATTCCGACCGGCCTGCCCATTTTTGTGGTAACTGAAAAGGATAGTGCAACATGGAAGATTTGCGAGTCTCTGCCGCAGGCGACGTTGGTTGATGTTGCCTCCAATACTGCCAACAGTGCGCGAAATGCAAACACTGGTTTTTATGATAAGATCAGATTTTCAGTGCCTGACGACTATTCAGAACATGAATTGTCATTGCGGTTTAATGCGTTCGTGAAGTTATGAATGAAAAATTACTAATGCGTCGCATAGGAGGCGGTTCAACGTTGCTTCTTATTTTTATGGCAATGTTTGTTCCTACCGCTTATGTGCCAGCCAAGGCAGGTTTGCTTTTGTTGGCTTGCTCGGTAGCAATTTTAGGCTTGTTTTTGGGTGTTTTTAAAATTAACAAGACTGCATTTTTCGCTATCTTATCTTTAACCTCAGTAGGTTTATTGTATTCTTTTTATGGCTTTTTAAATGGTGCACCTGGCGCAGTTCGTGTCTTAACTGTTTATTTTCTATGGCCCTGGGTGTTTTTGTTGCTATCTGTATATCTCTCTAACGATCGTTCGCTTGAAGTATTTTTTAAGGTGCTGATTGCCTCATTAGTTTTTATTATTATTTATAGTTTTTTATTCCTTGGAGTGAAGTCAGGCTTTGTGCCAGAAAGTCTTTATTTTGAGCTTGATCAAGGTCAGGGTGTCGGATTTTATGATGGATTTGTCGAGTATAGGATGTACTCGATCTCATCTCTTATTTTCCTTATCCCTCTGGCGATACACTTTTTTTACATTAAGCTAAAGCTCCCATATCGGGAAAAAACGTATTTATGGTTGGTATTAATTTTGGCGTCTATTGTTCTTACGTTCTTGACTGGCCGGCGTGCGATGCTACTCGTCTTTATGATCATTCCAGCCATTGTTCTGGCAGAATTTTTTTTGTTTTCCGGTCTTAAAAAATTACCGATAAAAATTCGGCGATTATCAAGATCACCTGGTTTTTATATACTATCAATTTTTTTGTTCTTAATCGCTTTAGGGTTGCTTAATCATCTTGGTTTTAATCTTACCAAAGTTTGGATTATGTTTGCGGACGGCTTTAATTTTGAATCCGGCGAGAGCACGTCAGAACGTACGCTACAGTTCTTTTCCCTGATGAATGGTTGGTTTGATAGCTCAATTCTATTTGGTGCAGGAAACGGCTCGACTGTCGACGTAGTTCGTTCAACAGAGATGGGGTGGGCTTATGAACTAACTTATGTATATCTATTATTCTCTACAGGGCTAGTCGGTTTCCTATTTTATTTTTCTTGGTTTGGGTATGGGCTGATTAGAGTCAGGCAATCATTGAAGATGAGGCCTGATTTAAAGATATACGTCTTACCTTTGATGACAGGGGTATTTTGTTTCTGCATAGCCGCTGCCTCTAATCCATATTTTGGTAAATTTGACTTCCTGTGGATTGTTATATTGCCACATCTGCTTGCGACAAGCCTAAAATACCAACGAGTGGCTATATAATATGCTTGATATCATCGTCGTTAACTGGAACGCAGGCCCACAACTTAAAACCTGCGTTGATTCCGTCACCCAATTTGGCGGCGATTATGTCGGAAAGATCATAGTCGTCGATAACGGCTCTATAGATGGCTCGGAAACCTCGGTTGAGGGAATGCCGAACGTTACTCTGATACGAGCCGGCGAAAACCTCGGTTTCGGTAAGGCCTGTAATTTGGGGGCGAAGGATGCCGACAGTGATTATCTGCTGTTTCTCAATCCCGATGCGGCACTCTTCGAGGGTACGCTTAGAAAGGTAGTCAACTTCATGCAGGCGCCGGCTAACCAGGTGGTAGGTATTTGCGGTGCTCAGTTGATTGAGGAGAGCGGCAAGGTGTCCCGCAGCTGTGCGAGGTTTCCTTCGGTCACTGGATTTTTGGCTCATGCCGTTGGCTTGGATCGTATTTTTCCCGGTCTTGGTAACTCCATGGCGGAATGGGATCATTTGGCTGATCGCAAGGTCGATCAGGTTATTGGTGCTTTCTTTTTCGTTCGTCGCAGGCTTTTTGAGCAACTGCAGGGTTTTGATGAACGTTTCTTCGTTTATTTCGAGGAGGTTGATTTTTCATACCGTGCACGTCTGGCCGGTTGGCAAAGTTTCTATCTGGCCGATGCCCAAGCTTTTCATGCCGGTGGCGGCACCTCCAATCAGGTTAAGGCGAGACGGCTTTTTTATTCGCTGCGTAGCCGGTTGCTGTATGCCTTTAAGCATTTTTCTTTCCCCGCTGCGTTAATGGTGCTGGCCACGACACTCTTGCTCGAACCTTTGGCTCGTTCGGCGTTGGCTCTGGCCCGGCGTTCTTTATCGGGGTTGAAGGAGACCTGGGCGGGTTATCGGATGCTGTTGGCATGGGTGCCAGAATGGCTTTTTAAAAACAAGACGCGGTAAGTGCTATAAGAGTTTATGAAAATCCTCCTTCTTTCAAAATATTCAAGAAAAGGCGCCAGTACCCGCCTGCGTTCACTACAGTATTTACCTTTTTTGGAGGCCGAAGGGTTTCAGATCACCGTCAGTAGCCTTTTTGACGATCAATACCTTGACCTGCTTTATAAGCATGGTAAACGGGCGCCATTGCGCACGGTGATGCTCTATGTACGCAGGCTGTTCGTGCTGCTCAGTGTCTTCCGTTACGACCTGATTTGGATTGAAAAAGAAATATTCCCCTATTTGCCAGCGCTCGCAGAAAGGATTTTGCACTGGCTGGGTAAGCGCTATGTGGTTGATTACGATGATGCGATCTTTCATAACTATGACCTGTCGGGGAATTCGGTGCTGCGCCGGGCTCTGGGGCGTAAAATTGACGTCGTAATGCGGTACGCACGATGCGTCGTGGCCGGGAATGATTATCTGGCAGGCCGGGCGAAAACGGCAGGTGCTGTTCGCGTTGAGCTGGTGCCGACGGTGGTTGATGCAACGCGCTATAACTCGAATGAGTCATCGCCGGCGGCAAAGCCGGTGATTGGCTGGATCGGTTCACCCTCTACCCAGAGCTATGTTGTTGGCATGGCTCGGGCGTTGACGTCGCTGTGTCAAAAACATAATGCACGGTTGCTGTTGGTTGGTGCTTCAGACGATATTGTATCTGAATTCCCGGGCCTTGATGTTGAGGTTGTTCCTTGGAGTGAAGCATTCGAGGCAGAGCTGATTGCTCAGATGGATATTGGCATCATGCCTTTATCCGATGGGCCTTGGGAAAAAGGTAAATGCGGCTATAAGTTAATTCAATACATGGCGGGTGGCATTCCTGTTATCGCCTCGCCAGTGGGGGTGAATGTCGATATTGTTGGCGCGAACCAGTGTGGGCTGTTGGCTGCCAATACAGCAGAGTGGGAAGTTGCGCTGGACAAACTGCTGGAATCGCCGGCGCAGAGACTGCAATTGGGCAAAGCAGGGCGGAAAGCGGTGGAGACCCAGTATTCGTTGGCGGTTCAGGCGCCAGTCCTTGCAGGTATATTCACCCAGTCGGTTGTCTTACCGGAATCTGTTTAGTGCGTGTGGAATTGCCCGTTTCTATGATGGCGATTCGGCTGTGGCGTTATTAGATGAAAACCGCCCCCGGTCTTGCGACTTCTTTCATCCTGAGTCAATTGGACTCCTGCGGTCGTCACACCTTAGTGGCAAGAAGAACTGGCAATATGATCTTTGAAGTGTGTTGATGTTTCAGAAGTGGTTGGAAGATCAATAGAATATCACGGTACTTTCATTGTGTGACGTTCATGAAATTTTTATTGATAGCCGGTTATCCCGATTCGTTACTGAACTTTCGAGGCCCTCTTATCGACTCGCTTTTAAATGCGGGACTTGATGTTCATGTGGCAGCGCCGGACCTACCCCCTGGTAGTGAGATTCGGCGCCAGCTGGAAGCGAAAGGTTTGCAGGTCTACGATATTCCGCTTCGGCGTACCGGTATGAACCCGGCTGCAGACTTTGTTGCACTGTTAAGTCTCTGGGCTCTGATGCGGCGTATTCGGCCTGACTTCGTGCTTGGATATACCATTAAGCCGGTGATTTATGGCAGTCTTGCTGGTTGGTTATCACGCGTACCGAAGCGTTTCGCTTTGATCACTGGCCTGGGCTATGCGTTTCAGGAGGCTGATGGCGGTCGGCGAATACTAAAACGTCTGGTGCATCGGCTCTATCGGTTCGCGCTGGCCCGAACAGATATGGTTTTCTTTCAGAATCCTGACGATCAGGCGCTGTTTCGCAAGGAGAATATACTGAAAACGCAAGGTGCGTCCGTTGTGGTGAATGGCTCCGGTGTTGATGTCGCAAGCTTCAGGGCCGCCACCTTACCTGAGGTGCCCAGATTTTTGTTAATTGCGCGGTTGTTGTGCGCAAAAGGAATACGTGAGTACGCGGGAGCCGCTGCCTTGGTTAGAGCAAAACATCCGAATGTTGAGTTCGGGCTTGTGGGCTGGATTGACGACAACCCCGACTCAATTGCCCAGGCGGAACTTGATGATTGGGTGTCTGCAGGTACGCTGGCTTTTTATGGCAGGCTTAGTGATGTGAAACCGGCTATCGAAAATGCCAGTGTGTATGTGCTTCCTTCCTACTCAGAAGGTACGCCACGCACGGTACTGGAGGCCATGGCTATGGGGCGACCGATTATTACCACTGATGCGCCGGGGTGTCGAGAAACCGTCATCAATGGCAAGAACGGATACCTTGTGCCTGTGAAGTCTGTAAATGCTCTTTCTGAAGCCATGTTGGCATTTGTTCATGACCCTGCCTTGGTGAGTCGCATGGGCGGAGAATCTCGCAAGATCGCTGAAGAGAAATACGACGTACGTAAGGTGAACGCTCATATGCTGAGAGAAATGGGGATAAAGTGATCAAGCGTTTTTTGGATATCGTTGTTTCGGCTTTGGGTCTGATTTTCCTTGCTCCTGTCTTAGGTATCACTGCTTGGCAAATTCGCAGGAAGCTTGGCTCTCCAGTGTTTTTTCGCCAGACCCGCCCGGGTAAAGGCGGCACCCCCTTCGAAATGATAAAGTTCCGCACCATGCTGGATGCTGTCGCCAAGAATGGCAATCCGCTTCCTGATGATCAACGCATAACGTCGTTCGGGCAGTTTTTGCGGTCGACCAGTCTGGATGAGCTACCGGAGTTATGGAACGTGCTCAAGGGCGATATGAGCCTGGTAGGCCCCCGTCCATTACTCATGGAATATCTGCCCCTATACTCTTCTGAACAATATCGTCGCCATAATGTGCGCCCTGGTGTCACTGGTTGGGCTCAGGTAAATGGTAGGAACGCATTGAGTTGGGATGAGAAATTCCGGATGGATGTCTGGTACGTGGACAATCAAAGCTTTTGGCTGGATATGAAAATCTTGTTTCTCACTGTCCTAAAGGTCGTGAAACGGGACGGTATCAGTCAGGATGGTAAGGCGACCATGACCAAATTTGGTGGAAACGATTCGTGAAGCGGCTGGCTATTCTTGGTGCCAGTGGTCATGGCAAAGTGGTTGCGGATGCTGCCGAGCTGTCGGGTTGGGATGAAGTGGTTTTTTATGACGACGCCTGGCCGGTAATCGAGACAAATGGCAACTGGCCGGTTCAAGGTGGCAGCAGGGAGCTGATTGAAAGCCTCGGGCGCTACGATGGGGTGGTCGTCGCCATCGGGGATAGCACAGTACGTCTTGAGAAGCTTACTGAACTGGAAGCGGGAAACGCATCTCTTGTGGTTATCATTCACCCTTCAGCGCAGGTCAGCCGGTATGCGAGGGTGTCTCCGGGAACGGTTATTTTTGCTAATTCCGCAGTGAATGCGGGGGCTGAGCTTGGCAAGGGGTGTATCATCAATACGGGTTCAGTGGTAGAACACGACTGCAGGCTGGCTGATGGGGTTCATGTTAGTCCCAATGCTGCCTTGGCCGGTGGCGTGGTTGTCGGGCGGGCAAGCTGGATTGGTATTGGCGCGGCCGTCAAGCAGTTAGTCTCCATTGGCGACGGAGTTGTTGTTGGTATGGGGGCTGTTGTAACGCGGAATCTGTCTGATGGGGTTGTGGCCTTTGGCAATCCCGCCCGGCCCACGTGAATTTTCTGAACTGAATTTTGATCTGCACAGGTAAGGCTAACTGAATGCTGAATGGTCCTTTTTCCCCTTGGCCCTCCTTCACCCACGAGGAGGCTGATGCGGTTTCCCGGGTTTTGCTATCCAACAAGGTTAATTATTGGACGGGGTCAGAGTGCCGGGAGTTCGAAAAAGAATTCGCACGCTTTTCCGGCACGGAGTACGCCGTTGCGGTGGCCAATGGGACGGTCGCTCTGGATTTGGCGCTAAAGGGGCTGGGTATCGGTGAAGGCGATGAGGTGATTGTTACCTCGAGAACCTTTCTGGCCTCCGTCTCCAGTATTGTGACAGTGGGTGCTAAACCGGTATTTGCGGATGTTGATCGTGATTCCCAGAACGTCTCCGCTGAGACGGTGGCGCCCCTGATTACAAGCCGGACCCGTGCGATTATTGCGGTTCATCTCGCGGGCTGGCCTTGCGATATGGATGCTTTGAACGATTTGGCCTGCAAGCATGAGTTCTCGGTTATTGAAGATTGTGCCCAAGCGCATGGTGCCACATATAAAGGTCGGCCGGTCGGCTCGTTGGGCCATGTTGCCGCTTGGTCGTTCTGCCAGGATAAGATCATGACCACCGGCGGCGAAGGTGGCATGGTGACGGCGAATGATCGCGAGTTATGGTCCCTTATGTGGTCTTACAAGGATCATGGCAAAAGCTGGGAGGCGGTTTACGAGCGTGAACATCCGCCGGGGTTTCGCTGGCTGCATGATAGTTTTGGTACTAACTGGCGGATGACAGAAATGCAGGGTGCTATTGGCCGTATACAGCTTAAGCGCATGGCGGAGTGGCATGCCCAGCGGCTTTCCAATGCTGAACAAATCTGGGCGTGTGCGCGGACTCTGCCCGGCTTGAGGGTGCCGGAGGTTCCTGAGGACATCGAGCATGCAGCCTATAAGTGTTACGTGTTCGTTGAGCCTGACCAGCTGCGCTATGGCTGGAGCCGGGATCGCATTCTCAATGAAATTGTTGCATCCGGTGTGCCCTGTTTCTCAGGCTCTTGTTCCGAGGTTTATCTTGAAAAGGCCTTTGATAATACCGGCTTCCGGCCAGAAGAACCCCTGCCTGTGGCCCGGGAACTTGGGCAAACGAGCCTGATGTTCCTTGTGCACCCTACGTTGACAGCCGTCGAGATGGACAAGACCTGTGAGGTATTGCGGTCCGTGATGGAGCAGGCCGCTCGCCGCTAGGAAAAGGGCCGTAAGTGGCACTTGTAATGCTACGTAATGCTAAGAGTCTGGACAAACCCCTCGATTAGAGCAAAAGTGTGCCTTTTAAAGGCTAGTTGCGGTTATACGTTTACCGGCAAAGGACAACCATGTTCGAAACATTCCTGAACTTGTCTCGTGTTCAAAAACGGTTGGTGTCTGTTTTTGCAGATGTTGTCGTTCTGTTTTTTTCCCTTTGGGCGGCTTTTTCGTTGCGTCTGGATCAGCAGCTCTGGGTTCCCAATAGGGATCAGTTGATCGTTTCCGGGCTAACGGTGGCTTTCACCATCATTGTTTTTGTTCGTTTGGGCCTGTACCGGGCGGTGGTTCGTTACCTGAGCGACCGAGCTTTTATCACGATCATTTCCGGCGTTTTCATTTCTTCGGTAACGCTCATTCTGCTGGGCTACTGGCTAGAAGTATTGGTTCCGCGCTCGGTCCCGATTATCTACGGTGCTCTGGCGTTTATTTTTGTGAGCGGCACGCGGATGACCGTTCGGATGTTGGTGCATCGCCCAAGGCACCGCAACAAGGAATTTGTGGCGATTGTTGGTGCCGGCGAAACGGGTCTGCAACTGGCCAACGCCCTGGACCAGGGCACTGAGTTCCATCCCTCGGCCTTTATTACCCTTACTAAAGCCAATCACCGGGCACTGATCAACGGTATTCCTGTGTACGACATCAGCCATATTGAGCGGGCTGTGAAGAAGCATCGGATCAAGCGTTTGTTGCTGGCCCTGGATGCCAATTCGGGAATTGATCGCAAGCGCTTGCTCAAAAAGCTGGAGCCGTTGGCGATTCCTGTGCAGACGGTTCCCACCATGTCGGAACTGGTGGCTGGCCAGGCACGGATTAACGATATCCGGGATCTGGAACTGGAGGACCTGCTGGGTCGGGACCCGGTTCAACCCGATAATGCCCAGGTAGCGAAAAGCCTGTATGACCGGGCTGTGATGGTCACTGGCGCCGGTGGCTCCATCGGTTCGGAGCTGTGCCGCCAGATTATCCGGCACCGGCCAAGCCGGCTGGTGTTGTTTGAGCAGTCTGAATTCTCCCTGTATGCGATTGAACGTGAACTCCAAACCCTGAACCAGGTTGAGGGGTTGGGGGTGGAGATTTATGCGCTGCTGGGTAGCGTTAGCCATCGGAGGCGCTGCGAAGCGGCCATGCGCAGCTTTGGTATTGAGACGGTTTATCACGCAGCCGCCTATAAGCATGTGCCTCTGGTTGAGCACAACATTATCGAAGGCGTTCAGAACAACGTTTTCGGTACTTTCCACGTCGCCGAGGCTGCAATTGCAGCTGGAGTTAAACGCTTTGTTCTGATCTCTACCGATAAGGCAGTGCGGCCGACGAATGTGATGGGCGCGAGTAAACGCCTGGCGGAGCTGGTGTTGCAGGGCTTGGCCCAGCGGCAGTCGGATACCATCTTTTCCATGGTGCGTTTTGGCAACGTGCTGGGGTCATCCGGCTCCGTAGTCCCGTTGTTCCGGGACCAGATCCGCGACGGCGGCCCGGTAACGGTGACCCATCCGGATATCATCCGCTACTTCATGACAATTCCCGAGGCAAGCCAGTTGGTTTTGCAGGCTGGAAGCATGGGGCGGGGCGGTGAAGTGTTTGTGCTGGATATGGGCGAGCCCGTAAAAATTGCAGATTTGGCCCGTAAGATGATTCATCTGATGGGTCTGATGGAGAAAACCGACGAGCAGCCGGATGGCGATATCGAGATTGTGTTCTCGGGGCTAAGGCCGGGTGAGAAGCTCTTTGAGGAGCTGTTGATTGGTGATGACCCTCAAGGGACGGCCCATCCACGAATCATGATGGCGCGTGAGGCTTCTATGGCCTGGGATGAGGTTGAGCACACTCTCAACCGCCTGATGCGCGCCAGCCAGGACTTTGATTGCCGGGAAGTGGTGGAGATTCTGAAGGCCGCTCCTGCGGGTTACGCGCCGAACGGCGAGGTTGCCGATCTTGTCTGGTGTAACGGTGACCATCGATTGGCCTTAATTTCTCAGGAAGCCGGGAAGATCAGACGGTTCCCAGCCTGAGCCTGTTTTATTTGCGCGAACACAATGGTGAGTGAAAGAAGGGGCGGATCGGGGAGATCTTGCCCCTTTTTTCTTTTATCATGCAGGAACGAATCCAGTGAGCCACGCGCGCTGCAATAAACAACCAAAGGTATTCGACCTCCCATGTTTGAAAACAGCTCCATACTGATCACCGGCGGTACAGGCTCTTTCGGCCATACCTTTGTGCCCATGCTGCTTGAAAAATATAACCCGAGAAAAGTGATCATTTTCTCCAGGGATGAGATGAAGCAGTGGGAGATGGCCAAGCAGTTTGCCGGTGATCATCGTGTGCGGTTTTTTATAGGCGATGTACGTGATCGAGACAGACTCTATCGGGCCCTGGATGGCGTGGATTATGTGGTGCATGCGGCGGCAACCAAAATTGTTCCAACGGCCGAATACAATCCTTTTGAGTGCATCAAGACAAATATCAATGGTGCCATGAACCTTATCGATGCCTGTATTGATAAGGGTGTAAAGCGGGTTGTTGCGCTGTCCACAGACAAGGCCAGTAGCCCGATCAATCTATACGGCGCCACCAAGCTTGCCTCAGACAAACTGTTTGTCTCCGGAAATTCCTACGCAGGTGGGCATGAAACCCGCTTTGCCGTTGTTCGGTATGGCAATGTGATGGGCTCGCGAGGGTCGGTCATTCCTTTCTTTATGTCAGTCAGGGATCGGGGTGTTTTGCCCATTACCGATGAGCGAATGACGCGTTTCATGATTTCCCTCGAAGAAGGGGTGGAGCTGGTTTGGCATGCCTTCGAAGACATGGAAGGCGGTGAAATCTACGTGAAGAAGATCCCTTCTATGAAGGTGACGGATCTTGCCCGTGTCGTCGCGCCAGATGCCCGCCACGAGATTGTTGGTATTCGCCCCGGAGAGAAGCTCCATGAGCAGATGATCGGTGCTGAGGACTCCTATTACACCTATGAGTATCCGGAGCACTTCAAAATCCTGCCTGCGATTCATGACTGGAGCGCGGATGCGAACCGGATCAAGGACGGTAAGAGGGTTCCGGAGGGGTTTGTGTATTCTAGTGACAACAATGCCGAGTGGATGACGGAAGATCAGTTACGAACCTGGATTGATGCCAACCAGGAAAAAATCGGGAGTATATAAGCGATGATTCCCTATGGCCGTCAGGAGATTACTGACCAGGATATCGCAGCTGTTCTTGAGGTCTTGAAATCTGACTACCTGACTCAGGGCCCCAAAGTACCAGAGTTTGAGCGCCAGGTAGCTGATCATGTAGGAGCGAGGCACGCCTGTGCGGTAAACAGTGCAACCTCGGCCCTGCATATCGCATGTGTTGCCCTCGGGCTGGGAGCGGGGGATTGGTTGTGGACGTCTCCTCTTACCTTCGTTGCTTCAGCGAATTGCGGTCTCTATTGTGGCGCACAGGTAGATTTTGTGGATGTTGATCCAAAAACCTACAACCTTTGCCCTGAGGCGTTGGCTAAAAAGTTAACGAAGGCAAAAGCCGAAGGTCGTTTGCCTAAGGTTCTTGTTGCTGTTCACCTGACGGGGCAGCCTTGTGACATGGCAGCGATTTTTGAGTTATCGCGGCAATACGGTTTCCGCGTCATCGAGGATGCTTCCCATGCAATCGGCGGGAAGTATCAGGGCGCTTTCATCGGCAGTGGCCGGTTTAGTGACATAACTGTATTCAGCTTTCACCCGGTGAAGATCGTAACCACCGCCGAGGGAGGCATGGCGCTGACCAACGATGATCAGTTGGCGAGCCGGATGATGCGGCTGCGCAGCCACGGCATCACGAGAGACCCCGCCGAAATGACCCAGGAGCCGGATGGACCCTGGTACTACCAGCAGGTTGATCTCGGCTTTAACTACCGTATGACCGAATTACAGGCGGCGCTTGGCATCAGTCAGGTGGGGCGCCTGGATCAATATGTGGCCCGGCGCCACGAACTGGCCCGGCAATACGACGAGTTACTTCAGGAACTGCCAGTTATCACTCCCTGGCAGCACCCTGACAGCTATTCCGGCTTCCATCTTTATGTTATCCGGCTCAGGCTGGATCTGATTACCCGTTCCCACCGAGAAGTGTTCGAGGCTCTGCGTGACCGCGGAATTGGTGTGAATCTGCACTATATTCCGGTTCACACCCAGCCTTTTTATCAAGCTATGGGATTTGAGCGCGACGACTTTCCTGAATCCATGCGCTACTACGGGGAGGCGATCAGTCTGCCCTTGTTTCCGTTGTTAACGGACCAACAACAAGTGGAAGTCGTTGCGGCGTTGAAGGAAGCGCTGACGTGAGGCGGGTTGCCATTCTGCAAGCCCGTTCAAATTCATCAAGGCTCCCTGGAAAGGTTCTTTTGCCTGTTGGCGGTATCCCGTTGGCAGTGCTGGCTGCCAGACGGGCGGGCAACAACGGCTGTGATGTTCTTGTTGCGACCTCGAAGGAGCCAACAGACGATTGCCTTGCCGATACCATCGAAAGCGAGGGTATTCGCTGTTATCGGGGGGACCTTGATAACACGCTGGACAGGGTTGTGTCTGCGCTGGCGGATTATGAGGACGATACCTGCGTTTTCCGGCTCACCGCAGATAACGTTTTTCCCGATGGCCAGTTACTGGATGAGTTGTATGACGAATTCATTCAGCAACAGCTGGACTATCTGTGCTGCAACGGTGAGCCCTCCGGATTGCCTTACGGGGTAAGCGTTGAGCTGACCTGGCTAAGACACCTTCGGAATGCGCTTGCGTCGACTTCTGAACAACATGACCTTGAACATGTAACGCCCTGGGTACGCCGCCAATTCGGTGATACTTACTTTCGGCGATATCAGGATCTTGCCAAGGGCCATTATCGGGCGACTGTGGACTGCTTTGATGACTATGTGGCGGTGCAACAGGTGTTTCGGGAGGTCCCCGACCCGGTAAACCATCCCTGGATGGACCTCATAAAAAGGCTGGAAGGCACGCGATTTCAACCTGTTGGGCGCCACCGTTGTTCCAGGTTGGTGGTTGGTACGGCCCAGTTGGGAATGGACTATGGCATTTCGAATGCTTCGGGCATGCCTTCTTTGGATGCGGCAGAGATTATTCTGAAAACAGCCATTGGCAGTGGCGTTGGGTACATCGATACTGCCCGTGCCTATGGCCGAAGTGAAGAAGTAATCGGCCGGTCGCTGGCGTCTGGCTGGCACGGGCGTGTGCCGATTATAACGAAGCTTTCTCCCCTGGCGGAATTCCCTGAAGAGCCTTCATTGGAAGTTGTCCGGGCGTTCGTGGAGAGCAGTGTTTTTCACTCGCAGGCCAGTTTGCGAACGGCCCGCCTGGATGTCTTGCTGTTGCACCGGGCAACGCACCTTCATGATTGGGGCGGGCAAGTTTGGTCCTGTCTCAGAGAAATGAGAGCGGAAGGGACTATTGGTACGCTTGGTGTGTCTGTTCAGTCGCCGGAAGAGTTGGCCGCAAGCCTCTCAGTGCCCGATGTCGGGCTGATTCAGATGCCATTCCATATTCTTGATTGGCGATGGGATAGTCTGATTCCGAAAATTGAGGAAGCGCGGGCTGACCGGGGGTTGGTTGTCCATGTGCGAAGCTCCATGCTTCAGGGGCTGCTGGTCGCGGATGATCCAGGGCTCTGGCGACAAGCTGGAGAACAAAGGCCGGAAGCCTGTATTCGGTGGCTTCGGGATGCTGCCCATGATCACGGGTGTGAGTCGGTTTCAGAGCTTTGCATCCGATACTGTCTGGCGCAGAAGTGGATTGATGGTGTGGTGATTGGTATGGAGAGCCTGGCTCAGCTGAAGCAGAATATCGTTGTTTTTGATAAATCCGGGCTTGGGCCCGAAGAGGTTCGCTTGATTAAAGAAAACCGACCGATGCTCGCTGCGAGAACTCTGGATCCTGCCCGGTGGAGGAGAGAACCATGAGCAGTGATCAATCCCTGTTTTCGCTGTCAGGTAAGACAGCCCTGATAACAGGAGCGACCGGCCACTTGGGCTCGGTTATGGCAGAGGCTTTGGCGAGCGCAGGTGCCCGGGTTCTTGTGAATGGCAGAGATTCGGAAAAGTGTGAATCGCTATCCGCAGCATTGCGTTCGAAGGGATTCGATGCCGTTCCCGCCGTCTTCGATGTATCAGACCGGCAAGCCGTTGTGGCGTTCTTCGAGCAGCGTGGGGCGGAAAAATTGCATGTGCTGATCAACAATGCGTATGCGGGCGGGGCCGGAAGTATTGAATCTGCGTTGCCCGAGAGCTTCACGCAGAGCTACGAGGTTTCCGTTGTCGCCTCTCATTTTCTGTTCCAGCAGGCGTTGCCTTCACTTCGCCGGGCGGTCGCCCTTGATGGCGATGCTTCGGTCATCAATATTGGTTCCATGTACGGTGTTGTCAGCCCGGACCAAAGGCTGTACCCGGATGCCGAATCTGCAAACCCTCCGTTTTACGGTGCGGCCAAGGCAGCCCTGCTGCAATGGACGCGTTACGCCGCTTGTGAATTCGGAAAGGAAGGTATCCGCGTGAACGCGATTTGCCCCGGGCCATTTCCCGCTCAGACCGTTCAGGATAATTCTCCGGCATTCATCGAGGCGTTGGCAGCCAAGGTTCCGATGGGGCGCATTGGCAGGGCGAGCGAGATTGCCGGCCCGACGGTGTTTCTTGCGTCATCGGCCTCAAGCTATGTCAACGGCGCCAGTCTGATGGTTGATGGTGGGTGGACGTGTTGGTGACTGCATGAGGTTCGTGATGTTTCGCGCAGACGCCTCTCTTGAAACAGGCTCTGGCCATGTAATGAGGTGTTTGACCCTTGCCGGTGAACTGAGAGACCGTGGTGTTCAATGCGTATTCCTGTCGTGTTCACAAACAGGTGACCTTTGTTCTCTGATAGAAAGCTCCGGTTTCAAGGTGTTGCGATTAGAAGGACGGGATGAATCTCTCACCGACGATGATGGCTCTCACGTGACTGATGATGATTGGTTTGACCGCATGCAGCAATTTGATGCGGATCAAAGCATTCGTGCACTGGCGGGGAGGCAGCCGGATTGGTTGGTTGTTGATCATTATGCCTTGTCGGAGAAATGGGAATCTGAACTGCGGCCCTATTGTAAAAAAATCATGGTAATTGATGATCTTGCCAATCGTTCCCACGACTGTGATTTGTTACTGGATCAAACCTACGGTCGTTTGCCTGCCAGTTACCGGAAACTAGCCCCTTCTGAATCGAGATTGCTGTGCGGCGCCCATTTCTCTTTATTGCGCCCGCAATTCTCTGAACTGCGTGATTCCAGTTTGCAGAGACGGATTCGGCCAAGACTTCAGAATATTCTCATCAGTATAGGTGGTGTCGATCAGGATAATCTCACTCATCGCGCCCTGAGAGTACTGGATTCTCTGGATTGGCATCAGGAAAAGAACGTGACGGTTGTTATGGGCCCATCTTCTCCGTGGGTTGAGGCTATCCGAAAGCTGGCAGGCTCCATAAAGCTGAAAGTAGAAGTTCTGGTAGGCATCGGAAACATGGCCGAGGTGATGGAGCAACAGGACTTTGTTATTGGGGCGGCCGGTTCTTCAATTTGGGAAAGGTGCTGTCTTGGATTACCTTCCGCAATGGTTGTTGTTGCGGAGAATCAGGTTTTTGCGGCCCGTGAACTCGAGGAAACCGGAGCGGTAAGGATCCTGGAGAGCGGAGAGCGGTTTGAAGACTCCCTGACTAGAGTACTGATGGACCTTGATTCATACCCGGGGCAGTTGGTAGCAATGTCCAAGGCTGCTGCTGCAATAACCGACGGGCGGGGCGTATTCCGGGTTGTTGCTACCTTGCTTGAGTTAGGGGGTGATCATGAATTACGAGAATGAAAAAATAGGGTGCCTCAGGGCCATTAACGAAAATGAGCTCGATCTCATGCTTTCGTGGCGGAATGAGCCGGCTGTTCGACAGAATATGTACACGCGCCACATTATTCCTCTCGATGAGCACATGCGCTGGTGGGAGCGAGCCAGAGAAAGCGATGCCTGCAAATATTTCATGTACGAGTTCCAGGGGCTGGCTCAGGGCATTGTGGGCTTCACCCAGATAGACCAGGAAAATAAGAATGCCTCATGGGCGTTCTATGCTGCACCAGAGGCTCCGCGTGGAACCGGGAGCCGCATGGAGATGCTGGCGTTGGATTATGCGTTTGAGGAATTGAATCTCCACAAGCTTTGCTGCGAAGTCTTGGCTTTCAATGATGGTGTAATCAGATTACATCAGAAATTCGGGTTTCATGTTGAAGGAATTCTCAGGGAGCAACATAAAGTCGATGGTGAATTCGTCGATATTTATTGCCTGGGACTACTGGCGACGGACTGGTCGGCAAAAAGGGAACTGATGGTGAAAAGAATTTTGAGAATGTTGGGTGCGTCTGATGAATGAATGGCCAGAAATTGAAATCGCCGGATGTAAAATAGGGCAGAAGCACAGTCCCTTCATTATTGCAGAGCTGTCAGCCAATCATAATGGCAAGCTCGAAACCGCGTTGAAAATTATTGATGCGGCGGTTGAAGCTGGCGCGGATGCGGTGAAACTTCAAACCTACCGACCAGACACCATAACTCTGGATTCAGATAGTGAGGAATTCAGAATTAAAGGCGGTTTGTGGGACGGTCGTACTCTATACGAGTTGTATGAAGAGGCCCACATGCCCTGGGAGTGGCATAAACCACTTTTTGATCGTGCCCGGGAGCGGGGGATCACGATTTTCAGTTCCCCGTTTGATGCCACTGCGGTTGACTTGCTTGAGGACCTGGGCGCGCCAGCCTATAAGATCGCCTCGTTTGAAGCCGTGGATTTGCCATTGATTGAGTACGTGGCGCGGACCGGCAAACCGATGATTATTTCCACGGGCATGGCAGACGCTGAGGAGATTCAGGAAGCCATTAATGCAGCGCAGGGGGCAGGTTGCACCCAGTTGGCCATTCTCCACTGTGTAAGTGGCTATCCGGCGCCTGCGGAAGACTATAACCTGCGTACCATTGTGGATATGCAGGAGCGTTTTGGGCTGGTAACCGGTTTGTCTGACCATACATTGGACAACACAACGGCGATTGCCAGTGTTGTTCTGGGCGCTTCCATCGTTGAGAAGCACTTTACGCTTGACCGGTCCGGCGGCGGCCCGGATGACAGTTTTTCACTCGAACCTGAGGACCTGAAGGCGCTTTGCCGGGATAGCAAGACGGCCTGGAAGGCTCTGGGCAAGGTAGATTACGGGCGAAAATCCAGCGAGCAGGGAAATGCGCTGTTTCGTCGTTCCCTGTACTTTGTGAACGACATCAAGGCCGGCGAAGTGATAACCGGCGATGATATACGAAGTGTTCGCCCAGGCTTTGGGATGGCCCCGAAGCATCTGAACAGCATCATTGGCAAGGTTGCCACACAGGACATCAGCAGGAATTCTCCGGTTAAGGAATCAGACTTTCAGTAGGCCGGAATGCAAATCCAAAGCACTCGCCCGGAGAGGCGAGTGGTAACAGCAGCAACAAGGACGTTTAAGCATGATCTCGATTTCCCACCACGGCGCCACCAAAGGCGTGACCGGCTCCTGCCACGAACTCACCCTCGGCTCCGGAGCTCGCAAAAGCGGCATTCTGATAGACTGCGGCCTGTTCCAGGGCCAGGATGAAGGCCGAGGTGCCTCCGCTTCTGATCTCTCCATTGATTTTCCCATTGATCATATCCGGGCTCTGGTAGTTACCCATGTGCACATTGATCACGTGGGCCGCATCCCCTATCTGCTGGCGGCGGGTTTTGACGGGCCGATTATCTGTTCGGAGCCGTCGGCGATTATGTTGCCGGAGATTCTGGAAGACGCCCTGAAGATTGGTTTTACGAGGGATCGGCAGCTGATTGACCGGGTTTTGGGGCTGATTCGTTCTCGCCTGGTCCCCGTTCCGTACGGCCAGTGGCATTCGGTTTTTGATGAGGAAGGCCAGTCACTTGCCGTTCGGCTGCAGAGGGCAGGGCATATTCTGGGTTCGGCCTATGTGGAATGCGATGCCCGGGTAGGGGATTCTGAAGAACGCATTGTGTTCAGTGGCGATCTGGGGGCGCCCCATGCGCCGCTGCTTCCGGCGCCGGAGTCTCCAGAGCGGGCGGACCGGCTGGTGATCGAGAGTACCTATGGTGATAAGGATCATGAGGATCGGGAGACTCGCCGCTACCGGCTAAAGGCTGTTTTGGAGCATGCGCTTGCGGACGGTGGCACGGTGCTGGTGCCGGCGTTCAGTATTGGGCGGACCCAGGAGTTACTTTATGAAATCGAAAGTTTAATCCATGAGTTTGCCGACTCTCCAGTTGCTGGCGCTGCCACGGACACTCACGGCCGCTCACGGACGAATAATAAAGGGTCAGACCCGTCCTTTACCTGGGAGTCATTGGAAATTGTGGTGGATTCGCCGCTCGCCGCCGAATTCACTCGGATCTACCGGGATCTGAAACCCTTCTGGGACGCCGAAGCCTCGGAAGTTGTATCTCAGGGCCGTCATCCTCTGTCGTTTGAGCAGTTGACGGTCATCAATTCCCACGAAGACCATCTGAACGCGGTGGAGTACCTGGCCCGCTCACATCGCCCGTGTGTAGTTCTGGCTGGTTCTGGTATGTGTGCCGGTGGCCGTGTGGTGAATTATCTGAAAGCGATGCTCGGAGAAAAGCGGAACGATGTTCTGTTTGTGGGCTACCAGGCCGCAGGCACGCCAGGAAGGGATATTCTTAATTATGGTCCCCGTGGTGGCTGGGTGGAGCTGGATGGTGAGCGCTATGACATTCGTGCGAGGGTTCATCAGGTTGGTGGCTATTCGGCCCATGCGGGGCAGAGTGATTTGCTGCGGTTTGTTCAGGGCATTCCTCAGGCTCCGAAGGAGATTCGGGTGGTGCATGGAGATCAGGAGGCAAAGGCGGCGCTTCTGGCGAAGCTTGAAGGGCTGCTGCCTGAATCTCAAACTCTGATTCCCACGTTTGCTGCACGCGGAACAAAAAGCCAGAGATGACTTTGAACTGAGTGTTCATGGTATTCACTGGGATTCGTTGGATGAGGATATCAGTATCCAGGGGTTGCTGGCTGGCCAAGGCGACCAAACCCACCCAAAACGTGATCACGCGGCCTGACATGGAAAAGATAAAGATTTTTGCCACTAAATCCACGAAAGAACACGAACAAAGACTGACTGATTAAAAGTCAGGGCTTCCTTGTCTTTCCCTTTCGTGTTCTTTCGTGGATTTAGTGGCAAAAATGTTCTTAAAAATAAGGATATAAGATGCTCAAGGAAAAAGAGCTTTGCTACCGTATTACCGGCTGTGTGTATGAGGTATACCGGCATCTGGGAGCAGGTTTTCTGGAGTCGGTCTACCAGAAGGCGTTGATTCAGGAGCCGCAGTTAATCAACTACCTCAAAGCCACAGGGAAAGAGCTTGGTCTGTTGGTTAATTTTTCGTTTCCAAAGGCTGTGGTAAAGCGGGTGGTGTTATGACCAGGCCGGGTTTTTTCATGGGAGGGCTGAGACCAATGCGCACTATCAGTGACGAAACAGATGCCCCTGCGGGGTCAGCCCCCTCCTTCACCAGGGATCTCTGGAAATTGTCGTCGATTCTCCTCTGGCGGCGGAATTCCCCCGGATATACCGGGATCTGAAGCCCTACTGGGACGCCATTGCCAGATATATATCGTGACCGGCACCTGCTAGAATTGTTTTTTCTGAAAAGCTGGCAGTTTTAATCGTTTTTTTGGCAGGATAATCATTTTGAGCACGATGGCGGGTGATGAAATTGGCTATGCCTGGTTGGCGGCACGCTACAACGTGCAGGCAATCCAGCCGCTGCCGCTGGAAAGCCGTATTGGGCGCAGGCGCCAAACCTACGACCAGGCCGGCCGCCGCCTGGAATATTACACAGAGGCGATGCGCCCGCAAGGCACGGTGGGCGCGCACCTGACCTTCGCTTTAAAACACGAAGGGGTGGCGCTGGAGTTTCTGGCAAGGTTGTTTGGGGCATTGCCCGCAGAGGCGCTTGCTGACTGGATACGCTCTGAACCTACCGGCCAGTATGCCCGGCGTGCCGGGTTTCTCTACGAATGGCTAACCGGCAATACCCTGGCAGTGGAGGATGTCGGTGGCAACTATCGTGATGCACTGGATCCCGAACTGTACGTTACGGCGGCCACTGAGGTGCGCCGTAACCGCCGCTGGCGGATTAATGACAACCTGCCGGGGACCCCTGAATTCTGCCCGCTTGTTCGTCGCACGACTTCATTGTTGGAGGCCCGCCAATACGGGATCGCCGACCGGCTTGCAGCAATGGAAGGTGAGTTCGGGCCGGATATCTTACGCCGCAGCGCAGTGTGGCTGACCATTAAAGAGAGCCGAGCCAGTTTCGTGATCGAGCACGAAGGGCAGCATCAGGATCGTATACGCCGTTTTGCCACCGCCATGGAACAGTATTGTGGCCGGCTGGACTCTCCCCTTGATGAGTGCGCCCTGAGTGAATTTCAGTCGGCTATCCTGGGTACCACTACGATCCGGACAGGCTTGCGGCAATCTCCGGTTTTTGTTGGGAGCAGCTCAATCGATTACGGAGCGGTTGTTCATTACGTCTGCCCGCACTGGGATTGGTTGCCAGGCATGCTGGAGGGGTTACAGTGTTTTCTGGCGCGAACCGGTCCGGGGGAGGCGCTAGTTCGCGCTGCCGTAGCAAGCTTCGGGTTTGTTTTTATTCATCCGCTGGCGGATGGCAATGGGCGAATCGCCCGTTTTCTGGTGAATGATACCCTCCGCCGCGACGGCGTGGTGCCGGAGCCTTTTATTTTGCCTGTGTCAGCGGCGATAACGTCCTCGGCGGTGAGGCGGGCCGAGTATGATCGGATTCTTGAGCGCTACTCCCGGCCATTGATGTCGGCTTACCGTGATGCGGTCGATTTCACCCACGAACGCGTGGCGTATGCAGATGGTATTGAATCAGACTTTGTTTTTAATGCCTATGACGAGGCGGCACCTGTCTGGCGCTATCCCGACTTGACCGAACAAGCAGAATATCTGTTCGCGATCGTTCGCCACACCCTGGAACACGAGATGCACCATCAGGCTGCCTTTCAGAGGGCCTGGTACCGTACACGCGAGGCGATCAAGGATTGGGTTGAAGGCCCTGATGAACACATCGATCGGATGATCCGGGCGATACGCCAGCATGGCCGGGTCAGTGGCAAATTGATGAAGGAATTTCCGGTGCTGGCCCAGGCCGGCATTGCCTCTGAATTAGAGCAGGCTGTAGCCGAAGGTTTTGCTGATCTGCAGGATGGGCAGTAAGGTTATTTGCCAGGCGGCCAGGGAGAGGCTAGAAGCAGATGGCAAGTTACCGGCTCAGTAAAAGAGCTGATGAGGATTTTGAATCGATTTATTTGTTTGGGTTGCTGAGTTTTGGTCTGATTCAGGCAGGCGCTTATGCCTCCACGGGCTTTTCAATCAATGAACTTCAAGGACGAGGTTGAATGTATTTCAGAATAATCGGGCGAGTACGAAACCCCGAAACGTTTGCCCGAGGTACGGGCATTCGCGAGCTCCAGAGGCTCCAGAGGGCTTATGGTCCCGGACGGTGGAGAAAGCGAAAAGGCGATGCCACAATAGAGTTGCCTGATGGAGCTGTTTTGGAGGCCGAAATTCATTGGTATGAAGCTTCTGGAATCGGCAAAAAGGAAATTAAGATCAAGCGAATTCTCGGGTAAACCTATGACTCATCATTTTGCAGTTTGTACCAACAACGAGGGCTTCGAAGCTTCCCTGGAACCGAGGAAGCTGTATCAGGTGGTTGAAGATGAGGCGGCCGCATCACACGGGATGATGCGCATAATTGATGAGTCTGGTGAAGACTATCTCTATCCAGCTCAGCTGTTCACTCGCCTTGAGCTTCCAGAAACCCTGGAAAAACAACTTTCAGACGTTGCCTGAACGTTTTTTGTTTGACGCGGCTCAGTGGAGGTAGGTTTTAGCATTGCACTCAGTCGCGAGACTTTCTTTTTACAGCTAGTTCACTGACAAGGATGTTGTCATGATTGAAATCAGCCACCACGGCGCCACTTCTGGCGTAACTGGATCTTGAAGACAAGCTGATAGTGAAAACGGCAATGCACCATTTTTCATGGGAGGGCTGAGAGCAATGCGGACGATGGCTCAATCGTTGAAGTTATTGTGCTTGATGCGGAGAAAAACGGTGCTTGGCCGTTGGTGAAGAACCGTGCGGCGTGATCCAAGATTTGCCTCTATCGTGGGCGAACGCTTTATTAAATGATGCTTCTGAAAGGGTATCGGACATTCCGGGAAAGGATTTCAAATGAAGAAAATTGCAGTCATTGGTCTTGGGTATGTGGGGCTGCCCCTGGCGGCCGCTTTTGGCGAAAAACGGGAAATCGTCGGTTTTGATATCAACAGTAAGCGCATTGCTGATCTGAAAGACGGTGTCGATTTTACCCGCGAAGTGTCCAGGGAAGAATTAGCGACCTCATCGGGTTTGTCGTTTACGGATAATCTGGAAGGCATTCGCGATTGCCAGATTTACATTGTGACGGTTCCCACCCCAATTGATGAGTTCAAAACGCCCGATTTAACTCCACTTGTAAGGGCCAGTGAAACCGTCGGCCAGGTATTGAAGAAGGGCGATATCGTGATTTATGAATCCACGGTATACCCCGGCGCGACCGAAGAGGTCTGTGTGCCGGTTCTGGAGAAAGTTTCCGGCCTGGTGTTTAACCAGGATTTCTTTGCCGGTTACAGCCCGGAGCGTATTAACCCGGGCGATAAAGAGCACCGGGTAACCAGCATTATGAAAGTCACCTCCGGCTCCACTCCTGAGATTGCCGATGAAGTGGATGCACTTTATGCCGGCATTATCACCGCCGGTACCCACAAGGCCAGTTCAATTAAAGTGGCTGAGGCGGCAAAGGTTATCGAGAATACCCAGCGTGATCTGAATATTGCGCTGATGAATGAGCTTTCGATGATCTTCGCGCGGTTGAAGATTGATACTCATGAAGTGCTGGCGGCGGCCGGCACCAAGTGGAACTTTTTGCCGTTCAAACCCGGCCTTGTCGGCGGCCACTGTATTGGGGTGGATCCGTATTATCTGACCCATAAAGCTCAGGCCATTGGTTATCACCCGGACATTATCCTTGCCGGACGTCGGGTAAATGACAATATGGGCCCGTATGCAGCGGCAGAGCTTGTTAAGGCAATGATCAAAACCGGGCATACGGTGGCGTCCTCAAAGGTACTGGTGATGGGGCTGACCTTTAAGGAGAATTGTCCGGATTTGCGAAATACCCGGGTGGTTGATGTTATCCGTGAGCTGGAAGATTTTGGTTGTGCGGTGGATGTTACCGATTGCTGGGCGGATAATGAGGAAGCCGAGCATGAATATGGTATTTCTTTGGTGGATGCCCCGAAAACCGCGGACTACGATGCGGTTTTTCTGGCAGTGCCGCATCGGGAATATGCTGCGAAATCCTCAAAAGAGCTCCGGGGTTATTTGAAAAAAGATGGAGTTCTGTTTGATCTGAAGGGTGTTTTGCCATTGGGCGAAGCTGATTTTAGGTTGTGAATGCAGTCGAAGCACAGAGAGTTTATGCAAACTTACGATGTATTTAATGGCGATGCCGATGGCATCTGTGCCCTAATCCAGCTCCGCCTGGCTGAACCTGCGGAAACAACACTGATCACTGGCGTAAAGCGGGACATTGCCCTGGTGCAACTGGTGCCAGCGAGCGAGCCTGCCCGGGTGAATATCCTCGATATCAGTCTCGACAAGAACCGGGACGCCGTGGATACACTGCTGGCCGCAGGCTGCTCGGTTTTTTATGTGGACCACCACTTTCCGGGTGATGACCTGCCCGATAGCCCCAATTTCACTGCCTTGATCGATACCCAACCGACCACCTGCACGAGTTTGCTGGTGGACCGGCACCTTGGCGGTCGGTTCCATAACTGGGCGATTGCAGCTGCCTTTGGCGATAACCTCAATGCTGTCGGCGAGGAACTGGCCAGTAAGGCCGGTTTGTCATCAGATCAGACGGAAGCGCTTAAAACACTCGGCGTTTGCATCAACTACAATGGCTATGGCGCGTCCGTGGAGGACCTGCACTTCCACCCTGCCGATGTGTACCGGGAGTGCGTGAAGTTTGAGGATCCCCTTGAGCTGATCGATTCCGCTCCCGTAGCGTGGCAGCAACTGAGAGATGGCTACGAGGCGGACATGGCCCAGGGGCTGGCGGCTCCCGTTCTTTCCGAAACTGCCACGTCACTTGTGGTGAAACTGCCGGATGATGCCTGGGCGCGCCGGGTGAGTGGCGTTTTGGGTAATGAGCTTGCCAACCGAAATCCGGATAAGGCGTGTGCGATAGTCACGAAGAGTACCGATAACATCTATCTGGTAAGTATTCGCGCTCCGCTGAATAATCGAAGTGGTGCTGATGAAGTGGCGCGCCAGTTTGCGACCGGTGGTGGGAGGAAGGCGGCTGCCGGGATAAATGCGTTGCCGGCGGAGCAGTTGCAGGCGTTTCTCGATACTGTGGAGGGATTCTGGGCTGACTGATTTTTTTGGCCACGGACACTCACGGACGCTCACGGACGAAGAACACAAAAATAATTAATCTTTTGTCCGTGTGGGTCCGTGAGTGTCCGTGGCTAAGATCCTGTCTTTCAAAGGTTTCCGGCCAAACAAGCAAATGGAATAGATATGACTTTAACCCCTCCAAAGAAAACCCACCTCAAGCAACTTGAGGCCGAGTCCATCCACATCATCCGTGAAGTGGCCGCCGAGTTTGATAACCCGGTGATGCTGTATTCCATCGGCAAGGATTCCGCGGTCATGCTGCATCTGGCCATGAAGGCCTTTGCGCCGGGCAAGCCACCGTTTCCGCTGATGCATGTGGACACCACATGGAAATTCCGGGAGATGATCAAGTTCCGGGATGAACTGACACAGCGCCTGGGCCTGAAGCTGATTGTGCATACCAATCAGGAAGGTGTGGCCCAGGGCATCGGGCCGTTTTCCCATGGCAGTGCCAAGCATACCGATGTGATGAAAACCCAGGCATTGAAGCAGGCGCTGGATAAGTACGGTTTTGATGCCGCCTTTGGTGGTGCCCGCCGGGACGAGGAGAAGTCTAGGGCCAAGGAGCGGGTGTATTCGTTCCGGGACAGGTTCCACCGCTGGGATCCGAAAAACCAGCGGCCGGAGTTGTGGAATCTCTACAACGGCAAGGTCAACAAGGGCGAGAGCATTCGCGTGTTTCCGCTTTCCAACTGGACGGAGCTGGATATCTGGCAGTACATCTATCTGGAAAACATAGACATTGTGCCGTTGTATTACGCGGCGGAGCGTCCTGTGGTGGAGCGCGATGGCACGCTGATCATGGTGGATGATGATCGCATGCCGCTGGAGCCGGGCGAGACGCCGGAAATGAAGATGGTGCGCTTCCGTACCTTGGGGTGTTATCCGTTGACCGGTGCGGTTGAATCCGAGGCGGCGACGCTGCCGGAGATTATTCAGGAGATGCTGCTAACGAAAACGTCTGAGCGCCAGGGCCGGGTGATTGATCACGATTCGGCTGCTTCCATGGAACAGAAAAAACGCGAAGGGTATTTCTAATGTCGCACGCCTCTGAATTGATTGAATCGGATATCCTCGCGTATCTGGACCAGCACGAAAACAAGGACATGCTGCGCTTTCTGACCTGTGGCAGTGTTGATGACGGCAAATCCACGCTGATTGGTCGCCTGTTGTTTGATTCCAAGCTGATTTTTGAAGATCACCTGGCGGCTTTGCACAAAGACAGCGAGCGCCAGGGCAACGCCGGTGAGTCGCTGGATCTCGCCTTGCTGGTGGATGGCCTGGCCTCTGAGCGGGAGCAGGGCATTACCATTGATGTGGCCTACCGGTATTTCTCCACCGACAAGCGCAAGTTCATCATCGCCGACTGCCCGGGCCATGAGCAGTACACCCGCAATATGGCGACCGGTGCTTCCACCTGTGATCTGGCGGTGGTGATGATTGACGCCCGCAAAGGCGTTCTGACTCAGTCCCGCCGGCACAGTTTTATTGTCAGCCTGCTGGGGCTGAAGCACATCGTGGTGGCCATCAATAAGATGGATCTGGTGGATTTCTCCGAGGAAGTGTTCAATAACATCCGTGAGCAATACCAGAAGCTGGCCACCCAGCTTGGGTTGAAAGATGTTTACTACGTGCCGATCTCCGCACTGAATGGCGACAACGTGGTTAACCGTAGCGAGCAGATGCCCTGGTACCACGGCGAGACCATGATGAATATTCTGGAACAGGTGGAATTTCTGGAAGACGTGAACGTGACCGACCTTCGCTTCCCGGTGCAGTATGTAAACCGCCCGAACCTGGATTTCCGGGGCTATTGCGGCACCCTCGCCAGTGGTGTGGTGCACAAGGGCGATGAGGTGGCGGTGTTGCCCTCCGGTAAAACCTCCCGTGTGAAAGGCGTTCACAACTACGAAGGCGAGATTGAGCGGGCCTGGCCGGGGGATGCCATTACGCTGACCCTGGAAGACGAAGTGGATATTTCCCGTGGGGATCTTCTGGTGCACGCCAACAGTCGCCCAGCGCTGGGTAACCGTTTTGCGGCCCATATCGTCTGGATGAATGAAAAGGCGCTTAAGCCCGGCCGTGAGTATGGCATCAAGATCGGGACCCGGGTGACCAATTGTTACGTCAACGAGGTCCTCGAAGAGATTGATGTAAATACCCTGGAGCGCTATCCGGAGACCGAAGGTGGCCTTGAGTTGAATGCCATTGGCCTGTGTGATGTGGAGCTGTCCGAGCCGGTGGTGGTGGAGGATTATCAGCGTCATCCAGGAACTGGTAGCTTTATCCTGATTGATAAGCTGACCAACGTGACTGTGGCGGCGGGTATGGTGGAGCGTGCGCTGGGTGGCGCTGGTGCCGTGACTGAACGGGAATACACCGAAGCGGAGCGCAACCTGAACCAATTTATTCGGGAGAATTATCCGGAGTGGGGTTGTAAGGTCGTTTAATGGATTAATTTGAGCCACGGACGCTCACGGACAAAAGACTAATTACTTCTATGTTTTACGTCCGTGTGGGTCCGTGAGTGTCCGTGGCAAAAAAATAAAGGATAAAAGTTTTGGCAAATAACATTGTCTGGCACGATCACAAAATCACCCGTGCGGAGCGTTCGGTTAATAAAAACCAGAAACCATGCCTGCTTTGGTTCACCGGCCTGAGTGGTTCCGGCAAGTCGACGATTGCCAATGCGCTGGATGTGGCCCTGCATAAGCGTGGTTACCACACGTTCCTGCTGGATGGCGACAATGTTCGCCACGGTTTGTGCAAGGATCTGGGGTTCTCTGATGACGACCGGGAAGAGAACATTCGCCGCGTGGGCGAGGTGTGCAAACTCTTTGCGGACGCTGGCCTGATCGTCATGAGCGCGTTCATTTCTCCGTTCACCAGCGACCGGCGCCTGGTACGTAAGCTATTCCCGGCAGGCGAGTTCATTGAAGTGTATATGGATACCCCGCTGGCTACCTGCGAAGAGCGTGACCCGAAGGGGCTTTATCAGAAGGCTCGCTCAGGCGAGATCACGCACTTCACCGGGATAGACTCGCCCTACGAAGTGCCGGCACACCCTGAGATTCGTTTGGATACGTCCCGGCACTCGGTGGACGAGTGTGTCGAGTCTCTGATTGCCTATTTGCTTGAGCGGGAAATGATCGCCCGTAAGGATTAAATCCATGGAGTGGCAAGGCATAGTGACACTGATAACGCTGTTTGCAGTGTTATCTTCACTTGCACTTACCCGTGTTTCTGCGGACCTGGTCCTGATGGCCGCTCTGGCATTCCTGTTGATTTCGGGAATCCTGGGGCCGGCAGAGGCTTTAGCGGGGTTCGGCAATCCGGGCGTGATTACCATTGCAACTCTGTATGTGGTGGCGGCCGGGTTGAAGGAAACCGGAGCGGTGCAGTGGATTGCCCGTCGGTTACTGGGGCACCCGAAAACGGAGAAAGGTGCCCAGCTGCGAATGATTGCGCCCACCGGCATTCTCAGCGCGTTCATGAATAATACCGCCGTGGTTGCCATGTTTATTCCCGCCATTCAGGACTGGGCCCAGAGGCTTGGGGTTCCGGCGTCCAAGCTGCTGTTACCCCTGAGTTATGCCGCCATTCTCGGCGGCACCTGCACCTTGATCGGCACCAGTACCAACCTGGTGGTGGATGGCCTGCTCCAGAGCACTCTTGGTATCAATCTTGGGTTGTTTGAGCTGGCCAGGGTTGGTGTGCCGTTGTTGCTCGTAGGCGGTACATTTCTGGTTCTGTTTGCCTCGAGGATATTGCCGGACCGTGGCGGTGTAACCGAGGAACTGGACCTGGTTCGTCAATACGGGGTTGAGGTTGAGGTGATGGCGCCCGGCCCTTTGGTGGGCAAAACCATTGCCGAGGCAGGCCTCAGGGCCCTGAATTACGGCTACCTTACGGAGATTGATCGTGGTGGCCGCCTGATTACCGCCGTAGATCCGGACCGGACCCTGCAGGCGGGTGACCGGCTGTATTTTGTGGGCGCGCCCGAATGCGCCAGTGAGCTGCGCCGTATCCAGGGCCTGAAACCGGCCAACGGTAGTGTTCACAAGCTGGATGTGGCCAACCACCAGCGGTGCCTGGTAGAGGTGGTTCTTGGGCCGGAATTCCCGGCCCTGAACAAGACCATCCGCGATAGCCAGTTTCGTACCCGGTTCAATGCGGTCATTCTGTCCCTGTCCCGGGAGGGCAAACGGGTGCCGGGTAAGCTGGGTGATATCACCTTTCGAATGGGTGACACGCTGTTGCTTGAAGCCAGCCATCAGTTTGCGGAGCAGTACCGCTTCCGGCGTGACTTCCTGCTGGTCAGCGCATTGAATGATTCTACGCCGCCGGATTTCCACAGGGCGCCACGGGCAATGGGGATATTGGTTCTCATGGTGCTGGTGAGCGCTTCCGGGCTTTTGCAGATCATGGAAGCGGCATTTCTGGCTGCGGGTGCGATGATTGCCTCAGGCTGTATTACTGCAAGTCGGGCCCGGCGTAGTTTGGATTTGCCGGTGCTGGTGGTGATTGCGGCGTCCTTTGCCCTGGGCAATGCCATGACTGAAACCGGCGCCGCCCAATGGGTGGCCGGCGGTCTGCTGGGCTTCGGAGCACTAACGCCGTGGTTGGCGCTGGCTATTGTGTATTTGCTGACGGCCATCTTCACCGAGGTAATTACCAACAACGCCGCTGCCGTGTTGATGTTCCCCATCGCCCTTGCGGTTTCCGAACAGCTGGATGTTAACTTCATTCCTTTTGCTATTGCCGTCATGTTTGCGGCATCGGCTTCGTTCATAACGCCTTTGGGATATCAGACTAACCTGATGGTATACGGCCCGGGTAGATATCAGTTTTTTGATTACGTTCGAATTGGCTTACCCTTAAGCGGTTTGGTGGCCTTAACTGCGATTGTATTAATTCCATTGGTATGGTCGTTTTGAGTAGGAGTTGTCTTTTTGTTTAATTGCGGACCGGTTTTTTATTAAGGCCTTGCAAATAAATAATTTTGCCAGGATACGTTGATTTGTTTATTATTGACGGCGACTTTTAGTCAACTCCAATAAAGTTTTTAAAACCCCTACTTGAATAAGGTTTTAATTCCATGGCAAAGATTAACGATTATTACCAGAAAAAACAGCTTATGGAAAAGCTTGCATCAGAGCTGGAACAGCTTGAAAAAGATCAGTCTCTGAAAAGTGAACTGGAGTTTGAAAACAAGGTTCGTTCCCTGATGAAGGAATATGATAAATCACCGAAGGATGTACTTCAGATCCTTTCTGCGATTGATCCTTCTGTAGCCGGTGGCAAGTCAGATTCAACAGCTGGCAGCCGCCCGAAGCGCCCGATGAAAACCTACAAGAACCCGCATACCGGCGAAGTGGTTAAAACCCGTGGTGGTAATCACAAGACGCTGAATGAGTGGCGTCAGAAGCATGGTAAGGAAGCTGTGCAGAGCTGGCAGCAGGATTGATTTAAGTTTCGCCCTTCTCTCGCCAGGGGAGAGGGGCGATTAGCCAACTACAACCCGATTTCGTCCCCCTTCCTTCGCCGCATACAACGCCTCATCCGCCTGCTGCATCCATTGCATATAGTTCTCAGGTTTCTCCGTTAACTGGGCAATGCCAATACTGATGGTATATCGAATCGGCGCCACGCTGGTTTCCACCACACTCTGTTCGATATTGTCCCGTATCCGCTCGCAGATAATCCGCGCCCCTTCGGCGTCGGTTTCCGGCAGTATGATGCCGAACTCTTCACCACCGTAACGGCCGGCGCTGTCGGACTGGCGGATGTTGGCGCGGGTTATGCTGGCGGTATGCTTGATCACTTCGTCGCCGGCCAGGTGGCCGTGGGTGTCGTTGACGGGTTTGAAGTGGTCTATGTCGAACATCACCAGGCTGGTGGTGTGGCCGTAGCGGCGGAAGCGTTCGAACTCGGCGTCTACCAGGTTTTCCCAGGTGCCGCGGTTGAGCAGGCCGGTGAGGCGGTCGGTCATGCTGAGTTTGGCCAGTTGTTCGTTGGCCTGCTCCAGAGCCCGTTTGCTGCTGGCGATGTCGGTGACGTCGTACACCATCAGGCATACTTTCTCGACTTGCCCGGTAACACCGGAGAGCGGGCTGATGGTGAGGTTCTGGAACATGAATTCTTCGGTGCCGGTAATGGGCCGGGTGTTGCGGAACCGGAACAGGTAGGGGCGCTGCTCCCAGGAGGTGAATGCCCGGGTGTTCAGCAGGGCAACGGCATCGACCTTGCGGGTGAGCCAGGCTTTGGGGATGTCCGGGAACACATCGAACAGCACCTGATTACGGATCTTGCTGGCGGTTATGCCGCTGTGGTTTTCCATGAAGCCGTTCCAGGCCTGTACCCGGAAATCCAGGTCCAGCACCACCAGGCCCACCTCCACCGATTCCAGCATGTCCACCAGCCAGTGGAAGGAGTTGGCTTCAAAGTCGTTAATGGCCATGGGTCAGTCCACCAGATATTGCAGGCGATCTTCGAGAAAGGGAACTGAGTCCTCGGTGAGGAGGATCAGCATGTCGCATTCAATGTCCCGGTCTTCCAGGGTGTAGCAGATTTCGATGCACAGCAGCTGTTCTTCCCGGGCGCTGTGATGATCGAGCAGTTCAGTAATCTGCCGGTGTTGGCCCAGTACCGTGGGGTGGCCCAGGCCGAGCTTCAGGTCCAGCTGGTCGCCGATGCCTTTGAGGAAGGCGCCGAACAGGATGCTGGACATATCCATCAACACTTCGACGTTGACGGCTTCGCCTTCGAGGTTTTCGTAGTGCAGCATCTCGGCCATGTCTTTGAAGCTGGCATCCGCAAACAGCAGCAGTGCCTCGCCGGCGATGCCGGCTCCAGTAAAGCCCTGGCACACAGCCGAGTAGGTGTCGCTGTCGCTGACGGAGGAGATCGCCATGTGCAGTTCGGAATTGGCGAGGAAGGCCACCTTGGGAATGGGCTGCTTCACAAACACTCGTAGCAGGCGCGCCAGCAGATCCGAGGACCGTCCCATGGCCACGTTGGAGATTTCCTGCAGGTAGTCGTTCAGGGAAACGGAGATCTCCGGGGCGGTGCTGCCAGTGCTTCGGAGGCTGGCGTCCTGTAACGCGGCGTCTTCGATGTCTCCGGGGCGGTAGACACCATAATCCATCAGCAGGCGCACCACGGTGCTCGTTTCCGTGGGCTTTTTGATGAAATCGATGGCGCCGAGTTTTTTTACCCGCTCCCTCGCTTCAGGCTGGATATCACCGGAGACGACGATGGTCATCACAGGCAGATCTTCTTTGCGGATCTGCTCCAGTACCTGGTAGCCATCCACTTCCGGCATGTTCAGATCCAGGAACATCAACTCGGCTTCGTGCTTTCTTAATTTTACCAGTGCTTCCTTGCCATCGTGCGCATAGCTGACATCTGCCTGCAATCCTTCCGGCAAAGCTCTGGCCATCTGTTTCCTGGCGAGTGCGGAATCGTCGCAGATCAGTATGCGGGTGGTCATTGAGGTGGCCGTTGGGGGTTGATCATAGGGTTGCCAAGTATACCAGCGGAGTTAGTTGTGTACACGTTAGCTACAGCATTCGTAACGTTCGGTAAGGGTATGTAAGTATCTTAAGTTAAAAGTTTTGTGACTGTATTCATACTTGGCCGAGTATTACTGAATTGTAAACGGTGATTGTGACTCTGCTCACTCTATTGGCCGAGGTGCCTTGGCTATAGTGTACGTGCGGCAAATAAAAACAGTGTAAAACACAGCCGCCTGCACGTACCGGGAAAACCAAAAACAAACCGGGCTGCAGTGGAGCCGGGCGTCGAAAACTGGCTCTAAACGACTACTTCAGAGACGATAACTATGAGACAGCAGGCGTATGGATACGCTGCCGTCACCCTGTTCTGCCTGGGTATTGCGCCCGTTGCCCAGGCCGAGCTGAAACCCATTTCTGACGAAAAAATGGGTGAGGTGACCGGGCAGGCTTTTATGCAGATCGAGAACATTCAGGACATTCCGGGAAACCCCCATGAGTTCACGCGCATGACGCTGGGCATGGATGTGGAAACCCGATTGAATGTGGATGATGTGAAAGCCGGCACAATCGATGGCGGAGTGGACTTCGCGGCACAGCATGTGGCTTTTGGGCATATCGCCCGCACGGATGGTGTTCAGTATAACGGTCATTCCTACAGTGCCGGTGACACGGTACACTTTGAAGCCTTCCAGCCTTACATCGAACTGGCGGAAGATCCGGCCGAGGGCAAGCTATCCGGATTCCGCATGGGGTTCGGGCAGGCGCGGGGGTCTGTTTCTTCGCTGACCAGCAGTTTCAGTGGGGATATTGGCCTCACTCTGGTGGACGGCAGTGGTCAGGAATTTGACGCAACGCTTTTCGATCAGAACTCCCAGGCCACCAAATATCGGGCCAGCAATATTGGTATTGATGATGGTACAGCGGACTGTGCGCAGAACGTCAACTGTGCGCCGCTGACCCATCTTCAGTCGCTCTTCGTGGGCAAAGAAAACTCCGATGGCACCACCGGCTTTACCAACGACTTCTTTATCGGGTTTCAGCGTGAAGGTGTGGACTGGCAAAGCCCGGATGGCGTGAATGTTATCAATGCCGGCAAAGGGGTGTTTATCAATCTGCCCACGAGCATGACGGTAAGCATGAGCCAACTGATCGGCCAGGGCGTGCCACGATTGCAGACGCATCGGGAGGATATGGGTACCCAATTGTTTTAAATGCTAAACTCCTGCCAGTTGGAAACCCATTTGGCAGGAGCTCAGTCCCTTGATCCGCTCGTTCTATTGGCACGATTACGAAACCTTCGGCGTAGACCCGGTTCACGACAGGCCTTCCCAGTTTGCCGGTGTGCGGACGGATGCGGACCTCAACATCATCGAAGATCCGCTGGTGATTTACTGCAAGCCGGCGGATGATTACCTGCCATCACCGGAAGCCTGCCTGATTACCGGCATTACCCCGCAAAAAGCCCTGGAAGACGGTTTCCCCGAGGCGGAATTTATCGCCCAGATCAACGAAGCCTTCAGCCAGCCGGGCACCTGCGTGGTGGGCTACAACAGCCTGCGCTTTGACGACGAAGTGACCCGTCACACGCTGTACCGTAACCTGCGCGATCCCTATGCCCGGGAATGGCAGAACGGCAATTCCCGCTGGGACATCATCGATATGGTGCGACTGACCTACGCGTTGCGCCCGGAAGGCATCAACTGGCCCCGCAAGGACGACGGCAGCCCCAGTTTCAAGCTGGAGGCGCTGACGGTTGCCAATGGCATCGCCCACGAAGCCGCCCACGATGCCATGTCGGACGTTGAGGCGACCCTTGCGGTGGCGAAGCTGATCAAGCAGAAACAGCCGAAGCTGTTTGATTTTGTGCTTCAGAATAAAGACAAGCACTCCGCCAGGGCCATGCTGGACACCGCTACCATGAAGCCGGTATTCCACATATCCGCCAAGTACCCCGCCACTCGCGGATGCTGCGCCCTGGTTGCCCCGGTGGCCGATCATCCCACCAACAAGAACCTGGTAATTGTGTACGACCTGCGGGAAGACCCGAGCGAGCTGATCAATGCTACGCCTGAGCAGATTCGTGAGCGGGTGTTTACTTCCCAGGCGGAACTGGGGGAGGGGGTTAGCCGATTCCCGCTGAAAGGTGTGCAGCTGAACAAGTGCCCGGTGCTGGCACCGTCGACCATGCTATCGACTTTGTCGAAGGAACGGCTGGACGAACTGGCGCTGGATGGCGATACCCTCAGGGCCAATCTCGCCATGCTGCGTAAAGCGCCGGATCTGCCGGGCAGGATTGCGGAGGCCTTTGACCAGCCCCACGAAAGCGACCTCACCGATCCGGATGAGCAACTGTACGCTGGAGGCTTCATCAGCAAGGCTGACAGGGAGACACTAAACCGGGTGTTGGAGCAGCCAGTGGAAACGCTGGGTGAACTGGAAGTGACTTTCGAGGATGATCGCCTGCCGGAATTGCTGTTCCGCTACCGAGCCCGCAATTACCCGGGCACCCTGGCTGGCGAGGAGCTCGAACGTTGGGAACAGTTCCGCAGCCAGCGGCTGATGCACCCGAAGAAAGGCTGGCGGTCTTTGGAGGCCTTCGCCAAGGAATTACAGCGCCTGGCGGCGGACCCGGAATTGTCGCCGAAGAAGCGGCGGGTTTTGGAGGATTTGCATTTGTATGGGGAGTCTTTGATTCCGTACATCTGAGAATCATGGAGGCGGGGTCAGATGAAAACTTCATCTGACCCCAGGTTCACGCTCACCGCCGCTTCAAAAAATAAACACTCAGATTCTGCCCCATCAAACTCTGCACTTCACTCCCCAGTGCCTCAGCTTGAATCTGTTTCTGAACCGGCCCAGTGGCCAGGCTGTGCCCATCAATATCCCGGGCTTTTACCAGCTTCCATTCCACTTCATTGCTTACCATGGCCATCAGCTCTTTCAACTGGGCGGTATCCTGGGGCCGGAACCAGCGATCGCGGCAGCCGCCTAGGCTATAGAAATCCGCATCGGAAGTCAGTTCCTGCCAGGTTGTGTCTTTCCGGTTGGCCAGAACCATCCGGCGGAGCTGGCGCAGGGCCTGGCGGGTGGGCTGGAGTTTGTGGTCGGCAATCAGGTTGCGCACCTGTTTGTCACCTGCGGTTTGTTCGCCAACGGCGGTATGCATATGAACGACGGCGCCGGAGCCGGTGGCATCGTTTACCAGTGCCGCCAGTGACAGGGTGGTCATGGCCGGCGAGGGCAGGCGGCCGACTTCAATCCAGTGCACCTGGTGACCATCCGCCACAAAACGCTGGGCGATGGACCAGGGCCAGAACACGATGTTGTCCATGCCTATCTCGCTGGCCATGCGGGTGGCCTTCGCAATGTTGGCCAGTGATTCGTCCACCGCGATCACTTCCACGTCATCCAGGTAGCTGGCCAGTTCCATGGCGCGCTGGCCGGACTGGGCGCCGCAGACCATGATGCGCAGAGTGGCCGGAAGGTTGTCGGTAGCCAGGCCCAATTCGGTTGCCATCAGGGTTTTCAGGCTGCTTTCTGTCCGATTAGCCAGCTGCGACCAGGCCGGCCAGGCCTGGGGCACGTCAGTTTTATCCATGCAGAGTTCTTCGGCTTTCTCATCGAAGTTTTGCTTGATGGCTTCTTCTTCGGCCCTGTCATAGTAGCTGGCGGCCAGAACTGGCTGAAGCGCCAGGGGCCAGTCCACAAGGTTCCACTGGCCCAGCTGGACGGCAAACTGTTGGTGGAAGAGGGCGCCGTACATGGCGCTGACCATCAGGGAGCCGATCAACGTGTCCTGCTCCTCGCCCAGGGCGAATTGCGCCTGGATACTGTCGTTGATGGCGGAAACCAGTCGCTCTTCGTCATCTTCGGCAGACAGGGCATAACCGGTCCTGTCTGCATACTGGGCGATAGCCAGAGAGAGACGCTGAAGCTCGTCCCGAAGTTCAACGGTTTGCGCCACTTCAGCGATAATGGCCCTGCGCAGCATGGTGACCAGTTCTTCCACTGCCGGGTTGGGCATCAGGGTTTTCTGGAGGGCCAGGATCAGCAGCTCATCTTCGCTAGCGGCTTCCAGAAAGATCTGCGCGTCCGGGTTATCCAGATCGTACTGCAGGTAAATGATCGCGCCCACGAAGCGGCCAAGCTCCTGATGGGGCAAACCATCCCGCTGGAGCAGGGTGATGGCATCCTGGGCCAGGGCGGAATCAGCTTTGTTCACGTCCAGATGCTGGGCGCAGGTGAGCATGCCGCTGTACACGGATTCCCACTCAGCGCCGGTTTCCAGCAGTTTGCGGTAATGCAGGTAGGCCACATCGAACTGGCCCTGCAAGCGTTTGGAATGGGCAACGCCACAGAAAGCGGCGGCGGATTGCCGGTCGCAGTCCAGAGCCTGCAGGAAATACTGCTCCCCCAGCGCGGGCCGTTCGGTTTTCAGGGCCCAGTAGCCCAGGTTGCAATACTGCTGTGCCTGACCGGGCTGCTGATCCAGGCTGGCATTGAACAGGGTGTGAGCTTTCTCAAGCTGCCCGTCGTCCATCTCAACCCGCCCCAGCAGGCCCAAAGCGCTCGCGTTTTCAGGCTCAAGCACCAGAGCGTCGTTCAGGTATCCCCGGCACTCGTGGCGAGCTTTCAGCCGCTGAATATGGCTTAGGCCGTTGCTGTTGGATTCCCCATAGGCAAGATTGGCTTGCAGAATCAGGCGGGCAACCTGGGCCTGTTGGGATTGGGATACCTGGACTTGATGCTTGGCTTGCATGGGACACCTCGTGATACCAGCCGCAATTGGGAGCGGCAAAGGTCTGCAGTTTTTTTGACGGTTTGCCGTGCTTTGGGGGAGGTGTTGCGAAAGGTGTGCCAGTTCGTAGGTTGGAGAGCCCGAAGAGGGGAAAACCCTTGAGGGAGCGGGAATGGCGAATTCCGGGTTTCCAGTTATCCTGACAGATCAACCAAAAGAGGTGGAGCAGCTTTGCCGTAAGTATAATGTGAACGCCCTTGCCGCTTTCGGGTCGGCTGTCACCGGACGACTTGATGAATCAAGCGATCTGGATTTCTGGTGACTTTTGATCAAGGTCTCTCTGCTGCCTTGATGGCGGCCTCCTATTTTGGATTAAAGGAAGAGCTCGATTCTATTTTTTTCGCCGGGTAGATCATTCGGGCAGCCAAGTCGATGTGCCAAGTAGCTAAGATTATTCTGAGCATCCAGATGCCAACACGAAAGATCACTCCGGGTCGTTGATCGACTGGTAAATCCATGGGTCTGTTTCCATGTCGTAGACTTTACTGGTCACCTCGTGGAAATGCTTTGGAAGGGCCTTCAGGCAATCAAGAAAACCGGCTTTCCAGATCTTGAGAAATCGACTCACATCTTGAGAATCTTCCATGGCTAATGTATGCGCAAAACCCACATATAGAAAATGTCTGACAGCACCCCGAATCATGTAGTAGAAGCTCGGGTTGTCCTTTATAAGGTTTTCTTCCACGTAGCGGCTTATTTCACAGGTGACTCTGGTGATATCTTTTTTGCCATGTAGCTTTCTGTTTTTCAAGATACTTGAGATTTTTAGATAGAGATCCTGAAGGTTCTCTTCTATTGATAGGAGTTGAGATTCGAATTGAGCGGTTTTGACCGACAAGGCGTCTGATGAAAAGAGCGCATTGAAAGTCCTGGCCCGGCTATCGGCTGAGCCATATTCGCTGATGGTCTCAAAAAAGTCATTTTGTGTCAGCCAGTTAGCGCCTATGATTTCTGCACCATCCGAACAATTAAAAAAGCGAATTTCTGGAGACCGCGACTTTTCGAGATTTATTAGGTTTTCTACGCTTCGCTTGGCGGTAAAATAGGTAGATGTTGTCTGAACTTTGGTATTATTAACTCCGTTTATCGCGAATGTTTTACTGGTTGAGAACGCTTTTTTGGCGCTTTCGCTAAGTTCAGTGTGAAGTGTATTATCCTCACTTTTCATATAAACCGATTGGCCCGCGTGATGTTTTGCATTGTCGCGAAAACCATAATCTGTGCCAAAAAGAAAAATATTGCGCAGTCCCATTTGAGAGCATAGGGCCAGGGCGGCGTTGGTACATGTTGGAGTCCCGTACGAGATGGTTGACTCTGGATTACCAAACAAACCACTAATCGGGCTTTCTTTCTTGAAGTATAACCTCTGGTCGCCAAAAAGATCCCAAATGAGAGGGCAGATCTGAGAGGCAGCAACAATGCAGATCTTTTTTAATTTTTTTCTGTCATAAGATGAAAGCACCCGGTAATTCATGTAGTCGGACTCCAGTTCGACATGAAAGTCGGGATAAATGCCACTTTCCAGTAAAGCGCGAAGTCCTGTGCCGGCACTGACAATCAGAACTTTCTCTCGCACTCTCTTGATATCGTTGAGTCGATCGTCAAGAGAGGGGCCGCTGCCAACGATAAAGACTGGGACATCGGAATCAAGACTGCCTCTGTCGGGAATGACTCTTATATTGTTGTGGAAGGCATGAAGTGCGTTATTGATTTGACGGACTTCGTCGTCGTAATGTCCCCATACCATAAGCGAAACGACAGCCTCACGATTCAGGCGGCTCGCCACCTGGTCCATAACCGGATCTCCTCTCTCATTGAGAAAGAAATTCATCAAAGGAAAAATAGGAGAAAAATGGAGCAGGTTTCTGAGCAGAGGTTCCCAGAGACCCTCTTCGGAATGTTCTGCTCCTATAAGAAACCTCAAAGATTGGCCGGAATTTGGAAAGCTCTTACAGATCTTCTCCCAATCGACAGTCAGCAGGCTCGCAGCAAATATTTCGACATCGGGCTCCAGGATAATGCAGTTTTCAACATCAGACGATTCGATGAGCTGCTCGATCTGAAATCCCAGGCCAACTCCCTGAAATACAACCAACGGATAGAAGTTAGGAATAGGATAGCCCGTAAACTCCTCACGCCTGAGTGGGGAGAGGCGTGACAGATTATCAACTGCCATGTGCGCAAATCTTGGGTGATAATAGTCCCCCGGCCATGGTGGTTGAAGTGATGGGATCTTTGAGCCAGGGGAGAAGGTCGCTTTGAACAACTCAACTCCTTGTTTTGCACGGGACCGTCCTTGGCCGTTATATAAAGACTTGCCGTCTATCCAGAGGTCTACCTCGTCCTCTTTGGCGCTAATGACGACCTCAGCTCTAGTCATACGGTAGTCTTTAAAGTAACTATATATTGCCGGGTAGGCCTTCCGGAAGAATGAAAGATTTTTGGTCCGCCGTTGCGCAAAAGCGAGGGCTGGGTTGAGAGTCTGGCCAGGAGAGTTCACATTTTCCTCCGAAAGGGTATTCGCATCGCCCATGTTGCAAAAATCGGCAATGAACTTTTATCTTAAAGCATAACACACAGACTTCGAGGGACTGCCCTTGCCCCTTGTTAAGAGGAGGGCAGCCACATTCAATGGATTGTCTGGTTACGTTGCTTTTTAGCCTTGAAGCAACTGAAGCACCTGTTGGGGGCGAGCATTGGCCTGAGATAGTACCGACAGCCCGGCTTGCTGAAGCACCTGCGTCCTGGCCAGTTCAGCGGTTTCGGCGGCAAAATCTGCGTCTCTGATCCGGCTGTTTGCAGCTGCCAGATTCTCTGACGTTGTGCTCAGGTTGGAAATTGTGGATTCAAACCGGTTTTGAACCGCACCCAGCTCACTGCGGATAGCATTGATGGTTGTCAGGGCTGAATCGACGCGTTTAATCGCATCGTTAGCGCCAACCACAGTCTTGATGTTTACTTCTTCAAGGCTCCCGCTGACAGCGATCGTTTCCCCCCCGGCCAGAAAGCCTGCTTTTTCAGGAGCCGTCCCGCCAATAGTAATAGTTTCAAGAGCCTCAATGGTGATCTGGCCTCGCTGGGTTGCCGCTGAACCGACCGTCCCGACAGCTGCCGCAGTAAAGCCTGTGGTTCCAATTGCGGCGGCTCCCGTGGCACTGGTTAATGTTTGCGCAGTAACAGTGAAGTTCTTGCCATCAGCTTGAGTGAGGATAATACCGCTAGTGGCTGCGGCTGTGGCTTCGGCTGTAAAGCCCTCAATGCCCGCGGCAGCAGCCTGCTCATTGATGGCCTGAGCAAATTCAGCCTCGGTTAAGGTGTCAGAGGTAGTGCCCGCTGTCAGAGAAACCGTAAATGAAGTTGTGCCGACGGAAATATCCGCTGAGTAGGTCCGCACTCCAGTACCAGTCGCAGCAGCAATATCTTTGAACCCAAGTTCGTTGACGTTAGTCGCTGAAACAGTTGGAAGGCCAGGAATGTTCGCCGAATCTATTGCTTCGGCTTTGGCCTTGGCTGACGAGTCGGTACCGGTGCCAGGAACTGGGAAAGCTTCGCTATCACCAACTGCAATGGTTAGATCGTTGTCTGCTAGTCCAGTATTACCAACTTGCCTCGGACCTGAAACAGCCAGAGATCCGATTTGGTCAGCCCGGGAGCCCTTGGTTAGGTTGACGCTAATCGTGTCGCCAGCGTTCGCGCCTACCTGAAAGTCTTGTTCACCAAAAGACCCATCCAAGACCTTGAGTCCGTTAAAGGTTGTCTGGTCCGCTATCCGCGCGATTTCCTCAATACGCTGCTGCACCTCCTGGTCGAGCGCAAGTCGGTCCGAAGCGCTGTTGGTGGCGTTGGCAGACTGCACCGCCAAGTCCCGTATGCGCTGGAGATTGTTCGTCACTTCATCCAGGGCGCCCTCTGTCGTCTGTGCCAGCGATATTCCATCGCTGGCATTGCGTTGAGCGACATTCAGACCTGATATCTGAGACTCGAAACGAGTGGAAATAGCCAATCCAGCCGCATCGTCCTTTGCCGAGTTGATTCTGAGGCCGGAGGATAATCGTTCGAAAGCGACATTTGCCGCGCTCTGTGATTGGTTGAGATTCCGTTGGGCATTTAGCGAAGCTATATTCGTATTGATGACTTGGGGCATGATATTTCTCCTGCTCAGAGATTCCGGGAGCCGGTATCCTGCTGGAAACCTGGCGACGGATGTTCGTAAAATTTCCGTTATGCCGGATATCAAGCGAAGTCTATGCCAATTTTATTTTAACGATTTAACAGGCTGTTTTTTAAGAACTATAAGTTCACTAAAAGGTTTCAATTAACCGGGCCAACCGGTCTTTTGCCGTAGGACAGCGGAAGCCCTTTGCCGCTTTACAATTAATTACAATAAAGCCGAAATCTTTTCTCAAGGTTTGTCAGGGCGGGTCGTTAAGCACTTCAGCAGGGCGGCGCACCAGAAATGAAAGCAAGCGTCAGACCTCTTTCCAGAAAGACTAACCAGTTTTAGGAGAAGCATCATGGCTCTCGGTATCAACACAAACGTAGCGTCTCTGAGCGCGCAAAATCAGCTTCAAAAGTCTCAGGATCTGAGCAACCAGGCTCTCGAGCGTCTGTCTTCCGGCCTGCGGATCAACTCTGCCAAAGACGATGCGGCTGGTCTGGCAATTTCCACCCGTTTCCAGTCGCAGATTCGTGGCCTGGATGTGGCTACCCGAAATGCCAACGATGGTATCTCCCTTGCCCAGACGGCAGAAGGCGCCCTGGATGAGATCACCAACAACCTCCAACGTATCCGTGATCTCGCGGTTCAGTCTGCCAACGCCACCAACAGCGCTTCTGACAGGCAAGCTCTGGATCAGGAAGTACAGCAGCGACTGGCTGAAGTTGAGCGTATCTCAACCCAGACCGCGTTCAACGGTCTTAAAGTCTTGGATGGTAGTTTTGGTGAGCAGAATTTCCAGGTAGGTGCTAATTCTGGTCAAACTATCGGTGTAGATCTGTCGCAGGGTACGCGTAGGGAACAAATTGGTTCTCTTGCTTCGTTGGAGGGTACTGATGTTACTGCTGCCCTTGGAGCCGGCGATCTGAAAATTCAGGTAGGGTCCGGTCAAGCGGTGGATGTTGGTGCTTCCGATAGCGATTCTGCGGAGTCGATTGCCGCGGCAATCAACGATGCCAACGTCAGCGGCCTTACCTCAGTTTCAGCGACTAACGTCAACGAACTTGGGTTCAAAGATATTGCTGCTGCGACTGGTACTGGAGTGCGGACCTACTCAGCGGATATTTCCGTCGGCACAACTTCATTTACGGTTTCTCTGACAGCGGGCACTACCTCTGACACCTTAACCGAGGCTGAATTCGCTCAGGCCATCAATGAGCAGGCTGCTGCCGCGGGCGTTGAGGGCTTTACAGCCGAAGCCACAGCCGCAGCCACCAGCGGTATTATCCTCACTCAAGCTGATGGCAAGAACTTCACTGTTACTGCGCAAACATTAACCAGTGCCACGGGAGCCGCCGCAATTGGAACCACAGGCTTTACTGCGGCAGCCGTCGGGACGGTCGGTTCAGCGGCAACCCAGCGAGGCCAGGTCACCATTGAGGCTCTTGAAGCCATTACATTGAGTGGCAATAACGAAGCCTTTGCAGGCTTCACCGATGGTCAAACTCAGGCCGCCACTGGTTCTATTGATACCGTTAGTGTCACTGACGTGGATAAGGCCAATGATGCAATCAAACGTATCGACTCTGCCCTGGGAACGGTGAACAGCTTGAGGAGTGAGCTGGGTGCGGTGCAAAATCGATTCGACTCCACGATTGCAAACCTGGCAACAACCTCAGAAAACCTGAGTGCTGCCAACAGCCGTATCCTGGACGCTGACTTCGCTGCTGAAACCGCGAAGCTCTCCAAATCCCAGGTGCTGCAGCAGGCCGGCATCTCTGTACTGGCTCAGGCCAACGCCCGTCCGCAGCAGGTTCTGTCCCTCCTGCAGTAATAGGGGCTTAGCGGTAACAGCCGGAACCTTCGGGTTCCGGCTTAATGCCGTTTGAGGATAGCGAGGTAAAGCTATGAATGACGTTAACCTGAACAACCCGAGCCTGAAGCTGGTTAGAGCCAGTGAACCGGTCCCGGTGAAGGCAATGTCGTCATCTCAGGCCGAGGGCAGGAATGCCTCCGACCCTGCTCTTTCGTCTGCTGCTGCTCGCCCGGTTCAGAGTCCTCAGGCAGCTACAAAGCCGTCTAAAGCTGAGGAGCTTCAGGCGCGTAGTGAAGCCCAGCGCGAGGAACTCGACGACGCGGTCAGCCAGCTGAACGATTTTGTTCAGAATGTGCAACGGGATCTGCAGTTCGAAGTGGATAATGATCTTGGGCAGACCATCGTAAAGGTGGTTGATCAAAAGACCCAAGAGGTTATTCGCCAGATTCCGGACGAATTGGCATTGAGGTTGGCAGAGAACTTGCAGCAGGGTGAGCCGCTGACGTTGTTTAACATCAAGGTGTAAGAGTTGCCGCTCTTGCGCGGATTAAAACGACGGTATTTCAGCACCGCCGCACCCGAGAGGGTTCGGCGGTGTTCTGCGTTTTGGAGTGTCTAACCCTCTTGCCCCATCCCGTCTGCCGTGAGGGGGATGGAGAGCGACGTGGCGTTACATGGCGTTACAAATCGACGGAAGAAAAAGGCAAAGTTTTGCCGCCTTTTGCCGATAAACTGATCAGAATCGGATTTCGCCCCCTTGAGGAGGCATGAATATGGCTGGTATTTCATCTTTGGGTGTTGGGTCTGGGGTGCTGAACGCAGACCTGGTGGACCAGTTGGTGGCTGCGGAACGCAAGCCAACTGATACGCGCCTGAGTCGGGAGACCCAGAAAACCGAGGCCCTGTTGTCGGCCTACGGCAAGCTGCGTAGTGCGGTGACAGAATTGCGACTTCCGATGCGCCAACTGAGCGCGCCGGATAATCTGAAGGCTTTCTCGGCAAGTTCCTCTAACGAAGATATTGCGGTTTCTGTCGATGGCACCAAGGCCAGTCGCGGTACTTACAGTGTGAATGTTACTAGTCTGGCCCAGGCTCAGGCACTGGCTTCTAATGCGGTATTTGCGGACCGGGATGCAACCAGTGTCGGCCAGGGCACGTTGACATTGTCGGTTGGCGACAAAACCACGAATATCACCATCGACAGTAACAACGACACACTCCAGGGTCTGGCAAACGCCATTAACGAGTCCGAATCAGGGGTTTCCGCAGGCGTTATTGATACAGGCAGTGGGTTTCAGCTTGTGCTCTCTGCCGATGAAACCGGCACGGCCAATGCGGTGAGTATTTCCGTATCGGGAGACAGCGGTGGCACTGACACCGATAATCAGGGGCTCTCGCGATTTGCCTTTAATGCTGGCATGGACGCAGGTGCAGGCCTGACTGAAACGATTGCTGCTACTGATGCGGTGATGGAAATCAACGGTGTTGCCGTCACTCGATCCACCAATAACTTCGAAAATGTGATAGATGGCCTCACATTTGATATTCAGGCGACAGGCACTTCCACCATCAAAGTGGAGCAGGACTTTGGTGCCGTGGCTGACCGTGTTCAAGGATTCGTTGATAAGTTCAACGCCTTGCAATCAACTATCGACAGCCTGGCTGGGTTCAATGCCGAGGCGGGTGTCGGGAGCTTGCTGACAGGCGATTCCACCGTACGTGGCATCCAGAATCAGTTGCGCCAGATCCTGACTCGGGTAGTTCCAGGCCTGGAAAATGCCAATGTGCGCAGCCTCGCGGACGTCGGCATCACAACCAATTTTGAAACCGGCGGGCTGGAGTTTGATCGCGCAAAGTTTGAGGAGCAGCTCAAAGCCTACCCGGATGACGTGACTGCTTTGTTCGCTGAGCAGGGCCGAACCACCGATGGCCAGGTAGAGTTTGTGCGCAGCGGACTGAGCACCGAGCCAGGCACTTATGATATTGCAATTACTCAGGCGGCAACTCAGGGCTCGTTGACGGGGAATGCCGCACTGGTCGCCAACGCAACAACTCCCTTGACGATCTCTGGTGCTAATGATGAGTTTACGTTGCAGGTAAACGGGGAAACTTCCGTAAGCCTGACGTTGACCCAGGGCGACTACACGTCTCCGCAGGCTTTTGTGGACGAAATACAATCCCAGTTGAATAGCAGTAATGCATTGAATGCGGCCGATGTGTCGGTTCAGGTGGGATTGGATGCAGATGGAAAACTGACGTTTACTTCCTCTAAGTATGGCAGTGAATCGAATGTGAGCGTGACCAGCGCAGAGGATGGCGCGGCCTATGGCTTGGCCGTGGCGGCAGGAGCAGCCGGAAACGATGTTGCAGGGACAATCGGTGGTCGCACCGCTGAAGGCGATGGCCAAGTGCTGTTCCTAGGTAGCGGAAATGGTGGCGCCTCTGGTTTGCAGGTGAGAGTCCTCGGTGATCAGACTGGCTCAAGAGGTTCCATCACCTTTGTTGAAGGCGTGGGTGAACGGACAGTTGATCTGGTGAGTAACTTTGTGGGCTCGGGCGGTGCGATTGAATCCCGGACCGAAAGCCTGAACCGGGATCTGGAGCAGATCCAGGAGAGCCGTGCGCGATTGGAGGAGCGGATTACATCTTATCGCGAACGCCTGGTCGCCCAGTTCAGTGCCGCAGATTCCCTGATTTCGCAGCTCAACAGTACCCGGGACTACGTAACTCAGCAGTTGGCCGCACTGGCCCCCCAAAACAATCGGAATAACAACTGACCGGCGAATGCCCGTTAGCGAACGAAGAGGCTTATTATGAATGGTTTACAGGCATACCAGCGGGTAAACACCCAAACCAGCATCACCGATGCGGATCCGCACAAACTGATTCAGCTGTTGTACAACGGAGCCCTGGAGCGGATCAACATGGCCAAGGCCCGGATGCAGGCCAAGGATTACGAGGGCAAGGGCAAGCTGATCTCCAAGGCCATTGAAATTATCGGCGGGCTGCGCAGCTTCCTGGATTTCGAACAGGGCGGCGACCTGGCAGCCCGGCTGGAAGGGCTCTACGACTACATGGAGCGCACCCTGTTTGAGGCGAATGCCAGGAATGATGTGGCCAAGCTGGATGAAGTGGCTAACTTGCTGCGCTCCATCAAGGAAGGCTGGGATGGCATTCGGGAAGAGGCTGTTGGGCAGCAGGCTGCTGGCTAGTCAATAACTCCCTCTCCCCAGCCCCTTTCCCGCCAGGGGAGAGGGGCTTTATAGCCATTCCCCCCGCTCTCCCGTACAATACTGCCCTTCTTTTCAACACATCCATTCTGTTCAGTCTGGAGCAAGGGCATGTCTGATATTAAAAAGGTGGTGCTGGCCTATTCCGGTGGCCTGGATACTTCCGTTATCGTTCGGTGGTTGCAGGACACTTATAATTGTGAGGTGGTGACTTTCACCGCCGATATCGGCCAGGGCGAGGAAGTGGCGCCGGCGCGGGCGAAAGCCGAGGCGCTGGGGGTTAAGGAAATCTACATTGAGGACCTTCGCGAGGAGTTTGTACGCGATTATGTGTTCCCGATGTTCCGCGCCAACACCGTTTACGAAGGTGAGTACCTGCTGGGTACCTCCATTGCCCGCCCGCTGATTGCCAAGCGTCTAATCGACATCGCCAATGAAACAGGCGCGGATGCGATTTCCCACGGCGCTACCGGTAAGGGTAACGATCAGGTTCGTTTCGAGTTGGGCGCCTATGCGCTCAAGCCCGGTGTAAAGGTGATTGCGCCCTGGCGTGAGTGGGATCTGAACTCCCGCGAGAAGTTGCTCCAGTACTGTGACGAGCGCAATATTCCGGTGGAGAAGAAGAAGGGCAAGAGCCCATACTCCATGGATGCCAACCTGCTGCACATCTCTTACGAAGGCATCAATCTGGAAGATCCCTGGGCAGAAGCCGAGGAAGAAATGTGGCGCTGGAGTGTGTCTCCGGAAACCGCGCCGGATAAGCCGACGTACGTTGAGCTGACCTATAAGAAGGGCGACATTGTTGCCGTCGATGGTCAGGAGATGAAGGCGCATGAAGTGCTGGAAACCCTGAACAAGGTTGCCGGCGCGAACGGTATTGGTCGCCTGGACATCGTCGAGAACCGCTACGTGGGCATGAAGTCCCGTGGCTGCTACGAAACACCGGGCGGCACCATCATGTTGCGTGCCCACCGTGCCATCGAGTCCATCACTCTGGACCGTGAGGTGGCACACCTGAAAGACAGCATCATGCCGCGTTACGCCGAGGTGATCTACAACGGTTACTGGTGGTCGCCGGAGCGTGAAGCTCTGCAGGCGCTGATTGACCAGACTCAGGCTTATGTTAACGGTACCGTTCGTCTGAAGCTCTATAAGGGCAACGTGGACGTGGTTGGTCGTAAGTCTGACGATTCCCTGTTTGACGAGAAGATTGCCACCTTCGAGGAAGATCAGGGTGCTTACGATCAGAAGGACGCGGAAGGCTTTATCAAGCTGAATGCCCTGCGTCTGCGGATTGCTGCAGGGAAAGGCCGAAAGCTTTAAAAGCATTGCCTGCTAATTCGGCGTAAGCGCCAGGCAGGCAGCGCTTTTCAGGACACGCTACGAGCACATCCTTGTGCGCTTGACGTTGGCCATCCTTGGCCAACGACAGTCCTGAAAAGCGCTACCTGCCTGGCTTTTCTGACTGGCGAAATTCGCCGGGCGTCTTCCCCGTTACCGCCTTGAACTTCCTGTGAAACGACGTGGTTTCACTGTATCCCAGCCTGAGTGCAATATCCGGAATGGCCAGCTCGCTGTTGCAGAGGTAGTCCTCGGCCATTTTTTGCCGCACTTCATCCAGCAGTTTCTGGTAAGACACGCCTTCCTGGCTCAGTTTCCGCTGTAGCGTGCGGCTGGTCATTCCCAGGTCTTCTGCGACCATATCCTGCCGTGTAATGCCGTGCATCAGTTGCTGCTGGATGCTATGCCGCACCCGTGAGGTCAGGTCACTGTCGGTATCCAGAGACGCCAGCTGGCTCAGGGCATGGGCTTCGAGGGTTTTGCGGAGTAGGGGGTCTGGTTGCCTCAGGCGGGTTTCCAGGAGGGTCTTTTTTAGGGTAATGCTGTCTTCGTCGGCAGAAAAGGTGACCGGGCACTGCCATCGTTGTTGATAGGCCCGCTCAAACGCCGGGCCGGGCGAGGTGCGGCGTAGTTTTGCTGAGCTGGGTGACGCCTTCTGATCATCCGCCAACCAGCGCGCATAGTTCACCCAGGAGGCAAAGACGTTATCCACCAGCTGTGGCCGGACGACGGGATCGGTGTAATTGCAGTTCCAGCTCAGTTTGATGTCGTCACCTTTCATGGCGAGGCTGGTGGTGCCCATATCTCCGACGAGTTTTTCGAACGGCGCAATGCGTGCTACCGCCTCGCCCAGGGTGGCGCAGCTCATGGTGATGTAGCCAAGTACACTGTAAGAGCCTGGCTGAACAAAGTCGCCGGTTTCCAGGCCCAGAATTGGGTTTGCGGTTTGCTCGCACAATAAACGGATAAAATGCTGGAACTGCTCGCCGTTGATGCGGCCGTCGTCGGTATCGAGGATAGTCGGATTCAGTTCGGCTTTGTGGAAAAGCAGATTGATGTCCACTCCGGCGGATTCGGCAGCGCGAACGTATTGGCGCAGAGCGGCTACTGAGGCGGTTCCAAGGGTTTTCATGGTTACAGCACTGTTTTTGGAGTCGTTATAGGCGGAGTATAACGGAACTTGTGCAGAAGAGTCTGAGCGGCGGGTTGGAAAAATAAGTGGTAAAAATAAAAAGGCCAGCTAGAAAGCTGGCCTGAAAAACAAGGAAAGAACGAAATTGCCTGAAAAATTCGTTAATTCTGTGGATCAACCTTCCCATAGTGCGGCGGAGGTACTGCACGGCTCCCCCGCCATGGGTGGATACTGCTTGAATCCACAATTGCAGAATAGGGCTTTCGCCTCTGGCTGTCTGTTTGTGAAGTGTGTATCAGTGTTACCGAATGTGATGGGGCGGTGCTGGGTGCGAGTGTCGAATTAGCGCAGCGTAATCCGACAAAATCGTCAGGCCGTTGCACTGACATCCGGCGCGGTTTCGGTAAACCGGCGGGTATCATAGGCATCCACCAACCCCTGAACCGCGGCCCGCTCCATATCCTGTATTGAGGGTGTGCCGTTTTGGGCGTCCGCCTTGCACAGCACCATGCCTGCCTCGACGGAAATATAACCGGCGGTGGTTTTCAGGGCTTTGTGGTTGATGCCGTCGAACACGCGCCGGAACGCGGTGGTGGTGCAATGGTCACTGTTCGGAAAATACGCGATGAGGGCGTACTGGTTGTCGCCCACTCGGCACAGGGCGTCGATCGGGCGGATCAGGGTGCTCAGCCGGCGGGCGATGCCGATGGCGAGTTCACTCATTACCGTGGGCGGGTATTTGCGTTTCAGCTCCTGCCAGTTCCGGATGCCGCACAACACGTATGCGGAACAGCCGCCACGGGATTCGGCGTGGCGCAGCATTTTGGTCAGCCGCTCCCGACCGTATTTGCTGTTGCAGAGGCCGGTTTCCAGATCGATGATGTTGGTGGATTCCAGCTCCCGGTTGTTCTCGATAAGCAGGGAGTTGGCCCGCAGCAGGGTGTTCTGCCGGTCTGCCATTCGATCTGCCGCAAAAATGCGGGGGATCAGCTGTTTGGTCATGTCGGACTTGTAGATGAAGTCATCCACGCCGCGGTCGAAGGCTTCTGAGAGTGCTTCTACGCTTTCCCGGGCGGTGAGCAGGATTACATAGGTATAGTGGTTGTTCTGCTCGTCCTGCTGGCGAACCTGGTCGGTCAGTTCCAGCCCATCCATTTCCGGCATCAGCCAGTCGGCGATCAGTACGCTCACCGGTCGCTGTTCAATCAGCTCAAGGGCTTCCGGTGCATTGTTGACGATGCGTACGTCGCGATACCCGGCCTTTCGCAGGGTGCGTCCAACAACCATACTGCTGAATTTCGCGTCGTCTACTACGAGTATGGGAAGGTCCAGATTCGGCATTGTTATCTTCTTTTTACCAGTCCATTGTCAGATGCGGGAGTTGCCGGGGGTTGGTATCATCCCCTGCAAATTGAAGAAGTATACCTGCTTACCCTGTTGGAGAATAACGACCATGCCGTCTTTTGACATTGTTTCAGAAATTGATATGCACGAAGTCACCAATGCGGTGGATCAGGCCAGGAAAGACCTGGCCACCCGCTGGGATTTCAAGAACGTGGAAGCGAATATCGAGCACGATGACAAGGGCATTACCATCAGTGCGGAGCAGGAGTTTCAGCTGGAACAGCTGATGGACATGCTGCGAATGGCCTTCGCCAAGCGCAAAATCGACGCCCGGGCCTTGTCTGAAGACGGTGAAAGCAAATCCGGCAAGCTGGTAAAACAGCATCTGCTGCTGAAGCAGGGTATTGAAACCGATATGGCGAAGAAGATCGTGAAGATGATCAAGGACGCCAAACTGAAAGTGCAGGCCAGCATCCAGGGTGACAAGGTTCGGGTAACCGGCAAGAAGCGGGATGATCTGCAAACCGCCATTGCCATGCTCCGCGAAACCGAGCTGGATATCCCGCTGCAGTTCAACAATTTTCGCGACTGACCCGGAGGCTTCACCATCGTAAACGGCACCCGCCTGACCCTGATCCGGGACACGCTCTACACCTACACCCGCTGGCAGGTGATTGCCCTGCTGTTCCTGGGCTTTTCCGCCGGTTTGCCGTTTTTGCTGGTGTTTTCCACCCTGAACGCCCGGTTGGCGGATGTGGGGGTGGAAACGGCCACCATTGGGTTCTTCAGTTGGCTCGGAATTACTTATTCCATCAAGGTGTTCTGGGCCCCGGTGGTGGATCGCCTGAAACTGCCATTGCTGGACCGGCTGTTAGGCAAACGCCGGAGCTGGATTATTTTCGCGCAGGTTGGCATCGCTACGGGCCTATACCTGATGGCCCATGTGGACGCCATCGCTGCGCCGGAAATGATGGCCCTTTGTGGATTGCTGGTGGCATTCTCCTCCGCCACCCAGGATGTGGCCATTGATGCCTACCGCATTGAGATTGCCGAGGAGCGTCTCCAGGCGGCCCTGGCGGCTACCTATATCTTTGGCTATCGGTTGGCCCTGCTGGTGGCCGGTGCCGGCGCTCTTTACCTGGCCGAGTTCTGGTCCTGGCGGGTGTCCTATGAGGTGATGGCGGCTCTGGTGGGCGTTGGCGCGCTGACAGTTCTGATTGTGCGTGAGCCCCGGGTGAACCACTTTGTCGCGGCTCAGGACATTGCCCACAAGATTGAGCAGGAAGCCAGCAAGCGAACCCATCTCAATCCACGGCTGGCGCGGCTGATTGGCTGGTTCTATGCTGCCGTTGCCGGTCCGTTTCTGGATTTCTTCCGCCGCTACAAGGAACTGTCCATCGCCATCCTTTTGATGGTGGCGGTGTACCGGATTGCGGACATTGCCATGGGGGTGATGGCCAATCCGTTCTATCTGGATTTCATGGGTTTCAGCAAAACCGAGGTCGCGGACGTTACCAAGATTTTCGGTTTCTTCATGACCATCGCGGGTTCACTGATGGGGGGCGTGATGGTGGTTCGCTATGGCGTGCGGCGCATTCTGTTGCTGGGCGCCATCATGACAGCGGCCACCAACCTTTTGTTCGTTCTGCTGGCTCAGTATCCGCCCAATCTGGTTACGCTGGCGGCGGTGGTCAGTGCCGATAACCTGAGTGGCGGTATTGCCAATGTGGCGTTGATTGCCTGGCTATCGAGCATGACCAGTGCCTCGTTTACGGCGACTCAGTACGCGCTGTTCAGCTCCCTGATGACCTTGCCGGGTAAGTTTCTCGGTGGGTTCTCCGGCATTGTGGTAGCCGGGTTCGGTTATGCGGAGTTCTTCCTGGTCTCTGCGATTATGGGCGTGCCGGCGGTTCTGTTGGCCATGTTCATGATCCGCCAGGGCAAGCGCCTGGATGCTTTGGCGCCGCAGCATGAGCAGGGGTCAGATGAAGATGGGGTCAGATGAAAAGTTCATCCGACCCCGATTTCAGGAGGCGAGATGTCCGAACCCACCAAAGACCAGAAAATCTGGCAAGTCGTTCTGGCGGTTCCTGAGGGCAGGGTGGTCAGTTACGGTCAGGTTGCAGAAATGGCCGGCCTTGGCCGACAGGCTCGTTACATAGGCCGGGCTTTGGGCAAGTTGCCTGCCGGCCATTCGGTGCCTTGGTTCCGGGTTATCCGCAGCAACGGCCAGATCGCCTTCCCCGAAGGCTCCCATGCCTACGAAACTCAGGTTGGCAGACTGAAGCGTGAGGGCGTAGAGGTCACCAACGGTCGCGTCCCAATGCGTCGATTCCAATGGCAACCGTAGGTCGGATCAGGCTCAAAGAGTCGTAATCCGACAAGGAGATCTTCAGCACGAGGCTGAGACCCCGAGTGCATTGTCAGAGCCTGAGAGCCCCATCCACCTCAATCACCCGCCCGGACACATAGTCGTTCTCAAAGATAAACGCCGCCGCTGAGGCGATTTCTTCTGGCTTGCCCATGCGTTTGAGGGGGATGCTGGCGGTCATTTTTTCCAGGGCTTCCGGTTTCATGGAGGCGGTCATTTCGGTTTCGATGAAACCCGGAGCGATGCCGGCGCAGCGAATGCCGTAGCGGGCCAGTTCCTTGGCCCAGACCGGAACCAGGGCGGAGACGCCGGCCTTGGCGGCGGAATAATTGCTCTGCCCCATGTTGCCGGCGCGGGAGATGGAGGCGATGTTGATGATTACTCCCCGGTCGTCGTTCCTGATCATCTGGGTGGCGGCTTCGCGGCCGCAGAGGAATACGCCGGTGAGGTTGACGTCAATAACGGCCTGCCACTGGGACAGTTCCATGCGGCGCTCGACTTTGCCGTCTTTCACTTTGACCAGCAGGCCGTCCCGGAGGATGCCGGCATTGTTCACCAGGCCATTGAGATGGCCAAAATCTTTGACGATGGCGTCAAAGGTTTTTTCAACGTCTTCTTCCTTGGCGACGTTGCAGACGTAGCGTCTGGCGTCTGAACCGGCGGCTTTGCAGGCGGCGACGGCTTCGTCCAGTTTGTCCGGCATCAGGTCAATGAGCGCTATTTTTGCGCCTTTGGCGGCAAGATATTCGGCCATGGCACGGCCCAGACCCTGGCCGCCGCCGGTAATTGCAATCACGGAATCTTGAAGTTTCATGTTTTGCCCTAACTACTGTAATCAGGTGGTTGATGGTTGCTATGCGTCTGACTGACCTCTGCCTTCCAGGCTTGGGTGCAGGCACCAGTGACACCGGGCCTCCGTGGAACCGCTGCGAGTACGTCCATGTACGCTTGTTTCCGGCCATCCCTGGCCTCCAACATTCCACGGAGGCCCGGTGCCACTGGTGCGACGAGCCATGTGAGTGGCTTCTTGTTAAAAACTGAAGGGCTGCGAGTATACCAGACCTTCTGAAATTCCTATTCAGACCGCGAGGGCCTGATGTCTGTGTTCCTGTTTCTATTTATTATCATGCCGATCGCCGAGATGGCGGTGTTGATCAAGGTTGGCGGCATGATTGGTGTTTTAAACACCGTCGGGCTGGTGTTACTGACCGCTGTTATCGGTGCCTGGCTTTTGCGCCAGCAGGGTCTGGCAACATTGCTGAGGGCCAATCAGCGGCTGAACAGTGGTGAACTGCCCGCCAAAGAGGTTGCCGAGGGGCTGATCCTCGCCGTTGGTGGTGCCTTGTTGCTGACTCCGGGCTTTATTACCGATACCGTTGGTTTCTTATGCCTGATTCCGGGAACCCGTCACTGGCTTGCTGCCCAGGCTCTCAAGCGCATGGTCGTGGCTGGTCAGAGCCGGAGCCAGAGCTTCTTTTTCCGCGCTGGCGGGGGCTCGAATCCGTTCGGTCAGGATCCGTTTGGTGGTCGGGAGAATCCCTTTGGCAGCCAGCGGCCGTTTGACCGGGATAGCAATGGCGACATTATCGAAGGTGAATTCCGGGACGAAACGGAATCCGATCGTGATCGCATCGAAAAAAAGTGAAAAATTTTTGTCTTGGGGTGTTGAAAACCCCTACCTGCTACCCCAAATAGGTATCACAAGTTCGCTGCGGGCTGATTTCCACTGAAAACAGTTGGTTATCAAGCCGGGCAATTTGTCGGGTTACGCTTCGCTAATCCGACCTACATCAACAATGTCATTGCCACATCAATCTGGCTATTGGAGAAATCGAGCGATGAAAATTCGTCCGTTACACGATCGTGTTGTCGTGCGCCGTAAGGAAGAAGAAGAGAAAACTGCAGGTGGCATCGTGCTGCCGGGCAACGCCAAGGAAAAGCCGTCCCAGGGTGAGGTAATTGCCGTGGGCAATGGCCGTATCCTCGATAACGGCGAAACCCGTGCACTGGCGGTCAAGGTTGGTGACACCGTGGTTTTCGGTCAGTACGCCGGTAATACCGTAAAGGTTGACGGTGAAGAGCTCCTGATTATGAGCGAGAACGACATCTACGGCGTGCTTGAGTGATCGCGGAAGCGACCGGCACGAACTCTTATTATTCCGATTGATTCAACGAATTCGGTTTAACGAACAGGAATTGAAGACATGGCAGCAAAAGACGTTAGATTCGGTGACAGCGCCCGTAAACGTATGGTTCAGGGCGTTAACGTTCTGGCAGACGCAGTAAAGGTAACCCTGGGCCCGAAAGGCCGCAACGTGGTTCTCGACAAGTCCTTTGGCGCACCGACCGTCACCAAGGACGGCGTATCCGTCGCCAAGGAAATCGAGCTGAAAGACAAGTTCGAAAACATGGGTGCCCAGATGGTCAAGGAAGTTGCTTCCCAGACCAACGACACCGCGGGTGATGGCACTACCACTGCGACCGTTCTGGCGCAGGCTATCGTTCGGGAAGGCATCAAGGCCGTTACTGCCGGCATGAATCCGATGGACCTCAAGCGGGGTATCGACAAGGCTACTATCGCCGCAGTGCAGGCCATCCGTGACCTGTCCAAGCCCTGTGACGACAACCGCAACATCGCCCAGGTAGGCACCATTTCCGCCAACGGCGACGAGACCATTGGTCAGCTTATCGCAGATGCGATGGAAAAAGTCGGCAAGGAAGGTGTCATTACCGTTGAGGAAGGCCGTGGCCTGGAAGACGAGCTGGACGTGGTTGAAGGTATGCAGTTCGACCGTGGCTTCCTGTCCCCGTACTTCATCAACAACCAGGACAACATGTCTGCCGAACTGGATGACCCGTACATCCTGCTGGTCGACAAAAAGATCTCCAACATCCGCGAACTGCTACCGGTGCTGGAATCTGTCGCCAAGGCTGGCAAGCCGCTGATGATCATCGCCGAAGATATTGAAGGCGAAGCGCTGGCGACTCTGGTTGTCAACAACATGCGCGGCATTGTGAAAGTGGCTGCCGTCAAGGCGCCTGGTTTCGGTGACCGTCGTAAGGAAATGCTGCAGGACATCGCCATCTTGAGCGGTGGTACCGTGATTTCTGAAGAGGTTGGCCTGACTCTGGAGAACACCACTCTGGACGATCTGGGTACTGCCAAGCGGATCAACATTACCAAGGAAAACACCACCATCATTGATGGCGCTGGTGCCCAGGGTGATATCGAGGCCCGCGTTGAGCAGATCCGCAAGCAGATCGAAGACAGCTCTTCCGATTACGATAAGGAAAAGCTGCAGGAGCGTGTGGCCAAGCTGGCTGGCGGTGTTGCCGTCATCAAGGTTGGTGCCGGTTCCGAAGTTGAGATGAAAGAGAAGAAAGCCCGCGTTGAAGACGCTCTGCACTCCACCCGCGCCGCGGTTGAAGAGGGCGTTGTGCCGGGCGGCGGTGTTACCCTGATCCGCGCAATTGCGGCCCTGGAGAAGGTAGAAACCATCAACGAAGAGCAGAAGGCTGGCGTGAACATCCTGCGCCGCGCCATGGAAGCTCCGCTGCGCCAGATCGTAACCAATGCCGGTGGTGAAGCCTCCGTTGTGGTGAACAAGATCCTGGAGGGCGAAGGTGCCTATGGCTACAACGCCTCTACCGAAGAGTTCGGTGACATGCTGGAAATGGGTATTCTCGACCCGGCCAAAGTTACCCGTTCCGCGCTGCAGGCTGCCGCTTCCGTTGCGTCCCTGATCATCACCACCGAGGCGATGATTGCAGACGAGCCGGAAGACGAGAAAGCCGGCGGCGGTATGCCGGACATGGGTGGTATGGGCGGAATGGGAGGCATGGGCGGCATGATGTAATGCCGGCCTGATCCTGGCCCTTTAAAAACCCCGCGCTGGTTCACACTGGCGCGGGGTTTTTTGTTTTTTTGTCATGAACTTGCGCCATGCCTTTGCTAGACTCGGCTTCCGGTCCATTTTCTGTGTGTAGCTGAATGAGTGACGCTGAACCAAAGTCTTTTCTCCGCCCAGGCAAGGTGTTTTTGCTGCTGTTGTTGGGCGCTCTGGTTTATCTGTTGTCATTGGTGTTTCTGGTACCTGCCGGCTGGGTCTGGCAGCAGGCGTCTGCCCATGTGCCGTTGCCGGCCCAGATCCAGGTCCGGCAGGTGGCCGGACGGCTTTGGGATGGTGAGGCTGGAATGATCGTTGCGGGTTTTCCACTGCGTGTGGACTGGCGCCTGCACCTGCCCTCAGTTACCAGCCTGGAGCTGCCGCTTCGGATTTCCGTGGAATCGTCACAATCTTCGCTGAATGGTGATGTTACGATCGGGTGGCCAGCCAGCGCCCGACTGAATGCGCGCGGGCAAGTGGCGGTTGCTGAATTTGAGGAGCTTATCCGCCAGAGTGGCGGCGCGATAATTGAGGGTGAGGTGATTATCGACCGGCTGGAGATGGCCTGGGCCGACAACCGGATCACCCGGGCTGAAGGCCTCGGGCGCTGGGGTGGTGGGCTGGTTACCTGGCCCATGGGCGATCAGCGGGGCCAGGCTGAATTCCCGCCGATGCAGGCGACGCTGGATACCGTCGATACCAGCCAGGGTGGTGTTGCCCTGGCCGTCGCAGAGCAGGGTGGAGAAGGCCCGGCGGCGGACGCGACGATATCCTGGAACGGGATGATGGAGTTGCGTGTTTACAAACGCATGGTGGATCTGGCTGGCCAGCCCTGGCCGGACTCCGCAAGCCCGGGCGACGTTGTGTTCCGGGTACGGCAGCCGCTTGTTCCGGGGGCACGATAGTATGGCCCTGCTCAGTGGCCAGGCCCAGAGCCGGATTTCCAGGAGTATTGCGAATCTACTGCTGGTGGCGTTGGTGCTCTACCTGGGTGTAGTCTTGGCCCGGATTACCTGGCTGATTGCCTGGGACGACAAGCCAGTTCCCCGGGCACCGGTATCGGAGGGCTCAGGCAGTCTGGCCATGGGTAACCGCGCGACGGACTCCATGGCCATCTACGATTTTTTCGGTCGTTCAGAGCGGGCGATTGAGGTCGCTGAGGCCGATCGCCGTTCGGCACCGGAAACCCGCCTGAGACTTAGGCTCGAAGGCGTGCTGGTTGCGCAGCGTCCGGAGGACTCCGGTGCTATAGTTGCTGGAAGCAATGGTGAAACAGCGTATTACCGGGTGGGAGAGGTGTTGCCCGGTAATGCAGAACTCGCTGAGGTTGAACCGGGGCGTGTACTGATACGCAGGGGCGGGCGTTATGAATCGCTGGCCTTTGAAGAATCGGTGTCTTCGGACCTGGTTGCAGAGGTAGCGGCGGAGCCGGCAGAATCCTCTCCCGATGCGTTTCTGGCCAACGCCCGTGAACAGATTGATAGCCAGGGCATTGCGGCACTTGCACCCTTTGGACTCAGCCCGGTGGATAACAGCGGCATGTCCGGATATGTGTATGATGGCTCCAACGCCATGCTGAACGCCGTCAACCTGCAGGCCGGTGATGTGGTTACAGCCATCAATGGCCAGCGGTTGGGCAATATTGATCAGGACAAGGCCCTGCTTGAGAACTGGCGTGACCAGTCTCAGTTGGAGATAGAAATCGAGCGTGACGGCTCCATCCTCACCATCAGTTATGCCATACCCGAGCAGTGGCGCTGACCGGGTTCATCGAAACAGGAAGAAATCGCCAGATGTATAACCACAAGACCAATCTGTTACGGGCCATTGCTCTGCTTATTCTGCTGCCAATGATGTCATTGGCGTACGGGCAGGAAGAAACCTGGCGGCTGAACCTGAAGGATGCGGATATCCGTGCCTTTGTCACCCAGGTGGCGGACATTACCGGATACAGCTTTGTGGTGGACCCGAGGGTTAAAGGCAAGGTCACGGTGCTCTCCAGCGCCCCCATGAACAAGGATGAGATTTACGACCTGTTCCTGGCCGTATTGAACGTGCATGGCTTCACCGCCATTCCCGGCGAGGAGGTTATCAAGGTGGTGCAGCAGGTGGATGCCAAGCAGTCCGCCGAAATCCTGACCCGCTTTGAAGAAACGCCCTCAGAACAGCTTATTACCCGGGTCATTCAGATTGATAACGCCAACGCCCTCGAGCTGGTGCCGATTCTTCGGCCGCTGGTCGCGAAGTATGGGCATCTGGCCGGTGTCGCTGCCGCCAACGCGCTGATCATCAGCGATCATTCCTCGAACATCGCGCGTATCGAACAGATTGTCCGGGAACTCGACAGCCCATCGAAATATGAGGTTGAAGTCATCCAGCTCGAGGAAGCCTGGGTGGGGGACATGGTTACACTGCTTCAGGAGCTGGCGCCGGACGAACTTGGCCGGGCCGGCGGTGACAATGCTGCGCGCAAGTACAGTGTTACCGCGGATGAGCGCTCTAACCGGCTGATTCTTCGTGGTGATGAAACGTTCCGCGACAAGATGCGGGGGCTGATCCGGCAACTGGACCAGCCATCCGCGACCGGCGGCACCACCAAGGTTCTCCGCCTGAAGCATGCGGATGCCAAGAATCTGACCGAGATTCTCAAGGGTGTGATGGGTGAGGTGGCGAAAGAAAGTGCCGGTGCGGCAGGTTCCGCATCCGGGGGCGGCACTCCCGGTAATTCCTTCACTGTATTTGCCGATGAGGGCCTGAACGCTCTGGTGGTTCGCGGTGAGCCTTCGTTGATGCAGGAAGCGGAGCAGATTGTGGAAGCCCTGGATGTGCGCCGGGCTCAGGTCATGATTGAGGCGGCCATTGTCGAGATCAGTGATGAAATGGGTCAGGATCTGGGGGTTCAGCTGGCCGCCGGCGACGAGTCGGGCGGTTCCACGCCAGTGCTTGGTACCAGTTTCGGCAATGTCGGGCGAAGCCTGGGGGATGTGTTGACGGCCATCCTGTCTGATACCCCAATTGCCCCGGCCGTAGGCGGGATCACCATCGGCGCCGGTGAACGCAACGAAAATGGCGTGAGCTGGGGGGTGCTGTTGCAGGCACTGTCGACTTCCACGGCGGCGAATCTGTTGTCCACGCCAAGTATCATCACCCTTGATAATCAGGAGTCGGAGATCACCGTGGGCCAGAACGTGCCCTTCCGGACAGGGCAATACACCTCTACCGGCAATAGCGCCACCAATCCATTTACTACCATCGAACGCCGGGATGTGGGCCTCACTCTGAAGGTCACGCCGACCATCAGTGCCGATGGTCTGGTGCGGCTGGTGGTGGAGCAGACCACCGAGAGCGTCGCAGACAGCATTGAGAATGCCTCCGACATCGTGACCAACAAACGTGAAATCAAGACCACTGTTCTGGCTGATGACGGCGAAACCATCGTGCTTGGCGGGTTGATTCGTGAAGATACCCAGGTGACCAGGAGTAAGGTGCCGTTACTCGGGGATATTCCGTTTCTGGGGCGTCTGTTTTCATCGGAAAACACCAGCCGCATCAAGCGTAACCTACTGGTATTCCTGAAGCCTACGATTATGCTGGGCAAGGCGGACGCGGTGGCCGCCACGGAGATCAAATACCGGGCCCTGTGGGAGGTCGACCTTGATGTGCGCAAAAAGCTCGGGCTGCCCGAGGATGGCTCTCAGCCACCCATCGACGCGCTATTCGATGCGGGCAGCAGCCAGCGGGTTCAGTAGGCCGCTCACACCATCAGTGGCGGCATAGGACAATCCATCTGGTCCGCCACAAGCCGCATCAGCTCGTATTCCCGTGTCTCGACCTTGCCATCGTGGGTTATGCAGTGCCCGCAGGCATCAATCACCGCAGGCTTCAGCAAGGGGGACAGGCCGTTCAGGGCAGTCAGGGCTTCCCGTAGCTGGCGCATGGTGACCTTCTCCAGGACCGGCTGGGTTCCGTTCCGGGCATCCATAAAGCCCGCCATGGCTTCCCGGTACAGCGCTTCTGCGTCGGGCTGGGAGGTGGCGCCTGCGCGAGCCAGCAGGCTCAGGAGCCTTTGCAGGGCCGGCAGTACAGGTCTGAAGCTCTTATAGCGAACCGGAACCACTCTGTCTGCCTCGGCGCCGAGGTGCCGGGACAGGAAGCTGGTCAGCGCCAGCTCGAACAGACTGACCCGGTTATCCGCCGCCACCAGTTTCTGAACGTTGGTAATGAGCGTTTCCCGTTCCTCCGGGTCCAGCTTGCGAAGGGCGGGCATGGCCAGTTCAAGGGCCGGGAACCGAACACCCTCGCCAATGGTCTTCAGGGCTGGCAGCAGTTTTTCGAGCAGGTCCGGCTGGCTGCCCAGTACCGGGTGCGAGGGCAGCAGGGTGAGCCTCTGCACCTGCTGTTCCCGGGAGAGTTCGCTGATCAGCATGGCATAGCAAAGTTGCACAGCACCGGCCCGGGTGTACAGGAGATTCCGGAAGGTGGCCGGGAGCCGGCTCAGGAAGCGGAGGGCGAAATCCTCGCTCTGCCGATTGATGGTGCCGACCTGGTCTGAGAACTTGCGGGCCGGTTTGTCCGTCTGATCTGCACGCGAGGCCAGTGGCGATGTTCGCGCGCCCTTTCCAGTGACTGGGCGGAGAATTTCCGACGCTGCCCCGGTGAACCTTGATGCTCCGGCCACAGGTGCCGGGCCTGAACCCCGGTAAAGATCAGCCCCCGGCTCGGTATCCCGGAGCCGACTGCGCAGCCTGGCCAGCATGCCCGGCTGAATTGCGTTAATACGCTCATCAATGGGAGGGTGGGACGCCAACAGGGAGGTGAATTTCATCCGGGCGCTTTCGCCAAAACACATGTGGTTCATGTCGCTGGCGTGGCTGGTGGTGTCCAGATAGCCGCCCTTCAGGCCGATCTTGAACAAAGCGCCGGCAATCCCTTCGGGGTTGCGGGTGAACTGAACCGATGAGGCATCTGCCAGCATTTCCCGTTGCCGCGAGACTGCCGCCTGAATAAGCCGGCCGAAGAAAACACCGACGTAGCCAATCACAAACAGTGCCAGGCCGATAATGCCCATGGCCGCCTGTGCCCGCCCATCCCGGGACCGTCCGACCCGGTGGCCCCGGTAAAACGATGCCCGAAGCAGGAAACCGCCAATCTGACCAATCATCAGAATGCCGGCAAGCAGGGCAATCAGGCGCACGTTCAGGCGCATGTCGCCGTTAAAGATGTGGCTGAACTCGTGGGCTACGACGCCCTGGAGTTCGTCCCGTGACAGCTGGGTAATCGCACCGTGGGTGACCACCATCACTGCTTCGTTGGCTGTATAGCCGGCCACAAAGGCGTTAATGCCGGTTTCCTGCTCCATCACGTAGAGTTCCGGCACTGGAACACCGCTGGCGATGGCCATTTCCTCAACAATATTGCGCAGTTTGCGCTCATCGCTGTCCCGGGTGTCCGGGTCAATTGGCCGCGCGCCCACCATTTTCGCAACCCGGCTGCCGCCGCCGGCGAGATCGATCCAGCGGAGCAGGGATCCGAGACCAATCAATACCACGACGGTTGCGCCAGTTAACAGTCCGTGGTTGGAAAGCAGCCAGTGGTGAAAGGCAAGGCCGGACGATTCGCTGCGGGTCACCAAGTAACCCACCAGACAAACCGCCAGGGTGATAAATGCGACCGCTGTCAGGAACAGGAATACCAGTAGGCTGGTATTGCGCCGGGCATGGGCCTGGCGCTGAAAGAATCCCGGATGAGCCATGCCTCAGGGCCTCAGAAGGCCACTTTCGGGGCCTGGCGGGCTTCCGGGGAATCCAGTTCCAGCTGTGCCGTTTCCTTGAAGGCAAACATGCCGGCAATGATGTTGTTGGGGAACTGCTCCCGGAAAATGTTGTAGCTCATGACGCCATCGTTATAGGCCTGGCGGGCGAAGGCGACCCGGTTCTCGGTGCTGGACAGCTCTTCCATAAGTTGCTGGATGGTCTCGTTGGCTTTCAGCTCCGGATAGTTCTCTGCAACGGCATAGAAGTTGGCGAGGGCCTTGGTCAGGAGATTTTCCGCACTTCCGAGGCGTTGGATCTTGGTGCCGTCACCGGGGTCCCTGGCCGCGTCTTTCTGGGCACTGACCGCATTGTTACGGGCTTCCATGACCTGGGTGAGGGTGCTCTTTTCGTGGGTAAGGTAGGCCTTGGCAGCCTCAACCAGGTTTGGAATCAGGTCGTGGCGCCGCTGCAGCTGCACATCAATCTGGGCAAAGCCGTTTTTGAACTGATTACGCAGGGAAACCAGACGGTTGTAGATAAAGACCAGAAAGATTACGACGACAGTAATAACAATCAGGCCAATGACGGTAGTGCCCATGGCAACTCCTCGGGGTGATGAATCAGGCGTTATTTTCCACGATTTGCTCGTGAAAACCTTTTACAAAAGTCTCAAAATCTTTCGGTAGTAGCGGTTTGCTGAAGTAGTAACCCTGCGCCAGTTGGCATCCGCGCTGGGTGAGATAGTACTCCTGCTCTGCCGTTTCCACGCCCTCTGCAACCACGGACAGGTTCAGGCTCCTGCCCAGATCGATGATGGTATTGGCTATTCGGGTATCTTCCTCGTTCACCAGCAGGTCGCGAATGAACTGCTTGTCAATTTTCAGGTGCTGAACCGGCATCTGCTTGAGGTAGGTGAGGGAAGAATAACCGGTGCCGAAGTCGTCCACCGCAATGCTGATGCCCGCCTTGTGCAAGCGGTGAAGTTTGGCCACGGCATCTGCAAGGTTGGTCATGAAGCTGGTTTCGGTCACTTCCAGCTCCAGTCGGCCTGCGGGGATCTTGTGTCGCTTCAGGGTATCAAGGATGTCGTCTACTATGGTCTCCTGGCGTAACTGAACCGCGGAGAGATTAACGGCAATGCGCAGTGGGGAGCCATCGGACGCCCATCGGGCTGCCTGCCAGCAGGCCTGGTCCAGTACCCATTGGCCGATCTCGACGATGGAGCCGTTGGATTCGGCCACGGGTATGAAAAAGTCGGGTGGTACCAGGCCACGAACCGGGTGCTCCCATCTTAGCAGTGCCTCGGCACCGATCACCCGTTTGCTCTCGAGGTTGATCTGAGGCTGGTAGACCAGGTGGAACTGATGACTGGACAGCGCCTGGGAAAGATCTTTTTCCAGCTGTTTCCTGTTCCGGATTTCCTGGTCAATACTGGCTACATAGAACTGGAAGTGATTGTGCCCATTTTGCTTGGCCAGGGTCATTGTCTGTTCGGCGCTCTGAAGGAGCCGGTCGGCCTGATCGGTATCCGAGGGGAACAGCGCGACGCCCATGGTTGCTGTCATGGCGATATTCTGATCCTCAACCAGCATCGGACTGCTGATGCAGGAAAGAATGCTTTCGGCGGTGTCGGCGGCCTGGAATCCGTCCCTGAGGCCTTTTTCAACAACCACGAACTGGTCACTGCCCAGGCGGGCAATGGTAAAGCGGGCGTTATTCAGTTTGCTGGTAAGCCGGTCTGCCACCGTTTGCAGAATGAGATCACCGGTGCGGAAACCGCACTGCTCGTTCACGGATTTGAAATCGTCAATGCCACAGACAATCAGGGCCAGTGAGGTGTTGCGTTTGTCGGCCTCTTCGATGTCCCGAACCAGCAATTCCATAAAGGTATCGCGGCTGGGCAGTCCGGTTAGCTGGTCGTAGCGAGACAGTCGGCTGACCCTGTCTTCAGCCTCTCGATGGCGGGTCTGGCTGTCGCCAATGGCGACCAGCAGATTGTTGGTCGCATTCACCCAGAGACCGAGCTCATCGCTCTGGTGGCCGGAGGGAATGGTTACCAGACGATCGTCCGGGTGGGCCGGATCAACCTGTTTGACGGAGCTGACAATTCTCAGCAGTGGCCGGGTCAGCAACAGATGGAAAACATAAAACAGCACCATGCCCAGAATTAGGGCGGTGGCTATCCCTGAGGCAAAGGTGACTGCAGCCCGGTCCAGCCAGGTGCCGGCTGCCGGTGCGGTGTCGTAGTGAACATCAAGATAGCCGTAGGTCGTCCCCGGGTTTCCTTCCCGGGTCAGTGGCTCGCGGAACAGTCGCTCTGCGCCAAAAATCGGGTCGGTCACGGGTCTGAAGGCGGTCTCCTGAAGGGGACGACTGCGATTGCCCAGTGGTTCGCCATCCGGATGAACGATGCGGGCCATGTGAATGGCTTCCTTGGCAAACAGGCCGTCGACTACCTGCTGGGCCAGTTCGGCATCAATGCTGAACACGGCCTGGGTAGCGGCGTCTTTCACCATGGCAATGGTCTGCCTGGCGTCATTGTCCAGACCCGTGGACACGCGCTGGGCGTCCAGAATCACCTGTATGGTGCTGACAATGACACCACTGACAAGGGCCACGGTAAGGATCCACCGTAAGATTCGATAGCCCAGGCGATGTTCAACCTCGAAGGAGTTTTGCATTCAGGCCTGTCTTTAATCCGTTTCTTCAGGACGATTGCTTCGCAAAAAGGGGCGATGCGCTTTGAGTCGTACCCTGAGAGTTACTTGTAAGTATGTTTCAGAGTTAAAGTAAGTACATTGAGTATCGGCGATTTTTTCAAAGATTTCAGGGTGCTGTTGTTTCAATTTGTAATTCTTTTCATACGACAGATACAAAAACGCCCGCGCAGGGCGGGCGTTTTTGTGCGGCAGCTTTTTACAGCTGCACCCGGAAGCTGACTCCGATCAGGCCAGGTTTTCGTTCACGAAATCCCAGTTGACCAGGTTCCAGAAAGCTTCCAGGTAGTTCGGGCGGGAGTTGCGGTAATCGATGTAGTACGCGTGCTCCCACACGTCGACAGTCAGCACCGGCTTGTCGGCACCGGTCAGCGGCGTTTCCGCGTTGCTGGTGTTAACAATGCCAACACTGCCGTCGGCCTTCTTCACCAGCCAGGTCCAGCCGGAGCCGAAGTTGTTGGCTGCTTTGTCGTTAAACTCTTTCTTGAAGTCTTCGAAAGAGCCGAAGGCTTTCTCGATGGCTTCCTTGGCAGCGCCGGTCGGCTCACCGCCACCGTTCGGGCTGAGGCAGTGCCAGTAGAAAGTGTGGTTCCAGACCTGAGCGGCGTTGTTGAACAGTGGGCCGCTGGCGCTCTTGATGATGTCTTCAAGAGACTTGTTGGCGTTGTCGGTACCTTCTACCAGGCCATTCAGCTTGGTTACGTAAGTGTTGTGGTGCTTGCCGTAATGGTACTCAAGGGTTTCCTGAGAGATGTGCGGTTCCAGTGCGTTTTTTTCATAAGGCAGTGCGGGAAGTTCAAATGCCATGAGGTCGTTCTCCCTGTCTCTCTATTTATGTGGATGTACGTCATCCCAATATAAGGTCGATTTGAGTCAGATCAACCCTTTGTCGTTAAAGAACTATTAAACTCCGGGCAACCGGGCAGGAACTGCGCACAGTTCTTTACCCGCCAGACCAGCTCTTCGTAGCTGTCCGCAAGGATGTTTACATGGCCCAGCTTCCGGCCCGGCCGTTCACCTTTATTATAGAGGTGGACATGCGCGTAGGGCAGTTCGAGGATGCGTTCGATGTCGCCATGCTCGCCGATGATGTTGATCATGCAGCTTACTCCCCGGGGCGCCACGTTGCCCAACGGGTGACCGCTTACCGCTCGGATATGGTTTTCGAACTGGCTGGTCATGGCACCTTCGATGGTCCAGTGTCCGGAATTGTGTACCCTCGGCGCCATCTCGTTGGCAACAAGGCCTTCGGCAGTCTCGAACAACTCGAGGGTTAATACGCCGACATATTCCAGTTCGTTCAGTAGGGCCTTGATGTAACGCTCTGCGTCTTCCTGGACGTGTTTCTCTAGCTTGGGTGCTGGAGCAATCGAGTAGCGCAGGATTCCTTCATGATGGGTATTCTCCGCCATGGGGTAGAACGCCAGGTCACCGTCTTCTGCTCTGACCGCGATAATCGATACTTCCCGGTGGAAATCGACAAACTTTTCCACGATCAGGCGCGGATGGCCGATGGAATCCCATGCCGCCTCGGCATCTTCCGGGCTTTTCAGCACAGCCTGACCCTTGCCGTCATAGCCTTCGGTGTTGGATTTTGCCACCACCGGGCAGCCAAGTTCCTCCGCGGCCGCTTTCAGGGCGGCGGCGCTGTCGGCAATTTTCCACTTCGGCGTCGGGATGCCCAGCTGGCCAAACAGGGTTTTCTCCGCTTCGCGGTTCTGGCACACCTGCAGGGCCCGGGGGCACGGGTGCACGGGTTTGTGGGCGGCAATTTTTTCGGCCACTTCAACCGGCAGGTGTTCAAATTCGTAGGTAACCCGGTCAACGCGGGAGAGGAAGTCATCGAGGTATTCGCCGTCACGGTCGATGATGACTTCACCAAGCCCGGCGCTGGGGCTGCCGGACATGTCATAGAAAACAAAGGTCTTGGCCAGGGGGTATCCGGCCAGTGCCAGCATTCTTCCCAGTTGGCCGGCGCCCAGTACACCAATTCTCATGTGTGTTCTCCTGCCTTGTTTTGGCGGTTAATCTTCTGGCTTCTGACTTTGGGTGCATGAGCAGGTTGGGAATGACTTTCCAAAACACGCTCCTTGCGGCACCCCTCCGGGGTCCGGCCTGCAATCGTAGATTGCAGTCGTGCGGCTGTCGCATGAAGCTTCGCTTCATAAGCGCTCGGCCCCACCCATGTGACGCTTGGGCTCCGCCATCCATGGCTCCGCACAGTTTTGGAAAAGGGTTTCCACCCCGCTCAGCAGGCTTGGGAGTCAACGCGTGGCTTACGTTCGTCTGACCATGGTGCCATTTATGATGAACCACCCAAAGCTGGGGGAGCCTTCGGGAGATGCCCTTCCAAAACTGTAGAGGGCCATGGATGGCCCGAAACAAGCGCACATGGACGTGCTTGTAGCGTGTTTTGGAAGGGCATCTCCCGAAGGCTCCTTTCTCCGGAGTTTGGCTCCGGGGCCTGGCACCCAGTTCTGATTACTGATCCTGAGGGTCAGGATTGTCCAGTATCGTCTGTGTTTGAGTAGAGCGAAATTCTTCCACGGCTTTTCGGACATTGTCGTCTGAAGTGCCGATAATCTGTGCTGCCAGCAGGCCAGCGTTGGTGGCCCCGGCTTTCCCGATGGCCAGGGTGCCAACGGCGATACCGCCGGGCATCTGGACGATGGACAACAGGGAATCCAGGCCATTCAGGGCTTTGGACTGTACGGGCACGCCCAGAACTGGCAGGGCGGTTTGTGAAGCAACCATGCCTGGCAGGTGCGCTGCGCCGCCGGCACCGGCGATGATGACTTTCAGGCCGCGCTCTGTGGCGGTTTTGGCATAGTCAAACAGCAGATCCGGGGTGCGATGGGCGGAGACGACTTTGGTTTCATAGGGCACACCGAGTTTGTCGAGCATGGTGGCGGCGTGTTCCATGGTGGGCCAGTCGGATTTGGAGCCCATGATGAGTCCTACAAGCGGCTGCATATGCAACAGTCCTGTGATAATTGGAAAGCCGGCCATTGTATGTTTTGGCTACCTACCATGCAACAAAGCCATAGTGTATGGCGCAGTTGGGATTCCTTTTCCAGAAACCGCTACAAGCACATCCCTGTGCGCTTGACTCCGGCCATCCATGGCCTCCGACATTTCTGGAAAAGGAATCCCAACCGCGCCTCGAGCTTCTGTACCGCGTTCCTTTAATGCGCCTTTATTTCACCCTGCTTATAAGTACAGGTATTATCAATCCTTATTGTTCATACCGTCCATACTCAGGAGCTGTAATGGAACCGATCCGTCCAGATGATGATGAGCTGAGAGCCCAAAGACCGATTGGTAGTGCCGAGCCCAAGGCAGCGGCAGAGAGGAAACCCAGGCCGTCTTCCGCCGGAAAGGGGGAGCCGCCGCGGCGTAAGAGGCCGGCTGACGGGGGTACAGGCGGCAAGGGTGGTAACGGTGGCAGCGGCCGTGGGAGTCTGGCGATGCTCTGGTTGCTGGTGATTGCAGTGGCCGTGGCAGCCGGTGCTGGCTGGTATTCGCAGAATCAGCGGGTTCAGGTTCTGGAAAGCCAGCTGGAGGAGGCGGATTACTGGGCTCGGCAGAGCAAGCTGGCGTTGGCGCGTTTTGAAGGGGACCTTTCCGAGACCGGGGAGAATCTTCAGGAGCGTGGGGCGTCGCTGGCGGATCAGATTGCTGCGCAGAAGAAGCAGCTGGATACGGCGGATAGTGAGATCCGGAAGCTCTGGGCCATTGCCAATGAGCGCAATAAGAAGCGCCTGGATGAGCATCAGGAGCGGATCGCAGCGGTGGAGTCTGGCCTGGCTGAGAGCAAACAGGCGATTGGCGGGCTTGAGGCTTCAGTTGAGAAGGTCCGGTCGTCGTTTTCGGCAGATGTTGCTTCCCTGAAGCAACAGACGGAGACGTCAGTAACAGCCCTGCAGGATGCAAACCGGCAGGCGACGGCCCAGCTTACGAAGCTCAGCCAGCAACTTGCAGATGTGGATCAGGTGATCGAGAGCCGTATCCGGCGGTTTGAGCAGGAGCAGAAGCTGGGGATCAGCGGTATGGAAGGGCGGATTGCGGCCCTGGAGCGGGAGACGGCTGATATTTCCGACGACGGCCGGGTTCAGGCGCTTCGGAATGAGCTCGCAAATCTGAAACGGACGGTGGAATCCATTGATGCGTCACGTTCGCAGCTGACCTCCCGCCTGGTCCGGCTTTCCGAAGAGGTGAATCAGCTTCGTACTCAACTGAGCCGGCAGTAGTAATAGTTTTCGGGTAATTAAAAGGTGGCGTTTCGGGTTTTGTAACGGTTTGTAGTCATCCCTTGCGGTAGCTCTCATTTCTGCTGTTTTGCAGTTGTTATGATCAGGCAACTCGCAATCTGGATGAAGAGTTAACAACAATGAAAACCCGAGTGCCTTCCGTTCTCTCTGTTCTCCGGCCGCTGGCTGTGTTGTCTCTGTTGCTGGCGCTGTCGGGTTGTACGGTTTACCAGTCCATCGGCAAGAGTGTTGGTTCGTTCCTGCATCCGGTGTCCGGCCACGACTTTGTACACATTGCCAACGACAGCTGGGACCGCCGGAATGCGGTGCTGTATTTCTACCGGACTCATTCCCAGTGGGCGGCTGATGAGATTGAGGCCCCCAGCGTCTACATTGATGACACGCACTATTTTAATATCCGCAATGACAGTTTTACCTGGCTGGAGGTCAGCCCTGGTGAGCGTCACATTGCCATGCGACGGCCACTACTGGGGCTGGAGGGGATGAATTCCTTCAGTTTGAGCCTGATTGCTGACGCTACGCTGCAGGTTGAGCCGGGCCAGATCTATTATCTGCGGTATAACGAACTCTCGGAGCCGGGGCGGCGGCACCCGGATCTGGATCCCGAGCACCCGCTGGCGCAGGGCGATCTTCAGCTGGTGACTCGTGAATACGCGATGCAGGCGGAGGAGATTGTTTCAACCCGTTTTCTGAACAGCGATCTGCTGGCACCAAATCATGCAGCTACGTCTATTGTCGAAGTTAATGAGGATATGGATTACGAGCGCCGGCTGGTGCTGCTTGAGGAAGAGCGTCAGCTTGAAATCGAGCGCCTGAAAGAAGAGGGCAAATACGAATCTGCCTCATGGTTCTGGCCCTTTGGCGGCGGCCCTACGGTTACTTTGGAAGCTGATCGCAAGATCGAGAAGCTGGAAGAGGAGTATGCGCAACTGGAACTGGAGCGCGAGCGCCGTGAGGAAGCGGAATCAGGCGGCGGCTGGTGGATTTTCTGAGGGCTGACTACACTGTCTGCAGTTGAAATGCTCGGGAAGTGAAAACAATGGCGCTCAAGGATTCTCTACGCAACCGGTTGGAAAAACTGACGGATGAGGTTGTTCCGCAGCTGCTTGAAAGTTGGGGCGATCTGCAGAAACGTCTGGACGATCTGAATTGCTCTCTGGCGAATCGTGCGGTTCCGAAAGACAGGCGCAGCCGTGTGAGTGAGCTGTCTCTGCAGGAAAAAGCGCAGCAGGCAGGCCAGAATCGCCCGGAAATGAGGGGCGTCCGGACCGCTGGCAGGGGCTCAGGGAAAAAGTAGGATTGCTTGGAAACTGTCCGTTTTTTAGAGGCTTGCGGGTTTTCCTGGAAAATTTCCGGAAAATATTTGACACCGCCAGCCAAATGCTTAAAATGCGCCTCTCACTTGATTGAGACAGCATTGCTGGCCAGCAGGTGAGCGCCTTTGAAAGGCTCGAGAGAAAGACTTGAAAGTGGGTGGTTAGCTCAGCTGGGAGAGCATCGCCCTTACAAGGCGAGGGTCACTGGTTCGATCCCAGTACCACCCACCACTTTCAAAAGCATCACCGGATCACCCCATCCGGTTTCAGGTTCAGGCCTACGGGCCAGAATTGATGCGGAGCGGTAGTTCAGTTGGTTAGAATACCGGCCTGTCACGCCGGGGGTCGCGGGTTCGAGTCCCGTCCGCTCCGCCATTTTTCCCGGGTGGTTAGCTCAGCTGGGAGAGCATCGCCCTTACAAGGCGAGGGTCACTGGTTCGATCCCAGTACCACCCACCAGAATTCTAAAAAGGGCCGATCCGCAAGGATCGGCCCTTTTTTGTGCTGAATTCGGGGTCAGATGAAAAGTTCATCTGACCCCATGTTCACTTGCCGATCAGCGACTGCCCACAAACACGGACCACATTGCCGTTCACACCGTTGGACGCGGGGCTGCAGTACCAGGCGATGGTTTCGGCAACATCGACCGGTTGTCCACCCTGAGACAGGCTGTTCATTCGGCGGCCGGCCTCACGGATGGTGATGGGCATGGCGGCGGTCATCTGGGTTTCGATAAACCCGGGAGCGACGGCGTTGATGGTAATGCCGTTTTTCACCTGCCGGGCCATGGCTTCCACGTAACCGATGACTCCGCACTTGGCGGTGGAGTAATTGGTCTGCCCGAAATTGCCGGCAATGCCGCTGATGGAGGAGATGCAGACAATCCGCCCGTTCTCTTTAAGGAGCTCGCGCTGCATCAGCTCCTCGTCAATCAGTTCTTCCGCGGTCAGGTTCACTGCGATGGTCATGTCCCAGAAGTGTTCGGGCATATTGCCCAGGGTTTTGTCGCGGGTGATACCTGCATTGTGGATGACCAGGTCAACGCCCCCAAAATGTTCCTCCAGGAAATCGCCGATCAGCTTCGGGGCTTTGTCATCGGTGATGTCGCAGGCGAGGGCCATGCCATTGATGGCTTCGGTAACCTTTTCCAGTTCCTCCATGGCTGGGGGGATGTCCAGCCCGACCACGGTGGCGCCGTCCCGGGCCAGTGTTTCAGCAATGGCGGCGCCGATGCCCCGGGACGCACCGGTGACCAGTGCCACTTTGCCGGTCAGCGGTGCAACGGGGTTGGTTGCCGGTGCGGCCTCGCTCTTGCCGATTTTAGTTACTTGCCCGGATACATAAGCTGAGCGCGGCGACAGGAAGAAGCGCACACTGGATTCCAGCTGTTTCTCAGCCCCGGGCGCCATCCAGAGCAGGTTGGCGGTGGAACCTTTCTTTCCGATTTCCTTGCCGACACTGCGGACAAAGCCTTCAAGGGCCTGTTGTGCCGCGGCGTGCGGTGCCTTGCGGCAGCTGGTCGGATTCTGGCCGATTACCAGAACGCAGGCGTTGCTGCCCAGCTTTTTGATGGTGGGATGGAAGAAGTCGTACAGTGCCCGTAGGTCGCCCGGGCTTTTGAGACCGGTGGCATCAAAGACCAGTGCCGAGAATTTCTGGTTGATTTCGGAACCCAGATCCAGCGGCTGGGCCTTGTTGCCGGCCTTGGCCGATTCTTTCAGGCGGTCGTTGCTGCTGGCATGGTGAAGAGTAGCGGCGCTGGCGCTTAATATGCTGCCCAGGGTGGCAATGGCCTTTCCTCCATTGGCGGCGCCGATGAGCACGTCGCCTTCGATAAACGGCTGGTCGGTGCGCTTGAGGCGTTTCAGGGGCACTGGCGCTGGCAGACCAAGGGTTTGTGCGGCGGTTTTGCCTGCAGGGGTGTTTACTATTCTAAAATAAAGGTCAGACATGGGGGGCTTCCTTGTGGTTGCAGTCGGTGTTCTGGATGCGAATCGTCCTACAGGGTAAAGAATCGGACAGTTTTTGGATTGACTCAATGCCTGTAGGGTGTTGTCAGGGGTGCCAATGAGGCGGACCGAGGTGTAGCTACACTGTCTTACGTTCACGGATTGCTGGATTGGGTGCAGGGAGCATTGGGGGCTGGCTTCCCAAAACACGCTGTGAATACGTCCCTGTACGCTCGGCTCCGCCCTTTAGCGCTTATTGCTCCTGCGTCGCGCTAAAGGTCCTGGGCAAGCCGTCCATGGCTTGCCCGTGAAGCGCTTTGCGCTTCACCCATGGCTCCGCACGGTTTTGGGAAGCCAGCCCCCAATGCTCCTTCGGACATCGTAACTTTCTCAAAAAAGGAATGTATTCATCATGGCACAGGCACCGAAAACTCATCAAAAGAACGCATCAACTTCCAAACAGCCCGTAAGCGCTCCGGCGGGTATCCGCCGTGTTGCGGTGATCGGCGGAAACCGGATTCCGTTTGCCAAGTCCAATACCGCTTACAGCAAGATCAGCAATCAGGAGTTGCTGACGTCGGCGCTTCGGGGGCTGGTGGATCGGTATGGTCTTCAGGGCAAGCAGTTGGGCGAGGTGGCCGCGGGGGCGGTTATCAAGCATTCCAGGGACTTTAATCTGACTCGGGAGTCGGTGATGAGTTGTGGGTTGGCGCTGGAGACGCCGGCTTATGATATTCAGCAGGCCTGCGGCACGGGGTTGGAGGCGGCTATTCTGGTGGCCAACAAGATCGCCCTGGGGCAGATTGAGTGTGGTATTGCCGGCGGTGCGGATACTACGTCTGATGCGCCGATTGGTGTGGGTGAGGGGCTTCGGGAGATTCTGTTGGACCTGAACCGGGCCAAGACCACCGGTGAGCGGTTGAAGATTCTGGGGCGGTTCCGGCCGGGGCATTTGAAGCCAGAGGTGCCGGAGAACGGCGAGCCCCGCACCGGGATGTCCATGGGTGAGCATGCCCAGGTGACGGCCAAGGAATGGGACATTCCCCGGGAGGAGCAGGACAAGCTGGCCTGGGAGAGTCACCAGAAGCTGGCCAAGGCCTATGAAGAGGGCTTCTTCACGGATTTGCTGACACCGTTGGCGGGGTTGGAGAAGGACAATATTCTGCGGCCGGACACGACTCTGGAGAAGTTGGCAACACTGAAGCCGGTGTTTGATCGGGAGCACGGCACCATGACAGCGGCCAACAGTACGGCATTGACGGATGGCGCTTCCTGCGTGCTTCTGGCCAGTGAGGAGTGGGCGAAAGAGAATAACTATGAGGTGAAGGCCTGGCTGACGTTCTCTGAAGTCGCGGCTGTGGATTTTGTGGACAAGAAAGAGGGGCTGCTGATGGCCCCGGCCTATGCTGTGCCCCGAATGCTGGAAAAAGCGGGGTTGGCGCTGCAGGACTTCGATTTCTATGAAATTCACGAAGCCTTCGCCGCGCAGGTACTGTGCACCCTGAAAGCCTGGGAAGATCCTGTCTTCTGCAAGGAACGTCTGGGACTGGACAAGCCTCTGGGCAGCATTGATCGGGACAAACTCAATGTGAAAGGCAGCAGCCTGGCCACCGGGCACCCGTTTGCAGCCACCGGTGGACGCATTGTGGCGACGCTGGCCAAGTTGCTGGAGGAAAAAGGTAGTGGCCGAGGCCTGATTTCCATCTGCGCGGCAGGCGGGCAGGGGATAACTGCAATACTGGAACGGTGAGTTATCGGAAAAAGTCATTTTTCCCTTTGACAGATACTGCGTCGCCCCGTACTATGCGCACCTCGTTGATCGGGGGGCTTCCTCGGGATACAACCAGTTTGATGCGGGGTAGAGCAGTCTGGTAGCTCGTCGGGCTCATAACCCGGAGGTCGTTGGTTCGAATCCAGCCCCCGCTACCATATAAAAAGTCAGATCAGTGAATTACTGGTCTGACTTTTTGCGTTTTGGCTGGCAGAAGGTTCCTGCAGATAGGGCAGGGTCAGACCAGCTTCCGCGGAATGCTTTCGTCCCAGTTTCTGGAAAACACCCGCGTCTCCCCTTCCCAGGCATCCAGCTGTGCATGGATGTAGAAGTGCTCCATATCGCAGGTCATCACCGTACGAGTGATGGTTTCCACCTGCCAGTCGCCACGACGCAAACCCCATTCGCAAAGGGTTTCGCCACGCAATGATCCGAAGTCGTCACCACAGTACGTGTACCACTCACGGGTGCTACGTTTTATTTCCAGGTCCACCTCTGTCAGCCGGGTCCAGCCGGGATCATTGATCACCTCCAAAGTGGATATGTCGTTGGCCAGGTCGCGCTTTACGAACCAGTTGTTGTGCGCCGTTTCCAGCGCCACCTGATCGATCGGGGGTGCGCCCTCGGGCTTTTCGAACTCGGGTTCCGGCGGCTCGTCATGGGGTTGATGCGCAGGGATGCTGAAGCGGCTGCCCGCCGGAAAAATGGTCAGCCTGACCGGCTCTGGAGGCGCCCAGGTGAGCGGAAAATAGGAGGTAGACAGTGACAGGCGAAGCCGGTGGCCCACGGGAAAATGCTGAGCGCAGCCGTTGAGCGTCAGACGGAGCCGGTAGCGCTTTCCCGGAACCATCTCCTCCGGTTGTTCATGGCTGTCCCGGTGGCAGAGGTTGAGCACCCCATAGGTCACCCGCGTGGCCTTGTCATTGGGCGCCACGTCCGACAGCCGGGCGGCCAGCATGGCCACGGGACGGTCCGAGCACAACTCCACTTCCAACACTACCGCGCCCAGCAGTTCCAGAGACTTTTCCAGCGGCGCGGACTCGAACACCAGGGCCCCGCCATCCTCCTCGCGCTGATCATGGGGCAGGTCCGGTGTGGCCGCGTAGGAGCACCACTTGCCCGCGAACAGCCCCACGCTCAGGGGAGATTGAATCGTCAGCGGCTCGTTGTCCACCGGCTCGCCTTCGGACCGCAGGCGGCCGCTGCCGTCCAGCTGCAGTGTCTCCATGGTTACATGGCGGCTGGGCCACTCCGGTTCAGCCAGCCAGCGACCGGGCCTTTCCTGGTAGCGGGTAAAGGGCGGGACACTGTCCTGCAGCCAGGCGCGCAGAACCGGCTCACGGTCCATGCCGTTATCCCTGCCCTTGAGCCAGTGGTCCCACCAACGCACCGCCTCCTGCAGGAAGCCGATGGCGGGACCGGGCACACCCTCATGGGGATACTTGTGACTCCAGGGGCCAATCAGGCCCTGGCGCGGTACCTTCAGGTTTTCCATCAGGCGGAAAACCGCATTGGAATAACCGTCTGCCCAGCCGCTAACCGCCATTACCGGGCACTGGATATCGTTCCAGTCCTCACACACGGAGCCATGTTTCCAGTAGTTGGTACGATGGGGGTGGCGCAGCCACTCGACCACCCAGGGTTCATTGGCGCGCAGGCGCTCGAACCAGAGGGCGCGCCATTGCTCTCCCACCATCTCGGGATCCGGCGGCAGGGAATTGAAGGCGAACATGGTGGAGGCCCAGGACAGATTATCCCCGAGCAGACACCCGCCCATGTAGTGCACATCGTCGGCGTAGCGGTCGTCCGTGGCGCAAACGGAGATCACCGTCTTCAACTCCGGCGGCTGCATGGCAGCAATCTGCAGACCATTGAACCCGCCCCAGGAGATACCGATCATGCCGGCGGTACCGTTGCACCAGGGTTGCTGTGCCAGCCAGCGCAGGATCTCGCAGCCATCATCCAGCTCGAGCTGGATGTATTCATCCGACAGCACGCCATCGGAGTCTCCGCTGCCACGCATGTCCACGCGCACGGCGGCATAGCCATGACCAGCAAAGTAGGGATGCATCACGGCGTCTCGCGGACGGGTCATGTCCCGGCGACGATAGGGAATGTACTCGAGTATCGCCGGGACCGGCGCTTCCTCCGCACCCTCGGGGAGCCAGACGCGGGCGGCAAGCTCCACCCCGTCTGCCATGGGGATACGCACATGCTCTATTTCACGGACCCTGCAGGGCAGATCGGTGGCGACTTGGGGTGTGCTCATCCGTCCTCCTTTTTCTAGTGGCGAAACCGGAAATCCAGTCGAGCCTTGATATGACCTGCCTGTTTATCGATTTCTTCCACGCTGTCGCCGCCCAGAAACAGCAAGGCGTACTCGAAGCTGTAGCTGTCCTGGTGGAGCATGTCACTGAGCCTGCCGCCCTGTTCCGCCTCCACCTTGATATGGCACCCGGGAATGTCCTTTTCGATGGCACGAACCTCATCCGCACCGGGTACCCGTTCGACCACTGCGTCCTGGTGTTCACGCAGCATGATCTTGGCGGCATAACGGTACTTGCCGCCTTCCGGCGGAAAAGCTGGCTTGCGTCCCAACGCCACGTCTACCATTGCCTGGAGGTTGGAGCTTCCATCCACCATTTCGAACAGCGGACTATGGGATTTGGAGCAACGGGTATTCACCTCCAGCATCCACACGGTGGCGTTCTTTTCATTATAAAAAAACTCGATATTGAACGGTGAATTGTCAAAGCCCGTCCGCTTGATAAAGCGCCGACAGTCCTGAACCATGATGTCCTGAACCGAAGCCGGCAAGCTCGATGGATACTGATAGCGGGAGAAGGAGGACCCGACCGCACCCTCACGCAATGAGTCCACCGCCCCGTAGATTTCCACCTCCCCGTTGAGCACATAACCTTCCAGGGTGCATTGACGTCCTTCGGATATGATTTCTTCTGCTATACAGTGCCAACCGTCAACGGGCGCGATATCGTCCGGAAGCTGGGCCATTGCGAGGATATAGTTGAAGGGTTTGGCAAACACATGGATACCATCACGGGTCTGCTCAAGGGCGTGTTCGAAATCCTGCCGGTTATTGACATGAAAGCCCAGTTGCGAGGAATGCGCACGCACGGGCTTGATCCAGAAGGGGTAAGGCAGTGGCGGCGTATCCAGCACGTTCTCGTCGAACGGGTTCAAGCTTGCGAAACGGGGTGTCTGCCTCGGCGCCACCTGTACCTCCTCCGTTCGTGCCCAGTACTTGTGCTCGCAGCGCAAGGTGGCTTCCAGGGAGGGGCCCGGCAGGCTCCACTCCCTACGCAGGATGGGTAACAGACTGCAAGTGGGAAAGTCCCAGTAGCCGACGATGGCGTCCACGGTCCCGGGGAAATCTTCCAGCGTTTGCCGGGCACGATCCAGAAGCTCCGCCATATCGTAGTCGATGGTGTCCACGGCCGTTTTCATATCCAGCAGTGGATGGAAGACCATATCCTCGCTGCCCAGCAGTCTTTCAAGCATGACCTGGTGAAAGTCATCCATGGCCATGACGAATATATTCTGTTTCGCCATTGGAACTTCCTCCATGAGAGCCATCGATTTCGGCGATTCACGCTCCCGCTGGTCGATCTGACAGGCACGAATTACCGGATGATGCCAATTATGACCATAGCAGCACGCTCGCTATCGTGCGACAAGCTCCGCTTCAAAACCGTCCTGCCGTCCCGTTGCCGGCGACCTCAGATGCAATGTCATGCCTGCACCTTTGGCAATCGCGTCTGCGATGGCGAGGCCCAGGCCGGAACCGGTTGCATCCGTGTTTGAGCGGGCAAACCGGTTCCGTAGCAGGGCAAGTTGTTCCGGTGGTACGACCTTGCCACCATTGCATACCCTCAAGGTACCATCGTCTGCCAGGCTGACCTCCACAGACTGATTGTGGGAGCCGTGCTTGAGGGCATTTTCAATCAGGTTACGCACCAGGATGGCGAAGGCATCGGGATCCAGGAAGGAGTTCACTTCACCCTCAGGCAAGCTCAGGATTATCCGTCCCGGAACCTGACCTTCAAAATCAGCAACGATCATCGCCAGTATTGGCACAAGGTTGTGCTGATTCTGTGATATGGCTCCCCCGCCTTCGGCTTTCGCCAGTTCGAGCAGTTTCCCGGACAGCATCGACAGGCTGCGCAGGGCGTCCTCAATCTCGGCAACATTATTCTTGAGCTGATTACTTTGTACCTGGGTTTTCAGTCGCTGCACTTTGGCGAGCGCTGTTGCCAGGGGTGTCCGCAACTCATGGGCGCTGTTCGCAGTAAAACTCCGTTCTGTGTCAAGGGCGCGGTGCAATCGTTCCAGCAACCGGTTGACGGCAACGGCGATCGGCTCGAATTCTTTTGGTAGCCGATCCTCGGCAACGGGGGAGAGATCTCCAGCACCTCGGGATTCTATCGACTGCTGGAATTCGACCACTTTTCGCAGGGACAACCGGACAATCCACCAGACACCCAGCAGGCTGATCGGAACCAGGAAAACCAGGGGCATCAGCAACGCCAGACCCGCCTCCAGTGCCGCTTCGCGTCGGTGAGCCAAAGGTTCGGCCACCTCAATGTAGAGGGTGTCACTGACGGCAGAGGCTCCGTATATCCTGTGCGTCGCCGTGTTTGAAAACCCTTCCCGGGGCAATGTGCCAAACACCCGGGGGTCGGCATCGTGGGACTGGAGCAGGAGGTTGCCTTTTGGGTCCCGGACCAGGTAAGTGAGGTACTCGTCATGGTCTTTCATGGCAGGGGCGGTTTGATTCCCGGTGCCATTTTCCCGGTTCAGGATGTCGGTGACGGCCAGCGGCAGGATGCGTTGGGCCGTTTCTTCCAGGGCGCTGTCGAAGACCTCATTCATTTCGTGCTGGGCCACGAGTCCGGATGCTGTAACGCCTAGCAGCCAGAGAAGGGTGACGCCCAGTGTGAGGCCGATGCCCAGGCTTTTCTGTAAGCTGGTTCTAGTGGTCATGTGTGTCCAGCCGATAGCCCATACCCCTGACTGTTATGATGGCGTCCCGCCCCAGTTTTTTGCGCATACGGCTGACATAAACCTCAATAGTGTTGCTTTCGATTTCTGCCCCGAAGGCGTAAAGGCGATCCTCCAGCTGCGATCGCGATAATAGCATTCCGGGGCGTTGGATAAAGCCTTCGAACAGTGCCCACTCCCTGGCCGTAAGCTCCACTGGCTGACCGTTGCGACTGATGCGGTGATCACCGAGATCCACCTCCAGCTCACCAACGCGTATCAGGGGGCTTGGATTGCCGCGGTAACGACGGGCTACCGCGGAGACACGGGCTGACAGTTCGGAAAGATCAAAAGGCTTCACCAGATAGTCGTCGGCGCCGGCGTTCAGGCCTTCAATCCGGTCAGACACCTGATCCCTGGCGGTTAGGATGATAACCGGTGTTGTGTTTCCTGTTGACCTCAGCTTTTTCAAAAAACCGAAGCCATGGCCGTCCGGCAGCATCAGATCGAGCAGAATCAGGTCGTAGGTGGTGGTCTGGACACTGGATTCGGCAAAGGCCAGGGTTTGCACCCAGTCCACCGCGTGGCCGTCATCGGTGATCTGATCCCGCACGGCCTCGCCCAGCCCAGTCGTATCCTCAACCAACAGTACTCGCATCGTTCACCTCTATCCCAACCCGGGAAGCAAGATACTACAGCGTGGGCCTGACAGCAGCCTGAATGGCGCTGGACCTTGTCATCTGTATTTCCACCGACCTTCAGTTGGCTGTCAGGTTTGGACGATAACCTTATCCCAACTATTCCAAGGTCCGATCGGAGGAAATGTCATGATTCGGATAATTTTACCTTTTATCGCCGTGGTTTCCGGGCTCTGGGCGTGGAATCTGACTGATGCGTCGGGCGCTGCTTCTATCTGGTCAGTCTATGACCAGAGCCTGTTGCTCAGCGGGTGGTTATCCATTGCATTGATGTCGCTGACCATGATGCTGGCGTTGCGTCCGGCCTGGCTCGAACGCCCCCTGGGCGGGCTGGATCAGATCTATCGTACCCACAAATGGGCGGGCATTCTGGCGGTGGTATTTGCCGCTGCCCACTGGCTGATTGAAATGGGTGATGACGTAATCGAGTCGATTTTCGGCGACGCGGGCAAGCAGCACGAAACGCATTATTCCGGGTTTATCGAATCCATGCGCGATGCCGCCGAGGACATTGGCGAGTTCGCCATTTATCTATTGTTCGCGATGTTACTAATTACCCTGTGGCGCAAGTTCCCCTACAAATTCTGGCGCTATCTGCATCGGGCTATGCCGGCGCTGTACCTGTTACTTGCTTTTCATGCGGCGTGGCTCACTCCACTGCAATGGTGGCAGCAACCTATTGGTATGCTGATGGTCATCCTGCTCACGGGCGGTAGCCTCGCCAGCGGGCTTTCCCTTGCTGGCAGAATTGGCCGTCGTCGCCGGGTTCAAGGAGCGATCACTGCAATCAATAACCCGGCCCGGGATGTCACCGAAGTAACCTGCCGTTTGGGTCCGACATGGCGGGGTCATCGTCCGGGGCAATTTGCGTTCGTGACATTCAACACGATGGAAGGTGCCCATCCGTTCACCATTGCCAGTGCTGACCAGGGAGATGGCACGGTCACTTTCTTCATTAAATCTCTCGGGGACTTCACTCGTAATCTCAGTCAAAAAATCAGGGTTGGGCAAACTGTGAAAGTTGAGGGCCCTTACGGCCGCTTTGATTTCAATCGAAGAAACCGCAAGTCCCACCAGATCTGGATTGCCGGTGGCATTGGAGTGACGCCCTTCCTGGCCTGGCTTGAAGCCATCGACACCAGTACGGCCCCGGCACCGGAGGCAGACCTGCACTACTGCACGCGAAATGCCGATCAGGACCCCATGGTGCAACGTCTCCGGACGCTTTGTCGGGACTTGCAGGGCATTAACCTGCAGATTCATGACAGCAGCAAGGGTGAGGCACTCTCGGCAGAGAAGCTGGCTGCCGGCGGCCGTTCAGCTGCAGGGGCGGAAGTATGGTTTTGCGGCCCGGCAGGGCTGGGGCGGGCAATCGAACAGGGAATGCGGGCTGCGACCTTTCGTCTGTCGCGGTTCCATAAAGAGGCTTTCCAGTTCCGCTGATCTTCGTCGATCAAGTGCGGGCGTGTTCAGGCCACTGTCAGGTTAACCGCATAGAGTGTTTGGTGTGGACACAACAGGAGACATTTCATGAAGACCAAACCCGTGATTTTAAGCCTTGCTTTATTGTTGGTGGGCACTCCGCTGCTGGCTGACGACGATTGTGATGATCCGGTGGCCAATTGGCAGCCCCGGGAAAACCTCCGCCAGAAACTGGAAGGCGAAGGCTGGAAGGTATACCGCATCAAGGTGGATGACGGTTGTTATGAGGTAAAAGGCCTGGCGCCGGAGGGTTATCGGGCAGAGGCGTCTTTTGCACCGGCTTCCCTGAAGTTGATGGAAATGGAACGGGAAGAAGACGATGACGACGACGATGAGGACGACGATCGCGGCTACGGCAATCAAAGGCAGGAAGGTGCCCAGGTCAATGGCCAGGCGCCGGCTCCCAGCAATGGCATCGTCAAGGGCCGTCCCACTGTAACGGTTGAATAACCGGACTGTTCTTTCTGTTTACTTTTTGCGCGCTTTACGTTTTTACCGGAGAGACTGTATGAAAAAGATTGTTATTGCGCTGGGCCTGGCTATTGCAGTTGCGTTGCCGGCTCTTGCACAGGCTCGTGAAGTGACCTTCACGACCGAATTGCTCAACTATGGCGGCGATGGCGCCTACCTGGCGCTTTACCTCACGGATGCTGCCGGTAACTACCAGGGAACTCTCTGGATTGCGGGTAAAAAATCCAAATACTACAAACACCTGAGTGGCTGGGCGCGCGGCAGCAGGCTCAATCCGGCTGAATATGATGGCCTGACCGGAGCCAGTATAACCAGCGGGCGAACCCTGAAAATCACCCTTAATCTGGATGATGCCCTGATCGACAGTGGCCACGAAGTCCGTGTCGACACCGCCGTTGAGGACATGCGGGACAATCGGGCGGATGTCGCCGTACCACTGACCAGCGACGGTGCCGGCAAACCGGTCACCGGGCGTGGTTATGTTGCCTCATTCCGCTACGACTTTTAACCGACTGGCAGGAGCTAAGGCAATGTTACGACAATTGCACGGTTTACCGGGGCTGCTGGCGGCGTTGTTCCTGATTACGCTCGCTATCACCGGGGCGGTTCTGGCCCTGGCGCCGGCGATGGACAGGGCGGCAGCAGTGATCCCGGCTTCTGGCGAGGTGAGCGTGGCGGAGCTGGCAGGACGGGTGGTGGCCCATTACCCGGGAACCGAACAGATTGTGCGGGGCCCGTCCGGTGGAGTGGTCGTGTATTACAGCCGTGACGGCCAGCCCGGGGCGGACCTGGTCAGCCCCTTGACCGGAGAGGGCATTGCGCCCTATGAGCCATCGCCTTTTTTTACCTGGATCAAGGATCTGCATCGCTCGTTTCTGGTGGATGACGCAGGCCGGATGTTGGCGGGGGTGATGGCCGCTGTCATGGTACTGCTGTGCATCTCCGGGATCCTGCTGCTGGTCCGCCGGGCCGGCGGCTGGAAGGCTTTGTTACGGCCGTTCGCCGGTTCCGGTAACAAACGGATTCACTCTGAACTGGCCCGGTTTGCCGTTCTCGGGTTGCTGCTGTCAGCGTTGACCGGCAGTTACCTGTCAGCTCAGCGTTTTGGTTTGTTGCCCGAACCGGTCGAAATCGGGCCCATGTTTCCTGCTGAGGTCTCTGGCGGGCAACCGGCTCCGGTGGCGACGCTGGGCGCGCTCTCGAATGTTGACCTGAGCGAACTACGGGAATTGGTGTTTCCCTATCCAGATGACCCGCAGGATGTCTATTCCCTGACAACCAGCGGTGGTTCCGGATTTGTTGATCAGGCGACCGGAGAGCTGCTTAAGTATCAGCCTCGCTCTGACGGTAGCGTATTCCAGCAGTGGATCGTCAGTTTGCATACCGGCGAGGGCCTGTGGTGGCTGGGCCTGATTCTCGGAGTCGCGGCGCTGACCATACCGGTGCTGTCGGTGACGGGAATAACAATCTGGTGGCAGCGACGCCGCTCGTCAGGGAAGTTTCCGGACAATGCCGATGCCTCTCAGGCGGATACCATCATCCTCGTCGGCTCCGAAGGTAATACCACCTGGGGGTTTGCCCGGGAACTCCACGCCAGCCTGAACAAGGCAGGTTTTCGGGTGCATTGTGCCGAGATGAACGCATTGGCTGACCGTTATCCCCAGGCTTCCATGCTTTTTGTGCTGACCTCGACCTATGGCGACGGCGACGCGCCGGCGTCCGCTCGGAGCTTTATGGCCAGGCTCCGTGATTTCCGGGGCGAGAAGACTCTGAAATACGCCGTGCTGGGCTTTGGTGACCGACAGTTTCCGAACTTCTGTCAGTTTGCAGTGGAGGTGGATGCGGCGCTCGCCAGCAAAGGACTGAGCCGTTTGCATACCATTGAGCTGATTGACCGGTGTTCCGCTTCGCAATTCAGTGAGTGGGGAGACAAGGTCGGTAAGCGTATCGGGACACCGCTTGCGCTGACCTACGATCCGTTGCCGCAGTCCACGGTAAAGCTGGAGCTGGTAGAGCGGGCGGATTACGGGGTTGCGGTGCAGGCACCTACCAGTATCCTGCGTTTCAAGACGGCGGAGCAGGGACGGGGCTGGTGGCCGACGTTTCTCCCCCGAGCCGGCAAGACTCTGCCACAATTCGAAGCGGGCGATCTGCTGGGCGTGATGCCTCCGCACGGGCAGGGCCCGAGGTTCTATTCTCTTGCATCCTCTGCCACTGACGGGGTTTTGGAGATATGCGTCCGCAAACAGCCTGGCGGTCTTTGCTCCGGGTATTTGCACGGGCTCAGACCGGGTGATCGAATTGATGGATTCATCCGCCACAATCCCGGCTTTCGGCCCGCCACCGGTAACGCGCCGGTCATTCTAATCGGAGCCGGTGCCGGGATTGGCCCATTGACCGGTTTTATCCGAAAAAATACCGAACGCAACCCTATGTACCTTTATTGGGGCGGACGCAGTTCGAAATCTGATTTTCTGTACCAACCCGAGCTATGGCGCTACCTTGACGACCATCGGCTGACCGGGCTGAATACGGCGTTCTCGCGATCTGACGAGCGCGCTTATGTTCAGGATAAGCTCAGGCAGGATCAGATGGCTGTGCGCCAGATGGTTAATGCGGGAGCTCAGATTCTGGTCTGTGGTGGCAGGGATATGGCAGCTGGAGTGAAGCACGTCATTGAAGACATCCTCAAACCCCTGGCAACCGATGTTGAAACGCTAAGAGCCGAAGGGCGGTATCTGGAGGACGTCTACTGAATGAACGGCTTTCCTGCTTTTCAAAGACCTTCCGGCTTCACAAACCCGGCAAGCCCGGCTTCCTCCAGCAATTGCGCAAACCGGATCGTCGTGAGGTCCATTCCCGGCGCACCAATCACCTGAACATTGAACGGCAAGCCATCGTCCGTGCGCCCGATCGGTACGGAGGTGGCCGGCAGGCCCAGCAGGGTGGCGAAGGCAATCCAGCAGAACTGGTCCATGTAGGCCCGTGGCTGGCCGGCAACAGTGATGCGGCGCTTGAACGCCGGGTGTGAATGGTCGTGCCGGATGGCGGTGGTGGGCGTGACCGGGGTGAGCAGTACATCCACCTCCCGGAACAGGGACTCGATCTCCGCCCGCATTTTCTCCCGCATCTCACTCCAGGCCATCCACTGATACACGGATTGATTCACGCCTCGCCCGTATTCACCGATAAACGGTGTCGTGGGACCCAGGAATCTCAGCCAGGGCCCGAGCCGCGCAATCCATTTCATTTGCCGGCGCTGGGCGGGTTTCAGGGAGGTGCTGAGCAGGCTGCCCAGCAAGTTAAAGTAGGGGGGCAGGATATGCTCCAGGCTGAGCAGGGGATGGCTCGCCTCCGCCACCAGGGCGCCTTTGTCGGCCAGGGACTTGCCCAGTGCGCGATAACCTTCGGTGAGTTCCTTTTCGACCGGGCACAGGGAATCTTCAAGCCATAAGCCGACCCTGGCCTGATCGATGGATTGAAGATTTGATGGCCACATATTCAGGGCCCAGCTGCGTTCCTCAACGGGTCTGGGGCCGGCAATGACCTTCAACAGCAGTTCAAGATCTCTGGCATTGCGGGCCATTGGGCCGCCCTCCACCAGATCTGGCCGGGACTGGGTGCCGGGAGGGCCGGGGATGTGGCCCCGAAAGGAAACCAGCGAACGCGTAGGCTTGTGGCCAAACACGCCGCAGAAATGCGCGGGTATGCGAATGGAGCCGGCCAGATCACTACCCACCTCCAGGGGCGTCATGCCGGCCGCCAGTGCCGCAGCGGCGCCACCGGAGGACCCGCCGGGAGTGTGGGCGGAATTGTGGGGGTTGTTGGTTACGCCAAACAGTTTGTTATAGCTTTGCAGGTCGGTGGCATAGATCGGCACGTTGGTCTTGCCCAGAATGATCGCCCCGGCGTTCGCCAGGCGCTGCACGATATCAGCATGGATTTCAGGCCTGTGGTTTCTGAGTGCCGGCGCACCTGCGGTACAGGGCATTCCTGCCACTTCCCAGGTATCTTTCAGGGTAAGCGGTAATCCATGAAGTGGCCCTTTAGCGATATTTGCCACACGCTGTTTATCGGCTTCGCGGGCGCTGGTCATTGCGCTCTGTTCATCCAGCGTGACGATCGCGTTGATGGCAGGGTTATGCTCACGTATTCGTGCCAGCAGGGCAGTCATTAGTGCCTCGCTGGTCAGGGTCCCGGCCTCCAGTTGGCCCAGGAGTTCATGGGCCGGCTGATAGTGCAATGGAAGGTGCGGTGCATCCATGGATGGTCTCTTTATTATTAGGGTGGTAATGGATGGCTGCCGATTGCTCAGGGCATTTCGGTGCGCCAGTGTTTTACCTTCACCTGGCCCTTGACGGCATCAATTATTTCAATGATCAGATTGATCAGTGCCTCGTTCTGGGCTTCATCAGCCTGCTCCTCACCGGGTGTCGGCAGGAACACGTTCACGATGTCTTCAATGAAGGCGTGATTGGAAGCCGAGGCCAGGTCTTCAAGGATCTGGTGGATGACATGGGCAACGATGTCTCCCACGGCCTCTTCCAGGGTTTCCTGTATGGTGGGCCCTACCACCGGAAGATATTTCAGCCGTGACAGCTCCAGATTCTGTTTTAGTGCATTATCGACTCTGTCCTCCAGATAGCTTCTGAGGGCGCCGCGGTTGGGTACATAGCCCTCCTGAGCGGCCTCGGCCACTCGTTTGGAAATCCAGTCAGACAGCATGTCTCGTCGGGGGTAGAGAATATCCTGCTGGATCTTCTCGAATAGCGGGGAGCCCCGTTGCACCTCTTGCTGCACACCACTGAGTACCTTGAGTACGATCCGGTCCGACAGTTCTTCCATAAACGCTTCGTAATAGAAGTTAACGAACCGGTAGATCTTGGTGTTCGTAACATCAATAATTTTGTACTGGTGCAGGCGGTAGATGATGGAGATTATCCTCAGAACACGGAGGAAGCGCAGGCTGCCAACAGGAATACAGCCCACCAGGTCGTACCAGTGGATAAACGGGTAGAAGTACCAGCGGTCATAGACCCTGGCCTTGATGGCGTAACCCCAGCGTACAAAAAACTCGGTCAGGAATATGGCGACGAAGATCAGATCGTAAAATATGAATCGTTCGTGGATCGGGTGGTAGAGGGACTGTATGGTCGGCACCTGCTCTTTCAGCAGATTCTGGACGGCGACAAAGTTGTAGATCGAGTCCCAGATGATGAGCGCCAGGTTGATAATCAACAGGCCCAGCATCAGGAAATCGATGATGAACCAGATGAGCTGGTGGCTGGATTTGAGGTTTTCTCGGTTAATCTTCAGCATTCGCCAGAGTCCGGGTTGTTGCTAAGTCTCTGACAGGTTAGCTTATTTCAGAGGTACAAACGACTCGCCCTGAAGCCGCTGCCCAAAGGCCGTGCGGCCAACCATGGATTAACTTGACCGTCTGCCATTAAACTCCCACGCTTGAATGGAAGTCCTCCTTGTTACCACCAACACTGAAATAGCCGGATGCTATCAATTTACCAAGCTGTGAAATCGTGCCGGATCCGGCTTTTTGTGGCTCTGCTTTGCTGCGCTCCCGAATGGGTTTTCGCGCAACAGGTTGAAGTACGGTTGGAAGGCGATTACCCGGATCTCAGGGCGAACGCCGAGGCATTTATTGGTGAGGTGGAGGGCCGTAGTGAGGGTAACCTTCGCCGCTATGCGCCTACCGCGGTCAGCCAGGCGCGGGAAGCGTTGCGGGCACTTGGGTATTACAGCCCGTTGATCGACTGGCGGATTCAGGAAGGAGATTCGGAAACAACCGCAACACTGATATTAACCATTAAACCCGGAGAGCCGGTCAGGGTCATTGACCGCACCGTTGAAATCAGGGGAGAGGCTTCCTCGGATGAGCGGTTCACGGCCAATCTCCCGGCGCAACCTGCGGAAGGCGATATTCTCAATCATGGCGAATATGCCAGGCTCCGCGAAACCATCCAGACCCGTGCGCGCCGTCGGGGGTATTTTGATGGCTCGTTTGTGACTCACACCCTGAAGGTGGATCCCGCTGCCCGGACCGCTACGGTCACTCTGATTTACGACAGCGGGCAGCGATACCGGCTGGGAGACGTTACCTTTGCGGAGGGGCACTGGTTTGAAATCGATCTGCTGGAACGGTTCGTTAGCTTCACGCCAGGCACACCGTATCATGCCGATGAGATTGCAAAGCTGAACAATGATCTACAGGGCAGCGGCTATTTCAGGGGGGTGGATATCGATGCCTCCCCGGGTAACGCAGAAAACGGAGTGATCCCGGTCAGCGTCGCCCTTACCAGGCGAGAGGCTCGGTCGGTGGCTGCGGGTGTCGGTTTCTCGACCGATGTGGGGCCGCGGTTGACGGGCACCTGGCGCGAGCACTGGATCAACCCCATGGGCCACAAACGCGGAGCGGAAACGGAACTGTCCGCTCCCAGGCAAAGCGTGAGTGCCTGGTATGAGCTGCCGCTGGATCCGCCCATGACTGACCTGATCCGGCTCACCAGCGGCTATCAGAGAGAAGATATCGAAAATGTCGAATCGGAACTGCTGACCTTCGGGCAACAATGGCAGCATCAGCTTGACGATGGTTGGCTGCAGGTATTGTCGCTTCGTTGGGAAGGGGAGCGCTACAACATCGGCGACGATGAAAAAGGCACCAGTTCACTGCTCCTGCCCGGCATTGGCTACTCCAAAATCCATACCGATTCGCAACTGGATCCCTCCCGCGGTTACCGTCTTCAGTTTGACGCGACCGGCTCGCATCGCTCGGTCCTCTCCAGCGTGGACATTCTCCATGTGAATGCGCTGGCCAAGGGATTGTTTACCCTTGCGGAAAATCACCGTTTTCTGGCCCGCTTTCAGGTGGGCGCCGTTGCCACCAACCGGTTTGAGGATGTTCCCCCCTCACTGCGCTTTTTTGCCGGTGGTGACCAGAGTGTCCGGGGCTATGGTTATGAAACCCTGTCGCCGGAAAACGATAACGGGGTCCCGGTGGGCGGCCGCTATCTGATGGTCGGCAGTGCTGAATACCAGTACCAGTTTGCAGACCAGTGGCGGGCGGCGCTGTTCGTGGATCACGGTAACGCCATCAACCAACTGAACGATCCGCTGGCCACAGGTGCCGGTGTGGGTATTCGGTGGATCAGTCCGGTCGGGCCGCTGCGTCTGGATATTGCCAAGGGGCTGGATCCGCAGTTCGGCGGCGGCTGGCGGATTCACTTTTCCATGGGGCCCGAGCTGTGACACAGACACCCGAGCAATCACCAGACAGGAATCCGGAGCGACCGAGAGGACGGCATCGCCTCCGGTTCTGGCTGCTTTTGTGTCTGGGGCTTCTGGTGCTCCTGCCGCTTTTAGTGCTGGCGGCGGTTCTGCTTGCCTTGCGTTCCGAAACCGGCACCGCCTGGGTGATTGACCAGGTGCCCGGCTTACTGGTGGAAAATGATCGTGGCTCCCTGTTTGGCCAGTGGCAGGCCGATCATCTCGAATGGCGGGGTTATGGCGTTGAAGTGGTCATCCAGGCGCCATTGGTGGACTGGTCGCCCTCTTGCCTGTTCCGTAAGCAACTGTGTGTGGAGATGCTTCAGGCACAAAAGCTTGAGGTTACCCAGCTGCCTCCAGCTGAAAAATCCGGGGACAGTGGCGGGATAACTCTGCCCGGCGTTGACCTGCCCCTCGCCCTGAGGGTCAGTGGTGTCCGGATGGGGACCTTCACCTTCAATGGCAACAAAATCTGGGACCGGTTTGAGCTCGATGCAGGCGGATCCGGAGCGGCCTGGAACATTGATCGCCTCTGGTATCAGCTGGGGGACTATACCGTCAGTGCCTCCGGCCGGATTGAGACTCGCCGGGACTGGCCAGTCGACCTGGAGCTCACGGCCAGCCTGCCAGCCCCATTCGGTGATGAGTGGACCGTGGACGCCACGCTCTCCGGCAGCGTCCGGAACCTGATGGTTAACGCTCAGAGCGGCGGTTATCTCGATGCCAGATTGACCGGAGAAGTCGAGCCGCTGGATCCGGCGCTTCCGGCCCGTTTCAAGTTGACCTCCGACAACTTCCTGGCGGCCCGGGCGCTGCCGGAAACCCTGATCCTCCAGGACTGGTCTGTAGAGGCGCAAGGCAGCTTGCAGAAGGGATTCCGTACCCGTGGGCAGGCCCGGTTGCCCGGCACTGCCGGACCGGTAAAGCTCTTGCTCGAAGGCCTGGTCACCACTCAGGCTGCGGAAAACGTCCGTATTGAACTGGCCACTGTCAAAGAGTCCGGGGCTGGTCAGGATACTGTGGTCGCAACCGGAAAAGTGAACTGGACTGGCGGGCTGAACGCCAGTGCGGACGTCCGGCTGCGGGGCTTCCCCTGGTATACGCTGGTTCCGGGCCTCGAGCCTCCGCCGGTATCGCTTCAATCGCTGGATGGCACCGTTGCCTGGCAGGAGGGAAACTACCAGGCCGAGCTGACCGCTGATGTCGATAGCCCCCAGGGCAAGGCCGAAGTGTCTGCCAGGGTCAACGGCGACCTGGAAAAAATTGAGGTGACGGATCTGAGGGTTGTAACGGGTGCCGGTTCGCTCGCGGGTAACGGATCAGTGAATTATTCCGGCTCCCTGTCCTGGCAGGCTGTGTTGCAGCTTCAGGACTTCAATCCCGGCTTCTGGGTGCCCCTCCTGGAAGCCAGCCTCAGTGGCGAGGTAACAACCGAAGGGCAGCTCAGGCAAGGCGCGATTCCGGAAATGACCGCGGGCTGGAATCTCGAGGGGGCCTGGCGCTCCAATCCTGCATCTCTTGTGGGCAATCTCGAAACCTCATCAGGCAGTTGGGAGCTTTCCGGGCTTGAACTGGCAGTGGGTGAGAACAGCCTCGAAGGAAGCGGCACCTGGGGCGATCGTGTGCGCGCCGATCTGGCACTGGCGGTAAACGAGCCCGATGCGATATTTCCCGGCCTTGCCGGCACCCTGAAAGCAACCCTGACCGCAGGCGGCACGCCGGAGGACCCGACCGGGGAGCTTTCGGCAACAGGCCGGGACCTGAGCTGGCAGGACGAACTGGTTGCCGGGAATCTGTCCCTCGATGCGAGCCTGGAGTCGGGCCTGAGCCTGGCAAGCCGGCTTGAGGCTGGCAACATCAAGGCGTTTGGGCAGGAACTCGAATCGATCAATGTTGAAGCGATTGGCACTCAAGGTCAGCACAGTGTCGCTATCAATGCCAGCCACCTGGAGGCGAACCTGGAACTGGAATTTGAAGGTGGCGCCGGGCCAGACTGGCAAACCTGGCAGGGAGCGCTGTCCCGCGGTGTTATCGCCTTGCCCGGTCAGTCCCAGCGCTGGCAACTGGAATCTCCGGCAGCTCTGGCCTATATCGACAGCGGCGAACTTACCTTTGGCAATCATTGCTGGCGCTGGCAGCAGAGCACGGTCTGTGCAGAAGACCAGACCCTGCTCCCGGTTCCCCGGATTGCCTATACCATTGATCGGTTCCCGACTGTTGCACTGGCGCCGCTCTTGCCCGAAACCCTGCGCTGGGATGCCCGGATCAATGGCGAAATACAATTCACCTCAACGGATGCTGGTCCGGATGGGCGGGTTTTCCTGGACGCCGGCGATGGTGAATTCGAGGTGCTGGTGGACGGCGACTGGGAACCGCTTGCCTACAATGTCTTCACAACCGAGATAAACCTCAAACCGCAGCAGGCAGATCTGGCGGTCCGGCTTTCCGGGCCGGAAGTGGGTCAATTTGAGCTGGATATGGGGCTGGACCCGACCTCTACGGAGCGGAAGGTTGATGGGACCTTCCGGCTCGAAGGGCTGGATCTTGCGCTTGCCGGGCTGTTCACCGGGCTTGAGGAAATCGCCGGCCAGGTAGATGGGGAAGGCCGCCTCTCTGGCCCGCTGATGAAACCGGCTGTAAATGGCGAAGTGTATCTGACCAATGGAAAGGTCACAGACCCCAGGCTGCCGGTGCCCATGGAAGAAATTGTTGCGAGTCTTGAGTTCACGGGCTATTCCGCACAACTCAATGGTCGGATCCAGAGTAATTCCCGAAGCCAGACCATTATCGATGGTGAGTTTGACTGGCAGCAGGCGCCAAAGGGAGAAATCACCATTACCGGAAACCGGGTCCCATTTAACCTTGAGCCCTATGCCCGGCTTGAGATAGCGCCGGACCTGAAAATAGCGTTCCGGGAAGGAGCCCTGAAGGTTTCCGGTGAAGTTGGCGTACCACGGGGGGATATCGAGATAAAAGGGCTGCCGGCGCAGGCCGTCTCTGTCTCGGAAGATGAGGTGATTGTAGGTGTTGAGCAGGAAGAGCCGGTTGTCCGTTCCCTGGATATGGACGTCACCGTTGTGGTGGGCGAAGACAAGGTATCGTTTGCCGCATTAGGGGTAACGGGTGACCTGGAAGGCACCCTTAGAATTACCAACAATATGGACACCCGCGGGACCCTGCAGTTGGTCAATGGTCAGTACGAAGCTTTCGGTCAGGAGCTTACACTGAGGCGGGCCCGGCTGCTGTTTGTTGGCAATCTGACACAGCCTTATCTCGACATTGAAGCGGTGCGGGAAGTGGGTACGGTCGTCGCCGGCATTCGCCTCAGTGGCCCGGTTGAGTCGCCCAACACAGAGGTCTTCTCCAATCCCGATATGCCGCAGACTGATGCGTTGTCCTACCTGATTCTGGGGCGCGCTCCCCAGAGCAGGGGCGACGAGGGACAGATGAGCCGGGCTGCACTGTCACTGGGCCTGACCCAGGCAAACAAGGTGACGGGGCAAATCGGGGAGGAGTTCGGTATTCGCCAGCTGACCCTTGAAGCCGAGGGCGCCGGCGAGCAGACCTCGGTGGTGGCCAGTGGTTATCTGACCGATGATCTGAGCGTGCGTTATGGCGTGGGGATTTTCGAGCCGATTACTACCGTCGCACTGAGATATGACCTTGGCAAGTATTTCTACCTGGAAGCCGCCAGTGGTCTGGCGGCTTCCCTGGATATCTTCTACACCCGTGACTTCTGACGTCAGTCCAGTTCGAAAGTGGCACTGACCGAAGCCCGGATTTCCCGTTCACCGACGCTGGACACGGTATCTGACATGGCTTTGGCTTCCGCCCTCATCATCGGTACCGGGCGATGGCCGCCATTGACGTTGATGGTCACGACATCCCCGCAGGTGTGGTCAAGCTGGCTGGCCACGAAACTGCAGCGGGCTTTGGCATCGGAAATGGCCCTGGCTAGCGCTTCCTGCTCCATACCGGGTTCATCCGAGTGGAAAAACTGGTGGGGGCCCAGACTGTAGTCCAGTCCCAGGGCCTGAGCCTGTTGCAACAAGGGGTTAAGCAGAGTCAGGTCCTTGATGCTGAAACTGATGGTCTGGGACGCCATGGCCTGCTTTTGCGGCTCTTCGCCCCGTTCTTCAGGGGGCAGGGTGCGAGTATAAAGGTTGACGTTGGAATCGGAATATTCCTCGAGTTGGTCCCGATAGCGGCTGATTCCGTCGCGCCATTGGGTCACCATTGTTGCCACCTTTTCCGTGGCCTTCTGCGGAAGTGCATGTTCCGCACTGGCGGTGAACTGAAGCCTGGCGCTGTCCGGCTCATAGCGAACACTGCCCTCGCCAGCGAGCGTGACTTCGCCCGCCAGGGTCAGCGCCGGTGCCATCAGGGCGAGGGAAAGAAGAAAACGGGACTTTTGGTTCCGTCCAGCCATGGAAGTTCCTCCTGTGCATGCAGCATTGATATCAGGCGTCGTCGGAATCGGGTTCCAGGCGTGCCAGTTTGAATCGGCGGGCGGCGTCCACGAAATTGCCGAAGATGCGTCTGTGCCCGCTGTGGTAAAGCAAATACTCCGGATGCCACTGAATGCCCATCAGCCATTGGCCCCGGGTGTTTTCAATGGCCTGAACAAACAGATCGTTGTCAACCGCGGTAACGCGCAGGTTCCGGCCCAGGCGCTTGATGGTCTGGCTGTGAATCCGGTTGGCGCCAATCACCGGGGACTCCATCACTTCCCGTAGCCTGCTGGGTTCAACCAGACGAACCGTCTGCAGCGGTAACAACAGAGGACGATGCCTTGTATTCACTCGCAGAGGTGTCACGTTCTGGCACAGGGAACCATTGTGGAAAACGTTGATGAACTGGGCGCCGCGGCAGATACCCAGCACCGGAATACCAATTCTTTCTGCCTGTTCCAGCAGTGACTGATCGGTGGCATCCCGCATGCGGTCATAACGTGCGGTAACCTTCGGTTCCTGGCCATAGCGTTCCGGGTGCACGTGGGTGCCACCGGACAACACAAGGCCGTCGAGCAGGGATACATCCACCCGGGAGCCTGGCCGGATGTAGTAGGTCCTGGCCCCATGCAGTCTCAGGCCGAGGCTGATCAGACGGTGTGCCAGGCTCTTTCGTGCGGGGCCGCTGATACCGATGGTCAGTCCCGGAGTTTCCGGTTCCCGGCCAGGGTTCTCAGACTGCTCAGACATAGCCCTTCCTGGCAAGCCAGTTTTCAGTGGTTTCCAGCCAGCTGTGGGTCAGATTGTGCAGGTTGAGTTTTCGGCGTTCACGGAACAGAGCGCGCATCTCCGACAGATCGTCTGGATTGTTGGCTAAGCGTTCGAGCACCACCCAGTCATTCCAGACGGATGAAAAATGCCAGCCCGCGTTGTCGATATCGCAATCCGGAAGCCGGTAATGCAGGGTTGGCCGGCTTTTGATCCTTGGGTCCCTAACGTGGCGATCCAGCCGCTCATGATCGAGATGGGCAAACAGGGGCAGAAGGTCCAGGGCCCGGTTCCGGGTTGGATTGAACTCCAGGTAATCCTCCATCAGCTGCGGCAGATCCGGCTGATAGTCGTCTTCCATAAGCAGTTCGGTATACCGATTGTGCCAGGGTTCGATATACGTCGTGAACTTTCGGCTGACATCAAGCTGGTGCCTTGCCTTGAGCCAGTCATACAGAAGGGTGAAGGCCTGGAAGTAGCGCACCAGCGTTGCCGGCTTGAGGTCCGGCAGCTCGGGATTGAGCTGGAGGCCGAAGGCGAAGTAGATGGCATCACGGCTGCCAAGGGCGCCGGCCTCCCGAAGATTATCGACCAGGGATTCGACCGCTTCCAGGCTGGCAAATGGCAGCGGTGGGCTGATGATTTCCAGCGGAACGATCCTTTCCGCAGCGGCATCAATCACACCCATTGCCTGGCCGCCTAATTCCCGAATCGAACGGGGAAGCCGCTCATCGGCCAGATCAAGATCCTTGATGGGGTCGGAATCCAGTTCAACCGTGAATTCACCCAGCTCTGTCTTGAGCGTGGTCACGTACCGCGACTGCAGGACCGGTGTTCCTCCCAGCAGCTTTGCAACAAGAGCTACCAGTTCGTCGTAGCCAAGACCGGACATTTCAATTTCAACGCCAACCCTGCGCTCCTTTCCTTCTGTGGTTTTCAGAACATCGGGCATTCTGCAGGCCGTGGTCCCTGTCATGGTGCTCCCGGGTAGATAGTGAGTCATGACCTCACCATATCACACCGGTACTGATCGTCATTGTTAAGCGCTGGCAAGAAAATCAGGGTGGTGACTTTACACTGGATAAAACACTGTATATAGTCAAATCACTGTATATAAAAACAGGTTTGCCGGCGCCCCTTCGGGTGTCCCTTTTAAAGCGGGAATGCCGGCCCTGATCAAGCGGAGCAGCTTAATGAAGCTTACAGCAAGACAATCCCAGGTACTGGACATTATCCGCCGATACGTTGACGAGACCGGCTACCCGCCCACCCGGGCGGAAATTGCAGCCGAGCTGGGTTTTCGTTCAGCCAATGCCGCTGAAGAGCACCTGCGGGCGCTTGCCCGGAAGGGCGCCATTGAAATGGTGCCCGGGGCAAGCCGGGGCATCCGTCTGCCTGAGGCAGAAGAGGATCTGGGTTTGCCGGTGATTGGTCAGGTGGCCGCCGGTAGTCCGATTCTTGCGCAGGAGCACATTGAGGATCACTGCACCCTTCGGCCGGAGTTCTTTTCACCGTCGGCTGATTACCTGCTGCGGGTGCGGGGCATGAGCATGAAGGACATCGGTATTCTGGACGGCGATCTGCTCGCGGTTCACAGCACCCAGGATGTACATAACGGCCAGGTGGTCGTTGCCCGGGTGGGGGATGAAGTCACGGTTAAGCGTTTTCGCAAGGAAGGCTCGAAAGTCTATCTGATTGCCGAGAATGACGAGTTCGCGCCTATCGAGATCGACCTGAAAGAACAGGAACTGTTCATAGAAGGTCTTGGTGTAGGCGTTATCCGCCGTTCTGATCTGCACTGATCCGGCCGGGTAACCACAGATTTATTGAGAATCGGGTGAATTATGGAACAACTGAGCTTTAATCAGAATCTGGCATACCAACACAACGCTCTGTCCTGTTCAGTGCCGGCAGCTGCAGCCCGTGAGCGACGTTCCGTCATTCGCGCCCGACGCACCCCGGATACCACGGAAGCGCCTGCTGCTGGAAATGTGACTGAAATTATCCTGCCGCAGGGGCAGGTAGAAAATTTCCAGTTGCTGCTGCCTATGCTAACTCAGCTGAACCAGGAAAAGCGCTGGCTGGCGTGGATTGACCCGCCTCAGGCGCTGGTTAGCAAATGGCAGAAAATGCACGGAATTATTGCCGGCGAGCTGTTGGTGCTCCGCTCTACCCAGGAATACCCCGCGCAGGAACTGGCAGAGCGCGCCCTGAGCGCTGGTACTTGCCATGCGGTTGTCATGTGGACCAGGAAACTGGGTCGGGCTGCCTTCGATTCCCTGCAAAAGGCATCAGCAGAGGGTAACAGCCACGGTGTGGTGTTAAGGCAGCGCTAACCGCTCAGTGCAGCGTGTAGGAGGGCTGGGCGTCCGGGGCGTCCAGCTCATCGTCTTCCCAGTCGATATCGTGTGCGACGTTGCCGACAGCTTCAATGCCCGCGGCGATCATCGCCTTGGCAACGGACAGGTCGCGATCTTCCATCAGTTCCCGCGCTTCTTCCGAGAACGAGATCTTCACCAGCGGAGCGCTGTCATCGTCGATCCGGCGCAGAGCATAGTCGCCATTGGTCAATTGTACGATTTCAAAAAACGATGGTGACATTCAATAAACCTTTCAGTAGTTGAGATCCGGATAACGGGCAGCTTTATGCGCTTACCACTCGCTGTGCTGTTCTTCCAGATCGTCGGCAAAGTGTTTGACGGCATTGAGTGTTTTTAACAACGCCGCGGCAGAGCGGTCCGGGCCTGAGTCTGCGGATACCGCAATGATATTATCCGTACTGACTGTTTTTCGGGTTGCCGGCGGCCGGCTCTGGGCCATTTCCAGCTGATCCAGATGGTTCCACCAGCTTCCTGATCTGTTCTCGATCTCCCGCAGCCGGTTTACTTCGCTGGGTTCCTCTCCAATTGCCGAGGCCAGATCGTCCAGTGTTGAAGGGTCTTCGGACTTATTCTGGTATAGCCGGGCAATCATCACCAGTAGCAGGCGTCTGGATCTCAAAAGTAACTCGGTGGCCCCCTGTATCGCCGCTTCGCGGCGTAGTGCCTGCTCTGCTTCGTTGGGTGCATGTTCTTCATTCTGAGCCGTTGCCCGGTCAAGTTGACCTAGCAGTGTCCGGGCGAGGAACAGTTTCTGAGAAACCAGTGAATGCCATTGTGAGGCCATGAATTACCTGCAATCCCCGAACGTGGGCGTAAACCTCGGAAAATTAATCCGCCACTATACCATTTCTGACAGAAAATTTCTGCAGCTGTCGTTCGGGAGGAGTGGCTGAGGCGCGCATGTGGTTGCCAGAGAAGATTCACAATTAAATACAAACATTCACTTGAAACGGGCGTTTTAATTTGGCAAAAAAGGCGCCCGGCTGAACGAGCCCTGATTGTTGCGGCTGTCCAACAGCATGAATTTCTGGAGGTGTAAGGGATGCGAAGCCACATTGTTGCAGGTGTTGCAGCGGTTTTCCTCGGTTTGTCCGGACAAGCCCTGTCCAAGGTCACAGCCTCCGAGGCCCAGCGCCTGGGAGATGATCTCACTCCGGTCGGTGCCGAACGGGGCGCAAATTCCTCGGGTAGTATTCCCAAGTGGACCGGAGGTCTTACCCAGCCGCCGGAAGGCTGGCGTAAGGGGCAGGTGGAGACAGACCCATTCCCGGAAGATGAAGCCCTGTTTGTGATTACCGCGGACAATCTTGACCTCTATCGGGACAAGCTTTCGGGCGGCCACATTGCCATGCTTGAGAAGTACGGCCCGGATTTCTTCATGCCGGTGTATCAGACCCGGCGCACAGCGGCATTTCCAGAGCATGTATACGACAAGTACCGGGAAAATGCGGTTACTGCCGAGTTGCTTGATAATGGCAATGGCGTCCGGAACACCATCATGACCAGCCCGTTCCCGATTCCTGCCAGTGGCCTGGAGGTCATCTGGAACCACATTCTGCGCTATCGGGGCGAGGAGATTGGCTTTCGCAGCGCTTCTGCAACGCCTCAGGTGGACGGCTCGTTCAACTCCGTGGTGAATGATTACAGTTACTTTTTTGCCTACAGTCAGAAAGGTGCCGAACTTACAGAAATTGACAACAAGATTTTCTACCTGAAAACCGACACCGTTTCGCCATCGTCCCTGGCCGGGACCATTACCCTGGTTCACGAAACCCTGGACCAGGTGCGTTCGCCGCGTCTCGCCTGGCGCTATGATGCCGGGTCCCGCCGCCTTCGCCGGTCTCCGAACCTGGCCTATGAGACGGACCTGCCGAACTCATCGTCACTGCGTTCGGTGGACCAGAAAGACATGTACAACGGTGCTCCGAACCAGTACGACTGGGAGCTAAAGGGCAAGCGCGAACTGTTCGTGCCTTACAATGCCTATAAACTTCACGGGCCGACTGCGAAGCCAGCTGACGTGATCCGGCCCGGCCATATCAACCAGGCGCTGACACGATATGAACTCCACCGCGTGTGGGTTGTCGAGGCCAGGCGTAGAACCGGCATTGGGCACATCTATGATCGTCGGGTGTTTTATGTGGATGAGGACAGCTGGCAGATTCTGGCTTCTGAGGAGTATGATGCCAAGGGCAATCTGTGGCGGGTTTCCGAGGCTCACAACATCAGCTATTACAGTGAGCCGGTGTTCTGGTCTACCATGGAAATGACTTACGACCTGAAAGCGGAGCGGTACTACATCGATGGCCTGGACGATGGTTTCCCGGCGTACGATTTCGAACCCGGGTTCCGGGGTAGCGAGTTCACCGCATCAGCGGCACGTCGGGCCGCCCGCCGTTGATCCGGCAGGAGATCTGAATGACAGCTTTACAAGCTCAACTGGAACACCTGGACCGGCTGATGGCTGACCTCGGTCGCGCGCTGGCGGACAAGGATTGGGACGCCATGGCGCAGCTTAATGACAAGGTAAAACCGGCGGTCGAGCCTCTGATGGCTGCCCTCGAGGCTGGAGCACTGGAACCGGAGCCGGTGCGGCTCCGGCTGGAGGAGCTGCAGCAATTTATCGACGCAGCGGATGAATCCGCCCGCATCGCCCGCAAGGAAGCAGAAGACGGCCTAAAGGGGGTGAACCGGAATCGCAGCGCTGCCAAGGCCTATCAAAACGTCTCCTCAAATCCGCCAAAATAGCGTCATTAAATTGACTCTGCCGTCCTTACAGTCTTAAATACCGCACAAATCCCCCAAGAGTTTCGGTTGAATGTCTAAAGGTAATAAAGTGCTGGTGCTGAGCGAGGATGACTCAAGGTTGCGTGACATGGTCACCATTCTTGAATTCCTGGGTGAGGAGGAGATCCTTGCCGGCGGGGAAGCAAAGGCGCTTTTGAGCAGTGGCGACCAGGAAAGCCTTTCGGATATTTCGGTGGCAGTAGTGAACGGCGAAGATGCCGGAGCCGTCGACACCATTACAGCTTTTTGCAAGGCGGTTAAGGGGATTCCTCTGCTTTTGCTGGGTCACCCGGAGCTCAGAGGCCTGTCCGATGACGACAGCGCCCGCATTATTGCCCGTATAGAATGGCCGCTGAACTACACCAAGTTTGTCGATTCGCTTTACCGTGCGCAGGTCTACCGGGATCAGTTCAGCCGGTCCCGGGAGCGCGGCCAACAGCGAGGCCTCCAGCTTTTCCGGAGCCTTGTGGGTACCAGTCGCAAGGTGCAGCATGTACGTCAGCTGATGGAGCAGGTGGCCGACAAGGACGTGAGTGTCCTGATTACCGGTGAATCCGGTACCGGCAAGGAAGTGGTGGCCCGTAACCTTCATTATCATTCCTCCCGCCGTGACAAACCGTTTGTTCCCGTTAACTGTGGCGCCATTCCGGCGGAATTGCTGGAAAGCGAATTATTCGGCCACGAGAAGGGTGCCTTTACCGGGGCGATCACGGCCCGGGTCGGGCGTTTTGAGCTGGCAGAGGGTGGCACCCTGTTTCTGGATGAAATCGGGGATATGCCGCTCAATATGCAGGTTAAAATTCTGCGGGTTCTGCAGGAGCGCACGTTCGAGCGGGTGGGAAGCAATCGTACCCAGTCGGCGGATGTCCGGGTCATCGCAGCGACCCACAAGCATCTCGAGGACATGATTGAGGCCGGGGATTTTCGGGAAGATCTTTATTACCGGCTGAACGTGTTCCCGATCGAAATGCCGTCGTTGCGTGAGCGGGTAGAGGACATTCCCCTGTTGATTAACGAGCTGATCTCCCGAATGGAAAAGGAGAAGCGTGGCTCACTGCGGATGAATTCCGCGGCGATCATGAGTCTCTGCCGCCATGAATGGCCGGGTAACGTGCGTGAGCTGGCCAATCTGGTGGAGCGGCTTTCCATCATGCATCCTTACGGGGTTATCGGCGTGCAGGAGTTGCCCAAGAAGTTCCGGTACGTTGACGATTACGATGAGAACCGGCCGGTAGAGGACACCGGAATGCCTTCTGGCATACCAGGGCTGGTGGGCCTGGATGCTCCAGCGCTGCTGCCAGTGAACGGGATTGACCTGAAGGACTATCTCTCGAACCTCGAGAAGCAGTTGATTCAGCAGGCTCTGGACGAGGCGGGCGGCGTGGTCGCACGGGCAGCCGAAAAGCTGCGAATCCGGCGCACAACTCTGGTGGAGAAAGTGCGTAAGTACGGGCTTCGGGAGGAGGAGTCTGAAGAGTCCTGAATGCTTTTTTACGGGTGACAGTGTTTCCAGGAAGGGCGTCAAAGGTTCGTAACCTGAGGCGCCGTTCTCGTTTCTGGCCGACGTAAAATTGTCATCGCCCTTTCAAGTGATTCTCTTTCTACCTGAAATATATAGAAAAATTCAAGTTGGCACGGCGCTGGCTTAATAACCTGAAAACGAAGCATCCGAACAATAGGGTCCAGGCCAACGGGCCTATCGGGGAGTCAGGTTATGAGTCAGGCACAGTTTGTTATTCAGTCCGAAGCGGGCGGCGCAAAAGCCAACGCGGCGGCGGACGTTAACGACAAGGTTACAGCGTTGTTTCCGCAACAGGACGATGAGGCGGTGGATTCCGCTCTGGAGCTGTTTAACCGGATGTCGCGCCAGATCACCGACTCCTACCGCACTCTGGAATCCCGGGTTAACCAGTTGTCCGGTGAGCTGACCCAGGAGTCTCTGCAGCGCCAGCAGGAACTTGAAGAAAAGGAACAGCTTGCCGACCGGTTATCTACTCTGCTTAATGCACTGCCGGCCGGTGTTGTTGTGCTCGATAGCCAGGGGGTGGTAACCCAGACCAATCCTGCTGCCATCGCCCTGCTGGGGGAGCCTCTGGATGGCGCCCGCTGGGTTGATGTAATCCAGCGCTGCTTTGCGCCGCGCCGGGATGACGGTCACGAGGTATCCCTGAAGGATGGCCGCAGGGTCAGCATCGAAATCCGGACCATGGAAAATCAGCCCGGGCAGCTGATTCTGCTTACCGATCTGACCGAAACCCGTCACCTTCAGGCACAGCTTGCCCATGCCCAGCGGCTGTCTGCCATGGGCAAGATGGTGGCGTCTCTGGCTCACCAGATTCGAACTCCGCTGTCTGCGGCCATTCTTTACGGTGGCCATCTGAGCCAGGAAGATCTGGATGAAGAAATGCGTCAGCGTTGCGCGTCCCGTTTGATGTCCCGCCTGACCCATCTTGAGCAGCAGGTGCGGGATATGCTGATTTTTGCCCGCGGTGAAACCCGGCTCGCCGAGGAGTTGTCCGCAGGCAAACTGGTCGCAGCGCTTTCTTCCGCGATAGAGGGGCTCCGGCCAGCACCGGGCGCGGAGGTCACTCTGCAGGACGGGATTTCCGGGGAATGTCGCCTGATGTGCAACCGCGACGCGCTCGTCGGCGCCTGCACCAATCTTGTGAATAACAGTCTTGAATCCGGCGCCACCAGGGTTGCCCTTCACGTTGTGGAAGAGGCCGGCGAACTGGTGATCCGGGTTGTCGATAACGGGCCGGGTTTTCAGCCCGCTGAAGCGAACCGGCTGACCGAAGCCTTCTACACCACCAAATCCCATGGCACCGGTCTCGGGCTTGCGGTGGTGCAGGCTGTCGTCAAGGCTCATCAGGGTCGCTTTTCCATTGAATCGCTGGAGCAGGGCGGTGCTGTCGCCACTCTGCGTTTACCGCAACTGCGTAACAAATACTGATCGGAGGCAACCATGGCCAAGGCCCAGATTCTGATAGTTGAGGATGACCATGACCTGCGGGAAGCACTGGTCACCACCCTCGAGCTGGCGAAGTTCCGGGTCCGGGAAGCGTCGAACGCCAATGAGGCGCTGGAGCGGCTGGCGGAGTCCCCGGTCGATATGGTGGTCAGTGACGTCAACATGCCGGGTTTGTCCGGGCATCAGCTACTGGCTGAGGTGCAGCGTCTCTATCCCGGTTTGCCGATGATGCTGATTACCGCCTATGGCCAGATCAGCGACGCGGTGGCTGCGATGCAGGCTGGCGCCACCGATTATCTGGTCAAACCGTTCGAGCCGCAGTTCCTGGTGGATGCAGTCAGCAAGGTTGTGGGCGGCGGACACCAGAAATCCAGCGATCAACCGGTGGCCGAAGACCCGATCAGCAAACGCATGTTCCAGCTTGCCACGAAAGTTGCCGGCAGTGATTCCACGGTGATGATTTCCGGCGAAAGTGGAACCGGTAAGGAAGTGCTTGCCCGTTTCATTCACCAGCAGTCCCCTCGGGCAGATCAGCCCTTTGTCGCCATTAACTGCGCGGCCATTCCCGAGAACATGCTGGAAGCGATTCTGTTTGGCCACGAGAAGGGCGCATTTACCGGGGCGGTGGCCTCGTCGCCGGGCAAGTTTGAGCAGGCCAACGGCGGCACCATTCTTCTGGATGAAATCTCTGAAATGGATCTGGGGCTTCAGTCCAAGCTGCTACGGGTGTTGCAGGAGCGGGAAGTAGAGCGTGTGGGTGGCCGCAAGACCATCAGCCTGGATGTCCGGGTGGTGGCTACCACCAACCGGGATCTGGCGGACTACGTTCGCGAAGGCAAGTTCCGGGAAGACCTTTACTACCGGCTGACCGTATTTCCCATGCACTGGCAGCCCCTGCGGGAGCGGCCCCTGGACATTATGCCGCTGGCCATGTCGCTGCTGAAAAAGCATTGCCGGAAGATGAAGCTGACCGGTATCAGTTTTGCCCAGGATGCCAGAACGGCCCTGATGAATCATCGGTGGCCGGGCAATGTCCGGGAACTGGATAATGCCCTTCAGCGTGCTTTGGTATTGCACCAGGGCAATGTGATTCATGCCGGCGATCTGTGCCTGGAACTTGGCATCACCGGCAGGCCGGATATTCACAGCGTGGCGCCGGTCTCTGCACCGACGGACTCTCCCCAGTCGCGGCCGACGGAGGATGTCATGAGCCGCCCTGTTGCCGCAGAGGAGCAACCACAGACATTGCGCGATGAAGATCCTGATGGGGCCGGATCGCTGGGCGATGATCTGCGACAGCAGGAATTCCGTATCATTATCCAGACCCTCCGGAAAGAGCGTGGGCGTCGCAATCGGGCAGCGGAGCAACTGGGGATCAGCCCAAGAACGCTCCGATACAAACTGGCCCAGATGCGTGACGCCGGAATCGATCTGGATGCCGAGATGGCCATGGCCTGACCCCTGCAAAACGAACTCCTTCATTGGCATCCTTCGGGATGCCTTTTTTTGTCCTTTCTGCAGTGGGCACGGGTAACACCCGGTGTGTCGTCAAAAGTCCGTCATTGGTCTTTCGGTCTCCTGGCTAATATATCCTAACTATCTGAAATATAATAATAAAATCTAGTTGGCCTGCTGATTGCTTAGACTGCTGTAACAGAGTCCCAAGAGCAATTTCGTCCATGGGAGGACGGAGCCAGGAGAGAATTATGGTTCAGCGCGCCGACATCAACAGTGTTTTGTCCGATATCCGGTCCCTGCGTTCACAAATGATGCAGAACCAGCAAATCGAGCAGGATCAATCGGTTCGTGGCCGCATCGACGGCCCCCGCCAGGTCCAGGAAACCCAGGAGACCTCAAGCTTCAGCGATATGCTGGGCAAGGCTGTGAACAACGTTAATGACCTCCAGCAAACTGCCGGGGATCTCCGCACCGCCTACGATAAGGGCGATCCCAATGTGGATATCACCCGTGTCATGATTGCCGCCCAGAAATCCTCTGTCTCCTTCGAAGCACTGACCCAGGTACGTAATCGGGTGGTCCGGGCCTATGAAGACATTATGAACATGCCGATCTGATAACGGAGCAGAGTCATGGCCAGCGTACCTGCACAAACCAACGCCTCCAATGTTCCGGCAGCCCGGGATGGTGATGCGCCTGAGAGCGGGAGCGATCTGTTCCTGGGGTTCAACCGACTGAATCTGCTGCGCCAGATTGGCCTGATGGTTGGTCTTGCCGCCAGCGTGGCACTGGGGCTTGCCGTGGTGCTCTGGGCTCAGGAACCAAATTACCAGCCTGTAGTGGGGGATCTGTCCTCCTACAACCCGCAGGACGTTACCTCCATCCTTGAAAGCAATGGCATTGAATACAAGATGGACCCGCGGACCGGCGCTTTGCTGGTCCCGTCGGACCAGGTCTACAGTGCGCGGCTGAAGCTGGCAGCCGAGGGTGTGACCGACCAAAAAACCATGGGCTATGAATTACTCGATCAGGAGCGCGGCCTGGGGACCTCACAGTTCATGGAAACCATCAGCTACCGCAGAGGCCTCGAGGGTGAGTTGGCGCGCACCATTGCCAGCATGCGAGGTGTGCGCAATGCCCGGGTACACCTGGCCATTCCCGAACGTTCGGTTTTCGTCCGCGATGCCCGGGAGCCGTCTGCCTCTGTGTTTCTTGAAGTTTTCGCCGGCGGTCGGCCGGAGCAGGAGCAGATCAGCGCGATCGTGAATCTGGTTGCTGGCAGTATTCCGATGATGAACAAGGAGGGAGTAACTGTCGTGGATCAGAACGGCAACCTGCTCACCGGTAAGGAGAGCAATGGTGATGCCGACAGGATGGGAGATCAGTACGATTATACTTCCAGGGTCGAAGAACGACTGACGCGCAGTGTCGCTTCTTTGATATCGCCAATTGTCGGCGATGGCCGATACCGGGCGGAGGTCTCCGCGGATCTTGATTTCTCCTCTGTTGAGCAGGCCGAAGAACTTTTCAATCCGGAGCAGCAGGCCGTACGGAGTGAGCGTGAGCTTACCGAGCAGCGCACAACCGGTGCGCCGGGCGGCATTCCCGGGGCGCTGGCAAACCAACCTCCGGCAGATGCAACGGTGCCAGAGCAGGCCGCCGGAGGTGATGGCGAAGGCGCTGCGCCCCAGCCGGTGAATGTTCGTCGCGAGTCGACACGGAATTACGAGATGGACCGCACGGTCAGTTACGTGCGCCAGGAGCTCGGCCGGATAAAACGCATTACCGTAGCCCTGGCCGTGGACGACATGAGAGTGGTCGATCCGCAGACCGGTGAGGTCAGCTATGAGCCCTGGCCTGAGCAGGAGTTGCAACGCCTGAGCATGCTGGTGCGGGATGCAGTTGGTTATTCAGCGGCAAGGGGCGACAGCGTTACCGTAATGAACACCGCATTCGCACCGGAAGAAACTATTCAATTCGAGGCCCCCGGATTCTGGGAACAGCCCTGGTTCTGGGATCTGATGAAGCAGGTTCTGGCCGGGCTGGTTATTCTGGTTCTGGTGCTTGGCCTGTTGCGTCCGACACTCAAGAGCCTTTCTGGTGGTGGCCAGCGGGAGCGGGGCATGGATTCCGGTGACGGCGGTTATGGCAGTCTGGACCAGATTGAAGGCGGCGATGAACTGCGCCAGGCCATGTCGTCCCAGGATGAGCTGCTTTTGCCTGGCGCGACAGACAGTTATGATAGGCAATTGAATGCACTGAAAGGCCTTATCGCGGAAGACCCTGCGAGGGTCGCACAGGTAATGCGCCAGTGGGTGAATGTCGATGACTGAACAAGCCAACCTGCAGGGTACCAACGCACCGCAGAAACCCCAGCGGAAGATTCCGAGGGTTGAGCAGGCAGCTATCCTGCTGATGTCCCTGGGCGAGGCTGATGCCGCTGAGGTTCTGAAACACATGGGGCCAAAAGAGGTTCAGCGTGTAGGCGTTGCCATGGCGCAGATGAAAGACGTCAGCAAAGACGACGTAACCTTTGTGCTGAACCAGTTTGTTGATGCCGTGGGCGGCCAGACCGGTCTGGGTGTGGGTAATGACGATTACATCCGGGCGATGCTGACCCAGGCCCTGGGCGACGATAAAGCCGCCAGCCTGATTGACCGTATTCTGATTGGCGGCAACACCACCGGGCTGGATACCCTCAAATGGATGGAACCCCGGGCCGTGGGTGACATCATTCGTTACGAGCATCCCCAGATCCAGGCCATTGTTATCTCATACCTGGATCCGGACCAGGCCGCAGAGATTCTTGGCACCCTCGATGAAAAAGTCCGCCTTGATGTGATGATGCGGGTGGCATCGCTGGAGAGCATCCAGCCCCAGGCCCTGCAGGAACTGAATGATATTCTTGAGAAACAGTTCTCCGGTGGCGCCGCTTCCCAGACCAGCCGGATCGGCGGCGTGAAGCGGGCGGCGGACATCATGAACTTTATGGACCGAAGCATTGAAGGCAACCTGATGGATTCCATCAAGGATATGGATCCGGATCTTGCCAGCACCATCGAAGACCTTATGTTTGTGTTCGATAACCTCAAGGAGGTCGACGATCGCGGTATCCAGGCGCTGCTGCGGGAAGTGTCCTCGGAGGTTTTGGTGGTGGCCCTCAAGGGTGCCGACGACCAGGTGCAGGAAAAGATCTTCAAGAACATGTCCAAACGTGCTGCGGAACTGCTTCAGGATGATCTGGAAGCCAAAGGGCCAGTCAAGGTCAGCGAAGTTGAATCCGCACAGAAAGACATTATTACCATCGCACGCCGTATGGCTGAGGCCGGTGAAATCTCCCTCGGCGGTGCTGGCGAAGAAATGATGTGATGAAAGATCCCACCCGCGACCTCAACCGGATTCCGAAAGAGCAGCTGACAGCCTATGAGCGCTGGGAGCTGCCCTTGCTGGACGCGAGCGGCAACGAAGTGGCCCGGGAAGAGGAGAGGGACGTCAAACCTCTGACGGCGGCGGATATTGACGAAATCCGCCAGGCCGCGCGGGAAGATGGCTACAACGAAGGTCGGGAGCAGGGTTATCAGGCCGGGCTCACGGAAGGACGTTCACAGGGCCATCAGGAAGGCCTCGAAACCGGTCTGACGGAAGGCCGGGAGCAGGGCACGAGCCAGGGCTACGACGATACCCGCAAGGAAATTGATACCAAACTTGACCGGCTTGAGCATCTGCTGGGCGAGCTGCTGCTGCCCATTCGACGGCACGAGGACGAACTGGAAACGGCCCTGGTTAATGTCACCACGGTGCTGGCCCGAGCGGTGGTCTACCGGGAACTTACCATCGACTCCTCACAGATCAGGCAGGTTGTTCGTCGGGCACTGGAGGCTCTACCTTCCACGGCAGAAAACATCCGCATCCATATTCATCCGGAGGATTGCGAAACGGTCCGGGAGGTTGCTGCACGCCTCGAAACGTCCGCATCAGTGATTGAAGATGACAATATACTGCCTGGTGGTTGCACGGTCGAAACCCGGCACAGCCTGGTTGATTTTACCGTGGAGAAGCGCTTCCAGCGAGCCGTTCAGAGCATGCTGGACCAGCAGATGAGCGAGAGTGGGAGCGGAGAAACCGAAGAGCTGGATTCGCTGATGGAGGATCTGACCGGTTTCCATCGCGATGTCCTGGATTCGCAGGAGCCGGAGGATTCCGGGGAAGACCCGAAGCCGGATCAGAATGAGGGTGACGGCGATGACCTCGAGCCTCGCTGACCGTCTGAACCGCTTCAAGGGCTTTCTGGGCAGTGAGCCCGAACCCGAGTTATCCGGTCGGCTGACCCGCATGGTCGGTTTGACCCTCGAGTGCGTTGGCTGTCCCATGGTGGTGGGTGACCGGTGCGTGATCTTTGGCCAGGGCACCGGCAATGTTGAAGCCGAAGTCGTGGGTTTTGAGGACGACAGGGTTTACCTGATGCCCCTCACCGCCATCGAAGGCCTCAAGCCGGGGGCAAGGGTGGTGCCCCTGTCGGCGGCAAGCCGCGTACCGGTGGGTCCCCAGCTGCTGGGCCGGGTGGTCGATGGCAGTGGTGAGCCCCTTGACGGAAAAGGTCCCTTACAGGCGGAAGCCCGGGTGCCCCTGAGCGGCGATATCATCAACCCCCTGAACCGTGCGCCGGTGCGCCAGTCCATGGATGTCGGCATTCGCGCCATCAATGCCTTGATGACCGTTGGTCAGGGCCAGCGCCTGGGTCTGTTTGCCGGCAGTGGCGTAGGCAAGAGTATGTTGCTGGGCATGATGACCCGATTCACCGACGCCGATATCACCGTGGTCGGCTTGATTGGCGAGCGGGGCCGTGAGGTCAAGGAATTCATCGAGGACATCCTTGGCGAGGAAGGACTTTCACGCTCTGTGGTGGTGGCCTCACCGGCGGACGATTCACCGCTGATGCGCCTGCGCGCGGCCATGCTGACAACGCGAATTGCCGAGTATTACCGGGATCAGGGCAAACGCGTGCTGCTGCTGATGGATTCCCTGACCCGTTATGCCCAGGCCCAGCGGGAGATTGCCCTGGCTGTTGGAGAGCCCCCTGCGACCAAGGGTTACCCCCCATCCGTGTTTGCCAAATTACCCCAGCTGGTGGAACGAACCGGCAATGGCCGCCCGGGTGGTGGGTCCATCACCGCGTTCTACACCGTGCTGACCGAAGGCGACGACCAGCAGGATCCGATCGCCGATGCCGCCCGTGCAATTCTCGATGGCCATATCGTGTTGTCCCGCCGGCTGGCGGAAGAGGGGCATTACCCGGCAATCGATGTGGAAGCTTCCATCAGCCGGGTGATGCCCCAGGTCACCGATACCGAACATTTTGCCCGGGCCCAGCGGTTCAAGCAGGTGTATTCCCGTTATCAGCAGGCCAGGGACCTTATATCCGTTGGTGCCTATGTCAAAGGTTCCGATCCGGAAACCGATTTCGCTATCACCCACATCGGCAATATGCGCCAGTTTCTGCAACAGGGGCTGAATGAGAGGGCGCCGCTGAAAGACAGTATCGAACAGCTGCTGGCGGTTGTGCCTGAGCGCCGATCTCCCGAGCGGCGCAAATCTGCCGTGCCGAACCCCGGCAGCGGCGCAGGTGATGGCTGATGCTGAGATCACAGCGACTGGCAGTGGTTCTCGCCCTTGAGGAGCGCAAAGAACGCGAAGCCCTGGAGCGAATGGGCGAAGCCCGTAAACTGGTTGACCAGCAGCGTGAACAGGTGGATAACCTGAACCGCTATCAACAGGAATATCGCCAGCAGATCCGGAATAGCCAGCAAGGGGTGGTGCAGGTGACCCGTCTGCAGGCCTGGCAGGCTTTCATTGCTCAGCTCGACCAGGTGATCCGGCAGCAGCAGACGCAGCTGGATCAGGCGGAGAAAGTGTTCGAGGTGCGCAAGCAGGAATGGCAGCAAGCCTGGGAGCGGCGCCGTGGCATGGAAAAGTACGTCGACACCTGCCGGCAACAGGAACGCAGAGAGCAGGACCTTCGTGAACAGAAACTCTCGGATGAGGCGGCAGGCCGGGCCTTTAACCGGCGGCAGCGCTGAATTTTGTCCTGCATCACGCGAATGCGGATGCATTTTCAGGTCACTCAGCTATCCTTAACCCATGAAGAGCCGGAGGGTGGGCCCGGTTGAATGCTGCTATTGACGCCTTTGGAGGTTTTCGAATGCCGATTCAGACGCGCCGCGATGATGACGGTAAGACACTTGTTATCAGGATTGAAGGGCGCTTTGACTTCAGCACCCACCAGGCGTTCCGGGACGCTTACGAGCATGGCGATCCGGACATCCGGGGTTATGTCGTTGACCTGTCGGATACAACCTACCTGGATAGCTCGGCGCTGGGCATGTTGTTGTTGCTCAGGGATTATGCCGGCGGCGACAGCGCCCGCATTGTGATTGAGAACTGCAATAACGACGTCCGACGAATCCTCTCCATCTCCAATTTCGAGCAACTGTTCAATATTCGCTGATGCCTGCGAACTGCCGGAGCTCTCATGGATGATGCCGTTGCGGAACAAAGCCCACTCAGAATTCTTATCGCCGATGATTCGGACAGCGATCGCCTCATCCTTAAAACCCTTTTAAAGCGTCTGGGCCACGAAGTACTGGATGCTTCGAATGGCCTAGATGCTGTTTCCCTTTTCCAACAGGAAATGCCGGATCTTGTTCTGCTGGATGCATTGATGCCGGTGATGGATGGCATGGAAGCGGCCCGGCAGATCAAGTCCCTGGCCGGCGAACGGCTGGTTCCGCTGATCTTCCTGACGTCCCTGTCCGAGGCCGGGGCGCTGGCCCGGTGCCTGGAGGCCGGCGGCGATGACTTTCTCGGAAAACCCTACAACCGCACCATCATCGAAGCGAAGATCAACGCGTTCAACCGGATGCGGCTGATGCACCAGACCCTGTCTGACCAGCGGGATCTGATCCGGGAGCGGAACAGGCAACTGACTGAAGAGCAGGAAATTGCCAAGCGGGTGTTTGATAACGTTGCTCACTCGGGTTGCCTGGACGCAAGCAACATTCGCTACCATGCGTCGCCGCAATCCATTTTTAATGGCGACGTGTTGTTTGCGTCTCCCAGACCGGCCGGCGGTATGCTCATTTTCATGGGTGACTTTACCGGCCATGGGTTGCCGGCAGCCATTGGCGCCATGCCTGTTGCAGAAATCTTTTACGGCATGGCCAGCAAAGGCTTTAACGGCCAGGATGTGTTGCGGGAAATCAACCAGAAACTCACGCGTATTCTTCCCACCGGCATGTTCTGTTGCGGTGCCATGATTGAGGCGGATTTCAAGCTCAATCAGGTTCAGGTCTGGAACGGCGGTTTGCCGGACGGCTGGCTGATCCGCTCCTCGGGCGACCGGCAGGCGCTGCCGTCGCAGCACCTGCCCCTCGGTATCCTTGCGCCGGATCAGTTCAATGCGGAATTCGAGAGGCTTGGTGCCGGCCCGGGCGATCGTCTGATGATGATGACCGACGGATTCCTGGAATCCGCGGACAGGGCCGGAAACGTTTTTGGCGAGCAGGGTGTGATTGATGCTCTGGCGCATCTCGATCACAGTGAGCACCCGTTTGATACCATGATGTCAGCGGTGCACCGGTTTACCGGTGGCTTCAAAGATGGCGACGACCTGACACTTTGTTGTCTGGAAATGAGCGCCCAGGCAGGCTTTTCCCCTTTGCCGGACCGGACGGCGCCTTCCGCGCTTGCCGGTCCGGCGGAGTGGCGTTGCAGCTACGAGATCCGGGAGCAGACTCTCGGGGAGTTCAGTCCGCTGCCGCTGCTTCTGCATATCTGCATGGAGGTTCCTGGTCTTCGACGGAGAAGCGGCGAGATCTATACGCTGCTGGCGGAGCTCTATAATAATGCCCTCGAACATGGGGTGCTGGAACTGCCGTCGGAGTGGAAGCACTCACCGGAAGGGTTTGGCCGTTACTATCTGGAGCGTAAGCGGCGTCTGGGTTATGTCGAGGGTCATTACATTCGTTTCACCCTTCATCATTCTCTGAAACCGGATGGGGGCCGCCTGCGTGTCGTATGTGAGGACAGCGGGCGAGGGTTTGATTTCCGAAACCATCCGAGTGCCACATCCGGAGCTCCCCCGGAGGGCAGTAAACGATATGCCGGGCGGGGCCTTCAATTGTTGAAACGCCTCTCTGAATCCGTCAGGTTTCATGAGCAGGGTAATCATGTTGAAATTGTCTATGACTGGCACTTCAGCGGCGCCGCAGTAAATCAGGGAGATGTGGCCCGTTAAATGTCATCAAAACGCACCAGGGGGTTGGTCATGAGTGATAAACCACACCTTGACGAGGAAGCACTGGCTGAGCTTCAGGACGTCATGGAAGATGAATTTGAAGTTCTGATACAGACCTATCTTGCGGACTCCCGGGACAGGATCCGGAGTTTGCGTGAAGCGCTGGAGGAAAATGACAGCGATGCCTTCACCAAAACAGCCCACAGCTTCAAGGGCAGTTGTATCAATATCGGCGCTCCCCGGCTCGGTGAGCTGAGCCTGAATGCCGAGAAGGCCGGAAAAGACTCTCGTCTGAAAGAAGCTCCGGCATTGCTGGATGCCATTGACGCGGAATTTCATCAGGTAGCCGAACGGCTGCAGGGTTTGCTTGTACGTTAATTGGTGCCCACTTAATCAAGCCCGGCTTTATAGAGCGAGAGTGCTCTGGCACCGCATTTGCTTAGCCTTTTGTAATAGTGGATAAATCGCCCCTGCATCGGCCAGAGTCCGGCAAGGTGAGGGCGCCAACGTGACAAAAGCGGCAAGAGGTTGCCATGGCCCAAATGGTTCTTCCCCAAACTCCCACGCCCGGGATTCAGAAGGAATCTGGTTCTTCCAGATCCACCAGCAGTGGCGATACGGCTGAAAGAAAACGCGATTTTGAGTCGGTCTCTCAGGTCGAGCAAAAACGTATGGATCGCCAGAAGGCAGAGCGAAACGAAAAGGCAACGTCTTCCGATGAGCCACAGTCAGCCCATTCTGACGCCGGCCGGAGTGATGCCTCCGGCGCCAAAGACACCGTCACGAAAGGTAATAAAGAGGCCGTCGGTTCCGCTGACGAAGCGGGATCCAAGTCCGCTGAGGCCGAGGTCGCAGGAGATCGGGCAGATCTGGACGCTACCGCACTCCCGCTCACCTTTGCCGAGTTGCAGGCCTGGCTAAGTCCGCAATCCGGTCGGTCGGGCGAGGCCAGCCTGTTTGCAGCTGCACCCAAAACCGGGTCCGGAGTGTCGGCCGGCGTTCCCGGCCAGCTGACTCCGGGCAATGGACTGTTCAACGGCCTGGCGTCGAACGCTCCTGGCCAGCAAGGCAAGACTCCTGCCGGTGTTGCGGCGGATGCAACGCTGACGGAAGCGATGAAGACGGCGTCGCTTTCGGACCTTGGCCGGAACGCGGAGTCGGGGACAGCGCTGAGCTCCGGTCGCTTCCAGTCGGCCATTGATCTGGTGTCGCAGCAGGGGGCAAGCGGCACCAATGCCGCCGCAAAACTGGCTGCAGAGACGGCAGGCTCACTGACGGGCCCACTGAAAAGTTATGCCACCTCCATTGATGTGCCGATTGGCCACGCCGAGTGGGGCGACAAACTGGTCGGTAAACTCAGTTGGCTGACCGCCCGGAACATGTCGGTGGCGGAAATTCACCTGACTCCGCCCGATATGGGGCCAATGGAGGTCAAGGTCCGGGTTCAGAATGAACAGGCGAGCATCACCGTTCACTCTGCCAACCCTTTGGTGCGTGACCAGCTGGAACTGAATTCCCACCGGTTGCGGGACATGCTGGGAGAGCAAGGCCTGTCTCTGGCCGGATTTGATGTTTCTGACTCGCCCCAGCAGCAGGCCGGTGACCAGGGCGCCGAAGAAAGCCATGCCTCCGGCACGGCCACGGCGTCGCAATTTGCCGACACCGACCAGGATGACGACAGCCTGAAATCAGGTAACCTTGATCTCAGCTGGAAAGGTGAAGTGGACATCTTCGCCTGACGGCTCCCGAAATTCTCGTCCAATCTCTTTTGCCCATCCTTCCCGGCAACGCTAAACTGCTGTTCTGAACGGGAAGGGTGGGGTTTCTGGCCCATCCTTTGCATCCACTCTGAGAAAGTCACGGAAAAACGCTCCCTCTGACGAATTTCTGGCAAAGCGAACACTATGGCTGAAAATAACGCGTCTGAAACGGCTCCCGCCAAAAAAGGCAAATTGAAGCTGATCATCATGCTGGTGGCGGTTGTTATTCTGGCGATTGTGCTGTCTGTTGTGGGCACCCTGTGGTTTCTCGGTGGTGGTTTGCCTGGACTGGGCGGAGACGATGGGGAAGTGGGCGAAGCAGCAGAAGAAAGCTTTGTTCCCAGCACCTACGTGCCGATTGACAAGGCTCTGGTTACAACAGTGCAAGCCCAGGGGCGCCAGCGTTATGCCCAGGTCTATCTGGCGCTGGAAGCGACTGATCCCCAGGCTCTGTCAGCGGCGCAACTGCACTTGCCATTGATCCGCAGCCAGCTGGTCATGGTTCTTGGTAACAGTGAGTTCAAGGACTTGCAGACGCCCGAGGGGCGCCGGGGCCTGGCCGAGCGAATGCTGACGACCGTGAACCAGGTGCTGGAACAGGAAGGTGAGCCCGCCGTCAAACGGGTGTTATTCAGAAATTTTGTCGTGCAATAGGGCACGGGCGAAGCCTATCAGGGGCAGGATCAAGTATGCAGGACTTGTTGTCACAGGATGAAATCGATGCCCTCCTCCACGGGGTGGATGATGGTGACATTGATACCTACGAAGAGGCCGATGATACCGGCATAAAGTCCTACGACCTCTCCAGTCAGGACCGCATCGTCCGTGGTCGCATGCCGACCCTGGAAATGATCAATGAGCGGTTTGCCCGCTATACCCGAATCAGCCTGTTCAACCTCATGCGCCGTAATGCGGATGTTTCCACCGGCGGCGTCAAGATCATGAAATTTGGTGAATACATCCACACATTGTATGTGCCCACCAGCCTTAACCTGTGCAAGGTGCGCCCGTTGCGGGGCACTTCCCTGTTCGTGCTGGACGCCAAGCTGGTGTTCAAGCTGGTGGACAATTTCTTCGGCGGCGAAGGGCGGCATGCCAAGATCGAAGGCCGGGAGTTCACCCCAACCGAGACGCGCATTGTCCAGATGGTTCTGAATCAGGTATTTCAGGATATGAAAGAGGCCTGGCATGCGGTGCTCAAGGTCGATTTCGAGTACCTCAGTTCGGAAGTAAACCCGGCTATGGCCAACATCGTCAGCCCCAGCGAAGTGGTGGTGGTCAGCACCTTTCATATCGAACTGGATGGTGGCGGTGGTGAGCTCCACTTCGCCTTGCCCTATTCCATGATAGAGCCAATTCGCGACGTACTGGACGCCGGGGTGCAGAGTGATATCGATGATGTTGATGAGCGCTGGGTTAACGCACTCCAGGAGGACATCAAAGAGGTTAACGTGCCGATCAACACCACGGTCTGTCGCCGGCGGATTTCCTTGCGGGACATCGCAAAAATGAAGGCCGGAGACATCATTCCCGTGGAGATGCCGGATCACCTGACAGTTACCGCTAACGGCATTCCCATCTATAAAGCCACGATGGGTACCCGTGACGGAAAACTGGCACTGAGAATTCACGAACGGGCAACGGTGCCCAAAGTAAAGAAACAACTGAAGGTGGGACGCAATGGCTGACGACGACAAGAAAGACGAGCAGGAACTCAGCGAAGACGAAAAGCTGGCTGCCGAGTGGGAAGCAGCCATGGAAGAGTCCGGCGACGAAGGCGGCCGTGAGGACGAGTGGTCTGCCGCCATGGCCGAGGCCGGTGAATCGGAGGACGCCGGCAACGGCGTTCAGACGGCCCCCATGGAGGAATTCGACACGGGAACCGAGCCTGCAAAGGGCGATGGTCTGTCTCCGGATATCGACGTTATCCTGGATATCCCGGTCACCATATCAATGGAAGTGGGCAATACCCAGATACCGATACGTAACCTGCTTCAGCTGAACCAGGGCTCGGTGATCGAACTGGACCGGCTTGCCGGTGAACCATTGGATGTTCTGGTGAACGGTACCCTGATTGCTCACGGGGAGGTGGTTATGGTGAACGAAAAGTTCGGCATTCGCCTGACCGACGTGATCAGCCCGGGCGAAAGAATCAAACGGTTGCAGAAGTAATATGTGGTCAAAGCTCCCGGGCATCTCATTGTTGGTACTGGTGACTCCGACCCTGGCCCAGGAAACGGCCAGCACCGCAGCTCCGGCTTCCCCGGTCAGGTCGCCGGATACCCTTGGCACCATTGTCAGCCTTGGCTTGGGTCTTGTCGCCGTGATTGCGGTGATCTATGGCTGCGCCTGGATCATCCGCCGGATGAACGGCATGACCGGCATGAACAACAACGCCATCAAGGTGGTTTCGGTGATGGCCATCGGAGCACGGGAGCGTATTGCCTTGATCGAGGTGGGCGGTCAGCAGATCCTGTTGGGGATTACTCCCTCGGCCATAAGGACCCTGCACGTCTTTGACGAGCCCGTCGTCGATGCCGGCAATGCCAGTTCCGGTGATTTTGCCCGTCGTCTGCAAAGCATGATTGGCAAATCCTGGACCTCCCCGACGAGGAATGACTAGGCCCATGCTTGCCGTTACTCTCAAGCCTGCCATTATCAAGCGACTGATTCCCACTCTGGTTGTGCTCGCCGGCCTGGCCTGGGCGCCACTGGCTCTGGCTCAGGAATCCACCGGTATACCCGGCATTCCTGCGTTTACTGTCACCCCGGGGGAAGGCGAGGGCGCTCAGGAATATTCGGTGACCCTGCAGATACTGGCGCTGATGACCGCGCTGACCTTCCTGCCGGCCATGCTCATGATGATGACCTCCTTCACCCGAATCATCGTCGTGTTTGCCATTCTCCGTCAGGCCATTGGCCTGCAGTCCACACCATCGAACCAGATCTTGCTGGGCCTGGCCCTGTTTCTGAGCATCTTCATCATGAAGCCGGTCCTGGAAGAAGCCAACCAGGTGGGGCTGCAGCCCTATCTGCAGGAAGAGGTGACGTCCCTTGAAGCGGTTGAACTGGCCAGCCAGCCATTCAAAAAGTTCATGCTGGAGCAAACCCGGGAAGACGACCTGGCCCTGTTCATGCGGATTGCGGACGTGCAGTATGACACCCCTCAGGACGTCTCCTTCTGGATACTGATGCCTGCGTTTGTCACCAGCGAGCTCAAGACCGCCTTCCAGATCGGGTTTATCCTGTTCATCCCGTTCCTGATTATCGACATGGTGGTGGCCAGTGTTCTGATGGCCATGGGTATGATGATGCTGTCGCCGATCATTATCTCACTGCCATTCAAGATCATGCTGTTTGTTCTGGTAGACGGCTGGGCCCTTATCATGGGCACCCTGGCTGCCAGTTACGGAATATAGGGGGCCTTATGACTCCGGAAACGGTTATCGACATCTTGCGCGAAGCACTCTGGTTGATTGTCCTGCTGGCGTCCGTCATCATCGGACCGGGTCTGGTTATCGGTCTTGTTGTCAGCACCTTCCAGGCGGCCACCCAGATCAACGAGCAGACCCTCAGCTTCCTGCCGCGCCTGCTGATCACACTGATTGTCATCATCGTCTGGGGCCCCTGGATGCTGACCCAGCTCCTCGACCACGCTAACCGCCTGTTCGCCAACATTCCCTACCTGATCGGTTGACCGATGATACCGGCAGACCTCAGCGCGGACCTGATCGGCCAATGGGTAGGCCAGCACCTCTGGCCCCTGTTTCGCCTGGCCAGTTTTCTGATGGTGGTCCCCATTTTCGGCACCCAGCTAGTCCCGGCCCGGGTCCGCCTGGGCCTGGCCCTGCTGATGACCATCCTCATTGTGCCCATGATACCGCCGGTTCCCCAGGTAGAGGCACTGAGTGCTGACGCCGTGGTCATCACCCTGCAACAGATCCTGATTGGCGTCGGCATGGGCTTCGCGTTGACTGCCTTGTGGCAACTCTTCGTCGTTGCCGGCCAGATGATTGCCATGCAAATGGGCCTCGGCTTCGCCTCCATGGTCGACCCGGCCAACGGCGTCAACGTGCCTGTTCTGGCCCAGATTTACACTATCACCATCACCCTGTTGTTCCTGGCCATGAACGGACACCTGGTCGCCTTCGAAGTCTTCATCGAAAGCTTCCGGACCCTGCCCATCGGCATGGAAGGCCTGGGACAAACCGGCGTCTGGGAACTGGCCCATCGCATCAGCTGGATGTTCGCGTCCGCCATGCTGCTGGCACTGCCGGCAGTAGCGGCCGTGCTGATCGTCAACATCTCCTTCGGCGTCATGACCCGCGCTGCGCCCCAGATGAACATCTTCGCCCTGGGTTTTCCGATTGGCCTGATTTTTGGATTGTTTGCCATATGGGTGCTGCACGCCAATTTCCTGCCGCACTTCGATCAGTACACGAGAGAGACGTTTGATTTCATGCGGGGACTGCAAGGTCAACCTTAGGTGGCCGCGAAGTCGAGACGAAGAGAGACTCCCCTTGAGGAGTTTGCAGAGGCAGGTGGGGCAGGCTTTCCAAAACTGTGCGGAGCCAAGCGTACACGGATGTATTCACAGCGTGTTTTGGAAAGCCTGACCCACCTGCCGACACTGCACAAGCCGGATTTAACGAATGGCCGAAGAAAACGACAACAGTCAGGAAAAAACGGAAGAGGCCACCCCCCGAAGGCTCGAAAAAGCCAGGGAGGAGGGCCAGACTGCCCGTTCGAAAGAGCTGGCCACCATGGCCGTACTCCTCGCCGGCGCGGGCGGCCTGCTCATGTTTGGTGCCAGCCTCGGGGCGTCACTGGAAGCCATCATGCGTGACAGCTTCGTTATTGAACGCTCCGCCATCTACGACACCCGGCACATGAGCCTCCAGTTGCTGGCCTCCGCCAAGGAAGCCGCCTGGGCACTAGCACCCATCCTGATCATGCTCCTGATCGCCGCCGTATTCGGCTCCATCGGCATTGGCGGGTTACTGATCAGCGGCAAAGCCATCGCCCCCAAACTCAACCGCATGAACCCCATCAAGGGACTTGGCCGCATGTTTTCCATGCGCTCATTGATAGAACTCGTCAAAGCCATCGCCAAAGTCGGCCTGGTCATGGCCGTGGCCATACTCATCCTCAACCTGCGCACCGAAGACCTGCTCAGCATCGCCGAAGAGCCGGCGGTACCGGCTATGGAGCACGTACTCTGGACCCTTGGCTGGAGCTTCTTTGCGCTGTCCTGCGCCACCATCATCATTGCGCTGATTGACGTGCCGTTCCAGATCTTCGATCACCAGAAAAAGCTCCGGATGACCATGCAGGAAGTGAAGGACGAGTATAAGGACACCGAGGGCAAGCCGGAGGTCAAGGGCAAGATCCGCCAACTCCAGCGCGAAATGGCCCAGCGCCGCATGATGCAGGACGTACCTACGGCGGACGTGGTTATTACCAACCCGACCCATTATGCGGTGGCACTGAAATACGATCAGAAGGCGATGGGCGCGCCGGTAGTGGTGGCCAAGGGCGCCGACGAGATTGCCTTCAAGATCATGGAAATCGCCCGCGAGAACAAAGTCGAAATCCTGCGGACGCCACCGCTGACCCGGGCGGTTTACCACAACACCGACATCGGCGAGGAGATTCCCGATGGCCTTTATATGGCTATCGCGCAGGTTCTTGCCTATGTGTTCCAGTTGCGGCAGTTCCGCAAGGGACGTGGGGCCAAGCCTGGTATGCCTGATTTGCCTATTCCTTCGGATTTGCGGCGCGATGTTTGAGTTTGCGTTCTTTTCTTAGCCTGCCTGTTAGGGAGTAAGCGTGGTTGTGAGCGGCCTTTTCAGGACACGCTACGAGCACATCCTTGTGCGCTTGACTGTGGCCATCCATGGCCACAGACAGTCCTGAAAAGGCCGCTCACAACCACTTTTGAAGCCGATCGATATCGCTTAAAAAACGCTGAAGAGGTGTCGTTGGGGAACCGGAGGATTCCTGTGAAGTTGGTGAGGTTTGCGGGGTTACTTCCCAAAAATGTTGGAGGCCATGGATGGCCGGAAACAAGCGCACATGGACGTGCTCGTAGCGGTTTTTGGGAAGTAACCCCGCAAGCCTCCTCCTCTCCAATTTCAGGCTTGGGCTAGAGCCTAAGCCGAAAACCTACTTAACAGCCAGCCTCAATAACCCGAACCATCGGCTCCCCCCGGCTTTCCGGTATCGGCAGAACTCCATACCAGGACCGGGGATTATGCACGGTCGTGGCGTTGAACCCGCAGGAACGGAAATGCTCCCGGGCCTGTTCGTCGGTCTGGAAGTGGAAGGTGACCTGGCTTCGGGTGGCTGCTCCGAGCAGGCTGCCCAGGGCTTTGAGGGTGGTGTTCAGCAGCGGCTGGGTGGGTTGGTAGTAGCTTTCGGACAGGTAGATGGAGCCAGGGCGCTTTGCCATGGCGGCGGCAAGCCGGCGCCAGAAGTTGCTGATGACATCCACCGAAAAATAACTGGTCAGGCCTTCGGTGATGATGATCACCGGTTCGGTGTTGTCGAACACCCGGTCGATCACAGTCTCAAGCTGATACTCGCCGTGCTCTGCCAGGATATCAATCGGTGTTACCTGGTGGTGGTCGCCCAGCCGGCCGGTGGCCAGGAGTCTCAGGGCTTTTCGGCCGGCCATGTCGGGCAGGTCGGCTTCCACCATGTGGATCAGCGGGTGCCTTTGCCGGAGGCGGGTGCCCCGGGGTGACATGCCGCAGGCGATTTCCAGGACCTGCGTGATGCCTTTGTCCCGGATAGCCTGGTCAATCAGATGATCAATGATGAGATGGCGCTGGAGCAGAAAGGTGCGGATGTTGCCGCCGATGGCCGCCTTGCTGGCTGCCTCGAACGGTGTCATCAGGTGATAAAGCCAGCGGCCCTTTTCGGTGGCGAGGGTGTCGTCCGATAGCCCGTACCGGTGCCAGACGGCACCGGTATACAGGGCAGTGAAACTGATGCCGGAGCTGTCAGTCGGTTTTCTGCTCATAAATGGCTTTACCCCACGCCTCGTGGCTGCCTGGCAACACCAGGTTCAGGATGATGGCGGCCACTGCGCACAGCGCGATACCTTCCATGTTGCCAAGAACCATTCCGCCAATACCGAACACCAGGGTGACACCCACGATAACCAGGTTGCGAGACTGCGACAGGTCCACCTGATGGCGGATCAGTGTGTTAAGGCCAACCACCGCAATGGAGCCGAACAGCAGGCACAGGATGCCGCCCATGACCGGTACCGGAATGGTCTGCAGCGCTGCACCGAACTTGCCCACGAAGGCCAGAACGATGGCAATACAGGCAGCCCACCACATCACCTTCGGGTTGAAGTTCTTGGTCAGCATGACCGCGCCGGTAACTTCCGAGTAGGTGGTGTTGGGCGGTCCGCCGAGCAGAGAGGCAGCGCTGGTGGCGAGGCCATCGCCCAGCAGGGTGCGGTGCAGGCCGGGCTTTTCGATGTAGTTTTTGCGGGTCACGTTGCCGATGGCCAGTACGTCACCGATGTGTTCGATGGCCGGCGCAATCGCAACCGGAATCATGAACAGAACAGCCCCCCAGCTAAAGGACGGCGCAACAAAATTGGGTACCGCAAACCAGGCCGCTTCCTGAATGGGCGTGGTATCCACAATGCCTGCGACAGCGGAAAGGATATAGCCGGTAATAACGCCAAACATGATCGGAATGAGCCGGAAAATTCCCTTGGACCAGACTGACATGATGATGGTCACGGCCAGTGAGATCATGGCGATCCAGATGGCGGTGTCGTAGGGAATCAGTTGGGTTGCGCCATCACCTGTGCGCCCGGAGGCCATATGAACGGCAACTGGTGCGAGGCCAAGACCGATGGTCATGATCACCGGGCCGATCACGACCGGGGGCAGCAGGCGGCGGACAAAGCCGGTGCCCCGAAGGCGAACCAGTCCGCTCAGGATGATGTAGAGGATGCCTGCTGCCATCAGGCCGCCCAGGGTTTCTTCCATGCCAAACCGGCCCTTGGAGGCAATAACCGGTGCGATAAAGGCGAAGGAAGAGGCCAGGAAAATGGGAATCTGGCCGCCGGTGACCACGTGGAAGATCAGGGTGCCAAGGCCGGCTGTGAACAGGGCAACGTTGGGGTCCAGCCCGGTAATCAGAGGCATCAGAACCAGTGCGCCGAAAGCCACCAAAAGCATCTGGGAGCCAGCGATCGCCTGTTTCCAGACCGGGTCGTTGGTATGGTCCTGCATGCTCAAATGTCCTTCTGCTTGGTGCCGAAGATCTTGTCGCCGGCATCGCCGAGACCGGGAAGGATATAGCCTTTCTCGTTCAAGTGGTCGTCAATTGAGGCGGTGTAGATAGACACATCCGGGTGTTTCTCCAGGACCTTTTCAATACCCTCTGGAGCGGCGACCAGAACCAGTGCCCTGATCTCGGTGCTGCCCGCCTTCTTGAGCAGGTCGATGGTGGAAATCATGGAGCCGCCGGTGGCCAGCATCGGGTCGACAATCAGTGCCATCCGCTGGTCAAGCTCCCCCACCAGTTTTTCCAGGTAGGTGCTGGCTTCCAGGGTTTCCTCGTTGCGGATCTGGCCGACAACGCTCACCCGGGCGACCGGAATCAGGCTGAGCACGCCATCGAGCATGCCAAGACCCGCCCGAAGAATCGGAACAATGGTGATCTTCTTGCCGTGGATCTGTTCCACCGTCACCGGGCCGGCCCAGCCTTCGATGGTCTTCTCCTGCAAGGAGAAGTCCTTGGTGGCCTCGTAGGTCAGCAGGGCACCGACTTCCTGTGCCAGCTCACGAAAATTCTTGGTGCTGATATCCGCACGGCGCATCAGGCCGAGCTTGTGGCGGATAAGCGGGTGTTTTACCTCGTGGATGGGCATGGGGTCACCTGTGTGTCGGGTTAGGGTTTCAATGTCGCGATCAAATGGCGCAAGGATACCGCATCTGGCAGGTCGAGTCAGGCGGCTGAGCACCGGTCTGCGTGAAATCCTCGACGGAGTGGTACGGATCTTGCGATAACCCTTTCAAACGACGTTACGGCGTCAGAATCTCGACCTTCAAAATGCCTTCAGGCATGGCCAATCGGAGAAGTTTCCGGCATGGACAGAGCTTTAGTCCTCAATAACGTCAAAACCCTGACGCGGGGAAATCTGGGCGTACCCATCATGTTGATGGGGTTGCTGGGCATGATGATTCTGCCCATGCCGGCCTTCCTGCTGGACGTGTTTTTTACCTTTAACATCACCTTGTCAATCGTCATTTTGCTGGTATGTGTCTACGCGCTTCGGCCCATGGAGTTTGCGTCTTTTCCAACAGTGTTGCTGGTCGCCACGTTGTTGCGCCTGGCCCTGAACGTGGCGTCTACCCGGATCGTGCTGCTCAACGGCCATGAGGGCGGAGACGCTGCCGGTAAGGTCATTGAATCCTTCGGCGCGGTGTTGATTGGCGGTAACTACGCCGTTGGCCTGGTGGTCTTTGCGATCCTGATGATCATTAACTTCCTGGTGGTGACGAAGGGTGCCGGCCGGGTTTCCGAGGTAAGTGCCCGGTTTACCCTGGATGCCATGCCAGGCAAGCAGATGGCGATCGACGCCGATCTGAATGCGGGCCTGATCAACCAGGAGGAGGCCAAGCATCGCCGGGCAGAGATTGCCCAGGAAGCCGATTTCTATGGCTCCATGGACGGTGCGTCGAAGTTCGTGAAAGGCGATGCCGTTGCCGGCCTGCTTATTCTGGCCATCAATATAATCGGCGGAGTGGCGATCGGCATGCTCCAGCATGGCCTGGATTTTGGCCTCGCCATGGAGCGCTATGCATTGCTAACTATCGGTGATGGTCTGGTCGCCCAGATTCCTTCGCTGCTGCTCTCAACCTCTGCCGCCATCATGGTTACCCGGGTGACTTCCAGCCAGGACATGGGCGGGCAGATTTTGCAGCAGATGTTCAGCGCGCCCAAGGCATTGTCAATTGCTGCAGTCATCCTGATCATTCTTGGCCTGATTCCGGGTATGCCCCATGTGGCCTTCCTGGGCCTGGGTGCGCTGGCCGGGGGCGCTGCCTGGTATATCTGGAAACATCAGCGCCAGACGGTAGAAGAAGAGGGCGTATTCCCGGGGCGGGGCGGGGCCTCTGGTACACCGCGTCCGGCCGGTCGCGATCTTCCGCCGGGCGGCGATGTTGGTGGCGATCAAGGGCGTCAGCTTCCGGCACCGGGGGAAACAAAAGAGCTGGGCTGGGACGATGTTTCCACGGTGGACATTGTTGGCCTGGAAGTGGGTTACAGGCTGATTCCCCTGGTTGACAAGTCCCAGGGTGGCCAGCTCCTCAGTCGCATCAAGGGCGTGCGCAAGAAGCTGTCCCAGGACCTGGGTTTTCTGATGCCCTCCGTTCACATTCGCGACAATCTCGACCTGATGCCCAACGTATACCGAATTACCCTGATGGGCGTCACCATTGCCGAGGCAGAAATTCATCCAGACCGGGAGCTGGCCATTGATCCGGGCCAGGTGTTCGGCAAAATCGAAGGCATTGAGGGCAAGGACCCGGCGTTTGGCCTGGATGCCTGCTGGATCGAGCCGGACCGGAAAGATCAGGCCCAGACTCTCGGCTACACGGTGGTGGACGCCAGTACGGTTGTGGCTACCCACCTGAATCAGGTTTTACAGAAGCACGCTCATGAGTTGCTGGGCCACGAGGAGGTTCAGAAGTGGCTGGACCAGTTGGAGAAGACCTCGCCGAAGCTGGCCGAAGAGCTTGTTCCCGCCACCATTTCCATCAGCCTGCTGTTGAAAGTGCTGCAGAACCTTCTGAAGGAAGAGGTGCCTATTCGGGATATGCGCTCAATTGCCGAGGCTGTCGTGAATGTCCATCCGAAAAGCCAGGATCCGAAGCTGCTTACTACGGTTGCCCGCCAGGCACTGCGGCGGATGATCGTTCAGAGCATTTGTGGCAATGAGGCGGAGATACCGGTGATCACTCTGGATCCGGATCTGGAACAGTTATTGCTAAAGTCTGTTCAACAGAGTCAACAATCCGGCGGACAGGAAGACATTGGCCTGGTTCTGGAGCCCAATATGGTTGAAAAGCTTCAGCGCTCGCTTCAGGAGAGCGTCCAGCGACAGGAAATGCTGGGTAAGCCAGCCATTTTGCTGGTTTCCGGGCCGCTGCGGCCGGTACTGGCAAAATTCGCCAGCTACGGGGTAGAGCGTTTGCATGTGCTCTCGTACCAGGAAATACCGGATAACAAACAGATCACGATCGTGGCGTCCGTTGGCCAGTAACGGCGCGGATGACAGAGCGGACAACGCCGGCACGGTGTTGCCGGTGGAGGAAGAAGCATCATGAAAGTAAAACGGTTTTTTGCCAAGACCATGGCAGAGGCGCTGAAACAGGTCAGTGAACAGATGGGGCCAGACGCCGTGATTCTTTCAAACCGCCGGGTGGACGGCGGCGTCGAAATTGTGACGGCGCTGGACTATGACGAAAACATGGCGCGCCAGCGACTGGGTGATCAGGCGCAGGAAGCCACCAACGGCTCGCGCCTGGCAGAAATGCAGGCGGATCAGCACCGGCGTCTTGAGGACGAGCTCGGCCGGTCCCGGGATCGCATCCGGGAGGTCCGTGAAAAGCGGGCTTCCCAGGGTGCGGGTTATACCGGGTCGTCGTTCGCGGCGGTTCAGGAGGCGGTGGCTTCCGGGTTTGATGATCAGAATCCGGCTCCGGGCCGATCCGGGGAAGTCTATTCCGATGAGCTGGCACAGATGCGCGCGGAGATCAGTTCCCTAAAGGACATGATGCAGGGCCGTAAGCCGGCGCCTGAGGTGCCGGCAACCAATGCGGTTCAGCAGAGACTGGCCGAGCGACTTCAGGAATTCGGTCTCGGTAGCGATCTGGCGGGGTCTATTTCTCGTCGCCACAAGGCCGGGCGTCTGGAGGATGGCTGGAAGCAATCCCTGAAAATGCTGTGCACCGGTGTCCGGACCTCCCGCATGGAATGGCTGGATCAGGGCGGTGTCTTTGCCCTGGTAGGGCCAACTGGTTCGGGTAAAACCACCACGATCGGTAAGCTTGCGGCGCGGTATGTGCTCAAGCATGGTGCCGATTCCGTGGCCCTGGTTACCACCGACCGTTATCGGGTGGCGGCCCATGAACAGTTGTTTGTCTTCGGTCGCATTCTGAATGTGCCGGTGCGAGTTGTCGACGAAAGCCACAGTCTGGATGATATTCTGGACGAGTTGTCAGACCGTCATCTGGTACTGATCGACACCGCCGGGCTGACCAGTTTGGACAAAGGCTATCAGGAACAACTGGCCGAACTGGCGCGCAGCCATCACAATATCAAGACGCATCTGGTAGTGTCGGCTACCAGTCAGCCGCGCATCATGAAATCCGTCTGGCATTGCTATAAGATGGCAAATCTGGCGGGCTGCGTTATGACCAAGATCGACGAGGCCCTGACACTTGGTGAGTCTCTCGGCTTTGTGATGGAAACCGGCCTGCCGGTGGCCTACTACACAGACGGGCAAAAGATTCCCGAAGACCTGCACCACGCGGAAGCTGTTCCGCTGGTGCGGCTGGCCGTGGACCGGCTTAAAACTCTCCAGAAACAGCAGGCGGTCGCCGAAGGAGCCTGAGAGAGCGAGCGTCCAGAAACAGCACCCGGCTAAACGTGGCGAGAGACTAAAAACAGTATGAGCAGAGCACAACCTGTACAGGTGATCGCAGTTTCCGGCGGAAAAGGTGGAGTCGGCAAGAGTAACGTGTCGGTGAACCTCGGGATTGCCTTGGCACAGAAAGGCCGGAGAGTGGTGCTTCTTGATGCCGACCTGGGGCTGGCCAATATCGATGTGCTGCTCGGTATTACCGCCAACCGGAACATCCAGGATGTGCTGGCGGGCGAGTGTGATCTCAAGGACGTCCTGGTCGATGGCCCCGGGGGCATCAAGATTGTACCGGCATCTTCCGGTACCCAGCGAATGACTCAACTAAGCCCCATGGAGCATGCCGGACTGATCAACGCGTTCAGTGAACTCGGTGACCAGATCGATGTGCTGATCGTGGATACTGCTGCGGGCATTTCCGAATCCGTGGTGAGCTTTCTGAGGGCTTCCCAGGAGCTGCTCCTGGTGGTGTGCGACGAACCCACATCCATCACTGACTGTTATGCCCTGATCAAACTTATGAACCGTGATTACGGCACCAACCGTTTCCGCATTCTTGCCAATCAGGTGAGAAATGAGCAGGAAGGCCGGCATCTGTTTGAAAAACTGACCCGGGTCACCGAGCGCTTCCTTGATGTGGCACTACAATATGTCGGCATGGTGCCTTACGATGAGGCGGTGAAAAAAGCGGTTCAGCGGCAGCGAGCAGTGCTGGATGCCTATCCCCGGGCGAAAGCTTCCCTGGCGATCAAGGCGCTTGCGGAAAAAGTTGATAGCTGGCCGCTGCCTTCCTCTCCCCGCGGCCATCTGGAATTCTTTGTGGAGCGGCTCGTCGAAGTCTGAATCGGATCCAGTCAAACAAAAAAACCGGATACATGACATTGGCGAAAAACCTCGGAATCTATAGCCAGTCAGGCGCGCAGAAGCCTTCTCAGCTCGTTGAGGAGCACGCGCCTCTGGTCAAGAAAATCGCCCTTCATCTGATGGCCCGGCTGCCGGCCTCTGTTCAGCTTGAAGACCTGATGCAGGCCGGAATGATCGGTCTGCTTGAGGCTGCTCAACGCTACAGCTCCACCAAGGGTGCAACCTTCGAGACTTACGCCGGTATCCGGATTCGTGGCTCCATGGTGGATGAGATCCGCAAGGGCGACTGGGTTCCCCGTTCTGTACACCGTAATGCCCGCCGCATTTCCCAGGCCATCAAGACCGTCGAAGACCGCCTCGGCCGGGAAGCCATGGACCTGGAAGTGGCTGAAGAACTGGACATGGGGCTGGCCGAGTATCATTCCTACCTCTCCGATTCCAACAGCGGACGACTTTTTAGTCTCGATGAGCTCAATGAATCCGGAGAGCTGCCGATACAACAAACAGAGCCACGGGATAATCCCCTGGAAGGGCTGTCGTCTGACGCGTTCCGTCGCAGTCTCGCTGAGGCTATTGAGCAGTTGCCGGAGCGGGAAAAACTGGTGCTGAGCCTGTATTACCAGGAAGAGCTGAACCTCAAGGAAATTGGCGCGGTACTCGGTGTCAGCGAAAGCCGGGTCAGCCAGATCCACAGCCAGGCAGCCTTGCGCCTTCGTGGGCGGTTGTCGGATTGGCGCCAGGATACGGGCAACTGATCACCGGCTTTGTGTGTCTGCACCGGGGCAGTCTGTAGTTTTTGGTAACCGATGCTTTACAACCGAAGCAAACATCAGACAATAAGCGGTTAAAACAGCGGCCTGCTGGATTTCGAGCAGAAAGGTCAAACGAATTCCGGGTGTTACTAACTGGAGGTCCCTTTGGACAAGAACATGAAAATTCTCATTGTGGATGACTTTTCCACAATGCGACGGATCATCAAGAACCTGCTGCGTGATCTTGGCTTCACCAATACCGATGAAGCTGATGACGGCAACACGGCGCTGCCGATGCTCAAAAGCGGAAAATACGATTTTCTGGTAACCGACTGGAACATGCCGGGTATGTCCGGTTTTGATCTGCTCAAAGCTGTAAGGGCGGATGAAAACCTGAAAACCCTGCCGGTACTTATGGTTACCGCCGAAGCCAAGCGGGACCAGATTGTTGCCGCGGCCCAGGCAGGCGTGAATGGCTATGTCGTCAAGCCGTTTACCGCTGCAGTGCTCAAGGAAAAGATTGAGAAAATCTTTGAAAGAATCCAGTAACCAGAGGTCGGATGGCTCTCATGAGCGATAGCAAGAAGAACCATCGGGGCCTCGAACCAGAGGTTACGGAAAAGCTCCAGCGTCAGGCAACCGAACTGGCTGAATGTGTCAATGCTGGTGAATATGCCAAAGCCATGACCCTGATCAATGAACTCAGTGAAGTCAGGGATCAGAGTCTGTACCGCGAGGTCGGGCGACTCACCCGGAGTTTGCACGAAGCGATCCGGAACTTTCAGATAGACCCCCGTAACGCGGAGCAGCAGGAAGCGCTGTCAAAAATGACAGATGCCTCTGATCGCCTTGAGTACGTGGTGCATATGACTGGTGAAGCGGCCAACCGGACCATGGATCTGGTCGAGGCAACCATGCCGGTAGCCAACGCATTGAGAGACGAGGCAGCGGCGTTGCGGGACGAGTGGCAACGGTTACGCCGCAGGGAGATGCAGCCGGCAGAATTTCGCCAGTTGTATGGTCGGATCGACAATTTTTTTGCCGGTATGACCACTAACGCGGACACCATGTACAACAACCTCTCGGAAATATTGCTGGCCCAGGACTTCCAGGATCTTACCGGGCAGGTCATCCAGAAGGTCACCACGCTGGTGAAAGAGGTTGAGGAGCAGATGCTCAGCCTGGTGGTGATGGCCAGTCATGTCGATCAGCTGACGGGCACGGTGCACCAGATTGAGGAAAAGGAAGAATCTGCGGAAAAGGGCGTCGGGCCCCAGATCAAGGCCGATGAGCGTGAAGATGTAGTCTCGGGACAGGACGATGTTGATGACCTGTTGTCCAGTCTCGGTTTCTGAATAAAGAGGGTAACGCATGGCGTTTGATGCTGATGACGAGATTTTGCAGGACTTTCTGGTAGAGGCTGGCGAAATACTCGAAAAGCTGTCAGAGCAGTTGGTAGACCTTGAGCAACATCCTGATGACAGTGATCTGCTCAACGCCATCTTCCGTGGCTTTCACACCGTAAAGGGCGGGGCAGGCTTCCTGCAGCTTGATGCTCTGGTGAATTGCTGTCATTCCGCGGAGAACGTGTTCGATATCCTGCGCAATCACAAGCGCAAGGTAGATTCAGAGCTGATGGACGTGGTTCTGGAAGCCCTCGATAACGTTAACGCGATGTTTGAGCAGGTCCGGAACAACGAGGAACTGACGCCCGCCCCTGACGCACTGATTGCAGCGCTCGACGCCCTGGCGCGGCCGGAGGCCGAAAGTGCCTCCCCGGCCACCGCTCCACAGCAGGAACAAGCGAAGGATGACAACCCGAACGAAGACGGCGGTGATATCACCGACGACGAATTCGAGAAGCTGCTGGATGCATTGCATGACGATCAACCCGGCGAACCCTCACCGCCGGCCAGTCCTGACGCTGGCGCCGGCAAGAACGGGAGTTCCGGTGATGATGAGATCAGCGATGACGAGTTTGAGGCGCTTCTGGACCAGCTGCATGGCAAGGGTCAGTTTGCTGGTACACCGGCCGAGGATGAGATTCCGGGAAAGGAAGACGAAAAGCAGCCCCCGAAGACTGAAACCGGCGGCAGCGATGATCTGATCACCGACGACGAATTCGAGAAGCTGCTGGACGACCTCCATGGCAAGGGCGGAAGCCCGACCATCGGCGGCCAGCCGGCCGCGCAGCCGAAAACGGAAAAGCCGAAAGCCGAGCCGCCCAAGGCTGAAAAACCGAAAGAAGAACCGAAACCCGCTGATAAACCGGGCACCAAAGACAGTGTGGCACCAGCCATGCCGGCGAGGGAACATGCCCCGGCCGCGGAAACCACCGTGCGCGTCGATACCAAGCGCCTGGATGACATCATGAACATGGTGGGCGAGCTGGTGCTGGTTCGGAACCGTTTACAGCGTCTCGGCGCGGCAAGCGAAGACGAACACATGCACAAGGCGGTCTCGAACCTGGATGTGGTAACGACCGATCTCCAGTCTGCCGTGATGCAGACCCGCATGCAGCCGATCAAGAAAGTATTTGGCCGTTTCCCTCGGGTGGTTCGGGATCTTGCCAGAAGCCTCAAGAAAGAGGTGAATCTGGTCATGCATGGCGAGGAAACCGACCTCGACAAGAACCTGGTGGAAGCACTGTCCGATCCTCTGGTGCACCTGGTCCGCAACTCCGTTGATCACGGAATTGAGGCGCCGGATGTCCGCGAAAAAGCCGGCAAGCCGCGCCAGGGCACGGTTACGCTGTCGGCAGAACAGGAAGGCGATCATATCCTGTTGTCCATTGACGACGACGGTGCCGGTATGGACCCCGAGGTATTGCGTCGCAAGGCGGTGGAAAAGGGGATTTACGACCAGGATGCAGCCGATCGTCTGACCAATACCGAGTGCTACAACCTGATCTTTGCCGCGGGCTTTTCGACCAAGGATCAGATTTCCGATGTCTCCGGCCGTGGTGTCGGTATGGATGTGGTGAAAACCAAGATTGGTCAGCTCAATGGCCAACTGAGTGTTGAGTCGGCCATGGGCAAAGGGTCGCGGATTATCATCAAGGTTCCGTTGACGCTGGCCATCATGCCTACCCTGATGATCATGCTCGGGGACCAGTCCTTCGCCTTGCCGCTGGTGAACGTGGTTGAGATTTTCCATCTGGATCTCACCAAAACCAATATCGTGGATGGTCGCGAATGCATCGTGGTTCGGGAGAAAGTGTTCCCATTATTCCACGTTAAACGCTGGCTGGTGCGTGACAAAGGATCCCGGGAAGTGCCGGCCAATGCCCATGTCGTGATCGTGGCCATGGGCACCAAGCAGGTAGGCTTCGTGGTCGACCAGCTGGTCGGGCAGGAAGAAGTGGTTATCAAACCGCTGGGTCGTGCGCTCCAGGGTACTCCGGGTATGGCCGGCGCCACGATTACCGGTGATGGTCGAATCGCGCTGATTATTGATGTTCCCAGCCTGCTGCAACACTACGGTTAAACCGTTACCAGCCGGTGACTATGGAATAGGTAGGAGAAATGGATGACAGTTTCTGTCCTGGTCGTTGATGATTCAGGGTTTTTTCGAAAACGGCTGACGGAAATCCTGACCAGCTCCGGCCAGATCAAGGTCGTTGGTGCTGCCACCAACGGCCGCGAAGGTGTCGAGCTTGCCGAGAAGCTGCGTCCGGATGTAATCACCATGGATTACGAAATGCCGGTCATGGATGGTATTTCTGCCGTGCGGGAAATCATGCGCAGGCATCCGGTGCCTGTTCTTATGTTTTCCTCGCTCACCTATGAAGGTGCGCGGGTGACGCTGGATGCCCTGGAAGCCGGTGCCGTTGACTTTCTGCCGAAGAATTTTGAGGAAATTGCCAGGGATAACAGTCAGCTCCAGAAAATCCTGATCGACCGGGTTCTGGATGTCGCCCGTAGCCGTCCCGGCGCCAGGACGGCCGCTCCTGCCAGGCCGGAACCGCCATCGCCTGTTGCCAGGCCCACGGGTGAGAATGCTCCAGGGCGGCCCCGGCCTGAACCACCACCGCGTCAGCGCCCCGGCCTTCAGGATCGGGCTCCGGGTGTGGGGTCCACAGGCGAGGCGGAAACCCCCAGGCGCCATGTCCGTCGGGGCCCCGCCAAACATTACGCGGTGGTCGGCATTGGTACCTCAACGGGCGGGCCGGTGGCGCTGCAGCGGGTACTGACCGCCTTGCCTGCTTCGTTTCCGGCGCCACTGGTGCTGGTCCAGCATATGCCAGCGAGTTTTACGCCGGCGTTTGCAGAGCGGCTCAATAAGCTATGCCAGATCGAAGTACGGCAGGCAGAAGATGGCGATGTTCTTCGCCCGGGGCTTGCATTACTGGCGCCCGGCGGCAAACAGATGATGATTGAAAGCCGGGGCGGGCAGGCCCGGGTCCGGATCCTGCCGGGCGACGAGCGGCTCAATTATAAGCCCTGCGTAGATGTGACTTTTGGTTCACTGGCCCGGAGTTTCCCGGGTAAGACCCTGGGTGTGATTCTTACCGGCATGGGGTCTGATGGCAAGGATGGCTGCCGGATGATGAAGCAGAGTGGTTCGGATATCTGGTCTCAGGACGAAAAATCGTCGGTCATTTATGGAATGCCCATGGCCGTTGCCAAGGCCGGATTGACCGATGAAGTCCTGTCACTGGACGAAATCGGGCCTCGACTGGTGGAAGGCGTTTCCTGATGGATATCCTGAGTCTCCTCGGGGTTATTCTCGCTTTCGCTGCCATCCTGGGCGGCAACCTGCTGGAGGGTGGGGCGCTGAGCTCGCTTTTTAATGGCCCGGCGGCGGTGATCGTGATTGGTGGCACCTTCGCCGCGACGCTTCTTCAGACTTCCTGGCCCATGCTCAAACGCGCCTTTACCCAGGTGCGCTGGGTTTTTGTTCCGCCGTTCATCAATATGGAAGATGGCATAGGGAAGGTCATTGACTGGAGCGTGAAGGCTCGAAAACAGGGGCTTCTGGGCCTTGAAGGGCTGGCTGAGAGAGAGCCGGAATCGTTTGCCAGGAAAGGCCTTCAGCTGTTGGTGGACGGTGCGGAAACCGAAACTATCCGGGGCATTATGGAGGTTGATCTGGATTCCCGGGAACAGCGCGATCTTGAGTCTGCCAAGGTGTTTGAGGCCATGGGTGGCTATTCCCCGACCATCGGGATTATCGGTGCTGTCATGGGTCTGATTCAGGTGATGACCAACCTGGAAGATCCTCAATCACTCGGAAGCGGCATTGCCACGGCCTTTGTTGCGACCATATACGGCGTTGCCCTGGCGAACCTGCTGTTTTTCCCGGTGGCCAACAAGATGCGCGGCATCGTACGGGAACGTACCCGTTACGAGGACATGATGATTGATGGCATTATTGCCATCGCCGAGGGTGAAAACCCGAAATCCATCGAATTGCGGCTGCGGGGCTTCCTGCAGTAAGCATGCGCAGGCCAATTTATGCGGCGCCGTAGGCAACCCCAGGACGACCTGAACAACAAGGAGCGTTGGCTGATTTCCTATGCTGACTTCATCACCCTGCTGTTCGCCTTCTTCGTGGTGATGTACTCGGTTTCGTCCGTGAACGAAGGCAAGTACAAGGTGTTGTCGGAAACCCTGACGGGGGTTTTCAATGCGCCCCAGCGATCCTTCCAGCCCATTGAAATCGGCGACCGGCCTCAGCCGTCCCTGACCGCGCCCACTGAAAACGTGATACCCCCGGCGGTTACCGAAGCTCCTCGAAACCCTGAAATGGATGCCCAGGCCCGGACCGAGGCCCTGCGTGCCATGGCCGACCAGTTGGCCATGGAGTTTGACGAACTCATCAATCAGGGCGTGGTGACGCTGGAAACCAGTGACAAATGGCTTGAGCTGAACCTGCCCAACAGCCTGCTGTTCGGAAGTGGTGATGCCGAGCCCCACTACGATGCGTTCGAGGTGGTCGAGAAGATTGCCACAGTCCTGAATAACCGTGATAACGCCGTGAAGGTTGAGGGTTTTACCGATAACCTGCCCATCAGCACGCCCCGTTTCCCATCCAACTGGGAGCTGTCCGCTGCCCGAGCGGCGGCCGTTGTCCGGATGCTGGTCATGGAAGGCATTGAACCGGAGCGTCTTGCCGCAGTCGGTTATGGCCAGCATCAGCCGGTTGCCCGTAATGACACGGAAGAGGGGCGGCGCAGAAACCGGCGGGTAGTGTTGCTGATTTCCCGCGACGCGAGTATCCGGGGCGCCATGCGATGATGCTCCTCCTCGGCAGATGCGTATGGTTCTGTTGGCACGGTTCCTGTATTACTTCCCGGTCATAAAAGGCGACGGCAAGAGCTTGCCGGAAATCCCCCGGTGATTCGTTCAAGTTGCCCGGGCGGCTGCCGATAAGTGGGACTGTGGCCCCTGTTAATCCGGCCACACCGATGTGTACTCTGGAGAATCAACGCGTGCGAATCTGGGCAGTAGCCAATCAGAAAGGTGGTGTCGGCAAAACCACATCCGTTGTTGCGCTGGGCGGCTTGCTCGCTGAGCGGGGCAAACGCGTTCTTGTTGTGGATCTGGATCCCCACGGCTCGCTCACCAGCTGGTTCGGATACGATCCGGACACCATCGCCCATAGTGTGTTTGATCTGTTCCAGCATCAGGGCAAGGTCCCCGAGGGGCTTCCGGCCCAGCTGATTACCGAAACCAGTTGCCGTGGGCTGTCCCTGCTGCCGGCCAGTGCTGCACTGGCAACCCTGGAGCGCCGGATGATCGGCGTGGAAGGCATGGGGCTGATAGTCTCCCGGGCCCTGACCCAGCTCTGGGATGATTTTGATTATGTGCTTCTGGATAACACACCGTCCCTTGGGGTGCTGATGGTCAATGCCCTGGCCGCAGCCCAGCACCTGATCATCCCTGTGCAAACCGAATTTCTTGCTATCAAGGGCCTTGAGCGAATGCTCCACACGCTCAAGATGATCATGCGTTCCCAGAAGAACGAGCTGGCATACACCATCGTGCCAACACTCTATGACCGACGCACCCAGGCCTCGGTGAAAAGCCTCAATCTGCTACGCAAAACCTACCGGGAATCCCTGTGGCAGTTTGCTATTCCCGTGGATACCAAATTCCGGGATGCCAGCCAGGCGGGTTTGATTCCCTCTGCGCTGGAAGCCGAGACTCACGGTGTCCGGGCTTACAACCATCTCCTTGACGACCTGATGGCCCGGGTAGGGTCCGTGAAGGAGCGTCAGCATGGCTGACGATAAATTGACACGGCTGGCGAGCCCGGAGTCCGCAATCGCCAGTTATCTCGACGAGTTGCTACATACCGCGACGGATACGGCGTTGCGAGAGGAGGTTGTTGCTCCGCAGAAACCCGCCGAAAAACCGGCGGCTCGGCCCGAGCCGCCCCAGATTCTGCGGGAAAAGCCCGCGGTGGCTGTCCGGCCAATGGTTCGTCAGGCACCGGAGACCTCCATGCCGGAACCAAAAGTCGTTGCCACGCCTGAACCAGAGCCGGCGGCGCCACCCTCGCGCCCGGAATGGTCCGAGCAGCCTTTTGAGTGCCTTATTTTTACCGTTGCCGGGTTGCAGCTGGCGGTGCCGCTGATTCTGCTTGGTGCCATCCACCGCATTGAAGAGGAGATTCGGCCGATTCCCGGAAGCCCGCGCTGGTATATGGGTATCCGGCCCGACCGGGATCAGAATCTCCGGGTGGTGGATACCGCGGAATGGATTATGGCAGGACGGGTGCCGCCCGATGCACGGGATAACTACCGATTTGTGATCCGGCTCGATAACAGCGATTGGGGGCTGGCCTGTGACGACGTGGCCCAGTCCTTTACCCTGAAACCAGATGAAGTTCGTTGGCGGACTGCCCGGAGCAAACGGCCCTGGCTGGCGGGAACCGTGATTGATCAGATGTGCGCGCTCATCGACGTGCGTACCATGGCAGACCTTCTGGTGCGGGCCGAGCGGGAGCACCATCTGGATCTGAGTTGACGCAAATATTGGTTACCGAATGAAACCGAGCCGCGCTGGCACGGTTTGTGCCCTTAACTATAGTATTGGGCACTGACGATAATTTTTTGACGATCAGGTTGCCCGCCGGGCAGCCCAAGAGGAGAAACATCGCTATGGCAGCCCCGAGCGGACAAACCAATCAGGCCCAGGATAATCAGGTACTGCAATACGTTACTTTCCGGCTGGATGATGAGACTTACGGTCTGAACGTCATGCAGATCCAGGAAGTACTGAGATACACGGAGATTGCTCCGGTTCCGGGTGCTCCGGATTACGTGCTCGGCATCATCAACCTGCGGGGTAACGTTGTCACGGTGATCGACACCCGCCGGCGCTTCGGTCTTTCGGATGCGGAAGTGACCGATGCAACCCGGATTGTGGTGATGGAATCGGCCAATCAGGTTATGGGTATTCTGGTGGATTCGGTAGCCGAGGTGGTTTACCTGAAAGCCAGTGAGATCGAGACTGCACCGAACGTGGGTAACGAGGAAAGTGCCAAGTTTATCCAGGGCGTGTGCAACAAGGATGGCGAACTGATCATACTGGTCGAGTTCGACAAGATGCTGTCAGACCACGAGTGGGCTGAAATCGCGGCACTGTAAACCGGAGCAATCCATTACAGGCCGGATGATGGATGCCTTCCGTGGAAATTAACGGGAGATATCCGTCATGTTTGCAGAAATTCCTTCCTATCTTCCTTGGGCGCTGACTGTTGTCGCCTTGTCTCTGGTCCTCGTTCAGGGCCTGATTCTGGGGCGCCAGGTGCGCAGCCTGAAGGCATCCCTGAAAGAGCGTTGTGACACCCTCGGCCGTGAATTGCATGCCACCACCAGTGGCAGCATGGGGGTGGGACAGCGCCTTGTGGCCTGCGAGCGTCAGTTACACGAACTGCGTACTACACTGGACGAGATGCGGCAGAATGACCCGCTGCGAATCTCCTACGATGAAGCTTCAAGACTGGTTGATCTCGGTGCCGATATCGACGATCTTATGAATACGTGCGGAATATCCCGTCCCGAGGCCGAGCTGGTGTCAGCACTCAGAAAACGTCAGGCGGCCTGATACCATGCAGTTACGGACGTTGCTGAATGAAGAGAGTGTACGCGAGGGCCCTTGAGGCCCTAAGGTCTGTATCCCGCCATGATTTTGTTTCCGGTTCCGATCTGGTTCCCTCGATCACCGGGCATTCCATCCCCCGCGAGGAAACCGTCAGTCATATCCTGTCCCTGATCCCCGAGATCGAACCGGATCAGGTGGTGATGCATGTCGGCGGCGGCTCCGGATATCTTGCTGCAGTGCTTTCTGAGTTGGCCCATCGAGTGGTTTACCTGGAGAAAAATGCGGTTGTCGCGGAAGCGGCCCGGGAGCGGTTTTTCCGTCTTGGCATGCACAATGTGGACGTTCTGGTCGCTAGCGTGGATGAGGCACCGGGGCCTGACCAGCCATGCGATCTTGTCCTGTGCACCACGTTTATCAAAGAGCGCAACCCCCTGGCTCATTTCCTTCGGGAAGGGGGGCACCTGGTTTGCCTTGAGGGCCGTGCCGGACCTGTGCCGAGTCTGGCGATGTTTGTGAAACGCGAAGCCAGGCTGGAACGGGTTCGGACTCTCGGTTGGGTCGACTTCAACCGCAATGTGGAACAGATCCTGATTGATCAGGGCGTTGTGGATGACAAGACCCTGGCCGAGGCGAAAGCGGAAGCGGCGAAGCAGAATTGCCGGGTGCTTGATGTGCTTCGGCGTAAACTGAATCTTGAAGAGATTGATCTGTACCGCTCCCTCGCACGTCAGCGAGGCATGACCTTTACCGATGCGGATGAGCTGCTTCCGGACCTCCATCCGGCGCTGTTCCGGCGCTTCTCGCGGACCTTCCTGGATCTGTCACGGATGATTCCTGTTGCCCAGGATGACGGAAAGATCACCGTTGTGACCGATGATCCGGACGCACGCACGGACCAGTTGGAACGCCTCAGCCCAAATCAGGTGATTGACTGCCTGCTGGTGACACCGACGGATTTCCGTCGCATCTGGTCGGCCCTGGATCTGACCGTCAAGGGCAGCAATTTCGCGGCGGATCATGGTGCAGGGGTCGAACCGAAGCCAGGGAGCGATGGACACAGCGACCAGCTGCTGGCTAACGATCCCAACAACAAGCACATCAGTCCCTATCTGGTGTCCGTGTACGAGGCCATTCTGCTGGATGCCGTGAGTGAAAAAGCCAGCGACATTCACATAGAGCAATACGGAGACCGGATTCGCATCCGTCTCAGGGTGGACGGCGATCTCCACGATTTGCCCCAGTATCAGTTGTCGCCCCGGGAATTCAAAGGGGTGATTAACGTGATCAAGCTTCGGGCGGAACTGAATATCGCCGAGCACCGGCTACCCCAGGGGGGCCGTTCACGTTTGCAGCTGGGTGACATGGCCTACGACCTGCGCATCCAGACCCAGCCGTCGCTCCATGGCGAACACGCCATCATCCGCCTGTTACCCCAGACCGGTCGCGCCATGACCATTACCGAGCTCGGTATGTCAGCGATGATCGGTGGGCGCTATCAGCGCTTGCTGGATAACCCGGCAGGACTGGTTCTGGTCGTGGGGCCTACGGGGTCTGGCAAATCAACCACGCTTTATGCCGGGCTGCAGACTCTGGCCGATGATGGTCGCCGGAAAGTGATCACGGTGGAAGATCCGATTGAGTACTCTATCGATAACATCCAGCAAACCCGGGTGCGCTCGGAGATAGGCTTTGGATTTGCCGATGCCATGAGAGCGTTTGTCCGGGAAGACCCGGACGTCATTCTCGTTGGCGAAATCCGCGATCAGGAAACCGCGCTGGAGGCTATTCGAGCCTCGCAGACCGGACATGTGGTGTTGTCGACGCTGCATTGCAATGACGCAGTGGACTCTCTGCAGCGCCTTTATGATCTTGGTGTTCACCCGAACTCCATTGCCGGTGAATTGCTGGCGGTGATCGCCCAGCGCCTGGCCAAACGAATCTGTACGCACTGCCGCGAATCTGCCAGGCCCGATCCAGTGATTCTGTCCGAGATGTTTCCTGACGGTCCGCCGGCGGATTTCCGGTGTTTCGAAGGCGCCGGCTGTGATAAATGCAACGGCCGGGGTACCCAGGGTCGGGTGGCAATTGTGGAATATATGGAAGTTGACTCCGATATCCGAAATGCAATATCCAGCCAGCCTCCAATCGGAGAGCTTCGCTGGCGGGCACTGGATGCCGGTCTGATTACCATGCGGGACAGTGCGCTGGACCATGTTATTGAGGGAATTATCCCGCTTTCGGAATTGCCACGAATTCTCCCCAGGGAGCGCATGGCGCCAGAAGTCCGTGGTGGTCGCAGGAGTCAGGAATGAGCAGCGAAAATATGGCAATCAGGGCCGTGCAGCGTGAGCCTGCAGAAGTTGTGTATGTTCAGGAGCTGGAGAAACTGAAAGGTATGGATCATGGCCCGGTGCCGCCTGGCTGGCAGATGTCACCCCGCGCCGTGGAAAAGTTCGTGAGGGGGGATGAAAAACTCGGTATCGAACGAAAGTTCGTCGCCGACCGTGCCATGGTGGTCCGGATCATCATTTCCCTGTGCACCAGCCGTGGGTGCCTCCTGGTAGGAGAGCCGGGGACCGCCAAATCCTGGCTTTCCGAACTGTTGTCAGCCGCCATATCCGGCAACTCCACCCTTATACTTCAGGGCGGGGCAGTCAGCCAGGTCGGGCAGCTGCTTTACAGCTGGAACGAATCCGTTCTGCATAACGAAGGGCCCTGCCTCAAGGCGCTGGTACCAAGCCCCTTGTTGCGAGGAATGATGGAAGGGCGCATGGTCCGCTTCGAGGAAATTGCCCGTTGCCCGCAGTCGCTACAGGATGCGCTGCTATCCGTACTGTCAGACCGGGTCGCGGTGATTCCGGAGCTGGCTGGCGACGAAGGCGTGGTTCTGGCCCGGGAAGGTTTCAATGTCATTGCCACCTCGAACAGCGTAGATGAGGGTGTGCATCGAATGAGTGCCGCCCTGAAGCGACGCATGGACTTCGAGGAAATTTGCCCGATCCGCAATCTTTCGGATGAAATGGATGTTGTGCTCCGGGAGGTTCGCAAAGCCAATGACCGGGCAGGCGTCGACGTGGACATTGATGAGTCGGTGGTCGAGATTCTGGTGACCATGTTCCACGAGCTGCGCAATGGACAGACCCTTGATGGCCGCAGTACCGACCGACTGGCGGGTTCGGCCCTGTCCACCGCCGAAGCGGTCTCCGTGGCCCACGCGGCGAGCCTGAATGCATGGTATTACGGCGGCGGCAGCATGACGGTGGAGCTACTGATGCACCATATTATCGGCTCAGCCCTCAAGGATCAGCCGGATGATCGCCGCCGGTTGAGGCATTACTTCGAGACAGCCGTTGCGCCCCGGCGCGGTGGCAACTGGCAGCAGGCCTGGGCGCTCCGTTCACTGATCCGCTGAGCCATCCGGTTTCCTGTCATCCGGCGTAAGCCCCCGAATATGAAAGGCAAACGCCAGAATTTCAGCAATCACCCGGTACAGTGACTCGGGGATTTCCTCGTTGAGGGACAGTCGGGCCAGAATGCTTGCCAGTTCGGCGTTCTCATACAGCGGAACGTCATGCTCCCTGGCGATGCGGATAATTTCCTCCGCCAGTTCGTGGGTGCCAGTTGCGCTGATGGTGGGTGCTTTGTCACCATCGTATTTGAGTGCGACGGCGGCCCTGTTGTCGTGATGGTCTGCTTCTGATGTCATGCCCGGGTGTCCACCAGTCTGTGTTCAAGGCGGGTGATGCTGCTCTGGGGTGTACCGCGGCGGCACTCCAGATCTGTCACATCCAGGCCGAGGTCAGTCAGACTTTGCCGCAGCGCGGGCAGTTCCTCGTTTACCTGCCGCAAAGTCGCCTGTTTTTCCGCCCAGACCCGGGCGCTGACGGCCTGCTGCCGCAAGGCGACATCGAAGTGCAGTGGTCCGGCGTCGTCCAGATCCATGGTCAGCGAGAGCCGCCACTCGGTTGTTGTTGGCCCCGACGATTTCCTGTCTGTCTGCCTGTCCTCCGGATACTGTTCAATCCGCACTTGTGCCAGCCTTGGTTCATTCTGGGGGGTGAGCCAGGGCAGATCCAGCAACAGGGTAGAGACGGGTGCGGCGGCATCACCACCGCCCCGGGCTGTCAGCACCTGACTGTGGAGCTGATTTACGGTAATGCGGTTGAGCATGCCCGCCAACAGGCGAAGCATTTGTCCGACACTGGGGGGCTCACCGTCGCCGGGTGCCTGGGGTGTCGCCAGAGGTTGCGGGAATTGCAGGGGCGCCTGCATTAATTCAGGCGTTGATATGGGGGTCAAACGGTTGAACTGTTCCGGAGTGCTGCCCTGCTGCGCCAGCAATGCGGTAATCACCCTGCCAAGGGCCAGTTTCAGATCGGGGAGTTGGGCCGCAGGCGTCTGGACAAGGCGGGATTCCGCAAACAGGCCGCTTTCGGAAAGCCATTGGCGAACCTGTTGCGGTGTCGCAGCCTGACCGCCGGCCCCGGGCGCCAGACCGGTTCCCGACGGAAGCCTTGCCACCAGCTGTTCGATCGTCTGCCTGGCCGATTCCGGCAGGGCCTGAGTCTGCCGGGCTGATGGTAACTGGCCGGGCAGCGGGTCCTGCTTCAGGCCCTGGGTCAGTGCGCCCATAAGTTTCGCCAGGCCGGTGTCCAGGGTTTGCTGCCAGGGCAGTCGCTGAGCCAGGGCCCGGGCAATGCCAGCTTCGGGTGCAGGCGCCAGTTTGCCCATGAGCTGAAGCTCGTTGCCCGCCCGCATCACCTTTACCCAGTCACCTGGCGAGAGCTCGGTTTTACCGATCGCTGCCTGAACCAGAAGGGATTTGCCGCGAATATCCAGCAACACATCGGTACTACTTCCGCTTTGCCGGTTCAGGATCTCCGCAACCCGGGCCAGGGTGGTTTCCCGGTTTGCCAGCTGGATCTGGTCCAGCAGTTGCCTGGCGGACGCGGTAACGGGCTCGCGGCTGACTTCTGTGGTGCCGGTTGGCCGGATGGTCTGGGACGCCGGCTGGGCAGGAGGTACAGGAGGTTGTTGTCCGCTGGGTAGTTTCATCGTCACTGATTTGATGTTGGACAAGAGTAATCCGCAAGCTCTTTCGTTATAATACGCCGCGCCGGCCGGCCATGCGCGAATTAAGGCGCATCCGCCGTCTCTGTCACGAATGCACCCGATGCCGCACATGCGCGCATCGTCCTGGTTACGGGGCCCTGATGTCTGAGCCGTTATTACAGGCTGTTGATCTGCAGTGCGAACGGGACGAACGGATCCTTTTCCGTGACCTGTCGTTCTCCATATTGCCCGGTACGGTTACCCGTGTCGAGGGCCCCAACGGCTCCGGCAAGACCACCTTGCTGCGGATGCTTGCTGGCCTGAACGATGCCTGGTCCGGCGAGCTTCTGTGGTGTGGCAAGCGAAGGTCCGCGCAGCGGGAAGAATTCCTCAGAAATACCCTGTACCTTGGCCACCGGCCGGGCATCAAGCCGCTGCTGACGCCGATGGAAAATCTTCGGGCACTGACGTCCGGGCGATGCGCCGTGCCAGATCCAGTCCTGCGCCAGGCACTGGAGGGCACCGGGCTGGCCGGATTCCAGGACGTGCCCTGCCGGAAGCTTTCGGCAGGCCAGCAGAGGCGGGTAGCTCTTGCCCGACTGCTGATCGCCGATGAGCCCCTTTGGTTGCTTGATGAAGTCTTTACGGCAATTGATGCAGACGGCGTCAGTGCTATTGAAACACTCCTGCAGCAGCGGGCCGCCGAGGGTGGTGCGGTGGTTGTAACGACCCACCACGATCTCCGGATGCCCGGAATGCAGCGTATTGTTCTGGGCGGAGGGTCATCTGATGAACGCTGATGTCCGACCCGTTCTTAAGCTGCGGGATGATACAGTAGGAGTCCTGGCGGCAATGCGGGGCGTTTTCGCCCGTGACCTCAAGGTGGCTTTCCGGCAACGACAGGATTTGCTGAATCCGTTGTTGTTCTTTGTGATGGTTGTAACCCTTTTTCCCCTCGGGGTTAGCCCGGAAGTGTCATTCCTGCGGGAGGCGGGTGCCGGTATCCTTTGGGTGGCTGCGCTGCTTTCGGTGTTACTGTCGCTGGATCATCTGTTCCGGCACGATTTTGATGACGGCACCCTGGAACAACTGGTACTCCAGCCTCAGCCCCTGTTTCTGCTGGTGTTGGCGAAAACCATGGCGCACTGGGTGTTAACGGGGTTGCCATTGGTGATACTGACGCCGGTTCTTGGCGTAATGGTTCATCTTGACGGGAACTCCATCGGAGTTTTGTGTCTAACGCTGCTGATCGGTACACCGGTGCTGAGTCTGATTGGTTCAATTGGTGCAGCCCTGACCCTGGGATTACGTTCGGCAGGGGTGCTCTTGTCCCTGTTGATCATTCCGCTGTACATTCCTGTCCTGATTTTTGGTACGGGGACAGTGGCTGCCGCAGCGGAAGGGGCCCAGGTTGGTGCCTACGTGGCCCTGATGGGGGCATTTCTGGTGCTGGCCCTGACACTCGCACCCTTTGCATCCGCTGCAGCGCTGCGAATCAGTCTGTCGAATGGCTAAAACAAGGTAACGGTAGGACGGTGACCATCTGATGTGGCAATTTTTTCACAAGTTGGGTTCTCCCAAATGGTTCTTCGGGATTGCGACCCGGCTTATGCCCTGGCTGCTGGCGGGTGGCGTATTGCTGCTGATGGCGGGAATTGTCTGGGGCCTGGCCTTCGCGCCCAAGGATTACCTCCAGGGCAACAGTTACCGGATTATCTTCATTCACGTGCCCACGGCCTTTATTGCCCAGTCGATCTACATCATGATGGCCGTCGCGGCGGTGGTCACCCTGGTCTGGCGCATGAAGCTGGCAGATGTTTTCGTCAAGGCCGTGGCACCGGTGGGGCTGGTACTGACGTTTCTTGCGTTGTTCACCGGAGCGGTCTGGGGCAAGCCGACCTGGGGAACCTGGTGGATCTGGGATGCCCGGCTGACCTCCATGCTGATACTGCTGTTTCTTTATGGCGGCGTGATTGCCCTGGACAGGGCCATCAATGATGAAAAGTCGGCGGCTCGGGCGGTGGCGATTCTTGTACTGGTCGGGGTGGTGAATATCCCGATTATCAAATACTCCGTGGAGTGGTGGAATACCCTGCACCAGCCGGCCACCTTCAAGCTGACTGAAAAGCCCTCAATGCCTGCGGACATGTGGGTTCCGTTGCTACTTTCAGTTCTTGGCCTGTATCTGCTGTTTGGCTGGCTCGCCTGTTTACGAATGCAGACAGAGATTCTGTTCCGCGAGCAGCGCACTCGCTGGGTAAAGGATTATGTTATGGCCGGGAGAGGTTGATGTATGGCGTTTGATTCCTTTTCGGCATTTCTGGTGATGGAGGGCCACGGGCCCTATGTCTGGGCCTGCTACGGTGTCTTCTTCGTCCTGATGATCGCGATGATGGTCTGGTCTGTACATCGCCGCAAGGCAGCAATTGAATCCTGCCGGCGCGGTTACGAATTTCAGGCTGACAGGAGCGAACAACAGGCTGCCCGTGGTTCAGCAGCTTCCTTCACCCGCGTAAACGTTTCCCAAGACTGAATGGCAGGTACCCGATGCATCCGATCCGAAAAAAGCGCCTTACGATTGTCCTGTTCCTGCTAGTAGGGCTGGGCATCGCTGTAGCATTGACAACCTATGCCCTGCGCCAGAACATCAATCTGTTCTACGACCCCAGCCAGATTTCCGCCGGTGAAGCGCCGGTGGATGTCAGAATCCGGGCTGGCGGAATGGTCGAGGAGGGATCCGTCGTGCGGGATCCGGACAGCCTGACGATAGAGTTCCGGGTCACCGATTTCAACGCTTCGGTACCGGTTGAATACACCGGGATTCTGCCGGATCTGTTTGCCGAAGGGCAGGGCGTGGTTGCCATGGGCAGACTGAATAACAACGGTCGCTTTGTGGCCGATCAGGTTCTGGCCAAACACGATGAGAATTACATGCCGCCGGAAGTTGCTGATGCGCTGGAAAAGGCAGCAAAAGGCCAGAACAAGGCCAGTGAGAATGCAACCACGAATACGGTATCCTATTAAACGCTTCACCTAACAGCCTGGTTTCTGGAGGGCGCTGATGTATCCCGAACTCGGACAGCTTGCACTGATACTCGCGCTGTTGTTGGCAGTGCTCCTTTCCGTCGTACCCCTGGCGGGGTCCCTGACTGGCAGGGACAACCTCCAGGCATTTGCCAGGCCGCTGGCAGCCGGCATGTTTGTCTTTGTCGGCCTCGCATTTGCCATCCTGACCAATGCCTTTGTCACAGATGACTTTTCAGTGGCCTACGTTGCCAACAACAGCAACAGCATGCTGCCCTGGTACTTCAAGTTCAGTGCGGTCTGGGGCGGCCATGAGGGCTCACTACTGCTCTGGATTCTGATGCTCTCGGGCTGGACGCTGGCGGTGGCGATCTTCAGTCGTCGACTGCCTTCGGTGATGATTTCTCAGGTGCTGTCAGTGCTGGGCATGGTCAGCGTCGGATTCCTGTTGTTCATCGTGGTTACCTCCAACCCGTTTGATCGCCTGCTACCCAATGTGCCTGCAGACGGGGCGGACCTTAATCCGTTGCTCCAGGATGTGGGCCTTATCATTCATCCTCCCATGCTCTATATGGGGTATGTCGGTTTCGCCGTCGCCTTTGCCTTTGCGATTGCGGCGTTGATCAACGGCCGACTCGATGCTGCCTGGGCCCGCTGGTCCCGGCCCTGGACCACCGTCGCCTGGGCCTTCCTTTCCCTGGGTATCGCCCTGGGCAGCTGGTGGGCCTATTATGAGCTTGGCTGGGGTGGCTGGTGGTTCTGGGATCCGGTCGAGAACGCGTCCCTGTTACCATGGCTGTCCGGCACCGCTCTGATGCATTCCCTGGCGGTGACTGAAAAGCGCGGCGTGTTCAAAAGCTGGACCGTGCTGCTGGCGATTGTCACTTTCTCCCTCAGCCTGTTGGGTACGTTCCTGGTTCGTTCCGGGGTGCTTACGTCCGTTCATGCCTTTGCCTCCGACCCGGAGCGGGGCACCTTCCTGCTGGCATTGCTGGCGGTCACTATCGTAGCCAGTCTTACACTCTATGCGGTCCGGGCACCGGTGGTTCACGTCCGTTCCCGGTACGGGTCACTGTCCCGGGAAATCTTCCTGTTGCTCAATAATGTGCTGCTGGTATCGGCAACCCTGCTGGTAGCCGTGGGAACACTTTACCCACTGGTTCTCGATTTTCTGGAAATGGGCAAGCTGTCGATCGGTGAGCCGTTCTTCAACCTCACCTTCAGCCCGTTGGCGGTTGCAGCAGGTCTGTTGATGGGCGCAGGGATTTTCTCCCGCTGGAAGAAAACCGATGGCGGCTGGCTCGGGCGCAAGCTGTTGTGGCCGCTGGCGGTCAGCCTTATCGCTAGTACAGCCGTGATGATCGGTTACGACGGCTTCAAGCCCTGGGCCTTTGTCGGGGTATTTACCGCCATGTGGGTGACGGTTGCCACCTTCTGGGATCTCTGGGACAAATCGTCTTCCAGGAAAGGTCGAATCCATGGGCTCAAGCGCCAGTCCCGTAGCTATTACGGCATGGTGCTCGGCCACCTGGGCCTGGCAATTACCATGGCGGGAGTCACGGTGGTGTCCAATTACGGCATTGAGCGGGACGTTCGCATGGTGCCGGGCGATGTCGCGATGGTCGGTGATTATCAGTTTGTATTCAAAGATATTGGCGCCCGTAATGGAGCCAATTTTACCGCCCAGTACGGCAGTTTTGACGTGATGCTGGACGGCGAGCGCATTGCCGAGCTGCATCCTGAAAAGCGCCAGTACTCCGTTGGTATGAGCGTTATGACGGAAGCAGACATCGATGCCGGGCTGTTCCGGGACATTTTCGTGGCCATTGGCGAGCGCATTTCCGACGACGCCTGGGCCATCCGTCTGCAGTACAAGCCGCTGGTGCGCTGGCTCTGGTTGGGTGCGATCTTCATGGCCGCCGGTGGCTTCCTGGCCATTTCTGATCGCCGTTACCGGGTCCGGGAACGGGCAGAGGAGAAAGTAGACACCAGTGCGCCTGTTACGGACGCTGGCTCGACCCGCTCCGCAGGAGCCGTATCATGAAGCGGTTCCTACTCTTTCTGCCCTTACTCGTTGCCGTCGTGATTGGCATAGTGCTGTTTGCGGGTATCGGCAAGGATCCCACCAAACTGGAGTCGGCACTGATTGGTAAACCAGTCCCCGAGTTCAGCCTGCGGGATCTGCACAACCCCGATGCCATGCTTGATCAGGGTCTGTTTCGTGGTCAGGTGAACCTGTTGAATGTGTGGGGCACATGGTGTCCGGCCTGCCGGGATGAACATGATGACCTGATGTGGTTGGCGATGGAAAAAGGGGTGCCCATCATCGGCCTGAACTACAAAGACAACCGGGAAGACGCCCTGGTCTGGCTCGACCGGTTGGGCGATCCATACCGGAAAACGATTTATGACCCGAAGGGAACCCTGGGGTTTGATCTGGGTGTCTACGGCGCACCGGAAACCTTCGTGATTGACGCCGGTGGTGTTGTTCGGTACCGCCATGTTGGGGTGGTCAATGAGAACGTATGGGAACAGACGCTGTTGCCGGTCATCAACGAAGTCCGGGAGGATGGCTGATGATCCGGATTGTGTTTGTTGCCCTTGCCGTCCTTCTTTCCGGACTTGCAGCGGCAGAAGTTGCCGACGTTTATAACTTCGAGGACAGGGCCCAGGAACAGCGATATCAGAACCTGATCTCGGAGCTGCGGTGCCCAAAATGCCAGAACCAGAATATTGCTGATTCCAACGCGCCGATCTCGAAGGATATGCGAGATGTGGTCTACCGGATGATGAAAGACGGTGCCAGCAATGAAGAGATTGTCGACTCTCTGGTTGGCAGATTTGGTGAGTTCGTCCGCTATAAGCCGGAATTCGAAAGCCGCACGTTCCTGCTGTGGGCAACTCCGGCCATCGCCGTATTCGGTGGGCTATTGGTGGTCGCCGGGGTGGTCATACGCTCCCGGCGGGCCGGACCCGACGCCCCGGCGCTGAGCGAGGAAGAAAAGGCCCGCGTGGATAAAATGCTGGCTGCTCAGAAGCGTGACAGGCCCTCCTGAATCATCCGGTGCTGACCCTGTTGTTCACGCTGCTACTCCATTTAATTCTGAACCTGTGACTGGAACTCCATGACTGAAACCTTCTGGATTGCCGCAACGGTACTGATTATTCTTGCCCTGGCGTTCGTGCTCTACCCGGTTTTTTTTCACCATCCGGGCACCAGGAAACAGACGGATCTGAAAAACCAGAATCTGTTGGCTTACCGCTCCAGGATGAAGGAGCTTGACGACGAATACGAGGCCGGCATTCTTGATGCCGAAAACTACCGCCAACTGAAAGAAGAGCTGGCCGGCGCCATGCTGGACGATGTGCCGGAAAACGAGCAATTGAAACCTCTGGTCAAGGGCCGGAGGAGCGCCATGGCGGTCGGCCTGGTGTCGATTCTTCTGATACCGGCAGCAACGTTCTATCTGTATCAGCAGTGGGGCGCCATGGACCGGGTCGAGCAGTTCATCACCATGCAGGAAATGGGCGCCACGGACGCCTCCAGACAAGAACAGATGACGGAGCTTTCAACGCAGCTTCGCGAGCGACTGGAAGCCAGCCCCGACAATCCGGAGGGCTGGGCCATGCTGGGTCGAACCTACATGCGGCTGGAACGCTATAACGATGCCGCCTGGGCCTTCCGCCAACTGGCAGACAGTGTCTCTGAGGATGATCGCTCTGAATCCGTTGCCTATGGCCTGGCGGCCCAGGCGTTGTTCTTCGGCAGCGAAGGCGCCATGACGGAAGAAGTCACTGCCGCGATCGAACAGGCGCGCTCGCTGAACCCGGATGAAGTGAATGCCCTTGGCCTGTTGGGTATTAACGCATTCAGCCAGCAAAATTATCGCGAGGCCATCGAATACTGGGAACGTATTGGGACCGTGGCTCCGGATCATCCCCAGATCGCCTCCATCCGTGAGGGAATACGTGAAGCCTACACCCGGTTGGGAGAGGAGCCGCCGAAACTGGCTGCCGAACCCGACTCTGCCGGAGTGGGGGTAACGGTACGGGTAACACTGGTTGAAGCGTTCAGGGATCAGGTGCCTGCGGATACCACGCTGTTCGTGTTCGCCCGCCAGGCTGGCGCCCAGCAAGGGCCTCCGCTGGCAGTGGCAAGGCTGACGGCGGATCAGTTGCCTGCAGAAATACGTCTGGACGACAGTTATTCCATGTCACCCCAAGCCAGAATTTCCGGTGCTGAAGAAGTCGTCATTACTGCCCGACTCAGCAGATCCGGAAGTGTGAGCGCCCAGCCGGGAGACTGGCAGGGCAGCTCGGATACACCGGTTGCGGTGGGCGATGCCGAGAAGGAACCGGTGTCCATTGTGATCGACCAGCAGCTGACTAACTGATCCGGCCTGGCCTAGGCCAGGCCTTGGGGAAAGAGCGGCGGCAGGTCAGTCCGGGAATCCGGCTTTGTAGTCGCTTCCCTTATCTGCTGCAATGCCCTGACCATGGGGCGCCCATCCCAATCGTCAGTGCCTTGACCGGGCGCGAAAAGCCGAGCCTGCAGTTTTCTGGTCTCCGCCGTTAACGCATCGTTCCGGAAATGGCCGGTAACGTCTGCCGCAGAATGAAAGCCATGACCGGGGGCGTGCAGGTTGGCCCATTCCACCAGCAGTTCCGGCGTTGTCGCAGAACCGTCCCGGGTGGCCTTGATGAGTCGTTCAAAGGCGGCCCGATCATTTCTGTTCTCGCTGGTAACCGGCCGTTTTGCCGGATTCCGCGACCGCCACCAGACCAGCAAAGTCCCGATCCAGAGTGCTGCCAGCGTCAGGCTGAGCCATTTCCAGGGCGTGCTCAGGTCCGGGGTCGGCGTATCCGGGGAGCTGGGCTCCGCACTTGTTGTGGGGAGCTGACCGCCTGTTGTCGCTGTGTTCTCCGGCGGCACTGCGTCGGCGGTGGCTGTCGGGTCTGTGACCGTCAGCGTTTTTTCCGGAAGCACAGCAACACGTTCGCGATCGGCTTCCGTGTCCCACCAGTGTATGCGGATGGCGGGCAGGGTCATTTGCCCGGCCTCAATGGGTACCAGGGCCACTGACTGAGTCAATGATGAGGTAAGCCCGTCAGGCGTTGTCTCAGTGGTTCGTTCGGGTTGTTCCGGATAACTCCTCAAACCCGGTGGCACGACATCCGGCAACGGCGGCAGCGTCTCTGAGGGCAGGTCGGTTGCTGTCAGCCGGATTTCACGGGTGATGTTTTCACCGGTTTCGACTTCAAGAGTAGGCGGCAACCCGGCTTCTGTCAGGTTTACGCTGCTTGCCGGCAACCAGGTTTTCCCGGTGAACTGCGATGGGACGTCCTTGACCGGTATTTCAAACAGCTCCTCGCTGTCCCTGAGGAATTTCAGCTTGCCCTGGGCGTCCCGGGCCTGTCCCTCAAACCGGATCGGGGAGAGCTTGAAGTTGCCCGGGCGCTGGGGAAACAGAGCATAGCGGCGTTCCACTACACGATAGCGTACGCCGTCACGGTAGCGTGAGAATTCCTGTTGCCTGCCGAGCGGTTCGATAACGACATTGGGGTGTTGGGGCTCAGACAGTTCTCCCCGAATCAGGTTGCCGCGGAAAAACAGACTTACGGTCAGCGTCAACTGCTCTTGCACATAAACCTCGGCCTTATCGGCAGACAGTTCAATAAAACTGTCACGGCCGGTGTTCTCCTGATCCGGAGGCGTGCCGTCCACTACTTCGACCGTGACAGGCTCGGAAACAGCGTTATTGAAAGTGAGGGCGGGAATGGTCAGTTCACCGGTGGTTGTCGGGGCAAGCTGATAGGTCCAGGTGATCTCCCCCACCATCTGGTTGTTGATCGTCTGGATGCTGTATTGCTGGTTCTGTGCCAGAATCTCGAAATCCGGCTGTACCTTTTCGATATCGGGCTTGGGCAGGTTAGACATGTCGAAATCGAACAGGTTGCCCAGGTTGATATCGATTTCCATGCTGCCTTTGACCGTGAGGGTCAGCACTTCACCCTCGTACAGCCGGGTTCGGTCAGGCTCGACTGTAAGTTCTTGTGCCTGGGCCGGTAGCCAGATTGCCGTTAGAAGAAAAAGACAGACGGCTGCTGTGATCAACCGTTTTACCATGGTGTATCGCCCTCATCGGATGGAGTCTGGCGTTGTTGATACTGTTGCAGGAACTTGCGTTGTAACAGGCCGCCCGGGTTGTCGGGAACCCGTCTGAGCGATTGCTCCTGGCTCTGCGTCAGGGGTGTTTCAGAAATGGGCGCAGGTGCCTGGGACTGATTCGTCTGTGACTCCCGTTCTACTGACCCCTGCTCCGGAGTTTCTTTCTTCTGGTCACCGTTCTGCTGACCCGGTTCGCGGTTCTGCTCGCCTGACTCTTCAGGGTTCCCGGCTGAACGCTGGCTGTTCCCGGGGTTTTGCTGCTGCTCGTTGCCAGAGTCACCGGGATTTTTATTGTTTCCGGGCTGGCTCTGACTATCCTGCTGATTGTTGCCATCGCCGCCCTGGGATTCTGACGGGTCTTGCTGTTTATTGCTCTGACTGTCGTCTTTGCTCTGATTTTTCCGTTTCAGTAATTCCTCGACAATCTTCCGGTTGTGGCGGGCATCTTCCATCTCCGGATTCGCTGCCAAAGCCTTATCATAGGCTGAGAGGGCTTCTTCGAGTTTGCCTGCTCTGGCCAGTGCATTGCCCCGGTTGTAACTGGCGCGGGGCCCTTCGGCCCGGGAAAAGACCTGGGCGGCCGCATCAAACTGACCAGACCGATACAGTGCGGAGCCTTTCCACTCGGGATCATCCAGCCTGGCGGCTGCCTGTTTCGGATCATTCTGGATCAGTTCATTGGCTCTCTGATCCTGACGTTGCCAAAGGTCGGCCCAGGTCATGGCTGCTGCCGGCTGTGGAAGCGCTGGCAAAAGCACCAGCGCCAGGGCAGTTAATGCGCCCCGGCGCCAGCCCAGCAAAATCAAGGGGGCAGCAAGCCAGAGCAGCCAGTAACCGTCATCCTGCCAACGGCTGACAGTCAGCCCTGCTTTTGTTTCCTGCCAGTCACCGGAGTCTTTCGGACTGAGCTCAAGGGATTCAATATCGGAGCTGTTGAGGGTCAGTTCATGGCTCTGTCCTCCGGTGCTCCGGGCAAGCTCTGACAGGGCGTCGGGGGTGGCGCGGCTGATCACAATGTCACCGTCTTCACGAATGAATCCGCGGCGGGCGAGGGGGATGGGCCCGCCTTCTTCCGTCCCCACCACTAGGGTGTTGAGCGCATACCCGGCGCCGGACAGGGTGTCCCGTATGTCAGGCCAATAGCGTTCACTGATCTTATCGGTGATTACCAGAATCCGGCCGTTACCCGGCGCACCCTGTTTCAGCAGGTCGGCCGCCCTGGCGACGGCAAGATCAGCGCGATTGCCGGTGGCTGGCATAATGACTGGATCAAGCACATCCAGCATGCCCTTGATGGTTCTGGCATCGTCGGTCAGCGGTGTGACCACGTGAGCATCGCCGGCGTAAACGAGCAGCCCGGTCAGGCTGCCCTGCCGCACCGCGAGAATATCCCGGATTTTCCGTTTGGCTCGGGTCAGACGGTCTGGTTCTACGTCGGTTGCCAGCATGGAGAGTGACAGGTCAAGTGCGATCACAAGGCTGTCACCCGGCTGCTTAAGCGGGGTAGGCGCTTCCCGCCATGCCGGTCCGGCAAGGCCCGTGGCCAGAACGACCAGGGCAATGGCAGCCGGTACCATTGGGGATTTGTGGGTTCTGCCTGATGTGCCATCGTGCCGTATGACAGGCGACAGCAAACGAGCCGGAATGAGCCGAGCCCAGCCGCTGTCCCCCAGACGAAACTGGCGGAACGCCAGGTACATCAGAGGCAGCAGCAGAACCAACAACAGCCAGAACGGGCGCAGGAAATGAAAATCAGCCAACATCCGGTTTCCCCTCCCTATGCGGGCGCCGCGAGGCCAGAAACTGGCCCATGTGCCGGTACAGAAACAGCATGGCCCACAAGGCTGCCGCGAGGCCGGCGGGCCAGGCATAGAGTTCGGTGACCGGGCGGTAGTATTTGCCCTCCAGTTCGATAGGCTCCAGCTGATCAATGCTTTCGTAGATCAGCTCAAGCTCTGGCAGGCTGCGGGCGCGGAAATACTCACCGCCGGTCTGCTGCGCCATTCGGGTCAACAGGCTCTCGTCCAGATCCCGGGACGGGTTGACACGGCGCGACCCCAACAGGCCGCGTTGCACCATGGACTCCGCGCCGATACCGATGGTGTAAATCCGTATGCCGGCGGCAGCGGCAATCTCCGTGGCCTTGTCTGGTGTGATTTCGCCGGCGGTGTTGGCACCATCAGTGAGCAATACCATCACTCGCTGATCTTGGGGTCGGTCCCGGAGCCGCTTGGTGGCAAGGCCAATGGCATCACCAATGGCGGTGGCCCGGCCTGCCATACCGAGGCCGGCTTCCTGCATCAGGGTTCTGACGGTTTCAAGGTCAAAGGTCAGGGGCGCCTGGACGTAGGGTTCGGTGCCGAAAAGGATCAACCCCAACCGGTCGCCCTGGCGGCGGGAGATGAAGTCATCAAGGACCCGCTTAACAGCTTGCAGTCGGTTAATGCTCCGGCCCTGAAGCACCATGTCCTGCTCGTCCATACTGGGAGAAATATCCACCACTAACATCAGGTCACGGCCGGAAACCGGCATCTGAGTTTGTTCGCCAACATGCTGCGGCCTCGCCAGAGCGATGACCAGTAATACCCACATCAGAAACAGCAGCAGTTTCTGCCACAGCGGCATAGCACTGCCGCGGCGGCTTACGCCGGGCAGGTCTGACAGCCAGTGGCCAATCGGCAGAACCGGTGCATCCACCGACTGCCCCTGAGGTTTGCGCCACTGAAGAAGCAGAGGAATGATTACCAGAGTGAGCACCCAGGGCCAGGCAAGGTTCAGCATTTCTGGCCTCCCAGCCACAGCCTGGCAAATGCCAGCGCCTGAGCAGGCTCGGTTGACACCGACGGCCGCCAGGCGCTTTGTACCAGGGCCTCAGCCACCGGCCTTGAGGCAACCCGGTGTTTGGGGCCTGTGGCTAGCAGGAATTCCACCCAGGCATCACCGGTCAGGGCTTCCGGGTGCGATTCCGGGTATCGCTCCCGGGCGGCCTGCTTCAGAAGCGTATTCAGCTGCATAAACCACCGGGCATCCGGGGTCGCCGAAAGCTCCAGCAGGGCCAGTTCCGACCGTGCCGACCGGAACCAGCGGTTTTTGCTTCTGCGCTTGAGAGTCAGCCAGATCAGTGCCGCGATGAGGGCAATCACCAGAATGGCCAGGATCCACCACCCAGGCGCTGGCGGCCAGAAGCCCCCTGGATCGGGCAGGTGAATGTCTCTGAGCTGGCTGAGTGGATCTTGCGGATTCACCCGATTCGCCCCCCTGGTCCGAGCAGTGATTTCAGAGCCACCGCTGGATCCTCTCCCGTCGAGACAGTTGCTGCAATAACGCCCGAGGTTCGGAAACAGTCTTGGAGCTGCCCTTCATGGTGGGCCACCTTCTCATGCCAGGCTCTCTGGAAGCGCGGGTTGGCGGCGTCAAACCAGACTGGGCCATCGGGGCCCGCTACCGCGAACCGCCCGGCTTTGGGTAATTCCTTTTCCAGGGGATCGACGACCCTGAGTGCACTGACAGCATTGTGGCGGGCCAGGGCGCCCAGCAGTTTCCCGGTCTCCGGGGAGATCTCCAGAAAATCGCTGATCACGAAAATCCTGCTGCCGGTATGGGCAACCCGGCGCGCCTCGGTCAGGGCCGTATCCAGCCTGGCCGGACCGGCACCTTCCTTTTGCGGCAGGTCGCGACTCGACCTGTGTTGCTGCTCCGCCAGGGTATCCAGCAGCCGTAGTACCGATTTTTTGCGCCGGGCCGGGCGCTGAACGCTCAGCGTTTCACCATTAAAGACAATGCCGCCGACCTGGTCGCCGGACCAAAGAGCCAGCCAGGCGAGAATGGAAGCCAGCTGGGCGCATCGCACCTGTTTGAAGGCGCCGGTACTGGCGAAAAACAGGCTGGGGCCGAGGTCGCACAGGAGTAGTACTGGCCGTTCCCTTTCCTCCTCGTAGAGCTTGGTGTGCGGTGCCTGCCGTCTTGCGGTTACCCGCCAGTCGATACTGCGGATGTCATCGCCGGGCTGGTATAGCCTGACTTCGGCAAAAGCCATGCCCCGGCCGCGCTGGGGCGATCGCTGAAGGCCGGCCTGGCGGGAACGTACCGGGCGTGCTGAAGGCAGTTTCAATGCCCTTGCGTCTGCCTGCAGGCGGATGAGATCCGGCAGGCCGATGTTGGTTACGGCGTCGGTATTCGGCATTCCTGACGGCTCCCGTGAATAACTTCCGTCGTCGCTTTCAGGCACTTACCGGAACACGTTCGATCAGCCGCTCAATCACGGTGTCTGCGGTCATGCCTTCGGCCTCGGCCTCAAAGGTCAGCAGTATACGGTGGCGCAGTACATCAAAGGCCATGGCCCGGACGTCGTCGGGCGTGACATAGTCGCGGCCATCAAGCCATGCCAGAGCACGGGAACAGCGATCCAGAGCAATGGTGCCCCGGGGGCTGGCGCCGAAGGCTGTCCAGCGTGCGAGCTCCGGGTCCAGGGTGCCCGGGTCCCGGGTTGCCAGAACCAGTGCGAGCAGATACTGCTCGACAGCCTCTGCCATGTAGATGTCGGCCACCTCGGCCCGGGCCGCAAAAACCTGTTGAGCCGTGAGACGGAGGTCAGTCTTTGGCAGGCCCTGCCGATAATCGTTCCGGGCGAGCTGAAGAATAGCTTTCTCCGCTTCCGCCGACGGGTAATGGATTACCACGTGCATCAGGAACCGGTCCAGTTGCGCTTCGGGCAGCGGATAGGTGCCTTCCTGCTCAATCGGGTTCTGGGTGGCCATTACCATGAATGGCTGGTCCAGAGTGAAGGTGCGCATGCCCACGCTGACCTGTCGTTCCCCCATGGCTTCCAGTAGTGCTGACTGTACCTTGGCTGGTGCGCGGTTGATTTCGTCGGCCAGCACCAGATTGTGGAAAATAGGGCCACGCTGGAACTCGAACTGGCCGGTTTCCGGCCGGTAGATCTCGCTGCCCGTGACGTCTGATGGCAGCAGGTCCGGGGTAAACTGGATACGGTGGAAATTCCCGTCCAGGTGATCTGCGAGGGCCTTGATCGCAGTAGTTTTGGCCAGACCCGGAGCCCCTTCAACAAGCAGGTGACCGTCTGCGAGCAGGGCGATCAGCAGGCGGTCTACCAGTTTTTCCTGGCCGATTATCCGTTTGGCTAACTGTACCCGTAACTCACCGAACGTATTCTGTAACGACATTTGAAGTGACTGCTCCCTCTCATTGAGGATTATTCCGGAGAAACCCGTATCGTGCGTAGGTAGTTGCCGCAGTTTTAGCGTCTGGCCGGCAAAAATCAAGGGTTTGACTATGCTTATGTGACGATACCGTGATTACGTTTATTTCACACCAACTGAGGTCGACCATGAATGCGCTGACAGTGGCCAGCAAGGATCAGTTCTTTGAACAATTGGCTGAGGCCTTTGCAAAGAAGATTACCAAAACCGAAGCCAAAAGAATCAGCGAATTTGCCAAGCAGCATTACGCACACATTCCCCTGGAAGAGCTGGTAAGCCGGCGATTCGCGGACACCTACGGTGCCGTTCTCGCTGCCTGGCAGTTCCTGCAGAAGCGGTCCGTCGAGGAAACTTCGGTTGCGGTTTTCAACCCGGACCTTGAAAGCGATGGCTGGCAGTCGACCCATACCGTCGTCTTCGTGTTGCACCCCAATATTCCGTTCCTGATTGATTCCCTGCGCATTGCCATCAATCAGCGGGAAATTGGTACCCACTCGATTCAGCATTCAATTCTTCAGGTCCAGCGGGACGAGGACGGCAGGCTGAAGAAATTGCATCCCACCAAAAAGAGTTCTCCCGGATCCGCCTATGAGGCCTTTATCGTCCTGGAAATAGACCGGCACAGTGATCCGGAGGATCTCCGGGATCTGGCAGATACCCTGCGGAACGTGCTCCATGAAGTCCGGATAGCGGTATCCGATTTTCCGCTGGTTTCTGAAAAGGTGACCGAGATTATCGGGGAGCTGGACAGTACCACCGCCGGTATCAATGAAGAGCAGAAGGAAGAGGCCCGGGCGTTTCTGGAATGGCTGGCCCGGGACCATTTCACCTTCCTGGGCTACGACGAATACGACTTTGCCAAGTACAAGAGCGGCATGGTGGTCCGGCGAGTTGAAAACTCCGAGCTGGGTATCCTCAGGGTCAACAATGAGCGGCCAGACAGAGTGCGCCTCAATGAGATGCCCCAGCGTACCCGGCACGAGATGACCCGGACCGACGATATCTTTATCTTTGCCAAGTCAGCCCAGCGGTCACGGGTCCACCGTCCGGCCTATCCGGACTACATCGCGGTGAAGAAGTTCAATAGCAAGGGCGAGGTTGTTGGCGAGCGTCGCTTCCTTGGCTTGTATACCGCCCGGGTCTATAACGAGCGACCGGATGAAATTCCGCTGCTGAGGCGCAAGTTCCAGAGTGTGATGAAACGTTCCGGCTTCCTTCGTGATGATTACGCCGGCAAGGAACTGGAGCAGATTCTGACGCTCTATCCCCGGGACGAGTTGTTCCAGATCGAGCCGGACGAGCTGCTCAAGGTGGCCAAAAGCATCCTGTACATTCAGGAGCGCCGCCGTATTGAACTGTTCATGCGGGAAGATGTTTACGGGGAGTTTGTGACCTGCCTGGCGTTCTTCCCGAGGGATATCTACAACACCGAACTGCGTCTGAAAGTGGAGCAGGTACTGGTGGACCGGCTGGATGCCGAGGACGTCGAGTTTGTTACCCATTTCTCCGAATCTGTACTGGCTCGGGTCCAGTTCACCATCCGGGTGCCCCAGGTTGAAAACCGTCAGCTGCCAACCGGGGAAATCCGTGAGAAAGTCATTGAACTGGCGCAATCCTGGCGTGACGGCCTCTCCGAGGCATTGAGCGAAGCTTATGGTGAAGAGCAGGGCAATGAGCTCTACCGTCTGTGGGCCGGCGGTTTCCCGGCCAGCTATACCGACATGTTCTCGGCCAGGCGTGCGGCGATCGATCTAGAGCATATTTCGGCGTCCGCCATCAAAGGCGACCTTGCCATGAGCTTCTATCGGGCACTGGAGGAGGATGAGAGCACGCTGCACTTCAAGCTGTTCTATCCGGACGAACCGCTGCCCCTTTCAGACGTGATGCCGATTTTCGATAATCTTGGTTTCCGCGTCATTGGCGAGCATCCGTTCGAGGTGACTGACCGCCATAGCAAGACCGTGTGGATTCACGATTTCACCCTCCAGGCTCACACCGGCGATGTGGTTGACATTCATCGTATCCGGCCGATTTTCGAGGAATTGTTCCGGCGGGTCTGGTACGGAGAGGCTGAGAACGATGCCTTCAACCGGATGCTTCTTTCCTCCTATATGAGCTGGAGGGAGATTGCGCTTTTGCGGACTTACGCCCGTTATATGCGCCAGATCCGTTTTTCCAACAGTCAGACCTTTATCTCCAATACGTTGGTGAACCATGTTGAGCTGACGCGGCTGCTGCTCGAGTTCTTCGAAGTTCGTTTCAACCCGGAGCGATACCAGAGCCCGGGTAAATGCCAGGCGGCTCAGCAAAAGCTGGAGATCGAATTCAACGCCGGTCTCGAAAATGTAGAAAATCTCAGTGAGGACCGCGTGCTGCGGCTTTACCTGGAGCTGATCCAGGCCACCTTGCGCACCAACTATTACCAGCAGGATGAAGCGGGCGGCCCGAAACCCTACATCAGTGTCAAGTTCGATCCATCCAGTATTCCGGATGTACCCCTGCCGCTGCCAATGTTCGAAATTTTTGTCTATTCGCCGCGAGTTGAGGGTGTTCACCTTCGGGGCGGCAAGGTCGCCCGTGGCGGCCTGCGCTGGTCTGACCGGTTTGAGGATTACCGTACCGAGATTCTGGGCCTGGTTAAGGCCCAGCAGGTCAAGAACGCAGTGATCGTTCCGGTGGGAGCCAAAGGCGGTTTTGTTGCCAAGCGCCTGCCGGATCCCTCGGATCGGGAAGCCTTCCAGGCGGAGGGGATCGAAGCCTACAAAACCTTTATCCGTGGTTTGCTGGATATTACCGACAACCTGGTGGATGCCAGCATTCAGCCGCCAGAGCGGGTGATCCGTCATGATGAAGACGATCACTATCTGGTGGTAGCTGCGGACAAGGGCACGGCAACCTTCTCGGACATAGCCAATGCTCTGGCTGCGGAATATGGCTTCTGGATGCGCGACGCTTTCGCCTCCGGCGGCAGCAACGGCTACGACCACAAGAAGATGGGCATTACCGCCCGGGGTGCCTGGGTCTCGGTAGAACGTCATTTCCGGGAGATGGGCATCAACCCGGCGCTGGATGAATTCACCGCCATCGGCATCGGCGACATGGGTGGCGACGTTTTCGGCAATGGTCTGTTGTCTTCGGAGAAAACAAAACTGGTTGCAGCCTTTAACCATGTTCATATCTTTATCGACCCGACCCCGGATCCGGAGCGGAGTTATATAGAGCGTAAACGATTGTTCTCGCTGCCCCGATCCGCATGGACCGACTACGATAGCAAACTCATCTCAAAGGGCGGTGGCATCTTCAGCAGGAATGCCAAGTCGATTCCTGTCAGCCCGGAAATGAAAAAACTGCTGGGCATCAAGTCTGATCGGGTTCCGCCAAACATGCTGATATCCCATATTCTCAAGGCACAAGTGGACTTGCTCTGGGTAGGCGGTATCGGTACCTACGTGAAGGCTTCAAGCGAATCCCAAAGCGACGTTGGCGATAAAGCCAATGATGGTCTTCGGATCAATGGGTCGGAGCTGCGCTGCAAGGTTGTCGGCGAGGGCGGTAACCTCGGGCTGACCCAGCTCGGGCGTATTGAGTACGCTCTCAAGGGCGGGCGCCTGAATACTGACTTCATTGACAACTCCGGTGGCGTTGACTGTTCAGACCATGAGGTCAACATGAAAATCCTGCTCAACCGGGCAGTGGCCATGGGTGATCTCACTTTCAAGCAGCGCAACATCATGCTTGAGGAAATGACCGACGATGTGGCTCAGCTCGTCTTGAAGAACAACTACCGTCAGACCCAGGCCATAAGCATCGCCAACGAGGATGCGGCAACGCGCCTGGAGGAATACCGCCGGTTGATGAACACCTTTGAGAGTGAGGGTAAGCTGAACCGCGCCCTGGAGTTCCTGCCGGATGACGAAACCCTGTCTGAGCGCAAGCTGGACAAGAAAGGGTTGACCCGGCCGGAGTTGTCGGTATTGATCTCCTATGTGAAAGGCGATCTCAAGCAGACCCTGATCAACAGCACGCTGCCGGACGATCCGATGCTGGCCGGCGAAATGTACAAGGTGTTCCCGAGGGACCTGACCCAGAAGTTCTCGAAAGAGTTGGGAGAGCACCAGTTGCGCCGTGAAATCATTGCCACCCAGATTGCCAATGACATGGTTAACCACATGGGTATTACCTTTGTGGAGCGGCTCAACCAGTCCACCGGCGCAGATGCGGCCTCGATAGCACTGGCCTGGATCATTGCCCGGGATGTTTTCCGAATCGATAACTGGTGGGACAGGATCGAGGATCTCGATTTTCATGTACCGGCCCAGCTTCAGATGCAGTTAATGCAGGACCTGATGCGGCTGATGCGCCGTTCCGTGCGCTGGCTGTTGCGCAACCGTCGCGCGGAACTGAGCATCCAGAGTCACATGGAGCGTTTTGCCGACAGCGTCTGGGCCATTACCGCAGGCCTTCCGGAGTATCTGGGAGAGCAGGCCCGGATCAGCTGGGAAAAGCGGCATCAGGCACTGGTGGACGCCGGATTGCCTTCAGAGCTGGCTTCCGTGGTTTCCGGTACCGGGCACCTGTACTCGTCCCTCGGTATCATCGAGGCACAGGAAGCGTCAGGAATGCCATTGAAAACCGTCGCCAATCTCTATTACGAGCTGGGTGACCGTCTTGATCTCAACTGGTTCGCCAATGCCATTGCCTCTCTGACGCCGGCTTCTCACTGGCAGGCCCTTGCCAGGGAAAGTTTCCGTGAGGATCTGGACTGGCAGCAGCGGGCTTTGACCACCGGTGTACTGAAGCTGGCAGAAAAGCCGGCGGACGTGCCCGCCTGTGTGGAGGGCTGGATGGAGCGATATCAGCAGATGATCGAGCGCTGGAAATCCATGCTGTCGGAGCTCAAGGGTGTGAGAGAGCCGGAGTATGCCATGTTCTCAGTGGCCTTGCGGGAGCTTCTGGATCTGGCCCAGACCACCATGCATCAGCCTCATGGCGAGGTTGAGGCCGAGGCTCAGACAAACTGAGTATTGCTTTGAAGCCATGATTCCCGTTCAATCGGCGGCCGGGAATCACTGAACGGAGTAGGGGTAATGGGTCAGCTTGACCATCTTCTGGAAAAGAACCGGTCCTGGGCAGATGGCATCAAGGCCCAGGATCCCCAGTTTTTCCATCGCCTGTCCAACCAGCAGGCACCGGAATATCTCTGGATTGGCTGTGCGGACAGTCGTGTGCCGGCCAACCAGATTGTTGATCTGTTGCCCGGTGAACTGTTCGTTCACCGGAACGTTGCCAACGTGGTTGTGCATACGGACTTCAACTGCCTGTCGGTGCTCCAGTTCGCCATTGATGTGCTGAAGGTAAAGCACATTCTGGTGGTAGGGCATTACGGTTGTGGTGGCGTGAGAGCGGCACTGCTCAATGAGGGCTTCGGGCTGATCAGTAACTGGCTGCGACATGTGCAGGATGTGCGAGACCGGCACCAGAAGGTGCTGGATGCCCTGCCGAATGTCCAGGACCGGGTAGACCGGCTGTGCGAACTGAACGTGGTTGAGCAGGTGGGGCATGTGTGCCAGAACAACATTGTCCAGGAAGCCTGGAAACGCAGCCAAGCGCTGACGGTTCATGGTTTTGTCTACGATGTGGCCGACGGTATTCTCAGGGATATGGGGCTGTCGGTTTCAGGCGAGGAAGATCTTGAGCGTGTTCGGCAAACCAGTCTGGATGAACTGATTCTGAGGCCGGTGCGCTCTGGGCGTCAGAAAACCGTCTAGTGAACAATGTAAAATTGCGTCAAAAATTCGTGATGAGTGTCACTTCCTGACCCTCGGCGTCATCACAGTTGGTCACCTCCCGCTTTGGTAGAGTAACGACTGCTGTAAGCGAGGAGGTGAACCATGAAAGAACTGATGCAAAAAGCCCTGACAGCCTTAAACCATCGCAAAGGCGCCTCAGTCGCGTCAGATGAGCGCACCCAGGGACGCAAGCCTTCTGAAAACCGACAGCCTGAGGACTGGGGCATGTCCCCGGAAGACGCTCTCCGTGTGGGCACCGTTGCCCGATACAAGTGATCGCTTGCCTGCTGCCCATTGCCTTTCGTTCTAAAGCCCTCAGAGTCTGGCCTGGCATGGGAGACTCGAGGGCGCATTCCGGTTAAAGTATTCCGTTTTAGAGCCACCCAAGCGGGATTACCTGTTCAATGTCATTACCCAATTCCCACGAAGCCCTGCTGAAGAATCGCCATCTGCTCACAGGGGAGGTTGCCCTGTTGGGTGTTACTTCCGCTGGCCTGTTGTCTGAGCTTTCTGAGTCCGGCGGTATAGCCATGAGTGAGCATGCGGGTGTGTGCGAGACTCTGCGGGGACAGGACAACTGGAAGGTCGGCTTCGGCTACGCCGATCCGGTCTTTAGTGCGGGAGCCTTCAACACCCTTGTGGTGTTTTTGCCTAAGGCTCGGGCCGAGCTGGAGTTGCGGCTGGCACTTGCCCGTTGGCTGGCGGCAAAAAGCGCCCGGCTGGTTCTTGTTGGCGAGAAAAAAGAGGGTATTGCCGGGGCTGTCAAACAGTTGAAAGCTGTGGCGCCACAGGCTGCCAAGGTAGACAGTGCCAGGCACTGTCAGGTGTGGTGTGCAGAAGCCGTTGAACCACTGGCAGGGTTTGAGCTTAGGGAATGGATGAGCTGGACCGGCATGGAATGCGCGGGTATTTATCTGGAAGTCGCCGGGTTACCGGGAATTTTCAGCCATGGAGAGCTTGACGACGGCACCCGAATGCTTCTGGAAACCCTCAGCGAACACCCCCTGCGCGCCAGTCACATTCTCGATTTTGCGTGCGGTGCGGGAGTGATCGGCGCCTGGCTCGATGCCCGGCAAAAGCAGATGCAGCAGCCGGCAATCATCGTCGACGGGGTGGATGTGCAGTCCCAGGCCGTAATCTGTGCCCGGGCCACCTATCAGCGTAATGGTGTTTCTGGCCAAATAATGGCGTCGGACGGCCTGAGCCGTGTTGAGGGTTTCTGGCCGGCGATACTGAGCAACCCCCCCTTCCACAGCGGAGTGAGAACCGATATGTCCATGACCGAGCGTTTCCTTCGCGAGGTTGTACGCCATCTCAGACCTGGCGGCGAGGTTCGTCTCGTCGCGAACAGCTTCCTGCCCTATGAGCCTTTGATGAAACGGTGTATCGGCCCGGTAGAGCGATTACGGGAAGATCGCCGGTTTACGGTATACCGGGCTTTTCGCCGGCCCTGAAATAAAAAAGCCCCTGGGGTGAGGGGCAAAAGGTTCGCGTCCAGAACAATGGAGCTAACCGGAAAAGGGATGTTCAGCGTGAACGCCTCTAACGTTAGGGTTAATTTCTAGAATAATCAGCCTAAAATGGCGTCTTTGTGACAAAACACCCTCAGGATGCCTGAAATGACAACTGCCGAACTGGTTTATGCTGACGGTACTCTGCCCCGAACTCTGAGCCTGAGCCGACCGGGTACCGGAGATCCGACGCTGCGGGCCTGGGATGCGGCGGATGAGCTTCTCCTTGCAGCGGGGCGCAACGCCGCCAGTGGTGGTACAGAGCCCAGAGTCCTGATAGTGGATGATCAATTTGGCGCCCTGTCATTCGGGCTCTCAAGTCTGTCACCAGTGGTCGTTGCCGACAGTGCGAGTCTGATCGCTGCTCTGGACGAGAATGCTTCGCTCAATCCTTCCTTGATTGCGCCTTGCCAGGTGCACAGCTGGATCAACCCGCCTGAAGGACCGTTCGATCTTGTGGTCATGCGAATTCCGCGGCAGGTGGACTATCTCGGCTGGCTGCTGCGCTGGCTCAACGGCGTAATGGCAGACTCCGGTGTCCTGCTGGCTGGAGGCATGATCAAACACCTTCCGGCCAGAAGCGTCGATGTCTTTGCTGAAGCTGTGAATACCGAACAGGTGCTGCCGGCACGAAAAAAGGCCCGGGTCATTCGTTTCAGGAAGGGGAGTGCGCTACTTGGGGATTGGCCGGAGACCTGGAAAGGCTATCAATTGACCGGGCAAAGCGATCATAAGGTTGAGGCTTTACCCGCGGTGTTTTCGAGGGAAAAGCTGGATATCGGTACCAGGCTGCTGCTGTCCCACGTGGCAGAGGCTGTGACAGGTGTCGAACCCGGTGCGCGGGTTCTTGATCTTGCCTGTGGCAATGGCGTGCTTGGGTTAACGGCTCTGGCAGAGCGGCAGGATCTGCAGGTGTGCTTCAACGACGTATCGAGCCAGGCAGTGCTCAGCGCCAGCCACAATGTCGAACGGGCGTTCCCGGAAGCGGAGGTGGCCTTTGTACACGCCGACGGTGTTGAACCAGCGCAAGGCAGATTTGATCTTATCCTCCTGAATCCGCCGTTTCACGAAGGAGGCGTGGTTGGCGATCATATTGCCCAACGCCTGTTCGAGCAGGCCGCCCAACATCTGTCGCCGGACGGCATAGTGTTGCTGGTCGGAAACCGCCATCTGGGTTATCACCGCAGCCTGCGCCGGTATTTCTCATCGGTACATCAGCTGGATGCCAGCCCAAAGTTCGTGGTCTTCCGGGCTGGCAATCGCTGACAAGTCGCCCTGGTAACCGGCTGATCAAAGAGTGGGTGTCGGGCGGTCGTACCCCAGTCGTGCCAGGGTATCCACGATAGTCTGGGTCTGGCTGTCTATTTCAATATTTACCCGCTGGCCTTCCTGAGCTGAGCCAAAGGTTGTGGCCCTGAGGGTTTCCGGAATCAGGTGGACATTGAACCGGTTGCCCCGGACTTCGCCAATGGTCAGGCTGGCGCCGTTAATGGCAATGTAGCCCTTGGGGAAAATGTAGCGGGCCCACTCCTCAGGCACTTCAAACCACAGGGTGACGTTGTTCTCCGGGCGCAGGATTTCGACGACCTTTGCGGTGGTGTGGATGTGACCGGACAGCAGGTGCCCGCCAATCTCATCCCCGATACGGGCCGCGCGTTCAAAATTAACCGGGTCCCCGGCTTTCAGGTCCCCCAGCGTAGTCAGCCTCAGTGTTTCCTGCATGGCGTCGAAGTGGAGTGTGCTGCCTTCCTGGCAGGTTACGGTCAGGCAGGTGCCGTTGATGGCCACAGATGCTCCGATGGCGACACCGCCCACTTTGTCTGCCGGGAAGCGGACAGCGAAGGTGCTAAGACCGGGTTTGGCAGCAATATCTTCAATGATTGCGATCCCCTGAACTATGCCTGTGAACATAACCTGACCTCATAAAATGATGTGCGGCTGCCGGTTTGGCAGGATCGCAAAGGATAGCGAGCAGACCGCTCGATGCCAAGGCGACGGCAAAGGATTCAAGAATCCGGTTTGGTAGTCGATACCTGTTAAAACCACCGTTAATCCGGACAACCTGCCATGGCTGAAAATCAGAGCAAAGCCGCGCAAGCAGATACGCCCGCTCAGGCTCCTGTGCTGCGGCCTGGCCGCGCCGCAGACCCTGTGCCAGTGGCCCCGGCTACACATCCCCGTGTTTCGGCCCCGGCGGCTGCTCCGGTTGGAGCCGTGGAGGTCGCAAAGCCCGGGCAGCGTTCAGACGCTGAAGCTGCACCCGACGCCATGGCCGGGGCTGACAAGGGTGGTGATAAAACCAGTGGCAGCGCAGAGCGGATGGTGGCGGAGTCCAGGCAACGCAAACTGCGGCAGATGCTGCGGCAGTGCGACCGTGTTCTGCTGATGGATTTTGACCTGCTGGCGATGAATGACTGGCCCGACAACTACACTCTGGCCGAGGCGCGCCGGGGCCGGGACCTATGGGTGTTCAGTGCACTGCTCGCCGCAGTCGTCTTTCTCAGCGGCTTGACCGGGTTTGTGCCGGCCTGGATCGCGGGCGGCGGTTTTGGGGCCTTTGTGATGATCCTGTTGCTCGGAATACCTGCTGTTCGTCGGATCTACACGTCGAAACCGTCTTACCTGGATCTCGTCGTCACCCGTCAGCGGATGCTTCGGGAGGCCAGGCGGCATGCCGCGCACCTGGAAGGCGCCGACGGGCTGATATGGCAGTGTGCGCAGATGGCCGACTTTAATCCGGCCCTCAGGAATCCGCGGTTCAGTCATTTGCTGAGGCTGTCTGAGGGCCGCATTCTTTCCCGTCAGCTGACCCGCCGGGAGCACGTGCGCATGTACCTGATCTACCTGCTGGAGGCGGAGAAGGCCTACAGTCGGGTTCAGAAGGCTTTTTTCGAGGGCAACCAGAAAGCCATTGATCATGGCTGGCAGGATGTTGCGGCGGATCCGGAGCCCAGAACTTGACATAACTGCAGTTCAAACGTATGTTTCAAACAGACGTTTGCTAGAGGCATTGAAAACAAAATGGCGCAGTCTGATACCGTTGACCGGATTCTCGATGCAGCCGAAGAGCTGTTCGCCGACCGGGGTTTTTCAGAAACCTCGCTCCGCATGATTACCAGTAAGGCTAAAGTAAATCTGGCCGCTGTCAATTACCACTTTGGTTCAAAAAACGCGCTGATTCATGCCGTCTTCGCGCGTTTTCTGACGCCGTTTTCCGCAACTCTTGAAAGCGCGTTCGACGAACTTGAGGAACGCTGTGAGGGTAAGCCGCCAACACTGAATCAGACGCTATGGGCCCTGACAGAAAGCGCGGTGCGCATGCCCCAGCGGAACGAGAAAGGCATTTCCATCTTCATGCGGCTGTTGGGACTCGCCTATACCCAGTCCCAGGGGCATCTCCGGAAGTTTCTGGAGCAGGAGTACAGCGAGCCCTTCAGCCGTTTTATGCGCCTCCTCAAGGAAGCAACACCGCAGTTGTCCTCTGTCGACCGTTACTGGCGCATTCAGTTCATGCTCGGCGCAACCGCGTTCACCATGTCCAGCAGTGATGCCCTGCGCGATATCCTGCAGAACAAACTGGGTGTTGAAACTACTGTTCAGGAGATTGCCGCCCGGCTGGTCCCCTTTCTCGCCGCTGGGATGCAGGCAGAGGACGCCATGCTGATTCCTTCGTCTGGCAACAAGGTCTCGGTTGCCTGAGCTCCGTCCTCTCGGTTAGGCTTCCCTCTCAATCCCGAAGGGAGGCTGGCCGGTTTTGATACACTCCACTGAAGCTCGAATCGACATTGACCTGACCCTCCAGAGCCTCAGCCTCCTGACCGGAGGTGGACAGGTTCTTGCCTCCTATCCGGTCTCCACAGCACTCAACGGCCCTGGCGAGCAGGATGGCAGTGGCTGTACTCCCAGGGGCAGCCATTACATCCGTGCCAGCATTGGCGCCGGACTTTCTCCCGGGACTGTGTTCCGTGCCCGGCGCCCCACCGGCGAAATTTACAGCCCTGAGCTTGCCCGGGAATACCCCGACCGCGACTGGATCCTCAGCCGGATTCTCTGGCTATGTGGTCGTGAGTGGGGAAAAAACCGGGGTCCGGGTGTCGATACTTTCCGCCGCTTCATATACATTCACGGCACACCGGACCGCGAGCCCATGGGCGTGCCGCTGTCCCATGGCTGTGTCCGGATGCGCAATGCCGATGTGATTGACCTGTTCGATCGCGTCAGGCCGGGAACGGCTGTTGTTATCCGTTAAACCTTCTTGTATCAGAGGAATCCGATGATCGGGGATATCGTGGCCACGCTGAATGGCTGGATTCAGAATTTCGGGCTGTTGTCCGAAGGCTGGCGCGTCGGCGTCGTCGTCTTCGCGCTGGTGTTCGGCACAGCTACGGTAGCGTATGTCGCCAGTCACGTCATCGCGGCGCTGGAGCGCAAGTTCAGCAATACCAATAATCTTTGGGACGATGCACTTCTGCACGCGGCCCGGAAGCCGGTCGTTGCGTTTGTCTGGTTGCAGGGCGTTTACTGGGCAGCTGAAGTGGCCCACCGCTACTCGGATGCCGAAATCTTTACCGCCAATGAAACCGTGCTCAGGATGGGTTTCGTGTTTGTGTTGGTCTGGGCGGTGCTGCGCCTGATCAAGGAAGGCGAGGGGATTCTTGTATCTCCTCTCAAGATGCAAAAGCCCATGGATTACACCACCGTGAACGCGGTGAGCAAGCTGTCCCGGGCCGTGGTTATCATTACCGCCGTGCTGACTGTGATGCAATCACTCGGCTACAGCATGTCCGGGGTACTCGCTTTCGGCGGCATCGGCGGCATCGCTGTTGGTTTTGCCGCCAAGGATCTGCTGGCGAACTTCTTCGGCGGATTTATCATCCACCTGGATCGCCCTTTCAAGGTGGGCGATTGGGTACGCTCCCCGGACCGCAACATTGAAGGCACTGTGGAGCATATCGGTTGGCGGTTGACCACCGTTCGCACCTTCGACAAACGCCCGCTGTATGTGCCGAATGCGGTCTTTACGACCATTGCGGTTGAAAACCCCTCCCGCATGACCAATCGTCGCATCTACGAAACCATCGGTATCCGTTATGCCGATGTGAGCCAGATGGCAACCATAGTTGGAGATATCCGGGCCATGCTGGAGCAACATGAAGACATCGATAGCGAACAGACGCTGATCGTGAACTTCCTGGAGTTCAATGCGTCTTCTCTGGATATCATGGTTTACACTTTTACCAAGACAGTTCAGTGGGTTCGTTTCCACGAAGTGAAGCAGGATGTGTTGCTGAAAATCAGTGACATCATTGAGGGCTATGGTGCCGAGGTTGCCTTCCCGACACGGACCTTGCACCTGCCAGAGGGCCTTAGGTTAACTGGCGCGGGTCGCGACCAGAACCCGGACGCTGAGAGATCTTCGGAGGAGTCGTCTGCGGAGACCGGGCAGCGCCAGAGAAAAGGGGAAGTGGAAGAGTCAGGAGATGCAGAATGACGTCGCCAGAGCAGCTTCATCCGGTTGGAATTATCGGTGGCACCGGGCTGACAACCCTTTCGGGCCTGGAAATCACCGGTGAAAGGCAAGTCGAGACGCCCTGGGGAGTTCCTTCCGCGCCGCTGGTTGAGGGCCGGCTGGATGATCAGACGGTTATCTTTCTGGCGCGCCACGGCAACCCGCACCGTATCCCGCCCCATCAGGTGAACTACCGGGCCAACCTTCGCGCTCTTTACGACGCCGGCGTGCGAACGGTGATTGGTGTGAATGCTGTTGGCGGGATTCACCGGGGCATGGGGCCCGCCCACGTAGTTGTTCCCGATCAGATTATTGATTACACCTGGGGTCGCGCGAGCACGTTTTTCGAGGGTGATCTGGAATCGGTGACCCATATCGATTTCACCTGGCCTTATGACGAGAGCGCCCGCCAGATTCTGATTGATGCCGCTGGCGCGGAAAAAGTGCCGTTCTCGGGTTTCGGGGTCTACGGTGCAACCCAGGGGCCGAGGCTGGAAACGGCCGCCGAGATTATCCGGATGGAGCGGGACGGTTGCGACCTGGTGGGTATGACAGGCATGCCCGAGGCGGCTTTGGCAGCTGAGCTGGGAATGCGCTATGTCTGTCTTGGACTCGTGGTGAACTGGGCGGCCGGAAAATCCGACCACATCATTACGATGGCGGAGATTGAAGAGGCCATTGAGCGGGGAATGTCCGGAGTCAGGCGAATCCTTGAGGTCTCAATGGCCGGTCTTGGTGTGCTTAGTTCGCTGCCTCAATCTTCTTGAAGAAAACCAGGACGCCGATAGTGGGGGAGTCCAGGAAATGGACTTCTTCGCTCCGCATCCGGCGTGTTTCCCGAATCCAGGTGAGCAATTCCAAGGGCGCCGGTTCAGCCCTCAGCGCCTGCGGTTGAGCGGCGGCCCCGCTGGTTGAGGCTGTGGCCGGGTTTGCGCCCTCGGGCTTAGGCGCCTCTTCAGGAGATGCTGCCGGGGCTTCTCCGGGCATCGGCTCATCAATTGCGGGCCGCTCCTCTTTCGCAGGCTGCCAATGGTTCAGGTGAACACCCACGTGGAGATAGCGCTGGCGGTCGATGGTGATGTGGCCTTCCACCTCACGGGTTCCCGCGCCTTCGATCCAGTCGCCTGCCTCGATCCTCAGGGGAGTGCCTTTATATTCCGGCGGGAAGGCTTCGTACCAGCCGGCGCTGACCAGTACCCGGTATCTGCCGCTGCGCTCCAGACGTTGGGCCGCGTTTGCGAGATACAGCTCATTTCGGGGCGCCAGGTCCAGGGTGGTTTCTGTTGATCCGCCCTGAAGCACCGACCAGAGTATCTCTTCTGTTTCGATTGGTGGCTCCACGGTCCGGCCCGTCATTTGTTCATTCACCGCTTCAGGCTCGACAATCCGTTCAAGAATAACGAATTCTGCGCGGTAATAGTCCTCCGGAATCGGTTCGCCCGGTTCCAGTGGCAAACTGGCGCGCTCGGTCTGCTGGGCAGTGCCAGTGAGTGAAAAAGTCAGCAGGAGCGCTGCCAGGATGGCCCGTGTCGCGTATCGGTAACAGCGAATTCCATCAATCTGCAAGGGTAGTACTCCACATGTTGATCGGGCGTTCATGAGCAGGATGCGCCGCGGTTGGCAGGTTCCAACTCACCAAGCATCCGGGAAATGCCGTCGAGTTTACCACCGGTTGTGGCATCCTTCAGCCGAAAACGGAAGCTGTTGGCCCCTTCAAGCCGGTACTGGTCCGGCCTGGATTGCACTTTTTTAACCAACACCAGCGGGTCCACCGGCGTCGAGCTGCCAAATTCCAGGCGCGCCCATTCCTTGCCGGCGTCGACTTTCACGATGCCCAGGGCCTCTGCCTCAAGCCGAAGCTCTGTCTGGCGGATCAGGTTCCTGGCGGGATCCGGTAATAATCCGAATCGGTCAATCATCTCAACCTGAAGTTCTTTTAATGCTTCGTTGTTATCCACGCTGGCGATTCGTTTATACAGCATCAGCCGGTTGTGGACGTCCGGCAGGTAATCCTCAGGAATCAGCGCAGGAATTCGCAGGTTCATTTCGGTACCGTGGCTCAGGGGAAGGTCGGCGTTTGGCGTCCGGCCCTCGCGGATGGCCTTGACGGCCTCGTCCAGCAACTGCATGTACAGGGTAAAGCCAATGCTCTCGATTTGCCCGCTCTGTTCCTCACCGAGCAATTCGCCTGCGCCCCGGATTTCCAGATCGTGGGTTGCCAGCATAAAGCCTGCGCCCAGGTCCTGTGCTTCGGATATGGCGTCAAGCCGCTTTCTGGCGTCAGAAGTGATGGATTTAGGCGGTGGTGTCAGCAGATAGGCGTAGGCCTGATGGTGCGAGCGACCCACGCGACCACGCAGCTGGTGCAACTGCGCCAGGCCGAACTTGTCTGCCCGTTCAATAATGATGGTGTTGGCGCTGGGAATGTCGATACCGGTTTCAATAATGGTGGTGCATACCAGCACATTAAAGCGCTTGTGGTAGAAATCCGACATGATCTGTTCCAGGTCCCGTTCCCGCATCTGGCCATGGGCCACGCCTACGCGTGCCTCGGGAATCAGGGACCGGAGATCCTCTGCGGTTTTTTCAATGGTCGCCACATCATTATGGAGGAAGTACACCTGCCCACCTCGCAGAATTTCCCGGAGGATGGCTTCCTTGACCATGGGGTTGTCCCGCTGCCGGACAAACGTCTTTACTGACAGTCTCCGGGCGGGCGGGGTGGCGATGATTGACAGGTCCCTCAGATGTCCCATGGCCATGTTGAGCGTGCGGGGAATTGGTGTAGCGGTGAGGGTGAGCATGTCGACTTCCGCTCGCAGGGCCTTGAATTTTTCTTTTTGCTGAACCCCGAAACGATGCTCTTCGTCGATGATTACCAGACCGAGGTTCTTGAACCGGATGTCGCCCTGAAGAAGTTTGTGGGTGCCGATCACAATATCGGCATTACCGTTTTCAACGGCTTCCATCGCTTTGCTGGTCTGGCCGGCCGTGCGAAAACGGCTGAGCAGTTCCACCTGAACGGCGGTGTCCGAAAACCGGTCCCGGAATGACTCGTAGTGTTGCTGTGCCAGCAGGGTGGTGGGCACCAGCACGGCAACCTGCTTACCGGACCAGGTCGCCATAAAGGCGGCCCTCATGGCTACTTCGGTTTTGCCGAAGCCGACGTCACCACAGACAAGGCGGTCCATGGGGCGTTCGCTGGTCATGTCTTCAATAACGGACTCAATGGCAATCTGCTGGTCCGGCGTCTCCTCGAAGGGGAAGCCGGCGGCAAAGGCCCGGTAGGCCTCTTTCGGATCTTCAAAGCTGAAGCCCTTGCGGGCTTCGCGACGGGCGTAGACATCCAGAAGTTCCGCTGCGGTGTCGCGGATTTTCTCCAGGGCTTTCTGTTTGGTTGTGCTCCAGCGATCTGTGCCGAGTTTGTGCAGTGGGGCATGCTCGGTGTCGTTACCGGCATAGCGGGAAATCAGGTGCAGGCTGGAGACCGGCACATAGAGTTTGGAGCCGCCGGCGTATTCCAGCATCAGAAATTCGCTGGCTTCGCCCTCAACAGTAATGGTTTCCAGACCCCGGTAGCGGCCGACGCCATGGTCGATATGGACCACAGGAGCGCCGATTCGCAGTTCTGACAGATCCCGAAAGCCGGCGTCGTCGGTTTCCGTGGGTTTTTCCCGACGCCGCCTTTGCAGCACCCGCTCCCCGAAGAGCGCAGTTTCGGTAATCAGCGCGAGAGCGTGGTCCGGGAGCAGGAGTCCTTGCTCCATGGGCGCAATGGTAATGCCCAGCGGGCACTTGCTGTCCTCCAGGAACGCCTGCCAACTGGCAAGGGTCTCAAGTTCAAGGCCCTGGTCACCAAGGTTCTCAATCAGCGCCTCACGCCGCCCGGACGACTCCGCGCAGATCAGAACCCGGCCACTGAACTCCCCGAGAAACCGTTTCAGGCGACCCGCAGGATCCGCGGAGCGGCCGTCCATGGCAATGTCCGGCAGGGTTGTACTCGGGCAGTTGAAAGATCCGGCGGCGTCGGAGGTTTCAGACGAAATCGATACTCGGGGAAAGGCCTTCAGGTGCCCGAACAGTTCATCCTGCTGCAGGAACAAGTGGCCGGGCGGCAGGATTGGCCGCAAGCGATCATGGCGGCGGTCCTCGTAGCGGTTCCGTGTTTCGGCATCGAAGTGGCTGACGGCTTCGTTCAATTCGGCGGCGGTAAATACATGGGTTGTGCCCGGCAGATAGTCGAACAGGGTTGCTGTTTCGTCGAAGAACAGGGGCAGGTAGTACTCAATGCCCGGCGGGGTGATGCCGTGGGTCACATCCTGATAGATCGGCGTGTCTTTGTCCGAATTGGGAAACTGTTCAAACCAGCGACTGCGGAATCCCGAGCGCGCTTCCTTGTGCCAGGGGAACTCGTAGGCGGGCAGCAGTTCGATGCGGTCTATACGATCGATGGAGCGCTGGGTCTCCGGGTCAAAGGTTCGGAGCGTTTCAATCTCATCATCGAACAGGTCTATCCGGTAAGGCTGGCTGGCACCCATGGGGAAGATGTCGAGGATCGAACCACGAACGGCATATTCCCCGTGCTCATAGACGTTTTCCGCATGCCGGTATCCGGCGGCTTCCAGTTGCATGCGCCAGCTGTCGATGTCCAGGGACTGGCCGACTTCCAGCAGGAGTGTGTTGCCCTGGAGATAGTTGACTGGCGGTAGCCGGTGCATGAGAGTTCTCGCCGGTACCACAAGCACGCCGTGGCTGGTTGATGGCAGTCGGTGCAGGGTGCGGATACGCCGTGAAGTGATGTCCTGGTGCGGCGAAAACAGGTCGTAGGGCAGGGTTTCCCAGTCGGGTAGCGATAACAGCTCCAGTCCGTTTTCGCTGACTGCCGGGCCATCTTCCTCCGCGGGCAGGCCAAGGAAAAAGCGCATGGCCTGTTCCAGGCGTATCGCGTCGTCGGTGCTGCGGGTAATGACCAGTGTCAGGCCCTTGTGGGCGCGGGCACTTTCGCAGATGGCCAGCGCGTCACTGCTGCCGTGCAATTGGCCCCATGTGCGATGATCGGCCGGCCGGGTTGGAAATTCCGGGGCAATCATGATCCGGGATGACGGGCGTGTGTTTGCACCTTGGCTCATGGGCAGTCTGGTTCTCCTGCTGTGGATGTCCGGGAGGCGGGGAGCCGCGTATTCTAACGCCCGCAGACGACGGTGTCATGGCGGCTGCAGCTGGCGCGCTTCAAGTCCTGAGAGGAAAGTGGTGTCTACGAAGGTCTTGGGCGCCTGTATTTGCGGTCGGCAGGATTAAGTTGGATAATATGTGCCCCAATTTCCAAGTGCCAATTGCAGAGGTCCAAGCGTGAGTCACGAACAGATCAATCAGCACCTGTCTAACTGGACAGAAAGAGAATCCACCGCGGAAGCCATGATTCCGCTGATCGGCCGCCTCTACCGCAAGAACAACGTGGTTACATCTGTCTATGGCCGCGCAATTATTAACCAGTCTGTTATCGACATCATTCGTGCGCATCGATTCGTACGTCAGGTTGAAGATAGCGAACTGTCTGTTCACGATACCCTGCCGCTCCTCCAGGCCATGGACAAGCTGGAGCTTGGCCGTGCCCACATTGATATTGGCAAACTTGCGGTCAAGTTCAAGGCTGAAGGTGGTGATCTGACCGAATTCCTGAAGCGTGAAATTGGCCCTGTGGTTGGTCAGTACGCCGCCCAGTCCGAGGAAGACGCCAATAACGACACTAAAGACGTCGTTCTGTACGGTTTTGGCCGTATTGGTCGCCTCCTGGCGCGTATCCTGATTGAGAAAGCCGGGGGCGGCAACAACCTTCGATTGCGTGCCATTGTGGTTCGTCAGGGCGGTGCAGAGAACGACCTGGAGAAGCGTGCCAGTCTGCTGCGCCGTGACTCCGTTCATGGTCCGTTTGACGGCACCATTACCGTCGATGAGAAGGAATCAGCGCTCATTGCCAATGGCAATTACATCAAGGTGATTTATTCCGACGGTCCGGACAAGGTGGACTACACCAAGTACGGCATCAACAACGCCATCGTCATTGACAACACCGGTATCTGGCGTGATGAGGCCGGACTGGGCCTTCACCTCAAGTCCAAGGGTGTCAGTCGCGTGATGCTGACTGCGCCGGGCAAGGGCGACATCAAGAACATTGTGTATGGCATCAACAACGACTGGATCACTGACGATGACAAGATACTGTCAGCTGCCTCGTGCACGACCAATGCCATCACTCCGGTCCTGAAGGCCATTGAGGACGAGTATGGTATTGAAGACGGGCACGTTGAGACCGTTCACTCGTACACCAACGACCAAAACCTGATTGATAACTATCACAAAGGCAGCCGTCGTGGACGCAGTGCGGCCCTGAACATGGTTATTACTGAAACCGGCGCGGCCAAGGCGGTTGCCAAGGCGTTGCCGGTTCTGAAAGGCAAACTGACTGGTAATGCCATCCGTGTGCCGACGCCCAACGTTTCAATGGCGATCCTGAACCTCAATCTCAAGAAAGAGGTTGATGTCGAAGGTGTGAATGAATATTTGCGTGAAATGGCGCTGCATTCCGAGCTGCAGAAGCAGATCGATTTCGTGAACTCTCCGGAAGTCGTTTCCACTGACTTCGTGGGTTCCCGCCATGCCGGTATTGTTGACGCCCAGGCGACCATTGCCAGTGGCAAGCGCCTGATTCTTTACGTCTGGTATGACAATGAGTTCGGTTACAGCGCCCAGGTGATCCGTGTGGTGAGCCAGATGGCCGGCATCAACTACCCGATTTTCCCGAAGCGAGCCAGGGACTGATCAAATCGCACTGACCTGGTGACGTAAAAGGCATAAAACCCCCGGCAGTATACGCTGCTGGGGGTTTTGTTTTTTGGGCTTGTGAGTTGAGTGGTTTACGTTCGGGCACAAACCTGTTCCGGTTTCTGGTGGAAATAGCATTCCTTAATCTCTATAATTGGCGCGATTTTGGGTATGTCTGGCACTCCGTTTCTCATCTTTTTCTGGGCCGCAGAGGTCGGACGTTACAAATCCATTGAATAGTTTCTACTGATTGGACGAGGCTAATGATCAAGATCAAAAAAGGCCTGGATCTTCCCATCAGCGGCGCTCCCGAACAGACCATTACAGACGGCAAACCCGTTCGCCACGTGGCGTTGATCGGTTTTGACTACAACGGCATGAAGCCGACGATGGCTGTGAAAGAAGGGGACCGTGTCAAGCGCGGTACGCTGCTGTTCACGGACAAGAAGACTGAAGGCGTTCGTTATACTTCACCCGCCGCCGGCGTAGTGAAAGAGATCAATCGTGGTGAGCGTCGTGTTTTTCAGTCGATTGTCATCGAAGTCGATGGCGATGAGGCTGAGACCTTTGCGCGCTACAATGAAGCGGACCTTGCCGGCCTTGAGCGCCAGCAGGTCGTTGATAATCTGGTGGAATCCGGGCTGTGGACAGCGTTCAAGACGCGTCCTTACAGCAAGGTTCCCGAGATTGATTCTGCCCCTCACTCCATTTTCGTGTCTGTGATGGACACCAACCCGTTGGCAGCGGATCCGACTGTCATTATTGGCGAGAACAGCCAGGCATTCGAGAAAGGCCTGACGATCCTCACCAAGCTGACCTCCGGCAAGGTGTTTGTCACCGGTAAACCGGGATCCAATGTTCCCGTTCCCAAGTCCGATGCTGTTGAAGTGCATCAATTTGACGGTGTGCACCCTGCTGGCAATGTCGGTACCCATATTCACTACCTCGATCCGGTGTCTGGCAGCAAGACTGTCTGGAGCATCAATTATCAGGACGTGATTGATATGGCCAAACTGTTCGAATCCGGAGAAGTGCCGGTCGAGCGGATTGTGGCTATCGGTGGTCCCAAGGCCCGGAAGCCCCGACTGGTTCGTACCCGACTGGGTGCGAGTCTTCCGGAGCTGCTGGACGGTGAGATTGCCACGGATTGCGAAGTGCGTGCGATTTCTGGTTCCGTTTTCGGCGGTCGGCGCGCTGATGGTCCCTGCGCCTATCTGGGTCGTTTTGCCAATCAGGTTTCGGTGCTGGAAGAGGGTAACAAGCGTGAGTTCATGGCCTATCTCTCACCGGGAGCCAACAGGTTTTCTGTCATGAACATCTATCTGTCCAAGCTGATCGGCGGCAAGCGGTTTGATATGACCACCACTACCAACGGCAGTGAACGGGCGATGGTGCCGGTGGGCATGTACGAAAAGATCATGCCGCTGGACATTCTGCCAACCCAGTTGTTGCGATCGCTGATTGTGGGCGACACCGAAATGGCACAGAAACTGGGCGCTCTGGAGCTGGAAGAAGAAGATCTGGCGCTGTGCACCTTCGTGTGCCCGGGTAAATACGAATACGGTCCGATTCTCCGCGAGAACCTGACCCGAATCGAGATCGAGGGCTAATACGATGGCAATCCGACAGTTTCTCGATGGTATCGAGCACCATTTCGAAAAAGGTGGCAAGTACGAGCGCTGGTATGCGCTCTACGAGGCGGTAGATACTATTTTCTACTCGCCAGCGAACGTGACATCCACTACATCTCATGTGCGTGACGGAATTGACCTCAAGCGCATCATGATTACGGTGTGGCTGTGCGCCTTCCCGGCGATGTTCTTCGGTATGTGGAATATCGGTTTCCAGGCCAACAGCTTCCTGGCTTCCAATCCGGACGCTATGGTCGCGGACGGTGGCTTGCGAACGGCCTTTATTCAGGCTCTCGCGGTAACCGGAGCAGGCGCAGGCGTCTGGGATAACTTCATCTATGGCATGGCCTACTTCGTGCCCATCTACTTTGTTACCTTCGTGGTTGGTGGTTTCTGGGAGGTGCTCTTTGCCACTGTGCGTCGTCACGAGGTGAACGAAGGCTTCTTCGTAACGTCCATTCTGTTTGCCCTGATCTGCCCACCGACTATCCCGCTGTGGCAGGTAGCTTTGGGTATCACCTTCGGTGTGGTGATCGGCAAGGAAGTGTTTGGCGGTACCGGCAAGAACTTCCTGAACCCGGCCCTGACCGGCCGTGCGTTCCTGTACTTCGCCTATCCGGCGCAAATATCCGGCGACACTGTCTGGACCGCCGTAGATGGCTTCAGTGGCGCAACCGCCCTGAGCTGGGCAGCCAGCGGTGGTCTTGAGGCCCTGGAAGCGCAGATTGGCTGGATGAACGCCTTTGTGGGCACGATTCAGGGTTCCATGGGCGAGACCTCCACCGTCGCGGTGCTTATTGGTGGCCTGATCCTGTTGGCCATGAAGATCGCCAGTTACCGAATCGTCGGTGGTGTGCTGATCGGCATGATTGGTATGTCCCTGCTGCTGAACATTGTTGGCTCTGAAACCAATCCGATGTTTGCCGTTCCTGCGCACTGGCATCTGGTGATGGGCGGGTTCGCCTTCGGCATGATGTTCATGGCGACGGACCCGGTTTCAGCGGCGATGACCAATACCGGACGGTGGTGCTTCGGCATCCTGGTGGGTGTGATGACGATTCTGATTCGTGTGATCAACCCCGCCTTCCCTGAGGGCATCATGCTGGCCATTCTGTTCGCCAACCTGTTCGCACCGCTGATGGACCATTACGTGGTCCAGGCCAATATCAAACGGAGGCTTGCACGTGGCTAAAGCTAAAGAAACTGTCTCCCGTACGCTGGTTGTTGCGCTGGTGCTGAGTATTGTGTTCTCTGTGGTGGTCTCAACGGCTGCCGTTATGCTCAAGCCGGCTCAGATCAAGAATCAGAACCTGGACATAAAGACCAATATTCTGTCAGCAGCGGGTATGCTGCCGGACAGCCCAACCGCCGAGGAAATCGAGGAAACCTTCGCACAATTCCAGGTGCGGCTGGTGAACCTGAAAACCGGTGAGTTCGTTGAGCCCTCTTACGTGGGTGTTCAGGATCCCATGAAGTACGACATGTACAAGGCGGCGTCGAATCCGGAATTGTCCACCGACATTCCGGCTTCCGAGGACAAGGCTGGCATCAAACGCCGTCCGGATGTGGCCAAGATCTACACCCTTAGCGAGAATGGCGAGCTCAAACGCGTGGTGTTGCCTATTCACGGTTACGGACTCTGGTCCACCCTCTATGGCTTTATTTCTCTTGAGGGCAACCTGAACACCATTGAGGGTCTTGGCTTTTATGCGCATGCAGAAACCCCGGGCCTGGGTGGCGAAGTTGACAACCCCCGCTGGAAGCAGCAGTGGACCGGCAAGGAACTCTACAACGAGGATAAAACCGAGCCACAGATCCAGCTGGTGAAAGGCGGTGTGAGTGCCAACACGCCGAACAAGCAGCACAAAGTCGATGCTCTGTCGGGCGCAACACTGACCAGCCGCGGCGTGCAGCAACTCGTTAACTACTGGATGGGTGACCGCGGCTTCGCGCCTTTCCTCAAGAAACTTCGCCAAGGGGAGGTCTGATCATGGCAGATGCATCAGCCAAACAGGTTCTCTTTGAACCGATCTTCAGTAATAACCCGATCGCCCTTCAGATCCTCGGTATCTGTTCGGCGCTGGCGGTAACCACCAGCATGAACGTAACCCTGGTTATGTGCCTGGCGGTTACCGCGGTTACCGCATTCGCAAACCTTGCGGTCTCCATGGTTCGTGCACAGATTCCTGGCAGTATCCGGATCATCGTGCAAATGACCATTATTGCCTCGCTGGTAATCGTGGTTGACCAGATTCTCAAGGCGTACGCCTATGAGATCAGTAAACAGCTGTCAGTGTTCGTTGGCCTTATCATCACGAACTGTATCGTAATGGGCCGTGCAGAAGGTTTTGCGATGAAAAATGGCCCCTGGCTGAGCTTCCTGGACGGCATTGGTAACGGGCTGGGCTACTCGGTTCTTCTGATTTTCGTGGCCTTCTTCCGTGAATTGCTGGGCGCAGGCTCACTGTTCGGTGTAACCCTGATGCCGGTGGTCAACGAGGGTGGCTGGTACATACCCAACGGCCTGCTTCTGTTGCCGCCGAGTGCGTTCTTCATCATCGGTCTGGCGATCTGGGGTCTGCGTACCTGGAAACCTGAGCAGGTTGAAGAGCCGGATTACAAAATGTCGCGTCATACCGCCAAGGAGGCGTTCTGATGGAACATTATATCAGTCTGATTCTGAAGGCCGTTTTCGTTGAAAACATGGCGCTGGCGTTCTTCCTGGGGATGTGCACCTTCCTCGCTATCTCCAAGAAGATGGAAGCTGCCACGGGGCTTGGTATTGCCGTAGTGGTTGTACTGACCGTTACCGTGCCGGTGAATAACCTGCTGTACAACAGCATTCTTCGTGAAGGCGCCCTGGACTGGGCAGGCCTGCCGAATGTAGACCTGGGCTTTCTCGGATTGTTGACGTATATCGGTGTAATCGCGGCGATTGTCCAGATCATGGAAATGGTACTGGACAAGTATATCCCGGCGCTCTATGCCGCTCTGGGTGTGTTTCTGCCATTGATAACGGTGAACTGTGCCATCCTTGGTGCCTCGCTGTTCATGGTGGAGCGTGACTACACCTTTGGCGAGAGTGTGGTGTATGGCTTCGGTGCCGGCCTCGGCTGGGCACTGGCCATCATCGCCCTTGCGGGTATCCGCGAGAAGCTCAAGTACAGTGACGTTCCGGAAGGCCTGCGAGGCCTGGGCATCACCTTCATTACTGTTGGTCTGATGTCCCTGGGGTTCATGTCCTTCTCCGGTATTTCACTGTAACTCACCCGGTGATTCGGTTTAACGAAAAGGCGAGACCATGAATACAGAAATTATTCTCGGCGTGGTCATGTTCACCGTTATCGTTCTGGCCCTGGTCGCAGTGATTCTTGCGGCCCGGTCCAGGCTGGTAAGCACCGGTGATGTGACCATTGAGATCAATGACGATCCTGAACACACGGTTAAAACAGAAGCCGGCGGCAAGCTGCTCGGCACCCTGGCAAATAACGGCATTTTCCTGTCTTCTGCCTGTGGCGGCGGTGGTACCTGCGCCCAGTGCAAATGCAAGGTTTTCGAAGGCGGCGGTGCCATGCTGCCTACGGAAAAGACTCACTTCACCAATCGTGAAGAGAAGGAAGGCTGGCGTTTGTCCTGTCAGGTTCCTGTCAAACAGGATATGAAGGTGGAAGTGCCGGAAGAGTTCTTCGGCGTCAAGAAGTGGGAATGTGAGGTCGTTTCCAACCACAATGTGGCTACTTTTATCAAGGAACTGATACTGAAGCTGCCGGAGGGGGAAGAGGTTGACTTCCGTGCTGGCGGTTATGTGCAGCTTGAGTGCCCTCCGTACGAGATCGACTTCAAGGATTTCGATATCGAGGAAGAATTCCACGAAGACTGGGACAAGCACAACATCTGGCGCTACAAGGCGATCAACAAGGAAGAAACCATCCGGGCCTATTCGATGGCGAACTACCCGGAAGAGAGAGGCGTTCTCAAGTTCAATATCCGAATTGCAACGCCGCCTCCAGGGACTGATCACAATCCTGGCATAATGTCCAGCTATGTGTTCAACCTGAAGCCGGGCGACAAAGTTACCGTGATGGGACCATTTGGTGAGTTCTTTGCCAAGAAGACAGACGCCGAAATGGTATTCATCGGCGGTGGTGCCGGTATGGCGCCCATGCGCTCCCACATCTTCGACCAATTAAAGCGCCTTAATTCCAAGCGCAAGATCAGCTTCTGGTATGGGGCTCGAAGTGTCCGCGAGATGTTCTACGTGGAAGACTTCGACATGCTGCAGGAAGAGAATGAAAACTTTGAGTGGCATGTCGCGCTGTCCGATGCGCTGCCCGAGGACAACTGGGAAGGGCCGACCGGCTTTATCCATAACGTGTTGTACGAGAACTACCTCAAGGACCACCCGGCTCCTGAAGACTGTGAGTTCTATATGTGCGGGCCCCCAATCATGAACGCGTCGGTTATCAAGATGCTCAAGGATCTGGGCGTAGAGGACGAAAATATCATGCTGGATGACTTCGGAGGTTAAGCAGTCCTGATGACATTCCGCATGTTACGACCCGCCAGGGCGGCCTTGGCCAGCGCTTTTCTAGCGTTGGCCGTTGCCGCTCTGGCGGGTTGTTCGTTTGAGCCTGAAGAAAATGTTTGGGAAATATCGGGTCCCGTTTTTGGCACCAGCTACCACATCAATGTCGTATTGACGGACGATCAGGAAAGGCTTGAGACTCTGGCGAGCGGTATCGACGAGGTGCTCGAGGGGGTTGATGCCTCCATGTCGACGTGGCGCCCTGATTCGGAACTGTCTCGGTTTAATCAGCGGAAGGACCAGTCAGACTGGATTCCGGTTTCAGATGGTTTATTCCGGGTACTGCAAAAAGCTGCGGAGATTTCTACGCTCACTGACGGAGCTTTTGATGTAACAATCGGGCCTGTAGTAAATCTTTGGGGGTTCGGTCCACAGGCGCGACCGGAAACGATACCTTCTGATGAGGAGCTCACACAGGTTTTGTCCGCGACCGGTTTCGACAAACTGGAGTTGAAGGCGGATCCGCCTTCGGTGAGGGCAGCCCCGACTCAATATGTGGATTTGTCCGCAATTGCCAAGGGCTACGGGGTCGATGCGGTGGCCCGATACCTTGATAGTGAGGGCGTGCAGGCTTATCTGGTCGAAATCGGGGGTGAGGTTCGGGTTAACGGTCGCAAGCCAGATGGCAGCACCTGGCGGTTGGCGATCGAGCAACCGATATCAGAGGGGCGGCAGGTTAACAGGGTGGTGGCGCTGGAATCACGCTCCATGGCAACATCCGGTGACTATCGTAACTATTACGAATCGGAAGGGCGCCGCTACTCGCATACAATAGATCCAGGGACCGGTGAGCCGATATCGCACAATCTGGCGTCAGTTACCGTAATTGCGGAAGATTGTATGACGGCAGACGCCCTGGCAACCGGTTTTAATGTAATGGGCTACGAACGGGCCAATGCGCTCGCGGTGAGGGAAAATATCCCGGCCTATTTTATTGTAAGAACGGATGAGGGCTTCGAGACGCATCAGACGCCGGCCTTTTCGTCTTACGTGACTCAATAGGGGGAGGGCAAAAATGGGTACCTTTCTGTTAGTTCTGTTTATTGTGGTGCTGTTGGTTGCGGCCATGTCCATCGGTGTGATTTTCGGGCGCAAGCCGATCAGCGGAACCTGTGGTGGTATCGGTGCCTTGGGTATCAGCCAGTCTTGTGACATCTGCGGAGGCAATACCCAGAAGTGCGAGGAAGAGAATCAGCGGCTGACCAGGGAAGGAACAGAGCCACAAGCTCTGGCTTACGATGCCACCAGCACCCGCAAGCATTGATCCGATTCTGTGATCGATAATTACAACTATCTTTTCACGACGTAGATAAGGAGTTACTGCGCGCATGGCAGAACATCATTACGACGTCGTCGTTATCGGCGCCGGTCCCTCCGGCGAAGGCGCGGCGATGAATGCGACGAAACATGGCAAACGTGTCGCGATCATCGAGGACAAGCCTACGGTCGGCGGCAACTGCACCCATTGGGGGACGATTCCTTCCAAGGCGTTGCGCCATTCCGTCAAGCAGATCATCACTTTTAACACCAACCAGATGTTTCGGGATATCGGTGAACCCCGCTGGTTCTCCTTTCCTCGTGTGCTGCAGAATGCCCAGAAGGTTATCGGCAAACAGGTCAAGCTCAGAACCCAGTTCTATTCCCGCAACCGTGTTGATCTGATCAACGGACGTGCGTCCTTTATCGATCAGAACCGGATTGAAGTTCGTGGTCACAAGTCCATTGAAACCCTGCATTTCAAGCAGGCGATCATTGCCACCGGTTCCCGCCCCTATCTGCCGCCTGATGTCGATTTCCGCCATCACCGGGTTTACAACTCCGACACCATTCTCAACCTTTCGCATACGCCGCGGACCCTTATTATTTACGGCGCTGGAGTCATTGGCTCTGAGTATGCCTCCATCTTTGCCGGGCTGGGTGTGAAGGTGGATCTGATCAACCCGGGTAGCCGGCTGCTGAATTTCCTTGATGACGAAATCTCTGACGCGTTGAGCTATCACCTTCGCAACAACGGTGTACTGGTGCGTCACAATGAGGAATATGAATCGGTTGATGGTGACGACCACGGTGTAGTGCTTTCACTGAAGTCAGGCAAGAAGATCCGTGCCGACGCTTTCCTCTGGTGTAATGGCCGCAGTGGCAACACGGAAAAGCTGGGCCTTGAGAATATCAATCTGGTCCCGAATGGTCGCGGCCAGCTGGCAGTTGACGAGCACTACCGAACCGAGGTGGACAATATTTACGCGGCAGGGGACGTTATCGGCTGGCCCAGCCTGGCCAGTGCCGCCTATGACCAGGGGCGGTCGGCATCCTCGGACATCGTGAAGGACGACTACTTCAGGTTTGTGTCGGATGTGCCAACGGGTATTTACACCATTCCGGAAATCAGTTCTGTCGGTAAAACCGAACGTGAGCTGACCGAAGCGAAGGTGCCGTACGAAGTTGGTCAGGCGTTCTTCAAGGATCTGGCCCGAGCTCAGATCACAGGTGAAGCGGTGGGCATGCTGAAGATCCTGTTCCATCGCGAGACGCGTCAGATTCTGGGTATTCACTGCTTTGGTGACCAGGCAGCCGAGATCGTCCACATCGGTCAGGCGATTATGAATCAGGAAGGGGAGGCAAATTCCCTGAACTATTTCATCAATACCACATTTAACTACCCGACCATGGCCGAAGCCTACCGAGTAGCGGCGTTGAACGGCCTTAACCGGATCTTCTGATCCGGCCTCAGGTGGCGGACAGAGCCTCGCTGTCCGCCGAAACGCCTTCCTGATTTTGCGGCAGGGATAACAGGGAGCGGGCCCGGTTATCAAAGAACATCCGGGTGCTTGTCGGGTAGTCGCTGATAATACTGTCCACCCCCATTTCTTCCAGCTGCAGCATGTCGTGAATGCGGTTCACCGTCCAGGTGGATACGTGCATTCCGCGGCGGTGCGCTTGTTCCACCAGCTCTTTTGAACACAGCTTCCAGTTAATGCAAAGGTACTCACACCCAAGGCGGTTGGCAATACTCAGGGGACGAGGAAACTTTCGTTCGGTTACCAGGCCGATACGGATGTTCCTGTTGCGCCGCCGGATTTGCTTGAGAAACCAGGTGTCGGAGGAGGTGATCGCCGCGGTCTGATAGAGATTTCGGTGCTGGATTACCTCGGTCAGCCGGTTACACAGGATATTTAGTCTCTGGCGGCTGTCCTTTTTGACCTCCAGTTGCAGATGTTCCAGGTCGTCGAACTGATCCAGCAGATCGTCCAGCGTTGGAATGCCGGTTGGTCTGGGCCAGGAACTGGTATTGCGGCGCGCATCCATGGCTGCCAGTTCGGCGGCGGTGTATTGGCTGATGCTGCCTTTCTGGCCGGTGGTACGGTCCACCGACAGGTCGTGCACCAGAACCGGCTTGCCGTCCCTGGACAAAACCAGGTCCAGCTCGAAGTGCCGGATACCGTGCCGGTAGGCGTGAATAAATCCGGGCAGGGTGTTTTCGGGAGCCTCTCCCTTGGCGCCTCTGTGTCCGTACACAATCATTCCGGCGCTTCTTCCTTCAGACGTTGATAAATGGCCTGGCGTTTCTTCCAGGTATCGTGGCAGAGACGGATATCTTCCAGATAAGCCGGCAATTCATGCATCAGCAAGGCCTGTGGGCCATCCACAAGGGCTTTTTCCGGTTTCGGGTGGAAATCCACGAGCACCATGTTGGCGCCCGCGATAACGCCTTGGGCTGTCGCGTGCATGACATCGAGGATGCCGTCCGGCGATTGCTCACGGGTCCCGACCGAATGGGAGGGATCCACGCACACCGGCATACGGGTCAGGCGTTTGACCGCGGGCACATGGGCAAAGTCCACCATGTTGCGGTGGGGCTGGCCGGCCTCTGTTTTCATGCCCCTCAGGCAGAAGATCACATTGGCATTGCCTTCGCTGGCCAGGTACTCGGCGGCGTTCAGGGACTCGTTCAGGGTGATACCAAAACCACGTTTCAGCAGCACAGGATAGGTGCTCTGGCGACCAATGGCCTTAAGCAGCTCGAAGTTCTGGGTGTTCCGGGTGCCCACCTGGAGCATGACGCCGGTGGGCCGGCCAAGTTTTTCCAGGCAGGTGTCGATTTCCTCGATGTGGCTTTCGTGAGTGATCTCCATGGCGATCACCTTGATGCCATGCTTGCCCGCTTTCTCAAACACCCAGGGCAGGCAGCCCTTGCCATGGCCCTGGAACGAGTAGGGGTTGGTGCGCGGCTTGTAGGCGCCCATCCGGGTACAGACTTCGCCACTGTCCTCCAGAGCCTTCATCATCATGTCGACGTGTTCGGGAACGTCTACCGCACACAAACCGGCGAAAATGTTCAGGTTGGACTGATTGAACTCCACGCCATTGTAGGTAAAGCCACTTTGCCGTCGGTCATCCTTGTGACGACCGAGAATCCGGTAATCGTCTGATATGCGGATGGCCCGTTCAACCGCCGGTAATGCCTCAATCTCTTCCTTGTTGAGGGGCTTGGTGTCACCCAGCAGGTAGATTTCGGTCAGCCGCTGGGTCGCGCCCTGAACCTCATGAACCCGCACAGAAACCCCTGGCAGGTTTTCGAGATAATGCATGGTCTGGCGATATTCTTCGCTGTCCATGGCCGTGTTGGGGTGAAGGATGGCTAACATGTTGTCTCCTTTTTAAGAACCGGCGTCTTCCGCGCGGTGCCGCGCCTGCATGTATTCCCGATGGTTAAGGTGCAGCAGGTCCGCCATGCGGCGAATGAGGTGTTCTTCGTATTTGTCGATGCGCCCGTCCGCGAAGGCCACGCGCCAGATGCTTTCCAACAGGGTCTGTTTGCCTTCCTGATCCAGGTGTTCGTTGATCTGACCGGTAAACTCATAGAGCGAGGTGGCATCATCGGCGTGGCTGAGCGCATCCTCCAAAATTTCCTCGGCTTCCGCCCGGGTTACCTGGTGCGCTTTCACCGCGCCGTCGACAATGGCCTGTAACTCCCGCTCATCTTCATGCTGATCAACCCGGGACAGCTGCACCATCAGCGCCGTGGCAGCCACGGCCAGTTGGTGGTTATCAGGTTTTTCGTCCTCAGCTTCCGGTCCCGCAAACAGTTTTTTCAGGCGCTCAATCATGATTGGACAGTCGTACTCCTGTGCTCAGGGAAAGGCTTGGAGTCAGGCTGCTTTGGATAGCTGCCGAACCCGGTTTTCAAGTTCAATCTGGTCCGCCGTGAAGCGGCGGATACCATCGGCCAGTTTCTCCGTTGCCATGGCATCTTCGTTGGATTCCCAGCGGAACAGCTTTTCATCGATTGTGCCAAAACGATCCGGTGAGCTGGCAGAATCAGCCGCCAGTTGTTGTGGCAGGTCGCCGTGGTCATCTTTCAGTTCCTGCAGAAGCGCAGGGCTGATGGTCAACCGGTCGCAACCGGCGAGCATTTCGATTTCACCTTTGTTCCTGAAGCTGGCTCCCATAACTACGGTATTGAAACCGTTGGCCTTGTAGTAATTGTAGATCCGGGTGACCGAAAGTACGCCAGGATCTTCGGCGGCGGGGTAGCTGTCGCGACCGGTGTTGGCCAGGTGCCAGTCGAGGATGCGCCCGACAAAGGGTGAGATCAGGAATGCGCCGGCCTGGGCGCAGGCTGCAGCCTGGATAAAGGAGAACAGAAGCGTGAGGTTGCAATGTATCCCTTCTTTTTCCAGTTGCTCGGCGGCTCGGATGCCTTCCCAGGTAGCCGCAATCTTGATCAGCACGCGGTTTGTATCCACACCCTGCTGGTCGTACAGCTCAACCAGGCGGCGGGCCCGCGCCAGAGTTGCCGTGGTGTCAAACGAGAGCCGTGCATCGACTTCAGTGGAAACAACACCGGGAATCAGGTTCAGGATTTCCCGGCCGGCAAGCACGGCCAGCATATCCGTTGCCATGGTCAGCTGCTCAGCGCCTGAACCGCCCTGGCGGCGGGCTTGGGCTACTGCCTTGTCGAGCATTGGGCGATAAGCTTCGGAGGCGGCCGCCTTAAGCAGAAGCGACGGATTTGTTGTGGCATCTTCCGGCCGCCATTGCGCAATAGCGTCGATGTCGCCGGTATCTGCCACTACGGTGGTCATGGTTTTCAGTTGGTCGAGCTTGCTGGTCATTCGTCCTGTCGTCCCAGTTGATTTGTTATTGATGCGCCCGAATCCCGGGCGCTGGCTATGTGCCTACAATAACGGGCCGCTCTGACAGGAACAAGACAACAAAAGGTATGGGGTTCCTTGGCAGCGGTTAAGCTTCGGCAATCTCCGGATTAGCCGGCTCCCTGACCTTTTCCAGGGCAGTTTCGATCACTTCGAGGCCGGCGCCGGACTTGTGGGCGTTTTCACTGATGTAGCGGCGGAACTGCCGGCCCCCGGGCTGGCCATGGAACAGGCCTAGCAGGTGTCTGGACATATGGGTCAGGAAGACGCCCCGATCCAGCTCGCTCTGGATGAACGGAAGCATTGCCCGCAGCGCCTGGTGGCGGGTTTTGACCGGTGCGGCCTGGCCGAAGAACTCCGAATCAACGGCCGCCAACAGCCAGGGGTTGTGATACGCCTCCCGGCCAAGCATAACGCCATCCGTGTGCCGGAGATGCTCATGACACTCGTCAAAGGTCTTGATACCACCGTTGATGATGATTTCCAGATGGGGGTATTTGGCTTTCAGTTGATAAACCCGGTCATACTTGAGCGGCGGGATATCCCGGTTCTCCTTAGGGCTCAAGCCTTCAAGGATGGCAATACGCGCGTGTACGATAAACGTCCGGCATCCGGCTTCGGCCAACTTTTCCACGAATTCGCACAGATCGTCCCAGGATTCGCGACCGTCGATGCCGATCCGGTGTTTAACGGTAACCGGCAGGTCCGTCGCCTCAATCATCGACCTCACGCCCTCGGCCACCTTATCCGGATGACCCATCAGGCAGGCGCCGATCATGTTGTTCTGAACCCGGTCGCTGGGGCAGCCCACGTTCAGGTTTACCTCGTCAAACCCGTACTGTTCTGCGAGTCTTGCACAGTGTGCCAGCTCCCTGGCATCACTGCCGCCTAACTGAAGCGCCAGCGGGTACTCAGCCTCGTCGTGGCGCAGGAAGCGCGCGGTATCACCGTGGATCAATGCCCCGGTAGTCACCATCTCGGTATACAGCAGGGTATGCCGGCTCAGCTGGCGCGCCAGGTAGCGGTAGTGGCTGGTGGTCCAATCCATCATCGGCGCCACGCAGAAGCGGCGAGAGGGGCCATTCGCCTGGTAGGGGCTCGTTGAAGCTGAGAGCGGAACTTGATTCTGCATAATAGATTTAATCGAAAATATGAATTTGTCCTGAAGCGGCATTGTATCAATAAACAATCGGTGATTACGTAGGGGATTGGCGAGAAGCTCGCCGGCATTATTTTCCTGTTCGGCTGAAACGCCCGGTTTGTCTACAGGACGGTCTTGTGTTCTTTTGCTATCCTGCATAGCTTCCTAATGACAGGGAGTTCTTCGCTCCCTTTCCTGATGGCCTCGGAGTTGGCACGCATGCCGTTAATGGTACAGGCCCTGTTGCCGATCTTTGTTTTAATCATGCTCGGGCATGTGTTCCGGCGCGTGGATTTCCCGGGCGGCGATTTCTGGCCCCAGGCTGAGCGCTTTACCTACTACGTGCTGTTCCCGGCCATGCTGGTTTTCAAGCTGGGGCAGGCACGATTGCCCGCCTCGGCATACGGCGACATTGTCCTGCTGATCGGTGCCATGCTGCTTTCGATGACGCTGGTTCTGGCTTTGTCGCAATGGTTCTGGCGTTGGCGTGGCCCGGTGTTTTCATCCGTTTACCAGGGCGCCATCCGGTTCAATTCGTACGTGGGCCTTGCTGCCGGGGGCATGTTGCTGGGCGATGAGGGGCTGTCGTTGACCGCAATAGCGGTTGCCGTCATGGTGCCGCTGCTCAACCTCCTGTGCATCCTGATGTTTTCGCTGGTGGCGACCGACGGGCCGGTAAGGCTTGTGCCGGTGTTCAAGGCCATTGTCACCAACCCGTTGATTGTTGGCTCAGTCATCGGTGTTATCTGGAGCTTTTTCGAAATTGGTTTTCATCCGCTGATCGGGGGCATACTCGAGCCGCTCAGCAATCTGGCGTTGCCAATGGGGTTGATGACAGTGGGCGCGGGCCTTCAAATGAAGGCGCTGCGTGGAGCATCACTGCCTTTCATCATCTCTTCCGTTTTGAAGCTGGTGGCTTTCCCCCTGATGACCGCCGGGCTGGCGCTGGTGCTGGGCCTCGACGGACTGATGGTGAAGGTTGCTGTTTTGCTGGCGGCCCTGCCGACCGCCACATCTGCTTATATCCTGGCCCGCCAGCTGGGGGGCGATGCCCCGCTGATGGCGGGTATCATTAGTGGCCAGACCCTGCTGGCCATTGCTTCCATCCCCCTAATGCTGAGCATCCTCTGGTAGGCATTTGAGCACGGCATCGACAATGCTGTGCTGAAAATCGTTATAGCCATCCGCAGTCACCTTGATCTCCGTCGCCAGGGGATCCCAGGTGCTGAATGTGACATCCAGGTTTTGTGTGATCGACTTCCACCATCGCTGATTGAACTGAGGTTCGGTCAGCAGGCAGGGGTGGCGACCTTTGCGCAGTTTGTCCTGAACCTCGGCAATGTGACGTGCGCCCGGGGAGAGTTCCGGGTTCAATGTCAGAACACCTTCCAGTTTCAGATCGTAATGATCCGCAAATCGGGTGAAGGCACTGTGGTAGGAGAACAGGCTGATGTCATGGGCTGGAGCAAGCCGGGCACGAATGGCGCTGTCGGTTTCCCGAACGCTGGCTTTGAACTGCTGGAAGTTCTGGTCCATGGCCTGGATGTTGACACCATCCAGTCGGGCCATTGCGTCGCGGATTGTCTCAGCCATTTCGATGGCCATTTCGGGGTCCAGCCAGATGTGTGGGTCTTCACCATCGCCATGGTCGTGAGCATCATGACCGTTATGTCCGGCGTTGTCGGGCTCGTGCTCGCCTGCCATCAGAGCTACGGTACGGCTACTGAACTCTTGCGCCGACAGAAGCCGGTACAGAAAGGTTTCCATTTCCGGACCTACCCAGAAAATCACGTCGGCATTTTCCAGGGCCCGCCTCTGGGAGGGTTTCATCGAGTAGTTGTGGGGGCTTGAACCCGCTGGAACCAGGCTGGTAGCCGACATGTCGTCCGTGGCAATGGCGCGGACAATAAGCTCGACAGGCTTGATGGAGGTAACAATACGGGTTTCGGCATGCAAAACGCCGCTTACAAGGAGAGTGCTGGCACCAAGTGCCAGTGAAAGTACTTTTCCGGGAGCGCGCATGGTGGTTCGGATCCTGCCATTGAGTGTGTAATGTTATAATGTAACAAATATCAGGTGACTGTCGCAAAAGAAAGTGTCAGTGCCGCGATTTATGTGGCTGCGGATGCGCTCTGGTCATGCGAAAGCTGTTGAGGGCCGGTATAATGCCGGGTTTATCAAACGGCCACCGACTTTTCAGGAAGGTTTCATGACAGTACGTACCCGAATTGCTCCGTCACCCACCGGTGATCCACACGTTGGTACCGCCTACGTGGCCCTGTTCAACCTGTGCTTCGCCCGCCAGCACGGCGGCCAGTTCATCCTCCGTATTGAAGATACCGACCAGGCCCGGAGCACGGCGGAGTCCGAGCAGGATATCCTCAAGGCCCTGCGTTGGCTCGGGCTCAACTGGGACGAAGGTCCCGATGTCGGTGGCCCCCACGGTCCTTACCGACAGTCGGAGCGCAAGCACTCCTACCGCCAGTATGCCGAAGACCTGGTCACGGCGGGCGATGCCTTCTACTGCTTCCGTACCCCGGAAGAGCTCGATGCCATCCGGGAAGAGCGCAAGGCGCAGGGTTTGAACCCCGGTATCAAGGGCGACCTGGAGCTGTCTGAAGATGAGGTGAAGCAGCGCCTGGATGCCGGCGAGCCTTACGTGATACGCATGAAGGTGCCTGATGAGGGTGTCTGCGAGATCGACGACATGCTCCGCGGCACTATTGAAATCGACTGGTCGCAGGTGGATTGCCAGATCCTGCTCAAATCCGACGGTATGCCAACCTACCATCTGGCCAATGTCGTCGACGACCACCTGATGGAAATTACCCACGTGCTGCGGGGTGAGGAGTGGATCAACTCTGCGCCGAAGCACAAATTGCTGTACCAGTACTTTGGCTGGGACATGCCGGTACTTTGCCACCTGCCGCTGCTGCGCAACCCGGACAAGAGCAAGCTCTCCAAGCGCAAGAACCCGACCAGTATCAATTTCTACGAGCGCATGGGCTTTCTGCCGGAAGCGGTTGCCAACTACCTTGGCCGCATGGGCTGGTCCATGCCGGACGAGCGGGAAAAGTTCACGCTGGATGAAATGATCGAGAACTTTGACATCCAACGCGTTTCCCTGGGTGGTCCGGTTTTCGATGTAGAGAAACTGCGCTGGCTTAACGGTCAGTGGCTGCGGGATGAACTGACCGAAGAGCAGTTCATGGAGCGTATGCGCCAGTGGTGGTTCAACGAAGACGCTTTGAGCGCCCTGGTGCCTCACATCAAGGGCCGGGCGGAAGTGTTCTCTGACGTGGCGCCAATGGCCCAGTTCATGTTCTCCGGTATGCTCAGCCTCAAACCGGAGGACTTTGGCCACAACAAATTGGAAGAGGCACAGGTCAAACGGGTTCTGCAGTTCACCCTCTGGAAACTGGAAGCCCAGCGCCACTGGAGCAAGGAAACCATCTTCGCCGATATCAAGGCGCTGGCCAAAGCCATGGACCTGAAAATGGGTGACTTCATGTTCTCCATCTTCGTAGCCATTGCCGGCACACCCAACTCCTGGTCCGTGATGGACTCCATGGCCCTGCTTGGACCGGACATGACTCGCTCCCGATTGCGCCACGCCCTGGAAGTGCTTGGTGGCTTCTCGAAGAAGGAAACCAAGAAAGTGGAAAAAGAATACGCCGCACTGGGTGTTTGATAACCGCTTTGGTGAATTTATAGACGGCCAGGACAGGGATGTTCAGAAAACTGAAAAAAAGATGTTCAAAAGGTTGACGCCCATAGGGCGGATCCTTAATATACGCAGCCGTTGAGGGGCCATAGCTCAGCTGGGAGAGCGCAACACTGGCAGTGTTGAGGTCAGCGGTTCGATCCCGCTTGGCTCCACCAATTTCTAGTCCCCTTCGTCTAGTGGCCTAGGACTCCGCCCTTTCACGGCGGCAACAGGGGTTCGAACCCCCTAGGGGACGCCAATACGGCTTAACGGTTTAGTCCACCGGAAAGCCATCAAAAAAACCGCCTTCGGGCGGTTTTTTTGTGTCTGATTTTGGGGTCAGACGAAAATTTCATCTGACCCTGAGTTCCAGAATCTCTTTGGAAAAGCCCTCACAGTAGCTTGCGGGCGATCAGTGTGGCACCGTTCCAAAACTGTGTGTTGCCATGGATGGCAACACCAAGCCCCCAGGGATGGGTTCACGGCGTGTTTTGGAACGGTGCCACACTGATCGCGTCCTCCGGGGTGAGCGGGCTCAGCGGCTCTGGGCTCACCGTGAAGCGATAGCCCCCTTGCCCACACCCTCATAAGCCTTGACCCGAATAGCATCGGCAGCAAACTCCACCTTGAGCTTGTCGGCAATATGTGCAGCAATCAGCTCAACCGTGGTATCGGTATCCAGCATGTAAACCCGCTCCTCCGGCAGCGTCAGCGCAAACTCCCCCTGATTGGCCTCATACTCGAAGGTCACGTACCGAACCCCGTCATCTCCCACATGGCGGCGCACCACATCTTCCTCTGAGCCCACGTAAATATCCCGCCAGAGCTTCGCCCATCGCCGCTCGAGGTCATAATCACGGTGCCGGTTGCGATCAATGCGAATCGGGGAGCGATGGCCATGGGCGATGCGCTGGCAGTTACCAAGATGCTTCTTCAGGCCATGCACGTAGTGGTAGTAGGCGCCGTCGATTTCCTCTTCCCGAAGATGGATCTCCACTGAGGTTACGTTCGCCGGAAGCACCGCCTTGATCTCCTGTTCCAACAGGGCAGCCACAGCAGAAGGTACTACTCGTTCCGCCGACAGCCAGACGATGGCTTCATCGGGGGAGCGGTGAACAATCTGGCTGCCATCCGTCAGCGCCCAGGTGAACGTGTCCGGCTGTTCTTCGCTCCAGGACAGGCCCTGGAAGCCCCGGGGTATCACCAGGCGGTGATCGACACGCTCATCAATCACCCGTTTGATGGTACGTTTCACGTTACTGAAATCGAACACCATGCCCTGGTCATCCAGCTCCCCGCCAAGCACCACATCCGCAATCCAGCTTTCGCCTACCAGCCCCCTTGTCGGGTCCAGATATGCGAAATCAATAACGGTCAGGTTGTCTACAAACAGATGGTTCATCAAATTTCCGGGCGGGTATGGTTGATTGATGAGCGAATTCTAGCAAAAATCCCCGGGTACAGCAGTCTGGCTGATTGCCAGGCACCATAACTTCTCGCTATCGGGCAGAACATCATAAACTTCCGCAAACAGATCAACGATCAGGAATTTCCGGCACTGATACTGGCTGCCGGTGCATCAACCCGGCTTGGTCGGCCCAAGGCGCTGCTGCCCCTCGGCGTCGGTGGCGGTGAGGACAAAAAAATCCTGCTGGACGCTGCCATTGACCAGGGCCGGCTATTGAGCCGTGATGTCCGGGTGGTGTGCGGCGCCTGGTACCCTTTGATCCGCTTTCGTTGCCACAGCCAACCTTCACTATGGCTGAAAGCGCCGGACTGGCATCAGGGATTGTCGGCATCACTGGCTGCCGGAATCCATAGTCTGGGGCCGACAGTAAAAGGAGTATTTGTGCTACTGGCAGATCAGCCACTGCTAGACCTGAATGCCCTGAAGGCGTTCGGGGATGCCGCGCGCTATGTTCCTGAGCAACCTATCGCAGCGGATTACGGCGAGCGGCCAGGTGTTCCAGCCTATCTGCCTCGCTGGTTGTGGCCCCTGGTACTGGATCTTGAAGGGGATCGTGGAGCCAGCCGCCTGCTGGCCGAGGTGAGAGCCACCCGGGTGGACATCCCGGGGGTTCACGAGGATGTCGACACCCCGGCAGACTGGCACAGAATCAGAAGGCTACTCAGCCAAACAGACCGGACAGCCAGGCAATCCCGACGCTGAAGATACCGAGGCTGAGGGCAAGCCCCATGGTATATACCCGGGACGACGCTGACCGCTGTTGGGCAACGAACAGATCAATCGTGCGCTGGGCAATGTCTTCCGCGGTTTCCCGGGAAATCTCGTGGGCCTGCTGAATCGCCTCTGACTGCAGTGTTTGCCAGAACTCCGTATCAATGGTCTGGACGCTGGTAATGTGATCCTTCAGTTCCGCCATGTGCTCGCTGGTAAATCCTGAATTCTTTTTCAGCTCCTTTTTCAGCACCGCAAACTCGCTGCCCAGGTTCAGATTGACCTCAGCGGCAACGTCATCCCGCAGATTTTTCGTACGTTCCTCGACCATTTCGGAAACGGCATTGAGGCGCTCCTCAATCGCCGCCTCCTGTTTGCTGCGGGATTCGTCCAGCGCCCGCTTGAGATGGTCAAATTGCTCATCAAACAGGGAGCTGAGCAGCTCATGCAGCCGGTTGTTGATATGGGTTTTAACAGCAGAGCGGGCAATCTGCTCAATGAGGTCGCTGGTTAGCGGAACAACATTGGCCTGGGCACTGCCCCGGCGTTCGGATTCCCCGGTTTTCGGCGAGAGCTCAACTGAGGCATTTGCAGGCACGTTTAGCAGGTCGTCTTCCCCGGCCTGGGTTGTGTCCTCGGTGGGTGGCTCTGGCAGTGTACCCTTGGTGACATCGCTGGCCAGCTGGGCCAGAACCTGACTGAGGCCATCGGGCTGGGGCGGCTTGGTCAGGATGTTGTAAACGCCAAAGGTCTTTGCCTCCTCCATGAAGGACGAGGATTTCTTGGACGTACACATGATGATCGGAATGCCCGCTGTCTCGGGGTTGCCCTTGATGGCCTTGGTGGCCTCCACGCCGTTCATACCCGGCATCAGGTGATCCATGAAAATGACATCCGGGCGGCCATGACTAGTCAGGAAATCCAGGGCTTCTTCGGCCGAACCAGCCATGTTGACTTCCATGTCACGACTTTCCAGCAGTTTACTCAGGGCAAATCGTGCCACTTTGGAGTCGTCTACCAGCAGAGCGTTCTTGATCGCCATGTCACTACCTCAATCGTTTACTGCAAACGCATTTGTTATCGGGCCGACGTGATTACCAGCCTTCCAGTTTCGGGCATTCGGTGGCCCGGTAGCTCTTGTCCCGATAACAGACACCGGGTTCAGTTGTTCGGGCAGTGAATACTTCCCCAGCCGCCGTGGTCAGGCGAACCTGTCCGTAGGGCTCGCCATGACGGAAAGTGGCTTCAATGGAGCTGCCGTTGGGGTTCTTTAACAGCCCATTGCCGTGAAATTTTCCTTCGATGTACTGGCCTTCGTATTTCTTGCCATTGGCAAAGACCTCGGAGCCGGTACCGTGGAAGGTCCCGTTGGAAAATTCACCCTCATAATGGCGTCCGTCCGGGTAGGTAAGGGTGCCCGAGCCATGGAATTCATCGTTACGGAACCCGCCGACATATAGGATGCCGTCAGCGGTGGTCAGTGAGCCGTGGCCATTGAGTTGGCCCTGTTGCCAGTGGCCGGTAAGGATATTCCCGTCAGCCAGTGTCAGTGTGCCTTTGCCATTAAACTGATTGTCCCTGAAATCCCCAGAGTAGCGGGCGCCGTCGGCGCTGCGCCATACGCCTTCGCCGTGACGTTTGCCGCCAGACCATTCGCCTTCATACCGGCTGCCATTGGGGTACCAGGCGATGCCCTGACCATCAAACTCGCCATTCACGAAATGCCCTTCATAGCGCAGGCCATCTGAGTCTTCGTATCTGCCGTCGCCGGTGCGCACGCCACCGATCCAGTTGCCGTTGCGGTAATTAACTGTGGTGTAGGCTTTCAGCTTGCCGACCAACGTCATCTCGTTCCCGGCTTCAAGGGCAATGGACTGTCTCCAGGGCTTAAAGCCGGTCTTGCTGATGGTGACATCGTACCGGCCCGGTTCCAGTTCAAGGTCGAGGCGGGTTGCGCCGTATTCCTTACCATTGATCGTAACCTGATCACCCACAACGTTTGAGCGAAGCACCAGTGTGCCTGTGGTTGGTGGTTGTTTCCCGGATTTGGTGCGATCTTGCTTTTGCACCTCCGGAGCGTCGTAGGTGCGGGTCGTCATTGCCGAGGGTGGTTCGGCGACCGCCAGAACCGTGGGCTCTTCCAGCATGGGGGGCACGGTAAACGGGGTGGTATCGACATTGGGCTGGCGGTCTTCTGTGCGGGTTTGCACTGAACTTGAGTATTCCGGCTCAACCAAGGCAGGAGCTGACTGCTCGACCGCTGAGACAGCTTCGGCGGCAACGACTTGGTCTACGGTGGGTGGTTCGAAGGTTTCTGTCATCTGCAGCTCGCTCCGGACCGATGCGAATCCGGCGGTGACCAGCAACATAAGTGCAAGGGCGTTGATGAACAGAAGTGGTCTGAAATCGACCATGGCGGAACCTCTTAATCCTGCATTCTCGGAATTCTGTCTACCGCTTCATCTTAACCAGTGAGCGCAACGTTATGTAACAGAAAGTGTCTGGAGTTAACGAGAATGCAGGCCAAATCACACTTTATCCGGAAGCTGATCATGGTTGAGCTGTTCCCATGATCTCATGTACACATCGGCTTCATATTCATAAGGCGACGTAAACGGAGTAAGCACAAAATCAAACACCAGGAAGAAGAATCCGATCGATGCCCAGGCAATCAAAAGGGTGCTGATGGTGGTTGCCTGTACTTCCGGGTTGGAATTGACGAACTCCTCCAGCAGCGGAATCAGATCGGATGCCATGACAACAGGGTTGAAGCTGGCCATCACGAACGGAATCCAGAAGGCCAGGAATACCGGGAAAAATCCGAATGACCAGAGCAGCCGGCGGAGCAGGTAGATGGCAACTTCCCGCCAGAACCGCTGTCTGATTTCTGGAACTTTCCGTATGCGGTCGAGATAACGGCGTCGTTCGACCCAGTAGGCGGCGACTTCGGGGGCATCAACAGCCTTGGTTTTAGGTGCAGGTGTTGTCATGGATTAGCGGGGTACCTTATCGCTACGGGAGAGATGCATGATAATCGATACTACGTGTTACCCTACAATTCTCCAATTGTTTAAAGACAGGATAGTTTGAATGGCTGCAGTGATCGACAACGCAACCCATCCGGCCTTTGAGAAGCTTCGCAGTCACCGGATCAACACGCTCAATATCGATGTTGAGGAGTATCGCCACAAGAAAACCGGGGCTCGGCACCTGCACCTGGTGGCCGACAACGACGAGAACGTATTCTTCGTGGCCCTACGCACTTTTCCAATGGATTCGACCGGTGTTGCTCATATTCTGGAGCATACCGCACTCTGTGGCAGCGAACGTTTTCCGGTTCGCGATCCGTTCTTTATGATGATCCGGCGGTCGCTGAATACCTTTATGAATGCCTTTACCAGCAGCGACTGGACCGCGTATCCCTTCGCCAGCATGAACCGGAAAGATTTTGACAACCTGCTGACGGTGTACCTGGACTGTGTGTTCTTCTCCAAGCTGGATCCGCTGGATTTCGCCCAGGAAGGCCACCGCCTGGAGTTCGACAAACCGGAAGATCCTTCCACTGATCTGGTCTACCGGGGTGTTGTTTACAATGAAATGAAGGGTGCCATGAGTTCGCCCACGTCCCAGTTATGGCAGAACCTGAGCAGTCATCTCTTTCCGACCACCACCTATCATTACAACAGCGGTGGCGAGCCGGACCACATTGTCGATCTCACTTACGATGACCTGACGAAGTTCTATCGTCACCACTATCATCCCAGTAACGCGATTTTTGCCACCTACGGCGATATTCCCGCCCGGGAGCACCACGAAAAGTTCGAGGAGCTGGCGCTAAAACGCTTCGACCGGCTCGACATCGACCTGCCGGTTCGTGATGAAAAGCGCATGTTTGCGCCGGTACGGGTGGAGCAGGGCTATGCGGTAAATGAAGGCGAGGGTACAGACAACAAGACCCACATTGTTGTCGGCTGGCTCTTGGGGCAGAGCTTTGACCTGAAGGAAAACCTGGAAGGGCAATTGCTTTCCGCGGTGCTTCTGGAAAACAGTGCCTCGCCCCTGATGCGGGCCCTGGAAACCACCGATCTGGGCCATGCGCCGTCGCCCATGTGTGGCCTGGAGGATTCCAATCGCGAAATGACTTTCGTGTGCGGAATTGAAGGCAGCGAGCCCGAAAAACACAAGGATCTGGAAGCACTGATCGAGGCCACGCTGCACCAGGTGGTGGAGGAAGGTGTCAGTGAGGAGCGCCTGGAAGCCATCCTGCATCAGTTGGAGTTGCATCAGCGTGAGATCGCTGGCGATCATGCCCCTTATGGTTTGCAGCTGATCATGAGCGCAATTGCGCCCATGGTCCACGGCGGCGACCCTGTTGAATTGCTCGATCTGGAACCGGTGCTGGCAACGCTCCGGGAGAAAATTCAGGATCCCGGGTATGTGCCCGGTCTGATTCGCAAAAAGCTGCTGGAAAATCCACACAGGGTGACGCTGACCCTGCGCCCGGATGAAAAGCTGGAAAGCCGTCGTCAGGAAGCCATCCGGGAGGCTCTGGCCCGTCGCAAGGAAGAGCTGACAGAGGATGAGGTCCGGATGATTGTCGAGCGGGCCAGTGCCCTTGAAGAGCGGCAGATGCGCAAGGACGACGACTCCATTCTTCCAAAGGTTGACTTGTCCGATGTACCACTGCAAATGCCTGAGCCGGAAGGCCGTTACGACGGCGATATTTCGGCAACGGTCTATGCCCGCGGGACCAATGGGCTGATATATGAGCAGGTGGTGGTGCCGGTGCCAGCCCTCACCGAAGAAGAACTGCTTCTGGTGCCTTATTACACCGCCCTGATTTCCGAGGTGGGTTGCGGAGAGCTGGACTACCTGCAGATGCAGGACCGCATTTCCGCGGAATCCGGTGGCATAGGCGCCGCGTTCAGTGCCAAGGGCCGTATCGACGATGTCCAGGATCTGTCCGGTTACATCATATTCAACGGCAAGGCTCTGGCCCGGAACCGCAGTGCATTGACCCGGCTGCTCCGTGACGTCTACATCGATGCCCGTTTCGACGAGAAAGAGCGGGTTCGGGAGATCATTGCCCAGATCCGTGCCCGCCGCGAGCAGGCGGTCACCGGCAGTGGTCATGCATTGGCGATGAGCGCGGCGTCCCAGGGCATGAGCGCGGGTGCCTGGCTGTCATTCCGGCTCGGGGGGCTGGCCGGTATTCGGGGCACCAAGCAGCTGGATCAGGCCCTGAAAGATCCGGAAGAACTGGTGTCCCTGTGCGAGAAGCTGGCAGCCCTACACAAGAAAATCAGTAATCAGGAGCGGGAGTTCTTGCTGATTGGTGAGGAAGAGCAGCTTCCGGCTATGGTCGACGACCTCAAATCCTGCTGGCAGGATGCATCGGCGCCCACCAGCTCTGACTGGAAGATCGAGCCAGTCAGCTACACCACCCGTGAGGCCTGGCTGACATCTACGCAAGTGAACTTCTGCGCCAAGGCCTATAGCACTGTGCCAGTGGACCATCCGGATGCAGCGGCGCTGACCGTGCTCGGTGGTTTCCTGCGTAACGGCTACCTGCACCGTGCAATCCGTGAGAAGGGTGGCGCCTACGGTGGCGGCGCCGGGCAGGACAGCGTGAACGGAACCTTCCGGTTCTTCTCCTATCGCGACCCTCGCCTGGAAGAGACTCTGGAGGATTTCGACAAGGCGCTGATCTGGCTACAGGAAACCGATCACGAATATCAGGAGCTTGAGGAATCCATCCTCGGGGTCATTGGTCAGCTTGACCGGCCCCGTTCTCCGGCTGGCGCAGCGCGGCATGCGTTCCACAACAAGCTGTTTGGGCGCACGCCGGAGCAGAGGGCCCGGTTCCGGGAGCGTGTTCTGGCAGTTACGCTGGACGATCTCAAACGGGTAGCCAATGCTTGGCTGGTGGCTGAAAAAGCCAGCATTGCCATGGTTACCAGCCCGGAAAACAGGGCCAGGGCCGAGGAGCTTGGCCTGGATATTCAGGAAATGTGATAAGTGCAACACACCGGGGTCAGATGAACGCTTTCATCTGACCCTTTTCCCCTTTTTTCGGCTTGTTCGCTATTCCAGTCCTGTCAGCGATTCCGTTTCAGCCCGGTGCTCACCATAATCCGTGTCGAAATCTCTTCCACTGAATACGCCGTGGTATTCAGGTACGGAATGCGCTCACGCCGGTACATCAGCTCGATCTCCTCGACTTCGTGCATGCACTGCTTGATGGAGGAGTACCTTGAGTTGGGCCGACGCTCGTTCCGTATGGTGGCGAGGCGTTCGGGATCGATGGTCAGCCCGTAGATTTTTTCCTTGTGGGGCTTCAGGGCGCCCGGGATCTGCTGGTCTTCCAGGTCTTCTTCCGTAATCGGGTAATTGGCTGCTTTGACCCCGTACTGTAGTGCCAGATAGAGGCAGGTCGGGGTTTTTCCACTCCGCGAAGCTCCGACCAGAATCAGGTCAGCTTCATCATAATGTCTTGTCCGGGCGCCATCATCGTTATCCAGCGCAAAATTGACCGCCTTGATCCGCCGTTCGTAACTGCCTTCGTTATTGATGGCATGGGATTTCCCGACGGTATAGGAGGAGGAGGACTGAAGCTCCTGCTCCAGGGGATTGAGAAAGGTTCCGAAAATATCCACCATGAAACCTTCGGCTGTTGAGATGATATCCCGGATGTCGCTGTTCACGATGGTGTCAAAGACCAGTGGGCGGGCACTGTCCGTCTCGGCCGCCTTGTTGATGCGCTTGACCATCTCCCGTGCTTTTTCTTCGTCATCGATGTAGGGAACGGTCACCCGTTCAAACTCGATCTTCTCAAACTGGGCCAGAAGACTGTGCCCCAATGCCTCGGCGGTCAGGCCGGTGCCGTCGGAAATGAAAAAAGCAGTGCGTTTCATGGTGTATCGTCCGGTTCCGTATTCAGCGGGTGGTTCCCTAGGTAATTTCCGCAGGTTACAGTATCATACACGCCAAGTTCGAGACCCCGCAGTGGATATTGCCTGCTTTTATTGCCTGATACCGCTGGCCCGGTTTTGCTCTTTGCTTCACAGACTCAAGGGAGACGTGCTTTGGAAGATTACATTATCTGGTTTGATCACCTGGGAATGTCCGATGTCGACCGGGTGGGCGGGAAGAACGCCTCTCTCGGCGAAATGATCAGTAATCTCGCCAACGCAGGTGTCACCGTTCCCGGTGGCTTTGCCACGACCGCTCATGCCTATCGCGAATTTCTTGCCAAAGACGGCCTGAAAGAGCGAATAGACAATGTTCTGGATGCCCTGGACATCAACGATGTCAACGAACTGGCCAGGGTGGGTGCGAAGATTCGCCAGTGGATTTTGGATACTCCGTTCCCGGATGTTCTGGAAAACGCACTGGAAGAGGCATTCGCCGCCTTGCAGGACGGCAACGAAAATATGGCCGTTGCTGTGCGTTCTTCGGCGACTGCAGAGGATCTGCCAGACGCTTCGTTCGCTGGCCAGCAGGAAACCTTCCTGAACGTGGTCGGACTGCAGCAGGTACGCACCTCGGTTAAAGAAGTGTTTGCTTCGCTGTTCAACGACCGGGCCATCTCTTACCGTGTCCACCATGGCTTCGATCACAAGATGGTCGCTCTGTCCGCCGGTATCCAGAAAATGGTGCGCAGTGAGACCGCCGCCAGTGGCGTTATGTTTACACTGGATACCGAATCCGGGTTCCGGGATGTGGTTTTTGTGACGGCCTCTTATGGCCTCGGTGAAACGGTTGTTCAGGGTGCCGTGAACCCGGATGAATTCTATGTCCACAAGCCGACACTGGAGGCCGGCCGCCCGGCGGTATTGCGCCGCAATCTGGGCAGCAAGGCCATCAAGATGATTTACCATACCAGCCCCGGCGAAGGTCAGCTTGTGGAAACGGTCAAGGTCGAGCAGGACGAGCGTAATCGCTTCTGCATTACCGATGCCGAGGTGGAAGATCTGGCCCGCCAGGCGATGATTATCGAAAAACACTATCAGCGCCCCATGGATATCGAGTGGGCGAAGGATGGTGACGATGGCAAGATCTACATCGTTCAGGCCCGGCCTGAGACCGTCAAGAGCCGCGCCTCTGCCAACGTGATGGAGCGGTACCTGTTGAATGAAACCGGCAATGTGCTGGTGGAAGGTCGCAGTATCGGCCACAAGATCGGCAGCGGCCCGGTGAAGATTATTACCAGCATCAAGGAAATGGACCGCGTTCAGGCCGGTGACGTGCTGGTGACAGACATGACCGATCCGGACTGGGAGCCGGTCATGAAGCGGGCTTCCGCCATTGTGACGGACCGGGGCGGACGTACCTGTCACGCTGCCATTATTGCCCGTGAGCTGGGTATCCCGGCGGTGGTTGGTTGTGGTGATGCAACCGAGATCCTGAAAGATGGTCAGGAAGTGACGGTTTCCTGTGCCGAGGGCGATACAGGTCTGATTTACGAAGGTGCCCTGGACTTCGAGTTGCGGGAAAATACCGTCGATTCCATGCCCAATATCCCGTTCAAGATCATGATGAATGTCGGCAACCCGGACCGTGCCTTTGATTTCCAGGCGCTGCCCAATGAAGGCGTTGGCCTGGCCCGCCTCGAGTTCATCATCAACCGCATGATCGGTGTGCACCCCAAGGCCCTGCTGAACTTTGACGGGTTGCCCCGGGACATCAAGCAGACCGTTGAAAAGCGCATTTCGGGTTATTCGTCTCCGGTCGATTTCTACGTGGACAAGCTGGTGGAAGGTATTTCCACCCTGGCCGCCGCGTTCGCGCCGAAAAAGGTTATTGTGCGGCTGTCGGACTTCAAGTCCAATGAGTACGCCAACCTGATTGGCGGCACCCTGTACGAGCCGGACGAAGAAAATCCGATGCTGGGTTTCCGTGGCGCATCCCGCTACATTTCCGAAACCTTCCGCGATTGCTTTGAACTGGAATGCCGCGCCCTGAAAAAGGTCCGCAACGAGATGGGGCTGACCAATGTGGAAGTGATGGTGCCGTTTGTTCGCACCGTTGGTGAAGCCGAACAGGTGGTTAGCCTGCTGGCAGAGAATGGCCTGAAGCGTGGTGAGAACGGCCTTCGTGTCATCATGATGTGTGAGCTGCCGGCCAATGCGATTCTGGCCGATCAGTTCCTGGAGCATTTTGACGGCTTCTCCATTGGCTCCAACGACCTGACCCAGCTTACCCTGGGGCTGGACCGGGATTCCGGTATTATCGCCCACCTGTTCGATGAGCGTAACGATGCCGTCAAGGCACTGCTGGCCAGCGCCATTCAGGCCTGCAAGAAGGCAGATAAATACATCGGTATTTGCGGGCAGGGGCCATCGGATCATCCGGATCTGGCCAAGTGGCTGATGGATCAGGGTATCGATTCCGTTTCCCTGAATCCGGATTCGGTGCTGGATACCTGGTTCTTCCTGGCCGACGAAAAGATTGACTGAGTTCATTTTCCAGGATTAAGGAGAGCGACAAAGTGACCGAGATTATTACCCCGGACCTGTGCGATGAATTTCCGGAAGTGCAGGTTGTGGAACCCGGCTTTAACAACTATGGCGGCAACAAGGCCTTTGGCGGTGAGATAGTGACCGTGAAATGCTTTGAAGACAATTCCGTGGTAAAAGAGCAGGTTGGCCAGCCCGGCAATGGTCGGGTCATGGTGGTGGATGGTGGTGCCTCAAAGCGCCATGCACTGCTGGGCGACATGCTGGCGGAGAAAGCTGCCAGCAATGGCTGGGCCGGCCTGATTATCTACGGTTGCGTTCGGGACGTGGACGAGATTGGTAACACCGAGTTGGGCGTTCAGGCTCTGGGAACTCATCCCCGGAAAAGTGAAAAACGTGGCCTTGGCGACCTGAATGTGCCGGTTACCTTCCACGGCGTAACCTTTCACCCCGGTCATTATGTATATGCCGACAATAACGGCATTATTGTTTCGGAGAAGCCTCTGGTCTGAGCCAGAGGCCATCTTGCAGATATAGAAACGGCGGCCAATGGCCGCCGTTTTGCCTTCAGCGAGTTACTTCGCTGATGTTCGTTCCGAGCAGGAATCCGTCGCCCTCCGGTTCGCACCGAATGACTTCGCACACCGTTTCCAGTGGAGGAAACTGATCGCTTGTGGGGTGGAGGACTGTTTGCAGTTCTTCGCCAACGGCTACCTTGCGCCCTACATGGAGTTGCATGCCGGCCGCACTCAGGTCGCGGCAGACGCCGGTGAACCTGTTACCCTGACTATCGGTAATTTCTATTTCAGAGTTCACCTGCATACGGTGAAAGTCACGCTTTTCCGAGTAATCCTTCATGGCATCAGGCCCAGTTGTCCGTTTTTCTTGTTGGTTTGAGCATCGGAATAATCAGTGCCAGCATCACGCCGCCGAGGACCAGGCCGGCGCCGAGTAGCATGAAGTCATACTCCTTGCTGGCTTCGAGGCGTTCGTTTTCTGCGGTAAGGACCTCAAGGTCGTTGCGGATTTTCTGGTTTTCCTCGAGGAGTTCGCGGTTCCGGCGTGCCAGGTTAATCGAGTCGGAGGCGATGCTCTTGATACGCTGTAGCTCTTCCTGGAGTTCCTGGGAGCGATTAGAGAGCGTCGATTCAGAGTTCTCAAGGGCGTCCCGCTCGTTGGTGACCTGGGTCAGTTGCTCTGTCACCTGGGCGAGCTCCGCACGGGTGTTTTCGAGCTGTTGGTTGGCGGTCCTGAGGCGGTCTGCGGCGATGGGCGTTTCGCTCAGATATTGGCTGGACACCCAGCCTTCCGTGCCCTTGGGGGTGCGAACCCGGGTATAAGCCGAATCGGAAGCATCAAGCACCTCCAGAGGCGTCCCGCTGGGTACCGCATTCTCGATAATACGGTACTGAGTACCTGCGCCAGACCTCACCGGGAGATACAACTGATCGTCCACCCAGACCGTTTTCGCCTGGGCAACGGCAATTGACGACACTGCAAACAACACACTGATAGCGAGACGAAAAAGCGTCACTGGTTACGTTCCCTGAAATTCTCTGGATAAAGTCGGAGCATAGTTAAAAGCGCAATTTTGTCACAGATGCCCGGCTGTGCAAGCGAGCCATCATTACAATAAACTCATGCTGTAACGGAAGCGATCACGGCAAAACGGCCTTGAACGGCTTCACTGTAACCTTCTCGTACACGCCGGCCTCAATGTAGGGGTCGGCATCGGCCCATGCCTGGGCTGCCTCCAGGGAGTCGAAGTCTGCAATCACCAGGCTGCCGGTAAAGCCGGCGTCACCCGGTTCCGGTGTGTCCAGAGCGGGGTGCGGGCCTGCAACAAGCAATCTGCCCTCGGCCTTCAGTTCTTGCAGGCGCCCGATATGGGCGGGCCGCGCAGACTGGCGCAGGGCCAGGCTGTTTTCGACATCTTCACTGATAATGGCGTAATACATTCAGTTCTCCGGATTGAAGTTCTTAAACGTTACTGGCTGACAAATAATCAGCAGTCGTATAGCGCCAGGGATGGCTGGTACACTGTCCAGACATGGCATATCGCCCATTCCCCGCTGATTCAGGATGTTTCGTGACTATACCGCAAGACCCGGTTTTGTGCATTGATCTGCATTGCCACAGTACCGCCTCAGACGGTGCGCTATCACCCTCAGCACTGCTTGAGCGCGCCGCTGAGCGTGGTGTCAGCCACCTTGCATTGACGGATCATGACACCATTGGCGGGTTCGCCGAAGCCTGGGATGCGGCAGGGAGGCATGGTGTCACCCTGATTCCCGGAGTGGAGCTGTCCTGCATCTGGAAAAGTCGAAACATTCATATTGTTGGGCTGGATTTCGACCCGGATGACGCCGGGTTCCGGGGCGCTCTTGAGCAGCAAAACGAGAATCGCTGGGCCCGGGCAAGGATGATTGCCGAACGGCTGGGCAAGCTTGGTGTCGATGATCTGCTGGGGAAGGCAACAACTGCTGCAGGCGGTGATGTACCGGGTCGCCCCCATTTTGCCGAGGTCCTCACGGGCGAGGGCGTAGTGCGGAACGCTGCGCAGGCGTTTAAACGTTACCTGGGCAACGGCAAGGCCGGTGACGTAAAAGCCTACTGGCCTGAACTGTCGGAAGTGGTTCGCTGGATTAATGAGGCGGGCGGAATTGCTGTTCTTGCCCATCCACGGAAATACCAGCTCACTGCTACCAAGCTTCGGGAGCTGACGGCCGATTTCCGGAGGGCAGAAGGGCAGGCGATCGAAGTTTCCACCTCGGGACAGTCCAGCGGGGACCTGGGATTTCTCGCGGAGCTTTGCCGAAGGGAAGGATTGCTGGCGTCTCAGGGCAGTGACTTTCACTTTCCCGGCGCACCCTGGTGTGAGCTTGGCCGCATTGCAAAAATGCCAGACGGGCTTGAGCCGGTCTGGCATTCTTTCAGACAACCAATTCTGAGCCCTGCGCCGGTTTAATCCGGCGCGTGGAACAGGAGATACAGATCGGTCAGCGAATCCGGAATGGCATCGGCCATTTGCCGGGACAGCTCTTCGCTGTTGCGAACGTTCTGAAAATCTTCGTCGTCGAACAGTCCTGACAACGTCAGCATGGGTACCATCAGGTCGGCGGTTTCCTCTTCGCCGGCAGCGTCCAGCCACTCTTCCTCGTGCTCAAGGAAGGTGTCGACGAAACCAGCACACCAGTTCTCCAGCGCGTTCATGGGGTCGCCGTCTTCCGGTTCCGGTAATTCCAGAGCCTGGCCCATATCCAGGGCCTGGGCCATATCTCCAGCCAATTGCTCGGCGCAGCGCCTGAAAACCTCAGGAATCCCGCCATCGGGTACCTCATCGATACCCGTGGCGAGGCGGAAGATTTCTTCCGCACCCAATTCCGCCGGACCGACGACGCTGGCGCAGACTACCCCGTGAAAGCCGAAGAAATCCAGGGCATCATCGCCCCAGGGTTCGGCAAAAAGGATGTCCTCCAGCGCTTCAATGTCAGAGTTCGATAGCATCAGTTAGTGTCACTCCCGGCCTTTTTGGCCTCTTCCGCAGCCTTCTGGCGCTTGCGGACTTCTCTTGGGTCATTGTAGGCACGTCCCGGTGTGACAGGAACATTGGTTGCCGGCGTTTCGGGAGTCTTGTCCTTCTTCTCGGACCCAGTCGCAGGCTTTTCAGTCTTTTCAGGCTGTACGTCCGCCGCCGGAGATGACTTCGGTTCGGCGGGCTGCTCTTTCGGGGCAGCCTTCGAAGCGGCGGGCTGCGGCGCTGGTTTTTCAGCCGATTGCTGCTTTTCAGCAGGGGCAGGCGCCTGATCAGAAGTTGGCACTTCTTTAGCGGCCGCGGTTTCTTTGGTCGCAGGTGCCTGTTTAGCGGCGGACGCTTCCTTGGCGGCCGGCGCTTCTGAGCTGCTGGCCGGCTTCACAGAAGCGGTCTCGGGCGCTTTTTCGGCCTTGGCAGATTGCTTTGGTTCAGCTTCTGCCTTCTTTTCTACCTCGACTTTCGGTGCTTGATCAGCGCTTTCGGCTGCAGGTTTACGCTCTCGGGCAGAGGGCTTTTTATCGGCAGCAGAAGGCTTTTTCTCGCCCGTTGATGGCTTTTGGTCCGCAGCTGAAGGCTTGCTGCTCTGCTCCTCCACATTTTCAGGTGCCTCGGTCTTCGTGCCGGCCTCAGCAGTGCCTCCGGACTTCCCGGTCGGCTGGTCAGCGGCGTTTGCTGCTTCTTTCGGCTGCTCAGGGGCCTTGCTGTCAGAAGGCGATTGTGCAGCAGCGGGCTGGTCAGCCTGGCCCGGCTTCCGATCTTGCTTCGGCTCGTCCTTCTGAGTCGGCGCGGCTGCCTTGTTCTCAGGTTTTTCTGAAGCCTTTTCACGGTTATCCCGTGGCTGCTCGGCTTTTACCGCAGGCTTGTCGCCTTCGGCGCTGACCTCCGGTTGGGTATCCTTCTGGTGCTTTTCGCTGCGGGCAGCCTTGCGGTCTGCCGGCGTGGAGGCCGGATTTTCCGCCGGCGAGCCGTCGCGACTGCGCTGACGTCGAGGCTTGCGCCGCTTTTCGTCAGATGCGGGCTTTTCACCGCCGGCTGACTTGGCAACGTTTTCCTGTGGGCTGCTGTCCTTCTGGTCCCGGTTATCCTTTTGGTCCCGCTGGGGCTTGTTGCGCCCACGACCCTGATTGTCCCGGCGGCTATCCCGGCGGTTATCAGTGCCCTTGTTGTCACCTTTGTTGTCAGTGTCCTTGTTATCCGGGCTCTGGCGATTCTGGTTTCCGCGGTTCTGGTCATCGTTACGATTGCGGTTGCGCCCACGGTTGTCCTCGCCACGGCTTTGCGGGCCGCCCTGACGACGTTCGTTGCCGCTGCGGTTGCCGCCGGAGCGCTGGTCGTCACCACGGGCTACGCGGGATTTACGACGATCCTGGCGGCCCTGATTGCGGTGATCTTCACGCTGGCTTCTGCTTTTTTCGCTGGTCTCGGTCTGCTGTTCTTCTTCTCCGTTGAAGAAGCAGGCAATCTTGCGTCCGAGGCGGCGGAACAGGCCTTCCTCCGGATCGACGGCTTCGGCAGCCTTTGGTGCCGGCGTGGGCGTAGGCGCAGGTGCACTGGGGCGAATCGCCCTTACGGCTGCCTGTTCACGAACCGGTTTTTCTGCCGCCGGAGCTTCGAAGATTTCCTCTTCACGCTCGCTGTATTCCTGAGCCACCTGGTGGCTGGAAATATGCTCAGGTGTTGTTTCATCATCACGCATCCGGACGATTTCGAAGTGCGGTGTTTCCATGTGTGGCACAGGAACCACGACGATGCTGACTTCCTGTAGAGCCTCGATATCGGCCAGCTGCTTGCGCTTTTCGTTCAAAAGGAAGGTGGCAACAGACACAGGGACAACAGCCCGCACTTCGCCGGTCTTGTCTTTCGAGGACTCTTCGTAGATCAGGCGCATGATGCTCAGGGCGAGGGATTCAATGCCCCGGATGGTGCCCTGGCCCTCGCAGCGAGGGCAAACCTCGCTTCGCGTCTCCCCGAGGGAGGGGCGCAGACGCTGACGGGACATTTCAAGCAGGCCAAATCGCGAGATCTTGCCAACCTGAACCCGGGCCCGGTCTATTTCCAGGGCTTCACGCATCTTCTGCTCAACTTCCCGCTGGTGCTTGGCCGGGGTCATATCGATGAAATCGATAACAATTAGCCCCCCCATGTCACGCAGGCGCAGCTGGCGGGCGATTTCTTCGGCCGCTTCCAGGTTGGTCTGAAGGGCAGTTTCCTCGATGTCGTGGCCCTTGGTGGCACGGGAGGAGTTGATGTCGATGGACACCAGTGCTTCGGTCGGATCGATAACAATTGAACCGCCGGAAGGCAGCTTCACTTCCCGCTGGAACGCGGTCTCGATCTGGCCTTCTATCTGATAACGGCTGAACAGCGGGATTTCATCCTTGTACAGCTTGATCTTGTTCTCGAAAGTCGGCATTACCGCGCGGACAAAGTTCAGTACGTCCTCATATACGCCATCTGAATCGATCAGAACCTCGCCAATATCCTGGCGAAGATAGTCGCGTACGGCACGAATAATGACGTTGCTTTCCTGGTGGATCAGAAACGGCGCCTTGCGTTCGCCGGCAGCCTGGGAAATGGCTTCCCAGAACTGAACAAGGTAATCCAGATCCCACTGCAGTTCTTCGGTGGTTCGGCCAATGCCGGCGGTACGCACAATGATGCCCATGGATTTAGGCACCTGGACATCGTTCATGGCGTCTTTGAGCTGGGCCCGCTCGTCACCCTCAATACGGCGGGAAATACCTCCGGCACGGGGATTGTTGGGCATGAGCACCAGGTAGCGGCCGGCCAGGGAAATAAAGGTCGTCAGGGCAGCGCCCTTGTTACCACGTTCTTCCTTGTCGACCTGGACGATGACTTCCTGGCCCTCAGAGACCACATCCTTGATATTGACCTTGCCCTCAATCTGACCCGGGGATTTCTTGAAATACTCCTTGGAGATTTCCTTCAGGGGCAGAAAACCGTGGCGATCGGCACCGAAATCAACAAACGCAGCTTCGAGACTGGGTTCAACGCGAGTAATGCGCCCCTTGTACACGTTGGCTTTCTTCTGCTCGCGGGAGCTGGATTCGATATCGAGATCAAAAAGACGCTGGCCGTCAACCAGAGCTACGCGCAACTCTTCAGGGTGAGTTGCATTGATAAGCATTCTTTTCATGGAAAGAAAGAGTTCCTGTCGTTTAGTTTGACAGAAAACCAGAGGGGATCGCATCAGCGAAGCAGGATGTGCGTGCCGCGGGCCCTGTTACATCAAGGGCGGACCGGCGGCCAGACGAATCAGACCCTTCGGGGGTGTGATCCTTTCGGTCTGAGACCAACGCCGACGATCCGGCTGCCTGAAGGCAGGGAGAGGTCGTGTAAGGTTCGTGTCTGTTGACGCATGTTATCCGTTTTCAGGTTCACTCAGGTGCCTGGGTCTCACGTCGTATTCGTAAGCTGGACGGCCCGGCCCTGCGTGGCAATGATTCTTCGCGATGTCGCCCGCGGTTTTCTGCGCGGTTTTTCCTTTTCCCGGGGACAGGTTTCAGTCTTTCGAAGATCTGGCCTGGTACTCCGGGAGCATTTCCTTCGCCGTTCCCGGTAGTGATTGGGTGCACGGCGTTCAAACTCTCGAATAGTGTCGGTATACTTCTGCCGCTCCGGCTTCTGACTTGAGTTGGTCAGGCCGTAGACAAACGACAGAGCACGCCGGAATATAACAGTATTCAGGTTGCCGTTCAATCCTGCATTCAGGTCGCCACCATAGGAGTTCCATGTCCCGCAAGCTCGCGAACAAGAAGCCAGCCAAGGCCAGGCCCTACAAGGCGGCACCATCACCCAGGAGAGGGAGTGGCGAAAAGGCAGTTCCCCGCGGAGAGGTTCGCCAGGGTGTTCAGTGGGTCACTGTCGATGAGGATAATGAGGGCCAGAGGGTGGATAATTTTCTTCTGGCGCAACTTCGAGGCGTGCCCAAAAGCATTATCTATCGGGTGGTGAGAAAGGGCGAGGTTCGGGTCAATAAAGGTCGGGTTAAGCCAGACACCCGACTGAAAGCTGGTGATCAGGTGCGGATTCCGCCTGTGACTCGCAAGGAAAAGCCAGAGCAGGTCGCGCCCGGCTCCCGCGTGCAGGGGGTTATTGAGGCCGCGGTCATTTTCGAGAATGAACAGATGATGGTGGTCAACAAGCCCTCGGGTATTGCCGTTCATGGCGGCAGTGGCCTCAGTTTCGGTCTGATTGAAGTCTTGCGTTCGGCCCGGCCGTCGGCAAAGTTCCTGGAGCTTGTGCACCGGCTGGACCGCGACACATCCGGGCTGGTTATGGTGGCCAAGAAACGCTCAGCATTGCGCTATCTGCAGGACGAACTTCGCCAGAAACGGATAAGAAAGCACTATCACGCGTTGGTGGCCGGTGACTGGCAGGCCGGTGTCGACCGGGTTGATGCCCCCCTTCTGCGGTATGAGATGCCTAATGGCGAGCGGCGAGTCAGGGTTGACGAATCGGGGAAAGCTTCATTGACCACGTTCCGGTGCCTTAACCGGTATCAGGGCTACAGCCTGGTGGAGGCCTCACCGATAACCGGGCGAACACACCAGATCAGGGTTCACAGTGCCTGGGCGGGTCATCCGATTGCAGGTGACGACAAGTATATGGATGATGTCAGCCTAAAAGCATTCAGGGCGATTGGTGGGCAGCGGCTTATGCTTCATGCCCGGGCCCTCGAATTTACCTTGCCGGTGTCGGGGGAGGCCATGCGCCTCGAAGCGCCCTACGACGATGCATTCAACGACGTGCTTATAAAACTTGGGGCACGTCTTAAAGGAACAGGTTAATGAACGTCAGAGTGGTTATTTTTGACTGGGACGGGACTCTGGTGGATTCTGTCGAGCACATCGCTGACAGCCTGCACCGGGCAGCAACCGACCTGGGTTACGCGGCCCTGGAGCGTGAGGCCTACCGGGATATAATCGGTCTTGGTATGGTCGAAGCGCTGGAGAAACTCTATCCGGGCATTAGTCGTGAAGAGATGAATAGCATCCGAGAGGGCTATGCGGGCTACTTCTTCAACAAGACCACCACGCCCCAGAATGTGTTCGAGGGTATGGCGGATGTGGTGGCTGACCTTCGCGGTTCTGGTCGCAGTTGTTCCGTGGCCACGGGAAAGAGCCGTCGGGGGCTCGATTCGGCCCTGGTTTCCAGTGGCCTTGGCAGTCACTTCGAGATAACCCGGTGCGCGGATGAGACCCGTTCAAAGCCAGACCCCGCAATGCTCGAGCAGATCCTGAATTTCTACGGAATTGAGCCAGCCGAAGCGGTAATGATCGGCGACACCCGCTATGACCTGGAAATGGCCCAGCGTATCGGAATGCCTTCCATAGGTGTCGAGTGGGGCGTGCACAAGCGCGATGTGCTGGGTGATTATTCGCCCCATGCCATTGTTGATACCGTGCCCGACCTGCGCCAGGTACTTGGGCTCTGAACCAGGTAGCTTGGCCAAATTAATCAATGTTGCTGACAGGATGCATGAATGAGTGACTGGGATTCCGATAAGTCCCCTGGGTGGGGAGATGAGCCAGTAGAGCCTGAAAAAGGCAGTAAGCCATTGTTTGGCCGCAGGTCGCCAAAAATGCCGCCAGAGTCCGGCCGGGACTGGAAGCTCATTGAAAAACTGGTGATGTCGCTCCAGGCCGAGCAGCGCAGAAGCCGCCGGTGGGGGATTTTTTTCAAGTTCCTTACCTTCGGATATCTGATTGCGTTGCTATTCATGCTGAAGGTTCCGTTCGGCGACTCATTGGACAGTGTCTCGGGTAAGCATACCGCCCTGGTTGAGATTAACGGCCCGATAGCGGCAGATGAGCTGGCAAGCGCCGATAATATTGTCGGTTCGCTTCGGACCGCTTTTGAGGAGCCAAACTCGGTGGCGGTGATTCTTCGGATTAACAGTCCTGGTGGAAGCCCGGTCCAGTCGGGTTATGTGTACGATGAAATAAAGCGGCTGCGCGGCGAATATCCGGAAAAGAAGGTGTACGCGGTGATTTCCGACATCGGTGCTTCCGGGGCTTATTACATCGCCGCGGCTGCCGATGAGATTTATGCAAACCGTGCCAGCCTCGTCGGCTCAATTGGTGTTGTCGCCGGCGGCTTCGGTTTCACCGAAGTGATGAACAAGATTGGTGTTGAGCGAAGGTTGTATACCGCCGGCGAGAACAAGGCCTTCCTCGACCCCTTCTCTCCGGAACAGGAAAAGGAGGTGGCGTTCTGGCAGGGTGTGCTGGAAAACACGCATCAACAGTTCATTGAGGCGGTCAAGCAGGGTCGGGGGGATCGCCTGGCCGATGATGAGCGTCTGTTCAGTGGGCTGGTCTGGAGCGGTGAGCAGGCGATTGAGCTGGGTCTGGTGGATGGCTTGGGCAGCGCTTCACACGTCGCCCGTCAGATTGTCGGTCAGGAAGATCTGGTGGACTACAGTCGTCGGAAATCGCCATTTCAGGATATCGTTGACCAGCTGGGCGTTGCCTTTGGCGAGGGCTTTGCCGGTCAGCTGGTGGAGTCCCGTCTGGAACTTCGTTAATCCTGGGCACTATCAGGCGGGTTTTCCAGCAGGGGGTTCCGGCCCCAGCGCCGCAGCATCTGGTTCAGGGCGATCAGGGGTAGCCCGACGAGGCTGTTCGGGTCCCTGCCGTCGAGCGCTTCAAAAAGAGTGATGCCCAGGCCTTCCATCTTGAAGCTGCCGGCGCAGTCGTAGGGTTGTTCCCGTCGTAAATAGGTGTCAATTTCCTCGTCGGTCAGCTGCCGGAAGTGAACAGTGAAAGGCTCGCAGTGACGTTCCAGCTTTCCTGAGTCCGCGTCCAGCAGTGCAAGCCCTGTCAGGAAAAGGACTCTGTGGCCGCTGCTCTGGCGTAATTGGTCAGTTGCCTGTTTGTGACTCCCCGGCTTGCTCAGTAAGGAGCCATCCGGCAGGCAGGCCACCTGATCTGATCCAATAATCCAGTGGCCGGGAAAGCGCTCTGTCAGGGCTCTGGCCTTGGCCTCGGCCAGGCGAGTTGCCAGCGCCTCCCCGGTTTCGCCCTGAATTGGTGTTTCGTCGACATCGGGGCTGGCGCAAGTGAAGGGTAGGCCAAGTCGTTCCAGGAGCGCCTTGCGGTAGGGTGACGACGAGGCTAGCAGCAGTGGTTTTTGCGTCATGTGTATTGTCCTTGGGGTAGCGGGGGAGGACGAGCTGGAGTACGTTTATCGTAAATTACACCTATCTGCACGGGAACCCCTGTCCAAAAAGCAATGAAGTCTTTGACAGTAGAGGGCTGCGCCCCTAAAATTGCGCGCCTATGTCAAAAGCGTCGAACGCCGAGTTACCCAAATCTGTTGATCCTTACCGGTTAGCGGAACAAAACAGCACTCTGGAGGGAATCATTCCCCTCAGCGGGCTTAGCCGTTTCCGAGAAGCTGTTCTGGGGTTTTCGGAGAACGCTGCGTGTCGGGTGACGTTGTCCTTTTATATGGACAGCGAGCGTCGTCGCGTTGTTTCGGGCGAGCTCGAAGCTCCGGTGGAGCTGGAGTGTCAACGCTGTATGGGTTCCATGCGCGCGACACTGGTTTCCCGGTTCAAACTGGGGTTGGTAACCAGCGATGAACAGGCGAAACAGCTGCCTAACGAGCTTGAGCCTTACCTGACCGATGATTTCAGTGCAGATCTTTGGTCAATGGCAGAAGACGAGCTGTTGCTGGTGCTGCCAGCGTTCCCGCTTCATGATCGGAATGAATGTCCGGCCCGGGAAGATCTGGAGGCTTATGAGCCTGACGGCTCTGCGGCAGAGCCGGTGAGAAAGTCGGGCGAGAACCCGTTCAGCGTGCTGGCGAATCTCAAGAAGACAAAGCATTAACCGGGCGCGGGTATCCTTCGGGAAGCCGGCGCGCATTAAACGAACACACGTTACTTTCCAGGTAATATAAAGTTTACGTTAACAGGTCAGGAGCATAATCATGGCTGTACAGAAAAACCGCAAAACCCGTTCCAAGCGTGGCATGCGCCGTTCACACGACGCTCTGAGCACTGCCGCTCTGAGCACCGACGCGACCACTGGCGAAGTTCATCTTCGCCACCACGTGTCTCCAGACGGTTTCTACCGTGGTAAGCAGGTAATCGAAGCGCGCGACGAGTAATCTCGTTGTCGCTATGCACCGCAGGGAATCGGATGGCGGAACGGTGAAGCCGGTCACCATCGCGATTGACGCCATGAGTGGCGATCGTGGAGCCGCTATCGTGGCTGCTGCGTCGCTACAGGCGGTGCGTGAAAACGAAGCCTTGAGCATCGTTCTGGTGGGAATCCGGAGCGAGCTTGAGGCTTTGTTGCGTGAGGGGCATGCCAGAATCTCTATTGTGGAGGCGGCAGATGTGGTGCGCATGAATGAGCGACCGTCCCATGCCCTTCGTCACAAGAAGAACTCATCCATGGCTATTGCCCTGAGTCTGGTCCGTGACGATGAGGCTCAGGGTTGTGTCAGTGCCGGGAACACCGGTGCCCTGATGGCGTTTGGTCGTTCCATTATTCGCATGTATCCGGGCATTGAGAGGCCCGCTATCGCCAAACTGATTCCCTCTCTCCGGGGGCGCTGTCATGTCCTCGATCTTGGTGCCAATGTCGATTCAACCGCTGAAAATCTATACCAGTATGCCCTGATGGGTTCCCTGATGGCCTCGGCTATTTGCCAGCAGGCAGAGCCCCGGGTGGCGTTGCTGAATGTCGGAGAAGAAGAGATTAAGGGCAATGAGCAGGTTCGTCTGGCTTCTCACATGCTGGCCCAGTGCGACACCATCAATTACATCGGTTATGTGGAAGGCAGCGACCTGTTCCGGGATGTAGCAGACGTGGTTGTATGTGACGGGTTTGTCGGGAACATCGCTCTGAAAACCGGCGAAGGCGTTGCTGGGCTCCTGATTGAACTGATGGAGCAGGCTTTCACCCGGAATCTCTACGGCAGGCTGGTTGGTCTGCTGGCCAGGCCGATTATTGGCCGACTGCTGCAGTTGATGGACCCCTCCCGCCACAACGGCGCCAGCCTGCTCGGGTTGCAGGGCGTAGTTATCAAGAGTCATGGCAACGCCAACGAGCGGGCCATGCTTTCTGCCATTCGTCAGGCTGTCAGGGAAGTAGAGCTGGAAGTGCCTCGCCGGATCAATGAGCGCCTCGACGACCTCATGCTTTGATCGTCTGAGACTAAAGTCTGTCCCGACCTGACCACGCATTCGCGGAAAACTGGCCTAACTTGTACTATTGGCTAATCTCCCGTAACCCCTTAATGACGATAAGATCCCGCTTATGAAATCAGCCTTTATTTTTCCCGGACAAGGGTCTCAATCCGTTGGCATGCTCTCGGCGGCCGCTGAGGCCTGGCCTATTATCAACAGAACCTTTGCTGAAGCTTCCAATGCGTTGGGCTACGACCTATGGCATTTGTGCCAGAACGGCCCGGCCGAGGAGCTCAACAAAACCACGGTCACCCAGCCTGCACTGCTGACGGCCAGTGTCGCCCTGTGGCGCCAGTGGTTTGTGGCAGGCGGCGTTAAGCCGGATTTTCTCGCCGGCCATAGTCTGGGCGAGTACAGTGCTCTGGTCGCCTCAGAGAGCCTGGACTTTATAGAAGCGGTAAAGCTGGTTCGCCTTCGTGGTGAGCTCATGCAGGATGCTGTGCCGGCAGGGGAAGGCAGGATGGCGGCAATCCTGGGTCTTGAGGATAATGATGTCGTCGCTGCCTGTGAAAGCGCTGCTCAGGGCGAAGTTGTCTCGGCCGTGAACTTCAACGCGCCCGGGCAGGTGGTGATAGCCGGTTCGGCGGCTGCCGTCGAGCGGGCCATCGAAGCATGTAAGGAAAAAGGCGCGCGCAAGGCCATGCCATTGCCAGTCAGCGTTCCGTCCCATTGCGCCTTGATGAAAGGCGCATCGGAGGAGCTGGCCAAAGCGCTGGAGGACGTGCGCTTTAACGATGCTGTCATCCCGGTTATACAAAATGTTAACGCCGCGGCCGAGACGGAATCCGCTACACTGAAAGCCAATCTTCTGAAGCAGCTCTATTCGCCGGTTTTGTGGACGGATTCCGTTCGTACACTCGTGAGTAATGGCGTGGAAGTGGCTGTTGAGTGTGGGACTGGCAAGGTCCTCGCCGGACTTGTAAAGCGTATTGACCGGGCTCTGGCGGTTCACAGTATCGAAGATCCGGACTCGCTGGCGAAGGCGCTCGGCGCGTTCCGCCAATCCTGAAACGAAAGGGAGTGATTCATGTCTCTGGAAGGTAAGATTGCACTGGTAACCGGTGCGACCCGCGGAATTGGCCAGGCGATTGCCCGTGCACTGGCCGAGCAGGGCGCTGAAGTCATCGGGACTGCCACCAGCGCCAGCGGTGCTGAATCCATCACCAAGGATCTGCAGTCCGCCGGGTTCAAGGGCTACGGCATGGTCATGAATGTGGCGGACCCCGCCAACATTGAGGCAGGCCTGAAGGAACTGACCGAGAGATCCGGTGCACCGCTGATTCTCGTCAATAATGCCGGCATTACCCGTGATAACCTGCTGATGCGGCTGAAAGACGAGGACTGGGCATCGGTTCTGGAAACCAACCTTTCCAGCGTTTATCGCACCAGCAAAGCTGTGCTTCGTGGAATGGCGAAAGCGAGATGGGGCCGGATAGTAAATATCAGTTCAGTGGTTGCAGGTATGGGTAATCCCGGGCAGGGTAACTATTGTGCCGCCAAGGCCGGGGTGGAGGGTTTTACCCGAAGCCTGGCGAAGGAAATGTCGAACCGGGGAATTACCGCGAATTGCGTGGCGCCGGGATTTATTGACACGGATATGACAAAAAAACTGGACGACAAGCAGCGCGAGGCTATGCTGGAAATCATACCCGCGGGTCGTCTGGGTGAGCCGGAAGAAGTGGCAGCTGTGGTTGCCTTCCTGGCATCAGATGCCGCCGGATACGTGACGGGTGAAACCATCAACGTAAACGGTGGAATGTACATGGGATAAGCTTCGTTCCGGAGCCTGTGCGCAACTCCTTGTCGCACAACATGTTTGACAGAATCCCTGCTTGTTTGCAGGTAGGGTTTAAACTAAACTGGCAGCACTTGAGTTGCTTGGTTGACACACAAAGTGAGGACATTATGAGTACAGTTGAAGAGCGCGTTAAGAAGATCGTTTGTGAACAGTTGGGCGTAAAAGAGTCCGAGGTTCAGAACTCATCTTCTTTTGTAGAGGATCTTGGCGCTGACTCACTGGACACCGTTGAGCTGGTTATGGCCCTGGAAGAGGAATTTGAAACCGAGATTCCTGATGAGGAAGCTGAGAAACTGGCAAGTGTTCAGGACGCGATCGACTACATCGTCGCGCACACCTGATACTCTGCATTTAAGAAAGCCAGACAAAAAGCCGTCCTTGTGAAACATCGAGGGACGGCTTTTTTATTGGCTGAAAAATCAGGTTCAATCCGGTTGCAGATTTATACGGACAAGATCAGGTGCAAGGGGTTATGACTAAACGGCGAGTTGTTATCACGGGCGTGGGCATGCTGTCTCCTCTGGGAAATGACGTGGAGTCATCCTGGGAAGGTATCCGGGCAGGGCGCAGCGGGATCGGAATGATCGATCGTTTTGACGCGTCTGGTTACAACACTCGGATCGGGGGTGCCATCCGTGATCTGGATATGGAGCCATACCTCTCGGCCAAAGACGCCAGAAAGCTTGACGCATTTATTCATTATGGCCTTATTGCCGCCCAGCAGGCGGTGGATGACAGTGGTCTTGAGTCCTTCGAGGAACTTGATCGGGAAAGAGTGGGGATCGCAATCGGATCCGGGATCGGTGGTCTCGAGTACATAGAGAAAAGCGTTCTGACCATGGACAAATCCGGGCCTCGCAAAGTCTCGCCTTTTTTTGTGCCGGCCTCTGTGATCAACATGATTTCCGGTAATGCGGCGATTCGTTTCGGCTACCGTGGCCCCAATATCGCTATCGTTACCGCTTGTACCACCGGCACCCACAATATTGGTTACGCTGCCCGCACCATTGCTTACGGGGATGCTGATGTGATGCTGGCCGGTGGCTCCGAAATGGCAACGACGCGTACTGGAATGGCGGCTTTCTCGGCCGCCCGGGCACTTTCTACCCGCAACGACGAACCGACCAAGGCGAGCCGGCCCTGGGACAAAGACCGGGACGGGTTTGTGCTTAGTGATGGTGCGGGTGTCGTTGTTCTTGAAGATCTGGAACACGCGAAGCAACGAGGCGCCACGATTTATGGTGAGGTTGTCGGCTTCGGCATGAGTGACGACGCCCACCACATTACCGCGCCTCCGGAGAATGGCGAAGGAGCGGCACGCTCCATGGTGAATGCCATCCGGGATGCCGGCCTGAAGACAGATGAAATCGATTATATCAATGCCCACGGCACTTCAACCCTGGTCGGTGACGTGGCGGAAGTGGCTGCAGTCAGGCGTGTATTTGAAGGTCATGCCGACAAACTCGCCATGAGCAGCACGAAATCCATGACCGGGCATCTGCTCGGTGCTGCCGGTGCGGTCGAGGCGATCTTTTCGGTGTTGTCGATCCGCGATGGGGTGTTGCCCCCCACCATCAATCTGGACAATCCCGATGATGGGTGCGATCTGGATTTCGTTGCCCACGAAAGTCGTAAGGCGGATGTACGGGTGGCTTTGTCCAACTCCTTCGGCTTCGGTGGTACCAACGGAACCCTGATCTTTCGTCGCTTCGAAGACTGACCATGGCCGTTTTTCGCCTGTTTTGGGCAGAGGAGGGCGGTCTGCCAGCGGATGACCGCGGGCTGGCCTATGGCGACGGCCTGTTCGAAACCATCCGCATGGTCGGGCAAAAAGGTGTTCTTCTTTCGCGACACCTTGATCGTATGGCGCGGGATGCCAAAAGACTTGGGATCAATGTTTCGCGCCGTGAGCTCGCGACTGTCTGCACCCGGGCTGGCCAGCGTTTTTCCGAACAATTCACCGATGATGGCTGGATTCTCAAGCTGACCCTGACCCGCGGCGGGGGCGGTCGTGGTTACCGCCCGGACCCAGGCATGGTGCCTAACCTTCTTGTGTCTGCATCGCCACTGCCTCCCACACCCGATGCCTCTGGCGTCGTGGTCGATTTCTCCAGGGTGCCACTGACGGTCAATCCTTTGCTTGCCGGCATCAAATCTCTGAACCGGCTTGAGCAGGTGATGGCCGCCGCCGAGCTTGGCCAGTCCATATTTGAAGTCATAATGTCTGACAGCGACGGCAACCTCGTCGAGGGTACCCGGACCAATCTTCTGCTTCGAAAGCATAATGGCTGGGTGACGCCGCCGGCTGCCAGTCTGGCCGTTGCCGGAGTTCTGCGCCAGTGGCTGTTGGAGCGCCTGAGGCAAAGGGGAGAGGCGGTGGCTGAGAAGCCGATAACGGTCGAAGACGTACTGGGCCCGGAATGCCAGGGCCTGTTTCTCCTGAACAGCGTTCTCGGTATTGTTCCGGTTCGCACTATTGCCGGTCATGATTTGCCTGTCGATGGCGGACTTGCGACAATCTTCAATCCTCTCGAAACACTGGAATAAATCGTTTGCTCAAGAAGTTATTGCTTGCGTGTATTTGTGTTGCCGTGCTGGCCTCGGCTGGAACCGGGCTGTGGGTCTGGCAGGGTCTTCAGGGGCTTGACGAACCCGTGGCGCTGGATGAGCCGGTGCTTTTTAACGTTCCCCAGGGCGCCACACTCACCGCAGTGGCTCAAAGACTGCAGTCGCAGGGGCTGGTCCAGCAAAGCTTTTGGCTCAGGCTCTACGGCCGTCTCTACCCGGAGCAGGCGCTTATCAAGGCCGGTGACTATGAGTTTCTCGATGGCATGAGCCCGAAAGCCATGGTCAACCTAATGGTGTCGGGGGATATCAAACATTGGTACGTGCAGTTCATTGAGGGCTGGACGTTTCAGGATATGCGTGAAGCACTGAGGCGCGTTGATCGGATGCAGCAGGTTACGGGCGAGTGGACTGATGAGCAGATCATGTCCGCCGTCGGAGCTGAAGGAGAGCATCCTGAGGGGCGATTCTTCCCCGACACCTATGCCTTTACAAGCACTGAGACCGATCTGGATATTCTGAAGCGGGCCTTCGGCAAGATGGAGGTCGTTCTGGCTGAGGAATGGGAGGCCCGGGAGGAGGGTTTACCCTACGATAACCCCTATGAAGCCCTGATCATGGCCTCTATCGTTGAGCGGGAAACTGGCGCACCCGGGGAGCGGGATCAGGTGGCCGGAGTGTTTGTTCGTCGTCTGCAAAAGGGGATGCGGCTCCAGACCGATCCCACGGTTATTTACGGCATGGGCGACAGCTACAAGGGTCGGATCGGCAGGAAGGACCTGCGTACCCATACGCCTTATAACACCTACCGCATTGATGGCCTCCCTCCCACGCCGATTGCCTTGCCTGGGCGCGATTCGATTCATGCAGCTCTGCACCCCGATGACGGGGATGCACTCTATTTCGTCGCCCGTGGCGATGGCTCCCACAAGTTTTCCCGTACCCTCGCCGAACATCAGAAGGCAGTGCGGGAGTTTCAGCTCAACCGTCGCCAGGATTACCGGTCTTCTCCGGCGCCGGAAGATACCTCCTCTGGTAATGATGGGGGTGCGGGATGAATGGTCGGGGAGAGTTCATCACATTTGAAGGTACCGAAGGTGTTGGTAAGTCGACACAGCTCGCCAATGCCGCGAGAACGCTCAAGGGTCTTGGTGTAGACTTTATCGTGACCCGGGAGCCTGGTGGGACGCCCATGGCAGAGGCCATTCGTGAGCTGTTACTGTCGCCCAGGGATGAACCGGTTAACGAAACCACGGAACTTCTCCTGATGTTTGCGGCGAGAGCGCAGCATCTATACAACCGCATACTGCCGGCTCTCGATCAGGGCAAATGGGTCCTGTGTGACCGCTTTACAGACGCGACGTTTGCCTATCAGGGCGGTGGCAGAGGCGTGCCAGTTGAACGGATCGCCCTTCTGGAAACCCTGGTTCAGGGTGAAATACGGCCTGATCACGTCGTGCTTCTGGATGCCCCTGTTGAAACCGGAATGGCCAGGGCTCGAAAACGAGGTGAACTGGACCGCTTTGAGCAAGAGGACCTGGAATTCTTCCAGCGAATCCGGGATGTCTATCTGGAGAGGGCAATGGCGCTGCCCTCCAGATATCATGTGATTAATGCAGCACTACCGCTGGAGGACGTTTCTGAGAGCGTTGCCAGAGTTCTGACAGGGCTGGTCAGGGCCGCCGGCTCATCCTGAAACGTGCCTGGATATACAAATGCTTGCCCCGGCATTCGTGCACTTTCTGTAATGATCTGCTTTAATTGATGCACATTCTCAATTAAAAGTCGGCAGTTTTAATGCTCAATTCGAAACTTCTGAAACTTCCAATAGCCGCTCATCAGCACAAACATGAACATCATCAGATCGTTGTCGGGGTGCGGGGAGAAGCTGAACTGAGCGTTGATGGCAACGGGTCCCTTCTCGACACATGGAAGGCGTATTTCGTTCCAACTGAAGCCAGACATGATTATTGCGGTGATGTTAAAAATCATGTTCTGGTCATTAATCTTGACCCGCTGACTCCGGCCATCAATACACCGGCCCATGCTGATTATGAGCGGATGATGCGGGTGTTCGAAAAGCCACGAACCCTGCAGATGGATAGCCGTCTACAGGGGCTGGTCCAGTTCGCCGCTGGCGAGTTTGATCGCGCACCAAGCAACATCACTCTTCAGCAGCATCTGGCTGCAAGTATTCTTTACTGTATGGCTGACCGTATCAGTGACCGGCATGCCAAATTCCCAAATCGTTACAGCATCAGTCCTGAAGCCGTTCGACGTTATATCCTCAAAAACCTCCACCGGAAGATCACGGTTGAAGACATGGCCGGTGAAGCCTGTCTGAGTGTCAGCCGATTCCATGAGGTCTTCAGGGAAGTGGCTGGCATTACACCTCACCAGTTCCTGTTACGGACCCGGCTTGATCAGGCAGCTGAATTGCTTGCGTCCACCTCTCTCTCGGTGTCCGAAATCAGTTATCGAACTGGCTTTTCATCCCAGAGCGCACTGACCAATGCGCTGCGAAAGTATAAGGGTACGACACCTTCCCGATTGCAACTCCGTGAGGACGTGGCCTGATATCGTCCGTGTTTAGAGCAGTACCGTAGGATTCTGTAAAAGAATCGTAGGATTTTGTAAGCCTGAGGTCCGTAGTAATACTAACTTACAGCGGCTGGAGGCCCGCCTGGCGCAATTGCTCAATACAGCTGTCGCAAACCCTGGATGGTTAACTATATTCATGGGGTGCCTTCTCAGTGTTTTGCCTTGTTCTAATCAGGATGGGATTCGGGTTTACAAGAAGAACGGTACAGCATGCTGGCGTTCGGTCGGCTCTGTGCATCGCGGGCGGATCTAATCCGACTCATTAAACCGGAGGAGCCTTATGGCTATTGGTGTCTGGATAAGTCTATTTCTCTATTTTGCGCTCATGATCGCCATCGGCGTTTATGCGATGCGCAGAGCTACGTCTTCATCCGAAGATTACATGTTGGGTGGGCGAGCACTCAGTCCAAAGGTGGCCGCGCTTTCGGCCGGCGCTTCGGACATGAGTGGTTGGTTGCTTCTGGGGTTGCCCGGGGCGCTGTTTGCATCGGGCCTGGGTTCGGCCTGGATTGGTATCGGCCTACTGGTAGGGGCGTTCTTTAACTGGACCCTGGTGGCGCCACGTCTTCGCGAACAGACAGTTCACTACGGCAACGCGATTACCATTCCGTCTTTTCTGGCTAACCGGTTTCCGACACAGGCGCTTTCCCTGCGCACGGTGTCAGCAATCGTTATCGTTATCTTCTTCGCGGTTTACACAGCGTCCGGTCTGGTTGCTGGCGGCAAGCTGTTCGAAAGCGCGTTTGCCGGAATCTTCAACTTCGGTGGGTTGAGCGACTACGCAGTGGGTATCGTCATCACACTGGGTGTTGTATTGGCTTACACCGTTGTTGGTGGTTTCCTTGCCGTGAGCATGACGGATTTTGTACAGGGTTGCATCATGATGCTGGCGCTGGTGATTATGCCCGCGGTTGTGCTCTTTGGCGAAGGCGGCGGCGGTTACTCCCAGGCAGCACAGACTCTGAATGAAGTCGATCCCACGCTACTGTCGTGGACGGAAGGCCTGACCTTTATTGGCTGGCTGTCTGCGGTCACCTGGGGTCTGGGTTATTTCGGCCAGCCCCACATCATTGTGCGCTTTATGGCAATCCGTACCCTGAAAGATGTGCCTATTGCTCGTAACATTGGTATGGGCTGGATGACTATTTCCCTGATTGGCGCAATCTCTCTGGGTGTGTTCGGCCGGGCTTACGCAATTCGCAATGGACTGGATGTTGAAGATCCGGAAACCATCTTTATCATTCTGTCGAATCTGCTGTTCCATCCACTGATCACTGGTTTTCTCTATGCGGCCTTGCTTGCTGCGGTCATGAGCACCATCTCCAGTCAGCTGCTGGTGTCTTCATCGTCACTGACCGAAGACTTCTATCGCCTGTTCCTGCGCAAGGAGGCGAATGACAAGGAATGCGTATTTGTTGGCCGGATCTGCGTTGTACTGGTTGGCCTGGTTGCTGCGGTTATTGCTTCCGATCCGAACTCACAGGTTCTGGCGCTGGTCAGTAACGCCTGGGCAGGCTTTGGCGCGGCGTTTGGGCCGTTGATTATCCTGTCGCTTATGTGGCCGCGCACCAACGGTGCGGGCGCCATCGCAGGCATGGTTATCGGTGCTGCTACCGTTATCATCTGGATTTCACTGGGCTGGAATGGAGAGTTCATGGGTGGTCCGGGCGTGTACGAGATCATTCCTGGCTTCATCGCTTCCATGATTGCCATCCTGGTGGTGAGCACTGTGACTGCCGATGCTGGCGAATATCAGCACATCACCCGTTAAAAAAAGGCGCATCGCGCCGGAAGAAGGAACAGAGCTCCAGGAGGGGCTCTGTCACTGCCAACAAACCCTCGCCCCGGGCGGGGGATTGTTGCGTTTGGAGCCTGGATTTTTGAGCGCAGCAGGTGGCGACTCATACCAAGGTCTAGAGTTGGCCTCGTGAACTGGTAGAGATCCTTCCAAACCGCTACTTTAATAGGGTTACATCTCAGTTGCGGACGATAATAATGACGAAAGGACAAAGGGTTATGATCAAGAACCGATTTCTGAAATCCACCGCGGGCGTGCTGGCAGCCGCCATCTTTTCCTTTTCTTCCGGGGTGCAGGCGGAAGGCAACTACGTGATGGGCACCGCGACGACCGGGGGCACCTACTACCCCGTGGGCGTTGCCCTTTCCACACTGATCAAGGTAAAGCTGGAGCCCAAGACCAATATTTCCGTTTCTGCCATCAGCTCTGCCGGTTCCGGCGAGAATCTCAAGCTGATGGACGAAGATCAGATTCAGTTTGGTATTCTTCAGGGGCTTTATGGCGCTTATGCCTGGAACGGAACCGGGCCGGTTCCCAAGGCCTACAAGAACCTCCGCTCTGTGTCCATGCTCTGGCAAAACGTTGAACACTTTGTGGTCTCCAAAGAATTGGCGGAAACCGGCACCATTGCCGATATGACCAATCTTTACGACGAAAGCTTTTCCATCGGTGCCCGGAACTCCGGCACTGAGGGGTCCGGACGCTTTATCCTGGGCAATTTGGGGGTTGATCTGGACAAGATTGATCTGGCCCATCTTGGCTACGGGCCCAGCGCAGACGCGCTTCAGAACGGCAATATCGATGGCATGAACATCCCGGCAGGTGTTCCGGCGTCCGCCGTTACCCGAGCCTATGCCAACATGGGTAGCGATATCACCACCCTGAACTTCACCGCAGAACAATTGGCCGAAGTGAACAGTGATTTCGAGCTGTGGACGCCCTATACCATCCCGGCAGGCACCTACCCCAATCAGGATGAGGCGATCGAAACGATTGCCCAGCCCAATATCCTCGCCGTGCGGGCGGATGTTTCCGAAGAGGATGTTTACCAGATCACGAAAACGATCTACGCCAACCTGCCGTTCCTGAATAATATCCATCCCGCCACCAAGGCTATGGCGCTGGAAAAGGCCATAGCCGGTTTGCCCTTGCCGCTGCATCCGGGTGCTGTCCGGTTTTATCAGGAGCAGGGGCTAACCATTCCTGATCGACTGATTGCCAAGTAACCGTGGCTGAGCGGGAAACAGGCGAACCTCCTGTGGAGGTTCGCGACGAAAGCGCCAGCGAAGCGGCTGAACGACTGAATCACCGGCTGATCGGGCCGGTGGTTTTCTGGCTCGCTATCGTTGCGGCACTGATCCATCTGTACTTCAACACCTTTTCCACCATTTCGACTTTGTGGACATCGGCGTTGCATTTTGGCCTGTTTGGTCTGATCTGTGCCCTGACCACGCCGATGTTGAGGGCCCGCTCGGCCACGGGGCAGCGAGTGGTGTTCGGGGTGGATGTGGTGCTTGGTCTGGTCGCACTGGCTTGTGCCTTCTACCTGATCATTTTTGAAGACGACCTTTACCAGCGCGGTGTCAACTTCAATACTGCGGACTGGATAGTCTCTATCGCCGCCGTGACGTTGATTCTGGAATTTGCTCGCCGGACCGTGGGTTGGTTCATCCCGCTGCTCTGTATGATTGCCCTGTCCTATGTGGCCTGGTGGGGCCAGTATATTGATGGCATCTTCAATTTCCCCGGACTGTCCTGGGAAACGGTTCTGTTCCGTTCCTATCTCGGGGGCCAGGGTATGCTTGGCTCGATCGCCCGCATTTCCTGGACCTACGTGTTCATGTTTATCCTGTTCGGTGCCTTTCTGGTCAAGTCCGGTGCAGGCGACTTTATTATCGAGCTGGCCCGCTGCGCTGCCGGCCGGTTTGTTGGTGGTCCGGGCTTCGTGGCGGTCTTCGCTTCCGGGCTGATGGGGTCGGTCTCTGGCTCCAGTGTTGCCAATACGGTGTCGACCGGTGTTATCACCATTCCCCTGATGCGCAAGGCGGGCTTTCCGGCCCGTTTTGCTGCGGGCGTTGAGGCGGCGGCATCCACCGGGGGCCAGCTGATGCCTCCTGTGATGGGAGCAGGGGCGTTTATCATGGCATCGTACACTCAGGTGTCTTACCTGACCATTATCGGTGTGGCAGCGCTGCCCGCTCTTCTGTACTTCATTTCGGTGGCCATGTTTGTCCGGATAGAGGCCAAGCGCAGTCATGCGGTGAAACTGGAAGACGACGAGGCGCCCTCCCTGAAAGAAGTCATGAAAGACGGCTGGCATTTTCTGCTGCCCCTGGTGGTTTTGATTGCCGCACTTATCTATGGCTTTACGCCCACTTACGCCGCAGGCATCGCCATTCTGTCGGTGATTGTCGCTTCACGGCTGTCCAGGCATCCGATGGGCATCAGGGACATTTTGGATGCCCTGGCTATGGGAGCCAAAAACATCACCACAACGGCGATTCTTCTGATCACCGTCGGCCTGATTGTGATGGTTGTCTCCACCACTGGCATAGGTAATACCTTCTCTCTGATGATTACCGAATGGGCCGGTGGAAGCCTGGTTATCACCATTTTTCTGGTGGCCCTGGCTTCACTGATTCTGGGTATGGGGTTGCCGGTCACAGCGGCCTATATCGTGCTGGCGACCTTGTCAGCGCCCGCAATTTACAACCTGATTGCCCAGGGTCAGTTGCTGGAACTGCTAATGAACGGCAATTTGCCGGAGCAGGCGAAAGCCATATTCATGCTGGCAGCCCCGGACCAGATGGCGCTGCTCAACGCGCCCATGGACCTGGCCACGGCCCAGCAGCTTCTGGCAGTGGTGCCGGACACTTTCAGCTCTCAGTTACTGGAGCAGGCGCTGTCTCCAGCTACCTTGTCGATGGTGTTGGTGGCAGCGCACATGATCATTTTCTGGCTGTCTCAGGATTCCAACGTGACACCGCCGGTCTGCCTGACCGCTTTCGCAGCGGCTGCGATTGCCGGAACTCCGCAGATGCGAACCGGATTTACCGCCTGGAAGCTGGCCAAAGGGCTCTACATCGTGCCGCTGCTGTTCGCCTACTCGCCGCTCATCACCGGGGATTTCACCGAAATGATCCGGGTGTTCTGCTTTGCGCTGTTTGGCATCTACGCCATTATCGCAGGCCTTGAGGGCTACCTTGAGCATCAACTTCCTCCGTTGGTTCGCCTGGTGATGTTCCCGATCGGCGCGCTCATGCTCTGGCCTCACGGGCAGATTCTGCTCGATGGTGCCGGCCTGGTCATTTTTGTAGCGGTTCTGGTCTGGAGCGCTCGTCGAGGCAGAGCTTCGCCGGCATTGGCTCAGGCTGCCCGGGTAGATTCATGACGGTCATCGATGTTCTGGCCCTGCTTGCTCTCGGTGGTCTTGCCGGATTCATCAACGTGCTGTCCGCCGGTGGGTCCATGCTGACGCTGCCGCTTCTCATGTTTCTCGGATTGCCACCGCAGGTGGCAAATGGTACCAACCGGGTCGCCATTACTCTTCAGAGCATCACAGCGGTAGGTAGCTTCCATCGGATGGGACATGGCAACCTGGTGGTCAGTGTGCATCTGGCGGTGCCGGCGGTGGTGGGCTCACTGCTGGGGGCGTGGGTGGCGACCTGGGTAGCCGACGCGGTATTCGAGTTCGTGCTTGTGGTCGCCATGATAGGCGCGTCTATCTTCATGTTACTGCCCCAACCGAAACTGGACACCCGTCCGCTGACGCCGGACCGGCTTGGCCCTGTGATCTACTTGGCCATGTTTCTGATCGGTGTGTACGGCGGCTTCATCCAGGTCGGTGTTGGTGCACTGTTCCTGGTGGTTCTTTACAGGATGCTGCGGATTGATCTGCGCCAGGTAAACGTCTTCAAGGTCGCGATTGTGCTGCTCTATACCTTGCCGGCCCTGATGATTTTTGCGATCAGTGATCAAGTTCGATGGGGCATGGGGCTGACGCTGGCCCTTGGCAATATTACCGGTGCTTTCATCGCGGTGCGGGTCAATCTGAGCGAAAAGGGTGCGCAGTGGGTCAAGTGGATCACCCTGGTGATGGTGGCGGCTATTCTGGTCCGGCTTATCGCTTACTAGTTTACAGCCCGGCCCGGTGAAGCTGGGCCAAACTGGCCCAGCTTCACCGTTTTGCTATACCATCCAATGCCTATCATCACCGGGAACGGCGGTGCAGGGCCCCGTCAAAGAAACTGGCAAGCTCATCAACGTCACTCAATGAGAGCACCTGCGAAACATAATGGTCAGGTCGAACGACGATAACGGCCCCGTCTCTGTCGATACCGCGCGTTTCGAAGATGTTGACCTCCGGGTCGATGGAGTAGACTTTTTCATAGTCGGTTACTTGGAAGGGCCCCACCTTTGGCGCGAAAATGGCGGGGATTTTCGGGCCGAATTCGACCTCGCCATGGGGTTGTTGGTAGATCACCTTAACGTCGAAGAGGCTGTCCAGATCCGAGCCCTCGGGGGTGTACTTCACAACCGGCGAGTCGGGTGAGCTGAGCAGCCACTCCGCCCAAGCGGACAAACGTGAGTCCTCCCCTGGGCGGGCGCTATCGGCGAAGGCGTAGATCCGCCAACGACCGTCGGCGGCGGCATGGTGACCCAGGTGGACATCATTGCCATCACAAACCCGAATTACCCGCTCCGATTTGAATCGCTTGCCAACTGGGAAGCCGGTGGCCAGGTTCTGGTGTTCTGTGGTGCCGGTGATCATCGACTCCATGTACTCGGTCATGAAGCCAGCCGGAAACTCCGCGGTTTTCACGTAAAAATCCGCCAGTTCTTTCGGATCCTCGAACTCCTCGGCGGGCTTGGCCATCAGGGTTGACCATTCCCGATCGAAGTCGATCAGGTTCTGCGCGACAACCTGTCGTTCATTCGAATAGGTACTGAGCAGAGATTCGGGCGCGATGCCGGAGAGCACGTGGCCCAGCTTCCAGGCGATGTTCCAACCGTCCTGCATGGATACGTTCATGCCCTGACCGGCTTTGGCGCTATGGGTGTGGCAGGCGTCACCGGTGATAAACACCCGGGGAGCCCGGGAGTCTTCTTCGCCGGGGGGCACGTCATCGAATTTGTCGGTCACCCGGTGGCCAACCTCGTAGACGGCGTACCAGGCGCAGTTCTTCACCTCCAGGGTATAGGGGTGCAAGATCTGGTTGGCCTTCTTGATGGTGGTCTCCAGGGTGGTCTGGCGGATTTGGTGGTTGTCATCCTCGGGGACATCGCCGAGGTCGACGTACATCCGGAACAGGTGGCCGCCTTCGCGGGGAATGAGCAGAATACTGCCCCCGCTTGAGGACTGAATGGCACACTTGGTACGGATGTCCGGGAAGTCGGTGGTGGCCAGCACATCCATCACCCCCCAGGCATGGTTGGAGACCGCGCCTATGTGCTTCCGGCCAATCGATTCACGAACACGACTGTGAGCGCCATCGCAGCCGATGACGTATTTGGCTTTCACGGTGCATTCCTGGCCTTCTTTGTCGCCCGCGGTATGACGCAGTGTGACTTCGACCGGATAGTTCTCGCCGTCGTGAATCTTCAGGCCCACGAATTCCAGACCATAGTCCGGAGTCAGCCGGGCAGGGGCGTTTTTGGCAAACTCGGCGAAGTAATCAAGGACCCTGGCCTGGTTGACGATCAGATGGGGAAACTCGCTGATTTTACCGCCGGGGTCATCCAACGCCACCGAGGAGCGGGCAATGTGCGCCGGGTTATCGGCGTCCGGGGCCCAGAACGCCATCTCGGTAATGCGGTAGGCCTCCTCGGTGATTCTTCCAGCAAAACCGAATGCTTGGAATGTCTCGACACTGCGGGCCTGGATGCCGTCGGCCTGGCCAATTTCCAAGCGTCCGGAGCGCCGTTCGACGATCCGTGTGGTGATGTTCGGGAACTTTGCCAACTGAGCGGCGGCAATCATGCCGGCAGGCCCGCTGCCGACGATGAGAACATCCACAAAATCCGGTAGCGTCTCGGGGCGATCAATGCCCGTGCCGGATGCCTCCTCGATTCTTGGGTCGCTGGATACGTAGCCGTGATGGTGAAACTGCATTGTTACTTCTCCTTTTTGTTTTCTGGATCCGGCCGGCTAATACTGAGACCGGTTTACCGTCAGATCCGGCTTGAACCGGGAATAAAAGACTCGGTGACTGAGGCCTGCGGAGCAGGAACCTTGTCGCCGCTGACCTGAGATACTGGGAATACGGCGTTGATCTGGCCAGTCCCTGAGCTGCCGAAGTAAGGTGTCAGTACTTCCGCTTTCTGGTCATACTCCGACCAGCCCAGTGCGCCCAGCAGCATGGCGGTGTCATGCATAAAGCCTTCACCGTGACCTTTAACGGCGTATTCGGGCAGCATTTCGCAGAAGTCTTGCCACTCGCCGTTTTCCCACATCCGAACCACTTCGTGATCCATGCGTTCGAGAAACGGAGACCAGGTTCTGGTGGCGAATTTCGGTGCCTGACCGTTCTGGGCAAAGCGATGGGAGAGCGAGCCGCTTGCAAAGATCGCCACGGTGCCATCGTAGTGCTCTTCGATCGCCTTGCGCATTGCCCAGCCCAGACGCGCGCTGTCATTCAGGTAGTGCGCGGTACACATTGCGGAGACCGAGATTACCTTGAAGTGGCGGTCTTCGTTCATGTAGCGCATCGGTACCAGCGTGCCGTACTCAGGGTCGAGGGTTGTCTTGTCATGCGCCAGTGTTTCCACGCCTTGAGTATTGCATTCCGCGGCCAGAATTTTGCCAAGCTCAGGGTTCCCGTCATATTCGAACTTCATATTGGAAATGAAGTGAGGGAGTTCACCACTGGTATAATTACCTTTGAAGTGGGCGCCACAATTGATGTGGTAGTTGGCGTTCACCAGCCAGTGGGTATCGAATACGACAATGGTGTCCACGCCCAGCTCACGGCAGCGGCGGCCGATCTCGATATGACCGTCAATGGCCGCCTGGCGAAAGCCCTTCTGCGGACCGTCCAGCTCGGATAGATACATGGATGGTACATGCGTGATTTTAGCGGCAAGCGCGAGTTTTCCCATGACAGTTTCCTTTTGTTGTTGAAAGCTTCGGGTGCATCGGGTTACACAGTGTCATTCTGTTGATATTGAGTGGCAGCGCTTGGTTCCAGCTTCTGTAACTCAATTATTCTCGGCTCCTCTGTAACAGGAAATGCAGTATTCACCTTAAAAATTGCATTTTTCGGTTTTTCCTACCTCAAGCTCTGCTTCCGGGCTGCGCTGGCGACTTATCGCGTAATAGTGGGCACCGAGAGCAGCCACAGGTGCCAGGAAGATGCAAGCGGCAATCGGTAGCACGCCTTCGCCCAGCAGCAACGGCATCAGCTGGGCAATCACGGCGCCCGCCAACAGTTGGATGAACCCCATCAGTCCAGAGGCGGTGGCTGCGGATGTTGGCGAACAGCTGATCGCAGCGGACTGGGCATTGGGTTGGCTCAATCCGCGGCCGAAAGTTACCAGCGCCATCGGAAGAAACAGCGTGGCATAGGTCAGAGTATTACCAAGCGTGAAGCCCAGCAGTGTCAGGGCGCCGGTCAGCGAGAGCACATTACCTAACCACAGCACCTGATCGATACTGGCGTGCGTGGCCAACCGGGTCGACAAGAAACTGCCTGCCATAAATGCCAGCGAAACTGACAGGAACCAGGTGCCAAACAGCGCGGAGTTCCCACCGAGGCCGTCGACGATATAGGGTGCGGTGCCAACGAACATATAGAATGCCGCGGCGATGCAGGTGGTGGAGAGTGCATAACCAATATACCCCCCCGAGTTGAAGACACTGGCGTAACGCTGGATGACCGGCCCCAACCGCAGACTTTCGCTTCTCACACGGCAGGTTTCCGGCAACTGTAGCGTGGCGACAAGTAGCGCGACGCCGCCCATGCCCAGGGAAACATAGAAAATGGAATTCCATCCCGCCCAGAGGTTCAGAAAGCCGCCGACCGCCGGGGCGATTGTCTGGGCAGAGGCAATTGCCATAACGACATAACCCATGCGGGCGGAGGCTCCCTCGCGACCATAGATGTCGATGATAATCGTGCGTGCCATTACCATAGCGGCACTGCCACCGAGTGCTTGCAGTACGCGGCCGGCGATCAGGAGCGTTACATCGGGTGCAAGTGCAGCCAGCAGGCTCCCGAGTGTGTGGAAGACCAGTCCCCCGAGCAGGATCGGGCGACGGCCGAAGTGGTCGGCCAGTGGGCCGGACAATAACTGGCCGAACGCAAGCGTGAACAGGTAAGCCGTAAAGGTCAGCTGAATCACGCTCACGTCGGTCTGCAGCGCCCGGGCCGCGTCCGGCATGGCTGGCACGAACAGGTTGAGTGCCAGAGGACTCGCCATTGCAATCAGCGTCATCAGGGCGATGGACGGTGTACGCACCGGGTTATCAGCAATCATTTTCGACACTGTCTCAGAGGGCGAACGTGTCCGGCCGCCCTAATTTAGTTAACATATTAAATAATAATTTAGTTAATATATTATCTAATGTCAACGCCTTCAGGTCTGGAGATCGGTGGCGGAGGAAGGGCCTTCAGGGCTTCACATCACAGAACTTGATCAGCAGCTCCTCCAGCGCTTTCATGTCTTCGTGCGAGAAACGCTCGGTCATTTCCTGGTAGCGTGCCTCAAGGCGAGGACTCATACTCGCGAACATTTTCTTGGCCTTGTCGGTCAGGCTGATCAGAGTTCGGCGCTGATCCTCCGTTGACTTTCGGCGTTTTATGTAACCCAGCTGTTCAAGCCGGTTGATGATTCCGGTGAGGCTCGGGCTGAGAATGCAGCACAGTTCCGCCAGCTGCTTCGATTCCAGTTCCTCGAATTCATTAAGCGCTCGGATGACACGCCACTGCTGTTCGGTAAGGGGGATTTCCTGGAGCAGGGGACGGAAAAAGCCCATGGCAGCCTCGCGGGCCTTGAGTAGCCGGAGGGGAAGCGAATCATCAAACTTGCGCATGAAATAGGTAACCTTAGTCGTCCGGTCTCAGGGAATTCGGCTAGTCGTTGCCAAAAGGAGTAATAGGCTATTTTATTAATGTGTTAAGGAATGTCTAGTATCCCGTCTGCTTGCGGAATTGCTGGGTGGTCATCCCGGTGTGCTTCTTGAAGAAGCGTGAGAAGTAGGCAGGATCGGAGAAGCCAAGCTGGTAGCAGATCTCGTTGCTGGAAAAATTGCTGAAGATGAGCAGCCGCTTGCTTTCCTGAATCACTCTGTCGTGAATCAGCTTCTTCGGGGGCCTGTTGGCAATCCGCTGACAGGTCTGATTCAACCGGCTTTCTGAAATCGCCATTTCCGCGGTGTAGCGGGGCAGATGCCACTGCTGCTGGTAGTGTTCCTCAATCATTTCGGTGAATCGATGGAACAGTCGCAGGTCCTCATTATTGACGGTTCTGCTGGCCGACCGTTTGAAAGAGAGCCTGGCCAGGTTGACCAGTAACAGCCGCACCAGGCTCATCAGCGCCAGGTCCTTTGCTGCCTGATTCCCGGACCATTCCAGCTGGATATCTTCCAGGATGCGGGCGAGCCGCCTCCACAGGGCTTTCTGTTCGTCAGGAAGCCGGTCATGCTCCAGACAGATTGCTTGAGTGAGGCTGGTATTGATTTCGCGACTGGCATTGTCTTGCATCAGTTGCCATACCAGGGACTGATGAATCGTCAGAACGTGCCCGCGGGCGCCGGGATCGGTGCGGAACGAATGGGGAGTGGACGCCGGCGTAAAGAAACAGCTGGGCCCAATGACTTCATAGACTTTGTGGTCAATAAGAAAATCGATCGTGCCATGATCGACATAGTGGATCTGAACATATTGGGCGTGGCGGTGCACCGGCATGTCGCGGCCATAGAAAGCGGCCAGGTTTTCCAGCACATCATAATGAATAGGCGCATCAAGATAGCGCCTGTCGTAGTCCTGTCCCAGGATGATGTTGGGAATCCATTCGGTATCATTGGCGTCGCTCATGGGGCGAATATAGCAAAAGCTTTACGGAACCAGAGCCCCGTGCATCGACACGGGGTTCTGTTGGTTTGGCCAGGGCTCCGCACTCAGCCCTTGCCAAGCTGCGGCACATGGTGAGTGCCGTGCGCGATGCAGACGTTCTTGGTTTCCATGTAGAAGTCGAAGCTCCAGTCGCCGCCGTCACGGCCGATACCGGACATCTTGGTGCCCCCGAACGGAGACGGCAGGTTGCGGTTGTTCTCGGAGTTCACCCAAAGCATGCCAGCTTCGACGTGTCGGGCCATGCGCATGGCCCGACCGGTGTTTTCGGTCCAGATGTAGCCGGACAGACCGTATTCCGTATCGTTGGCGATCGCGATAGCTTCTTCTTCGGTATCAAAGGTAATCGTGGTCAGTACCGGTCCAAAAATCTCTTCCTGCGCGATGCGCATCCTGCTGTTTGCGTCGGTGAACAGAGTCGGCTCCAGGTAGTTGCCGGCCGGGTCCAGATCGCCGTTCGCCTCGGTGATGCGCTTGCCGCCGACGGCGATGTTGGCGCCATCTTCTCTAGCGATATCGAAATAGCTCAGGACTTTGTCGTAGTGTTCTTTGTGTACCAGTGGGCCGACTTCGGTGTTCGGGTCCAGCGGGTGACCGACCTTCAGGTTGCGAACCCGCTGCTCCAGTGCGGCCATGAACTTGTCACGAATGCCACTCTGGATCAGCAAACGGCTGGACGAGGTACAGCGCTGGCCGTTGAGGCTATAGATCATGAACACAACTGCGTCCAGCGCTCGATCGAAGTGGGCGTCGTCAAACACGATGACCGGGTTCTTTCCTCCCAGTTCGAAATGCATGCGCTTGAGGGTGTCGGCACCCTGACGCATAACATGGGAGCCAGTGGCGGACTCTCCTACCAGGGCCACGGCCTTGATTGCCGGGTGTTCGGTCATTCGCTTGCCAACGCTCTCGCCGAAGCCGTTGACCATGTTCCAGACTCCCTTCGGCAGAATTTCATCGGCGATCTCTGCCAGGATGTAGGCACTCAGGGGCGTCAACTCGGCCGGCTTGTGGACAACGGTACAGCCTGCCGCCAGGGCCGGAGCGATCTTCCAGGTAGACAGCATGAACGGTGTGTTCCAGGGCGTGATGATGCCCACCGGGCCAATCGCGTTGCGTACGGTAAAGTTAGTGTGTTCCTGCTGCTGGAGGGCGAGGCCGTCCTGGGCTTCCGGCGCCTTGTCAGCGAAGAATCGGAAGTTGGCAGCACCGCGTTCGGCTGCCTTTTTCATGAAACGGATCGCCTGGCCGCAGTCCATGGATTCGACCAGGGCGATTTCGTCGGCACGCTCTACAAGTCGGTCGGCGAATTTGTTCAGGAGCCGCTTGCGTTCGGCGCCCGGTGTGGCAGCCCAGGCTTCAAACGCATCCTCGGCAGCCTTGCAGGCGGCATTCATGTCGTCGGTTGAGCCGGCCATGATCTTGCCGATGGGGCTGTTGTCGGTCGGCGTGATGTTATCGTACTCATTGCCGCCATTGCCCAGAGTGAACTCACCGTTGATATAGTGACCGGTAGTGTTGTTCCTGAAGCGCTCCAGGTAGCGCTGGGCACGTTCCAGGTTGGTCGCTTGCGTATCGCTCATAATGGTTCTCCTGAAGGCTCAGTATTTGTCGCCGTAGTACTCTTTCTCGGAGACGATGCGTGTCTCGAGCGAGCAGATATCTTCGATGGTGCAGACCACGGTGTCTCCGGGCTGCATGTCGACCATACCGTGCGGGGTGCCGGTGGCGATCATGTCACCCGGGTTCAGGGTCATGATCTTGCTCAGGTATTCCACCAGAAAGGGAATGTCGAAGATCATGTCCCTCGTTGAGCCGTCCTGAGTGATCTTGCCGTTGACTTCGGTAGTCAGGCGCAGGTTGTTGACGTCTGCGACGTCATCGCGGTCGACAATCCACGGCCCCATCGGTAACAGGGAGTCCCGGCTCTTTACCCGCAGGTTCGGGCGGTAGTAGTTCTCCAGATAGTCTCGGATTGCGAAGTCGTTGCACACGGTATAGCCAGCTACATAGTCCATCGCATCTTCACGCTTGATGTTCTTGCCTCTTTTGCCGATCACCGCCACCAGCTCACATTCGTAATGCTGGAACTCAATGTTGTCGGGACGGTAGCTGACCTGTTTGTGCCCGGTCAGGGTATTGGCGTGCTTGATGAATACCAGTGGTTCCTTGGGCGGCTCGAACGCCAGCTCGGTGGCGTGATCGGCGTAGTTCAGGCCCAGCGCGAAGATGGTCCCCGGTTCCTTTACCGGCGGCAGCCAGGTGATGTCGGCAGAATCCAGAGCCACGTTCAGCTCCTGGCCGTCGGTGGTAGTAATGCGATCGCTGGCGTCAATGTCGATATCGAGCTCGCGGCCCTCAAAAATGATGCGTGCATGCCTCATGGCTCAGGCACCTCCCAGTGTGTTGGTCAGGGTGCCGACACCCTCGATGGTTGCTTCTACCCTGTCTCCCTTGGCGACCGGAACACGCTCACCGGCAAAGCCGACGGCGATGACCTCTCCCGGTTGCAGAGTCATAATCCAGGAAATCTTGCTGATCAGCTCGGCAACGCTGCGTTGCATGTTCGCCAAAGGGAACACGTTTTTCCGTTCGCCGTTGACGAAAACGGTGACTGTGAGGGCATCCGGATTGTCGATGGTGTCGGCCGGGACGATCTCCGGGCCGACCGGCGCGGAAGTGTCCAGACATTTGCCTTTGATGTCGGGGCGGAAGTAGCTTTCCTCCGGCAGGGAAAAATCGCAGACGATGGTGTAGCCACGGACATATTCGAGTGCTTCTGCCTGGCTGACGCGGCAGGTTTCTTGTCCAATGACCACGCCCAGGCTGGCGCCAACGGCCATGGCTGGGGCGTCGTTGCCGTCAAAATCTTTTGCCCATTCCACCTCGGCGCCATCAACATTCCAGGTATTGCGCGGCTTGTAATACAGCACCGGCTGGGTCGGCGGTTTCTTGTAGGGCGCTTCATTGAAGGTGCCCTCCAGAGCCGCCAGCTGCGACTTGTCATTCAGTGCGACGCAGACCAGTTTGCTGCTGACCAGGGTGTTTGCTGTCATGAGTAACCTTTTCCTGTTACGGCCGTCGTTGATCAATAGCCGGCCTGAGGTTTGTCGTCTTTAACTGGCGCACCCTGTTTGAAGCGTTGCGCCAGCTTGCGGGTTTCGGTGGCCAGAATCATGGTATCGACGCCAACGCCAACGAAATCTGCGCCTTGTTGGGTGTAGCTTTCCGCCAGGGATGGGTCGAGACAGAGCAGGCCGGCATATTTACCGGCAGCACGTATCGTCTTGAGGCCCTTGTTGATGGTATCAATGACCACCGGGTTGCCGGCGTCGCCAACATAGCCCATGGATGCGGAAAGATCGGACGGCCCGATGAAAACCCCGTCCACGCCCTCAACCGCCAGGATCTCATCGAGGTTGTCCATGGCGCTGGCGGTTTCCACCTGGACAATCAGGCAGATCTCGTCATTGGCCTTCTTCACGTAGCCAGGCACCTGATTCCAGCGCGCCGCTCGAGCCAGCGAGGTGCCAAGACCGCGAATGCCATCCGGTGGGTAGCGAACCGCCTGCACCAGCCGCTTCGCCTGTTCCGCGTCCTCTACCATGGGGACCAGCAGCGTCTGTACTCCGATATCCAGCAGCTGTTTGATGAGTGCCGTATTGCCCTCGACACAACGCACGATCGGGGCAACATCGTAGGGGGCGATTGCCTGCAGGTGAGACAGGATCGTGCGCAGGTCGAACGGGGCATGTTCGCCGTCGATGAGTAGCCAATCAAAGCCGGCTACTGCGGCAATTTCGGCTGCGCTGTTATCCGGCAGCCCCAGCCAGAGCCCATATTGGGTTTCACCTGCGGCCAACCCCTGCTTGAAACGGTTCTTGGGCAGTTCCATGCTCGTGTCCTCGGTGCGGTCTGTTTAATCGAAGTTCAGGGTCACGCCACCCAGAGAACCGAAATCGGCATGTACGGTATCGCCCGCCTTGACCGGCACCGGCCGGGTGAAGGAGCCGGACAGAATGACCTGACCCGGTTCGAGGCCAACGCCGTGCGGCGCAAAGCGCTTGCAAACCCACGTGATGCCCTTGAGCGGATTGCCCAGAACGCCGCCAGCGAGCCCGGTTTCTTCGATCTGGCCGTTAAGGTACAGCATGCAGCCGGCCCAGCGCAGGTCAATGTCCATTGGCTTGATGGGGCGGCCCCCCATAACGATGCCAGCGTTGGCGGCATTGTCGGAGATGGTGTCGTAGACTTTGCGTGTGTAGCCGGTTTCGGGATCGGTACGCAGGCAGCGGGCCGCGATCAGCTCGAGTGACGGGATGATGTAGTCGGTTGCGTTGATCACATCGAAAATCGTGACGTTATCGCCGAACAGTGGCTTTTTCAGAACAAAGGCCAGTTCGACCTCTATGCGAGGATCTAGAAAGTCTGATGCCTTGATGGTGGCGCCATCCTCGAGCAGCATGTCATCAAGGAGTACGCCATAGTCCGGTTCATCGATATTCGACGACATCTGCATGGCACGGGAGGTCAGGCCAATCTTGTAGCCGATTACTCCGCGGCCTTCGGCCACCTTGCGATCCACCCAAGCCTTCTGGATGGCATAGGCATCCTCCATGGTCATATCCGGGTGGTCGAGTGTCAGGGCCGGGATCTGTTTGCGGCTGGTCTCGGCCTCGTACAGGCGGTCGGCAGCCGTTTCGATCTGATCTTTCGTCAACATGCTTGCAATGCACCTTTTTGTTGTCGGGTGGATGACCGGCGGTGGTCTGTCGCGGGCTGCAGTCGCTCAAGTCCGGAACGAGCGCTGGGCCCTGTCGATAATCCTGTTATTTTAGTTAACATATTAAGTAAGTCAAGGGTCCGATTTGGACTGTTGAATGCTCATTCCCCCGACGAATTTCATTTCCGGGAGCGAGTTGACAAAACTTAATATGTTAATTAGATTCTGGGTAGTTCCGGTGTCGCAAACGTTGCCGGGAACGTCCAATAACAACGATGAACCTAATATCCGGGACTCATCCTATGCCTCATTTCATCGTCGAGTATTCAGGTAATCTCCACGACCGACTGGAATTCCAGTCGCTGTTCTCACGTTTACACGAATACATGGTCTCCACCGGGGCTTTCCCCATTGGTGGCGTTCGTAGTCGCGCTATCCGTTGTGACGATTTCCGGGTCGCGGATGGTAGAGAAGATTTCTCCTTCCTCAACCTGACTCTGAAGATAGGCCATGGCCGGGACATGGCGCTGAAAAAGGAAGTCGCCGAGAGGGTTTTCGACATTCTCTGCGACTGGATGAAGCCAGTCACTGATGCCAGCTATTGCCAGATTTCATTCGAGATGACGGAGCTGGACCCTGTTCTCAAATTCAACAAGAACAACATTCATCCACTGTTCAAAAATAACTGACGGGAGTGTGATACGGGGTAGGCGCTGCAAATGTGTAGTGGCAGCGCCAGAAAAATCCGCGGGTTTTCCCAGGCCGCGGCAACGCAAGTAATAACTACAAAACAATCAGGAGATAGGCCGTTATGACAAAAACAAAGCACTTTACCAAAGCCGCCATCCTTTCATTGGGGTTGGCAATATCCGGCAGCGCTTTCGCCGCCACGACCTTACACGTTGGGACCTGGCTGCCGCCGACCAACCCACAGAATGCCGTGGTCTGGCCGACTTGGGCCAAATGGGTCGAAGAGGCAACGGAAGGACGGGTTAAGGTTGAAATCGAAAGCGATCTGGGCCACCCGAAAACCATGTTTACACTGGTAGAGGACGGTGTCGTCGACGCGGGATTCAGTTACCACGGTTACGTTCCGGGCCGTTTCCAATTGCCTCAGATTGTGGAGCTGCCGGGCCTGGGTGTGGGGGCCGAGGCAGCGTCTGTGGCACTCTGGCGGGTGTATAATGAATATTTCATGGACACCGGCGAGTTTGAAGGCCTGACCCTCCTGGGCATGTTTACCCATGGTCCGGGCTATATCCATTCCATTGAGCCAATTACCTCCTTCGACCAGATAAAGGGCAAGAAGATTCGTATTGGTGGTGGCGTCCAGACCGAGCTTGGCAAGCGAATGGACGTGACTGCGGTTTCAGCGCCTGCCCCAAAAGTCTATGAAATGATGCAGCAGGGGGTGATTGATGGTGCCTTCCTCCCCATGGGTGAGCAGAAAACGCTGCGTCTGAAGGAAGTGGCGCCCAACGTCACCATGCTCCCCGGAGGCATGTATCTCGGCAGTTTTTCCATGTTCATCAGCCCATACTTCCTGGAAAAACTGGACCCCAAGGATCGCGAGGCGATCATGAACGTCTCGGGTGAAAAACTCTCCGCCCTGGCGGGACGCGCCTGGGATGGCATTGATGACGCGGGCCTGAAGGCCGCGCAGGAAGCCGGCGTCAACATCATCCGGGTTAAGGAAGGGGATAAGATGGCGCAGGACTTCCAGAAGCTGATTCAGGGCATGGACGAACAGTGGATCCAGAGTGTGTCTGATCGTGCTCCGAAGGCCCGACAGGCACTCAAAGAGCTGCGGACCATTGCCCGAGAGTATGAGAGTGAGCACCAGGAGTAACCACATGTCTCTCGCTACATGGGTTAACAGGCATTATGGCGAGAAGGGGCCAGCCAAGTGGCTGGTCTTTCTTCTGGAGGCTGTAGCAGCGTCAGTTCTCTTCCTGCTTATGTTGACTACCTGCCTGGACGTGGCCGGTCGCTATCTCTTCAACAGCCCCGTTCCCGGGGCCACTGAGCTCACCCGGCTCGGCCTTGCCCTGATGGTATTCGCGGCGATGCCGGTTATCACTTATCGGGGTGGGCATATCGTGGTGGATCTGCTTGATAATGTGCTGGGACAAAAGGTGTTGAAGGTTCTCGGACTGGTTTCGGCCCTGATTATTTCCTCTTCGATGTATTTCCTTGGGGTACGGATCTTTGAGCTTGGCGAGAGATCGATCCGGCGTGGTGTTGTGACGGAATTTCTCGGCATGCCCAGTGGTTATATCGTCCAGTACATCGCCATAATGAGTTGGCTGACCGCCGCCGCCATGATAACGCTCGGCGTTTATCGCACCCTGTTCACTCCTGAAAAATAAACCAATCAGTTACGGAAAATTCTATGACCGTCGTGCTGACCGGCTTTGCCGTTCTCCTTTTCATGATCTTGGTTCTGAGGGTGCCGATTGCCTTTGCCATGGGTCTGGTCGGTTTCTTTGGCTTCGCTTTTCTGATGGGGCTGGACCTGAACAACTTCATGGATTTCCGCTGGCGGGGCGCCCTGTCGATGGCGTCGAACCGGGTGATTGATACGGTCCAGAATTATGGCCTGTCGGTAATTCCGTTGTTCGTGCTGATGGGTAACCTGGTGACCCGTTCGGGCCTGGCCCAGGAGCTTTACCATGTTTCCAATGCTTTTCTCGGCCATCGCAAGGGCGGATTGTCCATGGCAACGGTCGTAGCCTGTGGTGGTTTCTCGGCGATCTGTGGCTCCAGTCTGGCAACCTCCGCAACCATGGGCAAGGTGGCCATGCCACCGATGCGCAAATACGGTTATGCCGATTCTTTGGCCACCGCCTCTATCGCTGCTGGCGGAACTCTGGGTATCCTGATACCGCCGAGCGTTATTCTGATAATTTACGGTCTGCTGACCGAGTCCTCTATCCGTGAACTGTTCGCCGCCGGTTTCATTCCGGGCATCCTCGGCATGCTAATGTATATGGTCGCGGTGCGTTATGTGGTTTGGCGTGATCCCAGCGCCGGCCCCGCGGGTGAGAAAGCCGAATGGCCGGAACGTTTGCGCGCGCTGAAAGGCGTTTGGGGTGTATTGCTGTTGTTCACCGTCGTCATGGGCGGTATCTATCTGGGTGTCTTCACGCCGACGGAAGCTGCGGGCATTGGTGCCGGTGGCGCTTTTCTGATTGCCCTCGCCCGGCGCAGCCTTACTTGGTCCACACTCTTCGAAACACTGGCGGATACAGCGCGTACTTCTGCGATGCTGTTTGCCGTGGTGATTGGAGCGCTGATTTTCTCGGACTTTATTAACCGGGCCGGGCTGCCGGGTATGTTGCTGGAGTTCGTGACTGCGCTGGATGTGGCCCCGATTGTCGTGATTCTGGCAATTTTGGGTATCTACATTGTGCTTGGGATGGTGTTTGAAAGTCTGTCGATGATCCTGTTGACAGTGCCGGTATTCTATCCACTTGTAGAGAGTATGGGCTTCGATCTGGTGTGGTTCGGCATAGTTGTCGTTGTCGTGACTGAGATCAGTCTGATCACGCCACCCGTGGGTATGAACGTCTTTGTGCTCAGTGCAGTATTGAGAGATGTCAAAACGGGCACTATCTTCAAGGGTGTTACACCATTCTGGTGTGCCGATATTGTGCGTTTGGCGCTGATTGTGTTTATTGCTCAGATTGCACTGTTTTTGCCGGAGCTGCTGTACGGCTAAGCAGTACAGCCTTGCCTGCCCCGGGTGGATAGAGGAGAAGAACAATGTTTCATGATGTTAAAAAGATTTTATATGTCTCCGATCTTGATCAAGGTTCACGTCCGGCATTCCGTGCAGCGGTCAGCCTGTGTGGTCACTACTCCGGCGCTCAGATCACTTATCTGCACGTGATTGAGTCCCTGTCGGGTACCGCACGCAGTTTGCTGAGTAACATGATGGAGGAAAAAGAGCTCGACGACATGCTGCATAAAGGCGTTGAAGCGCTGAGCGTCAAGATTCGCGAGCGGATAGAGCGCTTCTGCGAGGAAGAGCTGGAAGAGCACGAAGTGTTGGGCCTGAAGAACATTGAGGCGCGCATCGAGGTAGGCACACCCTGGCGTAAAATCCTAGAAGTCGGCGACGAGATGAATGCCGATGTGATCGTTATGGGAACCCGCAAACACAGCGCGCTAGGGCAGGCACTGATCGGCTCTACCGCGACCAAGACGCTGACCCACTCCAAGCGTCCGGTGCTGATCGTGCCGCTGATGGGGGGGTGACGCTGGCCGTTGGTAATGCCACGAGAGCCGACAAAAAAACGCCAGCCCGGAGGCTGGCGTTTTTCGTGGAGCTGAACCGAAAAAAGTCAGTGCTTAGGCAACGTTCGCCTCGGCGGCCTTCTTGGTGTAGTTCTCCATCTGGTCGAAGTTGAGGTACTTGTAGATCTCTTTCGACATGCTGTTCAGGTCCTTGGCGTACTCCATGTACTCCTCGGCGGAGGGGAGTTTGCCAAGCACCGCGCCAACCGCTGCCAGTTCCGCTGAGGTCAGGTACACGTTGGCACCATCACCCAGTCGGTTCGGGAAGTTACGGGTGGAGGTGGACAGCACCGTGCTCTTGGCCGCCACACGTGCCTGGTTGCCCATGCACAGGGAGCAGCCTGGCATTTCGGTGCGAACACCGGCGGTGCCGTAGATGTTGAAGTAACCTTCTTCCATCAGCTGGGCCTGGTCCATCTTGGTGGGCGGTGACATCCACAGACGGGTCTTCAGGGGCTCCTTGTTCTGTGCCAGCAGCTTGCCAGCGGCACGGAAGTGACCGATGTTGGTCATGCAGGAACCGATGAAGACTTCGTCTACCTTGTCACCAGCCACTTCGGACAGGGTGCGGGCATCGTCCGGATCGTTCGGGCAGCACACGATCGGTTCTTTGATCTCGGCGAGATCGATTTCCACCACGTGGGCATATTCCGCGTCCTTGTCGGCACGCATCAGCTTCGGATCGGCAATCCACTCTTCCATCTGCTGGGCGCGACGCTCCAGAGTACGCGGATCGCCGTAGCCTTCGGCAATCATCCAGCGCAACATGGTGATGTTGGAGCGCAGGTACTCGGCTACAGACTCTTCAGACAGGTTGATGGTACAACCGGCTGCAGAGCGCTCGGCGGAAGCGTCAGACAGTTCGAACGCCTGCTCAACGGTCAGCTGCTCAAGTCCTTCGATCTCCAGGATACGGCCGGAGAATTCGTTGATCTTGCCTTTCTTCTCAACGGTCAGAAGGCCTTGCTTGATGCCGTACAGCGGGATGGCGTGCACCAGATCACGCAGGGTGATACCCGGCTGCATTTCGCCCTTGAAGCGGACCAGTACAGATTCCGGCATGTCCAGCGGCATAACACCGGTCGCCGCGGCAAATGCAACCAGGCCGGAACCGGCCGGGAACGAAATGCCCATCGGGAAACGGGTATGGGAATCACCGCCAGTTCCAACAGTGTCCGGCAGCAGCATGCGGTTCAGCCAGGAGTGGATGATGCCGTCGCCCGGGCGCAGGGAAACACCGCCACGGTTGCGAATGAAGTCCGGCATGGTGTGCTGCATTTCAACGTCTACCGGCTTCGGGTAGGCTGCGGTGTGACAGAAGGACTGCATCACCAGGTCGGCCTGGAAGCCCAGACATGCCAGATCTTTCAGTTCGTCACGGGTCATCGGACCGGTGGTGTCCTGGGAGCCGACGGTGGTCATGTGAGGCTCGCAGTAGGTACCCGGGCGAACGCCCTTGCCTTCGTCCAGGCCACAGGCCTTGCCGACCATCTTCTGGCCGAGGGTGAAGCCCTTGGTGCCGGCTTCCGGGTCGTTCGGCAGACGGAACAGGTCGGTGGCACCCATGCTCAGCGCTGTACGGGCCTTGGCGGTCAGGCCACGACCGATGATCAGCGGGATACGGCCGCCGGCCTGAACTTCGTCCAGGATCACATCAGACTTGAACTTGAACTCGGAGATGGTTTCGCCGGCTTCGTTCAGGATCTTGCCTTCGTACGGGCGGATCTCAATGACGTCGCCCATGTTCATGTCGTCAACCGGGGCCTCGAATACCAGAGCGCCAGCGTCTTCCATGGTGTTGAAGAAAATCGGGGCGACCTTGTTACCGATACAGACACCGCCGGCACGCTTGTTCGGCACGCCAGGGATGTCGTCACCGAAGAACCACAGAACGGAGTTGGTGGCAGACTTCCGTGAAGAACCGGTACCGACAACGTCACCCACAAAGGCAACTGGCAGGCCCTTGGCTTTGATTTCGTCGATCTGGCCCATGGGACCAGTGACGCCGGGCTCTTCCGGCTTCAGGCCGTCGCGTTCCATTTTATAGGCAGCGCGGGCATGCAGCGGGATATCCGGCCGGGACCAGGCATCCGGAGCCGGAGACAGGTCGTCGGTGTTGGTTTCGCCGGTAACCTTGAAAACCACCATCTTGGTACTTTCGGGAACCTTTTTCCTGTTGGTGAACCACTCGGCATTGGCCCAGGATTCAACCACGGACTTGGCGACGGCGTTGCCAGCGTCCATCTTTTCTTTAACGTCGTTGAACGCGTCAAACATCAGCAGCGTGTGCTTTAGTTCTTTGCCGGCCAGCTCGGCCAGTTCGCTGTCGTCCAGAAGATCAACCAGAGTGGCGATGTTGTAGCCACCCTGCATCATGCCCAGCAGCTGGACAGCCTTCTTTTTGTCGATCAGCGGAGAAGTGGCTTCGCCTTTAACGATTGCGGTCAGGAACGCAGCTTTTACATAAGCGGCTTCGTCCACGCCCGGCGGAACGCGGTTTTCCAGCAGGTCAACCAGGGTTGCTTCTTCACCGGCCGGCGGGTTCTTCAGCAGCTCGATCAGACCAGCAGTCTGCTCGGGGTTCAGGGGCTTGGGCGGAATGCCCAGGGCTTCACGTTCAGCAACGTGTTCACGATAGGCTTCTAACACGATATGGACCCTCATCAGTTGGAATGTTCCGCGCTGTGGGCGTGGTGCCCGGCGGGAGTTTTGTGGCGAAAAGGCCGCAGGAGCCTCTGAATAAGGCCTCAAATCACCGATGGGGTTTCAGGATTTATTCAGAGACTCCTTGATCTGGCGCTGCATTCTATAGGAAACCCCTTATAAAGTTAAGTTGGACAGAGGTCGGAGAGATCTGTTAAGTGCGCTATACTCCTGCCGCCAATTAACCAGCGTAATGATGATATGACCGACGCCCTGCAAGAGATTCATGACTTTCTGCCGTGCCGGACTCCGCAACAATGGATCGACAATGCCCTGGCGAACCAGGAGCTGATGCTGATCGACCACGCCCACTGTGAGAAGAAGGCCGCATCCACCGCACTCAGCCTGATGTATCGGTATGTCGACAACAACGAGTTGCTGAACAAGATGTCACGGCTTGCCCGGGAGGAGCTCCGGCATTTCGAGCAGGTGCTGGCGATCATGAACAAACGGAGTGTGGAATACTGCCACCTGACTCCGTCCCGCTACGCGGCAGGACTGAGACAGGAAGTCCGCTCAGAAGATCCCGGCCGGCTGGTGGATGTTCTTATCGTCGGGGCTATTATCGAAGCTCGTTCTTGCGAACGGTTTGCGGCACTGGCGCCTTCCTTGGATGAAAAGCTGGCGGATTTCTATACCAGCCTCCTGAAATCCGAGGCGCGGCACTATCAAGACTATCTCAAGCTTGCTGAGCAGGCGGCCGCCGGCCCAGTAGACGAGCGCGTCGCCGAGTTTCTGGCGCTGGAAAAGGCACTGATTGAGGAGCCGGACACCGAGTTCCGGTTTCACAGCGGTCCGGTAAGCTGAAACCGGGGTCAGATGAACGCCTTCATCTGACCCCAAGTTCACGCTTTTTATCGAAGCTTCCGACAAAGTTCTATCCAGGCGTCAATCCCGGCACTGCGGTATTTCTGCTTGTGCAGGATGAAGTAGAACTGCCGGTCAAAACGGCGGTGCTCCGGCACAGCCAGGGGAACCAGACTTCCACGTTTGAAGGCATCGGCCAGAACAACGTCGGACAGACAGCCAATGCCAAGGTCCGCTTCGACCGCGCGCTTGATGGCTTCCGTATGTTCCAGTTCCAGAAGCACATTCAGATCCGCCAACAGGCCGTGCATCCCTCGTTCAAAACTCTGCCGTGTGCCGGAACCCTGTTCCCGCATGATCCAGGTGGCGTCCCGAAGGTCGTCATCGCTCAGCGAGGGTTTGCTGGCCAGAGGGTGGCTGGGCGAGCAGAAAACCACCAGTTCATCGCCCCGCCATGGAATGACATCCAGTTCCGACGACTGCAGTTCCCCCTCAATCAGCCCGATATCCAGTTCAAAATCCTTGACCCTTCTGGCGATTGTGCTCGTGTTGGCAACTTCCAGGGCGACTCGTGGGCGGGTAGGGGTATTCATGTATTGGGCCATGACACCTACGGCCAGATAGTTACCAATAGTGAGCGTAGCGCCGACTTTCAAGGCACCCACTTCCGTGTGTTTGCTGAACGCCTGCTCCAGCTCATTTGCCTGGGCGAGGACGGCCTCAACCTTTGGCCGGTAGAGTCGACCAAGTTCATTCAGTTGAAGGCGTTTGCCCACGCGGTCAAACAGCTGGATATCAAACTGGTTTTCCAGCTCCTTTAGCGCACTGCTGGCGGCGGATTGTGACATGGCGAGCGATTCCGCAGCACGGGTAATGTTCTGGAAATGGGCCGCGGCCAGAAAGACTTCCAGTTGCCGGAAACTGTATTTCATAATAATCCGCTATAAATCGACTGGGTCGAATAAGGTTATGTGAATATCCCATTTTCCCGATAGGTTAGTGCCGGGTTACACTTATCGCAATCCAAACTTGAATCATTCGCCGTAAAAAGCGTAACGAACAGGCAAGAGGTTTACATGAGCAACCTGATCAAAGAGAAAGTTACCAGCGTCCATCACTGGAACGATACCCTGTTCAGCTTCACTACAAGCCGGGACCCGGGGTTTCGTTTCAAAAACGGTCATTTTGTCATGATTGGTCTGGAAACCGACGGCAAGCCTTTGATGCGTGCCTACAGTATTGCCAGTGCCAATTATGAGGAAGAGCTGGAGTTTTTCTCGATCAAGGTAAAGGACGGTCCACTTACTTCCCGCCTTCAGAAGATCCAGGTGGGAGACGAAATTCTGGTGAGCCGCAAACCTACCGGCACCCTGATTCTGGATAACCTGCTGCCGGGCAAGAATCTCTGGCTGATCAGCACCGGCACCGGGCTCGCACCATTCATGAGCATCATCAAGGATCCGGAAGTCTATGAGGCATTTGACAAGGTGATCCTGACCCACGGCGTACGCTATGTGTCAGAACTTGCCTACCAGAAGGAAATCGAAGAGTTGCCGGAAAATGAGTTTTTCGGTGAAATGGTCGAAGGCAAGCTCGTCTATTATCCGACTGTGACCCGTGAGGCGTTCCGAAACCGGGGCCGCCTGACGGATGCCATGGAAACCGGAAAGATCACCCGTGACCTGGGCCTGCCGGATTTCGATCCGGAAAACGACCGGTTCATGATCTGCGGCAGCCCGAGCATGCTCAAGGATACCTGCGCTATCCTTAATAACATGGGCTTCAAGGAAGCCCGGGGTGGCGATATGGGGCATTACGTTATCGAGCGGGCGTTTGTGGAGCAGTAAAGAGCGCTCCTGCGTGGTCCCTAATGAAACCGGAGTGTGATGCTCCGGTTTTTTTATGCCAGTACGACCAATTGTACAAACGGGAAAAGCTTCCGGAGAGACTTCCAATGAAAGGCAGGCAGGGAACAGGACGAATTTTACTGGGCTTTCTGGCTGCCCTGGTGGTCGGAGTGATCCTGGGTTCAGTAGTTCAGACCCAACTGAACATGCTTGCCCTTCAGGAACTGGGGGTAACGATCGATATTGGCACTCGCCTGTCTGCAACGGTCCATGACCTGCTCAATTTCGGCCCGGTCTACGCAATTCTTTTCGGGGCGGCTTTCCTGCTTTCACAGGCTATGGCCGCCGGAGTATCGAGGGTTATCGGGCCGCGATTTCGTGGACCGGTGTTCGCACTCGCTGCGGCAGCCGGGCTGTGGGTTGCCTTGGCGACGGCCAATGCCCTGGCACCAATGCCGACGTTGATCGCGGCAACCCGTTCCCACGCCGGACTGGCTGCCATGCTTGCTACGGCTGCTTTGGCAGGCGGGCTCTTTGCCCGGCTATCGGCATACAGGCCACCCTCAGCGGGTAGTCATTCGACGACATCGATGGTGTTGTGTTGTCTGGTAGTCGGGGTGGCATGGCCCTCCGATCCCGCCAAGGCCCAGTCGGAGGAGAATTATACCGTTGAAACGGTGGCTTCCGGGCTCGAGCATCCCTGGTCCCTGGCTTTTCTGCCGGCGGGTGGTGCTCTGGTCACGGAAAGGGCAGGTCGGCTCAGGAGAATCTCTGACGACGGTCAGTTGCTGGAGGCCCCGATAGCGGGAGTGCCCGCTGTGTTCAACGATGGTCAGGCCGGGCTCTTCGAGGTCGTGCTGTCCCCGGATTTTTCCGGGGACCGGATGATTTTCCTGAGCTATGCCTGTGATACGGAACCCGCTAATCACCTGTGTGTTGCGAAGGGCAGGTTTGACGGGGAAGCACTGGCGGATGTCACCGAGATTTTCCGGGCCACCCCAGCTAAATACGGGAACGCACATTACGGTGGTCGGATGGCCTGGCTTCCGGACGGCACTCTGGTGGTTGCTTTGGGTGACGGGTTTGATTTCCGCGAGCAGGCCCAGAACCTGTCCAGTCATCTGGGTAAGATTGTCCGGCTGAATCCTGACGGTACCGCCCCGGATGATAATCCCTTCGTCGGCCGCGAAGGGGCATTGCCGGAAATCTACAGTTACGGTCATCGCAATGTACAGGGTCTTCTGTATGACTCTGTTGAGGGCAGGCTGATTGCGCATGAGCACGGCCCCCGGGGCGGTGATGAAATCAACCTGATCGAGCCCGGAAATAACTATGGCTGGCCGGTGATTACCCATGGCATTGACTATACCGGTGCGATGGTTACTCCATTTACGGAGCTTAAAGGCATGGAGCAGCCCTTGGTACACTGGACGCCTTCTATCGCACCATCCGGAATGACACGCTATTGGGCTGATCTGTTTCCGGCGTGGCGTGGAAGTCTTCTGGTTGGGGCTCTTGCGGACAGAAGTGTGCACAGGGTTCAGCTGGAGGGGTTGCGGGCAAAGGATTCAGAAACATTGTTCAAAGAACTGGGCGAACGAATTCGCGATGTGGTCACCGGGCCGGAAGGTGCGGTGTATCTGCTGACGGACAGCCCCGAAGGCCGGGTATTGCGCATCGTGCCATAGTTCTGGAGCTGGGGCCTCGCTCTTTCATCGGTGTATAGTACGTGGTTTTGGAAAAAGGGAAGTCACAATGTTTCATCTTGAACTGGAACCACGTTTCAGCGATACCGATGCTCTGGGGCACATCAGCAACACCACCTTGCCAGTCTGGTTTGAGCAGGCCAGAACGCCGGTTTTCCAGATTTTTCATCCTACCCTGGAAGCCGAAACCTGGCCGCTGATCATCGCTCGGCTGGAGATTGACCTGATGGCCCAGAGTTACTGGCACATGCCGGTGGAGATTCGCACCGGGATTGGCAAAATCGGCAACAGCTCCTTCCACGTGGTTCAGGAGGCCTGGCAGAACGGCAAACAGATTGCCCGTGGCGTGGCCGTACTGATTCATTTCGATTACAAGACAGAGAAAGCCCTGCCTATTCCTGACGAGATCAGGTCAGCATTGTCCGAGCACCTCATGGACTGAGGCCCGCAACTCAGCCCAAAGAAGCCCCGGAGCCTCAGGTTGCGGGGCCTTCTGCATTCTTGCGAGGATCAACCGTGTCCTCATCGAGCCAGGTTCCGCAGAATTTGCAGTAGCGCGCATCCTGTTCATGGTGATCCCTGCCGCACCCGGGGCAGGCTTCACGGGAGTAGCGTTCTTCACGCAGAGCCCGGATCACTTCGGCGGAGAAAATGCCCACGGGCAGTGCAATAATCGAGTAACCGGTGAGCATTATGGCTACCGATATAAACTGTCCCAATGGGGTGACCGGCGTTATGTCGCCGTAGCCGACCGTCGTCAGTGTGACAATGCCCCAGTAGATCGCTGTCGGAATGCTGGTGAATCCGGCCTCTGAGGGTTCGATCAAGTAAAGAAGAGACGAAAAGATAGTCACAACCATCAGAACGGTAAACAGGAACAACAGAATCTGATGCCGGCTCCGTATCATGGCATCGAGCAGGAGCCTCTTTTCACCCTCCAGGATCATCATGTCAAGCACCCGGAACAGCCTTAATGCCCGGAGCATCCGAACGATAATCAGGGTCTGGGAACCGGGCACGATCAGTGTTAGCCATGCTGGCAGGATCGCCAGCATATCTATGATGCCGTAGAAGCTTTTCAGGTAGAGCCATGGCTTCTGCAAACTGTAGATTCTCAGTGCCAGCTCGATCGTAAAGAGAATGGTGATGCACCATTCGGAATAGAAAAACAGGTCACCATAGCGTTGGTGATAGCTGTCTATGCTATCGAGCATGACAATCCCGACACTGATGAAAATCAGTAGGACCAAGCCAATATCAAAAGCCTTGGCCGCGCGGCTGTCGGACTCGAAAAGCAACTTGAATAGCCGGGTGCGCAGTCCCAGCTTTGCGGGCTCAAGGCTCGGCATTCTTTTAGGTCTCCATTTCACCATAGGGTGTCTGAACTCCTCTAAACTCTAGAGAGCTGTGGGTTTCCCCGTCAACATACTTTCTCCGAAGGGGGCGCTATGAAGGGACTTTCAAACAGGAGTGTGTCTGTGTCGGGGCGCTATCTGTTTTTGCGATACAGAACTTTGTCGGCACATTGCGTACTCAAAATTCTCAAGTTCCTGGCTTATGTCATTCCGGTTTGGGGGATAGGTTGATGCAAGAGGAAAAAGACCCATCCCGGCAGGAAATGGCTGCCGAGGTCAATCATGTTATCCGCGCGGGGCGCGAGCGCGGCAGGGCAAGCAGGTGGACCTGGCTGGTCGTATTCCTGGCACTTATAGCGCTCTGTGGCTGGTGGCTGTGGCCGGATGACAAAGAGGTACGCTGGCAGACGCATGGCCTGGACCGTGGCGACATGGTGTTGACGGCCACGGCGACTGGAAGCCTCGAGCCCAAAAGTGAGGTTTCGGTAGGTGCCGAGATTTCCGGCCTGATTACCCGGGTCCTGGTGGATGAGAATGACCAGGTTACCGAAGGTCAGGTGCTGGCTCTGTTCGATACCGATGAACTGCAAGTCGCCCTGGAACAGGCTGAGGCCCAGCTTGCCCTGGCCCGGGCGTCCGTGGCGGAGGCCGAGGCTACCCTTCAAGAAGCGAGAGTCGATGAGCGACGGGTCAATGCATTGCGTGAGCGGGGCACCTCGGCCCAGGCCGAACTGGATGCTGCTATGGCGGCCCGAAAACGGGCGGAAGCCAAGCTGGCCTATGCGCGGGCGTCAGTACGACAGGCAGATGCTTCAGTATCGCAGGCCCGGACCCGGCTTGAAAAAGCCATAATCAGCTCGCCCATCAACGGGGTTGTTCTGCAGCGTAGTATCGAGCCCGGTAACACCGTGGCTGCCAGCTTCCAGACCCCGGTCCTGTTTCTGTTGGCGGAGGACCTGAAAGAAATGGAACTGCATGTCTCTATGGATGAGGCGGATGTCGGATTGGTCGAGGCGGGACAGAGCGCGACCTTTACTGTCGATGCCTGGTCCGGAAGGGAGTTTTCCGCCGAAGTGCTCAAGGTTCATCTGTATCCTGCCGTCGAGAACAATGTGGTCACCTACACCACGGTGCTGTCCGTGAATAACAGTGAGGGGCTTCTCAGACCGGGCATGACAGCAACCGCGACCATCGAAACCGGCCGGCGCGAGGACGTTCTCCGGGTGCCAAACATGGCATTCCGTTTCAGCCCACCGGAGACCGGTGCCGGTGGCGGAGGGCTGTTCAGTCACCCCGGCGGCCGGGCCGGCGGTAATCGATCCGGACCTTCAAACACTGTGTGGGTAACGCGTGAGGGGCAGCCGACCCGGGTGGTGGTACAAACAGGTGCATCTGATGGCCGGTTTACGGAACTGACCGGTAATGAGCTGGCGGAGGGAGACATGGTGATCACCGGAATAAAGCCGGTGACGCCATGAATGACCAGAGTTCTTCCGGATTGCTTGAGACGACACAGGCTCCAGCCGTGGTGGAGATGCGCGACATCTACAAGATATACGGCAGTGGCACTACGGAAGTTCGTGCCCTGGATGGTGTGAGCCTGACTATCCGCGCCGGGGAGTTCGTCGCAATCATGGGACCGTCAGGTTCCGGGAAGTCCACCTGCATGAATATCCTCGGCTGCCTCGATGTTCCGTCCTCTGGCGAATACTGGTTCCGGGGCGTGGAAGTCGGTGGCCTGGACCGGGACGAGCTGGCCCTGTTACGTCGCAATTTCATGGGCTTCGTGTTTCAGAGTTTCAACCTGTTGCCCCGGGTCAGTGCCCTGGGAAATGTCGAGCTGCCACTGATCTATGAAGGGGTGCGGCCAACCCGGCGCCATCAGCTGGCAATGCAGGCACTGACGAACGTTGGCCTTGCCGAGCGGGTTCATGCGACCTCTGCGCAGCTCTCCGGAGGCCAACAGCAACGGGTGGCGATTGCCAGGGCCCTGGTAACCGAACCGCCGGTACTGTTGGCGGATGAGCCAACGGGTAACCTGGATACCGTGATGGCGGGGGAGATCATGAAGGAGCTGGTTTCCATCCGTGAACAACGTGGAATTACGATCCTTATGGTGACCCATGAACCTGAGATCGCCAGGTATGCCGACCGGATCCTGTTTTTCACCGATGGCAAGCTGGTCAGGGATGGCGCGCCTGCGGAGGTTATCCCGTGAGGGCCCTGGACACCCTGGGCATGTCGGTGCAGGCTATTGCCCGTAACAAACTCCGTTCGTTCCTGACCACCCTCGGCATCATTATCGGGGTGGCGAGTGTGGTGGCTATGGTGCACCTGGGGCAGTCAGCCACCCGCAGCGTCACTGAACAGATCGCCAGCATCGGTTCCAACCTGCTGTTTGTCATGCCGGGCTCCGCCCAGCGGGGCCCTGGAGGCGTCCGAACCAGTGCGGAGAACTTTGAATTGGCCGATGCAGAGGCCATCAGCAACGAGGTGGACGGGATCCTGGTGGCTCCCGCGCTCAACACCAGTGCCACCGTCGTCATCGGTAATGTCAATGACACCGTCCCAATTACCGGCACCACCAACGAGTATTTTGCCGTACGCAACCATCACCTGGATTACGGTCGAGTGTTTGAGGCCAATGAGCTGTCCTCCGGCGCTGCCGTATGCATTATCGGCAAGACCCTGATCGAGGAAATGTACCTCGGTCAGGAACCATTGGGGTCGACCATTCGGGTAGGGCGGACGGCCTGTCGGGTGATTGGTGTGCTGGAAGAGAAGGGTGAGTCCATGGGGCAGGACCGGGACAAAGCCATTTTGATGCCGGTCAAGGCGGTACAGAGACGGCTGGTTGGCGAGCTCGATGTCGGGGCCATTTACGTGTCCGCCCTGGTGGATGGCACAACCGGCATGGTCCAGGCACAGATTGAATCCCTTCTGAGACAGCGACGCAGCGCTTCAATTGGCGCCGCCGATGACTTCTATGTCCGGGACACCCAGGATATCGCACAGGCTCTGGAGAGCACCACCAACACCCTGACCGTTCTGCTCGGTGCGATTGCGGCGGTCAGCCTGCTGGTCGGCGGTATCGGAATCATGAATATCATGCTGGTTTCGGTCACAGAGCGTACCCGTGAGATCGGCATTCGCCTTGCTATCGGGGCGCAGGCCCGCGATGTGCTGACCCAGTTTCTGGTAGAGTCCATTGCTCTCTCGACGCTCGGCGGCATCATAGGTCTGGTTCTGGGCGTAGGCGGAACCTGGCTGGTGACCTGGCGGCTGGATATGCCCTTTGTTGTCTCGCCAGCGGTTATGGCGGTCGGGTTTACTTTCTCGGTGGCGATTGGCGTGATCTTCGGCTACTTCCCCGCCCGCAAAGCAGCCATGCTGAACCCGATCGATGCGTTACGCCACGAATAACGACCTGCCGAAATCTGGTGGAGTATGTTATTGGTTGACGGTGCTTACCACCTTCTCTTCAGGAGCAAACCAGTGCCTTTTAAGTTTCTCGGAGTGATCTTCCTGGCCGGTCTTCTGAGTCTGGCCGGCTGCGATTCGGATGAAGAAGCGCCAGCCAGCGGTTCCGGGGGTCCCGTTGCGGAGAACTCTGCCTTACCCGCCGGAGATATTTCCCTCGCGCTTACCCCTGCTCAGCTGGACTGGGTCGGTCAGCAGATTTTCCGTAACGAGTGTGCGGGCCGTTTTGAGTGTCTGGTTCACTGGAACGAGGGCGAAGCCTTCCCGTCTCTGGGGATCGGTCACTTTATCTGGTATCCGCAGGGTGTCGATGGAAAATTCGTTGAAAGTTTTCCTGCCCTGATTGAGTACATGCAGCAGCGGCAAGTGAGCATCCCCGAGTGGCTGAGAGCTGTTGAGCCATTTGACGCGCCGTGGGCAAACAGGCAGTCCTTTCTGGCAGTCCTCGATTCGCCTGAAATGGCAGAGCTCAGGGAATTTCTGGCAGGCACGCAGGGCATTCAGGCGGAATTCATATTTCGCCGCGCCAGAAAATCGTTGGCGAAGGTGATCGATGCTGTCCCCGAGGAACAGAAGGATGAAATTGCTGCACGCCTTCAGGCTCTGAGTCAGACTCCAGGCGGGGTGTACGCAATCATGGATTACGTAAACTTCAAGGGAGAGGGCCTCGCAGCATCAGAGCGCTACAATGGTGAAGGTTGGGGGCTGCTGCAGGTGCTGATGGCGATGGACGGTGCGCAGGGGGACACCGCTCTGGTTCAGTTTCGCGATGCCGCCAGGAGGGTGCTGACCAGAAGGGCGCAGAACGCTGATAACCCGATTGAGTTGGAACGCTGGCTGCCAGGCTGGCTGAAGCGGCTGGATACCTACTCTGAACCTACTGAAATGAAATTTTCCTCAGAAAATTCCTGAAATTCAGTTCAGATCCTGATCTATGTTCTATCTTGTAACTGAGCGTTCAGGAAAACACCTTTCTACTGACCTGTAGTCTTCCCGTGCGCCGAACTGGGGCACGGCTTGCACATTGGTGTGGCCGAAGTGTGTTAACAGAACCGGCTCTTAAGAAAATAAACACAAAAAATCAACGCGTTAAGTTCTCTGGCTTATAAATTGCTGGGAACCGTTGCTCGTATAATCAACGGAACTTCGGAGATAAAATAATGAATAACGCCAAGTCGATTGCCGTCGGCGCCGCCCTGATTCTGGGCGCATTTACCGCTTCAACTGCCAGCGCGGCTACAACGCTCGAAAGTGTCAAGGAGAAAGGGCACTTGCAGTGCGGTGTGACCAGTGGCCTTCCCGGATTTTCACAGCCTGATGAAAATGGCAACTGGACAGGCATTGATGTGGATACCTGCCGGGCCGTCGCTGTTGCCATCTTCGGTGACGCCAAGGCTGTCCAGTTCACTCCGCTGACCGCAAAGGAACGCTTAACGGCGCTGCAATCCGGCGAAATCGATATCTTGTCCCGGAATACCACCTGGACTCTTACTCGCGATGCATCCCTGGGTCTGAACTTCACCGGCGTCAATTACTATGACGGCCAGGGCTTCCTGATTAATAAGGGCATCGGTGTGGACGATGCCACCCAGCTTGACGGTGCAACCGTGTGTATCCAGGCGGGTACTACCACCGAACTGAATCTTGCCGACTATTTCCGGGCCAAGGGCATGGAGTTCAAACCGATTGTTTTTGATACCTCCGAGCAGACAGTGCAGGGTTTTGCCTCTGGCCGGTGCGATGTGTTGACATCCGATCGGTCACAGCTTGCAGCACTTCGGTCCAAACTCGCCGACCCGTCCTCGGCCAAGATTCTGCCAAACACCATCTCCAAAGAGCCCCTCGGCCCCGTGGTGCGCCAGGGTGATGATCAATGGTTCAACATTGTGAAGTGGGTTCTGTTTACCCAGATCAACGCCGAAGAACTGGGTGTCACAATGGATAACGTGGATGACATGCTGAAGTCGGATAACCCGAACATCCAGCGCCTGCTTGGAACCGATGGCGACATGGGCGCCAAGTTGGGTGTGCCGGCGGACTTCGGGTACAAGGTTGTGAAGCAGGTCGGCAACTATGGTGAGATGTACAACCGTAACGTAGGGCCTGATACAGCGCTGGGTCTTGATCGCGGCCTCAACGCACTGTGGACCGACGGCGGCATCATGTATGCGCCACCGGTTCGTTAATACCTGAGAGCGGACAGGGGGCGGGCTCCGGTCGAGCCTTGCCTCCGGTCAATCTGTGATGTGTTTAACCGCACGGAAGCTTTTCGGGAAAATGCATGAAAAAACAAACCATCGATTCCAGACCTGCGGGCCCCAAGCCCTGGTATGACCCGCGCATTCGCTCCATCTTCTTTCAGATCGTCACTCTATCTATAGTCTTCTGGGCTGGTTGGACCCTGATTGATAACACACTGTCCAACATGCAAAGTCGGGGCATCAGTACCGGCTTCGGCTTTCTCGATGAAACCGCTGGCTTTGGCATCATCATGAGCCTGGTCCCCTACGACGCTACCATGTCTTACGGCCGGACTTTCTGGGTGGGGCTCACCAACACCCTGCTGGTCTCCGCCATGGGTGTCGTCGCTGCCACGATCCTGGGCTTTATTCTGGGAGTTGCGCGATTGTCCAGTAACTGGCTGGTGGCCAAGGTCGCCCTGGTTTACATCGAGGTGATCCGCAACATTCCACTGCTGCTGCAAATCTTCTTCTGGTACTTCGCGGTGCTCAGCAACCTGCCGTCGCCCCGGCAAAGTGTTGAGGTGGGCAATGCACTGTTCCTGAATAACCGTGGCCTGTACCTGCCGGAACCGGTGGCCCAGGATGGCTTCGGACTGGTCTGGGGTGGGCTGGTTGCTGCCATCATTGCGGTGGTGGCCCTCCGAATCTGGGCCAAAAAGCGCCAGTTGGCCACCGGGCAGATCTTTCCCACGTTCAAGGTGGGTGTTGCCGTTCTGTTACTGCTGCCGGCTCTGGCATACCTGGTGGCGGGGCAACCACTGACCTGGGATGTTCCGGCCCTGAAAGGATTCAACTTCGGGGGGGGCATAACCATTATTCCGGAACTGGCGGCGTTGTGGATTGCACTGTCTCTCTATACCGCGAGCTTTATCGCAGAGATTGTCCGGTCGGGCATCCTCTCGGTGAGCAAGGGTCAGACGGAGGCGTCCAAGGCTCTGGGCCTGCCGAACAGTCTGACCCTTCGTCTGGTGGTGATTCCGCAAGCCATGCGGGTGATCATCCCTCCGTTGACTAGCCAGTACCTGAATCTTGTGAAGAACTCTTCCCTGGCGACAGCGATCGGTTATCCCGATCTGGTGGCGGTGTTCATGGGGACGACCCTGAATCAGACCGGCCAGGCCGTTGAAGTGGTTGCGATCACGATGGCCGTTTATCTGACAATCAGTCTACTCATTTCCCTGTTTATGAATATCTATAATCGGGCCGTAGCGATTAAGGAGCGATGAATGGCTGAGTCTGTAATAAAGCCACCGAAAAAACAGCTGGGCCCGGTAGCCTGGATGCGCATGCATCTGTTCTCCAGCTGGTACAACACCCTGCTGACTTTGATCGTGGGCTATCTGTTGGTGACTAGCGTGGGGCCAGTACTGAACTGGTTGTTACTTGACGCGGATTTCAAAGGCAGTGATCCGAGCGACTGTACGGGTGCCGGTGCCTGCTGGCTGTTTATCAACCAGCGCCTGAATTTCTTTATCTACGGGTTTTATCCCAATGAGCTGCAGTGGCGTATCGATGTGATGTTCGCCCTGCTGGCATTGTCGTTCGTGCCCCAGTTCATCGAGAACTTCCCGGGCCGCAAGTGGCTGGGTATTTTCGGCATGACCGGCCTGCCGGTGGTTGGTTATGTCTTGATCCCGGGCGGCAGTTTCGGCCTTGAGGCAGTAGATAGCGCCAAATGGGGTGGCCTGACGCTGACGCTGATTATTGCCTATATCGGGATAATCGCGTCACTGCCCATCGGCATTCTTCTGGCCCTGGGGCGGCGCTCGGACATGCCCATTATTCGCGGCCTTTGTGTCGTGTTTATCGAGGTCTGGCGCGCGGTGCCGTTGATTACCGTGCTGTTCATGGCGTCTGTGATGCTGCCGCTGTTTTTGCCGGAAGGCATGAACTTCGAGAAGCTGATGCGGGCACTGATCGGCATTACTCTCTGGCAGTCAGCCTACATGGCGGAGGTCATCCGGGGTGGCCTTCAAGCCATACCACGGGGGCAATACGAAGCAGCGGATGCGCTGGGACTCGGCTATTGGAAAAAAACCGGGCTGATCATCCTGCCGCAGGCCCTCAAGATGGTCATTCCGGGAATTGTTAACACATTCATAGCGTTGTTCAAGGACACCACGCTGGTGCTGATCATCGGCCTGTTCGATATCCTTGGCACAGTCCAATCAACCATAACGGACCCCGCCTGGCAGAACGTTGCCGTTGAGGGGTATGTCTTCGTTGCCTTCTGTTTCTGGGTGTTCTGTTTTGGTATTTCCCGGTACAGCCAGAAGCTGGAGCGCAAACTCGACACTGGTCATAAATCATGATGGGTAATCCAATGACAGAAACCACCCGAACACCGGACAGCCAGCAGAATTCGGAGAGCCGGAGTGAGCCGAAAGTCGATATTATTCGTGTCGAGGGGATGCACAAATGGTATGGGGACTTTCACGTTCTGAAAGATCTGAACCTGACAGTGAAGCAGGGCGAGCGCATCGTAATCTGCGGCCCGTCAGGTTCCGGAAAATCCACATTCATCCGCTGTATTAACCGGCTGGAAGAGCACCAGCAGGGCAAAATAGTGGTGGATGATGTGGAGTTGACTGATGATGTGCGCCAGATTGATACCGTGCGCCGGGAAGTCGGCATGGTGTTTCAACATTTCAATCTTTTCCCGCACCTGACCGTGCTGGAGAACTGTTGCCTGTCGCCTATCTGGGTCCGCAAGATCCCTCGTAAGGAAGCTGAAGCGAGCGCCATGGAATATCTGGAGAGGGTCAAGATACCCGATCAGGCCAACAAGTACCCGGGGCAGTTGTCGGGTGGCCAGCAGCAGCGGGTGGCGATTGCCCGGGCTCTGTGCATGAAACCGAAAATTATGCTGTTCGACGAACCCACCTCGGCACTTGACCCGGAAATGATCAAGGAAGTGCTCGATGTTATGGTGGAGTTGGCAAAAAGTGGCATGACCATGATCTGTGTCACCCACGAAATGGGCTTTGCCAAAACGGTGGCAGACCGGGTGATCTTCATGGATGGCGGCGAGATCGTTGAAGAGGCGCCGCCCCAGGAATTCTTCTCCAACCCCAGAGAGCCGAGAACCCAGAAATTCCTTGAGCAGATTCTTCACAACTGAGACAGACAGGCCGGGCAATTGCCCGGCCTGTCTGCGTTACAGCGGATGTTTGTTGAGGGTTGGCGAGGTGCCCGGTTTCACCTCAAGCCACCAGACGTTCTCCCCCCAGTCACCCAGGACAATCCGCTTGGCAGGATGTCCGTTCGTCGTCAGCGCATGTTCTGCCGGACGGTGGGTGTGGCCGTGGATCATCCGCTGGACACCATGGGCTTCCATTTCCCGGACCACTTCCTCGGATGATACGTCCATGATGAACTCTTCCTTGCCCTGATTCTTGGCCATGCTGATTTCCCGTAACTGACGGGCCATCTGCTGGCGGTCTTCCAGGGGGCGTTGGAGTATCATCTGTTGCCATTGCGGGTTGCGCATGTTGGCCCGGAACTTCTGGTACTCCACATCGGCGGTGCACAGGCTGTCGCCGTGCATTAGCAGGGTGGGGGTGCCATAGAGATCAATGACGGTGGGATCTTCCAGCAAGATCGCACCAGCCCGATCGCAGAAATCCTTTCCGATAAGAAAATCCCGGTTGCCGTGCATCAGGAAGATCTCGGTGCCGCTCTCGTTTACTTTCCGAAGGGCGGCGGCAACCTGTTCCTGTAACGGGGTCCGTTCATCGTCTCCGATCCAGGCCTCGAAAAAGTCGCCAAGGATGTAGAGTTGCTCCACCCCGGCAGCCTTCTCATCGAGAAAGGCCAGGAACGCCCCGGTGATGTCCGGGCGCGATTCTTCCAGATGAAGATCCGAAATAAACAGCGCGGTCACGCCGCGCCTCCGTCCTCCAGAACTTCCGCTTTCTCGATGACCACGTCATCCGCTGGAACGTCCTGATGGCCGGCGCGCATGGTGGTGCGTACGGCACGAATGGCGTTCACCGTTTCCATTCCTTCAACCACCTTGCCGAAAACGCAGTAGCCCCAGCCTTCGGCATTCTTGGCGGTGTGGTCAAGAAAGCCGTTGTTTTCCACGTTGATGAAGAACTGGGCGGTGGCGGAATGAGGGTCCATGGTGCGGGCCATGGCAATGGTCCCCTGCATGTTGCTCAGGCCATTGTCAGCTTCGTTCTGGATTGAATCCCGGGTTTTGCGCGGTGTCATTCCCGGCTCAAAACCGCCCCCCTGAATCATGAAGTTGCTGATCACACGGTGAAAAATCAGGCCATCGTAAAAGCCGTCGCGAACGTACTGTTCAAAGTTTTTGGCGGTTTCCGGAGCCTTGTCGTGGTCCAGTTCCAGCTTGATGTCACCGAAGTTGGTTGTCAGCAGAATCATCAGGGTTTCCTGTTCATAGAGGTTGAGTGCGGTAAAAGCCACATTGTACTCAAGAGTTTCCCGGTATGCATGAGTCCGGCCAGGATTTGTGAGTATAATACGCGGTTTAAGATTCATTCCCCTTTAACAGAGATTGTATGAGCGCCGAGTCGAAGAAAGCCCACAACTTTATCCAGAGCCTGATCGAAGACGCCATCGCCAGCGGCGAACACACTGGAAAGGTGGTTACCCGTTTCCCGCCTGAGCCCAATGGCTATCTGCACATTGGCCATGCTAAATCGATTTGCCTGAACTTTGGTATCGCCGAAACCTTTTCCGGTGAATGCAACCTGCGGTTTGACGACACCAATCCGGAAAAAGAGAACCAGGAATACATTGACGCCATCAAGCAGGATGTGGAATGGCTTGGCTACGAATGGGCCGGAGACGTTCGATATGCCTCGGATTATTTCGACGCCCTCTATGATTTCGCTGAAGAGCTGATCACCCGGGACAAGGCCTACGTGTGTGCGCTTTCGGCCGACGAAATGGCCGAGTACCGGGGCAGTCTGAAAGAGCCAGGCAGAAACAGCCCGTATCGGGACCGTCCGGTTGAAGAGAGCCTGCAGTTGTTCCGCGACATGCGTGACGGCAAGTATCAGAACGGTGAGCTGGTTCTGCGTGCCAAGATTGATATGGCGTCGCCGAATATTAACCTGCGCGATCCGATCCTTTACCGAATCCGGTACGCCGAGCATCACCAGACCGGCAACAAATGGTGCATCTACCCGATGTACGACTACACCCATCCGATCTCCGACGCCATGGAGGGTATTACCCACTCCCTGTGCACCCTGGAATTTGAAGACCACCGGCCGCTGTATGATTGGGTTCTGGATAACATCTCCGGTCCGTGTCATCCGCGCCAGATCGAATTTGCCCGGCTGAACCTGAATTACACCATTACTTCCAAGCGCAAGCTCAAGCGTCTGGTGGACGAAGGTGTTGTCGACTCATGGAATGATCCGCGGATGCCCACCATTTCCGGCATGCGCCGGCGCGGTTATACGCCTGAATCCATTCGCACCTTTTGCGACATGATCGGCGTGAACAAGGCGGGCGGCACCGTTGATGTGGGCATGCTGGAGCATGCTATCCGGGAGGACCTGAACAATCGGGCCCCGCGCGCCATGTGTGTGATGCGTCCACTGAAGGTGACGCTGACCAATTACCCGGCCGATCAGGTTGAGACCCTGAGGCTCCCGGCACACCCGCAAAACCCGGGAATGGGCGAGCGCGAAGTGCCGTGGACGAAGACTCTGTTCATCGACCGCGAGGATTTCGAAATGGAGCCTCCGCGCAAATGGAAGCGGCTGGCGCCGGATCAGGCGGTACGCTTGCGGGGCGGTTACGTGATGACGTGCCGGGAAGTTATCCGGGACGACAGTGGCGAGATTGTGGAGCTCAAGTGCGAATACGATCCGAACACCCTGGGGGTGAACCCGGAGGGCTACAAGCCGAACGGCGTTGTCCACTGGGTGTCTGCAACTGACAGTGTGGAAGCGGATATCAACCTGTACGACCGCCTGTTCAACCATGAATCGCCGGACAGCGATAAGGACGGCGATCTGATGGATCATCTGAATCCGGAATCTCTGGTCGTTCTCAAGGGTGCCCGGGTTGAGAAGAGTTTGGCAGAGCCTCGTACCGAGCTGCCATACCAGTTTGAGCGGGAAGGTTATTTCTACTGCGATCAGGAGCACACCGCCAGTGCCGGCCGGCCGGTCTTCAACCGTACCGTAACGCTCAGGGATTCCTGGGGAAAGGGGGGCAAGTGATCCGCATCTACAACACGCTGACCCAACAGAAGGAAGAGTTCCGGCCCATTGAGCCTGGGAAGGTCCGGATCTACGTCTGTGGCATGACAGTCTACGACTATTGCCATCTCGGCCATGCAAGGGTTCTGGTGGCTTTTGATGTGGTCACCCGTTACCTGCGCCATCGTGGTTTTGAGGTGAATTACGTTCGCAACATCACCGATATCGACGACAAGATTCTGCGCCGGGCCGAGGAAAACGGTGAGCCCTACAATGAACTTACGGGGCGCATGATCCAGGCCATGCACGAAGACGAGGCGCGTCTGGGTGTGCTGTCTCCCAATGAGGAGCCTCGGGCCACCGCGTATATCGACGAAATCATCGCGATGATCCACAAGCTGATCCATGGCGGGCATGCCTATGCCGCCGATAACGGTGATGTGTATTTTGCCGTTGATTCCTTTGATGGGTACGGCAAGCTCAGCAAGAAGAAGCTGGACGACCTGCTGGCGGGTGCCCGGGTCGATGTTCAGGAAGCCAAGCGTAGCCCAGCGGATTTCGCACTGTGGAAAGCGGCCAAAGCAGGGGAGGTCAGCTGGCCTTCACCCTGGGGGGATGGCCGACCGGGTTGGCACATTGAGTGTTCGGCCATGTCCACTTCCTGCCTGGGCGACACCTTTGATATTCATGGCGGTGGCCCCGATCTATTGTTCCCACACCATGAAAACGAGATTGCCCAATCCGAGTGCGCCACGGGCCACACATTCGTAAATACCTGGATGCATGCTGGCGCTATTCGGGTAAACAAGGAAAAGATGTCCAAATCCCTGGGCAATTTCTTCACCATCCGCGAGATTATGGAAACCTACCCTGCGGAAGTGGTTCGCTATTTCCTGGTTTCCAGTCATTACCGGAGTCAGGTGGATTATTCCGAGGAGAACCTGGCCGAGGCCGGCCGAACCCTCACCCGGCTTTACCATGCACTGCGCGGCATTGTGCCCGCGAAAGCGGCGGATGTGCCGGAAACAGAGCATGACCGGCGGTTTGCCGAGGCGATGGATGATGATTTCAATACCGCAGGCGCCATTGCTGTGTTGCACGCCGTCGCCAACGAGATCAATCAGCATCGTCGGGATGGCAGTGAAGAGGAAGCGAAGCGCAGTGCTGCGGTGCTGGTCAGACTGGGTAGTGTGCTTGGCCTGTTGCAGCAGAATCCTGAAGCTTTTTTCCAAGGGGGCGCTGGCGGTGAGCTCAGTGCCGACAACATTGAGGCCTTGATCCAGGCCAGGGCGGATGCCCGGAAGGCGAAGGATTTTGCCGAGGCTGACCGGATCCGCGATCAACTGGCGGAGAAGGGGGTAATTCTGGACGATTCCCGTGAGGGAACGAGCTGGCGGCGAGCTTGAGTTTCGAGTAAATGGTGATTGGTCAGACCAGTTTTGCGCCTGCGGGAATGATCTTGTAAGGATTTTCCCTTACAATGCGTCGCACAAATTAGAATGCCCCCTCAAGGCGAAGGGGGAGTCGGGAAACGTAACCCACTGAGGCAGACAACGATGACAGAACGCGTACAAATCGGCGGCATTCAGGTCGCAAAGAATCTGTATGACTTCGTAAACAATGAAGCTATTCCGGGTACCGGAATCGATGCCGACAAATTCTGGGCAGAATTTGACAAGATCGTGAACGAGATGGCCCCGCGCAATCGGGATTTGCTGGCCAAGCGTGACGCGATCCAGGAAAAAATGGACAGCTGGAACCGGGATCACAAGGGTCAGAAGCTGGACATGGCCGAGTACAAGTCTTTTCTGAAAGACATCGGTTATCTGGTTGACGAGCCAGCTGAATTCAAGATTTCCACCTCCAATGTTGATCCGGAAGTTGCCACCATGGCCGGGCCTCAGCTGGTTGTGCCGATCATGAACGCCCGCTTTGCCCTGAACGCTGCGAACGCTCGCTGGGGAAGTCTTTACGACGCTCTGTACGGCACTGATGCTATCTCCGAAGACAACGGTGCCGAGAAAGGTCGTGGCTATAATCCCGTGCGTGGCGCCAAGGTAATCGAGTGGGCCCGCAATTTGCTGGACAGCTCCGCGCCACTGGCTTCCGGCAGCCACAAAGATGCTGCCAAGTACCTGGTTGAAGGTGGCAAGCTGGTGGTCAAGCTCCAGAACGGTGATACCACCGGTCTGAAAGATGAGGCGGGCTTTGTTGGTTACACCGGTCCGACCGATGCGCCTGCGGGTGTGCTGTTGGTCAAGAACGGCATGCACTTCGAGATCCAGATTGACGCCAGCCATCCAATTGGCAAAGGCGACGGCGCCAATGTAAAGGATGTACTGATGGAGTCTGCGCTGACCACCATCATGGACTGCGAAGACTCAGTTGCCGCCGTGGATGCCGACGACAAGGCGCTGGCTTACCGAAACTGGCTGGGCCTGATGAAAGGTGATCTGCAGGAAACCTTCGAGAAAGGTGGCGAGCAGATGACCCGTAAAATGAACGCGGACCGCACCTACACAGCGCCGGACGGTGGCGAGCTGGCCCTGAAAGGGCGCAGCCTCATGTTCATCCGTAATGTCGGTCACCTGATGACCAACCCGGCTGTCCTGCTGAAAGACGGAAACGAAGTGCCCGAAGGTCTGATGGACGGTCTGATTACGTCGCTGATCGCCATCCACGACATGAAGGGCAGTGGCACGTTCCAGAACAGCACCAAAGGCTCCATGTACATCGTGAAGCCGAAGATGCACGGTCCTGAAGAAGTGGCTTTCACCAACGAGTTCTTTGGCCGCGTTGAAGACGCTCTCGGTATGCCACGCTTTACCCTGAAGGTCGGTATCATGGACGAGGAACGCCGTACGACGGTTAACCTGAAGGCCTGTATTCATGCCGCCAGGGAGCGCGCTGTGTTCATCAACACCGGCTTCCTGGATCGCACTGGTGACGAGATCCACACCTCCATGGAGCTGGGTCCGTTCATTCGTAAAGGCGCGATGAAGCAGGCAACCTGGATTAACGCCTACGAGCAGTGGAACGTGGATATCGGTCTGGAGACCGGTTTCCGTGGCGTTGCCCAGATTGGTAAGGGCATGTGGGCCATGCCGGATCTCATGGCCGGCATGCTGGAAGCCAAGATTGGTCACCCGAAAGCCGGCGCCAACACCGCCTGGGTTCCGTCTCCCACCGCGGCAACCCTGCACGCCACCCATTACCACCAGATCAATGTTGCAGACGTCCAGAAAGAGCTGGAGAGCCGCACCCGTGCTGCCCTGGATGACATTCTGACGGTGCCGGTGATGGAAGATCCATCGTCGCTGAGCGCCGAAGACATCCAGCAGGAGCTGGACAACAACGCCCAGGGTATTCTCGGTTATGTCGTACGCTGGATTGACCAGGGTGTTGGTTGTTCCAAGGTGCCCGATATCAATGATGTGGGCCTGATGGAAGACCGCGCCACCCTGCGGATTGCATCCCAGTTGCTGGCCAACTGGCTGCACCATGGTATCTGCTCCGAAGAGCAGATCATGGAAACCATGAAGCGCATGGCTGCGGTGGTCGACAAGCAGAACGCGGGTGATCCTGCGTATCGCCCGATGGCCGGTAACTTTGATGACAGTGTGGCGTTCCAGGCAGCACTGGATCTGGTTCTCAAGGGCCGTGAGCAGCCGAACGGTTACACTGAGCCGCTTCTGCACGCTTACCGTCTGAAGGCGAAGGCCAAATACGGGCAGTAAGCTCTGGCCATAAAAAACCCCGCTACGGCGGGGTTTTTTATGGCTTGTCGGATTAGGGCTTCGCCTAATCCGACCTACCTGAGAGCATGCACTTTATACGTTGGATTAGGCCAAGCCGTAATTCAACAGAGGTCGAGTTCAGTCCTTGTGCAGCACGTCCGCTGCGTACAGGGTGTTCTGTAGCAATGTGGCAATGGTCATGGGTCCGACACCACCGGGAACTGGTGTGATGTAGGCGGCCCTCTCAGATGCAGCCTTGAAATCCACATCGCCATGAAGTTTACCGTCTTCCATCCGGTTGATGCCTACATCAATTACCGTAGCGCCTGGCTTCACCCACTCTCCCTTGATCAATCCGGGTTTGCCAACGGCGGCCACCAGAATGTCCGCTTCCCGAACAAACTTCTCAAGATCCGGTGTAAACCTGTGGCAAACGGTTGTGGTCGCACCTTTGAGAAGCAGCTCCATGCTCATGGGTCGCCCGACAATGTTGGAGGCGCCTACTATCACCGCGTGCTGGCCCTTGTAAGGCGTTCCTATGCTGTCGAGCAGGGTGATCACGCCCGCCGGAGTGCAGGGGCGCAGGGTGGGTTTGCGCTGCATCAGCCGGCCAATGTTGTAGGGGTGAAAGCCGTCCACATCCTTGTCTGGCCGGATCTTTACCAGAATGGGATCCGCATCGAGATGGTCAGGAAGGGGGAGTTGCACAAGAATCCCGTCCACCGTCGGATTCTCGTTCAATTCGTCTATCAGAGCTTCCAGAGCTTCCTGAGAGGTGTCTGCCGGCAGGTCATAGGAGAGGGACAGGATTCCGGCTTCATCGCAGGCCTTGCGCTTGTTGCCTACGTACACATGAGAGGCGGGATCGTTGCCGACCAGCACTACAGCAAGTCCCGGAGCGCGAAGTCCTTGCTGCCTGCGGGTTTCCACGCCGATGGCGACCTGCTGTCTTACTTCGGCGGCAATTTCTTTTCCGTTGATCAGTTTGGCGGTCATGTCTCGTCTTGTCGGTTTGGGCATCGGTAAATTGGAGGCCGGGCATTGTCTCATGCTTCCGCCGGAACTCCAATTGGAGGGTGTGCGGCCCTGTTTCAGGGGAACTTTCGTAGCGGTGCTTTGTCATTGAGGAGCAGTTGTCTCAGGGAATTTAAAATTCCGTGTTGACGGGGCTTGCCGGCGCCGGTAATATGCGCGCCAACTTTGCTGAAGCACTTGTTGTTCAGTTCAATCGGGGTATAGCGCAGTCTGGTAGCGCGCCTGCTTTGGGAGCAGGATGTCGGGAGTTCGAATCTCTCTACCCCGACCATTTTCTGGATATTCAGGTGGGCGAACGGTCAAGCGCCCGTAGCTCAGCTGGATAGAGCACCCGCCTTCTAAGCGGGTGGTCGCAGGTTCGAGTCCTGCCGGGCGCGCCATCAAGTCGTCGGCTTGGTCCGCGCCGGAGCGACCGTAACCGGCAAAGTTGAATTGTTGACGACTCTGTCGTCGACTGAAAAATACCGAAAGGTAGGTCCTGATGTGGTGGACGTAGCTCAGTTGGTAGAGCTCAGGATTGTGACTCCTGCGGTCGAGGGTTCGATCCCCTTCGTCCACCCCACTTTTCTTTCAGATTTGATTCCGCGTTTGGTGAATGTATTGATGGCAGTCTTGCTATCGGTTATTCCTCATCCCGTTGTGCGCGAGTGGCGGAACTGGTAGACGCGCTGGATTTAGGTTCCAGTGGGGCAACCCGTGAGAGTTCGAGTCTCTCCTCGCGCACCACCCCTTTCTTTTTGTCAGTTCGCCTTTCTTTTTCCGGTTTCGTCCCCAACTCTGGTCTTTAGTGGTTTTTGCCGGTCTTATCAGAGATGCGGTTCAAAGTGCCTTGCCAGGTGATTCTCTCGGCGGGGCAAAGCATGATAAACTACCGGCTTTTAATTTTCGGTCCTTTGCGGGAATTCCCCCGAAACCGGACTTTTAGGTTTAATTTCATTCACATACCGAACCTGTAATTTGAGGATCTTCCATGCAAGTGTCTGTTGAAACGACCTCCAACATCGAGCGTCGCATGACGATTGGTGTGCCCGCCCAGGAAATCGACCAGGCGGTCCAGAAACGCCTGCAGGAAACCGCGCGTACCGTGCGTCTTAATGGTTTCCGTCCGGGTAAGGTGCCCATGAGCGTGGTCAAGCGTCGTTTCGGTGACAGCGTCCGCCAGGAAATCGTCGGCGAGGTAATGCGCGACAACTACATCAAGGCACTGCAGGAGCAGGATATCAATCCTGCGGGCTGGCCGAAGTTTGAGCCGAAGACCATGGAAGAGGGCAAGGACCTTGAGTTCGTTGCCATTTTCGAAGTACTTCCGGAAATCGAGCTGGGCGATCTGAGTAAGATTTCTGTTGAAAAGCTGACCTCTGAAATCACCGACAAAGACGTCGACAACATGATCGACAACCTGCGCCGTCAGCAGGCCACCATGAAAGAAGTCGGGCGCAAGTCCAAGAACAAGGACGTGCTGACCATCGATTTCAAAGGGTCTATCGACGGTGAAGAGTTCGAGGGTGGTTCCGCTGAAGGTCATCGTCTGACTCTCGGTTCCGGCCAGATGATTCCTGGCTTCGAAAAGGCAATCGTCGGCGGCAAGGCCGGTGAGGACCTGGAAATCGAAGTGACCTTTCCGGAGGATTATCACAACGAGGATCTGGCAGGTAAGCCGGCCAAGTTTGAGATCAAGATTCACAAGGTAGAAGAGCCCCAACTGCCGGAAATGGATGCCGAGTTCTTCAAGAAGTTCGGTATTGATGCCGAAGATGAAGCAGCCTTCCGTGAAGAAGTTAAAAAGAACATGGAGCGCGAGCTCAAGCAGGCGGTATCCAACAAGGTCAAGAACGACGTCGTTGACGGCCTGCTCGAAACCACCGAGCTGGACATCCCGGCTGCCCTGGTGGACCAGGAGATTGACCGTCTGCGTCAGGACGCCGTTCAGCGCTTTGGTGGTCAGGTCGATTTCCAGCAGTTGCCCAAGGAGATTTTCCAGGAGCAGGCTGAGCGCCGCGTCAAGACCGGTCTCCTGTTCCAGGAAGTGGTCAAGAAGAATGACCTGAAGGCAGACCCGGCGAAAGTGGATGAGAAGATCCAGGAAATCGCGTCTACGTATGAACAGCCTGAGGAGGTTGTTGCACACTTCAACAGCAATCCGGAGCAGAAGTCTCAGATCGAGTCCTCCGTACTGGAAGATGCTGTTGTTGACCACGTGCTTGAGCAGGCGGACGTGAAAGAAAAGAAGGTTAAGTACGAAGAGGCCGTGCAGGCTGGTCAACCCCAGCGCTGATTTGCCCCAGGGGTGGATTAATTCCGCCCCTGTTGGCCGATCCCTCAATACAGCCGGCATGCCCGGCTGTTTTCATCTGGGGCCGCTGCTGGCAAAGTATAGGGTATAGCATTACTGAAACTGCCGTGGCGCGAGTCCACGACCCATTGTCCATAAGGAGTTCAGGCGCATCATGACGCAGAAACCAATTGATGGTCCCGCAATGGTTACCAATTCCGGACTGGTACCGATTGTTATTGAACAGACAGCTCGCGGTGAGCGGTCGTTCGATATTTATTCCCGCCTGCTCAAAGAGCGGGTGATTTTCATGGTGGGTCCGGTAGAAGACCACATGGCAAATCTGATCGTGGCTCAGCTCCTGTTTCTGGAATCGGAAAATCCGGACAAGGACATCCACCTTTATATAAATAGCCCGGGGGGCTCCGTGACTGCGGGTATGTCCATCTACGACACCATGCAGTTCATCAAGCCGGATGTGGCCACTCTGTGCGTCGGCCAGGCGGCCAGTATGGGCGCATTCCTGCTCGCCGGTGGCGCTGCTGGCAAACGTGCGTGTCTGCCGAATTCCCGGGTGATGATTCACCAACCGTTGGGCGGCTACCAGGGCCAGGCGACTGATATCGAGATCCACACTCGCGAGATTCTCAAGATTCGGCATACCCTGAATTCAATCCTGGCCCATCATACCGGGCAGGATCTGGAGACGATCGCCAAGGATACGGACCGTGACTACTTCATGGATCCGACTCAGGCGAAAGACTATGGGCTGATTGATTCTATACTTGATAAGCGCGTACCGAATAAATAATACTGGAAGTAATCGCATCATACTTGGCCGGTGTATCAGGCTGTAACGCCGGCAAAACGAGATCAGAGGTATTTCAATGGCAGATGAAAGAAACGGCAGGGGCGACGATAACGGCAAGTTGCTTTACTGCTCGTTTTGTGGAAAGAGCCAGCATGAAGTCCGTAAGCTCATTGCAGGGCCCTCGGTGTTCATCTGCGACGAGTGCGTTGACCTGTGCAATGACATTATCCGGGAGGAAATCCAGGAAAATGCACAGGAAGAGCCTAGCGATCGCCTTCCTACACCGGCCGAGATCCGCATAACCCTCGACGAGTATGTGATTGGTCAGGATCGCGCCAAGGTGGTGCTATCGGTTGCGGTTTACAACCACTACAAACGTCTTCGTTATGGCGAAGGCAAGGGTGACGTTGAGCTCGGCAAAAGCAATATTCTGCTGATCGGTCCAACGGGTAGCGGCAAGACCCTGCTGGCAGAGACCCTCGCGCGCATGCTGAATGTCCCGTTCACGATTGCCGATGCCACAACGCTGACTGAAGCAGGTTATGTCGGTGAGGATGTCGAGAACATCATCCAGAAGCTGCTGCAGAAATGTGACTACGATGTCGATAAGGCCCAGCGGGGTATTGTTTACATCGATGAGATCGACAAGATTTCCCGCAAGTCAGACAATCCTTCTATTACCCGGGATGTTTCGGGTGAAGGTGTGCAGCAGGCGTTGCTGAAGCTGATCGAGGGCACCGTTGCCTCGGTTCCGCCCCAGGGAGGGCGGAAGCATCCGCAGCAGGAATTCCTGCAGGTGGATACCGGCAACATGCTGTTTATCTGTGGCGGCGCCTTTGCCGGGTTGGACAAGGTTATTCGTGAGCGCACCGAGAAGAACAGCATTGGCTTCTCCGCGTCAGTGGCCAGTCAGGACGACGCCAAGAACACCGGTGATATCATTAAGGATGTGGAAACCGAGGACCTGGTCAAATACGGTCTGATTCCTGAGTTCGTTGGTCGCCTGCCAGTGGTTGCAACGCTCAACGAGCTTGATGAAGAGGCGCTGATTCAGATCCTGACCGAGCCCAAGAACTCCCTCACCAAGCAGTATCAGAAGCTGTTTGATATGGAAGGTGTCGAGCTGGATTTCCGGGACGATGCGTTGCGGGCGGTTGCCAAGAAGGCGATGGTGCGGAAAACCGGCGCCCGCGGGTTGCGGTCGATCATGGAAGCAACGCTTCTGGATACCATGTACCAGATTCCATCTGAGCATGACGTGACCAAGGTTGTGATTGACGAGAGCGTGATCAACGGGGATTCCGAGCCCTTCAAGATCTACGCAAGCAGTGATCACGCCAAGGCGGTTCCAGAGGATTGATCCTTGCTCAACAGTTGAACTGAAAAGGGGCGGAAACGCCCCTTTTCGCGTTTTGTATCGCGATATTCCTGGCCTGTGTCGTTTGGTAAAAAGATTGCAATTTTCACGGTCGCCCCAATGAAGGGTGATATGCTGAAAGAAATATCGTCAGAGGATTCCCTATGACCCGGATACCCGAAAATGCCGTGCACGAATACCCGCTGCTCCCGCTGCGAGACGTAGTGGTGTTTCCGCACATGGTGGTCCCCCTGTTTGTGGGCCGAGAAAAATCCATTCAGGCTCTGGAAGCCGCAATGGAAGGAAGCAAGGAAATTCTTCTGGTCGCCCAGAAGGATGCTTCCACAGATGAGCCGGGCCCCAGGGATGTATTTGATATGGGTACCCTGGCCACCGTACTGCAGATGCTCAGGCTGCCGGACGGCACCGTGAAGGTGCTGGTTGAGGGCAACGCCCGCGCGACCATCAGTGACATCACCGAAGGCGAATATCTATCAGGCAGCGCCGTTTTGATGGATGAAGAGAGTCTGCCAGAGCGCGAGGAAGAGGTGCTCATCAAGACCTTGATGGACGAGTTCGAAAAATACGTGAAGCTCTCCAAAAAGGTGCCGTCAGAAGTGTCCAATGCCCTGACCGGAATAGAGGAACTTGAGCGCCTGGCCGATACCATGGCCGCTCATCTGGAGATGCGTATTCCGGAGAAACAGGAGCTCCTGGAGGCGCTGGATATCCGCAAGCGCGTTGATCTTTTGCTCGGCAAGCTTGATGGTGAGATCGACCTGATTGAAGTCGAAAAGCGTATTCGTGGCCGTGTGAAAAAGCAGATGGAACGCAGTCAGCGCGAGTACTACCTGAACGAACAGATGAAGGCTATCCAGAAGGAAATGGGTAACCTGGGTGAAGGCAATAATGACTTCGAAGAGCTTGAACAGAAGCTGGAAGAAGCCGGCCTGCCTGAAGAAGCTCGCAAGAAAACAGAAACAGAGCTGAACAAGCTGAAGATGATGTCACCCATGTCTGCGGAAGCCACCGTGGTTCGCGGTTACATCGACTGGATGCTGGCGGTGCCCTGGAAAAAGCGCAGCCGTGTTCGTCATGACATTGAGAAAGCCCGTGAAATCCTGGACAGGGATCACTACGGCCTGGATGAGGTGAAGAAGCGCATCCTGGAATACCTGGCCGTTCAGAGTCGTGTGAAGAAGGTGAAAGGCCCGGTACTTTGTCTGGTCGGCCCTCCCGGTGTCGGTAAAACCTCACTGGGACAGTCCATCGCCCGTGCTACCAACCGCAAATATACCCGTATGGCGTTGGGTGGTGTGCGGGATGAAGCGGAAATTCGCGGCCACAGGAAAACCTACATTGGCGCGCTGCCGGGCAAGCTCCTGCAGAAGCTGGCCAAGGTCGGTGTGAAGAACCCGCTGTTTCTGTTTGATGAAATTGACAAGATGGGTATGGATCACCGGGGCGATCCGGCGTCAGCTCTGCTTGAGGTGCTTGATCCGGAGCAGAACCACACGTTCAACGATCACTATCTGGAAGTGGACTATGACCTTTCCGATGTGATGTTTGTGTGTACCTCCAACTCCATGGACATTCCACCGGCTTTGTTGGACCGGATGGAGATCATCCGCATTCCGGGTTATACCGAGGATGAGAAGGTCAACATCGCCCTGCGTTACCTCTTGCCCAAGCAGATCAAGGCCAACGGGCTGCGTAAGGATGAGTTGAAGTTGCCGGAGGAAACGCTTCGGGACCTGATCCGTTACTACACTCGCGAAGCAGGCGTTCGCGGCCTTGAGCGCGAGATCGCCAAGATCTGTCGCAAGGTGGTGCGTAATCACGTTGAGAGTGGCGACAAGGCCTCTGTAGAGATAACGCAAGAGATGCTTGAGGACTACTCAGGGGTCAAGAAGTTCAAATACGGCCTGGCTGAGGAGAAAAACGAGATCGGTCAGGTAACCGGCCTGGCCTGGACCCAGGTGGGCGGCGAGCTTCTTCACATTGAGTGCGCGCTCACCCCGGGCAAAGGCCGTGTGGTAAAAACCGGTTCCCTCGGTGATGTCATGCAGGAGTCAATTCAGACTGCGTTGACGGTTGTTCGTAGCCGGGCACCGGGTCTTGGAATTGCCGATGACTTCCATGAGAAGCACGATCTTCATGTCCACGTTCCCGAAGGCGCAACACCAAAAGACGGCCCGAGTGCAGGTATTGGCATGTGCACGGCACTGGTTTCTGCACTGACCAAGATTCCGGTCCGGGCTGACGTGGCAATGACCGGTGAGATCACCCTGAGAGGTCGCGTGCTGGCCATTGGCGGGCTCAAGGAAAAACTGTTGGCAGCGCACCGCGGAGGCATCAAGACAATTATTATTCCGGACGAGAATGTCAGGGATCTCAAGGAGATACCGGATAATATCAAGGAATCCCTGGAGATTCGCCCGGTGAAGTGGATTGATGAAGTTCTGGACATAGCACTGGCTTATCCGCCTGAGCCGCGGGCTGAGGAATCATCACCGGAAACCGGTTCGGGCAAGGCGCGTGATGAGGAAGGCGATGCGTCAGAACGCATAAATACACATTAAAGCCTTGATGAGTTGTTGACATGCCAGAGAGCCCATTGGTATAACTGTTTCGCCGTGAAGCAGCCAATACCAAGGGCTCCCGCGCAGTAAGTGCCTATTCCAATCACCGGTTTAATGCCGCAAGGAATAAGAAAACTGAAGAATGGAATTCTCCGACCGCTTATGCGATAGTCGAGAACGTCCGAGAAAAAACAAACCAACCTATAACATCTTCAACCTGAAATCGAAGGGGTTTAGTGTGAACAAGTCCGAACTTATCGATGCAATTGCAGAGTCCGCAGATATCTCCAAAGCCGCCGCTGGCCGTGCTCTGGATGCAATGACCAACTCCATCACCGGTGCCCTTAAAAAAGGCGATCAGGTAACTCTGATCGGTTTTGGTACCTTCTCCGTTAAAGAGCGTGCTGCTCGTACCGGTCGTAACCCCCAGACTGGTGCCGAGATCAAGATTCCGGCCTCCAAAGTGCCTGGGTTCAAAGCAGGCAAGGCCCTGAAAGACGCCGTTAAGTAACGGTTCTTTCTCCGGTGGTTCCTGTCACAGGGAGCCACCCAAGAAGAATTCAAGGCGCATTCCGAACCGGGTGCGCCTTTTTACGTTAAGCCGGCCCGTAACAGCACGCTGAAACCAACAACACTGCACGACCTTGAACAGGGATTCGGGAGAAACATGCTTCAAGATATTCGGGAAAATGCCCAGGGCACGATTGCCAAGATCATTGTTGGTCTTTTGATTTTGTCGCTATCCATCTGGGGAATGGACGCCATTATCGGCGGATTCTCTGGCGAGCCTGAAGTGGCAACCGTCAATGGCGAGGATATTACTGAGCGGGAGTTTCTCCGCGTGGTCCAGATGGAAAGCCAGCGCCGGCTGTCCGCAATGGAAACCCCCGATCCGTCCTTGCTCAATGAAGACCAGATTCGTAGAGACGTTCTCGATTCCCTGATCCGGGAGCAGGTTCTGATTCAGGATGCCAATGCCCAGGGTCTTGCGCTCAACGACGCTGACATTGACGCGCTGATCACCCAGATGCCCCAGTTCCAGGTAGACGGTCAGTTCAATCGTGATCGGTTCGTTGCCACGGTTCGCAATATGGGGATGGGCGTCACAGAATTCCGTGAGGCAATGCGAAAGCAGTATGTTCTCAACCAGATCAGGGCAGGCATCATCCAGAGCGCTGTTGTTGCTGATGAGAATGCGGTCCAGCTTTTACGTATCCAGAATCAGACTCGGAGTTTTCGGGTTCTCGACATTCCTGCCAGTGCGGTTGAAGCCAACGTTTCAGTGACCGATTCTGAGGTTGAGGAGTTCTACCAGCAGAACTCAGGTGAGTTCCAGCAGCCTGAACGGGTGGATGCGGCGTACATCACGCTCTCCCTGGGAGCGTTGGCTGAGAACTTAGAGATCAGCGACGAGGAACTCCAGGCCTATTACGAGCAACGTGCCGCTGATCTGGCCAGTGAGGAACGCCGGGCTTCCCATATCCTGATCGAAGAGGGCAGCGAGGCCGACCAGACGATGGCGACCATCCAGGAGCGTCTGGGAGCCGGCGAGTCGTTTGCTGACCTGGCTAAGGAATATTCCATCGATACCATCTCGGCGCAAGCGGGTGGCGACCTTGGCTATGCTGGTCGGGGCATTTACGATGAAGCCTTTGAAAAAGCGCTGTTCGCACTTGAGGAAGGTGAAATTTCCGAGCCGGTAAGGTCGTCGTTCGGGGTTCACCTGATTCGGCTGGAAGACGTGAGGCAGTCAGAGGTTCCGCCGCTGGCAGAGATTGAAGATCAGTTGCGCCGCGAGCTCGCGCGTGACAAGGCCAACGAGCGGTTTGCCGAGGTTCGGGCCCAGCTTGCGGATTCTGCCTACGCGGCAGACGACCTGGCCGGACCTGCAGAGGAACTTGGGCTGGAAGTGCGTGAAGCCAAAGCAATCACCCGGGAAGGCGGTCAGGCACCGTTTGATCACGAGGGCCTGGTTCGGCAGCTGTTCTCCGAAGATGTGCTGGAGGCTGGTTACAACACCGAGCTGATTGATGTGGGTGATAACGTGTCCGTGGTGGCACGGGTTCGCGAATACCACGAGGCGGAGCAGCTGCCTCTGGCAGAGGTTCGTGAGACTATCCGGGCGACGCTGGAACAGCGCAAGACCCGTGAAGCACTTGTTGAAAGGGCGGATGCTATCATAGCGAAACTAGAGGCGGGAGAGCCCGTTGAGAGCGAGGCGGAATGGGCCAGTTTCGAAAGCCTGGCCCGTAATTCCTCCGAAGCAGCCCCGGCTGTGATGCAGCAAGCGTTTTCGCTGTCGCGTCCGGATGAAGGTGAAGCCCGCTACGGCAAAACGGTGACGGCGAATTCCGCCTTCGTCATTGCACTGGAAGCGGTAAAAGACGGCGAGGTTGCGGAGGACAGTCCGGAACTGAGCCAGCTTCGTGATTTCCTGGCATCGCTTGAAGGGCAGCGGGAATATGCGGCCTACCAGCAGTTCCTGAGGAATCAGGCGGAAGTAGACCGCCCGTAAGAGTTCAGTGGTAAGAGGGTGCCGTCTGGCGCCTCGGATTAAACAAAAGGCCCGGCGCATCCTGCCCGGGCCTTTTGTTTTTTGGATAGATCTGTTTTCTTTTCGAGCTCAGGTTTTATTTGTCGTCTGCGAAGACTAGTTCGGCGGGAACCGGGTGGGCTTGAGGCTTTCCTTGATTTTCTTCAGATGGCCGAGGAAATCCGCGCCGCGCTTCAGGGTTACGCCGGTTGCCAGAATGTCGATAACGGTCAGATGAATGATACGGGACGACATTGGCATGTAGACCTCGGTGTCCTCTGGCGCGGTAACACCCAATACCACCGTACATATTTCCGCCAGGGGCGAGTCCGGATTGGTGATGCCGATCACAGTGGCCCCGTTGGCGCGAGCCAGCTGGGCAATCTCCACCGTTTCCCGGGTCCGGCCGGTGTAGGAAATCAGCACGATAATGTCGCCGACGTTGGAGCCTGCGGCAACCATTCGTTGCATAAGGGCATCGTCGTAGGACATCACGGGAATATTGAAGCGGAAGAACTTGTGCTGGGCGTCCAGTGCCACAGACGCGGAGCCGCCCATGCCGAAGAAATTGATCTGCTTGGCCTGAATCAGATAGTCGATGGCGGTGGCCAGAGCTTTCGGATCCAGTGCCTGCCGGGCCTTATCCAGGCTGGCAATGGTGCTGAGCATGATCTTGTCGGCGAATTCGGTAACCGTGTCGTCGGGCTCTATATTCTGACCGATGTAGGGGGTGCCGGTGGCAATGCTTTGCGCCAGGCGGATCTTGAAGTCCGGGAACCCGGTGGCTGAGAAGCCCCGGCAGAAACGGTTAACCGTTGGCTCGCTGACATCCGCGGCCCTGGCCAGAGCGGCTATGCTGTAACGGGTCGCCGCACTCGGGTCCCGGAGAATGGCCTCTGCCACCTTTCGCTCGGATTTGTTAAGGCTGTCCAGCCGGGACTGGATGTCCTCAAGCAGGTTGTCGTCACGGTGCGCCTGGTTCGCGGCCATCAATGGTACTCCCTGAATCTTGGGCGGTCATTATCGTAAAAACGCGCTGATTATACCGCTTTTTCGCGGTGTTTGGGGTAGTAAAAGTATCACAGAATGCAGTTTTTTCTTGGAAAAACCATTTTCGGATGTCATTATTTGTTTAAAATTACTACATTAAACTCTGTCCGGGCAATTCTCCCCGGGCCGCCCATCAGAGAGAAGGAACCAATGGTCAACAAGATTACTACCCGTTGTGACCTGATGCTATTCGGAGCGCTGGGCGACCTCGCCCAGCGCAAACTGTTCCCTGCGCTGTACCAGCTCGAGCGTGCGAACCTGCTGGCGGATGGCAGCAGGGTACTTGCCATTGCCCGTAGCGATGCAGATACCGAAACCGTGCGCCAACAGTTGCTCGAAAAGCTGAAGCAGCATGTGAAACCGGCAGAGTTCGACGCAACAGTAGCAGAAGCCTTTCTACAGAGGGTGGATTACCAGATTCTGGACTTCACTGATCCGGACGGTTTCAATGTGCTTAACGAGTGGCGTGATGACGTCAACAACGAACTTATCGTTTACATGGCCACGCCGCCATCCATGTACGGCGTCATCGCCAGGAACCTCCGGTCAGCAAGTTGCTGCACCGAAAAGACTCGCGTGGTGGTCGAGAAGCCGATCGGGCATGATCTTGAGTCTTCAAAGGTTATCAATGATGAGCTGGGTGAGGTCTACAACGAGAACCAGTTGTTCCGTATTGACCATTATCTGGGCAAGGAAACGGTTCAGAACCTGATTGCCCTGCGGTTTGCCAACAATCTGTTTGCGTCCCAGTGGGACCAGAACCACATATCCCACGTGGAAATAACAGTAGCGGAAAGTGTCGGCATCGAGGGCCGCTGGGGCTATTTCGACAAGGCCGGCCAGATTCGCGACATGATCCAGAACCACCTGCTGCAGCTGCTATGCCTGATTGCCATGGACCCGCCTTCGGATCTGTCCGCAGACAGTATCCGGGATGAAAAGGTGAAAGTCCTTAAGGCGCTGCGTCAGATTACTCCGGATATGATGGAAAGTTACGTGGTCCGTGGTCAATACACAGCCGGGACCAGCAACGGCAAACCTGTCCCTGGATACCTGGAAGAGGAGGGGGCCAACAAGGGTAGCGCCACGGAAACCTTTGTCGCTCTGAAAGCGGAGATCGATAACTGGCGCTGGTCCGGTGTGCCGTTCTACATCCGGACCGGTAAACGCCTGCCGGAGAAGATTTCCCAGATCATCATTCACTTCAAGCCGGCGCCGCACTACATTTTTGATCCGGACCAGAAGCACCTGGCCAACAACAAGCTGATCATCCGCCTGCAGCCGGATGAGGGCATGTCCCTGAAAATTCTCACCAAGGATCAGGGGCTGGACAAGGGCATGCGCCTGCGCCAGGGTCCGCTGGAGCTGACCTTCTCCGAAACCTTCGATACTGACCGTATTCCCGATGCCTATGAGCGTCTGCTTTGGGAAGTTATGAAAGGTAACCAGTACCTGTTTGTGCGTCGGGATGAAGTGGAATACGCCTGGCGCTGGGTGGACCAGATTATTCAGAACTGGAGAGACGGTGGCGAACCGCCCAAGCGCTACGCTGCCGGAACCTGGGGGCCTGTTGCCTCCATCGCCATGATTACCCGGGATGGGAGGAGCTGGTATGAAGACGTCTGATCTGCAGTTGCCTGAAGGCGTCCGGGCCCGGTTCGGTGAAACTCCGGAGGAAGTTGCCCTCAATCTTGCTGATGCCGTTGCTGAATTTCTGGCCAGACGCCTGAAAGATGTGCCCCGGGCCAGTCTTGTTGTTTCCGGGGGCTCCACACCCCTGCCATTCTTCAAGGCATTGTCTGATAAGGATCTCGAATGGGGCAGGGTAGACGTTCTGCTGGCGGATGAGCGCTGGGTAGAGGAAGACCACCCTACGAGCAATACCCGCCTGGTTAAGGACAACCTGTTGCGGAACCACGCGGCACCGGCGCGATTCCTGTCGCTAAAACAACCCGGTGCCACGCCCGCAGAAGGGCTTGAAGCAGTGAAAGCTGAGTTGGCCGACCTGGCTTTGCCACTGGACGTACTGATTCTTGGCATGGGTAACGACGGTCACACGGCCTCCCTGTTTCCGGACGCCCCGGAACTGGCCTGCGCCATGAATCCGGAGTGCCAGGAAATTGTTTCGGTTGCGACGCCGGCATCGCAGCCTCAAAAGCGTATTACCCTGACCTGGCCACCACTGAGAGACGCACGATTCACGGCGCTGCATCTCAAGGGTGAGGATAAACTGGATACCCTTAAAAAGGCCGTTTCGGATCTGGACAGCGTGATGGAGATGCCCATCAGGGCCTTCCTGAAACCCGGCCTGCAGGTGTTCTGGAGCCCCTGAACGCCTTGAATTGATTAGGAGAAGACTATGAGCCGACTTTCCGATTATCATCGCGAGCGCGTCCGGGCGGTACTGAATTCCTCCCCTCTGGTACCGGTGATCACCATTAACGATATTGACGACGCCGTGCCCCTGTGTCAGGCACTGGTTGATGGTGGTATTAACGTTCTTGAAATCACCCTGCGAACCGAGCACGGTATCAACGCCATCGAAAAAGTCCGAAAAGCCATCCCGGACGCGTGGGTAGGTGCGGGCACCGTAACCAGTATCACCCAATACCGACAAGTCGAAGCCGCAGGTGCCCAGTTTGTGATTACCCCGGGTGTTACCGAGGCCATCCTGGAGTTTGCGTTGACCTCGGAAGCCCCTCTGCTGCCGGGTATTGCCACTATTTCCGAGCTGATGATTGGCTACAATCTGGGCTACCGGGAGTTCAAGTTCTTTCCAGCCGAAGTGGCCGGCGGTATCCCTGCCCTGAAAGCCTTCGGCGGGCCCTTCCCGGACGTCACCTTCTGCCCGACCGGCGGCATTCGCCGCAACACCGCAGCAGACTACCTGGCCCTCAGCAACGTCCAGGCCGTGGGTGGCACCTGGCTGACCCCTGCGGATGTCGTGGCCGCTAAAGACTGGTCGAAAATCACCGAGATTGTCCGGGGCAGCCTGGCGGATCTCTGAGCGTTTTGCCCGGTAGCCTAATGATTTCGGGGTGTTCGCACTTTGGGGTGGGGCTTCCGGGAACCGCTACGAGCACATCCCTGTGCGCTTGAGGCTGGCCGTCCCTGGCCAGCCACATTCCCGGAAGCCCCACCCCAAAGCGCTCTGTCTAACCAATCGATATCGCGAAGCAAATCAAAGCTAGTAGGTACGGATTAGCCTTTGGCGTAATCCGACCTTGCTTGTTGAAAAGCGTTCACCAAGAGGTATTTCTGAAAGGGCTGATGGAGGGAGTGGGGTTACCGTTTCCCAAAATGTCGGAGGCCATGGATGGCCGGAGTCAAGCGCACAGGGATGTGCTTGTAGCGGTTTTGGGAAACGGTAACCCCACTGCCGACCCGCACGAACCTGAAGGCTACAAGGTCATGCGTCAATCGACAGCGGGCTGGTGTAAAAAACAAACAATCAGCGAATATCAGAACCAACACGAACAATCTTCATGGTGTTGGTTCCGCCCTGGGCATTCACATAATCACCCTTGGTGATCACCACCAGGTCCCCATCCTTCACTGCCTCACGGCTGATCAACTCAGACACCGCCAAAGCATTGGTACGCTCATTCGGTACTCTCGCCGAATCAAACGGAATCGTCTGCACCCCGCGGAACAACACAACTCTATGCTGGGTAGAATGATGCCGCGAGAACGCAAAAATAGGCAAGCTGGACTTGATGCGGGACATCAGCCTTGGCGTTGCACCGGTTTCGGTCATGCAGATAATCGCAGAGACGCCTTCCAGGTGGTTGGCAGCGTACATGGCAGAGAGAGCGATGGCCTCGTCAACCTCCGCCATACTCTCATGAATACGGTGCTTTGACTGGTGCATGGACGGGTGCTTTTCGGCGCCCAGACAGATGCGCACCATGGCTTCCACCGCCTCTTTCGGGTAATCACCCACAGCGGTTTCTGCCGACAGCATGACCGCGTCGGTGTAGTCCATCACCGCGTTGGCTACATCCGATACCTCGGCACGCGTGGGCATCGGGCTGGTGATCATGGACTCCATCATCTGGGTTGCGGTGATCACCGCGCGGTTGAGCACCCGGGCCCGGGAAATAATGTGTTTCTGAACGCCAACCAGTTGGGCATCGCCGATTTCAACCGCCAGGTCACCCCGGGCAACCATCACCGCATCCGACGCCTCAATCACAGCATCCAGTGCGTCCATGTCGTCGGCAAGCTCTGCACGTTCAATCTTGGCAACAAGGCCGGCTTCTGAACCGGCGTCCCTGAGCAGGCGACGGGCAACGTGCATGTCCTCTGCAGTTCTGACGAAGGAGACCGCGACGTAATCGGCACCGAGCTTGGCTGCGGTGACGATATCCTGTTTGTCTTTCTCGGTAAGTGCCTCGGCAGAAAGTCCACCGCCACGCTTGTTCAGGCCCTTGTTATTGGAAAGGGGGCCGCCGATCAAAACAGTCGAGGTGATACTGTGATCACTTACCGACTGTACTTCCATTTCGATACGACCGTCATCAAGAACCAGAATGTCACCTGGCTCCACATCCTGGATCAGCTGCTCGTAATCGATCCCGACTTTCTCCTCGGTACCGGCTTCCTTGTCCATGGCTGCATCAAGGATAAAGGTCTGACCGGCTTTCAGCGTAACCTTGTTTTCCGTAAAGCGTGCGATACGGAGTTTCGGGCCCTGCAGGTCGGCCAGAAGAGCGACAAACCGCCCTTGGGCGGCAGCCGTTTCACGAACGCGGCGGGCGCGCCCGATGTGCTCCTCCGCACTGCCATGGGAAAAGTTCAGCCGAGTGACATCTACGCCGGCAGCAATGATCGCTGCAAGCGATTCCGGTGAGTCGGTTGCGGGGCCGAGGGTGGCGACGATCTTGGTACGCCTGAGCATGGTTGGTGTCCTTTGGTTCTTCAAAATGTTCCCGAATAGAGTAGCGGATTAACTCAAACCGGCCAGTTTTACTGGCTGACGTTCATTAGAGCGATGGCGTTATCCAGCATGCGATTCGAGAACCCCCATTCATTGTCGTACCAGGCCATGACTTTTACATGACGACCCAGGACCCGGGTATGGTTGGCGTCGAAAATGCTCGAGAGTGGATTGTGGTTGAAATCGACACTCACCAGTTTCTCTACGTTGTAGCCCAGAACCGGGCTTTTTTCGGCGGCGGCTTTCACCGCTTCGTTTACTTCTTCCACGGTGGTGTCCCGGCCGGCGATAAAGCCGAAATCCACCAGCGACACGTTGATCGTGGGAACGCGGACAGCCAGGCCGTCCAGTTTTCCGTCAAGCTCCGGAATAACCTTGCCAATTGCTGCCGCGGCGCCGGTCTTGGTCGGAATCATTGACTGGGTCGCCGAGCGCGCCCGGTAAAGGTCGGAATGGTAAACGTCGCTCAGCTTCTGATCGTTGGTGTAGGAGTGGATGGTAGTCATCAGGCCACTTTCGATACCCACGGCTTTGTGCAGTGCTTCAACAACCGGAGCCAGGCAGTTTGTGGTGCAGGAGGCATTGGAAATGATGTCGTGTTCGGCCGTCAGAACATCATGGTTAACGCCATAGACTACCATGGCGTCTGCATCCGGGCTTGGTGCCGATATGATGACCTTGCGAGCGCCAGCAGTCAGGTGTGCTGCAGCTTTTTCCCTTTTGGTGAACAAACCGGTGCATTCGAATACCACGTCAACATGAAAGTCTTTCCAGGGAAGTTCTTCCGGGTTGCGGATCGCCGTAATGCCGATACGATCACCGTTGACAGTGAGGGATTCCGCATCGTGGCTGACAACGCCGTCAAATCGGCCATGAACGCTGTCATACTTTAAGAGATGGGCGTTTGTTTCGGCGTCGCCGAGATCGTTGATGGCGACAACCTGGATCTGCTTGCGGTAGTTATTTTCGTACAATGCCCGCAAGACATTGCGACCGATACGGCCAAACCCGTTAATTGCGATACGGATAGTCATCTTTCGGCTCCTTATTGGTTGTTTTTTGTTCGATCAATCTCTGTAATGTAGTAAATATAACAACAAAGAAAGAATAAATGAACGATACAAAGGTGGAAATGCCAAAAAAAGGACGTAAAATTACGTCTAAAACGGACACTCTAATAAATGACGCAATGGAGCCCACCATGCACCCGACCGTAGACAAGGTGACACAGCGAATTATCGAGCGCAGTCGTGCCAGCCGGCAGGACTATCTCAGCCGGATGAATGCACTGAAAGCCCAATCCCCGCACCGCAGCTCTCTGTCGTGTGGCAACCTGGCCCACGGCTTCGCGGCCTGTGACCAGGGTGACAAAGACACCCTGAAGCTTATGAACAAGGCCAATGTGGCCATGGTGACGGCCTACAACGATATGCTTTCGGCCCACCAACCCTATGAAAAGTTCCCGGATCTGATCCGGGAAGCGGCCCGGGGCATGGGGTCGGTGGCTCAGGTTGCTGGCGGCACACCGGCGATGTGTGACGGTGTTACCCAGGGCCAGCCGGGTATGGAGCTGAGCCTGTTTTCCCGGGATACCATTGCCATGAGCACCGCCGTGGCTCTGAGCCACAATATGTTTGATGCGACCATGCTGCTGGGAATCTGTGACAAGATCGTTCCCGGCCTTTTGATCGGCTCGCTCAGCTTTGGTTACCTGCCCACCATCCTGGTTCCGGCGGGCCCGATGCCCTCAGGCCTGCCCAACAAGGAAAAGCAGAGAATCCGCCAGCTCTATGCCGAAGGCAAGGTTGGCAAAGACGAGCTCCTTGAAGCTGAAAGCAAGTCCTATCACAGTCCGGGCACCTGTACGTTTTATGGCACGGCCAACAGCAACCAGTTGCTGGTAGAGGTGATGGGGCTGCACTTGCCGGGAGCGGCCTTTGTGAATCCAAACACGCCGCTGCGTGATCAACTGACCCGGGCTGCAACTGAACAGGTCATCCGGTTATCGAAGCCCCAGGGCGGCGATCTTGGTCTGGGCGACATGGTGGATGAGAAGAGCATCGTCAACGCCCTGGTGGCGCTTCTGGTGACCGGTGGCTCCACCAACCACACCATCCACTGGATCGCGATTGCCCGGGCGGCGGGCATCACCATCGACTGGAACGATTATGCCGAGCTCTCCTCGGTGGTTCCGTCCATGACCCGGATCTATCCCAACGGTCAGGAAGATGTGAATGCGTTCCATGAAGCAGGTGGTACACCATTCCTGATTAAAGAGCTGCTCAGTGGCGGGTACCTCCACAACGACGTGAATACCGTTGTTGGCCATGGCCTGGAGCGCTATACCGAAATGCCGGAGCTGGAGGGAGACAAACTGGTCTGGAAGCCGGCACCAGAAAAAAGCCTGCGCCCGGATGTGCTCAGTACGGTGGCGGAGCCTTTTGCGCAAGATGGTGGCTTGAGGGTGCTCGATGGCAACCTCGGGCGTGGCGTGATCAAGGTATCCGCCGTTGCCCCGGAACACCGTAAGGTGGAAGCGCCGGCGGTGGTCTTCAACGATCAGAACGAGCTCAAGGCGGCGTTCGAGGCCGGCGACCTGGACAGGGACTGCATCGTGATTGTTCGTTTCCAGGGGCCGAAGAGTAACGGCATGCCGGAGCTGCACAAGCTCACGCCTTATCTCGGGGTGTTGCAGGACCGTGGGTTCAAGGTAGGCCTGGTGACTGACGGCCGGATGTCCGGCGCCTCGGGCAAGGTGCCGGCTGCAATTCACGTGTATCCCGAAGCTCTTGCCGGCGGGCCGTTGGCGAAAGTGAAAACCGGCGATGTGGTCTGCCTGGATGCCGAGAAAGGGGTTCTGTCCATCCGGGTCGATGACCAGGACTTTGCCAGTCGCGAATCTGAAATAGCAGACCTGACGGGGTATCATCACGGTTATGGTCGGGAACTGTTTGGCTGGATGCGTCGCGCCGCCGGCAATCCCGAGGAAGGAGCCAGTTTCTTCTGGAATCACGAGGCATGACAGCAACACACTACTCGCTGGTGGGTGATATTGGCGGCACCAATGCTCGCTTTGCCCTGGTAGAGCAGGGTAGCGTCCAGCCCCGAGCTATCGAAATCCTGCCCTGCGGTGATTACAACAATCTTGATGACGCGGTTCGGGACTATCTGGGCCGGGTCGGGGTTGCCGGAGTCGGCGAAGCCTGCCTGGCAGTTGCCTCGCCGGTGCGCGGAACCCGGGTGCAAATGACCAATAACCACTGGTGTTTTGATACCGAAGAAGTCCGGCGGCAGTTTGGCTGGTCAGCCTTCAAGGTGATCAATGACTTCACGGCCATGGCGCTGGGGGTTCCTCACGTTGCTGAGGATCAGCTGGTTCATGTCTGCGGTGGTCCTGGTGATCGCCGTCGTCCCAGGCTGGTGATGGGCCCGGGTACCGGGCTTGGTGTCTCCGGCCTGGTGCCCATCGAGCACGGCTGGGTTCCGCTGATGACCGAAGGCGGGCATGTGGATTTCGCACCCACGGACGATACCGAAATGGCGGTTCTGCGGATCCTGAAGGCCCGGTTTGGGCGGGTTTCGGTAGAGCGGATACTGTGTGGTCAGGGCCTGCTTAATCTGTATCAGGCCCACGCGGAAATACAGGGTGTGGCCGCGCGGCTGGATGCGCCGGAGAAAATCACCGCAGCCGCTGTTGAGAATGCCGATAGCCTGGCTCGCCATACCCTGCGTCATTTCTGTGAGATTCTGGGCCGGGTTGCCGGGAACGGCGTCCTTACCCTGGGGAGTACCGGTGGAGTCTACCTGTGTGGTGGCATCTTGCCGCGCTTCCTCGAGTTCTTCCTGGAAAGTCCCTTCCGTAACGGCTTCGAGGACAAGGGCAGGATGCGGCCGCTGCTTGAATTCACGCCGGTTTACGTGGTGACGGAACCCTACACTGGGTTGCTGGGAGCCGCGGAAGCGCTGGGCAATCGGGAGGTTTGATTCCGGATTGCCCGGGCCAGATCAAAGGAAGTGTACCAGCTGGCTTTGATCAAAACGGTACTGGCGATTATACACGCCGTTCTCCGCCCGGCGGCCGGCTGCCAGCACCATGGTCACCAGTCCTTTCCCGGGCAGGTTGAGCAGCTTCTTAACACGACACTCGTCAAAACCCTCCATGGGGCAGGAATCATAGCCATGGGCCCTGAGCGCAAGCATCAGGTTCTGGGCCGCCAGGGCTGTGGATTTGGTGGCCCAGATTTTCATCTCGCAGGTGGAGTAGGGGCCTCGGGGCACAGGCCTGGTGATTCCCACGGCAAGGCCCGCCGCTTTCTTTGCTAACCCCAGAATACCGAAGGGGCCCTGGTTGTAATGAATGGGGGCGACTTTGCGGTAGTACTTTTCAACGATAGGCGGCAGCTTTTCTTCCGGCCAGTCCTCCAGGGCTTGCCGTGCATGAGCTCGCCAGGTATCGGGTCGGGCAACCACCACGATCAGCGCGGCGGCGGTTTTCGCTGCATTCTGGCCAAGGCAGGCGTGGGCAAGCTTTGCCTTCAGCTCCGGAGTGCGGACAACGAAAAATTCCCAGGGCTGAAGATTGCTGGAATTGGGGGCCAGGGTGGCCAGCTCCAGGCAATCGTCAAGCACCGTCTCGGGAATAGGCTCATCGGTGAAGCGCCTGATGGAACGGCGCGTGCGAACGACTTTCCGGAACTCTTCGATATCGATTTCCGGCAGCGGGAGAGAGCCTGCTTTGGCATTCATGATGTGTCCTTCGAGACTTGTTGTGTCGTGATTGTGCCTCTATCGTTACGGGAAATCCCTGTTTATGCAATCACCCTGAAGACGGAACACTCATGACTGAGGATCTTTCCCGGCTTCCCTTCGACGACCTGGTTCGACGCGTGCGGGCCTGTACGATTTGCGCCGACGTTCTGCCCCGTGGGCCAAGGCCGGTCATACAGATATCCGAAAGCGCCAGAATTCTGGTGGTCGGGCAGGCTCCGGGCAGGCGAGTGCACGAAACCGGGCTGCCCTTCAACGACCCCAGCGGCGACCGGCTTCGACAATGGATGGGGATAACCCGGGATACCTTCTATGATGAGCAGAAGCTCGCCATCCTGCCCATGGGGTTTTGCTATCCGGGTACCGGCAAGTCCGGAGATCTTCCGCCGCGGCCGGAGTGCGCGCCAGCCTGGCGCAACTTGTTGCTGGATCGTCTTCAGCATATCGGGTTGACTCTGGTTATCGGCCAATATGCCCACGCCTGGCACCTGGCCGATTGTCGTAAATCCGTCACGGCCAATGTGCAGCATTGGCAGGAGTATTGGCCGGACGTTCTGCCTATGCCACATCCGAGCCCCAGAAATAACCTCTGGCTGCGCCGCAATCCCTGGTTCGAAAGCGAAGTGGTGCCAGCGCTGCAGCGTCGAGTTGCCAGGCTCCTTGAGCCCGATTGAGGCCGGGAGGTTATTCAGTTGCCCGCGATGTCCCACTGCCTGAGCAGGTCCTCGTAACGGATGGTTTTGCCCTGGGGTTTCTCATTACTCAGGCGAGGCTTGGGCGCACCGGGTTGGGCCAGCCACCACTCACCGCCCTTTAGCTGCTGTTCATCTGCCATTCTCGGGCCGCAATCACCGGCCAGGAAATTACGCTCAATGACCGAAAGGGTTCTGTCCTGTGCCGCAGCCAGGTTATTGAGCGCCTGCTGCGGGCTGACTTTACCGGTTACCGCATCGGCGATGTTTGGCCACCAGAGCTTGGCCAGCCTGGGGTAGTCTGGCACGTTCACTCCAGTGGGTGACCAGGCTGTCCTCGCTGGACTGCGGTAGAACTCGACCAAGCCTCCCAGTGCCGGCGCTTTTTGCTGCATCTGCGGCGATTCCAGGTCTGAAAGCCGGATGGGTGTCAGGCCGTACAGGGTCTTCTGGAGTGACACCGTGCGTGAGACGGTGAACTGGGCGTATAGCCACGCTGCTTTCTGCTGTTCAGCCCCCATCGCGCGCGGGATAGTCCAGGCGCCAACGTCCTGGTATCCCAGTTTCATACCCCTCTGCCAGTAGGCGCCCCGTGGGGAGGGCGCCATGCGCCATTTGGGCGTGCCGTCTTCGTTGACGACGGGTAAACCCTCTTTTGTCATATCGGATGTAAAGGCGGTGTACCAGAAAATCTGCTGTGCAATCTGTCCCTTCGCCGGCACGGGCCCGGCTTCAGAGAACGTCATGTCCGCAGCTTCCGGAGGAGCGAAGCGCTGCAGCCAGTCAATGTATTTTTCCAATGCGTAGACCGCCGCCGGGCTGTTGGTAGCGCCGCCACGACTGACAGACGAGCCAACAGGATGGCAGCCCTCCATACGAATGCCCCACTCATCGACCGGTAGTCCGTTGGGGATGCCACGGTCACCTGCGCCTGCCATGGAAAACCAGGCATCGGTGAAGCGCCATCCCAGGGAGGGGTCCCGTTTGCCGTAGTCCATGTGCCCGTATACCCGTTCTCCATCGATCTCCCGTACGTGTACCGTGAAAAATTCCGCAATGTCTTCGTATGCGGACCAGTTAACGGGCACGCCAAGCTCGTAGCCGTAACGTTCCCTGAATTGGGCCCTCAATTCCGGCCGCTGGAACCAGTCGTAACGGAACCAGTACAGGTTGGCAAACTGCTGGTCGGGTAGCTGGTAGATCTTGCCATCCGGACCGGTGACGAACTCCAGGCCAATGAAATCTTCCAGTGCCAGGGTCGGCAGCGTAAATGCCTTGCCCGCCCCCTCCATATAATCGCTCAGTGCCAGAGCCCAGCCGCTGCGAGAATGGGTACCGATCATGTCGGAGTCATTGACGAATGCGTCATAACGGCCTTTGGCAGCCATGATCCGCTGCAGGTTTATCTGGCGGATGACCTCGCCTTCCGGTTTTCTGTCGTGGGTTACCGGAATCTTGGTGAGCTTCGAAAACGCAGGCGCTAAAACCCGAGCCTCATAGTCATGGGTCGGCAGTTGTTCTGACAGGACCGAGATCTCGGTTCCCTTGAGCTCCATGGCTGCGCGGGCGAACCAGGCCAGCTCTTCGGCCTGTTCATCCTCCGACAGGGTCGAATCCGGAAAGTGGTCCTGGATCAGCGCGCGGATGAGCGATCGCTTTTCATCGGACAGCGCGTCGAAGAGGGGACCGGCTATTGCCGGGCGGCTAATCACTAGCATCAAGCCGATAAACAGCAGAAATGTTTTCATGATCGTCTCTTTTTTTTGTTGCTTTTCGTACAATTAACGATCTTATGGTTAGAGATAAGGTTCGTCAACGAAAAATTATTGATCAGCTGTTTAATGGAATAAAGTGTTATTAAACATCGATTTAAGTGATTCTTATAGTATTCTTGCCTTTCTGAAGGTCGTCTAAACGAAAATTTTTTCGATCATAAACTTTTCATTTTCGATTTTCGGCGTTAGATTTGTTCTGTTTCGAACTGTTGTGTCTTAAAACGAAAAGCGGGCAGTTCGTTAACGCAGTTGGCCACCCATGGCTATGTCCTTCGCAAGACTTTTGGGGTGGCTGACGATCGTTCAGCGCTAACAAAAACAGGAAGCTAACATGATCGAAAATAACAATGTTCCAACTTCGTCCAACAACCACTCGTTCCGAAAGGCTCCTCTGGCAGCCGCGGTCTTACTGGCGGCAGGCGTTTCTTCGCCAGCCCTGGCGGAAGTTTCTTTTGAGTCTGATAATGGGTGGAAAGCCGGTTTTAACGGGCATATTCCGATCTTTGCGGTGTTCGGAAACTATGACCAACCAACCGATGAGGATTCATTCACCATCACGACCGGCTTCAATCCGGCAACACTGCAAACCAACATCTACGCACCGACCCAGAATGGCCTGGAAGTCTCTGGTCACTTCCAGATGAACGCCAACATTGCACCGGGCGATGCAAACGCCGAGTTTCGTAGCCGGGTTTCCGAGATTGCCGTGGCCGGTGATTTTGGCCAGGTCAACATTGGTAAGGGGTTCGGTATCTATGGGGTTCCTGCCATTGGTGATAACGGCAGCGCGCTGGGTGTCGGCCTGATCGGCGGGCCGGACCAGGTGGCAGCCACCGCCGGGCGCATCGGTAACGGCTACTTCTACGCCAACTTCACACCCCGCGTGATGTACACCTCCAACAGCCTGGGCGGCCTGCAGTTCAAAGTTGGCCTGTTCAGCCCGTCGAAAGTGGATGGCGTTACAGATGCCGAGTACACCATGCCCCGCATCGAAGCGAACGTGGTCTATTCGGGTGACAATTTCTCCCTCTGGTCCAGCGGCTTCACCCAGGACGTGGACTCCAAAACCGGCACCTTTGATGACTACACCATGTCCGGTATCGATTTCGGGGGCTCCGTCTCACTGGGTGGTCTGAGTGTTCGCGGTAACTACGGCATGACCCAGGGTACCGGCAACGGCGTTTTCGCCGCCCGCCTGGACCCGAACGAGGAAGACGCCAGCCAGTGGTATGTTGAGACCACCTACCAGATCAACCGGACCACACTGGGTGTCAGCTATGGTGAAGGCGAGGACGATATCGTCGCTGGTGACAGCAACGACACCGATCTGACCATGCTGTTCGCTCGCTATGCGGCAACCGACCACCTGACCCTGATGGCGGAATACACCACTCTGGGTACGGGTGACGGGCAGGGCGAATATGATGCGATCATCTTTGGTTCGCAGCTGACGTTCTGATTGATGCCAGATGACTGCTCCTCCAACCATAGGGGATGCAATGAAAAGGTTGAGGGTCATTCCTCAACCTTTTTTGTTGGAGTTTATGCACAAAGTTTTCGAGGGCAGGGGGAGGGCTTTCCCAAAACCGTGCGGAGCCAGGGATGGCGGAGCCGAGCTTACAGGGACGTATTTACAGCGTGTTTTGGGAAAGCCCTCCCCCTGTCCGTGTACTCCGACGTAAAAAAGCTCCGGGCGGATAGAATCCGGCCGGAGCAAAAATGCCTGAGAGAGTTTCAGGCGCTGTGGTGGAGAGCAGTCTTGCGGTTATCGGTAGTGACCGTTTTCATCAGAAAACGTTCCAGGGCTTCGACATCCGAGTCACTGGCGTATAGCCCCTGTTTGGTCCTACGCCAGAGAATATCCTCTGACGTCATGGCCCATTCGTTCTTTATCAGGTGCTCAACTTCCCGCTGATACAGCGTCCCGGCGAAATGTATGCCCAGATCGTCCATGGAGTGGCAGTCCCGGAGAATGTCGTAGCTGGTTGTGCCGTAGGTACGAACGTAACGACTGATCACCTTCTCGGAGAGCCAGGGAAAATCACGTCTGAGGGTTTCTTCCAGTGCCTCATGATTGGCAAAGTCTCCGCCCGGTAAAACACCAGTTTTGGTCCAGCGACCGCCGGCCTCCGGAAAGAACTGGCAAAGCTTGTCTGTGGCGGCTTCGGCCAGCTTGCGATAGGTGGTGATCTTGCCTCCGAATACCGAAATCAGCGGCGCCTTACCTTTTTCACTATTGACCTCGAAGGAGTAGTCCCGTGACGCTTTCTGGGCATTCTCCTGCTCATCGTCCATCAGGGGGCGGACACCGGAGTAGGACCAGACAACATCCGAAGGCTCCAGTTGTCGCTTGAAGTGAGAATTCACGATGTTCAGCAGGTAGTCGGTTTCCTCGGGCGAAATCTTTGCTTTTTTCGGGTCACCTTCGTAATCCACGTCGGTGGTGCCCACCAGTGAAAATTCGTCCTCGTAGGGAATGACGAAAACGATCCGCTCGTCCTCGTTCTGAAGGATATAGGCCTCGGTGCCCTTGTTCATGCGCGGTACCACAATATGACTGCCTTTCACCATGCGAATCATCTTGGGAGCCGGCATGGAAAGAGTCTCGCCGAACAGTTTGCTTACCCAGGGGCCAGAGGCATTCACAATAGCCTTCGCCGATACCGTTTTTTCGGTTTCGTTGGTCATGTCACGAAGAGTGACCGTCCATGCCTTTGAGCCCTGTTCTGCCTTGACGCATTTGGTGCGGGTCAGTATCTGTGCGCCAAACTGCTGTGCTTTCTTTGCGGTCAGCACCACGAGACGGGCATCGTCTACCCAGCCGTCAGAGTATTCAAAGCCTTTAGTGATATCGGGCTTCAGAGGATCCTTCTCATCAAATTTGATCGAGCGGGAGCCCGGAAGGATTTCCCGTTTTGCCAGATGGTCATAGAGAAACAGGCCGGTGCGAATCATCCAGGCTGGCCGCAGGTGAGGGCGGTGAGGCAGCCGGAAACGCATGGGCCACATGATGTGTGGTGAGTTGCGAAGCAGGGACTCGCGCTCGGCCAGGGCTTCCCGGACCAAGCGAAATTCATAATGTTCCAGGTACCGCAGCCCGCCATGTATCAGCTTGCTGCTGCTTGATGAGGTGGCTGAGGCCAGGTCATTCATTTCGCAAAGTAGAACTTTCAGTCCCCGTCCCGCCGCATCCATGGCAATGCCCGTGCCGTTGACTCCGCCGCCAACGACAATAACGTCAAACTGATCGTGCTCCATAGTCATTGTTGGTCATCTCCTGACGCCAATGGAAAAGACGCTTTGTTGTGGTGCGCACTTTTCGTGTTCGATATGCGGTATATCGCTATTATGCGAAAGGCAAACATATTCGTAAAGGAAAAAATAGAAAAAAAACGAAAAAGCGGATGCGTTCACGTTTTCGGATAGAAGGGCAAGCGAAAAGCGGTCAGACGATGTGGAGTTGAACGTTGTGTTCGGTCAGCAGTTGGCGGATTTCCACGGGTGGCTGCTGGTCGGTAAACACATGGTCAGCCTGGGAAATGCTGCCAAGACGGACCATGGCATTGCGCCCGAACTTGGAATGGTCCGCTGCCAGCAGAACCTGGTTGGAATTGGCAATGATCGCCTGGGCAACCCGGACTTCGCGGTAATCGAAGTCCAGCAGGGAGCCATCGTTGTGGATGCCGCTGATGCCGATGATGCCGAAGTCCATCTTGAACTGGTTGATGAAGTCACGGGTGGCCTCACCGACAATCCCGCCATCCCGGTTGCGAACTTCACCACCGGCAATGATCACGTGGAAGTCTTCCTTGGCAGAAAGAATCGACGCGACATGGAGGTTGTTGGTGACGATCTGAAGGTTGTTCTTCTCCAGCAGGGCCTTGGCAATGGTCTCGGTGGTGGTGCCGATATTGATGAACATGGAGGAGTTATCCGGGATCAGCTCCACCAGCGCTTCTGCAATTCGTTCCTTGGCCTCAAGGTCCATGATTTTTCGGGCCTGGTAAGCAGTATTGACCGTGCTGGAGTCGATGCCTGCTCCACCATGGTGCCGGCGGAGCTTTTTTTGTTGCGCGAGTTCGTTCAGGTCCCGGCGGATGGTCTGGGGCGTTACCTTGAACTGGTCCACCAGCTGCTCGGTTGTGACAAAACCGTTCTGCTGGATCAGCTCCATAATCAGATCCTGTCGGCGACGCTGTGCCATTAAAAACTCCTCCGCTCTGTCATTCTTCTCGTGCGAAATACTGTGCGTCCGAAAACATTATCAAAGTTTAGTGGTTTTCAGCGGGTTATGCAGCTTTTTTAAAGGGGTCGACACGCAATATGTGCGTTTTCCGTGAAAACCACTTGGCATTGATGTTCAAAAAAGTAAAAATACGAAAAAACAAGAAAGCGAGGTCGAAAATATTATGAGCCAATATATCCTTTCTATCGATCAGGGAACTACCAGTTCCCGAGCCATACTCTTTGACCTGCAGGGCAACATCCACGCCACCCGACAGCAGGAATTCCCGCAGCATTTCCCGGCCAGTGGCTGGGTTGAGCACAATCCGGAGGACATCTGGTCATCGGTTCAGCAGACCTGCGACGCCGTGATGGCCGAAGAGTGTGGTGATCGCGGTGAAGTGGTTGCGGTGGGGATTACCAACCAGCGCGAGACCACGGTGGTTTGGGATCGTGAAACCGGAGAGCCCGTGTACAACGCAATCGTCTGGCAGGACCGGCGAACCGCCTCCTACTGTGAGTCGCTGAAAAGTGAAGGGCTTGAATCCTGGGTCAACAGCAAGACCGGCCTCCTGATTGATCCCTATTTCTCCGCCACCAAGATCCGCTGGATACTGGAAAATGTCGCCGGTGTCCGCGAGCGCGCAGAGCGGGGTGAGCTGGTTTTTGGAACGGTCGACAGCTTTCTGTTGTGGCGCCTGACCGGTGGCCGCGAGCATCGTACCGACGCCACCAATGCCAGCCGTACACTGCTTTTCAACATTCATTCCCAGAAATGGGATCCGGAGCTTCTGGAGCTTTTCGGCATTCCCGAATCGCTGTTACCGGAGGTGATGGATTCTGCCGATCAGTTCGGACAGATTACCCACGGTGGGGCGCTCAACGGTACTTCGGTACTTGGCGTTGCTGGCGATCAGCAGGCTGCCCTGTTTGGCCAGACCTGCTTTGGCATCGGCATGGCAAAGAGCACTTACGGCACCGGCTGCTTCCTGATGCTCAATACCGGCGACAAGGCTTTGCAATCGGAGCACCGGTTGCTTACGACGGTGGCCTATCGAGTGAATGGCAAGCCTACCTATGCCCTTGAGGGCAGTATCTTTATCGCCGGCGCTACCATTCAGTGGCTGCGGGACGGCCTTCAGCTTATCCGGGATGCCTGTGAAACCGAGCCTCTGGCGGAGGGAACGCCAGTCGATCACGGTGTATACCTGGTGCCGGCATTTACCGGGCTTGGGGCGCCCTATTGGGATCCCAATGCGAGAGGTGCCATATTCGGTCTGACCCGGGATACCGGCATCAAGGAAATTGTTACGGCGGGCCTGCAATCCGTTTGCTACCAGACCAAGGATCTGCAGAAGGCCATGGAAAAAGACGGCATTCGTCCGGTCAACCTTCGGGTTGACGGTGGCATGGTGGCAAATAACTGGGTCCTCCAGTTCCTGGCGGACATACTCGGTGCGCGGGTAGATCGCCCGTCGATTGTGGAAACCACGGCCCTGGGCGCCGCTTACCTGGCGGGCCTTGAAGCAGGTGTGTACAAATCCCTCGAGGAACTCGCGGAATTATGGCGATGCGACCGGAATTTCGAGCCGGTCATGACCAAAGAGGATCGGGACAAGCTCTACGATGGTTGGATCCAGGCGGTGCAAAAGCTTTGAAGCCCTGACTCTCCCGGCAGCGAATATCAGCGAACTCCCAATTCCCGCAGGCGCTTGTACAGGGTGTTGCGGCTAATGGCGAGTTCTCTCGCTGCATGAGATACGTTGCCCGTGCATTTTCGATAGACCTTGAGCGTTCTGGCAAGTGTATCTTCTGGTTCCACCTCAAGGCCGGCGATACCTGGCTCCTGCATAGCTGTTTCGGACTCCTCACCGGCCGTGGTCTCGAATTCCGCGAGAAAGTCTTCCGGCAAGTGCCAGACCTGTACGTCCTCCCCGTCTGCAATCGCGATTGCTACCCGCAGCACATTCACCAGCTGCCGGATGTTGCCTGGCCACGGGTGGTTCTCCAGGGCGGAAAGAACTTTGGGAGACAGATACTCTGACTGTCCGGGATCCCGATGCTGCGAATAGAGGGTCTGTATCAGGGGCAACCTGTCGGCCCGGTTCCGAAGCGAAGGGAGTTCCACGCAAAGGCCGTTGATGCGGTAATAGAGGTCCGCCCGGAAATGGCCGTTGTCGATACGTGAGCTCAGAGGCCGGTTGGTCGCGGTAACCAGCAGAATATCGACAGGAAGACTGTCAGTGGAGCCCACCGGGGTAACGACCCGTTCCTGCAGCACTCTAAGCAGCCGGGACTGCGCCGACAGGGGCATTTCGCCAATTTCATCAAGAAACAGAATGCCCTTGTGGGCCTTTCGAATGAACCCCAGGGAGCCCTGCGCCCTGGCGCCGGTAAACGCGCCCGGTTCATAACCGAACAACTCTGATTCAACCAGTTCCGGTGGAATGGCTGCGCAGTTAACCGCTACCAGCGGCTGATCCTTGCGGTGGGATGCCCGATGAAGTGCCTTGACCAGCACTTCCTTGCCGACCCCTGTCTCGCCGGTGATAAGCACCGGTACACCCCGCTGAAGTACCTTGTGACTCTGTGTGGCGCACCGCTTGACGGCTGAGTCGCCATACTCGAGGTTGTCGATGCCCAGAAACCCATCGGCTTGCCTGACCTCGTCTGGCAGCCGCGCAGGCTCTGTCTGTGCTGCGTTTTCGCCAAGCCTTGTCGGGCGTTTGATCCGGGCGCTCAGTCTTACCTTGCTCCGGGTGGTCAGCTGCAGGGTTTCGGTTTCAGGGTGCCCCAGAATGCGGTTTCGGTGGCCGGTAAATAGCTCATCCAGACGGGCCTCAACGGTATTTATTCCCAGCAACTGGTCCGCCCGCTGGTTGCTCGCAATGACCCGGCCGGAATCATCGCACATCAGGATGCCCGACCAGGGGCTGTCGAAGTTGTCCGCCGTGGTATTCAGAGTGATCTGGAAATGATCCGGGCCAAACTGACGGTTGATGAGGCGGTTTTCCACAGACTGGGAAAGCAGTCGAACCATGCCCAGGGTATGCGCCTGTGGCAGGTACGCGTCGCTGAACACACTGAGAACGCCGGCAATCTGTCTGTGGGCATCGAAAATAGGTGCTGCGGAGCCAATGATGCTTCGGTTTGTTTTCAGAAAATGTTCGTTTCGCTGAATCTGCACCGGCGCACCGACAGCAATCGACGTTCCGATGGCGTTAGTGCCGCAATTCTGCTCCTGCCAGTTTGCGCCGGCCTGGAACCAGGGCTTCAGTCGGGTCTCGGTGATGCGTTCATCGCCCCAGCTGTTCAGTACCGTCGCATGCTGATCGGAGAGCAGAATGAGGCAGCGGCTGTTGGAAAGTACGTTCCGGTAGTAGGGCAGCACTTCGGCCTCGGTTACCGAGAGCAGCTCGCTGTACTGGCGGTTTATTTCCTCCAGCCGGGCCGATTCCGGCATCAGCGGTGCCGGCTCGTGATCGTGATCAAGGCCCCAGGCAATGCAACGGTTCCACGAATCGGCAATAACGCTTCGGTAATCCGAATATTCGTTTTTTCTCATCTGGCGTCACTCAGGCGTTCGTTTGTTGTTCTGGTCGACGTTCGAGCAGCTAACCCAGGCAAATGTGTCACAGGTGTTGCTCAATCATCTGTGCAAATGCTGTTCACGTCAATGTTCAATTTGAACAAAGTATTGCTAAACGAACATTGATGTTTTCGAATATGAAATCCAAGAATAAATAAAAAGACCGCAAAAACAATGGTGTAGGTAAAATCACCTATGAAGACGCGTAAGCTGGTATAGCCTTTGCGTAAGGAGATTCGAAATCGAATTTTCGTGGTCGGTGGAAACCGGCCCGGAGTGCGTTTCCACAAGAACAAAAAGGAAAGCCTATGTCCTTAACACTGGAGAATCTCTCCCGTGAAGTCGACGGTGTCGACTTTATCCGGGATGCCAACCTCACCTTTGAGGCAGGTTCCTTTAACGTTCTGCTTGGCCGGACACTGGCCGGAAAGACCTCGCTGATGCGACTGATGGCCGGGCTGGACAAGCCCGATAACGGCCGTCTGATCTACAACGGTGAGGACGTCACAGGGCAGAGCGTGCAGAGCCGCAACATATCGATGATCTATCAGCAGTTCATCAATTACCCCAATCTGACCGTCTACGAAAATATCGCCTCGCCGCTGCGGCTGGCGAAGATGGCGGAGTCCGAGATTGATCGCCGGGTAAAGGAAACGGCGTCCATGCTTCGGATTGATCCATTGCTCAAGCGCTACCCACTGGAACTGTCGGGTGGCCAGCAGCAGCGAACCGCCATGGCCCGGGCCCTGGTGAAGGATGCCACCCTGGTGCTATTCGACGAGCCCCTGGTTAACCTCGATTACAAGCTGCGAGAAGAGCTTCGGGCGGAACTGCGGGAACTGTTCCGCGAGCGCCAGTGCATTGCGGTGTACGCCACCACGGAGGCCAATGAAGCCCTTGCGCTCGGTGGCACAACCACATTGCTGCACGAGGGCCAGGTGGTACAGACCGGGCCAGTGATGGAGGTCTATCGTGCCCCGGTGAACACGCTTGCTGCACAGTTGTTCAGTGAGCCCCCGATGAACATGATTCGAGGCCGGGTTTCTGAAACCGAGGTGACCTTCGACGAGTACTCCCACCATGCGCTCACGCAGGAACTGGCGAAGCTGAAACCCGGCGATTACTGGTTCGGGATTCGTCCCAGCCATATTGGCCTGGTTCCTACCAGCGATGATGATCTGGAAATGTCCATGGAGGTGGAGCTCAGCGAGATCAGTGGTTCCGAAACCTTCATGCATGTGGAGAACAGTCACTTCGAAATGGTGTTGCAGTTGATGGGTGTGCATCAGTACCACACAGGTTCGCCCATCAAGGTGTACCTGCCGATCAACAAACTGTTCGTCTTCGACAATAACGAGCAACTGGTGCACACACCGTCCCAGGTTTCAGGAGGGTCTGTCTGATGGCCGAAATTCAATTGAAATCACTTGCCCACAGTTACAGTGACAGGCCGGAAGGGCCGGATGATTACGCGATCCGTCAGCTCGACCACGTCTGGCACAAGGGTGGAGCGTACGCACTGCTGGGGCCGTCCGGTTGCGGGAAAAGCACCATGCTGAACATTATTTCCGGCCTGGTTCAGCCTTCCGAGGGGGATGTCCTGTTCGACGGCAAGCGTGTTAACGAGCTGTCCCCACGAGACAGAAACATTGCCCAGGTTTTCCAGTTTCCGGTCATTTACGACTCCATGACCGTCTACGACAACCTGGCGTTTCCCCTCAAGAACAACAAGGTGCCCGCCTCCAAGATCAAGGCCCGAGTTCATGAGATCGCTGAAGTCCTGGAAATCGAGGACAAGCTCTACAAGAAGGCGAAGAATCTGACCGCGGATGAGAAGCAGAAGGTCTCCATGGGGCGTGGCCTCGTGCGGGAGGACGTTTCGGCGATTCTGTTCGACGAGCCACTGACGGTGATCGATCCCCAACTCAAGTGGAAGTTGCGCCGCAAGCTCAAGCAGATTCATGAACAGTTCGACATCACCATGGTGTATGTCACCCACGACCAGCTTGAAGCCTCCACCTTTGCCGACAAGATTGCCGTGATGTACGGCGGCCAGATTGTCCAGTTCGGTACCCCAACCGAGCTGTTTGAGCAGCCCAATCACACATTCGTGGGGTTCTTCATCGGTAGCCCCGGCATGAATCTCATCGAGGTTCAGCGGTGCCCACGGGGCGTGTGCTTCGGAAGCACGGTTGTGGCGCTTCAGCCCTGGCAGGTTGATGTCCTGAAGCGGACGAGATCCACCAACATCAAGATCGGAATTCGGCCTGAGTTTGTGGAAGTGTCCTCAGTGGCTTCAGACGACACCTTCGAGGCGGAGGTCCTGGATGTCGAGGATCTGGGCACCTACAAGATTGTTACCGTTCAGCTTGATCACGAGAAAATGAAAGTCCGGCAGAGCGAGGACTTCGCCGCATCGATCGGCAGCCGGGTTCATCTTTCGTTCCCGAAGCAATGGCTGAAGCTGTATGTGGATGAATTCCTGGTACAGGAGCAACAGTGATGCAAAAGGTACAAAACAACAAAGCCTGGTGGCTGGTGCTGCCGGTATTTCTGCTCGTTGCCTTCTCGGCGCTGATTCCTCTGATGACCGTGGTGAATTACTCGGTTCAGGATATTTTCGGACCGGGCCAGGCGTTCTACGTGGGCACGGAATGGTTCAAGGAGGTGCTGAGCAACGAGCGCCTGCAGGATTCCCTGATTCGTCAGTTCATATTTTCTGGCGCGGTCCTCTTGATCCAGATCCCTCTCGGGATCGGGGTCGCCCTGATGATGCCCAAATCCGGCATCAAGGGCTCGCTCTGTCTGATTCTTCTGGCTATTCCGCTACTGATTCCCTGGAACGTGGTTGGCACCATCTGGCAGATCTTCGCCCGGGGCGATATCGGTCTGTTCGGCTGGGGCATCAATCAGCTGGGGATTGATTACAACTATACCGGCGACACCCTCGATGCGTGGCTGACGGTTCTGCTGATGGACGTCTGGCACTGGACGCCGCTGGTGGCCTTGCTCTGCTACTCAGGGTTGCGGGCAATTCCGGAAGCTTTCTACCAGGCGGCGGAAATTGACCGCGCCTCGAAGTGGGCAGTGTTCCGGTATATACAGCTCCCGAGGCTCAAGAGTGTTCTGATCATCGCGGTGCTGCTGCGGTTTATGGACAGCTTCATGATCTACATTGAGCCGTTCGTGCTCACCGGTGGCGGCCCTGGCAGCTCCACCACCTTCCTGAGCCAGACCCTGACGACCATGGCAATCGGTCAGTTTGATCTGGGGCGCGCGGCTGCGTTCTCGCTGATCTACTTCCTGATTGTATTGCTTATTTCGTGGCTCTTCTTTACCGCCATTACGCACGCCGACAAAGAAAAATAAGGAGAGTGTGATGAGACAGACACGTTCGAAAAACGTCGGGATTACGCTGTTTATTCTGCTGCTCCTGACTCCGATCTACTGGTTGCTGAACATGTCGTTCAAGACCAACCAGGAAATTCTAGGGGGACTGACCCTTTGGCCCCAGAACTTCACCCTGGATAACTATGCCGTGATCTTTACGGATCCCAGCTGGTACAGCGGGTACATCAACTCGATGATCTACGTGTCCATCAACGTGGTCATCACGTTGCTTGTGGCCTTGCCTGCCGCCTATGCGTTCAGCCGCTACAAGTTCCTGGGTGACAAGCACCTGTTCTTCTGGCTGCTGAGCAACCGGATGGCGCCGCCGGCGGTCTTCCTGCTGCCTTTCTTCCAGCTTTATTCATCCATCGGTCTGTTCGACACCCACATTGCGGTGGCACTGGCTCACTGCCTGTTCAACGTGCCCCTGGCTGTCTGGATTCTGGAAGGGTTCATGTCCGGTGTACCCCGGGAATATGACGAGATGGCCTATATTGATGGTTACAGCTTTCCGAAGTTTTTCGTGAAGGTGTTCCTGCCGATGATTCGGTCCGGGATCGGGGTGACGGCCTTCTTTGCCTTCATGTTCTCCTGGGTGGAACTGCTGCTGGCCCGGACGCTCACGTCCGTGGATGCCCAGCCGATCGGGGCGATCATGACCCGAACGATCGGGGCGAGCGGTATCGACTGGGGTGTTCTGGCCGCCGCCGGTTCGCTCACCATCATTCCCGGCCTGCTGGTGATCTGGTTTGTTCGCAACCATGTTGCCAAAGGCTTCGCCCTCGGACGCGTGTAAGGAGACGTTTTATGATTGCCTGGATGAACTGGACGCCGACCGTCGCCATCTTCTTTGCAGTGATTGCGGGAATTCTGGCGGTAATGACGGTTTTCGAAATTGTCTCCCCGTGTACCGAGAGGAAGGGGTTTCTGCCGATAGCCACCACCCGCGGTGACCGGTTGTTTATCGGATTGCTATCGGCTGCGTATATACATCTGGCCTTCCTGGCGGTCAGCGATATCACCCTCTGGGTGGCGCTGGCGGTCTCGGTGGCCTGGCTACTGGTGTTGTTGCGCTGGGGATGAATCTGGAATCGGATGTTCGTTATGTTGGTTTTTCGAACATCCGGATCTATAAATCCGCTAAAAATACTTGTAATGATTTCGCAAACGAACTATTTTTATTTCAATGATCGGAATCGATCATAGGCGGTTCCGGTGAAAAGAATAGCGACCAGAGCGCTATAAATGCGGAAACGAAACCCGGCTGTTTCGTTCCATTCATAACAAGACGAACGAGGTTGGATATGTTCAACAACAATAAATATCCGAGAACCCTGTTGCTCAGCGCCGCCGTTGGTGTCGCCAGCATGGGTTTGAGCCTGCATGTCAGTGCCGATCAGTATAGTGAAGCAGCTGAGAAGTGGGTTAATGAAGCGTTCAAGAACTCTACTCTGAGCAAGGAAGAACAGCTCAAGGAAATGGAGTGGTTCACCAAAGCCGCTGAGCAGTTCCGTGGCATGGACATCAACGTGGTTTCTGAAACCATAGCGACTCATGAGTATGAGTCCAATGTTCTGGCCAAGGCGTTTTCCGAAATCACCGGGATCAATCTGACCCACACGCTGATTCAGGAAGGCGATGTTATCGAGAAGCTCCAGACTCAGATGCAGTCCGGACGTAACATCTACGACGGCTACGTGAACGATTCGGATCTGATCGGCACCCATTTCCGCTATGGCAAGGTGGTCGCGGTTGAGGACATCATGAATGGTGCCGGTAAAGATCTGACACTGCCCACACTGGATCTCGACGACTTCATCGGCCTCGACTTTACGACCGGGCCGGATGGCAAGCTTTACCAGCTGCCCACGCAGCAGTTTGCCAACCTCTACTGGTTCCGGGCCGACTGGTTTGAACGTGAAGACCTGCAGAAGCAGTTCAAAGAAATCTACGGGTACGATCTGGGTGTTCCGGTGAACTGGTCAGCCTACGAGGATATTGCCGAGTTTTTCTCGGTTCACGTGAAGGAAATTGACGGTGAGCGCGTCTATGGTCACATGGACTACGGCAAGAAAGATCCGTCTTTGGGCTGGCGTTTCACCGATGCCTGGTTCTCCATGGCGGGTGCTGGCGACAAAGGCTTGCCTAACGGCCTGCCGGTAGACGAATGGGGGATTCGGGTTGAGGAGTGTCACCCGGTCGGCTCCAGCGTCAGCCGTGGTGGTGCAACCAATGGTCCCGCTGCCGTGTATGCCACCGAGAAATACGTGGATTGGCTGCGTGAGTATGCGCCTCCCGAAGCCCAGGGTATGACCTTTTCCGAGGCCGGTCCGGTTCCTGCGCAGGGTAATGTTGCCCAGCAGATCTTCTGGTATACCGCCTTTACCGCGAGCATGATCAAGGATGGATTGCCGGTTGTGAATGAAGATGGCACGCCCAAGTGGCGCATGGCACCGTCTCCCCGTGGTCCCTACTGGGAAGAGGGCATGAAGCTGGGTTATCAGGACGTTGGTTCCTGGACTTTCCTGGACTCCACGCCTGAGAAACGTCGCCTTGCAGCTTGGCTGTACGCCCAGTTCACCGTAGCCAAGACCGTATCTCTGGAGAAAACCATTGCCGGCCTGACTCCGATTCGCGAGTCCGACATCGAGTCTGAGGCGATGACTGAAATGGCTCCGAAGCTCGGTGGTCTGGTGGAGTTCTATCGCAGCCCGGCCCGCGTGCAGTGGTCCCCGACCGGTACCAACGTGCCAGACTATCCGAAGCTGGCCCAGCTTTGGTGGCAGTACATTGCCCAGGCAGCCAGTGGTGAAGCCACTCCGCAGGAAGCCCTCGACGGCTTGGCTCAGGCCCAGGATCGGGTCATGGAGCGCCTTGAGCGTGCCAATGTTCAACCGAACTGTGGTCCGAAGCTTAACGAGCCGCGTGACCCACAATACTGGCTGGACCAGCCCGGCGCACCCAAGCCGAAGCTGGCTAACGAAAAGCCGCAGGGCAAAACCGTTGCCTACGATGAGCTGCTGAAAACCTGGGAAGAGGCTCGCTAAGGCGAGCTGATTTCTGCAAGAGCAATGCCTGCCGCAACAGGACCCTTTCGTTGCGGCAGGCAGAGCACCGTTGTCACGGTGGGTTTTGGCCGGTTGCTTATAGTTCCCCCCTTTCAAGCATTCCAAGGTAGCCCCTCCCGGGGCCAACCCTGCCGGCCCTTTTTCTAGCGTTTTGCCCGCCTTTTCATAACGGTGGCGGGAAGGGTGTGTCCAATGAACAGAATCTCCGTAATCCATCGTTTGTACGCGGGCTTTGGCCTGCTTTGCGTGATTATTGTCTGCTGGGGAGCATTCAATATCAGCATCATGTCGTCGCTCTCAGGAACAACGGACAAACTGACATCGGATGTGTTTCCGCTCAGCGGATTGATTCAGGAAATGGAAGCCCATCGCTCGGAAACTGCAAAGTATGCAGTGGAAGTCGTTTCTGCTGACGACCAGCCGGCGCTGGATGACCGATCAACAAAACTTTCCAGCAGCCTCAACGAGCTGCGTAGGAGTATTGATGCACTGACTACGTCCAACAGTATGGCCATGTTTCCGGCACTGCAGTCGATCAATGTCTCCGCACGCGCACAACTGGATGAACTCCGGCGCTCGGCTGAGACCTTCGTCGCCCTCAAGGGTCGGGTGCTGTCTGTGTCGGAGGCCGTGAATGCGGGACTGAGCGAGTTCCTTGCCAATAACGGGGAAATAAAAAGAACTCTGGTCAGGGAAGGGACAGAACCGGCGGGACGAGATATTTACATCCGCGACCTGTTCACCACGGTGATGGAGAACCTGGCCAACATCGAGCTGTTGATCATGCAGATGGTCAGCACGGAAGACGCGCGTAAACTGAGTGCCATCGTCGAGAATCTCCGTTTCAATACCCAGACCTTTGAGCAGGATATATCGGCCCTGGTGGACGAGGTGCCGCGCCTGGAAGGGCTGCCGCCGTTTGTGCGGACGTTTCTTTCGGCGGTGAATGATGAAGTCGGGATCATCAGCCAGTATTCTGGCTATCGCCAGAGCCGGCTTGAGCTTGAACAGGCGGCCAGGAAGGTCGACAGGACTCTAACGGCAATGGCATCGGGACTGGATGAAGCCGGGAGAACCGTGGCTGACCGGGCGAGCGCTTCAGTATTCGCACTGGATGCAACCGCCGTGAATTCGGAAAAGCTGGTTTACTGGCTGCTGCCAGTGGTGGTTCTGGTTGCTCTGGTAACCTCCATCAGGCTCGGACGGATGATCAGCAGACCGCTTCAGGCAACCCAGCAACACCTTGCTGCCATGGCTGACGGCGATTATTCACGGGCCCTTGAATTCCCGGCCCGTGGCGAGTTTATCGACCTGAAGAGTTCCGTGAACCGATTGTCCGAGGCCATGGCAACAGTGCTGGGAAGTTTGCAGCAGGCGGGCTCGGACATATCGGTGATCGCATCGGGTAACGCCAGGTTTGCCAGGGACTTCAACGAACGGATACGGAACCAGTCAGACGAGCTCCGCGCTATTGCCGCAGCAATGACCCAGATGGAGGCATCGGCAAGGGAGGTAGCCGGCTCCGTTCGGGATACCCATAACCTGGTTGGCGAGGTTAACCGCCAGGTGGAGGACAACCTGACTGCGGCAGCGCGCGGCATGGACTGTGTGGCGGGCCTGGAGAGTCAGGCGGAACAGACAGCCGGGAAACTCCGCCAGCTTGAGCAGGCTTCCTTCGACATTGGCAGAATAACCGAGGCTATCGACGATATTGCCAACCAGACCAACTTGCTGGCCCTGAACGCCGCCATCGAATCGGCCCGGGCCGGTGATGCCGGTCGCGGCTTTGCAGTGGTTGCCGATGAAGTTCGTGGCCTGGCCCGAAAGACAACCGAGAGCACCGATACGATCCGAAATCTCGTCGAGGACCTTCAAAGGGAAGCGTCGGAATCGGTAAGTTCAATGGACTCCAGTTTCGACCAGCTCCGGTCGGTGCGCGACTTGATGGCGAACGTCTCTGAAGGGGCTGGCAGGATTGGCTCGGCAATGGGGCGGATCCATCTGGGCGCGGAGCACATCCGCCACGGAATGAATGAGCAGGAGAATGTCAGTCAAGTGGTAGCGCGGCAGGTCAATGATATCAGTGCCTCTGCGGTCGAAAGTCTTGAAAGTATTGGCGAACTGGTCACTACCTGTGACCGGCTGGAGGATTCGGTGAGTAACATTGAATCACTGATGGCGCGCTTTTGGGTCCACTGATCAAATCTATTACCGGCTAACTTTCGTTTCCATATAACAAATTTGTCTGATTGGCCGGTTATTTTTGCTTGATGATGTTCGTTTGCGAATATTAAGATGTGATTTATGTTCGGTAACAAAAATTATAATTCGCAAACAACAATGATGTAACAGGAAATACGCTATGGAACACATAAAAACAGTCACGGCCCGGGAAATTCTGGATTCCCGGGGATTCCCCACAGTGGAAGTGGACATTGAACTCCGTAATGGCGTAGTCGGGCAGGGCCGGGTGCCTTCCGGGGCGTCCACGGGAACCCGGGAAGCGCTGGAAAAGCGCGATGGTGACAACAACCGCTATAACGGCAAGGGAGTCCTTCAGGCGGTCCGGTCTGTTAACGAACGTATTGCGCCGGCACTTGAGGGGCGCGTGGTGTTTGACCAGCTGGTCATGGACCGGCTCATGTGCGAGATGGATGGTACTCCCAACAAGGCAGAGTTTGGCGCCAATGCCATTCTCGCCGTTTCGCTGGCCACGGCTAACGCCGGTGCCAATTACCGCCAGCAGCCTCTGTACCGGTACCTTGCCGAGTTATACGGTTGCAGCGGCCCCAGCATACTGCCTGTGCCCATGATGAACATCATCAATGGCGGCGCCCACGCAGATAATAATGTTGATATCCAGGAATTCATGATCCAGCCCGTCGGGGCGCCCAGTTACAGCGAGGCGCTACGCATGGGTGTGGAAACCTTCCATGCCCTCAAGTCTCTGCTCCGGAAAAATGGCTTGTCCACGGCGGTGGGTGATGAGGGCGGCTTTGCTCCCAATCTGCGGTCCAGCGAGGAAGCCCTCGACCTTATTCTGGCAGCTGTTGAAAAGGCGGGTTACCGGCCCGGATCCGATGTTGTCCTCGCCCTCGATTGCGCCGCTTCCGAGTTCTATGAAGATGGTCGTTATAACCTGAAGGGAGCTGGCAAACAGTTCACCTCCGAAGAGTTTTCCGACTACCTCCTCGACCTGGCCATGCAATACCCGATCGCCTCAATCGAAGATGGCATGGATGAAAGCGACTGGGACGGCTGGAAACTATTGACCGAAAAACTCGGTGAACGTGTTCAGCTGGTAGGCGATGACCTTTTCGTGACCAATACCGCGATCATCACCGAGGGCATCTGCAAGGGTATTGCCAACTCAGTGCTGATCAAGTTCAACCAGATCGGAACCTTGACCGAAACCCTGGACGCCATCGGTGTGGCCCAGGATGCCGGGTATACCACTGTAATTTCCCATCGCAGCGGCGAAACCGAAGACACCTTTATATCGGACTTGGCTGTGGCAACGCGATCAGGCCAGATCAAAACCGGTTCTCTCTGCCGATCAGACCGGGTCGCCAAATACAACCGTCTGCTGCGCATTGAGCAGGATCTTGGCGCTCACGCGTTTTATCCCGGTGTTGGCGCTATCCGTTGCGCCCTCGACACTTGAACCGCTTTTCGGGAGAAACATCATGAAAAAACCGATTCTGATTGGAAACTGGAAGATGAACGGCAGCCTTCAGGCCAACCAGGCCCTGATGGTACGGGTATTGCCGCGCCTGAGGATGTTCCGCAAGTCGATTGATCTGGCGGTGTGCCCACCTTACCCCTACCTGTTCCAGGTTCGGGATCTGCTCGGTTACACGGGCATCGCGCTGGGTGCGCAGAATGCGTCCGGATTTGTATCTGGCGCCTACACCGGAGAGGTCAGCGCCACCATGCTCCACGAGATGGGGTGCCGGTACGTGCTGGTGGGCCATTCCGAACGCCGGTTACTTTTCGGTGAAAGCAGTCTGGAGGTCGCCGCCCGATACCGCTCTGTTCTGGGCGCCGGTTTGACGCCGGTGCTCTGTGTCGGAGAGACACTGGATGAGCGGGAGTCCGACCAGACCGGACTGGTCATTGAACGGCAGCTGCAGGATGTGATCGACAAGGTGGGGCTGTCAGCCATGGCAAACGGGATTATCGCCTACGAGCCGGTCTGGGCCATTGGCACGGGCAGAACCGCAACGCCGGAACAGGTGTCCTGGGTGCATCAGCAAATCCGGCAATTTATCGCCAACAATACGCCAGAGGCGTCTGATGACATCAGCCAGCGACTGCGTGTGATATACGGGGGCAGCGTCAAAGCCGAAAACGCCTTTGAACTGTTCAGTCTTGCCGATGTGGATGGCGGGCTGATTGGCGGGGCCTCCCTGCACGCGGACGAATTCGGAACGATCGCCGGTGCCCTGGCGGAAGCCTCCGGCGTCGTCGCCTCTGAATGCGAAATCAACTGATGGAGAAGGACATGCAGCAAGAAAGCTGGAAGCGGCCGGGTTTTTTCCCCGGCGAAGATGCTGTGCCTGAGAAATTCCGCCAGGGCGGCCTGCACATTGACAGCACTCTCGTCGCGGGTGAACTCCGCCCCTGGCACGGCCCTTTTGCCGAAGTTCGCAGCCCGGTATGTATCCATCGGCCGGGGCAGGGGGAACCCGAGCCCCTGGTGATTGGCCAGACACCGCTGATGGATGAAACTGCGGCGCTCGAAGCGCTGGATTCCGCGGTCGCGGCCTATGATCAGGGCAATGGTGTCTGGCCCAGCCTGTCAGTGTCACGCAGGATTACGCATGTTGAGCGGTTTCTTGCGGAAATGCGTCGTCATCGGGATGCGGTGGTTGAGCTGCTGATGTGGGAGATCGGCAAAAGCTGGAAAGATGCCTGCAAGGAATTTGACCGGACTTGCGATTACATCAACGATACGATTCATGAACTGAAGGTTCTGGACCGGCGATCTTCCCGCTTTGAAACTGTCGGCGGGGTGGTGGCCCAGACCCGCCGCCTGCCTGTGGGAGTCGCGTTATGCATGGGCCCTTTCAACTACCCTCTCAATGAAACCTTCACCACGCTGATCCCGGCGCTGATCATGGGCAACACGGTGGTGTTCAAGCCTGCGAAATACGGTGTGTTGCTGATAGGTCCCCTGCTGGAGGCGTTCCGGAGCTCGTTTCCGCCCGGGGTGATCAACATTATCTTTGGTCGGGGGCGGGACACCGTCGGACCTCTGATGGAGAGCGGCAAGGTGGATATGTTTGCCTTCATCGGCACCCACCGTGGTGCCTCGGCGTTGAAACAGATGCATCCGAAACCGCACCGGCTGAAAGCAGTGCTCGGCCTGGATGCCAACAATCCCGCTATCGTGCTTCCCGATGCTGATCTGGATCTGACTATCAGTGAATGCGTAACCGGTGCGTTGTCCTTTAATGGCCAGCGATGTACCGCACTGAAACTGCTGTTCGTGCATGAGTCGCTGGCCGATGAATTTGCCCGGCGCCTATCGGCGGCTGTGAGCGAACTGACCGCTGGTATGCCCTGGGAGCCGGATGTGTCGCTGACGCCGCTGCCAGAACCGGGTAAAACTGTGTTCCTCAGAGAGCTGGTGGAGGATGCCCTGGCCAAGGGTGCCTCGGTGGTGAATCCGGGCGGCGGTGACATTCACGGAACCTATTTCCACCCGGCCGTTCTATACCCGGTAACACCCGCCATGCGTATCTATCATGAAGAACAGTTCGGACCCGTCATTCCGATTGTGTCCTTCACAGACGAACGGGAAGTGATTGAGCACGTACGGGACTCAGATTATGGCCAGCAACTCAGTATTTTCGGCTCGGATTCGGACGCCTTGGGCGGCCTGATCGATTTGCTTGCCAATCAGGTGGGGCGTCTCAACCTCAATGCCCAGTGCCAGAGAGGGCCGGATACGCTGCCGTTCAATGGCCGGAAAGACTCTGCCGAGGGAACCCTGTCGGTGTCGGATGCCTTGCGAGTCTTCTCGATTCGCACAACGGTGGCTACCAAATCCAGTGATACCAACCGGGACCTGGTAACCAGTATTGTGCGGGGTCGTCATTCCAGGATTCTGACAACGGACTACCTGTTCTGATAGCGCGTTCAGAATGAAACTCAGAGCCGGGGGGGCTTACCAGCCTCCCGGCGACGCTCTTCCCATTCTTCCCGGGTCTGGGCCGCCTGATCGCCGGGCATGGAATCGATGATGCTGAAATAATCGGAACTGTATTCATCCTCCACCACGGTGTTTCGTGGCTTTACCTTGACCACATACACTGTCTGGACGTTCTGGTGATCGAATTCCCGCCAGTACTGTTCGTCTTTCAGGAAGGTGTACCTATGTCCTTCCAGGGTCTTGATGATTGCGCTGGTATTGGTAGTGCCTACCCGCTCGACGGCGTCCTTATACTGGTAAACGATGCTGTAGGCAGACGCTGCTGCGGTTGAGGGGCGCATCTCGTAGCGCTTGGAGAAGGCTTCGACGAATTCCTTGCCGCGAGGATAGTTCAGCTCATAGGGCGCATTCCAGACCCAGGGGGAGCCACCTACGACTCCTTCCATAATCGTGGGGCCAACCTGCCTTGCCATGCCCAGGGTAAGGTTGGGCACAACAATCTGCATTTTCTCGGTGATTCCCATCTCATAGGCGACATTCAGAGCGCGCACCATGTCATCGCCGAACAGTACCATCATCAGAACCTTGGCATTGCTTGCCTCCGCCTGTTCCAGAGCCTCTCGGAAGTCGGCAATCAGGGCCCGCGGGAACGGAGTTTTCACGCCCTTGTGACGCTCGGTGTCTTCGGTGCCAGAGAACTTCCGGACCGACTCTTCCACCGACCAGCCCCAGGTGTAGTCGGCAGTGATGTAGAAATAATCGTCGCTCTGATGGTTGGTTTTCAGGTACTGACTCAGGGCCCTGGCCGTCATCCAGGCATTGTAGGGTTCCCGGAACATGTGGGAGTGGCCCTCAGCGCCAGTGGTCGCGTTCGAGTAGGTGAGGGTGCCGAAGTAGATCCGGTCACGATCCCGGGCCGCCTTGCCAGAGGCAATGGCTACCGCGCTGGAGACACCGCCGAACACCATCTGGACGCCTTCACGGTCGATCAGTTCTGCGGTGTTTTTGGCTCCCCGGGCAGGTTCACCCCGGGTGTTTCGGATCACCAGCTCAAGTTGCCGGCCCATAACGCCGCCGGCCTTGTTAATCTCGTCAACCGCCAGAAAGGCACCCAGACGCTGTTGCAGCCCCTGATCCTTGTAGCGGCCGGTCTGAGGGTAGTTCAGGCCGATCTTCAGTGTTTCTGCATAGACAGTGGTACTTGCCAGCAACAGCAGGCAAGCAGAAAAGAGTACTTTTCTGACATTCATTCGGGTTGGCCTCCAGAATTGCAGCGCCACTGGAGAAGCGGGCTACGTTCTTTTTTTGGTTATTAGTAAAGAAGATCTAGTTTCAGTGCTGATTATGGGGTCAACAATGGGACTAAAGTGGAAGTTTGCGTAACAATTTGTAGGTTGGTGATATATGTCAAAATCCCGGAAGCCTCTTTGACTTTCCGGTCTGTCTGCATGGATTCCCCTCAAATCAATTTAAGTCATACTGTGACTTCAGTGCGTTTCCTTAATCGTCCTTGTGGCACCCTTTGTTGACGTAGTAAGGGCGAGTGGGAGGGGGCGATGCCTTGCGTGGAATGGCAGGCTGATAAATTTAAATCAATGGTGAATTCAGAATGAAGGAAGTGACATACCGGAGCTTCATTGGTCGCGTTCGGGCAGCGGTCGGTTGTCTGGTCGCAGCTGGATGCCTTGCGGCCTACCCGGCAGTAGCCAGTGCAGAGTGGTATCGGTTTTCAGATACCGCCATGACAACGCCCATAGAGCTGGAATTCTGGACGGAAAACAAAGAACTTGCGAATCGGGTCGGAAACGATGTGCTGGCGGTTTTTCATCAGGTGGACAAGCAGATGAGTCGTTATCGGGAGGATTCGGAAGTCTCCAGGCTTAATCGTGAGGCTGCGGCCGGCCCGGTTCCTGTCAGTTCCGGGCTGTTTCAGGTGTTACAGAAAGCCCGGGAAATATCACTTCTCAGTGACGGCGCATTCGACGTGACCTTTGGCTCGGTCGGCTATTTTTATGACTTCAGAACCGGGAAGAAACCGACCGACGAACAAATCCGTTCGGGCCTGTCCCGGGTGAATTTCCGGGATGTGATCCTTGATGAGACCAACCGGACAGTCAAATACCGCCAGCCGGGCATCAAGGCCGATCTTGGTGGAATCGCCAAGGGTTATGCAGTGGATCTTGGAGTGGAGCGCCTTGTCAGTCACGGTATCCGCCATGCCCGGCTGAGTGCCGGTGGTGATATGCGGCTTCTTGGCGACAAGCGAGGGCGGCCGTGGTATGTCGGTATCCGGGACCCACGCTCGGAAGATCGTAATGCTGTGATTTTGCCACTGCAGGACGTGGCGGTGTCTACCTCTGGAGATTATGAGCGGTTTTTTGTGGATGAGGCAGGGGACCGTGTCCATCACATACTGTCGCCTGCCACCGGCAAATCGGTTCAGGGTGTTCAGAGTGTGACGATCATAGGCGAGAATGCTTTAACCACTGACGGGCTTTCCACCGCAGTGTTCGTTCTCGGGCCTGAGAAAGGGCTGGAGATGGTTGAGCGACTGCCTGGTATCGATGTGGTTATTATCGACGACCAGCGCATGATGCATGTGTCAGAAGGGCTCGTTCCGCCCCAATCAGAATAGGGGCGGAACGAGCAGTTTCGGTTAATTTCCGATAGTGCCGTTTACCACGTTCGAGAACGCAATCAGGCTGTCCCGGGAGGTGCCGTTGCCCAGCCCGTGGCCGTTGAAGCGCGCGCCAAACTCGCCCTGTTCCCCGTGTAATGCCATGTAGTTGAGTAAAACCGTCTGGACCAACTGATTGACGTTATTGGCCGCCGGGCTGGATGCGGTTTCCACTGAGGCATCAGAGCGCATGAAGCCGATCTGCCTGCGAATCGGGGTAGGGCGACCCGCCGGGTTGTACACCATGAAGAAGGAGGCGGCCGTCTGCTGGTTGTCGCCGGTCCACTCGCCCTTGCCGCGACCGTCCATGGAATCGTCAATCCGGCCGTTGCTCGACACAGAGCCGTCGCTGAAAACGTAAAGCATCAATGGCATGCCCACCCGGGCCGCATATTCCAGACAGGCGCCCATACAGCGGCCTGCCTGTTCATCACGTCGCTCGCCCGTTCCGCGTTCACCCGTGTGGTAGTCATAGCCGCCCATGGTGATCGTGCCGGCGCCGGCGTAACCGTTCAGTACCAGCTTCATCACAGAGGCGGTTTTACGGAACTCGCGGTTGCTGTTGAACTCATCGCGGCTGAAAATGCCGGTAGGGCCAACGATTTCGAGGTCGAGTTCGGGATCCAGTTCCGCCGGATTGCCGAACCGGTCGGCCAGATCGGCACTCTTGATATAGCCGCAGCGGACCAGATCTTTGACCACCTCGTCGGTGGAAATGCCAGTGTTCACCCGGTTCATCTTGGCGTCGCTGATTCGCTGAATGGATTCCATCACGGCGACTGCGTCGGATTGATCCAGAATGCCGATCAGATCGCCGACATCCACCAGGCCAGTGACGTCGGACGGCCGGTCAATCTTGGTGGGGCGTACCTCCGGATTGATCAGGTTCATCGGTGCCAGCGAGTTACCGCCGGATTCCGAACTCTGGGACCCTATGAGAGAGAGCAGGGAGCCGTCGGCACCCGCGTGATGGATGCCATACATCGGATTGTGGGGGTTGTTTCCGGTGTCGTTTTCCGAACGGGCCGCAATAATGGCGCCGTCCGTTGCTGCTCGGGTGCCGGCACTCGTGCTCTGGAGAATGCCGCGCAGGAAACCACTGTCCGAATGGAAAGCCAGGCCCAGCTCCGTGTTCACGAACGCCGGATCGTTCGGCAGCATGTCACCTGGTAGCCCGAGTTTGTTGTAGCCCGCGGTACTCAGGAAGTCCATTTGCCCACCGGATTTGCCCATCAGCACGTTAGAGCCGGCAATGTTGGCGCCGCCTGCCAGGTCAAAGCAGATAAACGGAATCTTTCCTGCACCCTGAACCGCTATGCCACAGCTTGCTTTCAGCGTTTCCAGGTCTGAAGAGAGCGCTGCGGACGCCATTCTGGGATTGCCGAACAGGCTGAACAGGGAGGCGCCGAAAACGGTGGCGGACCCTGCCATCAGGCCCTGGGCAATAAACTCGCGACGGGTCCTGGGTTTACCGTGATCGTCGTGGAGCAGTGGGCTGCCGTTGCCCAAGGGCTTTTTACGGGGTTTGCGTATGAACATGATCGGCTTCCTCTACTGAACCAAGGTGGTGGCGCTGCCAAGCACGGCGGCACAGCTTGCTTTCACGACCGTTTCCGTGCGATCTGCCGGGCATCCGGCGCCACAACTGGTCAGTTTATCCATAAGGCTGCTGAGTTCGGTCTGAATATCGCTGTCTACGGGCTGCGAAGCCAGGTTGCTGCCTACGAAACGGGACAGCAGCGGCCCGGTAACCAGACTCTTGCCACTGTGATCAAAGGCGCTGCCCGCCGGCGCGGAAAAATCGAATCCCGGGAACATGTCGGCCCGAAGTTGCCCGTTGGAAACCAATGCATCGCAATACTGGATCGCCATCTGGGTAACCGCCATCTGGTGGGAGGACAGGAAGCCCTGGATAGTCTCAACCGTTGGTAGTTGCTGCTTCACCGTGGTGTAAGTGGCGAATACCGCCGGATTGGTTGTGGCCACGCCGGTCATCCGCGACATGGACTCGTTGATCTCGTCAAAGGTCTTCAGACCGATCTCGGAGGACGGCTCCAGGTCTGCGGGCTCCGGCTGCGGCGGCAAAGACGGTTCGGAGCGGGCGAAACTGCTGCCGCCCAGTTGGTCGAAGGTCAGGAAGAACTCGTCGTTCTCTGGTCCGTTTTCCAGGGCGATGATGGTGCCCAGAGAGGAGAGCGGTTGACCAGTACCCGGTTCATAGCTGCCACTGTCCAGGACAACGTCGAGATTGGCCCAGGCCTGTCCGACAGTGGCTTCCTTGCCGTTAATACCCAGCCGCATGCCCCGCAGCGGGATATTTGAAGGCTCAGCGGTTTCGTCAAGGCTGATGAAGAAGGGACTGGTGAATCGGTAGGCATAGCTATCGAACTGGCTGACTTCGAACACGATGAAACTCTCGGGCACGTCGATCAGGTGAGAGACACCGAACAGGAGATAGAACTTCTGGCCAACACCCACCTCGAAGTTGGCCTGGACCTGTTCCGGTGTCAGCGCACGATTGTGGATGGCGACCATACGGATCGCGCCCTGCCAGGGGGAATTGCCATCCGTCTCGTTGCCTAGCACCAGAGCAAAGCTGTCGTCCCATTCAGTCAGCAGTCCGCCGTCGTCCGGGTCGACATCGCCGGTCGGAACGCCATTCACAAAGATCTGGCGCCCGGTCGCCGGGGTGTAGTTCACTACCACGTGCTGGAGGGTTGCCTGCAGGAGCATGTCGGCGTCCTGGGTCGCGAAAGGCGTATTCTCATCGCTGGTGGTGCTGCGATGCAGTACTTCGTAACGCTGGAGCGACTGGCTGAGCGTAACGTTACGAGTGGTGGATGAGCCCGAATAGGTGACGATACGGGCATCCTCCTGGGTGATGTTCCCCGGCGCGACCCAGGCCTCGATGCTGTACTCGCCGGAGGCAGTCAGCAGGGTGTGCAGCTTGCGGCTGGCGGTGGTGCTGCCCTGGGCCTTGCCGGCAGGGATCATGAAACCCTGCTCGTTTTCTCCTGCGGGGCCAAGGTCAATACCCCAGCCGCCAACCCAGTCAACGTTTCCGCTCAGGGTCAGATCCAGCGCAGGCGACACGCCGCTGGTATCAAAGGCGGTCTGGCCTTCACCAAATTTGAATTCGTAGAGGGCAATTACGTTGTCTTCAAAACGACCGCCGGAGTTGGCAAGCAGTCCGTCTGACTGAAGGTTGAGCGCCTTGCTGGCGACCAGCGTTGAATCTACGGGTTGTGCACTGAGGTCCTGGACCATTTCAAGAATCTTCAGCTCCATCAAATCGGCTGAGGCTTCACAATCATCATCCCAGCAGTTGTGGAAGTCGTATCGCAATCGCTCAACCAGACGGGATGAGCCCGGGTTCATCGGATCAATGCGGCTTTTCGCCTGAGCGTAGGCAGTGGTGACATCGGCACTGGCAATGTAGGGGGTCTGGCCACCATCAGCATGACATTCGCTGCAATACTGTCTGAGCTCGGGGTATACCGTGGTGGAAAATAATCCGGTGTCGCTGGGTAGGGAAACCGTGGCACCCGGTTCTTTGAGCTCCGGAGCGCGGAGTTCAACGGTTTTTGCAGAGCCTTCAGAGCCGCCGGCCCAGTTGGAAATGTAGGTGGTGAGAATGTCCACACAGGCCGACGAGCTCTGCAACCAGCAATTGTGGCCACCGGCTACCTTGGTCACCATCGCAGATTGAGAGGGATCAGACAGGTTAACAATGGAGTTTGCCTGGGCATAAGCAAGGTTAACGTCCTGCTCGTTGACGAACGTCGGTGCCTGACCATTGGCACCGTGGCACGCGCCGCATTTGTCCTGGGTGACCAGGTTGTCCCAGACCGTGCGTTTGAAGCTGGCAACGTCATCGGTCGCAGAAGCAGGCCCGTTGTAGGTAACCGTGCCGGAATTCTGGGAGGTATTCGGCAGTTGTTCCGTGGATTCGCCACCGCAGGCGGAAAGCAGTATGGCCAGGGCGGTAACAGCGAAGGCCGACTTGAGGGAGCTCATGGAAATTCCTTTAAATGTTTTCATAGCGTCCTCACTCCCCCATGCAATACACAGCGGATTCTGCAAATACCTGCTTCAGGTCGTAACCCTGGCTTGCGAAGCTGACAACCATACTGCTTACCTGTGAACGGTCCGCGCTGTTTGAAGGAGGGCGTAGGCAGACATTCTCAAACACCTTCTTGACCTGGCACTCGGCGAAGGCTTCGGAATGGGCGAACTCCCTACCCAGGCTCTTGGCACCATTGCCGGAACCAGGCAGTGAAGGATCCCATCCCAGCCGGCGATTGGCGCCCTGACGCCAGTAGTTATCCCAGCTGTCGTCGGGTGTCACATAGCCCTGCTCGAAGGTCGCAGCATTGATGTGATACTTGGCTTGAACCCTGGAACCAGTTTCCGGATCCGTTTCGCCAATGGCGTTGTAGACCAACCTGCCCAGTTCTCCATCAGGGTCGGCATTGGCGTCATATTCGTAGTCGTAGTAGGCAAACGCCTGGGTCATGGGGTCCATGCCGGTGTGGCAGCCAACGCAGTTATTCAGGAATACCCGGCTGTCACCACCCGGGCTGCGGGAAACATCCTGCCGGATTCGGTCGGGTGGCAGAGTAACGTCTGCGACCTGTTCCAGGTCGTTGCACATGTGATTGATCAGCGTGAAACGGAACATGGCCCGGTTGGTGCCGGCACTGAAGAATGCTCGGGCTGACGCCCTGGACGTGATCACGCCAGCCGTGGCAGAGGGTGGAAGGCCGGTATAAGTGGACTGATTCACGCTCACCAGGTTGTTTTTGAGGCTGGCTCCGCTGTTCTCCAGGGATTCGTAGTGATTGTTGTTGCTGTTGGAGTAGTTCGGCAGATTCAGGGAAGGGTCTCCAATATACAGCACATCGTCATACAGGACTTTGCGGAAATCTTCCCCGTCCCGCACCAGGCCGATCACCGTGGCGATATAGTCATTGAGCGGCACGAATTTTGACATCGCCTCATTGGTCCAGGGGGCCGCGAAATTCTTCAGGGTGACGTCGTAGAAGGCGGTGTCATCCATGGCCGTGAATGCCGCATCAATTGCGCTGCCGGCAGCAATATCATTTTCCATGGCATCCAGAACACTGGCAGAGGGTGGCACGCCGGCAATGCGGTCGTGGATTCGTTTAGCCTGTTCCCTGGGGCCGGCCTGAGCAATGCTTGCCTGCCCAGACACCAGTGCAACGAGAACTGCGGTACTGCAAGCCTTGATGATCAGGCTTCGGATCCTGTTCCGGCCGGTCATGTCCTTTCCCTCGGTGATCGTTAGCAATCGCACATTAATGACTTTTGACATTTGTTAAAAGTTTACGGCTTGCTCTAACCTCCGTTTTGAGCTGTAGGCCACGTTATTACATAAGGTTACGTAAAAGCCTTGGAGCCTACCCTCGGAACCGACTTAATTTATGTCATGGAATGTCATCCGGAACAGGGTTCGTAAGTTGGAAATTAAGTCACCCAGTCTGCAGATCTCTCACAGTGTTCGCCTGGCTATCGCCCTTGGCTCACTCGCGGTGCTGTCTGGCTGCCTTTCGAGCAGCGACAGCCAGCAGGCGGATCCGGTCGTTGTCGAGAACCCTGTGGCTTATGTCGAACGATCCTTGCTGTTTGACGAGAATACCGGGGCCCTGGTGGAGGATAACCTGGCGGACCCTTCGGCCTTCCGTCCCGGCGCCAGGCTGCTTCTGAAGGCCAGCGCGACCGCCGATGCTGAAACACGGGATATTGCCTCCAGGGCGTTCGCCGGGCCGCAATTCCTCGATGACAATGGCCAGTTGCGTTACGACGTGAAAGATCTTCACGTCTCCCACGATGGCTCCAGATTGCTGTTCGCCATGCGCGCCCCGGAAATCGAAGACGCCGATGACGAGGATCAGCCAACGTGGAATATCTGGGAATACGACGTCAGTACCGATGCCCTGCGTCGGATCATTGATTCAGATGTTACCGCTCGGGCCGGTCAGGATGTCGCGCCTGCCTATCTGCCCGATGGCAGAATCATTTTCTCCTCCACCCGTCAACGGATCTCGAAAGCGGTATTGCTTGATGAAGGCAAGCCCCAATACTCCGGTCTGGACGAGGAGGGTGACAGCCCTGCGCTCGTTCTGCATGTGATGGACGATGATGGCCAGAACATTGAGCAGATTACCTTTAACCAGAGCCACGACCTTGACCCCATGGTGGCGGACGATGGCACCATCGTGTTCAGCCGCTGGGACAATGCCGGCCAGACCCGCAACAACGGTGTAAACCTCTATCGCGTGAACCCCGACGGAAGCGGCCTGAGCTATCTGTACGGCCGTAATTCCCACGATTCGGTACCTGAAGCGAACGACATTCAGTATCTGCAGCCTCGCAAGTCCGACAGCGGCAATCTGCTGGTACAGCTAAGACCTTTTGAGACTGATGATTACGCGTCCGTGTTGGCCGAAGTCGATGTTGACCAATTTGTCGAGGCCAATCTGCGCATCGATGGGACCGAAGGTGCAGGTCAGCGCTCGCTTGTGCCCGGTGTGGGCCTGGATGGGCAGCTGTCGCTGAAAGGCAGTTACGCGTCGGTTTCACCACTGCTTGACGGGACCAATCGCTACTTGGCGAGTTGGACGCCCTGCCGATTGCGTGAAACAGCAACCGACCGGATTGTTAATTGCACGGAAGATCGCCTGCAATCCGAAGATTATCAACCCGCGGAGCCCGTCTACGGTCTGTGGCTTCTTGATATCAATAGCGAAACCCAGCGACCGGTGGTCCCGCCGGTGGAAGGTGTCCAGTTTGATGAAGCGGTCCTGATGAAGGAACGTCCTCTGGAAGGCTTTATTCCGGAATCCCAGTTTACGGGTGATGAGGGGGCCCTCGGTGATGCCGGTTACGGGGTGCTGCACATTCGCAGTGTGTACGATATTGATGGAGTGGACACCACACCGGCTGGTATTGCTGCAATGGCCGATCCGCTGCAGACGCCACCGGAGGATCGCCCGGCCAGATTCCTGCGCCTGGAAAAACCCGTGGCTATCCCCGATGACAATGTCCGGGATTTTGACAACAGCGCTTTTGGCCGGAGCCGCGCTCAATTAATGCGGGAAATACTGGGGTATGTGCCGATAGAGCCGGACGGCTCGGTGAAGGTGGCTGTACCGGCTAATGTCGCATTCGCCATCAGTGTGCTGGATGAGAAGGGTCAGCGGATCGGCGCCAGACACCAGAACTGGCTGACGGTGCGCCCCGGTGAGACCCTCGAGTGCTCAGGCTGCCATAACCCAAACAGTCCGACACCCCACGGCAGACCGGATGCCGGCCCGGGACCTGTCTGGGACGGGGCAGCAACCACTGGCACTTCGTTCCCCAATACCGACTCCAGCCTGTTTACCGATATGGGTGAAACCATGGCCGAGGTGTTCGCCCGCATCAACGAGCTTCGCCGGCCGACGCCGGATGTGATCTATGCCGATGAGTGGTCCGGTGATGCGGTGGACCCCAAGCCGGACAGTTTTGCCTATGCCTACGCCGATCTGCAGACCCCGCCACCCATCTCTGGCGTCTGTGCCACCGAGTGGGCACCGAATTGCAGGATTGTGATCAATTACGAGCAGCACATTCATCCACTCTGGAGTGTCAACCGGGAGGTACTGGACCCGGACACCATGGCGGTGGTGGATGACTACACCTGCACCAGTTGTCACACCAACACGGATGCCGCAGACGCGCAGCAGTTGCCGGCTGGGCAACTGGACCTGGGCGATGGGCCGTCACCGGATGAACCACTGCATTTCAACGCTTACAGGGAACTACTGTTCCCGGATAACGAGCAGGAGCTGGTTAACGGAGCCTTGGTAGATGTACTTGTGGATTCCGGGGAAGTGCTGGAGGACGAAGAAGGTAACCCGATCCTGGATGCCGAAGGAAATGTGCAGCCGATCATGGTGACGGTTCCGATTCAGGCCTCAATGTCTGTCAATGGCGCCCGTGCCAGTCGCTTCTTTAACGTATTCGAGGACGGCGGCTCTCATAAGGATTTCCTCACACCCGCCGAGCTGAGACTGATCGCAGAATGGCTGGATATTGGCGGCCAGTATTTTAACAATCCGTTCGACGCCCCGGAAAACTGATCCAAGGACTGACTCTCGCGCCATGCCCATTGCCATTCTCATGTTTCTATTGTTGTTTCCGGCCCAGAGCTGGGCTGGCTGGCTGTGGGGTCAGGGTGATGAGAACGTTGCTCAGGTGCAGGTGACCGAGCCCTACATTGCGTGGCGAACCGGCCCGGCAACTGGCTACCCGGTTTTCCATACCAGCGAGAAAGGGGAATGGCTGACCATTCTTCAACGCAAGACCAGCTGGATCAAAGTAACGGACTCCCGGGGCCGGGAAGGCTGGGTCTCCGTTGCCGATATCGCCCAGACCATGGATGCCACGGGTAACCGGGTAGATCTTCAGGTACCGGATTTCGAGTCTTTTGGTAACCGGCGGGTCGAGGCCGGATTGATGATGGGTGAGTTTGATGGTGCCGCTGTCACTGCCGGCTACGGCGGTTTCTGGATGACGCGGAACCTGTCCGCCGAGCTCTGGGCCTCGCAGATTCTGGGCAGCGCGTCGGAGATTCGAATGGTCAATGCGAATCTGGTGCATCAGCCATTCCCGCACTGGCGGGTATCACCCTTTTTTACCCTCGGGGTCGGGCATATCTGGGTTGATCCCAAGGCCACTCTGGCTGAGCCCGAAGAGCGTGACAACGGTATCGGCCATGCCGGACTTGGTATCCGCGCCTACATCACCGATCGATATTTCATCCGTGCCGAAGTGAAGGACTACAAAGTGTTCACTACCCGGTCCACCAACGAAGAAGCGACAGAATGGAAAATCGGACTAAGCATCTTTTTCTGAAACCGCTGTGCCTAGGGGCAGGGCTATGCGTAGCCGCGACCGCCCAGGCCCAGGATGATCGGCCGCTGATCGAGCCGGATGTTACCCCGGTGCCGGTCACTGAGGCGCTGATTGACACCGAGAACTTTGAAATCGGCGCTTTTGTGGGCGTGCTCAATATCGAGGACTTCGAGTCGTCGCTGCTTTATGGCGGCAAGCTCACTTACCACCTCAGTGAGTCCTTCTTTTTCGAGGCCGGAGTCGGCTTCGCGGAGGGCGGAGAAACCAGTTTCGAGAAGCTGGCCGGTAACGTAGAGGTGCTCACCGATAGTGAGCGGGATTACAGCTATTACAACATCAACCTGGGTTACAACGTGCTTCCGGGCGAGGCCTTCCTCACCGAGAACTACGCGTTCAACACCAATTTCTACCTGATCGCAGGGGCCGGAGCCACGGATTTTGCCGGTGATACCCGGTTTACCCTGAATGCCGGGGCGGGCTATCAGGTGCTGTTGACGGACAGCGTTGCAGTTCACATTGGCGTGCGACAGCACTACTACCGAATAGATGTTCTGGGGGCTGAGAAAACCTCCATGAACACCGAGGTCAGCACTGGCCTGTCGGTCTTTTTCTGAATACAGGAGCAATGGTTATGAAAGCATCCATGAAATCACTTGCAGCGGCGGGCGTCCTGGCCTGCCTCAGCCCCCTGGTCGGCGCTGAAGCAATCAATGTCCCGGCCCCGGATTTCACCCTGGAAAGCCGTTCCGGGGAGAACCTGAGGCTGGAGGACCATCGTGGTGAAGTGGTGATGCTGAACTTCTGGGCCTCCTGGTGCGGGCCATGCCGCCAGGAAATGCCCCTGATGGATGAGCTGTACAGCCAGTACAAGGATCTTGGCTTCACGATTCTGGCGGTCAATGTGGATGAGAATCGGGAGGAGGCACACCGCTTCCTGGACAAGGTGCCCGTGAATTACCCGGTCCTCTACGATCCGGAGAGCTCGGTTAGCGAGCTGTACGAAGTGCAGGCCATGCCAACGACCGTGATGATTGATCGCGATGGTAAAGCCCGGTATCTGCACTACGGATACCAGCCGGGTTACGAAGACGATTACGAACAGCAGATTCGCGAATTGGTGCGTGAGTAATTTTGGACGGGACGTTTATGCGTAGTTTGTCGATCTTCACTGTCTCTGCTCTTCTGGTCGCCACATTCACGGTCTCTGGATGCAGTTCTGTCAAGCCGTGGGTGAAACCTTACGAACGGGATAATCTGGCAGATCCGGTCATGAGTCTCAGCCGTCATGGCAAAGCGGATTCCTACATGCATCACGTCTATCAGTCCCGGGAGTCTGCACGGGGAGCGGAAGGCGGTTCGGGAGGTGGTTGTGGCTGCAACTGACAGACGACAGTTGGTGCGGTCCGGCTTCGTTTTGCTCGCCCTGATGCTATTCGGGAATCAGGCGATTGCTGCAACGCTTCCGGTCGATAACGTGGATGTTCTCTATCACCGTTATGACGGCGGTGGCATGGTCATTGACGGTCCGTCAGTATTGGTGCGCAAGGGTATCGGCTCCCAGGTTTCTTTGTCTGGACAGTATTATGTCGATTCAGTTTCGGCTGCATCGGTGGATGTTCTGGCCACCGCCAGTCCCTATGAGGAAGAGCGTAACGAGTACAGCTTTGGCGTCGATTACCTGCACGATAAATCCATTCTGAGTCTCGGCTTTACCAACAGTACGGAAAACGATTACGAAGCCAATACCGTCTATTTTTCTGTCAGTCAGGAGTTCTTCGGGGGCATGTCAACGGTCACCATGGGCTATGCCAGTGGCTGGGACGAAGTGGGCCGGGTCGGGAACGATTCCTTCAGCGAGGAAGCCGATCGCCGGAACTATCAGCTGGGTCTGAGCCAGGTTGTCACCCGCAACAGTCTGGTAGGCCTGGATCTTGAGGTGGTCACGGATGAGGGCTTCCTGCAGAACCCGTACCGTCAGAATCGCTACATCGATCCCAACGATTCCACAGCGTTCCTGTACCAACCGGAACGGTATCCGGAAACCCGGACCAGTACATCCGTGGCCATGCGAGCGCTTTACTATCTGCCTTATCGGGCCTCGATCCGGGGTGAATACCGCTATTTTTCGGATACCTGGGGCATTGACGCCCATACCGTCGAACTGGGGTACGTTCACGGGTTGAACCAGCATTGGACCCTCGAGGGTTCCGTGCGTTATTACAGCCAGGGCGAGGCGGACTTTTACAGCGATCTTTTCCCGTTCGAGAACTCCCAGACTCACCTCGCCAGGGACAAGGAGCTCAGCTCGCTTTCAGGGACGACCCTGGCGGTAGGCGCGGTGTACGAATGGAAACAGACGTCTCTTCCGGGTATTGACCGCCTGCAGTTCAGTCTCCTGGTGGACTGGCTGAATTTTGATTATGACAACTTCCGGGATGTCACCGCAGCCGGCGACTATCTCCCAGGCGAAGAACCCCTTTATTCCTTCGATGCCTACGTAACCCGGGCGTCGTTGATTCTTGAATACTGAGCATGCAGGAAGAACGACCATGGCCACTTGCTTGAACCATCAAATCCCGGCGCTTTTGGCGGCACTGACTCTCGCCCTGACGGCCCCCGCATTCGCCCAGACCAACACCGGGGCAGAGAAGGATGACACAGCTGTCGCCGAACAGGTGGAGGCCCTTAAGAAGAAGGTGATCCGACTGAACCGGGACCTGTTTATCCTCGAGGAGGATCTGCTGTTCCCGGCCAATACCCAGGTTGCGGTGTTTCTCAGCGTGGATGCCGGAAAGTTCCTGAAGCTGGATGCGGTGAAGCTGAAGGTCGACGATGAGATCGTCGCCTCTTACCTCTACACGGAGCGTCAGGTAAAAGCACTCGAACGGGGCGGCATGCAGCGGCTGTATGTGGGCAACCTGAAAACCGGAGTTCACCAGATGACAGCGTTCGTTGAAGGCATCGGTCCGGATCAGCGGCCCTACAAGCAGGCCGCGTCCCTGGAATTTGAAAAGGGTACTGGCACAGCCGCTCTGGAGATCCGTGTTGAGGATCGCTCTTCCGATTATCAGCCCTCCGTGTCCATTGTGGAGTGGGAGTAAGCCGCGTCGTGGGATTGACAGTGATCAAGCCGTTTCGAGCGCGCCCGGTACTGTTCACCGGTGCTTTGCTATGGCTGACGATGATTGCGCCGGCCCAGGCCGATGAGCCCCAACCGGAGCGTGCGCAGGACCTCAGGTACGGTTGGGTACTCTATGAATACCACCAGGGCAACGCCTTTGAGGCTTTGACCCAGCTGGCGGTTGCTCGGGAACAAGGTGGCATTGATGGTCATGGTGATCACCCGGCTCTGGTAGAGGGCGGGCTCATGCTGTCCTGGGGCATGACCCGTGAGGCCAGCAGATTATTCACGGAACTGCTCGGTGCTGACGGTGCGGGCAGCACTCTTTCGCCCGATGTCCGCAATCAGGCCTGGTTTTATCTGGGCAAGGTGTTTTACCTCCAGGGTGACCACGGACTGGCCAGCGAGAATCTGGAGCGCGTGGATGGCGACATATTGGCTGAGGCCAACCATGACCTGTTCCGCGAGTGGATTTATCTGCGAGCCCGACTGGCCATGATGTCTTCCAGGTTCGGAGAGGAATCGGAACTGGCGTCGCTCCAGGCGCAACTGGAAGACACGGATATCTGGTCCCTTTACCTCCGCTACAATTCGGCAGTTTCCGCCCTGGCTGCAGGAGACGCCGTCGCGGCCGAGGCGGAACTGCAGGCACTTATCGCCATAATTGATCAGTCTACCGACTCTGCAGAATCGGAGACCGAACGTGAGGGACTGTTGGGCAGGGCCCGCCTGTCACTTGCCCGACTGTATCTCAGGGATAACCAGTTCGATGCGGCCCTGGAGGTCCTTGGGGGCATGCCCCTAAATGGGGTGTTCGCCGATCAGGCCCTTTTTGACTACGCCGTAGCCGCGGTCGGGCAGGGCAGGCCGGAGCGGGCACTCGATGCCCTTGATACCCTCTCGAACCGGGATCTGTTTTTGCCGTGGCGACAACAGGTTCCGTTTGCCCGGGCCTATGTTCTTGAGCAGATGAACAGACCGCAGCGAGCATTGCCCGCGTTTAAACAGGCAGCCGACCATTACCAGACCCGTATCGAGGAGCTCGATAACATCCGGAATCGGCTCAGTGAAGAGAATTTGATGGCGCAGCTCGATTTTAGCCGTGATAGCGACGGGATTCTCACAGATTCCTACGGACGACCGCGGGTACATCCCGTCGATTTCGGCATTGCGGAAGTGCTGGCTTCGGAAACGTTCCAGCAGGCTCTTGCGGAATTGAACGAACTTTACCGGATGCAGTCCTTCATCGCCGAGCGGCAGTCCCGGTTCGAATCCTTCCGGATCATGCTGGAAACCCGTGAACAGCAGCGTCAGGTTCGTATCACACAAACCCGTCGGGCGCTGGAAAACCAGCAGGCGGACCAGTGGCAGAAGTTGCACCAGGAGTTCAGTGAGAAGATTTCCACTGCACTGACGGAGGAAGACGCCGGGTTCTTCCTGACCTCGAGACAGAAGGCACTGAGAGACAAGCTCGATGAGGCTGAAGAAACTCTGGCGGGCTTGCCTGACGACGCGACCACGGCCAGCCAGCGTGCGACCTATCAGAGGATGCGTGCCTACTTCGACTGGTGGATTGCGGATGACTATGGCGTGAATCGCTGGGCGGCGCAAAAACGGTTGCGGGAGCTGGATCGTGAAATGGAGCGCTTTCAGGCCCAGCGGCAACGTGTTGAAACCCTGATCGCTGATGACACCCGTAATGCCGAACTGGCTCGACGCATTGTTGCCAGTGAACGGGAGCTAGCGACGCTTGGGGAAGAGGTGTCTGAAGCATTGGGCAATGCCCGGCAAGCCCTTCTGAGCCAGGTAGACAGCATGCTTGTAGCCCAGCAGGAAGAGCTGAACGGTTATCTGTTGGCTTCCCGTCATGCCCAGGCGAGGCTGGCGGACCAGCTGTTCCGCGCATCGCAAAATGCAGGTGCCGGGGATGAGTAATCGGACGCTTGGAAAGACCGTTAAAGGGCTTGTCATTGCCGTGGCCCTTGTCATGGCCAGTGGCTGCCAGATGCTGCAGTCGATAATGCCCTCCGGGGGCGAGGAAATGCCCCGTGTCCGTGAGGGCACCCTGGCAGCGCTTCCGGCGATCGAAACCCGGCAAGGTAGTGAAGGTACAGAGGCTGGCGGCGAGCCATCGGGCGATGTTTCCATCGAAACGGTGATGGACAGCTACAAGGCGCTTCTGCCGCTCGTGGACGATCCCCGGAAACAGGTCACCATCCGGCATCGGCTGGCCGATCTGGAGTTCCAGCGGGCGGAGCGGAAAATGGCCGATACCGCCGTCGATGAGCTCTCCGGTGCTATTGAAGCCTATCAGCGCCTTCTGTCGGAATATCCAGAGCGCGAAGGCAATGATCAGATCTACTATCAGCTTGCCAGGGCCTGGGAGCTTCGGGGTGCGACGCCCCAACAGCTGGAGGCTCTGAATACCCTGGTCCAACGTTACCCCGATTCAGAATACTGGATTGAAGCCCAGTTCCGCCGGGGGGATCTGCTGTTTATCGATGGCCGATACCAGGAAGCGGAGCAGGCGTTCGACGAGGTGACCCTCGCCAGCCAGGAGCGCATGGCCGATGCCTCGTTCCTGGTGAACGCGCATTACATGAAAGGCTGGAGTCTGTTCAAGCAGGCGCAATACCAGGAGGCCCTGTTCAGCTACGTAGAAGTGCTCGATCTGGTGATGCCTGATGGCCAACCGGTTGCGGATGTGGATCAGCGTAGCCAGACCCTGATCGAGGATCTGTTCAGGGTAGTGGGGCTGTCACTGTCTTACCTTGACGGCGCGGAGACTCTCCAGGCTCTGTTCCGCCAGACTGGTGGGCGCCCATACGAAATCCTGGTCTACGACCGCTACAGCGAGCTCTTGCTCGAGAGGGAACAATACAGTGACGCCATCGATGTCTTTGAAGTCTATATCGAAGACCATCCGGCCAGCCCCTGGGCGCCGCGCTACCACATTCGTATCATCGATACCCTGGAGCTCGCCGGTTTTACCCGTACCATCCCTGAACGAGAAGCCGGCTTTGTCAGCCTTTACGGACTCTACAGCGATTACTGGCAGTCAGCGGGCCCCGAGTCGATCAGCTTTATCGAACAGCAACTGGACCAGCTGTTGCCGGAACTGGCAGACCGTCAGTACCTGCTGGCAGGGGAGGCCACGGATGATCAGCAGGCGGACGATCACTACCGTAAAGCCGCCAGTTATTATGCCGAATTTGCGGCTACTTTCCCGGATCATCCCCGCACACCCGAGCGTCTCTTTCTACTGGGTGAGACCTATCTGGAACTCGAAGACTGGCCGGCGGCCATCGCAGCTTTCGAGCGGGTGGCCTATGACTATCCCGGGGACCAGGTGCCCGAGCGGGCACCGGAGGCGGGCTATGCTTCGGTACTGGCCTTCCGGGAGTACGCAAAGACATGGGAAAGCGAACCCGTATCGGAGCAGATGGCGTATCAGGAGCTACAACAGTTGAACCGACTGAGGTTTGCAAACGCCTTCCCAGGTGATTCCCGGGCACCCGCGGTGTATTACATCGCACTGCAGCGGGAGTTTGACCAGAACAACTGGGAAGAGTCGGTCAATATGGCGGCTCGCCTTGTTACCTGGCAACCGGCGCCTCCGGCCGAATTAACGACGGAAGCCTTGCTCTTGTCTGGCCACAGCCTGTCCGAACTGACTCGATACGCGGAGGCGGAACAGGATTACCGTGATGCCCTGACGACAATGGCTGAAGACGATGAACGCAGAAGCGGGGTTCGTGAAAATCTGGCCGCAGCGGTCTATCGGCAGGCAGAGCAGTTAGCTGATGCCGGCAATGTGGAGGCGGCCGTCAGCGAGTTCCTGCGAGTCGGCACGGCCGTTCCCGAATCCGTTCTGCGGGCAAATGCGGAATACGATGCTGCCTCACTTCTTATCACCGCCAGTCTTTGGGATCAGGCTATCAGTGTGCTGAACGGATTCCGGAGGGCTTTCCCGGACCACGAACTGATTGATACGGTCCCGGCAAAACTGGCGTTGGCCTACCGTGAAACGGAGCAGTGGGAGCGGGCAGCCGACGAACTTCAGCAAATGGTGGCCCTGGCGACGACGCCGGAAGAGCGAAGGGAAAATCTGTTGATTGCAGCAGAGTTGTACGATCAGGCCGGCAACCGGGAAAAGGCGATCGACACCTGGCGCAGTTACGCCAACAGCCATCCCGAGCCGGTGGATGTCTACATGGAGGCGGCCAATCGGCTGTCCGAGCTCTACCAGGAAGAGGGGGATACCGAAAAACGGGATTACTGGCTGCGCAAGCAGATGGAAACTGTGGATCGAAACCCGGACGAGGCGGATGATCGCATGCGCTACCTTGCGGCGTCAGCCTCTGCGATTCTCGCCCGCGATGCTCTTGCCCGGTATGACAGCATTCGCCTGACTCTTCCGCTAAATCAGAGCATGACAGCAAAGACCGACGCACTCGAAAGAGCAGTCAATGCCTACAAGAAAACCGCCAGCTACGGTCTCTCATCGTTCGCCACCGAGGCCGGTTACCAGATCGCCCATATTTATGGACGCCTCGGTGCCGACCTGATGGACTCTGAGCGGCCCACCGGACTGAGCGAGCTTGAACTGGCCCAGTACGAGCTTCTTCTGGAAGAACAGGCCTATCCGTTTGAGGACAACGCAATCGATATCCACGAGCAAAACATCCGTCGGGCCCGGGAGGGAATTTTCGATGAGTGGGTCCGGCGTAGCTACGAGGCCTTGAAAGTGCTATTGCCGGGGCGTTACCGGAAAGAAGAAGTGACCTCGGGGGTTGTCTATGGACTTGATTAAGGCCTGTGGAATCTGTCTTTTCATGATGCTTACGTTGTCTGGATGCGTGACGGCCCCGACGCCGCCAGAGTCTGGGGAACAAGTCGAGCAGGCAGTCCTTGAAGCCTCATTCAGCCAAGCGGTCCAGGCTATGGAGCAGGGCGACCTTGCCGAAGCCAAGGCCCGGTTCGAGCAACTGGCGAGGGACTATCCCGAGAAGTCCGGACCCATGGCCAACCTTGGCATCATTGCTTTCAAGGTAGAAGAGACCGATACCGCGAAACAATGGTTTGAGCGTGTGCTGGCGGTGAATCCCGAACATGTCCAGGCGTTGAATCATCTGGGCGTGATTGCCCGGAACGCCGGACAATTCGACGAAGCGGAACGCTATTATCGGGCGGCTCTGGCTGTTGATCCGGATTACGCACCAGCGATCCTTAATCTGGCCTTCCTGCTTGATATCTACCTGGGTAAACCTGTGGATGCTGTTGAACTCTATGAGCGTTATCAATCCGCTGCCAGCGAACCGCACCCGAGACTGGAAGACTGGATCTTCGATGCGAAAAACAGAATCTGATGTGGAAAAGGTGATATGAAACGTCCCGCGCTGATCGCCCTCGCAGTCTCCGCGCTGATGCCGACGACACCCCTGCTATACGCCCAGGGCGCCCCGGGCGTTGTGACCATTGAAGGCACGCGCATACGTGGTGATCAGGAAGTGCCGACGGTGATGTATCTGGTGCCCTGGCAGCCACCGGAAGTGGACGAGTTGCGTGCGCCGGAAGAACGCCTGATGGTTGATCAGGGCCTCATGCCCCTGGAGCGCTACGAGTTCCAGCGGTTTATCAAGTACCACGAAGCGTTCATCAGGCAGGCTCAGTCAGCAGCCGGGGAATAGAGCGTGACGCCTGTCGCATCCTGAGTGTGTCCCTGCGCAAGATTAAACAAACCCTCACACAGACTTTCGCGAACTTACTCTCTCCAGGGCGGGTCGCGCATAGACTGATTCAAAACCGGACCATGGAGTGCCCACAAAATGATTGATACCGCCGTTCGCTTTTTTCAGGAAGGTGGCTTTTTTATGTTTCCGATCGCGGTTGTGCTGATTATCGGACTCATTGTTGCCATTGAGCGCTACGTTTATCTCTCCGCCCAGAAAATCACCAATCGCCGGGACTTTAACCGCCTGCACCAGATGATTTCCAAACGCGATCTCAAGGGAGCCCTGAACTACACCCAGGAATCCGGTAGTGCCATGTCGACCATGATCGGTTTTGGCCTGCAGCGCCTGGCACGTCGTCAGGGCCGTGAGGAAATCGAGTACGCGATGGAAGAGGGATTGCTGGACGTCATGCCCCGCCTGGAAAAACGCACGCAATACCTGGCCACCCTGGCCAACATTGCCACACTGCTGGGCCTGCTGGGTACCATTATCGGCCTGATCGCGGCATTCACCGCAGTGGCTGCGGCGGATCCGGCCCAGAAGGCGAGTCTTCTTTCCCAGAGTATTTCGGTGGCCATGAACACCACCGCGTTCGGCCTGATGTCGGCCATTCCCATGCTGCTGGTTCACTCCCTGTTGCAGACCAAAACCAATGAAATTGTCGATAGTTTCGAGATGGCCGGCATCAAGGTGCTTAACCTGCTCAGTGACGGCTCTGCAAACCGGTCTGCAGCGCAGCCGCAGGCCCATGCCGTCCCAGGGGCGGCCCAGGTAGCGACACCGGCCGGTACCCCGGCCTGATAACCAGCCAAAAGGATGTCAGGCCATGAGACGGAAACATCGTCGCCTACAAAGTGAGGCCGATCTCGACATCACGCCCTTCATGAACCTCATGATCGTGCTGGTGCCGGTACTGCTGCTGAACATGGTGTTTGCCCACACCAGCGTTCTGGAACTGAACTTCCCGACCGGTGAAAGCCTTTCGGCGGAGCAGGCTGAAGAACTGCAGATCCAGGTTGTGATCTATGAAGATCGGCTAGTCGTTGCGGATAACCAGGGCGGCGTCATCAAGAGCATTCCCCGGCGTGAGGGCGAGTATGATTTCGCTCTGCTCAAGGATGTCATGAAAGAGATCAAGAGTCGGGTGCCGGACAAGAAGGATGTGATCATCATGCCGTCCCGGCAGACGTCGTATCAGTCCCTGGTCTCCGTGATGGACACGGTGCGCTCCTACGAAGCCGTTGTGGCTGGCAGTGTTGTTGAAGCAGAACTGTTCCCGGAGATCTCACTCGGTGATGCGCCTGCCCAGACCTCGGGATCCGCGGAGGTGAGCTCATGAAAGAGTCCGCCAAAGCCCGTCGTTTGAAGCGTCACTACCGGCGTAACAAGAGCCAGGGAAAGATGAACCTGGTGTCGCTAATGGATATTTTCACCATCCTGGTGTTCTTCCTGATGGTGAACTCCTCGTCCGACGTACAGGTACTGAACCAGAACAACGCCATTAAATTGCCCGATTCTACCGCCCAGCAACCCCCGGGTGATGTGCTGGCATTGACCGTCACCGACAGGGATATTCTGGTTAACGGTCGACTGGTGGTGAAACGTGTCGCCCTCCAGACCTTCGACGGGCAGGTTGAGCCCTCCCTGAAACAGGAGCTGGACTACCAGGCCAGCCGTTCGTCGGCGCCAGCACCGGATGAAGGTCGACCCATTACTATTCTTGCGGACCGGGAACTGCCTTACGAGCTGCTCAAGAAAATCATGTCCACCTGTGTGGACGCCGGTTACGCCAGCATTTCCCTGGCGGTTAATCAGCGTACGGAACAGGGAGCCTGATCATTATGGATTACCGGTACGGATTACCCTGGAATCAGGAGCGCGGCGAGCGGAAGCGACTGCTGGCTGCAGCCGTTGTGGTGGTGCCGCTGTTCCTCGCGTTCGCAGGCTATGTCAGCTGGATAGAACTGCCTGAGCTGGACAGGCAGGAACAGGAAGCTTTGCCACCCCAGCTGGCGAAACTGATCATTGAGAAGAAAGAGCCGCCAAAACCGGTACTGCCTGAACCTGAGCCCGAGCCTCCAAAGCCTGAGGAAAAGCCGGTGGAGCAGGCGAAGCCTGAACCAAAACCGGAGCCCGTCCCCGAACCGGAGGTTGCGGAACCGGAGCCGGAGCCTGAACCACAGGTAGCGGAAAAACCAGAGCCAAAGCCGGAACCCAAGCCCGAGGAGGTCGCCAAGGCGCGGGAAAAGGCAAAGAATACCGGTATTCTGGCAATGGGGAGCGAACTCAAAAAACTCAGCTCGCTGGCGGAGTCGGTCAAGCTGGATGGCCCGGTTGCCAATACAGCTGAGCCTATTGCTCGCAAAACCGGTGATACGCTGGCCTCCCGCGCTACCGCGAGTGCGAAGAGCAGTGGCGTAAACGAGGAGGTGCTCAATCGGGAGGCCGGTCAGGTCGCTCTGGCTGAGCGCCAGCGCGCGGAAGTTGCAGAAGCCGAACGGGTTGCTGAAGTCAAAGAGGCGGCCCGCAAGGAGCAGCATGAAACCGCCGCCCGAACCCGGAGCAAGGAAGAGTTGCGTCGGACCATGGACGCCAACAAGTCCGCGATATACAGCATCTACAACCGGGAGCTGCGACGGAAGCCTTCGCTTCAGGGGAGTATCACGCCGGAGCTGGTCATTGAGCCCAACGGAGCGGTATCCAGTTGCTCAGTGGTGGAATCCACGCTGAATGAGCCGGCGCTGGAGAGCAAGATCTGTAACCGTTTGAGGCTAGTGGATTTTGGGGCGCGGCCGGGGGTCGACCAAACCAAAATCAGATACCCGATCGAATTGCTGTCCAGTTAAATAACTGGACAGCAAAGCGTCTTCCTAGCGTTTCGGGGTCGCAACTGCGGTTGCGAGACTAACCAAACCAGAGCCTGCAAGGGCACCAACGAATGGCATCAGGGTTGGAATGCTGCCTGGGAAACTCGCAGCTTCCAGGCCAGCCATCAAACTGCCTCCGGAAATCCATCCAGGCAGAATCGCCCCGAGAAGCCCTGCCAGACAGCCCAGAATCGCCGCCCGAGTGGTCATTTTCCCCCACAGTCCCATCAGTACAGGCAACACCGCTGTAGCGCACAGCAGGTCGGCGATCAGGAACAGCCGCAGCACGGAAATCCCTTGCAGCGCGACTAGAACCACCGGAATCATCAGCAGCACCGTGAACCATCGGGCACTGACAATCGAAAGGCCCTGTTTTTCGGTAACCGCCAAGGATGCGAGCGCATTCTGCAGGGTGTCAACCGACGAAGCGACCAGCGTGATGGCCAGAATAAGAGCCGGTAAAGCCAGCCAGGCTGGGGCATCGGCCAGCAATGCAAAGAACGGAATCGGAGGGTTGCCAAGGTCGGCGCCGCTCATGGCGGCCAGGATCCCAAGCCCGCCAACGACAGCAACTACACCGATGGTGACCACACCTCCCAGCAGTGCCCCCCGGCTGAGGGCATCAGTGTCACGGGCCGACCATAACCTTTGCCAGTATCCCTGGTGAAACAGGTTGGCAGCGGTTACCGCAATCACCAGCGTCAGGGCAACACTGAGGGCAGCGGTCGCCGGAATATCCGGGAGTGCGGCCGGTGCCGCATCAGGCAGTTTGCCGATGGCCACCACGCTGACAATGGCCAGCAGGCCGATGAGCAGGAGCGCCTGCCACTGATCCGTTACGATGCTCGCACGGAGGCCACCTACGGCCGTGTAAATCAATGTGGTTATCGCAACGCCAACAACCACAATACCGCCATTGATGCCGGACAGGAGCGAGGTGATCGCGCCTACGGCGGTGAGCTCGGCGGTCAGGAAACAGAGCATGTACAGTACCGAGATCAGGGAAACGTAATGACGGACCCCGTTGCCGTAACAGGCGTTGGCAAACTCCCCGATGCTACGGCCTTGTGGCAGGAAACGACGGATCGCGGGCCCGCAGAAGGCGAACACAATAAACGGCAGGGCGGCGCCGAGTGCGTAGCCTGCCAGTGCCAGCGGCCCAACCAGGGCGCCGACCTCCGGCGGGGCGAACAGAATCCAGCCCCCCATACCGGAAGCCAGAAACGAAAGCCCGAGGGCCCGGGCACCCTGGCTGTTGCGTGCTGTCACGTAATCGTCCAGCCCGCCGTCCGCAAGACGGGCCCTGAGCCCGAGCCAGGTAAACAGAATCATCGCGGCCGCGATAGCCGCAAGGGTGGTGTAGAACATGGGGTGGGTCTCCGCCGGTTATCCAGCGGGCAATAGTGCCACAACGGGGATTGCGGGGCGAGATCAGGCGCCTTCGGCAACGGCGGGGCTGAACAGCCGGAACAGATTTCGTCCATCCTGTTTGGCCCGGTACATCGCGATGTCGGCACCCTGCAGCAATTCCGACGCCGTCGCCCCGTCTTGAGGATAAAGGCTTATTCCGATGCTGGAGCCCACCTTCAGGCATTCCCCGTTGATGCGGTAGGTTTCCTGGTTCCGCGCAATCAAACGGTCAGCAACCTGAAAGGCATCTTCAATTTTTTCCAGATCGGGCAGCAAGACAATGAATTCATCCCCTCCAAGACGTGCCAGCGTATCGTCTTCACGCAGGCAACCCTGAACACGGTTTGTGAACAGAATCAGGAGTTCATCGCCGGCCGCGTGGCCGAGTCGGTCATTCACTGCCTTGAAATGGTCCAGATCCATGAACATGACCGCCAGCAGGGATGAGCGGCGATGGGCGTGGCGAATGGCGTGCTCCAGCCGGTCCTCAAGAAGCCGACGATTGGGAATGCCGGTGAGGGCGTCATAGTAGGCAAGCTGACGGATCTGCTCCTCGTTCTTCCGGTTCTGGGTAATGTCGGTAAACAGGCCGGCGTAGTGGGTGGTTTTGCCTTCGTCATCGGAGATAGCGGTGATCGTCAGCAGCTCAAGATAAAGCTCCCCGCTCTTGCGCCGGTTCCAGATCTCGCCCCGCCAATAGCCATGGGTGACCAGCGAGTTCCACATCCGCTGGTAGAACTCGCGGTCATGTCGTCCCGAGGACAGAACCTGCGGCGTTTTGCCAACGACTTCTTCCTGGCTGTAACCCGTGAGGTGAGTGAACGCCGGGTTAACGAACTCGATGTTTACGTTCTTGTCGGTAACCATGATGCCTTCGAAGGACGACTCAATTACCCGCTCCGCCAGCTGGAGTGTCTGCCGCGACTTGGCAAGCGCCCGGTCCCTCTGTTCAAGGGCTTCACGTAAATCGTCCAGATACATCTGTTCGGCACCGGCGAGCATGTCGTTGTAGCCAATCAGCCCGATAACCTCGCCCTGGCTGTTGGTTACCGCCAGATGGCGGATCCGGTGGTTGATCAGCAGGTCTCTGGCATGAATCAGCGGGTCCGACCCGCTGACGGTTAGCAGCGGCCGGGTGGCCAGGTCAGAGGCCAGTGCGTTGCCGGTATTGCGGGCAATCAGCCGCACAATATCCCGCTCGGTGAGGATGCCCAGCCCCTCGTCATGACAATCCACGACTACGGCATCTGCCTGGTGCCGGTGCATGATCGCCGCCACTTCAGAGAGCGGTACCTTGCCATCGGTAACCAATGGGGGATGGGGGATGGCCGTGCTTACTTCGCGCAGGCGCAGATAGGGTTCAAGACCCTGGTTCAGCGCAAGATCAGTCTGGGAAAGAATGCCAACAGGGGCGCCGGACTCATCGACGATCAGAAAGTGGCGTTTTCCGGTTTCCCGAAAACGCAGGGCCGCTTCCCCGGCATCCATGTCGGAGGAAAGGGTGAGCACAGGAGAGCTCATAACCGAGCTGATCGGGCGCTCAAAGCTGTCTGGGTTGGAAAAGTCCACAGTCAGTGCATCGCGCTCGGTCCAGATACCGATCAACTGGTCGTTTTCGGTGATCAGAATCGAACTGACCGAGTTTTCGGCCATCCGTGCTGCGGCATCAGCAATTGAGGTCTGCGGCGGGCAGCGCAGTAAGAGACCGCTGTGCATGATGCGGGAAATCGGTAGCGGCCGCCCCATGGGCTCTCCTGTTTTTTGTCTTGTTGTTGGCTTGGCGTCTCGTTCAGATGCCGGACATACTCTTATTAGTTTAACATTTTGCCGCGTCTGCCGCCTTGACTCGCACATAGCTTCCCGGCGCGTTCTCAATCACTGGCACCGCCCCCTCGCCCGGGATGCGAGCCGGCACGTCTCCGCCAGAGAAGCGCGCAATCCATTCAAGCCAGTGTGGCCACCAGGACCCCGGATGATGTTCTGAATCTTCGAACCAGTTATCTGCGTCAGGTACCAGCGTGTCGTTGGTCCAGTAGCCGTATTTTTCTTTGTATGGTGGGTTGATCACACCGGCGATATGGCCGGAACCGGAGAGCACAAACCGAACATCGCCGCCATGGGCCAGGGCCCCTTTGTAGGTGGATTTCCACTTGGCAATATGGTCCTGTCGGGCCGAGAGGAAAAAGGAGGGCACATCAATCGCGGACAGGTTGATGGTTTCTCCGGCCAGGGTCAGTGAATCCGGCTCCACCAGCCGGTTGTTCAAATACATCTCCCGCAGATAGAAGCTGTGCATCTTTGCCGGCAGGTTGGTGCCATCTGTGTTCCAGTAGAGCAGGTCAAAGGCTGCTGGCTTCTGTCCCTTCAGGTAGTTGTTGGTCCAGAATGACCAGAACAGCTCGTTTTCCCGGAGCGGGTTGAAGGTAAATGCCATGGCGCGGCCATCCAGGTAACCCTTGCGCTCCAGCATGCGTTCAATACCCCGGATGGAGTGATCGTTGATAAACACGCCGATGCCACCCGGGTCCGAGAAGTCCAGCAGGGTTGCCAGGTAGGTGGCACTGACCACCGGATTGCGCTGCTTTTTCTTAAGCCAGGCGAGAGTGGAGCCCAGCAGGGTGCCACCGATGCAGTAGCCGATGACATTCATCCGTTCTTCGCCGGTGGCCTCCGTTACCGCATCCATGGCGGCTAGAGGCCCCAGTTGCATGTAATCGTCCCAGCCCTTGTTGCGGAACGAGGGGCCGGGGTTACGCCAGGAAATGATAAACACGGTCTGGCCCTGGTTCACCAGCCACTGGATAAAGGAGTTCCGGGCGGTCAGGTCCAGAATGTAATATTTGTTGATCCATGGCGGAACGATCAGCAAGGGCCGCTTGCTGACGGTTTCCGTTGTGGGTGAATACTGGATCAGTTGCATCAGCTCATTCTGAAAGACCACCTTGCCCGGGGTGGTTGCCAGGTTGCGGCCTACCTCAAAGGCGGAGCGATCGGTCATGCCGACATTGAACAGGGATGGATTCTGGCGCAGATCTTCGATCAGCTGGCGGCCGCCATCAACCAGGTTCATGCCCTTGCGCTCCCAGGTAATCCTGAGTACTTCCGGATTGGTTGCCGGAAAGTTCGCCGGCGAGAGCAAACTGGTCAGTTGCCGACCGTAGAACAGCATCTGGTCCCGCCCCGCCTGGGGCACGCCTTCCATATCGTCCACCCAGTTCAGGAACGCCCTGGAATTGATGAGGTAGGCCTGGTGCAGGACATCAAAGGGCAGATGCCGGTGCCAGTCTTCGGCCTGGAAACGCCGGTCATCGGGCTCAGGCTCAGCCACCGGTTGCTTGTCCTTCCCAACCAGCCGGGCAAGGGTGTAATACCCCAGTGCCATATGCTTGCGCGCCAAATCCAGCTCGGCACCGGCAAACCTGAGCGGATGCAGCAACAGGTCTTCAGCCATGGTCCGGTAGGCATCAGACATTTCAGTCAGGGTAGAGAGTTTCGCGTCGTCCATGACGCCTGCATCCCCGAGCAGCGTCTCCAAATGCTGCTGCCCCTGCCGGACATTGGTTTCAAAGCTGTTGACCAGCTGATTGACGGCTTTCCCAAGCGTATCCAGGCCGAACATAAAAATCCTTTACTTGGCGGCTTTCGGGCCGGGCTTTGTGGTTTCTTCAGGGGCTTTTTCAAACACCTTGCCGAACTGTTCACGGCTTTCGTTGAAGTAGTCCTGCCAGGCTTTCCAGTCCGCAGTGAACTGTTCGCTGAGGGACTTGAGGGTTTCGGCCTGGTCTCCGGTCACGGTCTTCAAACCCTCCAGATCCCGCACTTCAGAAACTTTTCTTGCCTGCTCCATGGTGACATCTGCATAACGTCGGAAGGCATTCATCTGCATTTCCGCCGCCTTGCTGAACTGCTCAAGCAGGGTCTCATTCAGGCGCGTGGCTTTGTCAAACAGGTCATTAGTCATTGCTACAACTCCCTTGTATACAGGTTGATTGAAACCTTATTTTGCCCCAGTCAGTATTACGCAATTTTGACAAGCATCAATCCCGGGTTCAGCTTATGCTTTACTGTAGACGTTTGCTTATCCCGGGCCATCCGGAAAGCCAGGAGGCGTAATATGAGTGACCGGAAATCGGAACTGGAAACACTGCGAGCTGACCTGAAAGCCAGACTCTCCCGTTATGAGGCACATCAGCATCGGGAGGACGGTGCGCTGGACAAGGATTTCGAGGAGCAGGCCACCCAGACCCAGAACGACGAAGTGGTTGATTCTCTCGAAACAGAAACCCGTACCGAACTGGCGCAGATAGAACGTGCGCTTGAGCGTATCGAGAACGGTATCGGTGATGAATGTGAATCCTGTGGCGAAGCCATTGATCCGCGCCGCTTGCAGGTGCTGCCCTATACCACCGTGTGCGTTGACTGTGCTGAAGACTGACTGACCGCATGGAACCAGGGACGGCAGCCATGGCAGAGCCACCGGTTTTTCACACCCGGGGGCTGACCAAAACCTACGATCAGGGAGAGATCCAGGTATTCGCCCTCCGGGGGGTGGATCTGGACCTGTATCGTGGCGAACTGGTCGTGATGCTGGGGGCCTCCGGTTCGGGAAAATCCACCCTTCTTAACATCCTCGGCGGGCTGGATGTGCCGACTTCCGGAGAGGTTCGCTACCGGGATATAGACCTAAGCGCCGCCGGAGATCGTGAACTGACCCGCTATCGCCGGGAGCATGTTGGCTTCGTGTTCCAGTTTTACAACCTGATTCCGAGCCTGACTGCCCGGGAAAATGTGGCTGCGGTTACCGAAATTGCGTCCGATCCGATGTTGCCCGAAGAGGCTCTTGAGCTGGTTGGATTGAAGGCGCGCATTGACCATTTTCCGGCACAGCTTTCCGGTGGCGAACAGCAACGCGTTGCCATCGCCCGGGCCATTGCCAAGCGCCCGGAAGTGCTGCTTTGCGATGAGCCGACTGGGGCCCTCGATTCGGCTACCGGCGTGCTGGTTCTCGAAGCGCTGGAAAAGGCGAACCGGGAAACGGGCACCACCACCGTTATCATTACCCACAACGCTTCCATAGCCGGTATGGGGGATCGTGTGATCACGCTTTCCGACGGCAATATCAGCGGCGAACGCCGTAACGATCAGCGCCAGGATCCACGGACTCTGTCCTGGTAACGAGCCGGACAAGTGAGCGCGATGGCCAGCAATGCACTGAACACGGTTTTGAACACAAAGCTACGCCGGGAGCTCTGGCAGATGCGGGGCCAGGTGCTCGCCATCGCCCTCGTGATCGCCGGCGGCGTCGCAGTGTGTGTCATGTCGTTGGTGAATTACTCCTCCCTGCTCGCAACCCGGGCCCAGTATTATGAGCAGCACCAGTTTGCAGAGGTGTTTTCCGTCCTGAAACGGGCGCCCCGCCATATTCTTCAAGAAATCGAAAAGCTGCCTGGTGTCGCCCGTTACGAAGGCCGCGTGGAGGGGGGCGCCAAACTGGAGATACCCGGTTTCAAGGATCCGGTTTCGGCACGGCTGGTGTCGATCCCCCCGGATGGCCAGCCGGATATCAATCGCCTCTTCATCCGGGAGGGACGGCTTCCAGCCCCCGGCCGAAACCAGGAAGTTGCGGTCATCGGGAGTTTTGCCGAGGCCCATGAGCTGTCGCTCGGCGACCAGTTTCATGGAATTATCAATGGCCGGCGACAGGCGCTTGTTCTGACCGGCATTGTCGAATCGCCGGAATTCATCTACGTGATTCCGCCCGGCGCCATGCTGCCCGATTACCAGCGGTACGGTGTGCTCTGGATGAGCGCAGAGGCTCTGGAAGCCGCCATGGATATGGGGGGTGCGTTTAACAGCCTGGTGGTTACGCTCAGGCCGGGCTATTCGGTTGCCTCCGTGGCGGATGCTCTTGATCGGTTGCTGGCTCGCTATGGTGCGACCGGAGCTTATGGTCGGGATGACCAGTTTTCTCACCGCTTCCTGAGCGACGAACTGAACCAGCTGAAAACCATGGCCACGGTTTTTCCCCTGATTTTTATGGGAGTGGCCATGTTCCTTCTGAATGTGGTGATTAGCCGGCTGATCAGTACCCAGCGGGACATCATCGCGGTGCTCAAGGCCTTTGGTTATGGCAACCGGCAGATCGCCTGGCACTACAGCAAACTGGTTATCGTGATTGCGGCTATCGGGTTGTTGCTCGGGCTGGTTCTGGGATTATGGCTGGGGCGTGCGCTGGGCGAGCTCTACATGGATTTCTACCGGTTTCCGGGGCTATTGTTCCGTATCAATCCCCTCTGGCTGGTGTTGCTGGCTGCACTGACCATCACAGTCGCCTGGCTCGGTGCCTGGAAAGCCATCAGGCAGGCAGCGGCTTTGCCGCCTGCCGAGGCCATGAGGCCGGAGGGACCTGCCAGATACCGGGTGACCGTGGCGGAAAAGCTGCTTTCGAGGGTCCGTTTCTCCCAGCCATCGCGAATGATCGTGCGCCAACTCTCCCGCCGTCCTGCACGGACACTGCTCTCCATGAGTGGAGTCGCCATGGCCACGGCCATTGTCATGGTTGGTAATTTCCAGTTTGATTCGGTGTCATTGATGGTGCATACCCAGTTTGCCCGGGTCCAACAACAGGATCTGGCCACCACGTTTATCGATCCGGTGAACAGTGCAGCCCTCTACGGCCTGCAACGCCAGCCGGGAATCCGTTACGTTGAGGGCCGGCGCACGGTGCCTGCACGCCTGAAGTTCGGGCACCGGGAATGGCGTAGTGCTGTGACCGGGATACCCGCTGACGCGCGGCTACAGTTTGTTGTCGACAGCAACCTGGAGCGAGTAAGGCTTCCGGGCGAGGGACTTCTGCTAACGGATTATCTGGCCCGGGAACTGGGGGTGAACCCCGGCGATACCCTTCAGCTGGAGCTGCTTGAAGGCGACCGGCGAACGGTACTGGTGCCTGTCGCAGGGGTTACCAGTGAGTTTCTCGGCGTGGGCGCCTACATGAACCTTGATGCCCTGAACCGGGCCCTGGGTGATGGGCCCCTGATCAACCAGGCCATGATCAACCTGGATCCCGCCAAAGCGGCGGAAGTCTATGACAGCCTCCGGGAAACCCCCGGGGTTCTTGGCCTGAGTATTCGTCAGGCCATGCTGGACAGCTTTTATGACACGCTGGCCCGGACCTTCCTGACGTTCACCTTCTTCAACAGCCTGATGGGCGGCATCATCGCCTTTGGTGTTGTCTACAACACAATCCGGATATCCCTCGCCGAGAAGGGCCGGGAGCTGGCAAGCCTCAGAGTGCTCGGGTACACCCACAACGAAGTAGCGCATATATTGTTGGGGGAGGTGGCGCTGTTGCTGTTGCTGGGCGTGCCGCTCGGGTGGTTAATCGGGCAGGGCCTGGCGTTGTTGATTGTCACGGCCATGCAAACGGAGCTCTATCGGGTTCCGCTGACCATAACGTCCCAGACCCTGGGCATTTCGGCGCTGGTTGTGGTGGTATCTGCGATTGCTTCAGGGGTTATTGCGTGGTGGCGCCTGAAGGCGCTGGATCTGGTGGCCGTGCTGAAAACACGGGAATAGTTGCTGCAGGAAACAAGGAGTGAATTGACGCTATGGCAGCAAAACGGTTTGCAGGAAAATGGCTGTTCTGGGGCATATTCGTGCTGCTTGCCATTGCCGCACTCGTGTTCACGGTTCGCCCGGATCCGGTGTGGGTGGATCTGGCAACGGTGAGCCGCGGACCAATGGAAATAACCATCAGGGAGGAGGGCAGAACCCGGGTTCGGGACCGGTATGTGGTGTCGTCCCCGGTGGCGGGTTATCTCCATCGGGTGATTCTGGAGGTGGGTGATCCGGTTATTCCCGGAGAACTGCTCACCGAAGTGGATCCCATGCCCGCCAGCACCCTGGACGCCCGTAGCCGGGCGGAGGCGGAGGCCAAGGTTCAGTCAGCCCGGTCAGCATTGAATTCCACCCGACAGAAAGTCGCAGCGGCCCAGGCGGAAGCGGATCTGGCGATACGGGAACTGGCCCGCCTGCAGGCGCTCAGTGGTGATCATTTTGTCTCTGAAGAGCGTTTGCAGCAGGCCAGGGCTGCGGCCGACAGGGCTCAGGCTATCCTGCGCTCTGCCCGTTTTGATGAAGAAGTCATGGCACACGAGCTGGCGGCCGCCAGGACCCGCCTTGAAGTCTCTGCCGCCAGGGCTTCCGGTAATGGCTCTGTGGAACGGGTTCCGGTCCGGTCCCCGGTCAATGGTTCGGTGCTGGGGGTTGTACGCAAAAGTGAAGGCGTCATACACGCCGGCGAGGCCATTCTGGAGCTGGGTGATCCGGGCGCCCTTGAGGTAGTCATTGACGTCCTGAGTTTCGATGCTGTCAAGCTAAGTCCCGGTGTGCCTGTGCGTCTCACGGGCTGGGGTGGTGGCACTCTGGATGCGGTAGTAAGGCGGGTTGAACCTGTGGGATTCGAGGACGTCTCCGCGCTTGGTGTGGAAGAAAGGCGGGTACAGGTGGTTGCGGATATCACCAGTCCCCTGGAAGCCTGGGAGACTCTCGGAGACGGCTATCGGGTGGATGCGGAATTCGTGCTCTGGACCTCGGATGATGAGCTTCAGATCCCCGAGTCCGCCATTTTCCGCAAGGATGGCCAGAGCCTGGTATTCCAGGTTGTGGACGAGCAGGCAGAGCTCACAGCCATTTCAACAGGCCGCACCAATGGGTTTCACACGGTCATTCTTGATGGCCTGAGCGAAGGCGATCGGGTGGTCCGTCATCCGGATCGTCAGCTGGAGGATGGCAGTCGGGTGAGAGTCCGATGATGGCCGGGACAGAACCGGGTAGTTACGGCCTTTTTGGCCTGATCCCAGTGGCGAAACGAGAGGACATATCACGTTTTACTGGCTAGACTGATTGCGCGAACACCGATCAAAACAAGAAAAAGGAGTCCGGCAAGGTGACCCGATACGATACCCTCATTACCGGCGGCCGCTATTTCGATGGAACCGGCGGCCCTTCCCGCATTGCTCATGTTGCGATAAAAGACGGGCGGGTCGCCCGGGTATGTGAAGAGGAACCGGACCCTGGCCAGGCAAAGCGGGTGATTGATGCCCGGGGCTGCTGGGTGACGCCGGGTTTTCTGGATACCCATACCCACTACGATGCCGAACTGCTGGTTGCGCCTTCCTTGTCCGAGTCCGTGCGTCATGGTGTCACCACCGTGCTTATCGGCAGCTGCTCCCTGAGCATGGTGTGCGCAGACCCGGAAGACGCCTCAGATATTTTTACCCGGGTGGAGACGGTGCCCCGGGAAAAAGTGCTGCCTATCCTGAAACACTACAAATCCTGGACCACGCCCAGGGAGTGGGTGGCCTTTATGGACCAACATCCGCTCGGGCCCAATGTGATCAGTTTTCTTGGCCATAGCGACCTGCGAACGGCCGTGATGGGTCTTCAGCGGGCAACGGACCGGACTGTAAGCCCAACGGCCGAAGAGCAGGCGCGAATGGAGGCATTGCTTGAGGAGGCCCTGCAGGAAGGGTTTCTGGGGTTATCCACCATGTGCCTGAAGTGGGATAAGGTCGATGGTGACCGGGAGTGGTCCAAGAGCCTGCCCAGTACCTATGCCAGATGGCGTGAGGTAAGTCGGCTGAACCGCCTCCTTCGCCGATACGGGCGAGTGCATCAGGGCGCACCGAATGCCGCCAACCCACTGCAGGTTACGCAATACCTTAAAGAGACCTTCGGCTGGTTGCGCAAACCCCTCAAAACAACATTGATCGCCATGATTGACCTCAAAGGCAATCCCACGGTGAAGCCTATGGCGAGTCTGGTGGCATGGCTCGCCAACAGCTTTGGCGGTAATTTTCGCTGGCAGCTGTTGCCGACTCCGTTCACGGTTTACGCTGACGGTATGGATATCGTGCTGTTCGAAGAGTTCGGTGCGGGTGAGATGGCGCTCGATATTCGCGATCAGCTTGAAAGGAATGAGCTGTTGAAGGATGAACAGTACCGGCGCAAGTTCCGGAAATTCTACAGGGAAAAGCTCTCGCCCAGAGTGTGGCAGCGAGACTTTGGTGACGCGGTTATTCTGGACTGTCCCGATAAACGCGTTGTCGGCCGTAATTTTGCCGAACTGGCGGCTGATCGGGGCATTCACGTCGTCGACTTCTTCCTGGATATGGTGGTTGAACACGGTTGCTCACTGCGCTGGTTTACCACCGTCGGCAATCACAGAAAGGACCGGCTGCGGAAAATGGTCACCAATCCCGCTGCCCTGATCACCTTTTCCGATGCCGGCGCTCATATCCGCAATATGGCGTTCTATAATCTTCCGTTGCGGTTCCTCAAGCTGGTTCATGAGAGTTATGGAGAGGGTGAGCCTATTATGTCTCTGGAGCGGGCGGTCCATCGCCTGACCGGGGAACAGGCGGACTGGTTTGGGGTTGACGCAGGCCACATCCGGGAGGGGGATCGGGCGGATATCACCGTGCTGGACCCTGGCGGCCTGGATCAGGATCTGGAGCAGGTGGAATGGGCGGAAATGGAGAATTTTGGCCTTGAACGGATGGTCAACCGGGTGCCCGGTTGTGTTAAACACGTACTGATCAATGGACAAGCGGCAATAACCAATGGCGAACCGGAGGAGGAGCTCGGTAAGCAGCCGGGGTATGGTTGCTTTCTCCGTGCCGGCGCCACTGCTAGATGATCCGAAAACTGGAGTGAGAGGATGAGCAATAAACTGGCACCTATGGCCTGGGTAGCCGTATTTCTGTCGGTGTTTCTGTGGTCTGGCATCGAGCCCAAGGACCGGGCAACCTGGGTGCTGGAGGTGTTGCCGGCGGCCATTGGGTTTGGTCTGGTTGTCTGGTGCTTTTTCCGGTATCCACTGACGCCGCTGGTGTACCAGCTGATCCTGGTGCATGCCATTATCCTGATGGTCGGCGGTCACTACACCTATGCCGAAGTGCCGTTATTCGACTGGTTCCGGGACTGGTTTGGCTGGGAGCGCAACAACTACGATAAACTGGGGCACCTGGCCCAGGGCTTCGTGCCTGCGATCATTGCCCGGGAACTGGTGATACGGTTCGGTGTCTTTGCCCGCCGCGGCTGGCGTTCGTTTTTTATCGTCTGTTTCTGTCTGGCCGTGAGTGCCTTCTACGAACTGATTGAATGGTGGGTTGCCCTGTTGAGTGATGAGGCGGCAGAAGCGTTTCTGGGCACCCAGGGCTATGTTTGGGATACCCAGTCGGATATGGCCTGGGCGTTATCCGGTGCTATTCTCGCCCTGATTCTGCTCGGTCGTGTTCATGATCGTCAATTGCAAGGTCTGTAAGGCCGTGATCGTCACAAGTTTCATATCTCGGAAAATGGAATAGAACGGCATGTCTGACGAACTTCCGGCTGAAAGCACATCGGATGGACTTCCACGGAGCCAGATCATCGGCCTGCTTCTTGGCGCCGCATTTCTGCTGACAACAGTTGTTCTCCCACCCCCGGCAACCATGGGCGCAGAAGCCTGGGCAGCCCTGGGTCTGATGCTGTTGATGGCCACCTGGTGGTCAACGGAAGCCATCCCGATTCCGGCTACCGCTTTACTGCCGATCGTTCTGGTGCCGGCCCTCGGGCTCGGGAGCGTTGGTGAGGCCACGTCGCCTTACGCCAATCCGATTATTTTCCTGTTTCTGGGCGGCTTCACACTTGGGCTTGCCATGCAGCGCTGGAATTTGCATCGGCGAATAGCCCTGATGACCCTGAAGGCCGTTGGCAGTGAACCACGGCGGCAGATCGGCGGTTTTATGCTGGCCACCGCTTTTTTGAGTATGTGGGTGAGCAATACCGCAACGGCCATCATGATGCTGCCCATTGGCCTGTCGGTTGTGGGCATGATGGGCACGGATAATCCGGACGGGGTTCGGCGTTATGCCACCGCGCTTTTGCTGGCCATTGCCTATTCCGCCAGTATAGGTGGCATCGCAACACTGATCGGCACACCGCCCAATGCTCTGCTGGCGGCGTATCTGAGTGAAAACCAGGGGATATCGGTCGGTTTTGCCCAATGGATGCTGCTTGGGGTTCCGGTCACGATCGTTATGCTGGCTCTGGCATGGTGGTGGCTGACCCGTCGCGACTTTGGCCTGGGCAGTTCCGGTGATGGCGGCACTGCTATACGGGAGGAGCTTGATGCGTTAGGGCCGCTGGGCAAGGGCGAAAAGCTGGTTGCGGCGGTATTCCTGATCACCGCCAGTGCCTGGATTTTCCGCCCGCTGTTATCAGACAGCCTGATGCCATGGTTAAGCGATACCGGTATTGCCATCGCCGCCGCTATTGCCATGTTTATTATTCCGGTACATGCCGGCAAACGGGAGTTCCTGCTGGACTGGGAAACGGCCAAGGGTATCCCCTGGGGGGTTCTGTTGCTGTTCGGTGGTGGCCTGGCAATGGCTGGCGTGATCAGCAGCTCCGGTCTGGCGGAGTGGATCGCGCAAAGTCTCGGGGTGGCGGGGACCCTGCCAACGCTTGTGATGATTGTGCTGGTGGCTGCCGTCATCATTTTTCTCACCGAGGTCACCAGCAATACCGCAACGGCCGCCGCCTTTTTGCCCCTGCTGGGTGCACTTGCCATGAGCCAGGGGGTATCGCCGTTGTTGCTGACGGTTCCCGCCGCCATTGCAGCCAGCTGTGCCTTTATGATGCCGGTGGCAACCCCGCCCAATGCCATAGTGTTCTCCAGTGGCCATATGCAGATCAGCGATATGATCCGGGCGGGCTTTGCCCTGAACCTGATGGGTATTCTGGTTGTGACCCTGCTGAGCTACCTGCTTTTGGGAGTGGTCTTTTCTATGTAACGGGGAGAGCCCCGCTCGATGTCGGGCTTTCCTCCGTCCCTGTCTTTACCCCTCTGTCACTTCTCCTACGCCCCCCTGATCGTGGTCTCGTCGTCTTGAAATGACCGAAAATCTGTCATGCGCCGCAAGTGCCATGAACCAGTTCTCAAATCCGGTCCGGAAGGCCCCTTCTGCGGCGACAGATTTGAGGCACAGTTATCTTTAAGGGGGCAGGCTTTTCGGTATCTTACCGTAACAACATGTAACCCGATAAATACCGTGGCCAATAATAACAAGGACTTTGTCTGACATGCTGCTGGTGCTCGCTGGATCCATTCTCACATTCACCATGGTGCAGGAAGCAACTGTGGTGGAGCCCTATGAAAAAGGCGCCATTGTTATTCAGCAGGATGTGGACTCCAGCCCTGTCACCCTGCGCTCTGATGTCCGGGTTGAGCCTCTGGTGGAGCAGAAGTTCCGGAACATCGTTCGCCAGGCCTACGATTACAGCTGTGGCAGTGCGGCGCTGACCACGGTGCTGAACTTCTATCTGGGGCGGACACTGTCTGAACGTCAGGTTATGGAAGGCCTCCTCCATTACGGTGAAAGCGAGCGAATTGTTGAGCGGCGGGCATTTTCCATGCTCGACATGAAGCGGCTGGTGACCGCTCTGGGTTATCCGTCAGGAGGTTTCCGGGCCACCATTGATGACCTTAAAGATCTGGACCACCCGGCCATCGTTCCCATTCATCATGCGGGTTTCAAGCATTTTGTGGTGTTGCGGACCATCCGGGATGGGCGGGTGTACATGGCAGATCCTTCGGTAGGCAATATTTCCTTCACGCTGGCTCAGTTCGAGGAGAAGTGGGACGACAATGTATTGTTCATTGTCTTTCCGGGCAGTGACAAGCCGCTGGACAACCTGGAGCTGAAAGAGGAAGACCTTCGTTTTGTGGACGACCAGACAATGACCCTTCTGGCGCTGGAACGGATACCGGCGTTTCACGAATCCACCCAGAGGCGGATCCAGAATCTGCTGGAACGCCAGAAAAACAATCCCGACGGCAGTGTCGAGAACACTCGAAAGCAATTGCACTACCGTCGTAACTAATTTTCCGGGAATTCCCCGGGGCAGGAACATTACAAATAAAATAAGGGAGTCAGGATGAATCGTTGGTTTGTGCGAGGCTTTATCCTTGTTTCCACGGCAGGTCTGCTTCCGGGCATGGCCCTGGCGCAGGAAGGAAGTGTGGACCAGGCGCGGGAGGCGTTGGCCCGGCAGGAAGGAGACGAGGACGCTTCCCAACAGCTGGAAGAAGTGTTTCAGGCTGCGGAGAAGAATTACTCCCTGCAGAAGAAGGGCTCTCACTCCCTGAACTACTCCTTCGACTATTCCTATACTGCCGATCAGCGGCTGGACCTGGCCATCACCAACGGCTCCGTGAGGAATCTCGATGTAGTACCGTCGGCAACCCACAGCTTTACCAACTCGTTTTCCTATGATTACGGTCTTCTGGACAACCTCACTGTTGGCACTCGTATCCCTCTGGTGGTCAAGTACGATACCCAGGACGAGCTGAGTGTTTACGATTTCGGCGACATTTCCTTTACCGGTCGCTGGCAGCCTTTCGCCTATGTGCCCGGCAAGATGTCGACCACCCTGTTCGGTACGCTGTCCAGCAAGACCGGCGTCAGCCCCTACGAGATTGATATCAACGAGCAGCTTTCCACTGGCAGTGGTTATTACTCCATCGGTGGCGGCGCAAGTTTGTCCAAGGTGTTGGACCCGGTTGTAATTTTCGGCTCGGTGAGCGCCACCTACAACCTGCCTGCAGAAAATCTCCAGCAGGTTCGTGGAGCCCGCCTGCTGACGGAAGTGGACCCCGGATTCGGGCTCTCTGGTTCGGCCGGCTTTGCCTACTCCCTGTCCTACGACATCTCACTCAGTATTTCGGCTCAGCTCAGCTACAGCGACGAAACCATCCTGACCTTCTCGAATGGCGACCAGGCCGTGGCCCAGGATCAGATGACCGGCTTCCTGAGCATGTCCCTGGGGACCCGCGTCAGCGATACCACCATCGTCAACACCAGCCTTGGGATTGGCCTCACCGAGGATGCGCCGGACTTTTCCCTGGGGGTATCCCTGCCCATTAACTTCTCCGGCCTCAAAGAGTGATTGGTGTCGTTGACGATCTACGGGAAGGGAAGGATTTCATGGGACAGAAAAGCCACAACCTGCAGATTCTCGCGGCCCTGATTGCCACGACCATCTCGTGTGGAGCCGAGGCCCAGTTAGCACAGAACCTGACGATTCATCCCAAGGCGCTGGCGCTTGGGAACGCGGTGACGGCTGATCCTCCGGGGATCATGGCAATTCACTATAACCCGGCGGGTCTGACCAAGCTGGAGGGTCGCCAGCTCGAAGTGAACCTGATGAGCGTCTATCTGGATATCGACGCGGACTTTATAGCGCCTGAAGGTTACGAGATTTTTGGTATTGATGGCCTGGAGACGGATCCGCAAACCGGAAGACAGCGGGATCCGGTTGCCAATACCCACAGCCATACCAATAACGTGGCTTTGTACCTGCCGGGCTACGGCATTCTGAGAACGCCCCCGGGGCCGGCCCTCGCACCGTCAGCGGGTATCAGTATCAACCCACCCGGGTCCAAACTGACTTTCGGGAATGCGTTTTATCTGCCTATGGCGGCGGGTTTCTATCGGGACAAGGACGACCCTGGCCGGTATCAGCCTCAGGCAACGGCGTTGCAGAGAACCACCTATCTGTCACCAACGATTGGTTACGAGATTAACGACGACTGGTCCGTGGGTGCCGGTATCCACCTGTCTCACATGGGGGTTGCAGCCGATCAGTACATGCGGGCGCCTAACCTTTTGCTGGGTGTGGCGGAGGTGCTTCAGGACGCCTTCAACTGTGAAAGCGGTGATGAGCCGCTTCAGCCCTGGCTTGCGCTTTGTGGCGGTAATGTTGGTCCCTGGGATGATATCGGCGCCCTGAATATCAACGTTCAGGAAACCCTCTCACCCACCTACACTCTGGGTGTGATGTGGGAGCCGACCGACTGGTTCAGCTGGGGGGCGAGCTACACCTCCGAAGCCGACATGAACATGAAGGGCACCTTCGAAATCCAGTATACCGACGACTGGTCTGGCTTCTGGCAAAGTGTCAACGGGTCGGTGCTTGGTGCCATTACCTCCGCCATTCTCAGCCTCCCATCGGGTGCACCAAAGGAATCCGGCAATGTCAGCATGGATCTGGTCTATCCCCAGCATTTCCAGACCGGCATCAGTGTCGATGTGCACCCGAAACTGACCCTGAACGCCGATATTGGGTGGACGGACTACAAACAGTGGGACGCGTTTGTTTTTCGTTTCGATCGGAACCTGGAGTTTCTGAACGCGGCGCGGATCCTCTCGCCAGACAATGCCACGCCGAACACCCTGAGACTGCCACTGGGTTTTAAGAGTCAGTGGAACTGGGCTTTCGGGATGGAGTTTCATGCCTCATCACGTCTGGACTTGCGGGCGGGCGTTGAAATCCGGGATTCGGTTATCCCGGATGATCAGCGACAGGTGATGGCGCCTTTTGGTGGTGCGAATCTCTACAGTGTTGGTATGGGGTACCAGTGGGACAAGAACACCGAGATTGATATGAACCTTAGTTATCTTCACTCGGTGGAGTCGATTCCTGCGGACACCAGTTGTAACGTAAACTGCGACAATATCACCAACATCATTTACAACCCCTATGCAGGCCTCGATGTTAAAACCTCGCTTCGGGTTGTGATGGCAGGCCTCAGTTTCCGGACAAAATTCTGAGAGCTTCCGCGAACCATAGAGTAGATATTTCCCGTGACCAAGGGCTCTTTTCTGAAATTCGCACTGTGTCTACTGCTCGCTACGGTACTGACAGGCTGCCAGGGTGGCGGCTCGGTCGTCTCTGAGCGGGAGGGCTATTTCACCTGGGTTGATGAGCAGGGCAGGGTCCGGTACTCACCGATTGTCGGAGTTACCGGACAAAGCATGGGTAAGAGCGCCGAGAAGAACACCGACCAAAAAGCCGGTGAGCCTGGCGATGGGTCCACTTCGGAGTCACAGGAACCCGGAACAGGCAAGCCCGCGGCCCTCGAAGAAGGAACCGAATACACCCTGGAGAACTACCCGGACGCGGAGCAGCTTGAGAAAGACGGCTATGTTCGCCCTGGCCAACGGCAACCCTACTTCACATGGCGGGACGCGCAAGGTAACGTCAGGGTCAGCTATTACCGGCCCGATACCCGTACGGATCGTCAGAAAGGCCTGGTAGAGCCGCCTGTCCAGATTACTGAAGCCCGTGTTTACCATGCTGGCGATAGCCAGTCGGCCCCTGAGCCGGTGCCCGGACATGATCCGGATGCGTTCGCCATTCTCGGTATTGAACGTTCCGCTGATGATTTTTTCGCACGTTTCTCAGCCGGCTGCTGTGAATCTCTGGATACTCAAGATAATCGGAGCTGGCAATCGGGCCGGGAATTCGGCGTCACGCTCTCGGAAAGTTCGAACGTTCATCCGTTCCTGACCGGTGCCAGCCCCTATGAGCTGGTGAAACTGCCGGATGCGGAAACGGTTGGCAGCCTTGTTATGCGGCTACGTTCCTACGCCAGAAACGGCGTTTTCGTCCCATCTGTGGTGTTTCTCGACGAGCAAATGGAGCCCGTTCGGTTAGTCACGGACCTGGTGATGGATTTCGAGCCGGAGAACTGGCGTCGCCTTGGTTATCTGGAAGCCTGGATCCCTGCATTTCCGGCCCGGGGGGAGCGGTGGATTGTTCTTTTTACCCGTCAACAGGACCTCGATGGCCAGACCGTTATTGAAACCCGGTCAGGCCCGCGCCGGATCCCTCACATCCGGCAGGGCGAGCTCGGACTGATGCAGGTAGAAGGCTGAGGCCTCAGTCCTCCGGTTTGCTCAGATCCAGCCATTGTTGTGAAAGCCAGTAGTAGCTGCCATTGCCCGCAGGGTGGGTGCAGTTGTAGCGAAACCGCCTGCTGTTGAAGCTGTCCGGGGCTTTAACCCTGACGGCGCCGTCGACCACATCGAATTCGATCCGCCCCTGGCCAGAGGCAAAGCAGGTCAGCCTGTTTGTACTGATGGGTGAGACCAGCGGAAAGGCCAGAGTCGGCGGATTCTCAGAGATCACACCATCTGGCAGGTTTCCGGCATCTATCGGAAAGGCCTTGCTGAGAAGTTTGTTCTCAAGGCTGGCCAGTTGACCATAGGCATTGGCCATGGGAAAGCGAGGTAGCCGCGTTCTGGCGGATTTCGGCCCGATCGCCCCGGACTGCTGGCCATAACCGTACCAGTCCCGTGCTGCCAGCTGCTTCTCAAGCGCCTCGTCAAACTCGCCGTAGGGGTAAGCGAACAGCGGCACACTGGAGCCGAGCTCGTCGGAGAGGGTGCTTTGGGCAGAATCGAGACTGTTCGAGACGCGGGTTTGCCATTCACCATCTGTCTCGCCGGGCTTTTTCGCAAGGTGGCCATGGTCGGCACTGTGGTTGGCGATAGTGACGCCTTCCCGCCCGGCAAGTTCTTTAATCTGATCCCAGGTCATGTAGCCGTTGCGGCCTACCGCCTGGGTGTTCACGAATATGGTGTAGGGATAGCCTTTCGACGTCAGCAAGGGCGCGGCCTCTGAATAGACGGACTCGTAGGCGTCATCAAACGTAATGGCAATGCGGTTGTCACCTTCATCCCCGCCAGTCAGTGTTTTCCTTGTACCCTCAAGTAAATTGACGACATCGATGTTCAGATCCGAAATCTTCTCGAGTTGGCCTTCGAACAGCGAGACCGATGTGGAGGTCGCGGGTGGAGTGGAATCGCTCACATGGTGGTATTGGAGCACGACGAGATCAGACCATGCTGGAAAGGCTGCCGCCAACAGTGAAAACACGGCAAGTGGTTTAACAAGTGCTCTGGTCGGCATGGTGTCTCCTGAATTGACTGAACTGAAAACGATCTTTTTTAAGATTGATCAGGCGCTGTGGCGAAAATGAGCTTTCAGAACGGCGAATGCCTCATTCAAACGCTGGATCGTTTCCGTGTTGCCTCCCCGATCAGGGTGCGCGTGCATAACCGCACGCCGAAAACGTTGCTTCACAGAGGGGAAATCTGATGGCAAGGCCTCAAAACCCAATGCCTCAGCGGCGGCTTTCGTTTCTGCCTGTGCCGGGCCCTTGCCGCCGGGGCGACCGGTCCAGAAATCGTCCATCATCTGGTGTATTGCATCTTCCGGCAAACGGTACTGGGATAGGTCCAGATAGAATTGGCGCAACGTGTCGACACCATCTGGTACCCCTTTGCCACCGATGACCTTCTGGATTTCCACGCAGATATTCAACGGTGAAATCCGAAGACTTTCGCCCGTCTCGGATAACTGGTCACGAAGCCGGTACAGTACATGGAATAACAGAAAATGAACCGGGTAGAGCTTTTCCGGTTCGTTGAAACTGACTTCGCCGAGAAGTTCCCACGGTGGTCTCTGGAGTGACTTGATCAGCGACAGCTCGTTCATTCCCGCAGGCGCCGATCGAAGTTCGTGTTCCACGGCCACCAGCAGATGCTGAACCTGGTGCTCAAGCAGGGCATCGGTTTCGATCGCCCGGGAAGATGGGAAGCTTATGTTGGAGTCGTTATCTGTCATAGGTCCAATGGTAGGGGACTCGGGTCCGTCAGGGAAGTGTGGCCGGCTGCCAGTCCGAAACATATCGATGTCGGTATCCTGTCCCTGAATCCATGTGACGCGTATAATCCTTCGTCCACTTGCCTTATGAACGTAGTTGGTATGTCCGAAACAATGATCGCCAGTTCCGAACAGTCCCTCAACCCTGAGCGCGAACGCCGCCAGAAACTGGAGTTGAACAAGCTGCAGAAACGTCTGCGCCGCGAAGTCGGGCAGGCGATTGCCGATTTCTCGATGATTGAAGCCGGTGACAAAGTCATGTGCTGTCTCAGCGGCGGTAAAGACTCTTACGCCATGCTGGACATTCTGCTAAACCTGCAGAAGAGTGCGCCGGTTTCGTTTGAACTGATTGCTGTAAATCTTGACCAGAAACAGCCCGGGTTTCCGGAAGAGGTGCTGCCCGCATACCTTGAATCCATGGGTATCGAGTATCACATCATCGAGAAGGATACCTACAGTATTGTTAAGGAAAAAGTGCCGGAAGGGAAGACCACCTGTGGCCTATGTTCCCGCCTACGTCGCGGAATTCTATATAATTTTGCGGAGGAGCACGGTGTTACCAAGATTGCACTGGGCCACCATCGGGACGATCTTCTGGAAACCCTGTTCCTGAACATGTTCTACGGCGGCAAACTCAAGTCGATGCCGCCGGTACTCCATAGTGACGACGGCCGCAATACGGTCATCCGGCCGCTGGCGTTTAGCCGTGAGAAGGACATTGCCCGCTACGCGGCCCTGAGGGAATTCCCGATTATTCCCTGCAATCTTTGCGGCTCCCAGGAAAATCTCCAGCGCCAGGTGATCAAGGATATGTTCCAGAGCTGGGACAAACAGCACCCTGGGCGCCTTGAAACCATGTTCCGCGCCATGTGCAACGTTGAACCGTCACATCTGGCGGATACCAATCTGTACGACTTCCGGGAAGGCAGACGGCTGGGCGGAAAGCGCCAGGCGGTGCATACGGCGGAACCGGAGGAAGCAAGCAGTTTTGGCCGTCTGGATGTGCTGAACATCTAGCGATCGTTCAGGCGTCGGTCTAATGCCCGACCAGGTGCTGGAATGGTAGTGTCCAGACACCAAACAGAATCAGCAGCGCACCGGTGGCTTTCCGGAATAGCCGGTGTGTCTGCAAGCTCCGAATCCAGCCTGCGGCATACCCTGTTGCCAGCATGGACGGCAGGGTTCCAAGCCCGAAAAACAGCATGGTCAATGCCGCAGATCCCACCGTCGGTTGCAGTGCCGCCCAACCCAGCGTGCTGTAAACCAGGCCACAGGGCAGCCAGCCCCAGAGCGCGCCCAGGGCAAGAGCTTGCCCGCCATGATTTACAGGAAGCAAGCGGCGGGTCAGGGGAGAAAGTCGGCCCCAGATCGGGGCGCCGACGCGTTCGACATAGCGGATACCCTGCCACCACTGGCCCATGGACAGGCCCATAAATATGAGCAATACGCCCGCCAGTGTGCGCAGGACAAGGCCAGCGGATGCCCACTGGCTGGCCGCAGAGGTGCTGGCCAGCGCAATAAGGGTTGCAATCAGAACGTAACTGCCAATCCGGCCGAAGTTGAAGGCCAGTAACATCACGGTCTGTCGAAGCCTGAAGCCCTTGCCGACTGGCAAGGCCATGGAGAGGGAAGCACTGATACCCCCGCACATTCCCAGGCAGTGAGTGCTGCCGAGCAGTCCGATCAGGAAAGCACTTGGATAGCTGAGGTAAAGTTCCGGGCTCATCCTTTTTCGGGCTTGTCCTCTTCCAGATCTTTCTCCTCGTTGGTATCCGCAGCCTGCTCTGAGGTTGCTTCTTTTGCCGGTCTGTCGGTCCGGGCGTCGTCCGGGATCATGTCCTTGTCATCATCGTAGAGTATCCGGTGGGCCGGACCCTCAAGGTCATCGTACTGGCCGTTTTTTACGGCCCATGAAAACAATACGATGCCCAGCGTCACCAGTATGAGCATCACCGGGACCAGGAACATTACGATTTGCACGGGTTAAACCTCGCGGAAAAGAATATAGAGGTACGTTATCAGGCCAGTGTCCGGGCGCCAACCAGGGAATTGTCCGGATGTGCTTCGCCTGGCGCCTTACCAAGTCTTAGTGCATTAAGGACAACGACCAGTGAGCTGAGTGACATGCCAATCGCGGCCAGCCAGGGTGGTACCAGTCCAGCCGCAGCCAGCGGCAGTGCGCAGACATTGTAAACAAGGGCCCACCACAGATTCTGACGGATAATTCTGCGGGTCTGACGGCTGGTCTTCAGGGCTTCAACCAATTGTAGTAACTGGCCATTGAGTAGTACCGCATCGGCCTTCAGCTGAGTCAGGTCCGCGGCAGTGCCCATGGCAACCGAAATGCCGGCTCCGGCCATGGAGGGCAGGTCGTTCAGGCCATCGCCCACCATCATGATCTGTCGCCCCTCAGCCTTCAGCTGTTCGAGAACGGCGAGTTTTTGTTCCGGAGATGCCTGGCCTATGGCTTCGTCGATGCCCAGTTGGCCAGCAATCTGATTGACATGGCCCGAGCGGTCGCCGCTCAGAAGCAGGGTGCGTATACCCGCGCTTTGCAGAGCCTTGATGGCTGAACGGGCGTCGTCACGGAGTTGGTCATCCAACCTGAAACAGGCCAGCCATTCGCTGTCAGAGGCCAGCCAGATTTCCATACCTTGATGCTGCCCGCTATTCGGGAATGGTGCCACAGTGTGTTGCTCTACGAATCCCCGATGGCCAATAAAAAGCGCGAGATTCGCCAGCTTTCCAGACAGTCCTCCGCCAAGGTGGTTTTCCACGTTTTCGACCGCGGCGGCGGTTCGGTTATGGAAAACTCTGGCAATCGGATGCTCGGAGTATTTTTCCAGCCCGGCAGCGAGCTTGAGGCAGGTCTTTTCGTCCATGCTGCCGACGATCTCGGTTTCCACCAGACTCAGCTCACCCCGGGTCAGGGTCCCGGTTTTATCGAATACCACGGTATCTACAGTATTCATCGATTCCAGGGTATGCCCCCGTGTTGGCAGGAATCCAAGGCGGCGGAGTTTCACGGTTGCCGAGGTGATCGCCGTGGGCGTGGCCAGTGACAGCGCGCAGGGACAGGTAACAACCAGGACGGAGAGGGTAATATCGAAAGCATTATCGGCACCGGCCAGCCACCAGCCGATCCAGACAATCGGCGCCAGGATCAGCACTCGCCCAACGAATTTACCCGCTATCCTGTCAGCCATCCTCGCAACCTGGGGTTTTTCTGACTGAACCCGGTCCAGTACCCTCAGGATACCGGAGAGGCGGGTCTGGGAACCGGCTTTTACCACCCGAATGTCCAGGGCATTCTCACCGTTGACGCTGCCGGCGTGGACCGGGTCTCCGGGGAACCGGGTCTCCGGCAGGTACTCGCCGGTCAGTGCCGCCTCGTTGAGGGTTGACTGGCCCCGGACAATTTCGCCATCAATGGGCAGGGTTTCTCCCGGCCGAACGCGAATGATGTCCCCGGGTTTTACCTGGTGGGCGGGTACAATTTCTGAATCATCACCCCTCACCAACGTCGCAACCGTTGGCTGGAAGCCGGCAAGAGCATTGCCTGTCAGCCCTGCGCGATAGCGGGCCTGAACCTCAACATAGCGTCCCAGAAGCAGGAAGAAGGTGAACATGCACACGGACTCGAAGTACACCTCCTCGCCACCGATCACGGTTACCCAGGCGCTGGCAAGGTACGCAAGACCGATGGCAATGGCAACGGGCACGTCCATGGTCAGTTGCCGGCTCTGGATATCGCGCCGGGCGTTGCGGAAAAAAGGCGCGGCACTGTAGAAAACCACCGGTGTGGCTACCAGCAGACTGAACCACCGGAAGAAGCTTACGAACTGTGGTGACAGGTCGTTGACCAGCTCAAAATACAGCGGAAACGCCAGCATCATGCTCTGGAAGGAGCCGATGCCGGCAATCGCGAGGCGAATCAGCATGGACCGGTGTTCGGCCTTGAGGGCCTGTTCGGCTTCGTCTGCCTGGTAGGGGCGGGCGGTGTATCCCAGTTCGTAGATGGCAATCAGCAGGTCGCTCAGGGGCGCCTGATCCTGGGACCAGACCAGTCTTGCCCGCTGCGTGGTGTGATTGACCGAGAAGGACACCACGCCCGGCTGCCTTTTCATATGATTTTCCAGCAGCCAGATGCAGGCAGCGCAGGTAATGCCGCCGATCAGTAACTGGGCTTCCTGGGCGCCTTTCACAGGTGCAACAAACGATGCCTGAACCAGTGGATGGTCCATTTCTCTCAGACGGTTGACCTCTACCGGGGTCAGCTGTTTGGGGGTAACCGCAGACTCCGTCCGGAATTCGTAGAACCCGGTCAAACCCTCATTATGGATGGTCTGGCAAACCGCCTTGCAGCCCTGGCAGCAAAAGTGGCGGGTTGTACCATCGAGTTCAAGGGTGATGGGCGGCTCACCGTCGGCTGGCTCGCCGCAATGAAAGCAATCCAGGCTGGTCAACCTTGGGCATACTCCGCAGCTTTGACCGTTATTCCGCTTTCCGAGGGTAGCCGGGTTTCGCCCTTCAGGCGCCATTCATTGGCCGGCCCCCGAAGATCGTAGTACCAGCGGCCTTCAATGTCTTCATGAAGCTGGCCGGCGAACCTGCCCGGTGCAATCTGCTTGAACTGGACGACGCGGTCCTGATCCGACAGAGTGGGATGAAACAGATTAAGGACCAGATACGGAAACTCTGCCGGACCATCAGTCGTGCTGAGATTAACAGTCACGTTCCGTTGGCTAAAATCAATCTGGGCTTCCATACCAAGGTCGGCCGCTTTCTCGTCCCGCGCAATAGACATATTGATGCCGCGACCTTCCTTGGACCAGTCATCCGTCACTAACGAATTATCCATATTCAGCGAAATTGTGAGCGCGATGGCGCAATAGATGATTGACGCCGCAGGGAACATTATTAGGAACCAGAGCCAGGGTTGGCGATACCAGGGGCTTACCGGTGCTTCATCGATCATAAATCAAATCCTGTTTAAATATTTGGAGTCTTCGCGAAATCAGAGATTACCGCGTTGGACCGACAAATCGACTTTCAGTTTCGAGGTTCAGGGAACTATCTGTTTCTGACTGCGCCCTGAACAGGATTTCGCTATTGGATTCTTCAATAGACTCCGGCGGCACATCAACAACCGTGGGCAGGGCACGGTTTTCCCCGCTTTCCACCGTAAGCGTGGTGTCTGTCAGAATCCGGATATCTTCCAGGCCGGTCACCGAGATAGTGAAGGTCTGCGGTACTTCGGTCATGTTGGCAATTTTAAGTGTGTAGGAGTTTTCAATCCGACCTTCACCGTTATAGCTATACAGTGCGCCTCGATCGCGCAGTGCGTCCATCTGGGCAGGAACCCGTGTTGCAATGGTGAAGATAATGGCTGCGATCATTAGTGACAGCACAGCTCCGTAACCAAAGGTTCGTGGTCTCAGCAGCTTTGAGGTTTTTCCCTCCAGTTCGTTCTCGGTGGTATAGCGGATTAGGCCTCTGGGGTAATTCATCTTGTCCATGATTTCGTCGCAGGCATCAATACACAATGCGCAGCCAATGCATTCGTATTGCAGCCCGTCCCGGATATCAATACCCGTGGGGCAGACCTGCACGCACTGACCGCAGTCAATGCAATCACCCAGACCTACTTCTGCAGGATCAACGCCCTTCTTACGGCCACCCCTTGGCTCGCCCCGGTTGGGATCGTATGAAACGACACGGGTGTTGGGGTCAAACATCACCGACTGGAAGCGGGCATATGGGCACATGTAGAGGCAAACCTGCTCACGCATCCACCCTGCGTTCAGGTAGGTCGCGACGGTGAAAAACGCGACCCAGAAATAGGCCCAGCCATTGGCCTGAAGGGTAAAGATATCGGCAAGCAGCTCCCGGATGGGATAGAAATAGCCTACAAAAGTCAGGCCGGTAGCCAGTGCTATCAATAGCCATATCGTATGCTTGGCCGATTTTTTGAACATCTTCTCCGCCGAGCGGGGAGATTTGTCGAGCTTAATCCGCTTGTTGCGGCTGCCTTCGATACGCTCCTCGACCCACATGAAGATGAAGGTCCACACAGTCTGCGGACAGGTATATCCGCACCAGACCCGGCCAAACAGAGTGGTAATGAAGAAAAGGCCAAAGGCACAGATGATCAGCATCCCTGAAAGCAGGATGAAATCCTTCGGGTAAAACGTCGCGCCGTAGAGGTGGAACTCACGGGCAGGAAGGTCAAAGTGAATCAGTGGCTGCCCGTCCAGGGTGAACCAGACAAAGGCAAAGTACATGCCCATAAGCGCCAGCAGACTGACGTTGCGGATCCTCTGGAAAAAGCCTTTGACTTCCTTGACGTAGATTTTCTTGCGGCTGGCGTATAGCTCGACGGTTCCGGATTTATTTTTGTTGTCGGAGGGGTCAGAGGACGGGTCAACCTGTTTGACCGGGATCTCACTGCTCATCGTTACCTCCAGAATAGTAGTGTGGGGCAACAGGCCCTGGGGCTGCTGATCTTTTCAAGCCTGTGCCCGCAAACGCAGGCACAGGGTTGAAAAGACCAGGCCGGGGCAGACCCCGGCCGGGTGACTCAGTTCGACAGGCTGTAAACGTAGCCTGCCAGAATCTGAATCTGGTCCTCCGAGAGCCGGCCGCTTTGGGCTGGCATCTGGTTTTGACGACCGTTCATGACCGTCTCTTTGATCCAGTCATAAGTGGAACCGTAGAGCCAGGTATTGTCTGTCAGATTGGGGGCACCCATGGCCTGATTGCCCTTGCCGTCCTGACCGTGACAGGCCACACAGGCCTGAGCGAAGACCTGTTTGCCGGCTTTCGCAGCCTCGGCGTCCTGTTCCCGCCCACTGAAGCTCAGAACGTAGTTCACGACCTGGTCAACCTGTTCGTTGGTCATACTTGGCATGGTGCCTTTGGCAGGCATGTTGCCCATCCGACCATTGTGCAGGGTGGACAGAATGGCCTCCGGAGTGCCGCCCCAGAGCCAGTCATCGTCAGTCAGGTTGGGGAAACCAACCTGACCACGGGCTGCAGAGCCATGGCAAACCGAGCAGTTGTTGGCAAACAGGCGCTGGCCGATTTTCATGGCATCGCTGTTTTCCGCCAGCTGCGGAACCGGCATCTGACCAAATTCGGCATAAATTTCACCGTACTTCTCTTCAGCTGCGGCAACCTCGGCTTCCCACTGGTTTGTCGAAGTCCAGCCAAGAAGGCCCTTGTAGTTGCCAAGACCCGGGTATAAAGCCAGGTAACCGAGTGCAAAAATACAAGTTGCGAGGAACAGGTAAAACCACCACTTAGGCAGGGGGTTATCGTATTCCTCTATGCCATCAAAGGAATGGCCCATAGTGCGGTCGGTTTCACTATCGGTCGTCTGGCTCTTGCGGGTTGCATAAAGCAGCCACCAGCAGCCGAAAACGGTACCGAGCACGATCACACTGATCCAGATGCTCCAGAACGTACTCATTGTTTCTTCTCCGTTTTTTCCTGTTCGAGCGTACGCTTTTCCACGTCGTCATCGTCGAAGGGCAGGTGGGCTGCCTCCTCGTTGGCCTTCTTGCGGTGGGCACTGTAGGCCCACCATATGATTCCAAGGAAGACGGCCATTACCAGAAAGGTGTGAATGCCGCGTAGATCATTAATATCCATGGGTTCACCGTTTTTCTGAAAGCACTGTACCCAGCTGTTGCAGGTATGCGACCAGAGCCTCGATTTCAAATTTGCCTTCAACCTGGGCGGATGCGTTAGCAATCTGCTCGTCGGTGTAGGGCACGCCCAGAGTCTGGAGGGTCTCCAGCTTCGCGGCGGTCTCGGTATGGTCGACCTGGTCCTCAAACAGCCAGGGGAACGCTGGCATATTCGATTCGGGAACCACACTGCGCGGATTGTAAAGGTGCTGGCGTTGCCAGGCGTCGGAATAACGACCACCTACGCGTGCGAGATCCGGGCCGGTACGCTTGGAACCCCACAGGAACGGGCGGTCGTAAACGAACTCGCCCGCGACGGAGTAGTGGCCATACCGCTCGGTTTCCGCACGGAACGGGCGGATCTGTTGGGTATGGCACACGTGGCAGCCTTCACGGATGTAGATGTCCCGACCTTCCAGTTCGAGCGCAGACAGGGGCTCAAGGCCCTCAACCGGCTCATTGACGCTCTTCAGGAAGAACAGGGGGACCACTTCCGCAAGAAAGCCACCGCTGATGGTCAGGATGATCAGTACAATCATCAGACCAATATTCTTTTCAACAATTTCGTGTTTCATTTGATCTCTCTCCCGTTACGCAGGCTGTGTTGCCGCATTGTCCTGCGCAACCGCGTCTTTCTGGCGCACGGTCATGTAGACGTTGTAAGCCATGACAAGCATACCGGTCAGGAAGATAACGCCACCGAGGAAGCGGACGAAATAGCCTGGGTACGAAGCTTCCAGTGCTTCAACGAAGCTGTAGGTCAGTGTGCCGTCCTGGTTTACTGCGCGCCACATCAGGCCCTGCATGATGCCGTTAACCCACATGGCGACGATGTAAAGCACGGTGCCCACTGTCGCAAGCCAGAAATGCGCGTTGATCAGGCTGGTGCTGAACATCGCCTGAACGCCCCAGAGCTTCGGAATCAGGTGATAGACCGCGCCGATACTGATCATGGCAACCCAGCCCAGCGCACCGGAGTGAACGTGGCCGATGGTCCAGTCAGTATTGTGAGATAGTGCGTTCACGGTCTTGATGGACATCATCGGGCCTTCAAACGTCGACATGCCGTAGAAGGACAGGGAAACCACCAGGAAACGCAGGATCGGGTCCGTACGCAGTTTGTGCCAGGCGCCTGAGAGGGTCATCATGCCGTTAATCATACCGCCCCAGGAAGGCGCAAGCAGAATCAGGGACATGATCATACTTGCAGTCTGCGCCCAGTCTGGCAGAGCAGAATAGTGCAAGTGGTGGCCGCCGGCCCAGACATAGGTTGCGATCAGTGCCCAGAAATGAACGATGGACAGGCGGTAGGAGTAAACCGGGCGATTGGCCTGCTTGGGAACAAAGTAATACATCATGCCCAGGAAGCCAGCGGTCAGGAAGAAGCCCACAGCATTGTGGCCGTACCACCACTGCATCATGGCGTCAGTGACACCCGAATACGCCGAGTAGGACTTGAACGCAGTAGCGGGTAGCGCCAGGTTATTACCGATATGGAGAACCGCGATGGTAATTATGAATGCGCCATAGAACCAGTTGGCCACATAAATGTGTGGGGTGCTGCGCCTCATGATGGTGCCAAAGAACACCAGAGCGTAAACGACCCACACCACCGCAATGGCAATATCAATCGGCCACTCCAGCTCGGCGTATTCCTTGGAAGAGGTAAGGCCAAGTGGCAGAGTAATGGCTGCCGAAACGATGATCGCCTGCCAGCCCCAAAAGGTGAACGCGGCCAGTCCATCTGAAATTAGACGGGCCTGACACGTGCGCTGCACAACATAATAGGCGGTGGCGAACAGGGCACTCCCACCAAAGCCGAAGATGACGGCGTTGGTATGCAGCGGCCGGAGGCGGCCGAAGTGGGTAAAGGGCAGGTCGAGGTTGAGGGACGGCCAAACCAGCTGTGCTGCAATCAGCACACCCAGCGCCATACCTACAATACCCCATACCACTGTCATGATGGCGAACTGTCTCACCACCTTGTAGTTGTATGTCAGGTTCGGATTTACTGTGCTCATAGCCTTACCAATGGGTTTAAAGTGGGGAAATATGCGGGCGCAAGTATGGAGAAACCATTAGCTGTTTGCAATGACTCAGGTCAACTCCTGACATCCGTCAAATGCGCCGGAATCAGCAACATGGCTTCCTTTTTTTATGCCGTTATTGGAGTTGTTCAGCGCTCGGAATGTGTGTTGCCTGGTTAGCAATAATAGCCCCTTACACACCAGAGGTGAATTCTGTGAGATTGATTAAGATCAAAGCTTGTGGGAATCGTCCGGAAGTTGTGCTTATTCTGGCGCACGGTGCCGGTGCACCCGCAGATTCTCCCTTTATGGAGGTGCTTGCCAAAGCCCTGGGGCAGGAGGGCATTGGATCGGTGCGTTTTGAATTCCCCTACATGCAGAAGCGGCGTCTGGATGGGAAGAAGCGCCCGCCCGACCGGCAGCCTTTGTTACTTGATCATTTTTCGTCGCTTGTTGATGAGATTCGCGGGGAGCTCGGCGAACGAACCAGGCTGCTGGTTGGCGGCAAGTCTATGGGTGGCAGGATGGCCAGTATTCTCGCCAGCCAACGGAATGGTATTGATGGCGTCGCCTGCTTCGGATTTCCTTTCCACCCGCCGGGAAAGCTGGATCGGTGGCGCACCGGGCACTTCCACGAGCTGAAGTTGCCAATGCTGGTTCTCCAGGGAACCAGGGACCCTTTTGGCAAACCAGCAGAAATGGCCGGGCAGGAAAAGGAGCTTGAATTCGTCAGACTTCGCTGGTTGGAGGGTGGTGACCACGATTTTCAGCCATTGAAAAGCCAGCAGCTCACTCAGAAGGACCTGATAGAAAGGGCCGCCCGCGAAACGCGGCTTTTTGTTGATGAGTGCCTGAGTTCCTGAGAATCTGGCCAGTTCGGTCATCAGGTTCGGTCTTCAGGTTCGGGCTTCGGTGACCTCAGAGAGCAGCGCGCGGTTACGGCCCTCGTTTTTGGCGGCGTACAGCGCTTCATCTGCCCGCTCGAAAAGCCGGTTCTGGTCTTCACCGGTGCGCAGGGATGCGATGCCCGCACTCAGGGTTATCCTTACTTCGGTTCCATCGGGCGAGATCAGAGGTGTGTTGGCAACGTCCGCCAGCAATGCTTCGCAGACTATCCTTGCTCCGGCGGGGTCCGTTCCCGGCAGGAGTAGCGCGAATTCCTCGCCACCAAACCGGATGGCAATATCCCGGGGCCGCTTGACATGCCTGGTCAGCATTTCTGCAATGAACTGAAGGCAGGTATCCCCAAAGCTGTGTCCCCAGGTGTCGTTGATCGCCTTGAAATGATCGGCATCCACCAGAGCCAGAGTCAGTGTGTGGCCTGTGCGGCGCGCCTCGGCACACAATTCAGGGAAGATGTTGTCCAGATGCCTTCGGTTGTGCAGGCCGGTCAGGGCGTCGTTCATGCTCAGCGTCGACAGCTGACGGTTGGCCTTTTCAAGTTCCCGCATGGTGTTCCTCAGCTGTGCGGTACGCTCGTGTACTTTGAATTCAAGCTCCGTGCGCGCATTGTGCTCCACTTCGAGGAGTTTCTGGTTGAGCAGGCGCCAGCGCTGCACCATGGCATAGTTGAGCAGAATAACCTGTCCGCCCACGGCGAACTGCATCAGCGCTTCCCTTGCCAGGAAATCAGTCAGATAGCCAAACGCCGCCAGGGCATAGATAAGACCTCCAACCAGCATCACCAGCCATGCGAGCAGGTACCACATTGCCGGCTGGTAACCCTGTTTCCAGCGAACGGCGGCAATGATGAACAGGCTTGAAATAACCGTCAGGGCCAGGACGGTGTTTAGAAGGATGGTTTTGGTGTAGGGCAATATCAGCGTAAGGGCCAGGAAGCCGATACAAAACCAGGCCAGGGTCTTCAGAGCGGTTTCCGAGATGGTTCCTTTGGCGACTTCAAGGAATGAACGCCCAAAAAGTGTCATGGACAGCGCGCAGAGTGACAGGGACAGTGGGATGGAGGTATTGGCAAAACTGGCGTTGTTGGGCCAGAAGTACTGGTTGGCAAATCCGCCCATGGCAAACAGAAACAGTCCGAGGGCGGCCATGTAAAAGGCGTTGTAAAAGTAGTAGGCCGTTCCGGAGCTGAAAAAAAGCAGCAGATTGAACACGGCAAACACCAGTAACGCTCCGTAGAATAGTCCGTGGGTCAGCGTCAGGTGGTTACTGCCGGCAATCACTTCCGCCGGGGTTTCCAGGCTCAGCGGAACATTCAGTGCACCGCTGCTGTGAACCCTCAGCGTAATCGAACGGGTTTCGCCGGCATCCAGTGTGACGGGCAATAGAAAATACCGGTAATCTATCCCGCGGGAAGAAAACGCGTGCTGATCGCCAGTTACTATGGACTCTGTAGTACCATTTCCTGTTTGCCAGAGGGTGATTTCATGGAGCAGGGGGTAGTTGAGCTTCAGGTACCACAAACTACGCTCCGCCCCGGAGTTCCGGATATGCAGGTGAACCCAGTACACCGATTTCGTGGCGCTGAAGACCAGGTCCCGGCCATGTGCCGGTGTCCATGCGAGATCTTCCGGAAGTTGCTCGGGCCTGGATGCATTATGGGCAGGTTCACCGGGTGGCGCATTGTAGAAGCAGATGTACTGCATCAGTGAATCGCGCGCTCCGCTGTCGGTTGCTTCAAGCGTTGGGCACCCGGTCTTGAGCGAGCCGGCATCTGTGAATGCCAGGGCAGGGATCAGCGAAAGGCTCAGGATGGCAAACAGGCGCAAAATCGGCGACATTCAGTACTTCCTGCGGATATCAGAGCGGGAAGTGTAGCCAGAGAAGACAATCAGCGCTGTTAAACAGATTCAACTTTTGCGGGTTGGCTTTCAGTTCGCATTTTTCAGGTATTGCATGGAACAGATTCTTGTATTTTGCCGGCCCGGGTTCGAAACCGAAGCCGGCCGTGAGATGACAGACTCAGCCGCTGAAAAGGGCATCTTCGGTTATTTTGAGCCAGAGACGGATCGGGGTTTGGTTCGTTTCCACCCTGCCGCACCGGATACTGCTGATGAGGTCATGGCGCGCCTCGACCTGGATAACCTGGTGTTTGTCCGGGACTGGATAGTGGTGCTTGGTGAATTCAGGCTTCCCGATGCGGATCGCGTCGGAGCCATTATTGACGGGCTGAAGGGCCTGGGGCGGGGCTACCCCGGGTGTGCACGCGTTGAAATCCGGTTATCGGAGAATAACTCGGACCGGGACCTGGGGAATTTTGCCCGAAAATTGGTTTCGCCGCTTTCCCGGGGTCTGCGTGGGGCGGGCTTGCTCAGGACAGACCAGAATGCACCGGCTCCGGCGCGCCTTGAGGTATTTCTGTCGGATTTTTCCAGTGCGGTTGTCGGATTCAGCCTCGTGGATAACCGGGCCCGTTATGTCGGAGGCATTCCGCGCCTGCGGTTACCGGCGTCTGCGCCCAGCCGTTCTGCACTGAAGTTGGAGGAAGCATGGAAGGTGTTCCTTCCAGCGGAACAGGAACTGGACTACCTGGGCGGCGGTAAAAAAGCTGTAGACCTTGGAGCCGCCCCCGGTGGTTGGACCTGGCAGCTGGTTCGCCAGGGCATGATGGTAACGGCCGTGGATAACGGACCGATGAATCCGGAGCTGATGGCCACGGGCCAGGTGGAGCATGTTGAGGCGGATGGTTATGGCTGGCGCCCAAAACGCGGAATCGACTGGATGGTCTGCGATATCGTGGATCAGCCCAGAAAAACCGCGAATCTGGCGGTTTCCTGGTTTGGTGAGGGATTGTGCCGCTTCGCGGTGTTTAATCTGAAGCTGCCGATGAAGAAGCGCTATGACGAGTGGCTGATCTGCCGTGATATTCTGGTAAACGGGCTCAGTGAGGCGGGCATCGGCTTTCGTTTGAAGGCCCGCCATCTCTATCATGATCGTGAAGAGATCACCTGCTTCATTGAGCGGACTGGTTAAATGGCACTTTGCTCCAGCACAGTGATGGCTTCCTCCTGGTCCATCATGGGAACCAGTTCTGACATGAGGCCTCGGCGTTCCTCGGAGTGAAACCACCGGTCCCAGTCAGCCTCGGATCGCCAGTTTGCAAGGGTTATCCGGTGGTTGGGGTCGTGTCTGTCGACCAGGGTTTCACCGGAAATGAACCCCGGCGCACTGACAGCTTGTTGCAGAACCTTGCGCGAGCGCTCTTCGTAGGCTGATTCCAGTGACTCAGCAATATGACGTTCAATCAGAACCCGGATCATGGCAAACCTCCACATGTTTTAACTGTTATAAACAATAATTTAGCAGGTATTTTCGAAAAATCAGCCGAAATGACAGGAGATAGGGTTTGACTGCATCTGAATACGACGCTGAATTGGACGCCCGCGGTCTTTTCTGCCCGGAGCCGGTGATGATGTTGCATAATCGCATAAACGATGTGGAACCTGGTGGCGTCTTGCGGGTCGTTGCCACGGATCCCTCCACCACACGGGATATTCCCAGGTTCTGCCAGTTTCTTGGCCATGAGTTACTCAGCCAGAATGAATCTGACGAGTTATTCATCTACCTGATACGCAGGGGTCAGTAAACGGTGGCTTCAGACTTCCGGGCGCACTTCGCGAAGGTGATTCAGGAATTCCTCGCGGTTCATCTCACCCAGCACACGCATCCGGGGTAGTTCCTCACCGTTCCTGCCATAGAACAGGATGGCCGGCGGCCCGAACAGACCCAGTTCATTCAGCAGGGCCTGCTGCTCAGGGGTGTTGTCCGTCATGTCGATCTGCAGCAGGTTATAGGGCCCCAGTGCCTGGATAACATCTGGCTTGCTGAAGACATTGCGCTCCATGACCTTGCAGGAAATGCACCAGTCGGCGTAGAAATCCAGCACCACCGGGCGACCTTGCTCCCGGGCCTGTCTGAGCATATCCCGAATCTCAGCGGGCTGTTCGACCCGCTGAAAATCTGCGTGCTGGGCATTGGCGCCACCACCGGAACCTGCAGAGGCGCTCGCAGCCGTAAAAGGGGCCAGTGGTTTGAGCGGGTCGTTGGCACCGCTGACGGCGCCGGCAAGCAGGGCGATACCATAGGCAAACAGAACGAGGCCGAGGCCTTTGCGTGTACGTTCCCAGCCAGCCTTCGCCGCATCAAACGCTCCCAGCTGAACACCGGTAATGGCGATCAGCAGTCCCCACAGCGTCAGTGCCAGCCAGCCCGGCACCAGGCGTTCGATCAGCCAGATCGCAACCGCCAGCAACATTACGCCATAGAAGTGCTTTACCGCGGTCATCCAGTGCCCCGTGGTTGGCAACAGTTTTCGCCCTCCGACCGCGACCAGGATCAGTGGGATGCCCATCCCAAGGCCGAGGGAGAATAGTGCAATACCGCCTATCACCGCATCCTGAGTGGTCGAAATATAAAGAAGGCTTCCTGCCAGCGGGGCCGAAACACATGGAGAAACGATCAGTGCAGACAGCGCGCCAATTCCGAATATGCTGACTACCCGGCCACCAGTGAGGCGATGGCTGGCGTCATTGAGAGATTCACGGATAAACCGGGGCAACTGGATCTGGAATAGATCGAACATGGAGAGCGCAAATATCACGAACATCAGGGCGAATATGCTCAACACCCAGGGCGATTGCAGTTGCGCCTGCAGGTTAAAGCTGGCGCCGAGCAAACCGGTCAGAACCCCGGCGGCGGCGTAGGTCAACGCCATACCCAGAACATAGCTGCCTGACAGGAGCAGGGCATGGCCGGTGGTAGGGGTGTTTCTGCCGGAAACCAGCGACGAAATAATGGGTACCATGGGCAGAACACAGGGCGTAAAAGTCAGCCCCAGGCCAAGAAGCAGAAAGACGCCGGCAATCACCAGGGTGGACTGCTCAGCGAGGAAGCCCGCAAGTCCCGTCGCGGTCTCGGTGTTGACCGGTCCCCGGATTGCAGTGCCGTCGACGCTTCCCGAGGAAGCCATCTGGGATCCGGCGCCACCGTTACCCCGGTAAAACAGGACGTCCCGGGTCTGGGGTGGGTAACACAAGCCGGCTTTTGCGCAACCCTGATAAGTTACCTGCAGTTGGGCCTCCCGAGCCCCCTCAGGCAGCGTGACCGGAACCCGGGCTTCTATCGGGTCAAAAAATACGGTGGATTTACCAAAAAACTCGTCTTCGATGGTCGTGCCGGAGCTGGAGTAAACCGGGTCGCCAATCTGGACCCCCGGGTCCGTGGTCTCAATGCTGATCCGTTGACGGTATAGGTAATGGCCAGGGGTGATGTCCCAGGCAAGCACCACGCTGTCGCTATCGGTTTTGGAGTTAAATGGCAGAGCTTCGTCCACCGGGAGAAATTCGTTGCCCTGACCACCGAACAGGGAGTTTACGCCGCTGCCCAGCGCCCAGGCCGGGTTGGCTGTTGAAAGGAGCAGGGCGAGCGCCAGGATCAGATTGAGTGGGTTCGCCCATTGGCGTTTCATCTTCGTTACTGCAGAGAAAGCCGTCATTGATCGTAGAAATTCCCGGTTAGTGTCTGGTTCGGTCGGACTGTCGCGGTGCGATTACCACTGGCGAGCCGGCTTGTTACGCCTGCAGTGGACACGGGACTCCTGTCAAAGTTCCCTCTGGTATTGGCGGCAGTAAAGTCGCACAATAGCCAGCCAATGAATCACAGTCCAAACGATCTTATCATGCTGTTTAATGACCTGTTCCGGGAAGCATACCGGACCGAGTTGGTTAAAGGCACTGATGAACCTGAATACGTACCAGCGAGCGGGCCGAACCGGCCGGCTCAGGTCGTTTTTGCTCACGGCTATTATGCCAGTGCTTTGCATGAAATAAGCCACTGGTGTATTGCTGGTGAGCACCGGCGCACACTTCACGACTATGGTTACTGGTACTGTCCGGAGGGCCGTACACCGCAGCAACAGCAGGCATTCGAGCAGGTGGAAGTGAAGCCCCAGGCCATCGAATGGTTGTTTTCCCTGGCCTCGGGATTCCGCTTCCACATTAGCGTGGACAACCTCTCCGGAGGTGGAGCCGCAAATGAAGAGCGTTTCCGCCGGAACGTCCGAGCGCAGGTGAGCGAGTTCCTGGAGCGCGGCCTGCCGACCCGTGCACAGGCTTTTTTTGACGCGCTGGCAACATTTTATGGAACCGGAGAAATCCTCAGGGAGCGCTGGCATGACGATGCCCGGCGCATCGCTCCGTTATATTCTGAATCAGGACATTTGCAGGAAAACTGAGACTTTATGACAACTGACCCAAAACACACCGGCGATCTGAGATTCAGTGATCTGAACCTCGACAAGCGTTTGCTGGATGCTATTACGGCCATTGGTTTTGAATTTTGCACCCCGATTCAAGCAGAAACTCTGCCCTGGACGCTGGCCTGTGAAGATCTGATCGGCCAGGCCCAGACGGGTACCGGTAAGACGGCCGCCTTTCTGATAACGGCTATCCAGAGCCTGCTGGAGACCCCTATTCCGGAGTCAGACCGCTTCGCGTCAGAGCCCAGAGTCCTCGCACTGGCGCCGACCCGGGAACTGGCGATGCAGATTGCCAAGGATGCCGAGCAATTATGTCAGCACACCGGCCACAATGTGGTGACGGTAGTGGGCGGTATGAATTATGACAAACAGCGGGACCAGCTGCAGAACGAGATCGTCGACATTCTCGTTGCCACACCGGGCCGGCTCATTGATTTTCTGGGTTCCCAGGACGTGTTCCTGGATCAGATCGATATCCTGATCCTGGATGAAGCCGATCGTATGCTCGATATGGGGTTTATCCCGGATGTGAAGCGGATCATTCGTAAGTGCACCCCCAAGGATGAGCGCCAGACGCTGCTGTTCAGTGCCACCTTCAATCAGGATGTTCTGAATCTTGCGTCCATGTGGACCGGAAATGCCGAGTTCGTGGAAATCGAACCCGAGCAGAAAACGGCTGAGCGGGTGGAACAGACGGTGTACCTGGTAGGCGATGATGAAAAGCTTCCGGTGCTGGTGAATTTCCTCAAGCGCCCGGAAGTGGAAAAAGCTCTGGTATTTGCCAACCGGCGTGATCAGTGCCGGGATCTGGAGGAAGATCTCAGGAACCAGGGCGTTAAAGTGGCCCTGATGTCGGGTGAGATAGCCCAGAACAAACGCCTCAAAACCCTTGACCAGTTCAAGAAGGGCAGCATTCAGGTGCTGGTTGCCACCGACGTTGCTGGCCGTGGTATTCATGTGAACGGTGTTACCCATGTTTTCAACTACAATCTTCCCGACAGCGCCGAGGACTATGTCCATCGTATTGGTCGCACCGGCAGGGCAGGCAAGCATGGGGTTGCCATCAGTTTTGCTGGTGAGGATGACTCTTTCTCCCTGCCCGCCATCGAGACTTACATCAGTCAGAAGCTGAAAACCTCTGTGCCCGATGAAGAGCTCATGGTGGCCATGGACAACCCGCCGATCACCCGCAAACGTGGTCGCCGTCCTCAGGGAGGGCAGGGTGGCCGCGGCGGTCAGGGCGGTCGCAATCAACGTCAGCGCCGGAACTGACAGGACACGAAACCATTATGTTGATCGTAGCAGACGAAAACATCCCGTTACTGGACTCCTTTTTCGGCGATATTGGTGAGGTCCGACGTGTTTCTGGCCGCTCCATGGCTGCCGGCGAAGTCCGCGATGCCGATATACTGCTGGTCCGTTCGGTTACCCGGGTCAACCGTGAGCTGCTTGAAGGCAGCCGCGTACGTTTTGTGGGTACGACCACGATTGGCACGGACCACGTGGATCTGGACTGGCTCGAACAGAAAGATATCCGGTTCGCTGCAGCGCCCGGCTGCAATGCCAACAGTGTTGCCGAGTATGTCCTGTCTGTTCTGTCTCTTTATGCCGAGAAACGGGGTCTGGCCGACTGGTCGCAGCTCAGTGTCGGTATTGTCGGTGTGGGTAACGTTGGTGGTGAGTTGGCGCGCAAGCTGGAACGGCTTGACTTTGACGTGCGGCTTTGCGATCCGCCAAGAGCTGACCTGGGTGACGAAGGCCAGGAGTTTGTGTCCCTCGAAGAGGCCATGAAGTGTGATGTGGTTACCTTGCACACACCGTTAACCCGCGAGAGTGGTCATCCGACGTTCCACATGATTGGTGAACCGGAGCTGGATTGCCTCGGTGCAAACCAGTTGCTTATCAACGCCGGCAGAGGCGAGGTTATCGACTCATCAGCGCTGCTGGCGCGTCTCGGCCAGGGTGATGCCCCCACCGTAGTTCTCGATGTCTGGGAGCAGGAGCCAAGAATCCATCCTGAACTCGTTGATCATGTATGGCTGGCAACGCCGCATATCGCCGGGTACAGTCTCGAAGGCAAGGTTCAGGGCACGGAAATGATTTACCAGGCGCTGAGCCAGTTCCTTGGACTGCCGGTTCGCAAGAAAGCGGGGCAGTTTCTGCCGGAGCCGGCGCTGAGCAAAATTTCTTTCACCAGCTCTGCGGTGGAGGAAGATGCCATCCGCATTGCCTTGAGGGCATGCTACGACCCCCGCCGGGACGATATCCGACTTCGGAACGCTATGAGCGGTTCGGTTGAGGAGCGGGGGGCGACGTTTGACCGGCTTCGTCGTGACTACCCAGTGCGTCGGGAGTGCTCCAGCCTCAAGATTCAACTGAAGGGAACGAGTAAATCCCTACAGGACAGTTTTCGGGCGATCGGCTTCAAGCTGAAAATCTGATCAGCAGTGTTGGCGGTAAAGAAGTCAGCAATCTGAAACCGGGGCAAGTGCCCCGGTTTTTTGTTACAGCTTTGCGCTCTGCAGGGCCTGTATGCGGTCCTCCAGCGGAGGGTGCGTCATAAAGAGTGCGCTCAATCCGCCCCGGGCGCCGCGATTGATACCGAACGCCTGCAGGGTATCGGGCATCTGGTCCGGGATCTCGCTCTCCTGCTTGAGCCGGGCCAGTGCGCTGATCATCGCTGATCGCCCTGCCAGTTGCGCCCCGGCGATGTCGGCCCGAAACTCCCGGCGGCGCGAGAACCAGAACACGATGGTACTGGCGAGTATCCCCAGCACGATTTCCGCCACAATACTGACCGCGAAAAAACCAAGACCATGCCCGCTCTCATTCTTGAACACCACCCGGTCAACGAAGGAGCCAATCACCCGGGACGCGAATATCACGAAGGTGTTCACTACCCCCTGAATCAGCGCCAGAGTCACCATGTCACCGTTGGCGACGTGGCCGATTTCGTGGCCCAGGACTGCCCGGATCTCGTCTTTGTTGAAGCGTTGCAACAGGCCTTCGCTGACCGCCACCAACGCGTTGTTCTTGTTCCATCCCGTGGCGAAAGCATTGGACTGTGACGCTGGAAAGATGGCCACTTCGGGCATGCCGATACTGGCGTTTTTGGCCATTTCCGCCACGGTATCCACCAGCCAGCGTTCTGCGGGCGTTCTCGGGGATTCAATGACTTTTGCCTTGGTGCTCCACTTGGCCATGGGTTTCGATATGAGCAAGGAAACAATAGCACCGGCGAACCCGAAGATGGCCGCGAAAGCCAGTAACGAGCCATATTGAATACCGTTCTGGGCGAGGTAGCTGTCTACTCCCAGCAGTCGCAGCGTGAAGCTGGCGACAATGATCACGGCAAGGTTGGTTGCCAGAAACAGCAGAATACGCATGTCAGGTTCCTGTTCAGTCTGTCACGGAATATAAAACCGGATTTCAGACCGATATATGCGGCCCCGGTTCAATCAATCAACGATCTTACGTCGATTTAATCATTGCTGCGGTCGGCGAAAAACGTCGCCCGCATGACCTGGCTGATCCGGGCCGAGTTGCCGCTTCTGAGGGCGGTACGAACCAGGTGGATATGGGTGGATAGGTCTTCCTGAATTGATCGGGGAAGGGCTTCGGCAGATTTTTCATCCGGAATGCCGAACTCCTGGGTCAGAGACACTGGCGCCGGAGCACTCAAACGGATGAACGCATGCCGGGTCAGGACCGCCTGGTCGAGGGCTTCCTGGCGAATGGTGTCCACATAACGCAGCAGGCCTTCCTCGGCCAGCCAGAGCAGGGCGCCAAAGCAGGCCATGTGCCGCTTGCTGTGCAGGCCGAATTCGTCGGGCTCATCCGGCCCGGCGATATCCTCCACAAACACGTTTATTCGTCTTGGAAAAGTGCTGTAAAGCTGGACAAGGGCAATCGCCACATCCTTGTAGAATTCCTCGACATGAATATCAGCCATGGTGTTCCCCGTTACTGCTGGTACTGGTCCAGGAAGTTTCCGAGCCGGCCCATGGCGTCTTCCAGGGTATCCTCCCGGGGCAGGAAGACCACCCTGAGATGCTGTTTGTCATCGATATTGAACGCAGAGCCCTGTACCAGAAGGATTTTTTCCTGAATTAGCAGATCCAGAACCAGCTTTTCATCATTAACAATGGGGAAGCGCTTGGGATCCAGCTTCGGGAACAGATAGAGGGCGCCCTGGGGTTTGACGCAGGTTACGCCCGGAATATCATTCAGCATCCGCCAGGCCGTCTCTCGCTGTTCGAAAAGCCGTCCGCCCGGGGCAACCAGGTCATTGATGGACTGGTAACCGCCCAGTGCAGTCTGGATGGCGAGCTGGGCCGGCACGTTGGCACAAAGGCGCATGTTGGACAGCATGTCAATGCCCTCAATCAGGTCTTTGGCGCGGTGTTTCGCACCGCTGATTATCATCCAGCCTGATCGGTAGCCAGCCGCACGGTAGTTCTTTGACAGGCCGTTATAGGTGAAGAACAGAACATCATCGGCCAACGACGCCGTGGAAATATGCCGGGTGCCGTCGTAGAGAATCTTGTCGTAGATCTCGTCGGACAGAACGATCAGGTTGTGCTTTCGGGCAAGCTCGATCACCTGTTCAAGCAGTTCTTTTGAGTAGACGGCCCCGGTCGGATTGTTCGGGTTAATCAGCACAATCGCCCGCGTACGGCGGGTAATCTTTTTGCGAATATCGTCAATATCCGGGAACCAGTCCTGCTGTTCATCACAGCGATAGTGCACCGGTTTGCCGCTGGACAGGGTAACAGCCGCAGTCCAGAGCGGGTAATCCGGCGCCGGAATCAATACTTCATCGCCCGTATTGAGCATCGCCTGCATAGTCATGACAATCAGTTCACTGACGCCGTTGCCAAGGAAGATGTCGTCAATATCGACCTTGTCGATACCTCGTTGCTGGCAATAGTGCATCACAGCCTTGCGGGCGGAGAACAGACCTTTTGATTCCACATAGCCCTGGGCAAGGTGCATGTTGTAGATAACGTCTTGCTGGATCTCTTCCGGCACATCCAGCTCAAATGCAGCGGGGTTGCCGATGTTCAGCTTGAGCACCCGATGGCCTTCCTCTTCCAGACGGCGTGCTTCCCGCAGAACTACGCCACGTATTTCATAACACACGTTATCCAGCTTGGCGGATTTATGGTAGTTCTGCATAGGACCCGGGCTTCCTTCTTGTGAGATCGGAAAATGACGCCTGCCAAAACGACAGCCCTTTATTCTAGCGGAGCGAAGGGCGACGGCAACAGGGGAATTATGATGAATTGTGGCGTGTTCAGGCAGATTTACAGTGCAAAGCTGAACCGGTTTGTAAAAGTGATTCCCTGAAGGCCTGCAAAGATATGCTTTTTCTAACTGGATTGTGCACAATGTAATTGTGTAAAATATAAAATCATCATGGGGGAAACCGATGGCTGGTAGCACGATATACGACTTCGAAGTACGGGATATTCAGGGCAATGAGAAAAGCATGGCGGATTATCAGGGAAAGGTGCTCCTGATTGTTAACACCGCCAGCAAGTGTGGTTTCACGCCGCAATTCGAGGGTCTGCAATCGCTTCATAATGAGCTGGGGGGTAAGGGTTTCGAAGTGCTGGGTTTTCCCTGCAACCAGTTCCTCAATCAGGATCCCGGCAATGACGACGCCATCAGCCAGTTCTGTAGCCTCAATTACGGCGTCGATTTTCCGATGTTTTCCAAGATCGAAGTCAATGGCGAAGGCGCTCATCCGCTGTTCCGGTTTCTCAAGCACGAGGCCAAAGGCCTGATGGGGTCGGAAAAAGTGAAGTGGAACTTCACCAAGTTCCTGGTCGGGCCCGATGGCAAGGTAGTCCGCCGCTACCCGCCGACAACCAAACCCGAGGATATCCGGGCTGACATCGAGAAGTTACTGCCGGCATGATCGCAGAGAGTGAGTCATTGAGCGACATGCTGGATCTTGATAACCAGATCTGCTTTGCATTGTACGCCGCAAACCGTGCGGTAACGGCTCGTTACCGCCCACTGCTGGCCGACCTTGGCCTCACGTACCCCCAGTATCTGGTGATGCTGGTGCTCTGGGAGCAGGCAAGAAGTGGACGGCTAACGAGGGTTTCTGATCTGGGAGCGCGACTTCGGCTGGACTCGGGAACCCTGACACCGCTGCTAAAGCGCCTGGCGGACCGGGGGCTGGTTATCCGACAACGGAGCCAGGGTGACGAGCGGGTGGTTACAATAGCTCTGACTGACGCAGGACGGGAGTTGCGAGAGCAGGCCGGGCAGATACCCGGGCGCCTCTTGTGTGGCATTGATGTCGAGCCGGACCGGCTGGTTGCGCTCCGGGATGAGCTCAGGCAGGTCCTGAGTGCTCTGGAGCAGCAGGTGGGCGCCAGCGATTGATCACGGCCCTGAGTTCGTCACGTTTATAGGGCTTGGTGATGTAATCATTCATTCCGGATGCCAGGCAGTTCTCCCGGTCGCCCTGCATCACGTTGGCGGTAACGGCAATGATGGGCAGATTCTTCCAGTCCGGGTTCTGGCGTATCCGTTGCGTTGCCTCATAACCGTTCATTATCGGCATCTGACAGTCCATCAGCACCATGTCATAGTGCTTTTGTTCCAGCGCATCGATGGCTTTCTGGCCGTTTTCTGCATGGTCTGTCCGGTGGCCAAGCTTTTTGAGCAGGCTAGCGGCCACCAGTTGATTGACCTGATTGTCTTCGACAAGAAGAATCGATAATGGCTGATCGGTCTCGGATTGCAATGGCTCCGAAGTGATGCCAAGGCGGTTATTCCGGGACGCCACTCCTTCAGCGTCTGCGGGCCCGGCATTATCAACCGGCAACGGCAGGGTGACAGTGAAGTGGGTGCCGCTACCCTCCCTGGAGTCCACCAGGATCTGGCCATGCATTCGCTCCACCAACTGGCGACAGAGAGTCAGCCCCAGTCCGGTTCCGCCATAGAGCCGGGTGGTGTCCGCGTCGGCCTGGGAGAAGGGTGAGAATATCCTGTGAAGGCCCTCTTTTGACATGCCAATCCCGGTGTCCACCACGTCGATTCTGAGACTGCCTCCAGAATAGCCTGCCCGGATTCGGACACCGCCCTCTTCGGTAAATTTGATGGCGTTGCTCAGCAGGTTGTTGAGCACCTGCCGGACCCGGGTCGGGTCGCCCAGAAAACTCTCCGGGAGATCCGGATCGATTTCGTTAATCAGGTAAATATTCTTGCGCCGGGCTTGTTGGCCATGGAGCGTTGCGCATTCTTCGATCAGCCTTCGAACACTGAACGGGATGTTTTCGAGGCTCAGCTTGCCGGCTTCAACCTTCGAAATGTCCAGGATATCGTTCAGAAGTTCCAGCAGGCTTTCACCGGCATTCAGGGCAATCTCCAGACGGTTGCGCTCAGCGGGATCGAGATCTCCCTCCAATGCCAACCCAAGCATTCCTAGAACGCCATTCAGGGGAGTGCGGATCTCGTGGCTCATGCTGGCCAGAAAATTGGCTCTGGCCCGGGCGCGGCGTACGGCATCTTCTTTGGCTTTTACCAGGGCGCGGTTACCCCGTTGCAGGGCCTGGTTTTTCTCGGAGATTTCCCGGGTACGGTCTGCCACTTCCTGCTCCAGCTGAGCAGAGTAGTTCTTCATGGCACTCTCGGCATGCCGGAGTTGCGCCAGACTGGAGTCAATGGCTTCAAGGTGCTGGTTGATAATGCCAACCATGGTTCCGATCTCGTCTTCCCGGTGGTTGTGCGGTATCGGTAACCTGACTTTCTCCGGAGAACTGGCGCGCACCTGGCTGAGGGCGCTGATGACACTGAGCATGGGGCGGGTGAGCACGAAATAGAAAATCATAAGCAGTGCGGCTGACAGAATAAGACTTTTGAAGAGCCCGCTCATGAGAGTGTAACCGGCCCGTTCGAGAAACTGCGCACCATAGTGGTAGGTATCGATGGTGAGAACGAGCTCTCCGAGGGGCAGATCCTCAAGCTGAGGTACTCTCAGCTCTTGCCTGAAGATCCGGTCTGCGCCGAACAGAAGGTCGCTGACCCAGCGGTAGGGCGACTCCGGGCTGCTCTTGCTCGAAGCCGCCATGGTCTGGTTATCGTTATCGACAATTCGGGCATCAATCGTAGCCGGGTGCCTGAGCAGGCCGTCCAGCAATTCTTCCGCCAGCCGGACGTCGATGTTGTAGGCAATCTGGGAGGCCGGGCTGTTACTGATATCCACCAGCGCGTGGATTTCGCTTTCCAGGGATTCCCTGGCGCTGAAATAATCCAGGGTGATCTGGACAAAATTGAGCATCAGCCCCAAGGCCATGGCAACCAGTACGGTGTCACGGGTGAGTCGGTAGGAAAGCCGCTGCTTGAAGCGTTTGCTCACTGGTATGCACTGTCCCTGTTGGTGGGCCGGAAACATTAACGACCCGGTCTGTGCCTTCAGTCGTCGTAGTCGGCCTTCTTCTTCCACTCATCATCGTGGAGGAAGGTATCCCATTCACGGTCCAGTTTGGACTGGGATTCAGGGTATTGGCCCTCCTTGCCTTCTGCGCTCATTGCCTCCAGTTCCTTGATGCGGGTCCGGAAGCTCTTGACCGCTTTCATGGCAAGGGGGTTGTCCCGGGACTTGCCCATTTCGGTGCTGGCCAGATGGTAGGCATGGATTGCCTTGCGGATCTGGTGCTGGCGTATATGATCCCGGGCCTGGAACACATGCAGGTCGGCGTGGGTCTTGTGAACCAGGAACAGAACGTACTTGAGGTTCTTCTTCGCGGTGCCAGCGTCAATCCGCCCGCTTTTGTGCATTCCCTCAATCATCTTGAAGAGATTCTGAAGCAATTCCTTGACGTAGTTGGACTTTTCCGGAGAGTCGATCTTGACTGGCGTTGTTGAATCCCGCCTTTCCATGATCTGGTTTTTCAGATCTGCGGCAGATTCCTGCCACTGTTTGACCGGAAGGTTGGACTTAAGCCCCGCAAGCTCATTACACGCTTCTTCCATGCGTTTGATCAGCAGGAGCTTGAGGTCGGCGGTCAGGTATTGGCCGGGAATCTCGGAGAGCAGACGAAAAGCGCGGTTGTATGCGTCCTCCTGCGCGGTGATTCTCCGGGCCCGCTCGATTCGGGCGCGCTCCCGCATCTGACTGAGCACAATAATGACAATCGAGACGGTAACGATGGCCGCCAGTAAAAGGACAATCGTAGTGGTATCCATTTTGTCAGTAACGACTCCGGCTTCAGGATCAAAGGACGGCGGGTATGCAAGCCCGGCCTCAAAATACCGATATTATTCAGCAAGTATCCGAAAGACTAGCAGAAATCCGGCGTTGAATCCGTTTTCAAATGTGAAAGTTCGTATTGCTTATTGATTACCTGAATTTTCCGTATAATGTATATTGTCCCCGTGAATGAAGGTTCTTTTTACCCCGTTGTTAAGGCGTTCCGGAGTTGTCTGTGGATATTTCCCGTGTTGATCTGAACCTGCTTGTGTACCTGGACGTGCTGCTGCGGGAGCGGAATGTTACCAAGGCAGCCAACCACCTCGGCATCACCCAGCCTGCCATGAGTAACGGGTTAAGACGGTTGCGTGACCTGTTCAGCGATCCTTTGCTGGTGAGAACCAGTGAAGGTATGACAGCCACGGAAAGAGCCCGAGAGCTGCAACCGCTGGTACGGAGGGTCCTGTCCGATATCGAGCAGGCGGTGCAGGAGAAGACCCCGTTTTCGGCCCTGGAGAGCCAGCGGGTGTTCAGGATTATGGCCAGCGACTATGCCGAGTCATGTCTGATGCCCCGGGTGCTCAGGCGAATCCGGCAGGAAGCGCCACACGTGACTCTGGACGTGTTGACTCCGAGCGATGTCAGCTTCCTCGATGTCGAGCAGGGCAGGCTGGATATGGCTATTAACCGGTTCGACAAGATCCCCCAGTCTTTTCACCAGAAAACCCTTTGGACAGAATATTTCGCCTGCCTGATGAACGCTCGTAATCCCCTGCTCAGAGAGCCGTTTACGCTGGATACCTATCTGGATGCCAGTCACATCTGGGTCAGCAAGACCGGTTTTGGCGTGGGCGTAGGGGTCAACCCGAAAGACGTCCAACGCCTTGGCTGGGTTGACGAAGCCTTGTCCAGAATGGGGCGCAAGCGCCAGATTTCCGTGTTCACCCGGCACTATCAGGTTGCCATGCTGCTGGCGGAACAGCATGACCTGATTGCCACCTTACCCTCCCGTGCAGCCTGGCTGCAGAGAGACAATCCGAATCTGGTGGTTAAGGTGCCTCCGTTCGAGATTCCGCCATTCGAGTTGAAAATGGCCTGGAGCCCGTTGTTGCAACACAACGCGGATCACCAATGGCTGCGCAAATTAATAGCGGAAGTGGCCGGTGAAGTGGATACCGAATTTGCCCCGTTCGGAGCAAGATTTGAAGCTCCGGATGCGCTGCAGGCCCACCACTCAGAGCGGTAATTCCCGCAATTCGAGGGAAGGTCGGGCAGCATCCCACATACGCTGGAAATTCTCGGCGAGCAGTTTTACACGGCCGCCGTCGGCGAACTTGGCGAAACCTTCCGGCTTGTAGAAGTCGTGCCGGTAAACCACCCCCTGCCGGTCTGCCAGGATGAACGGCTGATCTGCCACCGGGTAGTCTTCATTGACCAGACGCAGTTCCATCCGGCTTGGCAGCCGGCGCAAAAGTTCGACCAGCTTGTGTCGACGCTTCACCAGTGGCTTGTCATCGTGAATCAGCAGGCGTACCTCGCTGAGCCGATGGCGGCGAGCGAGTGCCGAGACCAGCTCCCGGAAACGATGGCGGTCATAAAGATCATGCTCCAGCAAGCGATCATACAACCAGATACGCTGACCCGCCTGGCCAACAACCGAATCCATCAGACTGATCAGCCGGCTTTCGCTATCAAACAGCCAGGAATCCTCGTCCGTGCCCAGAATCATGGGCGCATCCCTCCCGGGTAGGGCATCGTTGGCCAGTTCCGGTGCCAGGCAGCGCATATCGTAGTGGGGGATGCCGACATCGTCGTAGACATCCGAACACACGTGAAAGCCTGAGCGCTGGTAAAAAGGGATCGCGTGTTCCTGGGCGGAGAGCCTGAGTTCGGAAAAGTGCTCGGCGGACTCGGCAATCAGATGCCTGAGTAGCGCTTCGCCGATACCCTGGCCTCGATACTGAGGCAGGATCGCCATGCGCCCGATGTGGCCGGTTTCTTCCAGAGTGGAGAACAATCGGGCCACACCTGCGGGGGTGTTGCCCGGCAGGACCACCAGGTAATGATCTGCAATTTCATCGGTTTCATCCCATTCAAGCTCGTGGGGGACCTTTTGCTCGTCAATAAACACCTTTTGACGAATCTGCCTGATGGATGAGGGCGCCAGTTGCCAACTGTATTTTCTGAATCGGATATTCATGTTGATGCCTGATATCAGGGCTTACCCGTTCGCCGATACCTCTAAAGTCGAGATTACTCGAAATAGACAGAACCCTGATTGTAGAGCGTGGTCAGAAGGCCGAGCAATGCCTTGTCGCCGGCAAAGCGGGCCAGGGCGGGCATATCGATGCGGGCGGCGGAACACAGCTGCGGAGCAAGAGGACGAGCATCCCCTTTGAGCAGGAACTGCTCTCCGTCCACGAACAGCGCCGTTTCGCTCTCAAAATCATAATAGGCGAAGCGGGAGCCTTCATTCCAGCGCATTTGCTCGCCAGCATGAATCGCTTCAGCAATATCCCCGGTATCGGCCGGTTCATCAGCCGGGACCACGATGTCCATACTCTTCGGAGCCGTGGAATACTGGCCAAACCAGAGGGCAAGTTGCCGGCGATCGCCAAGTTTCTCCCGGATAATGCCTTCCAGGCGGTCCATCACGTTGGGCAAGATTGTGCCCGGGTTGTCCTGAACCTGCAGGTCCGGGTCGTTTAGGTGATCCGCGGCATCCGACTGGCTGCACAGAAAATCAGTGAAGCCGGTTAGAACATCGTCAATGGTCGGCGCTCGAAAGCCCACCGACAGGGTAATGCAATCATCTTCCGCAATACCGTGATGCCCGATGCCGGGCGGCAGATACAGCATGTCACCGGGTGCCAGGGTGACAGTTTCTTCACCCTCCCAACTGCTCAGAATCCGGAGCGGGGTGCCTTCCACTCTCGGCGAGGTGTGATTGCAGTGGCCGCCAAAAGTCCAGCGTCGGTGGCCCTGCGCCTGAAGCAGGAAGACATCGTACTGGTCGTAGTGAGGGCCAACACTGCCGCCTTTCGGGGCGTAGCTGGCCATGACGTCATCCAGGCGCCAGTTGGGGATGAAGCGGAAGTGCTCCAGCAGGTCGGCGATATCCGGCACCCAGTGGTCCAGGCCCTGAACCAGCAGGGTCCAATCCTGCTCCGGTAGTTGGCTGAACCGGTCCGCAGAGAAAGGGCCGTTGTGGAGCTGCCAGGGTTTGCCATCGTCGTTTTCAATGACAATCCGGGACTCCACGCCTTCTTCACACGCGAGTCCCGCGAGCTCATCGGCGCTGACCGGGCACTGGAATCCGGGAAATGCCTGACGGATGACAAGTGGCTTCTTCTGCCAGTAATCCCGCAGAAATTCAGAGGGCGTCAGTCCGCCAAGCATGTTCATGGGTATGCTCCCGGTTTCAGATGTTTTGTGCCTGATCAACGGCGTTGCCGATGTAACTGCCCGGAGTCAGCGCCATCAGGTCTGCCTTGGCTTGGTTCGGAATCTCCAGGCTCTCGACAAAATTCTTGATCAGTTCCGGGGTCATCGCCTTGCCACGGGTCAATGCCTTGAGCTTTTCATAGGGCTTTTCAATGTTGTAACGGCGCATCACGGTCTGGATCGGCTCGGCGAGCACTTCCCAGGCGCGATCCAGGTCGTCATCAAGACGGGCCGGATTGATTTCGAGCTTGCCCAGCCCCTTGAGGCTTGCCTCATAGGCGATCAGGCTGTGGGCAAAACCAACGCCGAGGTTACGGAGCACGGTAGAATCGGTCAGGTCCCGCTGCCAACGTGAAATCGGCAGTTTGGCTGATAGGTGGCTGAACAGCGCATTGGCAATGCCAAGGTTGCCTTCGGAGTTCTCGAAGTCGATCGGGTTGACCTTGTGGGGCATGGTGGAGGAACCCACTTCGCCTTCTACGGTCTTCTGCTTGAAGTAGCCGAGGGAAATGTAGCCCCAGATGTCCCGGTCCAGGTCGATCAGAATCGTATTGAAACGGGCGATGGCATCGTACAGTTCTGCGATGTAATCGTGCGGCTCGATTTGAGTGGTATATGGGTTCCAGTCAAGGCCGAGGCTCTCGATAAATTCCCTGGCGTTCAGCGCCCAGTCGATGTCCGGATAGGCCGAAAGATGGGCGTTATAGTTGCCGACAGCGCCGTTGATTTTGCCCAGCAGCTCGGTCTCACGGACCTGTTTGACCTGCCGACGCAGTCGGTGGACTACATTGGCCAATTCCTTGCCCACGGTTGTGGGGGAGGCAGTCTGTCCGTGAGTGCGGGACAGCATGGGCTGTTCAGCGTGATCGTGGGCCAGCTGCGCCAGCTTGTCGACAACCCGGTCCATGGCGGGCAGCATGCCGTGATCCAGACCCTCCCGCAGCATCAGGGCGTGGGAAAGGTTGTTGATGTCTTCCGAGGTGCAGGCAAAGTGGACAAACTCGGTCACCGCGTGCAGTTCCGGAACGCTGGCGATTTTCTCTTTGATGAAATACTCCACCGCTTTCACATCGTGGTTGGTGGTGCGTTCGATTTCCTTGATACGCTCGGCGTCCTCCAGGCTGAATTCGCTCACCATGCGGTCGAGCACGGCATTGGCCTCAGTGGAAAAAGACGGCACTTCGGTGATGCCGGGGTGATCCGCCAGTTTCTGCAGCCAGCGGATCTCGACGGTCACACGGTTCCTGATCAGGCCATATTCACTGAAGATTTCACGGAAGACGCTGACTTTACTGCCGTAGCGTCCATCGACCGGGGAAATGGCGGTCAGGGCGGTGAGTTCCATCGAAAACCTCTCAAGTCATCAAAGAATCGGATCAAAAGAAAATAGGGGGTGCATATCATACACCAGCGCTGTCACTGAATCAGCGCTGTCAATGGTACAGAGAGCTATTCGCTTCCTCGACCAGTTCCCGGGCGAGCCGGATAACCTTCCTGCGGGAAAAAATCAGTTGCCAGCGGCGTCCGCCAGTCTGGCGCCAGAGCACGGCCGAGCGGATACCCGCAAGTAGCAGGGCCCGAACCTTCGCGGCATTCTCCTCCTGCTGCAGGATCGAGGGATTGCCGCTTACCTGGATGCGCATCCGGAAGGTGCTGATGGTATCGGCGTAAACCGAGCCGAGGTTGCTGATCAGGTTGGGGTGGGTGTAGCCAAAGTGGCTGGCGGTGTGCCGGGCCTGGTCGATGCGGCTGCCGATTACGTCCAGCATGTCTGACCGGCGATTCAGCTTGGATTCCAGTTGAACCAGGTTTAGGGCATAGCGAAGCACTTCGATATCCTGCTGCTTGCTCTGCTGGCTGAGTACTGAAGAAAGCGTTACAAGGCCTTCCTGAATATCCCGGAGTTCGCCACCGTACACGTCCAGGGTGTTCTCGGGATCCGTTGCAAACAGGGAGCGAATGGACGTTTCCAGGCTTGACTGATTGCACTGGCCGCTGTGGGCAATCTGCTGCACCAGGTTAGCCGCCTGGAAAACTCCCGCAAGGGCCAGGGTCTGGTCTTTCAGAGATCGACTCATACAGTCACTTCCTGAGGCCTGGAACCGGTCAGACGAGCCGGCAAGGGGTCGCCATCACGCCAGGTTTCCTCAATGACACCCCCGCCGAGACACACCTCGCCGTCGTAGAAGACAACGGATTGTCCCGGCGTAACTGCCCGCTGGGCATCATCAAAATCGACCCGTACGCCACCATCAATGACCGCAACCTGACAATCCTGATCCGGCTGCCGGTAGCGGGTTTTCGCCTTGCAGCGGAAAGACCCAGCGGGAGGCTGGCCGGCGACCCAGTCTATCGGGCCGGATACCAGGCCCCGGGAGAACAGCAGGGGATGATGCTTGCCCTGAACGGCAATGAGCACATTGCGACCGAGGTCCTTTTCCGCCACATACCAGGGCTCGTCGCCGAATTCACTGAGGCCACCGATACCAAGGCCCTGGCGCTGACCTATGGTGTGGTACATCAGCCCCTGGTGGCGGCCGATCTTCTGGCCATCCGGTGTTTCGATATCGCCGGGCTGGGCGGGCAGGTACTGTTTCAGGAAGTCCCGGAATTTGCGCTCACCAATAAAGCAGATGCCTGTGGAGTCTTTTTTGTCATGGGTCACGAAGCCCTGCTGCTCGGCGATACGGCGCACTTCCGGTTTCTCCAGCTCGCCCACGGGGAACAGGGTCCGTGCGATGCGGTCGCCTGAGACCGCGTGCAGGAAATAACTCTGATCCTTGTTCGGATCCAGTCCTTTGAGCAGCTGTGCCTTGCCCCGAGAGTCGGCAATGGGTCGCTGACGGGCGTAGTGGCCGGTGGCAATATAGTCAGCACCCAAGGTGATGGCATAGTCCAGAAAGGCGCGGAATTTGACTTCCTTGTTGCACAGAATGTCCGGGTTCGGGGTGCGGCCTGCCTGGTATTCCGACAGGAAATGCTCAAACACCCGGTCCCAGTACTCGGCCGCGAAACTGGCGGTATGCAGCTTGATACCAATGGCGTCGGCCACGGCCTGGGCGTCCGCCAGGTCGGTCATGGCGGTACAGTATTCTGTGCCGTCATCCTCATCCCAGTTCTTCATGAACAGACCTTCAACCTGATAACCCTGATCCTTCAGCAGCCAGGCGGCCACGGAAGAATCGACACCGCCGGACATGCCGACGATCACGCGGGTGTTGGTTGGGCTGGTTGAAGACTGAGCTTCAGAGGTGTTGGTCATGACAGCGTCGCTACCGGTTAAAAAACCGCGAGTTTACCATTTTCCTAGCACGCCGTCTTTGAATCGACGACGACGTCGAGCGGGTACTGGCGGCCATTTCGGTAATCTTCTATGCACTGCAGGACAAGCGGGCTGCGAAGTTTTTCGCCGAGGCCACGGATTTCGTCAAGGGTCAACCAGTGGGCAGCAATGATACCGTCGTCCAGATCGTCTGAAATCTTTGCAGCGGCCCGGGCAACGTAACAGAAGCGATAATAGGTAACGCCATTTGCTGGCGCCTTGTAGGTGTAGATGCCCAGAAAGTGCACCGGGTCAATCTCCCAGCCGGTTTCCTCCAGCGCTTCCCGGCGAACGGCGTCGAGTATGGCCTCGTCTTCCTCGACATGTCCGGCGGGCTGGTTGAACACAACCTTGCCACCGCTGAACTCCTCCACCATGAGAAACCGTCCTGCCTGATCTTCAACAATAACCGCTACAGTGGCATGGGGTGTCCAGGTCATGGCTTTCTCGTTCTCCGGGTTCGGGCCCCGGGTCCGGCACGACCGGGGCGGGATTTGGTGTTTGGGCTGGCCGGCAGGTTGACGGTGACTTTCCGGTATTCACCGGATTTCAGTCCCTCCAGGGTCCAGTCGCCAATGCGGTAACGGATCAGTCGCAGTGTCGGGAAGCCGGCCGCGGCAGTCATTCGCCGGACCTGCCGGTTCTTGCCTTCGGTAATGATCAGCTCCAGCCAGCTGGTTGGAACGGTATCGCGGTGCCGCACAGGAGGAATCCGGGGCCAGATAGCCGGCGCCGACATTCTTGTTGCCTTTGCGGGCCGGGTGAGGCCATCTTTCAGTTCAACACCTTCCGCGAGACGTTTCAGGGCGTAGTCGGAAATCTCGCCTTCTACCTGCACCCAATAGGTTTTGGGCATCTTGAGTGCCGGCGACGCTATCCGGTGCTGCAAAGCACCTTCGGATGTCAGCAGAAGCAAGCCCTCGGAATCGTAATCCAGTCGACCGGCCGGATAGACGCCGGGAATCCGCAGGTAGTCCGCCAGCGTGGCGCGCGGCGAGTCTCCCCCAGCGGCGCCATCGTCGGTAAACTGGCTCAGGACCTGAAAAGGTTTGTTAAAAAGAATGAGCTCAGCCATGCGATCGCACATTTCCAGAAGTTGCAGTGTGCTTCAGTGAGAGTAGGGTACTTCAAAGGTAAGGACTGACAAAGTCAGATTGCCGGCGTTAGCAGTGACGTCTGGTTATTAGACAAAAAAGAAACATCCCCCACCAGCTCGAGGTGGGGGAATGGCTTCAGGTGTCAGAGCAGTTTAGCCGTTTACTGCGCGGGGCGGATAACCGTCCCGGCCGGATTCCTGTTGCCCTGACTCTTCGGCAGCGTCGCTTCCGGCACCTGTATGGGCCTTGCTGGCGGGCTGCTCATCCGGAATGATGTTGACTGCGTGAATGCCCTTGTCGCTTGGTTTTTTATCAAAGGATACGGCCTGACCGGCTTTCAGGGTCTTGTAGCCGTCCATTTGGACCGACGAGAAGTGAGCAAACAGATCGTCACTGCAACCATCCTCGATGATGAATCCGTACCCTTTGGCATTGTTGAACCACTTGACTTTGCCTCTTGGCATGATGAACTCCCCTGTTCTTTTGCTGTCACTGTTCTTGTACGTGGTGTTTGCCTTTCGGCCGTCGCACTATCGGTCCGAATCCTGTTACCCAAACATTGCATGGATTTACATTATTTTACAATGCAAATTAACTTTCGGCCAATCGTTGCGTCGAGTCAATAGTTTCTATGCCGGGAATGTGTGGTTGAACGCAGTCTGGAAGCGGTATCATGTTCGTATTGATAAATATCTCACGCCCTGCTTGAAAACCCCGGGGCAGACATCCACATTTAGACAGGAGCACCGATAAACCGGTTAGGAATGATGCGGACTATCGAAAATTCTCTACTAGTATTAAATCAGGGGGAGGACGAACAGCCGGGGCGGCAGGATGACCTCAGCGTTGCTCCCGAAAAGCCTGCTCTCAAGCGCCCGGCGCGATACAGGGTGGTGCTCCTGAACGACGATTACACACCCATGGATTTCGTCGTGGATGTGCTGATGACGTTCTTTGGAATGAACGAGGAAAAGGCGACGCAGGTGATGCTGCTCGTCCATACGCAGGGAAAAGCTGTATGCGGGGTATTTACCCGGGACATCGCGGAAACAAAGGCGGCACAGGTGAACCAGTATTCCTCGGAATGCGAACATCCGCTCCTTTGCGAGATTGAACGTGCGGACTGAAAGACGTTGGGGTGGCCCATGCTGAGCAAAGATCTGGAAATTACGCTGAACACGGCCTTCAAGAATGCCCGCGATAAACGTCATGAGTTCATGACTGTGGAGCATTTGTTGCTGGCCCTGCTCGATAACGAATCGGCGGTGGGCGTTCTGAAGGCCTGTGGTGCAGACCTCAAGCGACTTCAGGAGGAACTGGTCGAGTTTGTTGACTCAACAACACCATTAATCCCGAGCAGCGACAGTGAGCGGGAGACCCAACCCACGCTGGGCTTCCAGCGAGTGTTGCAACGGGCGGTGTTCCATGTGCAGTCCTCGGGCAAGAAAGAGGTAACCGGGGCCAATGTGCTGGTCGCTATATTCAGCGAGCAGGAAAGTCAGGCGGTCTATGTGCTCAAGAAACAGAGCATTGCCCGTATTGATGTGGTCAATTTCGTCTCTCATGGAATCTCCCGGGTTCAGGGTGCTGAAGATCAGGAGAGTCATGATCAGGCTTCCCATGATGAAGCCGGAGAGGAAGGCGGCCATTCCAAGCCATTGGAAAGCTACGCAACCAATCTCAATGAGCAGGCCCGTCAGGGCCGGATTGATCCGCTCATCGGGCGCGAGCACGAGGTTGAGCGGGTGGTGCAGATTCTGGTGCGCCGTCGCAAGAACAACCCATTGTTGGTCGGGGAAGCCGGCGTAGGCAAGACTGCCATCGCTGAAGGGCTTGCCAAGAGAATCGTGGATGGTCAGGTACCCGACATCATTTCGGATGCGGTGGTTTACTCGCTGGATCTCGGTGCATTGCTGGCGGGCACCAAATATCGGGGTGATTTCGAGAAGCGCCTGAAAGGGCTACTGGCAGAACTCAAGAAAGAGAGTCATGCGATTCTCTTTATCGACGAGATCCACACGATTATCGGTGCCGGTTCTGCATCCGGTGGCGTTATGGACGCTTCCAACCTGTTGAAGCCGATGCTGAGTTCCGGGGAGATCCGTTGCATAGGCTCCACCACGTTCCAGGAGTTCCGGGGCATCTTCGAGAAAGACAGTGCCCTGGCTCGCCGCTTCCAGAAAATCGATGTCAACGAGCCCAGCGTCGAGGATACCTACCAGATCCTCAAAGGCCTGAAGCCGAACTTCGAGAAGCACCACGATCTGAAGTACACGGACAAGGCCTTGCGGGTTGCCGCAGAACTCGCGGACCGGTACATCACCGATCGTCACCTGCCGGACAAGGCAATTGATGTAATCGACGAAGCTGGTGCCCGGCAGCGGTTGCAGCCGGAAGGCAAGCGCAAAAAGACCATCGACGTGACTGATATCGAGGATGTGGTAGCGAACATTGCCCGCATTCCGCCCAAGAACGTCTCCACCAGCGACAAGGATCTGCTGCGGAATATCGAGCGGGACCTCAAGATGGTGGTGTTTGGTCAGGATCCGGCCATCGAGTCTCTCGCTACGTCCATTAAGCTGGCTCGCGCTGGCCTGAAGGCGCCTGAGAAGCCAGAAGGTGCCTTCCTGTTCGCGGGGCCGACGGGTGTTGGTAAAACCGAGGTTACCAAACAGTTGGCCAAGGTCCTGGGTATCGAGCTGGTGCGCTTCGACATGTCCGAGTATATGGAGCGCCACACTGTCTCAAGACTCATTGGTGCGCCGCCGGGCTATGTCGGTTATGACCAGGGAGGCCTGCTGACGGAGTCTGTCACCAAGCACCCCCATTGTGTGTTGTTGCTGGATGAAATCGAGAAGGCCCATCCGGAAGTCTTCAACCTGCTTCTGCAGGTAATGGACCACGGTACGCTGACTGATAACAACGGTCGCAAGGCGGACTTCCGCCACGTGATCCTGGTCATGACAACCAATGCCGGGGCAGAAAGCATGGCCCGTCGTTCGATTGGCTTCAGCGAGCAGGACCACAGCACCGATGGCATGGAGATCATCACCAAGACATTCACGCCGGAGTTCCGCAACCGTTTGGACGGTATCATCCAGTTCGGCGACCTGCAGAAGGAAACCATCACCCACGTGGTGGACAAGTTCCTGACCGAACTGCAGGCGCAGCTGGACGAGAAGCATGTCGTATTGCATGTGGATGATGCTGCGAAATCCTGGCTGGCCGACAAAGGCTACGACGTCACCATGGGTGCCCGTCCGATGTCGCGTTTGATTCAGGACAAGATCAAGCGGCCGCTGGCCGAGCAGATCCTTTTCGGGCGCCTGTCAGAGAAGGGCGGAGATGTCTACATCCATCTCCGTGACGATGAGTTGGTGTTCGAGTACGAGGATGAGCCGGCGGAAGCCGTCTGAGGCGACGTAAGGAAAAACCGCTGTCCGGGTAACCAGGCAGCGGTTTTTTTTGGCCTCACAAAAAAAGCCCCCGGAGGGGCTTTTCAGATGTCACATGCGCCTTAACGGGCGCGGTACACAATGCGGCCCTTGCTCAGGTCGTAGGGAGTGAGCTCAACCTTGACCTTGTCACCTGTCAGGATGCGGATGTAGTTCTTGCGCATCTTGCCGGAGATGTGAGCCGTCACAACATGACCGTTGCTCAGCTCAACGCGGAACATGGTGTTTGGAAGGGTGTCGATAATAACACCTTCCATTTCAATGGCATCTGATTTCGGCATTCAGTAGAAACCTCGTTAGGATATGGTTCTCGTGATTTTAAATTGCGCAATTCTGCCTTATTTATCCGCGTTTGGCAAAGTCAGTCGGCATCAAGCTCACGCCACTGGCCGTCGCGGAGCGCTTCAATGGGTCGGAAACGGGTTTTATAGTTCATTTTCCGGCACTGTTTGATCCAGTAACCGAGATACAGATGTGGCAGGCCCTTGCGGCGGGCCTCGTCAATTTGCCACAGGATAGCAAAAGTACCAAGGCTGCGATCGTCCATTTCAGGCTCGAAAACAGTATAGATGGCAGACAGGCCATCATCCAGCAAGTCTACGGCGGCAAGACCCACCAGGTTATTGTCCTTGCGGATTTCAAGAAACCACGAATCGGTGGCACCCTCTACCAGAAACGAGGTGAACTGCTCCCGGGACGGCGGGTACATATCGCCGTCTTTGTGCCGTTCCTCGATATAGGTGGCGTAGAGTTGATAATACCGTTCGGTAAAGGTGGCCGGCACCAGCATGCACTCCAGATCTTCGTTTTTCCTCATTACCCGTCTCTGGCTACGGTCGGGTTCGAAGTCATCTACTTTAAGGCGTACGGCAATGCAGGCGTTGCACTGCTCGCAGTGAGGGCGGTAATAATGGCCGCCACTGCGGCGGAAGCCGAGCGCGGTGAGCTGGCTGTAGAGTTTTTTGTCGATATGGGCCCGCGGATCCACGAACATGGTGGTTGCCTCGTGGTCTGGCAGGTAACTGCAGTCGTGTGGCGGGGTTGCAAAGAACACCAGGGTTCTGAGATTGCTCATTTAATCCTCCGGCCCGGGCCATTGCCAGTGGAAGGTCCAGTCGGTCTGATCCGGTTTTTGATCGACGCTCATCCTGAGTATAGATAAAAACTCTTCCCGGGGAATAGTTTTGGCGCCCATGGTCAGCAGGTGGCGACTTTCCACCTGGCAATCCATAACCCGGTAGCCCCAGGTCTGTAGCTGATGAGCAAGGTGGACCATCAGGACTTTGGAGGCGTTGGTTTCCAGGGAGAACATGGATTCGCCGAAGAAACACCGGCCGATACCCAGGCCGTACATCCCGCCGGCAAGATCACCCCTGTGGTTCCAGACTTCAATGGAGTGTGCCACGCCCATTTGGTGCAGTTCGGCGTAGCTGGCGATCATTTCTTCAGTGATCCAGGTGCCCTCGGCCCGGGTGGAGGCGCACAGGCGGATGATTCGGCCGAAGGCCTGATCGGCGGTAACCTGAAAGCGGTGCTGGTTCAGGGTGCGGCGGAGGCTTCGGGATACGTGGATTTCGTTCGGAAACAATACGCATCTGGGGTTGGGTGACCACCAGAGTATGGGTTGCTCGTCGCTGTACCAGGGGAAGATGCCGTTCCGGTAGGCGAGTATGAGCCGGTCGGTGGACAGGTCGCCGCCGAGTGCCAGGAGGCCGTCCGGGTCGTCCAGGGCTTCGTTGGCCGGAGGGAACCAGAGTTGGTCAGGGTCTAGCCAGGGTAGTGAGGTCATCCATATCCGGTTTTTGCTCAGATTTTCAAACTGATCTCATGTTGATCGGACTTGGGAGTCGCGCCCGGGAGGGCCAGCCTTCTGAAACACGCTGTGAATACTTCCCTGTACGCTTGGCTCCGCCATCCATGGCTCCGCACAGTTTCAGAAGCGGGTTCCCACCAGCCTTTGCAAACTCCTGAGTTCGCGTTCCTTCTTCGCACTCTTACTCAATCACAATCAGTCTTGCTGATCCAGAAATTTTTCGGCATCCAGAGCGGCCATGCAGCCGAAGCCGGCGGAGGTGACGGCCTGGCGGTAGACGTGGTCGGCTACGTCGCCGGCGGCGAAGACGCCGGGGATGCTGCTCTGGGTGGCCATGCCTTCGAGGCCAGAGCGGATACGGATGTAGCCGTTTTCCATGTCCAGCTGGCCGGTGAACAGGTCGGTGTTAGGCTTGTGGCCGATGGCGATGAAGACGCCGGCCAGTTCCAGGTCCTGTGTCGAACCATCCTTCATACTCTTGATGCGCATGCCGGTGACACCGGTGCCGTCGCCCAGGACTTCGTCGAGGGTGTGGTCCCAGACGATGTTGACGTTGCCGTTTTCGGCTTTTTCGAACAGCTTGTCCTGGAGGATTTTTTCGGCGCGCAGGCTGTCGCGGCGGTGCACCAGGGTCACTTCGTCGGCGATGTTGGAGAGGTAAAGGGCCTCTTCAACGGCGGTGTTGCCGCCGCCGATGACGGCTACTTTCTGTTTCTTGTAGAAGAAGCCGTCGCAGGTGGCGCAGGCTGAGACGCCCTGGCCTTTGAATTTCTCTTCGGATTCGAGGCCAAGGTACATGGCGGAGGCGCCGGTTGCGATGATCAGGGCGTCGCAGGTGTATTCGCCGCCGTCGCCCTTGAGGCGGAAGGGGCGGTTGCGCAGGTCGGCTTCGTTAATGGTGTCGTAGACGATGCTGGTTTCAAAGCGCTCGGCGTGTTTGAGCATGCGCTGCATCAGTTCGGGGCCCTGTACGCCGTCGTTGTCGCCGGGCCAGTTGTCCACGTCGGTGGTGGTGGTGAGCTGGCCGCCGACTTCAATACCGGTAATCAGGGTCGGGTTCAGGTTGGCGCGGGCTGCGTAAACAGCAGCGGTGTAGCCTGCCGGGCCGGAACCGAGGATGATCAGTCGGGAATGTTTGGTGTCGCTCATTGAAAATCTCTCACTGAAAAAACCGTATATTGCCCGGCCCGGTTTTCAGGGCCAGGCGCTTCGGGGAAAGGTGGAAAGGCTAACATGAAAGCGGCTGTCTGCCATTCGTTTTGGGCAATACCGCTTATAAAACCTTGCTATTTACTCAAGCACTGACACGGTGGCAAGAAGCTGTCTGACCCGTTCGGTGCTTTTGCCGGATTCGCCCTGTTCCAGGCGGTGTTCGGCCACTGCCGAGAAGACGGCCTGAATATCGTCCGGCAGTACGTGGTGCCGGCCTTCCATCAGGGCCCATGCCTTGGACGCCCGCAGCAGGCCCAGTCCGGCCCTTGGAGAGAGCCCGTAAAGCAGCCCCGGCATTCTGCGGCTTTGTTCCAGCAGGCGCTGAATATAGTCCAGCAGGGCCGGGCTGGCGGTTATCCGGGTGACGCCTTCCTGAAGGGTTTCCAGGTCGGCCTGTGAGAGCAGGGTGCCGAGCTTTTCGGTCAGCACACGGCGGTCTTCGCCTTCCAGCAGTTCCCGCTCGGCTCTGGGGTCCGGATAGCCCAGGCGCAGGCGCATAAGGAACCGGTCCAGCTGGGATTCGGGCAGGGGGTAGGTGCCACCCTGCTCGATCGGGTTCTGGGTGGCAATCACGAAGAAAGGGTGGGGCAGCGGCCGGGTTTCGCCTTCGATGGATACCTGGCGCTCTTCCATGGCTTCAAGCAGGGCGCTCTGGGTACGTGGTGATGCCCGGTTGATTTCGTCTGCCAGTACCACCTGGGCGAAGATCGGGCCCGGATGGAAAACCAGGCTGCCGGCCTGTTTGTCGTACATGGAGTAGCCAAGCACATCGGCTGGTAGCAGGTCATTGGTAAACTGGATGCGCTGGTAGCTGAGCCCCATCACTTTGGCCAGGGCATGGGAGAGGGTGGTTTTGCCCATGCCGGGAATGTCTTCAATCAATAGGTGACCCCGGGCCAGGAGGCCACAGAGAGCAAGGCGGACCTGTTGATCCTTGCCCAGCAGTATCTGGTTCAGTTCACTGACAACGGTATCGACCAGTTTTCTCATTCCTGGCTCAGTCCCTCACGCGTTTGAGAATATCACCGTAGGCGTCAATCCTGCGGTCTCTCAGATACGGCCAGATGCGACGAACCGATTCACTGCGGTTGCGATCGAGCGTTACAGTCAGAATGCATTCGGAATTGTCATCTGCCCGGGCCAGGAACTCGCCCTGAGGTCCGCAAATGAAACTGTTACCCCAGAACCGGATGCCATCGCTCTGCCCGGAAGGGTCCGGTTCGGTACCAACGCGGTTTGGCGCGACCACAGGCAGGTTGTTGGCCACCGCATGGCCTCGTTGCACGGTTACCCAGGCTTCCAGCTGTCGTGCCTGCTCGTCCGGGTCGTCGGTGACATCCCAGCCGATGGCAGTGGGGTAGATCAGTATCTCGGCGCCGGCCAGGGCCATCAGTCGGGCCGCTTCCGGGTACCACTGGTCCCAGCACACCAGGACGCCCAGCCTGCCAACGGAGGTGTCAATGGGAGTAAAACCACTGTGGCCATCGTTGAACTGCGCGTCACCGGGGGTGAAGTAAAACTTTTCGTAGAAACCGGGGTCATCAGGAATGTGCATTTTCCGGTAAATCCCGGCCATGGAGCCGTCTTTCTCAAACACCACGGCGGTGTTGTGATAGACACCGTTCATCCGCCGTTCAAAGATGGAGCCTACCAGGACAATGCCCAACTCACCGGCCAGATCAGAGAGTCTCTGGCTGGTGGGCCCGGGTATGGATTCCGCCAGTTCGAAAACTGCGGTGTCTTCCGTCTGGCAGAAGTACAGCGTGGCGTGGAGCTCCTGCAGGATGATCAGGTCGGCCCCGTTGGCTGCGGCTTCCCGTACCAGTTTTTCCGTGACCGCCAGGCTGGCGGCCTTATCAGGGCTGCAGGCCTGCTGGATGGCGGCGATGGCGATCTGGCTGCCGGTCAGTTTGGTGCTCATGAAGTAACGACTCCGGCCGGAATCTGCATGGTAACGCAGTGAAGGCTGCCATGCTGACGAATCAGGGCCCGGCAATCAATCGGCACAATGTCACGGGAAGGGAAAATCTCCTTCATGACCGCAATCGCCTCTTCGTCCTGGGCAACCCCGTAGACCGGAAGCAGAACCGCATCGTTGATAATCAGAAAGTTTGCGTAGGTGGCAGGAAGGCGTTCTCCGTCTTCATCTTGGATTGCCTCCGGCCAGGGCAGTGCTGTCAGTTTGTAGGGAGTACCGTCCAGCTGGCGGAATTGCTGCAGCTCTTCCTCCATAGCAGCCAGAGCACTGTAGTGTTCGTCCGCGACATCCGGGCAGGTCACATAGCAGATGTGGTCTGGGGCGCAGAATCTGGCCAGGGTGTCTATATGGCTGTCGGTGTCGTCACCTTCGAGATAACCGTGGTTAAGCCAGAGAATACGAGTAACGCCGAGAACTTCGGCAAGCAACTGCTCGATTGCGGTCCGGTCCACAGAAGGGTTTCGGGTGGGAGTCAGCAGGCACTCGGAGGTGGTTAGCAGGGTACCCAGGCCATCGGACTCGATGGAGCCACCTTCCAGGACAAAGTCGACCTGCTGCATCGGGGTAGCACCGAATACGCCGGCGTTGGCCAGGTGCCGGTTGAGGGCGTCGTCTTTCTCGAAGGGGAACTTCCCGCCCCAAGCGTTGAAGCGGAAATCGAGCAGCGCCGGACCGTCATCGGTTACGATAGTAATGGGGCCATGATCCCGGGCCCAGGTGTCGTTTGCCGGTGCCGGAACGATGTGTACCCGACCCGGAAAGCCGTTTTCTTCAGCATACCGGTTCAGATCCCTGTCAAGTTCCTGCAGGCGGGCAACGAACTCGCAGCTGATCACCAGGTTCTCATAGCGAAGTACGGCCCTGGCGATGTCGAGGAAGACCGGCTCGACCTCATCAAGTATATATGCCCAGTCTGTCCCGGGGTGAGGCCAGGTCAGCATTACGGCACTCTGGGGAGCCCATTCGGCGGGCAATACGCGTCTGGTTGTTGTCACTTCACAGCCACCTTAAATCACAAAAGACGCCATTCTAGCCAGCGGTCGGCTGAACGTCAGGACATGAGCGGGGGAATTCGGGCCTTCGCGGGCCGCTATCAGTTATTCAGCGATTGTGCTTGAGAACGGTATGGATTACCCGATCATTTTCGAAATAAACCACGAAATTCTGGTAGTGCCACTGGCTGATGGGAGGTTGACCAACCGGACCCTGAATCTCCAGGGGGGAGCCCCAGGAAGATCGGACCGAAGCCTGGCTCATGCCGGTGCCAGGAAAATTTGCCTGGTCACGGTCTGCCTGGGCTCCCACCGGGACGCGGATCTCCTCGGCAACTGCCGATGCGGCCGGGAAAAGGGCCAGGGTGGTAGCCAGAGCCAGTGTTCCGAGCAGAATTCTGTTTTTGGTCATTGATCGATCTCCATTAAGACTGTTGTCCACCGAAAATTCGTTCTGGAAGACATGGATAAAGCGTAATATCCGAAAAAGATTAGCAAAAGTCACCCGTTTTTCCCCAGTCTACTCTTTTTGGCGCTGGCGAATCTGCCACCGCATCACATGCCGCGCGATCTGCTGGCGATCGCTGTCATCGATCCGGGTAAACTCGGTGTGGACCCTTGCCCCACCTGAGGAATCGGGGTGTACCTCCAGTACCTGGGCGATAGCCTGAGGCTGGAAAAGCTCTGGCGGAAGTGTCATGCGAACGGCAAGCCAGTCCCCCGGTTGCCAGGCCGGCGTACTGCTGGAGAATGACAGGCCGCCCTCGCTCAGGGTCACATCCTGCCAGTCCTCCGGTTGCAACGGATTTTGCTCAAAGGCCATAATGCGCGCAAGCGTATCCAGCTTGCCGTTCAGGGATTTGATCAGTCCGGTAAGTAGTCGGTCTTTCTCGGCAAGGCTGGCGAGTTGGGACTTCACGTCCTGGTCCAGCCGCCTGAACTCCGCTTTCAGGCTTTCAAGATGGTCTCCGTCAAACGCATCCGTATCCAGGGGTGTACCGGGCGCCAGCTTGCGAATTTCCAGGCCGATCCGGTCTTCAATGCGGAAAAAGTCCCGGCGATCGGGTGAATAATCCGCCGGTTCGCTGGGGGTGTTGGATGGCTGCATCTCGGCTCCGGAAAACAGAATTTTTATTGGTACAGAACAGTTTAGCAGTTTCCCTCGGTGCTGGAAGGTGCCCGGGAAAACCAGACCACGACAGACCCGAAGGTAGCAACAGGCTCCTCTCCATGTTCAGACCCTTATCGTTTTACATAGGCTTGCGGTACACGGCCGCCAAGCGCAGAAATCACTTCATATCCTTTATTTCCCTGACCTCGATGATCGGGCTGATGCTGGGCGTCGCGGTGCTGATTATTGTTCTCTCCGTGATGAATGGCTTCGACCGGGAACTGAAACAGAGAATTCTCGGTATGGTGCCCCACGCCACGATTCAGGGCACCGGCCCCCTGGACGACTGGCAATCCGTGGATGCCCGGGTTGAGGAGCACCCACGCGTGTTGGCAGCCGCGCCCTTTATTCAGGGCCAGGGTATGGTGACTGGCGGTGGCAATGTCCGAGGCGTGATGCTCAATGGCATTCTCCCGGATCAGGAGCGCACCGTTTCAATCATTGAAAATCACATGATTGAAGGCGGGCTCGATGATCTTGTGTCCGGTGAGTTCGGCATTATCATCGGCCGGCTGATGGCGGCCAGTTTGCGCCTTCAGGTGGGTGACAAGGTGACCGTAGTGCTGCCCGAGGCTTCCGTGACACCTGCAGGTGTCCTGCCGAGGCTCAAGCGGTTTACGGTAAAGGGTGTTTTCAGTGTCGGCGCCGAGCTGGATGGGAATTACACCCTGATCCACATGGACGATGCCGCAAAACTTATGCGTACCGGCGGCAAGGCGGAAGGAATCCGCTTGCTGGTGGACGATCTGTTTGCAGCCCCCCGGGTGTCGGAAGACGTCGCGAAGGAACTGCCCGGTCGTTACTACGTGTCCGACTGGACCCGCACCCACGGCAATCTGTTCCAGGCCATCCGCATGGAGAAAACGATGATCGGTCTGCTGCTCATGTTCATTGTCGCCGTGGCTGCGTTCAACATCGTGTCCACTCTGGTGATGGTCGTCACCGACAAAACCGGTGACATAGCCATTCTCAGGACCATGGGGGCGACCCCGGGTCGGATCATGCGGATTTTCATTGTTCAGGGTGCGGTAATCGGTATCTTCGGCACGGTCATAGGAACCTCACTGGGGGTGTTTGGCGCGCTCAATATCAGTGCCTTCATTTCCTGGCTTGAAGGCGCGCTGGGGCACCAGTTTCTCAGTGCCGACGTCTATTTCATCAGTTACCTGCCTTCGCAGCTGCAATGGCGGGACGTTTTCATAATCAGCGGAGCCGGCCTTGCCATGAGCCTTCTGGCAACCATCTACCCGGCCTGGCGGGCTTCGAGAGTGGACCCCGCGGAGGCACTTCGCTATGAGTAAGGAACCATCGACCATGGCGGACTCCCCCCTGGTGATTGACTGTCGGCAGGTGACCCGCACCTACAGTGAGGGGCCCGAAAAGCTGACCATTTTTTCGGATATTTCCCTGGAAGTGGCGCCCGGAGAAACGGTAGCCATTGTCGGTAGCAGTGGCGCCGGAAAAACCACTCTGCTTAACCTGCTTGGCGGGCTGGACAAACCGTCATCGGGTCAGATTTCCATCTGTGGCAAGGATATCCACCGGCTTTCTGAGGCCGGCCGAGCGAGGTTCCGTAATCGTTACCTTGGGTTTGTGTACCAGTTTCATCACTTGTTGCCGGAATTCTCGGCACTGGAAAACGTCATGATGCCTTGCGTATTGGGTGGCATGTCGATCACCGACGCCCGGAAGAAAGCGGATACGATGTTAAGCCGGGTTGGCCTTGCAGAACGACTGGCGCATAAACCGGGTGAACTCTCCGGCGGTGAGCGTCAGCGGGTTGCGATCGCCCGGGCGCTCGTTAACGAGCCGGATTGCGTACTGATGGATGAGCCAACCGGCAATCTTGACGAGCACACGGGTGAAGGGGTCAGGTCGCTGATCGAGTCCCTTCGGGATCAGCTGGGCATTGCTTTTGTCATGGTGACCCATGACATGAAAATGGCCCGGAGTCTGGGGCGGGTATTACGGCTTGAACAGGGCCGGCTGATTCAGGAAGTCTGATCGGCCGCCCGACGACGTTTCCGGCGATTGATTCGCCGTACCTGCCAGTCTGTGCGTATTTTTCGGCGCCACAGGAACTGGATGACCAGGTAGGCGACGCAGGCTGACACGGTCGCAACGATGAGGGATCCGAGATACAGGGGGATTCCGATGTCCATGAGCCGTTCACTGATCCAGGACCATGACAGCTGAAACTCGAAACTGAGAACGGGGCGGCTCAGCACCCAGGCCCCGACTTTATAGTTGAAGTAGAAAATCGGTGGCATGGTTACCGGATTGCTGATCCAGACCAGGACAACCGACAGTGGCAGATTGGCGTTGAACCAGATCGCGAAAAAGGCCGCAGCAAGCATCTGGAAGGGCATGGGTATGAAACAGAACCAGATGCCGACCAGAAAGGCGCGGGCGACACTGTGACGATTGATATGCCAGAGGTTGGGTTCGTGAAGGATATCGCCCAGAAAGCTCAGCGACTGCATCGCTTGCACCTTCTCTGGGGAGGGCAGATAGCGTTTCATGAACTTCTTCGGCATTGGAAGTTCTGCCTTTAGACGGAGTTAAAATCCCGGCACATCGGATGTCGCCGGTGAATGTGACATACAGGAGGACAAGGATTGTCCGGAAGTCTAAATCGCTCGCCGTACCCGCCGGGAAGGCGCGGTGCTGCAGTCCTGGGCGTTATCGCCTTCTCTTGTGGCGTTATCTTACTGTATTGGCTGTCGATACTGCCACCTCCAGAATGGCTGGCAGTGTCCGTACTTCTGCTTGTCTTCTCCCTTTGCCGTCCAACGTCTGCCGTGATCCGTCGGCTGACGGTGTTGGCTCTTGGCTTTCTGCTGGGGCTTTCCTGGGCAGCATGGCATGCTCGGAGCCAGCTCTCGGAAGTGTTGCCACCAGAAGCCGAAGGTGAACGTCTGTCGGTATCCGGTTACCTGTGTGATATTCCGTCACCAGGGAGTTTCGACAGTTTGCGTTTCAGTTTCTGTGTTACCCATTGGCACAACCTTTCCCCCGCTAATGTTCCGGGCACGCGTCCACCCAAGTTGCTGCGACTGGCCTGGTATGGTCACGCCGCAGAGAGGTTGCAAGGCGACCGTTTGCGCCTGGAGGTCAAGCTCAAAAGACCACACGGAAACCTCAACCCGGCAGGCTTCCGGTATGAAAACTGGTTGTTCCGCAAAGGATACCGGGCCACTGGAAGCGTCCGCAGTGTTCAGCCGGATCCTACCGTGAAGTGCTCCCTGCACTGCCAATATCGCCGTGCCCACCTGTCGCTGGTCGACTGGGTACAAAACCGGTTTGGCGGCACCGAACACTTCGCGCTGGTTTCCTCGCTGTTGATTGGTCATCGCGGGTACATGACACAGAAGCACTGGGACGTGCTGAAAGCGACGGGAACCATCCACCTGGTCGCGATCTCGGGTTTGCACCTGGGGCTGGTAGCACTGGGTGCGGGGTTTTTGTGCCGGCGCCTCTTGCTGGCTTGGCCGGCCCGATGCGTGAACGAACTCACGGGGCGCCGGATTGTCTTTGTTTCTGTGGTGGTCTGTTGCACCGCCTACGCCCTTGCGGCCGGTTTTACCGTGCCCACGCGACGGGCACTGGTTATGGTGATCGTGGGCGGCTGGCTGCTTTTGTTGGCGCGCCAGTCTCCGGTCTGGCAACCGTTCCTGGTTGCTCTGGCGGTGGTTTTGCTGCTGGACCCTTTAGCTCCGCTGGACCAGGGATTCTGGTTGTCGTTCGCTGCCGTCGCGGTACTCATCGCTGTGTTATCGGCGCGGCTGGCAGGAGCCGGGTGGTTGGGTAGCCTGTTGCTGGCCCAGATCTCGGTATTTGCCGGTTTATGGCCAGTTCTGGAAGCCTTCGGGCAGGGGCAGCCCCTGTCGGGGTTAGTGGCAAACCTGATTTCGATTCCCTGGGTGTCCCTGGTGGTCATGCCCCTTCTGGTTGCGGGCGGGCTGATTACCGCCGCCATCCCGGATGCGGCGAATCTGTTCGGGCCTGCATTTGATCTGGTACTGGGTCTGCTCTGGAGTTTCCTGGACTGGCTCGCACGCTGGCAGGTGCCCGAAATCGCCGCCAGCGCCGAAGAAATCTCGGCCTTATCGATACTGTTGGTAGTTATGGTGTTTGCGCCATTTACCGGGTTTCGGCTGGTGGCGGTCGTGTCGGCACTTGTGTGGCTGGGCTATTCCCCCTCGTCGATACCGCAGAACCCACGGGTGGCTCAGCCGGAAATCCGGGTCTGGGATGTCGGGCAGGGCTTGTCTGTGCTTGTCCGTCATGGCCGGGAGGTCCTTGTCTACGACACAGGGCCATCTGTGCCCGGGGTGTTTTCAGCCGTTGAATCGACGCTGTTGCCAAATCTGCATGCCGAGGGCATCCAGCGAATCGACACCCTGGTGATAAGCCATGCGGACAGTGATCATTCCGGAGGTGTATCAGAGCTCGCGGAGCAGATCGAAATCGGTCGTGTTGTGGCCGGTGAAACCGGGGCAATGAGAAATGGAATTGCCGATGTGCCCACCGCGCCCTGTGAACGGGTCACTGAAACCCTCGGCGATCTGACCATCGACTACTGGCAGGGGCAGGGTGTTTCCGAAGGCAACGATGCGTCCTGTGTGATCCGGATCTATCATTCCGAATCGGGTACCGAATGGATACTGCCCGGGGATATTACCGACCGCTTGGAGACGCAGTATCTGGCCTATCTTTCGGCCAGCGGGACGTTGCGTCATTCGGGCAGTCGGGTGGTCCTCGCTCCCCATCATGGTAGCAAGACATCCTCTTCTGGAGCGTGGGTTCAGGAGCTTGATCCCGACTGGGTGATCTACACGGCCGGATACCGCCACCGTTACGGTCATCCCCACCCAATGGTAACCGCCCGGTACAGGCGGTCAGGCGCCGCCTCACTGAACACAGCCTGTTCCGGCAGCGTAATGATGACCATTGCCGATAACCGGTTGGCGTTAAAGGAAATGCGGGATGAGACGCCGTTCTGGATCAGCGGCCCGGGGCTGACCCGTGACCAATGTAAAATACCGTGACATTGCAGGTGTGGCCTCCACGGGTAGCTATGCTAAAGTAGCGCGGCTTGCAAACAATCAGGGAGACCAAGCGTGTTCGAGCTGTTGAAAGCCGGTGGCATTCTGATGGTGCCAATTGTTGCGTGTTCCATTCTGGCGCTTGCCATCATCCTGGAACGTTTCTGGACGCTTCGTCCTACCAGGGTTGCACCGCCGCAGACCATTAACGAATTGTGGCGCTGGATCAAGAAAAAAGAACTGAATGGCCGGAAACTGAAAGCCCTGCAGGGATCCTCTCCCCTGGGCCGGATTCTGGCCGGCGGCCTGATCAATGCCAAGCATGGCCGCGAAATCATGAAAGAGAGTATTGAACACGAGGCCAGTCAGGTGATCCATGATCTGGAACGCTTCCTGAATCCGCTGGGCACCGTGGCTACCATCACACCGCTGCTGGGGCTCTTGGGCACGGTCATTGGCATGATCAAGGTGTTCGCCGAGATTCAGCTCGCAGGTGTCGGTAACGCAGGCAACCTGGCCGGTGGTATTTCCGAGGCGCTGATTACCACGGCCGCCGGCCTGAGTGTGGCCATCCCGGCGTTGATCTGTCACCGCTACTTCATCCGCAGGGTAGATGAGCTGGTGGTTGGCATGGAGCAGGAAGCCATCAAGCTGGTTGAGGTTGTGCACGGAGACCGCGAAATCGACGTGGAAGGAGCCTGAACGCCGTGAAGTTCAAGCGCCAGAGAAGCCAGGAAGTCGGGGTTGACCTGACACCACTGATCGATGTGGTGTTCCTGTTGCTGATTTTCTTTATGGTTTCCACAACCTTTACCCGGGAGAGCCACCTGCAAGTGGAACTGCCGGAGGCAAGCGGCGACCCCGCAGAGGCCTCGGAGGTCAAGCAGATTGACGTGGTAATAAATGCCGAAGGGCAGTACATCCTGAACGACCGTACGCTGGTCAATAACCGCCGTGAAACTTTGGAGCGGGGCGTGCGTGAGCTGGCGGAAGGTGACAGCTCGATGCCGTTTATTATCACGGCGGATGCCCGCACCCCCCACGAATTTGTGGTTCGTGCCATGGACGTCGCCGGCCGCCTCGGGTTTGCCAAGCTGAGCATTACCACGGAGCGGGAGGCTGAAAGTCAGTGAGGGTAACCGAGCCTTTGCCTGATCCATCTGAAGTGACGCCGGCCGGTAGCTGGGAAACCTACAAACGTCTGCTCGCCTACGTGAGACCTTTCATGCTGGCGTTCTCCCTGGCTGTTCTGGGCAACATTATCTACGCCGCGGCATCAACCGGTATGGCGGCTGCCATGGAATACGTGATTGCGGCCATTGAGAACCCCACCGAACAGAACCGCCTGATGCTTACCCTGGTCATCGTCGGGGTTTTTTCGTTCAGGGGGCTCGGCACCTTTCTGAGCCAGTATTTCATCAGCTATGTTGGCCGCCAGGTGATCAATGCGCTGCGCAATGATGTGTTCAATCGCCTGATGACACTGCCTTCCCGGTACTTTGATGACAACGCGGCCGGGCGTCTGGTCTCCAAACTCACCTTTAATGTGGAGCAGGTGGCGGAAGCCACCACCAACGCTGTCACCATTACCCTCCGGGAAGGTCTGACCATCATCGGCCTGCTGGGCTACATGTTTTACACCAACTGGAAACTCACGCTGATTTTCCTTGCCGTCGGCCCGCTTATTGGCGCGGTCGTGAGCTATGCCAGCAAGCGTTTCCGCAAAATCAGTCAGCGGATTCAGGGTTCCATGGGCGACATCACCCATGTGGCATCGGAGTCTATTTCCGGATACCGGGTCGTCCGTACTTTTGGTGGTGAAGACTACGAGCGCGAGCGTTTTCAAGAGGTTAATAATAAAAACCTCAAGCAAAGTCTCAAGATGGCCTCGACCCAGGCGATCAGTGTCCCGGTCATACAGGTGATGGTGGCCATCGCCATTGCCGGGCTGGTCTGGATGATGCTGGCCCCGGAAATCCGGGGTGAAATGACAACCGGTCAGCTCGTGGCTTTCATCACGGCAGCCACCACCATGGCCAAACCCATCCGGCAGGTGACATCTGTCCACGCCAAGATACAGAAAGGTGTGGCGGCGGCTTACGATGTGTTCGAAACCATTGATGAGCCACCGGAGCAGGACCCGGGTACCTATTCTCCGGGTCGAGTCGAAGGTGAGATCGAGTTTGATGAGGTGTCTTTTCGCTATCGGGACCAGCTCGACAACGTACTGGAAGGTATTTCACTGAAGATTCCTGCGGGGCAGAGCGTCGCGCTGGTCGGCCGCTCCGGAAGCGGCAAATCCACCCTGGTGAGTCTGTTGCCGAGGTTCTATGAATTTACCGGAGGTGATATCCGAATTGACGGTCATTCGCTGCGGGAGTTTTCGCTGAAGGCCTTGCGGGCCCAGATAGCGCTGGTTACCCAAAGCGTGGTGCTGTTCAATGACACCATTGCCGCCAATATCGCCTATGGCGCCCTCAGGCAGTGTAGTCGCGAGGAAATTCGTGAAGCCGCGGACAAGGCCCATGCCCTGGAGTTCATTGACAGGATGCCCGAAGGCCTCGACACCATGATTGGTGATAACGGCGTGATGCTCTCCGGGGGCCAGCGCCAGAGGCTCGCTATCGCTCGGGCATTGCTCAAGAATGCGCCTGTGCTGATCCTGGATGAGGCAACCTCTGCTCTGGATACGGAATCCGAGCGCCACATTCAGGATGCCCTTGAAACCGTCATGCGGGGACGCACGACGCTGGTGATCGCGCATCGGTTGTCGACGATCGAAAAGGCAGACCGGATACTGGTGATGGAAAACGGTCGTATTGCTGAATCCGGCCGCCATGAGGAACTTCTTGCCGCCGGTGGCGCCTACGCTCAATTGCATCAGATGCAGTTCACCGAGCAGTCATGAGTTCACTGGTCGATCGTCTCTGGTACGGCAGCCATCGTCCTCTGGGATTTCTCGCCCCGCTTTCCTGGCTGTATAGAAGTATTTCAGAAGCACGACGCCGTGCTGCGTGGGAAGCCCGTGACGCCTCGCTGCCGGTTCCGGTTGTGGTTGTGGGCAACATCACCTCTGGCGGCACCGGTAAATCGCCCCTGACCGCTTGGCTTGTTTCCCAGTTGGTCACCGCGGGCTGGCGGCCGGTGATTCTCAGTCGTGGCTATGGCGGCAAATCGGACAGATATCCAGTTGAAGTAAACGCCGAGACAAATCCCTGTGAGGCCGGTGATGAGCCGGTAATGCTGGCGCGCGGTACTGGCTGCCCGGTTGTTGTGGATCCGGAGCGCAGGCGTGGGGCCGGATACGCCCTGGAGAAAAACCTCGGGGATCTGCTGATATGCGACGATGGTCTCCAGCACTACAAGCTGCCCAGGGATGTGGAGTTGTCGGTGTTTGATGGCAAGCGGGGTATTGGAAATGGTGCCCTGATACCGGTCGGGCCTTTGCGGGAACCGGTCTCCCGACTCGCCTCTGTGGATTTTGTTATTGTTAATGGTACGGACTATTCCGATCAGCCCATGGAGAGTTTTGACGGTATTGAGCACCCGGAGATGTATTCGATGGTGCTTGAGCCGGGGACCCTGGTTCATGTCAGGACCGGGAAAACCCGTTCTGTTTCTGATCTTGAAGGACAAGCCGTAAGGGCAGTGGCCGGAATCGGCAACCCGTCCCGTTTTTTCGATACACTCAGGGCATTGGGTGCCGTGGTTTCCGAGACGGCGTTTCCTGATCATCACCGGTTTCGCCCGGCCGATCTGAATCCGAGCGGCGATGGCATGATCGTAATGACCGCGAAAGACGCGGTAAAGTGCCGTGATTTCGCCCCTGACAATGCCTGGAGCCTGACGGTTGAGGCCAGGTTGCCAGACCGTTTCCGGGACGCTTTTCTGGCCCGGGTTCGCCAGTGCTCCGAACAGTTAACTTCTTGATATCGAGTGAGTAAGCACCATGGATAAAAAATTATTGGCGATGCTGGCCTGTCCGGTCTGCAAGGGAGATCTGAAACTTAATGATGCCCGAACCGAGCTGGTTTGCTATCAGGATGCCATGGCCTTTCCGATCCGGGAGGGGATTCCGGTGATGCTGGCCAGTGAGGCCCGGACTCTCTCTACCGACGAGCGCCTGCACAAGCGCTAAAGTCAAAGGTCATCAGGATAGCTACATCATGTCTTTTACCGTTGTGATTCCGGCCCGATATGCCTCCACCCGCCTTCCCGGGAAGCCGCTGGCGGATGTCTCCGGAAAGCCCATGATTCAGCATGTCTGTGAGCGTGCCGGCGAAAGCCGGGCAGATCGGGTTGTTGTCGCCACAGATGATGAGCGTATCCGGAGCGTCTGCGAGGGCTTCGGTGCTGAAGTGGTCATGACATCGCCAAACCATGCCAGCGGTACCGACCGGCTGGAAGAAGTAGCACGGGCGCTCGGTTTTGAGCCGGACCATCGTGTCGTTAACGTGCAGGGTGATGAGCCCCTGATTCCGCCAGAGCTGATCAACCAGGTTGCGGACAATCTGGAGCTCTACCCGGAAGCCGCAATTGCGACCCTGTGCGAGCGCATCCACGACCCGGAGCAGGTTTTTAATCCCAACGTCGTCAAGGTGGTGTTTGATCATCAGGGCATGGCCCATTATTTCAGCCGCGCGCCGATACCCTGGGCCCGGGACCATTGGCAGGGTGGTACACCGTTAACCGGTATCGACGTTTCCATGCCTGATAACATCGGTTATTTCCGGCACATCGGCATCTACGGGTATCGGGTCTCGGTACTCGGGCAATTTGTCAGTTGGTCGCCCGCGCCCACGGAGATCACCGAGTCTCTTGAACAACTGCGAGCCCTGTATAACGGTGCCCGGATCCACGTGGATGTGGCGTCGGTGAAACCGCCCGCCGGCGTGGACACCGAAAGCGATCTGCAACGGGTGAGGCAATGGCTGGAAAGGAGGAACAACGACAATGGCTGATCCGGTAAGGGTACTATTCGTTTGTTTGGGCAATATCTGTCGCTCGCCCAGTGCCGAGGGCGTCTTTCGTACCCTGGTTGAGCAGGCCGGCATGGCTGAACAGGTAGAGATTGATTCCTGTGGTACCGGCCACTGGCACATCGGAAAAAGCCCGGATGCCCGGGCCCAGGAAGCGGCGCAACGGCGTGGCATTGATATCAGCGGCTTGCGGGCACGCCAATTCAGCCCCGAGGATCTGGACCGTTTCGACTACGTGCTGGTAATGGACCACCAGAACCTCGCGGACATCCGGGATGTCTGGCACCAGAACGGTGGCACCCGCCCGGCGTTGTTCCTGGAGTATGGTAGCTCCTTACAGGATGAAGTGCCGGATCCCTACTATGGTGGCGCAGACGGCTTCGAGGTGGTTCTCGATCTGATCCATGAAGCCGGGGAAGGTTTGCTGGCCGACATCCGGGGGCGTCTGGCTTGAGACAGAAGCCGGAGATCCGGGAGAACGTTGAGCTTGGGGCGCTGAACACGCTTCATGTGCCCGCCCTGGCCAGTTTCTATGTGGAAGTTGAAAGTGCCTCCGAATTGGCCACGGCATTGGACTGGGCAGCAAGTGGACAGCACGAGCCCCTGATTCTCGGCGGTGGAAGCAATCTGGTGTTTGCCCGTGATTTCCAGGGGCTGGTTATTCGTATGGCCATTCGGGCGCGCCGCTGGGAGCGGGTGGTTGATCATCGGGCCACGCTGGTTCTGGGAGCCGGAGAAAACTGGCACGAAGCGGTTCTGTATGCTGCCAGAGCCGGTTATCGCGGTATTGAAAACCTGGCGCTGATTCCGGGAACCGCAGGTGCTGCCCCGGTCCAGAATATCGGCGCCTATGGGGTTGAACTGTGCGACTGTCTGGAATCGGTAAGGGCACTGGATCGCATCACCGGTGAGCTGGTTATTCTCGACAACGCCGAGTGCCGTTTCGCCTATCGCGATAGCCTGTTCAAGCACAACCCCGGTCGTTTCGTGATTACCGAAATCCGTCTGGGTCTGTCACGTAACAAGCCTCTGACGCTCGGATATCGAGATCTTCAGGAATACCTGGGTGATACCCCGGAATCTGAGCTGACTCCTCTGGAAGTAGCCGAGGCGGTTATGGCAATCCGGAGGCGAAAGCTTCCAGACCCGGCCATCATCCCTAACGCCGGCAGCTTCTTCAAGAATCCGGTGGTGGTTACGGCGCAGTTCGAAGCGCTCAGAACCCGCCACCCGGATATTGTCGGTTACCCTCAGGAGCACGGCGTTAAACTGGCGGCGGCCTGGCTGATTGACCAGTGCGGTTGGAAAGGTTTCCGGAATGCCCGGGTGGGGGTTCACAACCGGCAGGCACTGGTGCTGATCAATCATTCCGGAGGAAGTGGCAGCGACATCCTGGCGCTGGCGGAGGAGATCCGGGAATCCGTTGAGAAGCGGTTCGGAGTTGTTCTGGAAATGGAACCCGGCATTGTTGCCGGGCCCGAGAGCCCCTGACGGCACCCGATCAGGAGCGCCGCCAAAGGTTCAGCCCGCCGCCTGGCGGGCCGGGATTAAAGCCCTTTTCGGGGAGACGCATTCACCAGGAAAGGTAGCGCCTCAGCCACTGGAATATCCTGTTTTTCCTCATCCCGGCGGCCCTTGTACTCGAGGGTGCCCGCCGCAAGGCCACGTTCTGAAACCACGAACCGGTGCGGGATACCAATCAGTTCCATATCGGCGAACTTCACGCCCGGTCGCTCGTTCCGGTCATCCAGCAGTACATCGTAGCCCGCCTGACGCAGCTGCTCGTAAAGTTTTTCACCAGCTTCGGCCACGGTGGGCGATTTGTGGGCATTGAGAGTCACGATGGCAACCTGGAATGGTGCAATGGCGTCTGGCCAGATGATGCCCTTTTCGTCATGGTTCTGTTCAATGGAAGCGGCAACAATCCGGGATACGCCGATACCATAGCAACCCATTTCCAGAATTGCGCTCTTGCCATTCTCATCCAGAACGGTGGCGTTCATGGCAGTACTGTATTTATTACCCAGTTTGAAGATGTGACCAACTTCGATGCCCCGGCGGATTTCCAGCGTGCCCTTGCCATCCGGGCTCGGATCGCCTTCTACCACGTTGCGCAGGTCTTCCACCCGGTCCAGCGGGGCATCTCTTTCCCAGTTGACTCCGGTCAGGTGGAATCCGTCACGGTTGGCACCGCAGACAAAGTCCGCCAGATGAGCGGCGCTACGATCGACAATCACCGGTACCTCCAGCTTGACCGGGCCGATAGAGCCCGCCTTGCAGCCAATTGCCTTTTCGATTTCCTCATCCGTGGCCATGGTCAGAGGCTCAGCTACGCCTGCCAGGTTCTCGGCCTTGATCTCGTTCAGGGTATGGTCGCCCCTAAGGATCAGCGCCACCAACCCGGAGTGCCCGTCTTCATCGGCTTCGGCTTTGACCAGAAGTGTTTTGACGGTGCGTGTAGCATCAATGTTCAGGAAGGCCGATATTGCCTCAATGGTTCTCTGGTCGGGAGTGGCAATTTCCTTCAATTCTTCTGCGGGCGCCGGACGTTCGCCCGCGGGTGCCACTGCCTCTGCCTTCTCAATGTTGGCGGCGTAGTCGCTGTCGGTGCTGAAGACGATGTCGTCTTCCCCGGAGGAGGCAAGCACATGGAATTCATGGGAGGCACTACCGCCAATGGCACCTGAATCAGCCTGTACCGGGCGATAATCCAGCCCAAGGCGGTCAAAGATTGCGCAGTAGGTGCGATGCATCAGCTGGTAGGTTTCATTCAGGGATTCAGCATTGATACCAAAGGAGTAAGCGTCCTTCATAATGAATTCCCGGGCCCGCATCACGCCGAATCGGGGGCGGCGCTCATCCCGGAACTTGGTCTGGATCTGATAGAAATTGGCCGGCAGTTCCTTGTAGCTACTCAGCTCGTTGCGGATCAGGTCGGTAATGACCTCTTCGTGGGTCGGGCCAAAACAGAAGTCCCTGCCGTGACGGTCATTCATCCGCAGCAGTTCGTCACCGTACTGGGTCCAGCGGCCGGATTCCTGCCACAGTTCTGCGGGCTGAACAGCCGGCATCAGAACTTCCTGGGCACCGCTCTTGTCCATTTCTTCACGAACAATCCGTTCAACCTTGCGAAGGGTCCGCAGCCCCATCGGCAACCAGGTGTATAACCCGGCAGCCAGTTTGCGGATCATGCCGGCACGCAACATCAACTGATGGCTGATGATTTCTGCATCGGCGGGGGTCTCTTTCTGGGTGGCAATCAGGTAACGGCTTGCTCGCATCGTATCTTCCGTTTGTCAAAAATCTGAAATGTTAGACTAATGGACAGTCGGCGGTTGGCCCGCCGCAGCCTTAATTTGTCGTAAAGTGGTCGTTATTGTACGGAGCCTGTTGCACAAGGTACAGATGATGACAGACGAATCAGTTGATGTTGCCCCGCGGCGTCGGCCGGTCCAGGCCCGCAGCCGCGAACGGGTCGATACCATCCTCAGTCATGCCGCTGCGATTTTTCACGAGGTGGGCGTGGATGCTGCCAGCATGTCTGCCATTGCCCGCCAGTCGGGCATGTCCCTGGCTTCCCTGTATCGGTATTTCCCCAACAAGGCGGCCATCGTTCATGCCATCGCTGAACAGCATGTCGAGAAGATGGAAAGGGCCCTGCGGGAGCGGCTTCAGCAGCTGGGCCTGATCGATGCGGTGGACGTTCTGATTGACGAGTTTTACAGGTTCTACCGCACCGAACCAGCCTATTCGGCGATCTGGAGTGGGGTGGAGGCCATGCCGGAGCTGCGGGACCTGGACCTGAGAGAGCTCTACAGCAACGCCAGAGACCTGGACGCGCGGCTGAAAGAGGAGTGCCCGCAGATTCCCGATGACCGTCGCTGGACCGCAAGCCTGCTTCTACCGAGGTCCGCCGGGACGATTTTGCGCCTTGCTGTGACACTTCCCGAAGATCAGGCCCGGCAGCTGGTGGAAGAGCTCAAGTGCATGGCCCGGGCCTACGTTCGCGAGCTGGTGTCCTGATTCAGGACAGATAGCCCAGGGGCAGGGCGGTACTGTCTATTACCCGTCGAAGCACAAAGCTTGAATGCACACCACTGACCCCCGGAATACGGGTGATCCGGTTAAGCAGGAAATGGTGGTAGTGATCCATATCCGGAACCACAACCTTGAGCATGTAATCGGCATCCTGGCCGGTGATCAGGTAGCACTCCTGAACTTCCGGATACTCGGCGACCTGTTCTTCAAAAGCCGCAAAGCGTTCAGGCGTGTGGCGGTCCATACCGATCAGGATGATCGCCGTCAGCGACAGGCCGAGCTTCTTGTGGTCCAGAATCGTGACTGTCCTGACGATTATGCCCGCACCCTCAAGGGCCCGGACCCGGCGAAGGCAGGGAGAGGGCGATAGCCCAACCTTTTCCGCAAGTTCCTGGTTGGTCAGGGAGCCGTCGTTCTGGATCTGATCGAGAATTCGCCGGTCGATATTGTCAATTTTGATGAGGTTTTTCTGGTTAATCGCCATAAAATTCCAAGATTAAGCCGTTGTTAGCAATCAGTGAGTCAGAAATTACGCTTTCCAACCAAACTTCGCAATCAAATTTCGGCTTTCTCGCGTTAACCTGTACGTATTGAAAATTTCACCCCCGAAACCGCAAGGAATCACACGCATGGCTTTCGATCATCGCAAATACGTTGCGTTCAAACCTGTTGCCAAAACCGATCGTCGCTGGCCCGACAAGGTCATCGAGAAAGCACCAACCTGGTGTGCGGTAGACCTCCGGGACGGCAATCAGGCGCTGGTCAAGCCTATGACAGTTGCCCAGAAACAGCGGATGTTCGATTTGCTGGTCAAGCTGGGCTTCAAGGAAATTGAAATTGGGTTTCCGGCCGCAAGTCAGCCGGACTTTGATTTCTGCCGCAAGCTCATCGAAGAAAACCGTATTCCCGAGGATGTGAAAATCCAGGTGTTAACCCAGGCCCGGCCGGAATTGATCGAGCGGACATACGAAGCGCTCGCTGGCGCCCGTAAGGCCATCGTGCATGTCTACAATTCCACATCCACCGTCCAGCGGGAGCAGGTGTTCGGACTGGACCGTGATGGTATCCGAGAGATTGCGGTGAGCGGTGCGAAGGTGGTCAGGGACATGGCAGCACGCCATCCGGAAACGGAGTGGACGTTCCAGTATTCCCCGGAAAGCTTCACCGGAACCGAGCTGGATTTTGCTGCCGAAGTGATTGACGCGGTGAGCGACGTCTGGCGCCCGGACCAGGGCCAGCCGATGATCATCAACCTTCCCGCGACCGTTGAAATGGCAACGCCGAACGTGTTTGCCGACCAGATTGAATGGATCTGCGACAACATCAAGCGGCGTGAGCACATCAGTATCAGTGTGCATACCCACAACGACCGTGGCTGCGCGGTGGCGGCCGCCGAACTCGCGGTCATGGCCGGTGCCGACCGGGTTGAGGGAACCCTGATGGGTAACGGGGAGCGGACGGGTAATATGGACCTGGTCACCATGGCCATGAATCTCTATTCCCAGGGCATTGACCCCACTCTGGATCTGTCCGGAATGGCGGCGATCAGCGAGGTTGTCGAAGCCTGTACCGAAATCTCGACCCATCCCCGCCACCCCTATGCCGGCGAGCTGGTATTCACCGCCTTCTCGGGCAGTCACCAGGATGCCATTCGCAAGTGCCTGGCGCGCAGGAAGGAAGGAGAGGCCTGGAATGTCGCCTATCTGCCTATTGATCCGTTCGATGTTGGTCGCCGCTACGAAGAAGTTGTGCGCATTAACAGCCAGTCTGGCAAGGGCGGTGTCGCCTATGTGCTGGAACGGGATTACAACATCAGCCTGCCACGCTGGCTGCAGATCGAATTCAGCAAAGTGGTACAAAGAGAAGCGGAAACCAACGGTGGTGAGATCGATTCACTGACCATTCACAGGCTGTTCGAGGACCGGTACCTGAAGGTTCATGCGGACTGGGTATTGAGATCCTACGATCTGCACCGCGACGAAGAAGGCGTTCGCGCCGAAGTCTCAGTTGGCAGTGAGTCTGCGCCGGTTCGCCTTGAAGGTCGTGGTCTGGGGGCTGTGGAAGCGGTGTCGGAAGCCCTGGAAAGTCGGTTCGGCATCTCGATTGCCGTTGAAGCCTATGACGAGTTTGCCCTGGGCGAAGGTACCAATGCCAATGCCCTGGCCTGTATCCGGCTGACTGCCAATGGCAAGCATTGCAGTGCGGCGGCATTGGCTGAAGACACCACTTCGGCGACGCTGCAAGCCTTGTTCTCGGCCGTGGCGCAGGCGGTGGGAACTGAAATGCCGGAGTCGGCGAGGGAAGCTGAGGTCGCGGGCGCCTGAGCGGACCGGTTCCAAAAATGGCACAAGCCGGCACGAATGCCGGCTTGTTGATTTTCCGATGCCCGTGAGGGGCAAAGGACGGAACGCTCCCCCTCAGACCGGGGTTACGTTTTCCGCCTGGGGACCTTTCGGACCCTGTGTAACGGTGAACTGTACCTGCTGGCCTTCGGTCAGGGTACGGAAGCCGCTTGAGTTAATTGCGCTGTAGTGAACAAACACGTCAGTGCCACCGTCCTGAGCGATGAAGCCAAAGCCTTTGGACTCGTTAAACCACTTAACGTGGCCAGTTTTAGTATCGGACATTGATCTTTCCTGTCTTTCTGTAATTTGCCCTCACGGGACCTTCAAATTCCATGTGGAACTGGTGCTGAGAAATCCAGAGAGTACTGAGGAAAGGGGCAACGAAGAGCACTTCGGCAGGACGTTGAAACGCATTCACCAAATACCGCTGTTTTTTCACAGCAATTTCAGTATAGACCGAGATTGGAGAGCGTCAACGAAATTTTTTAACCTTACAAACAGGTTTTAATGCGCATAAAAACAACGGGTTGTGGTTCAGAACATAAAAAACCGCCGTCCCCGGTTTGACCGGGGACGGGTATCGTTTGCCAGTAAGTTCGCTAGTGGCGGAATTGCTCGCTGATTTCCTCTAGTATGGCCGGATCGTCGATGGTGCTGGGAACGGCGTACTCCTCACCATCGGCAATCTGCCGGATCACCCGCCGCAGAATCTTGCCAGAGCGGGTTTTCGGCAGGCGATCAACCACCAGGGCCCGGCGGAAGCAGGCTATGGCGCCAATCTTGTCACGCACCATTTCTACCAGTTCGTCCTCCAACTCATCATGGTCTATCGTCGCGCCATCCTTGATGAGAACCAGGCCGATGGGGATCTGCCCCTTCATGTCATCGTGGGCACCCACCACGCAGCATTCCGCGATGGCCGGATGGGACGCCACCACTTCTTCCATCTCGCCGGTTGAAAGGCGGTGGCCGGCGACGTTGATCACATCATCCGTACGCCCCATGATGAACACATAGCCATCGTCATCGATAAAGCCGCCGTCACCAGAACTGTAAAATCCGGAAATGGGTTCCAGATAGGTTTTACGGAAGCGTTCGTCGTCGCCCCACACCGTCATCATGCAGCCCGGTGGCAGTGGTAACTTCACGGCAATCTGCCCCTGTTCGCCCGCTGGCATCTGGCTGCCATTCCGGTCCACCACCTGAACGTTGTAACCGGGTGAGGGCACGGTCGCGGAGCCCGGCTTGGTGGCCATCATTTCGATGCCGACCGGATTGCAGCATATAGCCCAGCCGGTCTCGGTCTGCCACCAGTGATCGAGAACCGGCAGGCCGGTATGTTCCTTAAGCCATTCGTACGTTGCCGGATCCAGCCGTTCGCCGGCCAGGAACAGGCGTTTCAGTGAGCTGATGTTGTAACGGGACAGCTGGTCCGCTTCGGGGTCTTCCTTGCGAACCGCCCGGAATGCCGTCGGGGCGGTGAACAGCATGTTGACCTTATGATCCTGAACCACTCGCCAGAAAGCGCCGGCATCGGGTGTTTTTACCGGTTTTCCTTCATAGAGAATGCTGGTGCAGCCCGCAAAAAGCGGAGCATAGACAATATAGCTGTGGCCTACGACCCAGCCTACGTCCGAGGCGGCCCAGTAAACGTCGCCGGGCTTGGCGTCATACACCAGATTCATACTGTAGTTCAGCGCAACGGCATGGCCGCCATTGTCCCGGACCACGCCTTTCGGCTTGCCGGTGGTGCCGGAGGTATAGAGGATATAGAGCGGATCGGTTGACTTGACGGGCACCGGGGCAGCCGGTTCCGCGGCCGCCATCAGTTCGTTCCAGTCGAAGTCACGGCCCTGGATCAAATCGGCCTTTGCCTGGGGGCGCTGGTAAACAATGCAGGTTTCAGGTTTGTGGCTGGCCTGGTCGATGGCCTTGTTTACCAGCGGCTTGTATTCGATGACACGGCTCACTTCGATACCGCAGGATGCGGTGATAACCGCTTCGGGTTTGGCGTCATCAATACGAACCGCCAATTCATGGGCAGCAAAACCGCCGAACACCACCGAGTGAATCGCCCCGATGCGAGCGCAGCCCAGCATGGCAATAACGGCTTCGGGAATCATCGGCATATAGATAATCACCCGGTCGCCTTTGGTGATGCCACGACCCTTGAGGACACCGGCGAAGCGAGCCACTTCGTCGGTGAGTTCGCTATAGGTATAGGAGCGCTTGGTGTTGGTGACCGGTGAGTCGTAGATCAGTGCTTTCTGATCGCCCCGGCCGGCCCGAATGTTGGCATCCAACGCCACGTCACAGGTGTTCAGTGTGCCATCGGGGAACCACTGCCCGTGGCCATTGTCGGTCGGCTGCCAGATGGTTTTCGGCGGTTCGATCCAGTCTATTTTTTCCGCCTGTTCACGCCAGAAGTCGTCCGGGTTGTCTATTGAACGCCGGAATTCTGAGTGATAGTCCATATATTCCACCTCATCGTGCCTGTTGTTGTTTTAATACGTTTCCTGACAACTTTAGGCCGTTTGAAATCATGGACTAGTAGACCATTGGCTTAGTCTGGCGGGATTATGGGCCTGTTTCTTTCTCAGTTTTGACCGATGTCACCTTTGCCGTCAGCTCGCCCGTGGCAACCCGGGCAGAAATGGTCTCCCCGGCACTGACCGCAGACGCTTCCCGAACGATCTTGCCATCACCATCCCGCACGATGGCATAACCCCGGCCCAGAGTCGCCAGAGGACTCACGACATTGAGAGTCTGTGCCGCGTGTTCCAGACTTTCCCGGCGGTGTCTGAGGCTCTGTTGCATTACCGAGAGCATTCGCTCCGTTATGCGTTTCACCGTGTCCTGGCTTTGTGCAAGTTGTCGGCGAGGCGACTGCATAACCAGCCTCTGGTGCAGGTGGTCGTTCCTGACACTTACCGTGCTCAGGCGCTGCCGGATCGCCTTTTCAAGCCTCAGCTCCAGCTCATCCATACGCTGGGCCTTTTCAAGCAACTCCCGCCTCGGATCCCGCAGTCGCGCGGTCAGGTGCCCGAGCTGGGTGCTGAGGCGCTTCAGGGCAAGCCCTATGGCATTGGAGAACCGGAATTCCCGTTCCCGCAATTGCTTGAGCCAGTCGGACTGATCCGGTGAGATCTTTTCGGCGGCGGCCGAGGGCGTCGGGGCCCGCAGATCGGCGACGAAGTCGGCAATGGTGACATCCACTTCGTGACCAACCGCGCTGACGGTGGGGATTGTGCAGGCCGCAATGGCCCGGGCCACCGCTTCTTCGTTGAAGCACCAGAGGTCTTCCAGAGAGCCACCACCCCGGCCGATAATCAGTACATCGACAACGCCATGGGTCTGGGCCCGTTCAATGGCGCTGACAATTTCGGCGGTTGCTGCCTTGCCCTGAACGGCGGTTGGATAAAGTGTAACCGGAATGGCCGGGCAGCGACGTGCCAGCACAGTGAGGATGTCGTGAATGGCGGCACCGGTCGGCGAGGTAACCACGCCAATGTGTTTTGGCAGTGAAGGCAGCGGTTTTTTCCGGGCGTTATCGAACAGGCCTTCGGCGAGGAGTTTGCGTTTGAGCTCCTCAAAGGCCTGCTGCAGTGCGCCGAGGCCGGCCGGCTCAATATGCTCGACGATAATCTGGAAGTCGCCCCGGTTCTCGTAGAGCGTTACTTTGCCACGGATGCGTACTTGGTCGCCTTCTTTCGGCAGAGTTCGGATTCGCTGGTTCAAGCCGCGGAACATGGCGCAACGGACCTGGCATTTGCGGTCCTTCAGGGAAAAGTACCAGTGCCCGGAGGAGGGACGTGAAAATCCCGACAGTTCACCTTCCACCCACACCTGCATGAAACTGGATTCCAGCAGGTGCCTGGCCTGATGGTTAAGTTCGCTGACACTGAGTGCCCGGGGGCGGGTGTCCTGGAGGGAGGATGTCACCGGTCTGACTCCGTCGTTATCCATACGCAATAGCCGAAAAGTGGGAGGGTAAAAATAGCGAAATTTCAAAAAGATGCAATCGAAGGTTAAAAACGGCGCGGTTTACTGTCCCCGAGAGCCCCTTTATAATAGATCGATTAAGGATTTTGCTTTGTTGTACCGCCGCGGGTACAGCACGGAAATTCCCAACTTAGCACGTTCAAAAGGCGGATCCCAATGCTGCGAATTGCCGAAGAAGCCCTCACATTTGATGACGTTCTGCTGGTTCCCGGATATTCAGAAGTTCTTCCCCACCAGGTCAACCTGCAGACCCGGTTGACCAAAGGTATCACTCTGAACATTCCGCTTGTGTCTGCCGCAATGGACACTGTCACCGGGGCAGATCTGGCCATTGCCATGGCTCAGGAAGGCGGAATTGGCATCATGCACAAGAACATGACTGTTGAGCAGCAGGCGGCAGCGGTTCGCAAGGTCAAGAAGTACGAAAGTGGTGTGGTGAAAGACCCGATTACCGTGACACCGGATACCACTGTCCGCGAGTTGGTGGATATCACCATGGCCAACAACATATCCGGTCTGCCGGTGGTCGATGGCCGCGATCTGCTGGGCATTGTCACCGGCCGTGACATCCGGTTTGAAAGCCGAATGGATACCCCGGTGCAGGACATCATGACGCCCAAGGATAAGCTGGTCACGGTGAAAGAAGGGGCCTGCCTGGAGGAGGTCAAAGAGTTGTTGCACCGCCACCGCATCGAAAAGGTGCTGGTGGTCAATGACAATTTCGAGCTGCGTGGGCTGATCACCGTCAAGGACATCCAGAAGGCCAAAGACTATCCGCTGGCCTGCAAGGATGACCAGGGTCGGTTGCGTGTCGGTGCTGCTGTCAGTACAGGCGGAGACACCGAGGCGCGGATTACGGCGCTGGCAGAGGCCGGCGTGGACGTGCTCGTGGTTGATACCGCCCATGGCCATTCACGGGGTGTGATCGAGCGCGTTCGCTGGGTGAAGCAGAACTTCCCGGAAGTCCAGGTGATCGGCGGTAACATTGCAACCTCCCAGGCGGCTATCGCTCTGGCGGATGCCGGTGCCGACGCTGTAAAAGTGGGTATCGGTCCCGGTTCAATCTGTACCACCCGCATTGTCGCCGGTATTGGCGTACCCCAGATTTCCGCGGTGTCAAACGTGGCGGCTGCCCTGAAAGAACGCGGAGTACCATTGATTGCCGACGGTGGCATACGGTTCTCCGGCGATATCGCCAAGGCCATTGCTGCCGGTGCCCATTGCGTCATGATCGGCAGCCTGCTGGCAGGTACCGATGAGGCACCCGGCGAGGTTGAACTGTTCCAGGGCCGCAGCTACAAGGCGTACCGTGGCATGGGTTCAATCGGCGCCATGGGTCAGGGCTCCAGTGACCGTTACTTCCAGGATGCCAGTAAGGGCATCGAGAAACTGGTACCGGAAGGCATTGAGGGTCGTGTCGCCTGCAAGGGCCCGATGCGTAACATCGTCCACCAGCTGGTTGGCGGCCTGCGTGCTTCCATGGGTTACACCGGTAGCGCCACCATGGAAGAGATGCGTACCAAGCCGGAATTTGTACGCATCACCAACGCCGGCATGCGTGAGAGTCACGTGCACGACGTGACCATTACCAAAGAAGCGCCAAACTACCGTATCGGTTAATCATTGCCTGACCAGACGCGGCTCCCCTGAGGGCCGCGTTGTTCATTTTGCTCCGAGGACTCCATGGCCCAGAACATTCACGACCACCGCATCCTGATTCTCGATTTCGGTTCCCAGTACACCCAGCTTATTGCTCGCCGTGTACGGGAGATTGGCGTCTATTGTGAAATCAAGGCGTTTGATATTACCGAGGAAGAACTCAACGAGTTCAACCCGAAAGGGATTGTTCTGGCTGGTGGGCCGGAGTCGGTCACGCAGCTGGGTGGTCCTCGGGCGCCCGAGGGCCTGTTTGATCGAGGAATTCCGGTTCTCGGTATCTGCTATGGCATGCAGACCATGGCCGAACAGCTGGGTGGTCGGGTTGCCAGTTCCGAGAAGCGGGAATTCGGCTACGCCCAGGTGAAAGTGCGCGCCGCCGGCCCTCTGCTTCGGGATATTACCGATCACCTTACCGCCACCGGCGATTCGCTGCTGGATGTCTGGATGAGCCACGGTGACAAGGTGGTGGCTATGCCGGAAGGCTTTGAGCTACTGGCGTCCACCGAGAGCGCCCCCATTGCCGCCATGCAGGACCTGAGCCGGAACCTCTACGGTGTTCAGTTCCACCCGGAAGTGACCCATACGCTCCAGGGCAAGCGGATTCTCGAGCACTTCATTCTGGATGTCTGTGGTTGCGAAGCACTGTGGACGCCGGCGAAGATCGTTGATGACGCAGTGCGCCAGATTCGGGAGCAGGTTGGCGGCGACAAGGTGCTGTTGGGTCTTTCTGGCGGTGTCGACTCCTCCGTGACGGCCGCACTGCTGCATCGGGCGATCGGCGAGCAGCTCACCTGTGTGTTTGTGGACAACGGTCTTTTGCGCCTGCACGAAGGCGATCAGGTGATGGACATGTTTGCCCGGAACATGGGCGTGAAGGTCATTCGTGTGGATGCCGAAGATCTGTTCCTGTCCAAACTCAAGGGCATCGATGATCCTGAGCAGAAGCGCAAAATCATTGGCAACACCTTCATCGATGTGTTTGACGACGAAGCCGCCAACATCCGTGACGTCAACTGGCTCGCCCAGGGCACTATCTACCCGGATGTGATTGAGTCCGCAGCGTCCAAGACCGGTAAGGCCCACGTCATCAAATCCCACCACAATGTGGGTGGCCTGCCGGAAACCATGAAAATGAAGCTGGTGGAGCCGCTGAGGGAGTTGTTCAAGGATGAAGTGCGCCGGATCGGCCTTGAACTGGGCCTGCCTTACGACATGGTCTACCGTCACCCGTTCCCGGGGCCAGGCCTGGGTGTCCGTATTCTCGGTGAAGTGAAGAAGGAATACGCCGATATCCTGCGCAAGGCAGACGCCATCTTCCTGGAAGAGCTCCATCGTGCTGATCTGTACCACAAGACCAGCCAGGCCTTTGCCGTGTTCCTGCCGGTCAAGTCCGTAGGCGTGGTGGGCGATGCCCGCCGCTACGAATACGTGGTGGCCCTGCGAGCGGTTGAGACCATCGATTTCATGACAGCCCGCTGGGCACACCTGCCGTACGATCTGCTTGAAACGGTCTCCAACCGGATCATCAACGAGATCACCGGTGTATCCCGGGTCACTTACGACGTTTCATCCAAGCCGCCGGCAACCATTGAGTGGGAGTGAATATCGCTTCGGTAATGGGATAGATGGGGCCTGAATATGAAGGCAGTCATCTTTGACATGGATGGCCTCTTGATCGATTCCGAGCCATTTTGGACGAAAGCCGAGAAAATGGTGTTCTCCTCTGTGGGCGTAGAATTATCGGACTCGCTTTGTGAAAAAACCGCATCCATGACGACCAGAGAAGTCACTGAGTTCTGGCACGAGCTTTTCCCATGGAATCACAAGTCCATTGAAGCGGTTGAAAATGAAGTAATTGATTGTGTCGATGAGCTGATAAAAAAAGATGGTCAACCGATGGTGGGTGCCAAACAGATACTCGGTTATTTCCATGAAAGGAATTACAGGATTGGCTTATCGACAAACTCACCCTTCCGGTTGATTGCCACGGTTCTGAACAAGTTGAATATAGCCCCGTATTTCCATGGAGTATCCTCATCTGAGCATGTGGAGCGAGGTAAACCTGACCCTGCCGTATATTTCTCCACGCTAAAAAAACTGGAGATTGATGCCGAAAGGTGCATTGCCTTTGAAGATTCTCCCTCCGGTGTGATGGCTGCCAAGGCAGCGGGAATAAAAACGGTTGTTGTGCCGCCGGCTCATGATTTTGATAATCCAAGGTATTCCTTGGCGGATGTCAAATTGCGCACACTGCTGGATTATCCAGGGGGCCATGCCAGAGCGTACTAACTGAACTTTCCCCGGGGCAGCTTCAAGCAGGGCGCGTCAATCGGGTGTGACCAGCCTGACAGTTTCGCGTTTCAGAATCTCGCACAGATCCTGCGCAGCGGGTGAGGCATCCGAGGAACGGAGCATCTTAAGAGCAATCGATGGAAGCCTGGGCAGATCAAGCTTGTCGTCAATACATTTGGTGTCTTTAGGCATCCCATGCTGTGTTCGCACTGCAAGCCCAAGGTTTGAACGAAGCGCGGCCCAAATGCCAGGCAGACTTGGTGTCGTCACCGCAACTCGCCAACGCTTATTCGCCCCGTCGAGTGCGGCGAGCGCCGCCTGCCGGAAGAGGCAGCGATGGTCGAATAGCACCAAGGGTATCCGGTCAACTTCAGAATCGCTTATAAAGCTCTCGTGCGCCAACCAGTGCATCGGGAGTTCGCAAATAAGTTCTCCTTCACTTCTGGAGCCTTCGGAGAAAAAGGTGATGGCAACATCCAGTCGACCAGCCCGGACCTCTTCTGCCAAAACGTGATTTGGGCCCGCCTGGACTTCGACGTGAACACCAGAGTGTTTACGGGAGAATGCAGACAAGGTTGCAGGCATCACGTCCTCAAAAAAATCCTGTGGCAGGCCGAGGCGCACGGTAGCTGAAGTCGCTGTCACTCCAAGAGCGAGTGCAGCTTCATCATTGAGCGCGATCATCCTGCGGGCATATGCAGCCAGTAACTCTCCAGCTTCGGTAGGGACCAGGCTTCTGCCCTTGCGGACGAAAAGTTGCGTACCGGCCTGCTGTTCCAACTTTTTGAGCTGCATGCTGATTGCTGACTGTGATCGGCCCAACTGCACAGCCGCGCGTGCGAAGCTGTGCAGGTCGATCCCCGCCACAACGGCACGAAGAGCGTCAATATCGAAGGCTACATTCAATTCAATAAACCTAAAGTTTTAGTTAAAATATATTCGATTTTAAAAAGTTTAAATCGTTGCTAATATCCGCGTCAATTCCATTGCAGCGTGCCTCCGGTTTAAGGTCAGATGCATGCCTTGGCATTGGTTTAGGGATAAAAGGGCAGAATAGTAGTGACGACCAAAACAACCACTGGCGCGAGTAACAATCATGGGATGATACCGATCATCCTGGCCGGTGGTTTTGTTTTTCTGAGCCATCAGCTTGGAGGGTTCTTTGGGGTTTGGCTTGGCGGTGTTTTCTTCGATCGCTTCGCCAGTTACGATCAGGTCTGGTATCTCGCCATCGCATTAGGGGTGTTTTCCGCAATTGCACACCTGCTGGTGCGGGAACGTCCGGCACCCCGAGAGGGTTTGGCATATGGCGGATAATCTGCTGTTCTTGTGGCTAGCGGCGCTTCCCCTGATGGGAAGCCCAGGTCCTGCGACACTTAGCCTTGCGGGTCTTGGTTCCGCTTTTGGTTTTCGGGTAGGTCTGCCCTACATGTTTGGAATCATTGTGGGAACGATGGTCGTTCTGCTCATGATAGCAACAGGTGTTACGACCCTTGTGCTTGCTCAGCCAATATTACTTGCCATTCTCTCAGGTATAGCTGGGGTTTATATTCTTTACCTTGCTGTGAAAATTGCAACGGCGCCCGTAGGCCAAGTCGCAGCAACGTCTGAAAATGCGCCAGCGTTTTTACCCGGGTTCAGTCTCGCAATTGCCAATCCGAAGGCCTTTGCCGCAATTGGCGCGGTTTATTCGAGTCACTCTATTGCGCCTGACAACCTGATTGTCGACACAACCTGCAAATTGTTGGCGCTAACCGTGGTCATTCTCGTCTTTAGCGTGATCTGGCTTGCCTTTGGCGCTACTTTTTCAAAGTTCCTGCGAAATCCCATGATCGGGCGTGCTACCAATATTGTCTTTGCCGTTATGCTGGTTTTATCGGTGGGGTCGCTGTGGTTGGGGAAATAGTATACTGATTGAGACCTTTCATCCTGCAATCCAGTGGAAATCCGGAAACACCGGCGCTATCCTCCCGTTGCCTGTTCTGGGCTTTGTCGAAAAGCGACGATTGAGAATAGTCGACGGATTACTAGGTTTAATGTCTGAGTCAAAAGCGACTGACGAATACTGGATGAATCGGGCACTACAACTGGCATCCCAGGCCGCAGCAAAAGGTGAAGTGCCTGTAGGAGCCGTGGTGGTGCTTGAGGGCAGGGAAATCGGCGCGGGCTTCAATGCGCCGATTTCCGGTTGCGATCCGACCGCCCATGCCGAGATACGGGCTTTGCGGGATGCCGCCGCCCGGGTTGGCAATTACCGGCTGTCCGGTGCCACGCTTTACGTTACTCTGGAGCCCTGTACCATGTGTGTGGGCGCAATAGTTCATGGTCGGATCAGCCGGCTGGTATACGGTGCTGTCGAGCCCAAGGCCGGCGCAGTGCAATCATCACGGCGGACGCTGGAAGAGCCTCATCTTAACTGGGATGTGAAGGCGGTCGGCGGTGTTCTGGCAGGCCAGTGCAGTCAGATAATCAGTGAGTTTTTCAGTCAACGGCGGGCAGAGATCCGGCGTCTTCGCAAACAACCTTCAGGGAAGGAGTAGTTCTCGCCTATGAAAGTCCTCGTTACCGGCGGAGCCGGGTATATTGGCAGTCATGTGGTTCGCCAGCTGGGCCAGGCCGGTCACGATATTGTGGTTTTCGATAACCTGTCCACCGGGTATCGCTGGGCGGTAACGGCTGGTGAACTGGTGGTCGGGGATCTGGCGGATGAGACGGCGATCGAGGACCTGTTCTCCCGCCACCGGTTTGAAGCGGTTCTTCATTTCGCTGCCAATATCGTCGTGCCGGAGTCCGTCGCCAATCCCCTGAAGTATTACAGCAATAACACCCGCAACACCCTGAACCTCCTCAAAGCCGTCGAGAAACACGGCGTGCCCTACATGGTGTTTTCCTCCACCGCAGCCGTTTATGGCATGCCGGAGCAGACGGTGCTGACCGAGGATCTGCCGCTGGCGCCCATCAATCCGTATGGTGCCTCCAAGATGATGAGCGAGCGGATGATCATGGATCTGGCCGCCGCCTCCAGCCTCAATTACGTCATTTTGCGTTATTTCAACGTGGCCGGTGCCAATCCTGACGGACTGCTCGGTCAGGCCACGCCCGAGGCGACCCATCTGATCAAGGTGGCCTGTGAATGTGTTACTGGCCAGAGAGAGGGCATGAGCGTCTTCGGTACTGACTACGACACCCGTGACGGTACCTGTATCCGGGATTACATCCACGTGGAAGATCTGGCCAAGGCTCACGTGATGGCACTGGATTACATGGCGGACGGCGGTCATTCGAAGGTCATGAATTGCGGTTATGGTCGTGGGTTTACGGTTCGGGAAGTGATTGATGTTGTGAAGGAAAAGTCCGGCGTCGATTTTCCGGTTACCGAAGCCGGCCGGCGGGCGGGCGACCCGGCTGCGCTGATGGCGGATAACACGCTGATCAGGCAAACCCTGGGCTGGCAGCCTGATTACGATGATCTGGACACCATTGTGGGTACGGCTCTGGCCTGGGAAGCGATCTGGCAGAAGAAAAAGGCCGACAACACCCAATAACTTTCTTGTATTTGCATCGGGATTTAACGGATGAGAATTACGATTTTTGGCACCGGTTACGTAGGCTTGGTAACCGGGGCGTGTCTGGCAGATGTTGGTCACAACGTCCTATGCATGGATGTTGATCAGGGCAAGATCGCAAAGCTGAAGAATGGCCAGATTCCCATCTATGAGCCGGGCCTCGAGAACATCGTAAAGCATACAGTCGAGGCGGGGCGTCTTTCGTTTACCACGAACGCCGAAGAAGCGGTTCGGCACGGTACCCTCCAGTTTATTGCCGTAGGCACACCCCCGGATGAGGACGGCTCTGCCGATCTTCAGTACGTGACCGCCGTTGCCCGGTCGATCGGCGAGTACATGGACGACTACAAAGTGGTGGTCGACAAGTCCACTGTGCCGGTGGGAACGGGCGACAAGGTCAGAGCTGCTGTTCGGGCACAGCTTGACCACCGAGGTCTGGAGCTGGACTTTGATGTGGTCTCCAATCCGGAATTCCTCAAGGAAGGGGCGGCCATCAATGATTTCATGAAGCCGGACAGGATCGTTGTAGGTACCGATAGCGAGCGCGCCGCGGAACTCCTGCGGGAAGTCTATTACCCGTTCAACCGCAGCCACGACCGGATGATCTTCATGGACCTGAGGTCCGCGGAGCTGACCAAATACGCGGCCAACTCGATGCTGGCCACCAAGATCAGTTTCATGAACGAAATAGCCAACCTGGCCGAGCGGCTAGGGGCGGATATTGAGGCCGTCCGGCGCGGTATCGGTTCCGATCCCCGGATTGGTTACCACTTCATCTATCCGGGTTGCGGTTATGGTGGTTCCTGCTTCCCGAAAGATGTTCAGGCGCTGGCCCGGACGGCCAGTGACTGTGGCTATGACGCGCCACTATTGAATGCGGTGGAGGCGGTAAACTACGCCCAGAAGCACGTCCTGTTCGACAAGATCAGCCATTATTTCGGGGGCGACCTGAAGGGCAAGGTCGTGGCGCTCTGGGGCCTGGCCTTCAAGCCCAACACCGACGACATGCGTGAGGCGTCATCCCGAACCCTGATGGAAGACCTCTGGAAAGCCGGGGCGGTCGTTCAGGCGTTTGATCCCGAGGCCATGGAAGAGACCCAGCGAATCTACGGAGACCAGTCGGGCCTGACCCTGTGCGGCACCAAGGAGCAGGCGCTCAAGGGCGCGGATGTGCTGGCAATTTGTACCGAGTGGAAAGAATTTCGCTCGCCAGATTTCGAATCCATTGCAGCCACGATCCGTGAGCCTGTGGTGTTTGATGGCCGCAACCTCTACGAGCCGGAAATGCTGGAGCGTTACGGGCTGATCTACTACGCCATCGGTCGTGGCCGTACCCAGTTCCATTCGCAGTAATATTGGGGAGCGATCATGACCATGCCCGCGGATTTCCAGTTGCACCACCGTCTGAGCGCCGACACCATCGGCCTCGGCGCCAGCCCGTTGTGTGAGATCCGGTTGATGAACGACAGCACCTGGCCCTGGGTGCTACTGGTGCCGGCCGTTGTCGGAGTCCGGGAGATCTATCAGCTGTCGGCAGACCAGCAGCATCAACTTTTGCGGGAGTCCTCGGCGCTCAGCCAGGCTATGATGGACGTGTTCGAGGGCGACAAGATGAACGTCGCCGCCCTGGGAAATATGGTGCCCCAGCTGCACCTGCATCATATCGTGCGTTTCGAGGGAGACCCGGCCTGGCCGGGCCCGGTGTGGGGTAAACAGGCACCGGTGCCCTATACCGATCTGGAGCTGGAACAGGTCCGGAAAGGGCTTGCTCCGGTACTCGAGCAGCTCCAGTCGGGGGTCTAGCGTCCTGAGCGAGACTGGTATTTTGCCAGCGTCTGGGAACCGACCAGAATCATCCGTAGCTCCGTTTTCAGCTTGACCTTGAGTTCCTCTCGCTCCTTCGGAGTCGCATCCAGCGCCTCCGCACCCTGATTGAACACCAGCGTCACCATCGCCTCGGCCACCAGTTTCGCCTCAGAGAGCGGCTTGTTCTGTTCCTCCGCGATCCGCCGAAGATCATCCGCCAGTTCGGTCACGAAGTGGTCGATTTCCGCTTTCACCGCTGTTCGAAACGTCGTGGAAACGCCCGTACGCTCACGCAGCATGAGCCTGAAAAGGTTCGCGTTGTTACCCAGATACTCCATAAAGGTTTCCACGGACGTCACAATGGCGCTGCCACCGTCCCGGGCGATCCGTTTGCGCGCCTGCCGCATCAACTGCCGCAGGGCAACGCCTCCTTCATCCACCAGCGCCAGCCCAAGTTCGTCCAGTTCCGAGAAATGTCGATAGAACGACGTAGGTGCAATACCGGCCTCTCGGGCAACCTCCCTGAGACTGAGACTGCCAAAGCCCCGATCGGCACTTAACTGAGCCAGGGCTGCATCCATCAGGGCACGCCGTGTTTTCAGTTTCTGCTCCGCTCTGGTGGCCAAGTTCAGACTCCCTCTGGTGGTAGAAAAAGGAGCATTCTAGCTGGCTGTTAACCTTCAGTCATCCGGCCACGTGATTTGCGTTCCAGGACGCCTGATTTTCAGCGCCATTGTGTTTATAATGGGCGCCTTTTCCGCTATGGTCGCAACATTTTTTGAGCGGGCACGAACAGCGTAGCGCCGGGTGTGGTGGGCTTTTCCGAAACCTTGCGGAGCCATGGATGGCGGAGCAGAGCGTACATGGACGTATTCACAGCGTGTTTCGGAAAAGCCCACCACATCCGGTGCGGCACTTAAAGCACCAAATTTGAACACATTAAACGGAACGGGAACCGGTATGCGCAGTCATTATTGCGGTGGGATCAATGAATCCCACATCGATCAGGAAGTCACACTTTGCGGATGGGTCCACCGTCGCCGTGACCACGGTGGGGTTATCTTCCTGGATCTGCGGGATCGGGATGGTATTTCTCAGGTGGTCGTCGACCCGGATACTCCCGAAAGCTTTGCACTGGCGGAAAAGGTGCGTAGTGAGTTCGTTATCAAAGTCACCGGTCGGGTGCGTCGTCGCCCTGCGGGAACCGAGAACAGCAACATGCCCACCGGGCAGGTTGAGCTGCTGGGCAAGGAAGTCAGCATTCTGAACGCCGCTGCGACACCGCCGTTCCCGTTGGACGAACACGTCGACGTGGGCGAGGACGTTCGCCTGCGTTACCGGTATGTGGACCTGCGCCGTCCGGAGATGATCAATCGTTTGCGTTTCCGTTCCCGGGTGAGCAGCTATATCCGTAACTACCTGGACAGCAACGGCTTCATGGATGTGGAAACCCCCATCCTGACCCGTGCCACGCCGGAAGGCGCCCGGGATTACCTGGTGCCCAGCCGTACCCACGAAGGTTCCTTCTTTGCGTTGCCCCAGTCGCCCCAGCTATTCAAACAGCTGCTGATGGTGTCTGGTGTCGATCGTTACTACCAGATCGCCAAGTGCTTCCGGGATGAAGACCTGCGTGCCGACCGTCAACCGGAATTTACCCAGGTAGACATCGAGGCTTCTTTCATCGATGAAGAGATCCTGATGGGTCTGAACGAAGACATGATCCGCTCCCTGTTCAAGGACGTGCTGAACGTAGAGCTGCCGTCATTCCCGCAGATGCCGTATGCCGAAGCCATGCAGCGTTACGGCAGTGACAAGCCGGACCTGCGTATCCCGCTGGAACTGCTGGATGTGGGTGATCTGGTGGCAGGTGTGGACTTCAAGGTCTTCGCTGGCCCCGCCAAGGATCCCAAAGGCCGTGTGGCGGCACTGCGAGTTCCGAAAGGTGGCGCGCTGACCCGTAAGCAGATCGATGATTACACCAGGTTTGTCGGTATCTACGGTGCCAGGGGCCTCGCCTACATCAAGGTCAACGAGCTGGCCAAGGGTGTTGAAGGCCTGCAGTCTCCGATCATCAAGTTCCTGGGCGACGATGTGGCCCTGGCGATCATGGAGCGCGTGGGCGCAGAAGACGGCGACATCGTCTTTTTCGGTGCCGACAGGACAACCGTGGTCAACGAAGCTTTGGGTGCGCTGCGTATCAAGGTCGGTCACGATCTGAACATGCTGACCTGTGATTGGGCGCCGCTGTGGGTGGTGGATTTCCCGATGTTCGAGGAAACGCCGGATGGCGGCCTGACCGCGATTCACCACCCGTTCACCGCGCCGTCCTGCAGCCCGGAAGACCTGGCGGCAGATCCGGCAAACGCATTGTCCCGCGCCTACGACATGGTCCTGAACGGTACCGAGTTGGGTGGCGGGTCGATCCGTATCCATGACGAAAAGATGCAGGAAACCGTGTTCCGCATCCTGGGTATCGGCGAAGAAGAGGCTCGGGCCAAGTTCGGCTTCCTGCTCGACGCCTTGAAGTTCGGTTGCCCGCCCCATGGCGGCCTGGCGTTTGGCCTGGATCGCCTGGTGATGCTGATGACCGGTGCCACGTCTATTCGCGATGTGATTGCCTTCCCGAAAACCCAGAGCGCTACCTGCCTGATGACCCAGGCGCCGGGCGAAGTGGACGAGAAGCAGCTGCGCGAGCTGCACATCCGCCTGCGCAAGTCGGCAAAACCTGTGGAAGGCAACAAGGCTGAAGCAGGCGAGGCAGAGGAGTAAGTCGTGAGCACCGGGCCAGGGCCGTCGCGCTGCGCCCGGGTGGTCGATGGCGTCGCTGTAACCAGACAGAGGCATTGATGTGGCGATAATTCTGGGCGTTGATCCGGGATCGAGAATTACCGGTTACGGCGTCATCCGTGTCGAAGGTCGGCACATCGAATACATCGACAGTGGCTGCATTCGCGTGGGCGAGAAGCCCATGGCCGAGCGTCTGCAGACCATTTTTCAGAGTCTGGCCACGCTGATCGGCGAGTATCGTCCGGAAGAATTTGCCATTGAACAGGTGTTCATGGCGCGCAATCCCGATTCGGCCCTGAAACTCGGCCAGGCCAGGGGTGCGGCTATCGTCAGTGCCGCCAACAGCGGGCTAGCGGTTCACGAGTATTCCGCCCGGCAGGTCAAGCAGGCAGTTGTCGGCAAGGGTGGGGCAGACAAGTCTCAGGTCCAGCACATGGTACAGGTGCTGCTTTCACTTTCACGCAAACCTCAGGCGGACGCGGCCGATGCCCTGGCAATTGCGATGTGTCATGCCCACATGAGTCAGAGCATCCTGCGGGTGGCCAATGGCGCCGGTAAGGTTCGAAGCGGTCGCGTGCGACAACAGTAAACAGCTCACAAGAGCCACAGGAGATGCCCCTTGATTGGTCGTATCCGAGGTATTCTGGTTGAAAAGGCTCCGGGCCAGGCGCTGGTAGAGTGCGCCGGCCTTGGCTACGAAATTGACATTCCCTACACCACCTTCTTCCACTTACCCGAAACCGGCGACGAAGTGATCCTCCACACCCATTTTGCAGTCCGCGAAGACGCCCAGAGTCTCTACGGCTTTGCCTTTCGGCTGGACCGAAATTTGTTTCGCCTGTTGATCAAGGTTAATGGCGTGGGACCAAAACTGGCGGTGGGCATCCTTTCCGGCCTCGATGCCAGGCAGTTTATCCGCTGCATAGAGAACCGGGACCTGGCCTCGTTGGTCAAACTGCCCGGGGTCGGAAAAAAGACGGCCGAGCGCCTGCTTATTGAAATGACCGACCGGATAGGGCAACTTGAAGGGCAATTCGTGCCAACGTCGCCTGATGCGACAGGATTGGGTCAGATGGCTGGACATGCGGCGCCTGTTGGGCCGGCGGCGACAGAGGAGGCGGAAGCTGCGCTGATTGCGCTCGGGTACAAGCCCCAGGAAGCGGCGAAGGCCATTAGCAAGGTGGCAGAGGAAGGTATGACCAGTGAGACCCTGATCCGGCTGTCCCTTCGCAATATGATACCGGCCTGATCACTGCCACCTGTCGTGAACCTGTAGAGAGCGTAACGTGACACCTCCAAACCCCTTTGTACAATTGGGGCAGCCTGGAGCAACGGGTAGAAGGCGAGGCACGATGTTGATTCCCACACTATGGGTGATGCCATGATCGAATCCGACCGGTTGATTTCGGCCCGGGCCGGTGAATATGAAGAAGTGCATGATAGAGCTATTCGCCCGACCTTGCTGGCCGAATATGTTGGTCAGCCGACGGTCCGTGAGCAGATGGATATTTTCATTTCAGCTGCCCGTGGACGCCAGGAAGCTCTGGATCATGTGCTGATTTTCGGCCCACCCGGTCTTGGTAAAACCACCCTTGCCAATATCATTGCCAACGAGATGGGGGTGTCTATCAAGACAACCTCGGGCCCGGTTCTTGAGAAGGCTGGCGATCTGGCGGCGATGCTGACCAATCTTGAGGAAGGCGACGTTCTCTTTATTGACGAGATCCATCGCCTCAGCGCAGCCGTGGAAGAAGTGCTGTATCCGGCCATGGAAGATTACCAGCTGGATATCATGATCGGTGAAGGCCCCGCTGCCCGTTCAATCAAGCTGGATCTACCGCCGTTCACGCTGGTAGGTGCCACCACCCGCGCCGGTTTGCTGACCTCCCCGTTGCGGGATCGCTTTGGCATTGTTCAGCGTCTCGAGTTCTACAACACAGAAGATCTCACCAGCATTATCATCCGGTCCGCGCGGCTGTCTTCCGTTTCTTTGGATGAGGCCGGTGCGTTCGAGATCGCCCGCCGGTCACGGGGGACGCCACGGATCGCCAACCGTTTGTTGCGCCGGGTCCGTGATTATGCCGAAGTCCGCGCGGATGGCCGTATCACCTCTGACATCGCTGATCAGGCCCTGAACATGCTGAAGGTTGATAATCAGGGCTTCGACCATATGGACCGCCGGTTGCTGCTGGCAATGATTGAAAAGTTTGATGGTGGTCCGGTGGGCGTTGAGAGTCTTGCCGCAGCCATCAGTGAGGAAAGGGGCACGATCGAAGATGTGCTTGAGCCCTTCCTGATCCAGCAGGGCTACATGTTGCGTACGCCGAGAGGCCGAATGGTTACCTCCAGTGCCTACCAGCATTTCGGGGTTATTCCGCCGAAATCGGGCAGGGAGGACGATCTTTTTGGCTGATCAGGCAGTAGAAGCAGGTTTTGAGTTGCCGGTCCGGGTCTATATTGAAGATACGGACGCCGGCGGCATTGTATTCCATGCCAAATACCTTCATTACATGGAGCGGGCCCGGACCGAGTGGGTACGCAGTTGTGGCGTCGGTCTGAGAGCGGGGCTTGCCGACAATATCAGCTATGTCGTGCAGAGGCTTTCAATCCACTATTCTGTGGCGGCGAAGCTCGACGATGAGTTACTTGTAACTGCTGAGCCAGTGGCTTTCGGCAGGGTGTGGATGGACTTCAGGCAGAGGGTCAGTCGTGCTGCGGACAGGAAACTGCTCTGCGACGGCGAAGTGCGGGTTGCCTGTGTCGCCCTGGACACAGGCCGGCCCCGTCGCCTGCCGAACAATATGCAGGAATTGCTGGCCAGGAATGTCCAGCCTCCTGAAACGACAAACAGAATGAGCCAGGAGTAAGAGGTGGATTCAGAACTATCAGTCTGGTACCTGATTGCAAACGCCGGTGTATTGGTGCAGTTGGTCATGCTTTTGCTGGCCCTGGCATCCATCATGTCATGGGCGCTGATTTTCCAGCGTATTCAGGTGTTCCGAAAAGCCAAACGGGCGCAGCTGGCGTTTGAAGAACGTTTCTGGTCCGGCATGGATCTCGGTCAGCTGTACCGGGAGGTAAATGCCGAACCGACGCCATTTTCCGGTATGGAGGCCCTGTTCCGGGCTGGCTTCAAGGAATTCTCCCGGCTGCGTCAGCAAAGCCGGGATGCCGATGCGGTGATGGAAGGCACGCAGCGGGCCATGCGTGTTGCCTTCTCCCGCGAGCAGGAACGCCTGGAGGCCCATCTTCCGTTTTTGGCAACGGTCGGTTCAACAAGCCCCTATGTCGGCTTGTTCGGGACCGTTTGGGGCATCATGAATTCATTTCGCGGTCTGGCCCAGGTGCAGCAGGCGACTCTGGCAACCGTCGCCCCGGGTATTTCTGAAGCCTTGATTGCAACCGCTATGGGTCTGTTTGCAGCAATTCCGGCGGTTATCGCCTATAACCGCTTCGCGGCCATGTCCGATGCGTTGCTCAAGAACTATGACACCTTTGCGGATGAGTTCTCCAGTATTCTTCATCGCCGCGTTCACCAGACTGACAAGGGCGCCGCGTGATGGCCACACCTTTTACGGGCAGGAGTCAGGGCAGGAGCGATAGCTTATGAAAGGCATGGGAATGATGCCGGAACAGCGGCGAAAGCCAATGTCGGAAATCAACGTGGTTCCGTATATCGACGTGATGCTGGTGCTGCTGATCATTTTTATGGTTACCGCGCCGATGCTGACTCAGGGCGTCAAGGTGGATCTGCCAGAGACCACTGCTGATCCGATTCAGGCGGACAAAGACGTTGAGTCGGTGATCGTTTCGGTGGACGCCAACGGTGCCTACTATGTTGAAGTGGGCGACAAGGGCAGTGATCCAATGTCGCTGGCCGAAGTTCGGGAGCAGATCGTCAAGATTCTGTCCCAACGCTCCTCCAGTGAAATTCTGGTCCGTGGCGATGAATACGTGGACTACGGTACGGTTGTGCGACTGATGGCGGAATTGCAAGGTGCGGGCGCCAGCAGTATTGGCCTGATTACTGAATCACCCCGGGACGACAAGTGACACCGGTGCAGGCAGGAGTGTTGTGAGAGATAACCAGCGCGAAGTAACCACTACCGGAGTGCCGCCCTGGAAGTCGCCAGTGGTGCTTTCAGTAACGCTCCATGTGCTGATCCTGGGCATTGCGCTGGCGGGCTGGTCCTGGACCTCGCCGAAACACGAACCGCCGCCCCGGAGCATAGCGGCCCGATTGATCACGCAGCAGGAGCCTGAGCCAAGCCCGGTGGTGGATCCTGTGGATCAGCAAAAACGTGATGAAGAACGCAAGGCTGAGGAACAGCGCCAGCAGGCAGAAGCAGAGCGGCGTCGTCAGGAAGAGGAAGCGCGACGTATCGCCGAGCAGAAGCGTGAGGAAGAACAGAAAAAGCTCCAGCAGCAAAAGGAACGGGAGCGACAGGAAGCCGAGGCGAAGGAACGGCAAGCCCGCAAGGCTCGTGAAGAGGAAGCCGCCCGGCAAATGGCCGAGGCTGAAGCCAAAGAACGTGAACGTCAGAAAGCCGAGGAAGAAAAGCGCCGGCAGGAAGAGGCCAGAAAAAAAGCTGAAGAAGAAAAACGCCGGCAGGAAGAGCAGAGAAAGCGGGAAGAAGCGGAGCGCAAGCGGCAGGAAGAACTGGCGCGCCAGGAAGCTGAACAAAAGCGTCTTGAGGCAGAGCGAAAACTCCGTGAACAGCAGCTGGAAGCCCAGGCGGATGCTGCTCGCCAGGCCCTTGAAGAGGAAGCCCGTCGCCAACGGGAGGCTGCTGCCGCAAAGGCCAGAGAGGCGCAGATGCTGTCGGAAAGTGAGAAATATCAGCAACTGATCCGGGAAAGGCTGAGCCAGGCCTGGTATCCGCCCTCCTCGGCGACCGAGGACATGACAGCACGGCTTCAGATTACCCTGTTACCAACGGGCGAGCTGGCAAGTGTTAAGCTGGTCAGTAGCAGTGGTAATACCGCCTTTGATAATTCAGCCCTTGGCGCGGTGCGCTCCCTGAGCCGTTACCCGATACCAGACGACCGGGATACGTTTGAACGTTATTTCCGGCAGTTTACGATTGAATTCAACCCTCGCAGGTTGAGATAAGGATACGGATAACACCATGACACAGCGGATTTGGTACAAACCGTCAAAAACACTCTTGACAGCCATCACTCTTGTATTCGTGATGGTTACCGGTGTGCGCGCGGAACTGTTGATCCGGATCACCGAAGGCGCAGATTCCGCCATACCTGTGTCAGTCGTTCCGTTCGCCGAATCCGGTCAGATGCCGGCAGGCGACACAGTTGCCAGCATCGTGCAGGCGGACCTCGCCATGAGTGGAGAGTTCCGCACACTCCCGCCTGAAAAAATGCTGAGCCTGCCATCCAGACGTGAGGAAGTGTATTTCCGGGACTGGCGGCTGCTGGGGCAGCGTTATGTTCTGGTGGGGTCGCTGACACGCAGTGGAGATCGGGTTCAGGCCCGCTACGAACTTTTTGACGTCAACCGTGAGGAGCGCATTCTCGGGGAAACGGCGGCAGCGCCTGCCTCCAATATGCGCTCCCTGGCGCACCACATCAGCGACAAGGTCTACGAGTCCATTACCGGCGTGCCCGGGGTATTTTCGACCCAGCTCGCCTTTGTGACCCTGGATTCCGCCAATGGCAAGCCGCGTTACCGTTTGCAGGTAAGCGATGTCGATGGCAAGCGGGCACGCATCCGGCTGGAAAGCCAGGAACCGATCCTGTCGCCGGCCTGGTCGCCGGATGGTAAGAGACTGGCTTATGTCTCCTTTGAAACCGGAAAGCCGGTGATATTCGTGCATGAACTTGCTACGGGCAAACGTAGCAAGGTTGCGGATTTCCCCGGGCTCAACTCTGCGCCCGCCTGGTCCGATGATGGCAGGTCGCTGTTGATGACGCTTTCCAAGGACGGTAATGCCGAGATTTACCGAATGGATCTGGACACCAGTCAGCTGACCAAGCTGACCAATCATTGGGCGATCGATACCGAAGCGAACTGGGACGCCAGGGGCGAAGGGATTTTCTTTACTTCCGACCGTTCGGGTGGCCCCCAGATCTATTACATGGCAGAGCCCGGTGCTGAGCCCCGGCGCATTACCTTTGGCAGCCGTTACAACGCACGCCCCCGGGCCGGTAGCAAAGGAGAATTTGTCTATTACGTACATCAAAGGGGCAGTGCGTTTCACATTGCCCGTACAGATCTTGAAACCGGGGAGGAAACCATTCTCACCCGGACAGAGTCTGATGAATCTCCAAGTGTTGCTCCTAATGGAAGGATGCTGATCTATGCAACCGACCAGAATGGCACCAGCGTGCTTACCGTCATATCGTCGGATGGTGGGGCGGCATACAGTCTTCCGGGTTCTGAGGGAGAGGTTCGGGATCCGGTCTGGGGACCTCTGGTTCGCTGATTGCCGCAGCTCGACTGGCTTCGGTAATTGTTCAGGAAATAACGTCAATCAACTGAAAGGAAAAGATTATGAAGTTTTCAGCTCAATCCAAGGCATTTGCACTTTTACTCTCCGTAGGCCTTGTTGCCGGCTGTAGCTCGACCGGCGGACCCACGGAAGACGGCGAGTACGGCTCAGACGTAGGGGCTGTGGATCAGGAAGGCGGCTCTACGGTCTATGGCGGTGATGACCAGGGTGGCGTTTCCTCCTCTGCAATGACAGAAGAAGAGCGCATGGCGGCCCGTGAACAGGCCGAGCAGGCAGCGCTGCGTGAAGTGACCGTCTTCTATTTCGATTTCGATACCGCGGAAATCAAGCCGGAAGCCCGTGACGTTCTGGTGGCCCATGCCCGTTACCTGGCCAACAATCCGGGCCAGAATGTTCGGCTCGAAGGCCACGCCGACGAGCGCGGCAGCAAGGAATACAACCTGGCCCTCGGTGAGCGTCGTGCCAACGCAGTACAGCGCTTCCTGATTGTGAATGGTGCTTCACGCGGCCAGCTTGAGACCGTAAGCTATGGCGAAGAGAAGCCGGCAGTGATGGGTTCCAGTGAGAGTGCATGGGCCCAGAACCGTCGCGTGGAACTCGTATTTGAGTAAACACACAGGAAGGTCCATGAGAAAAACACTCATGGCGACAGTGTTGCTCCCGCTTGCCTTCGGGCAGGCGGGGTCAGCGCTGGCGCAATCAGCTCAGGATGCTCAGCGTAGTGGCAATAGCAGCCAGGCTACGGCTGAGCTGTTCTACATGATCCAGCAGCTTCAGGGTGAAGTCAGGCGGCTCCAGGGTGAAGTAGAGGAGCAACGGCATCTGATTAACCGCCTGCAGGAACAAGGGCGCGACCGGTATATCGACCTGGATCAGCGTATCCTGGACCTGTCAGAGAAGTTGGCTTCGCAACCAGCTCCTGAGACCTCGGCAGGCTCGAATTCGGCCGCGTCCAGCTCGGCACCGGCAGTCAAGGAATATCGCCAGCCCGGTCCCGAAGAGCGCAAGGCCTACGAACAGATTCAGGATCTTATCCGTAACCAGAAAAAATATGATGAGGCCATCAGCCGGATTTACGAGTTTATTGATCAGTATCCGGAAGGCGACCTTACCGTAAACGCCTATTATTGGCTGGGCGAGGTTTATCTGGTCAAGCCGCAGCTGGAACAGGCGAAGCAGGCATTTACCATTGTGGCGACCCGTTTTTCTGATCATCGGAAAGCACCGGATGCGCTTTACAAGCTCGGCGTGACTCATGATCGCCTGGGTGAAAAGGCGGAAGCGCAGCGCCGTATGAAAATGGTGATCGAAGATTACCCCGCCAGTAGCGCCGCGGACCTGGCAAAGAAGTATCTTGAGTCCTGAAACGTCTGAGGCCCCGGTACGGGAAAAATGTTGAGAAACCTGAAAAAAAGGGGTTGATCAGCGGCCAAAAATCATTACTATATGCGCCTCGTTTGGGTCGTTAGCTCAGTTGGTAGAGCAGTTGGCTTTTAACCAATTGGTCGAAGGTTCGAATCCTTCACGACCCACCAATTACGAAATACCGGGTGGGCTGAATCGTTCGGTATGGATTGAGGCCAAAGGCTTTAATCGGCAGTCATGGGTCGTTAGCTCAGTTGGTAGAGCAGTTGGCTTTTAACCAATTGGTCGAAGGTTCGAATCCTTCACGACCCACCAAATAACAGAAGCCTCCGGGTTTTTGTGAAAAAAAGAGCCTTCGGGCTCTTTTTTTTTGCGTGTACGTTCTTACCTAGGTAAGCAGGGAACAGGAAAAGCCACCTCGAGTTTGTGCTGCCCCTGTTTCAGAATCATTAAAGTGGGGTTTGAGATGTTATACTTCCCCCGTTAACGCAACACAGAGATGCCGGAATGACACACGCTGAAGACCGTATCCTTGTCCAGGAACACCTGGCCCATGCCGCCGAGCCGAAGCCGCTCAGCGCCAGCGAAAAGGCTGACCTGGAGGCCCGCATCAAGTCCGCCCTGAAAACTCAGGACGCGGTGCTTGTGGCACATTACTACACGGACCCGGACATTCAGCGCCTCGCCGAAGAGACCGGCGGCTGTGTTGCCGATTCCCTGGAAATGGCCCGGTTTGGTAATCAGCATCCGGCGTCGACGGTAGTGGTGGCAGGTGTTCGCTTTATGGGGGAGACCGCCAAGATTCTGAATCCGGAGAAGCGTGTGCTGATGCCTACGCTTGAGGCGACTTGCTCTCTGGACGTCGGTTGTCCGGAAGATGAGTTCTCGGAGTTCTGTGACCAGCATCCGGATCGCACCGTGGTGGTTTATGCCAACACATCTGCTGCGGTCAAGGCGAGGGCGGACTGGGTGGTTACCTCAAGCTGTGCCCAGGCCATCGTTGAGGACCTCGATGCCCGCGGTGAAAAGATTCTGTGGGCACCGGACAAACACCTGGGACATTATGTGCAGAAGACCACAGGCGCCGACATGTTGCTCTGGGATGGCTCCTGTATCGTCCATGAGGAATTCAAGTACCGTGGCCTGGAAGATCTCAAGGCGCTTTATCCGGACGCAGCAGTACTGGTGCACCCGGAGTCACCGGATGCAGTGGTGGAAATGGCCGACGTGGTGGGTTCAACGTCCCAGTTGATCCATGCGGTCCAGACACTGCCAAACGAGAAGTTCATAGTTGCCACCGATAACGGCATCTTTTACAAGATGCAGCAACTGGCACCAAACAAGACCCTGATTGAAGCGCCAACGGCTGGCAATGGCGCTACCTGTCGCAGCTGTGCCCATTGTCCGTGGATGGCGATGAACGGTCTGGAAAACCTGTTGCACGTACTGGAGCAGGGCGATCAGGAAGTTCATGTGGGCCCGGCGCTCAGAGAGCGTGCGTTGAAGCCGCTGCAGCGCATGCTCGACTTCACCGCCAACATGAATCTGAAAGCTGCCGGTAACGCCTGATCAGCTGTTGGCCCTGGCGGTCAACCGGCTGGTGATTTCTGCGAGACGCTCCGTCACGATCTGCCGCTGGGGTGCTCCGGCGGGCAATTTCTCCTGAGCCTGTCTGAGTTGCCGCTGAGCGGACTCCAGATCGCCCATCAAGACGTCGTATTCGGCGCGCGCCCTGTGCACTCCCACAATGTTCCGTGCCATGCCCTCAGCCTCTGCGAGCTTGAGCCAGAGGTGTTCCTGGCTGGGCCATGTGCGGGTAAGTTGCTTGAGGTACTCGGCTGCCACGGTGCCATTGCCGTCGGCAATTTCCGTCTGGGCGAGGGTGTAGGTAATAGGATAATTGCCCGGATTTCTTGCCAGCGCATCCATGAGGATTGCCCTGGCGTCGTCTGGCCGGTTCTGGGCAAGCCGAACCTCTGCCAGTGAAACCTGGAAAGTAATCCGTCCCGGATTCGTCGTCAGAAGCTCGCTCAGGATGTTGGCGGCTTTTTCGTATTGTCTTGCTTCCAGGTAGGCAACCGACAAGCCATACCGGATGGCCTCATTTCGCTGAACGTCCGGCTTATCAAGGTAGGCTTCGAAGGTTTCGACGGCGACATCCGGTGACGGCGCGTAGTGAACCTGCAGGCGGCTTCGAATCAGGTGGTATTCCTGCCCGTCCCGTATTTCTTCATCCGGGTATTGTTCAGCCCGGTTTCGGGTGTCTGCGACACGACTTTGAGTCAAGGGGTGTGTGGACAGGTACTCGGGCAGTCGGTTTCCCTGCATTCGATTCTGCCGCATCATGATTTCGAACATTTCCGGCATGCCTCTTGGATCCATTCCGGCGGTGGCCAGAATGTCCAGGCCAACCCGGTCTGCTTCCTGTTCGTGGGCCCGGCTGTAGGCCAGCATATTCTGCACCGCCAGCGCCTGGGTTCCGGCAATGGCTGCAAATCCTATGTCCGATTGGGTGACAGCCGAGAGCACGATGCCGGCAATCATCCCCGCCAGCGTCAGGGGTGCGCTGGCTTCCTGCTGCTCCATGCGCCTGGCGAAATGCCGCTGACTGAGGTGGGCGAGTTCGTGGGCCAGTACAGACGCAAACTGCTGTTCAGTTGCCGCGTTCAGGAATAGTCCGCCGTTAACCCCGACAATGCCTCCGGGCACGGCAAAAGCGTTGATGGCAGGGCTGTCGATCAGTGCGAGGGTCAGGTCCCGGTTTTGAAGTGGCGCAGAGGGCACCAGCCGATAGGTAATGGCACTCAGATAATCATAAACCAGGGGATCGGTGATGCGCGGCGCAGAGCGACGAATGGATACCATTACCTGCTGGCCGATGTCTGATTCCTGCTGGCCGGCGATAAGGCCGCCGCCACTGCCGCCAATGCTGGGCAGGCTGCTGTCCTGTGCCTGAGCGGGCAGGGAGATAATCAATAGCGCAAGCGCCAGTGAGACCGCAGTCAGTAATTCTGGGAGTGCCCGAAATCGGAATTGGTAAACAATCATGTAATGCCGGTTGCCTTTGGTCTGAATCGCCGGTTTGACAGCGGGTTACGGTAAAAAGTTCTGATCACCGCCTTGAAGAGGATTGTAATGCAATACATTATCACTGTCGGCATAATGCCTGCTTGTTAAATCCGCTTATTGTTACTGTGATGGTGCCTTGTTTGTATGGTTGACCGATACCTAGATGCCTCCGGGCTGCGTTGCCCCATGCCGCTGCTGAAAACCAAACTGGAACTGAATACCATGTCCCCCGGCGAGGAGCTCGAGGTCATTGCGACCGATGCTGGTTCTGCCAGGGATATCCCTGCGTTTTTGCAGCTGTCCCGGCATACACTGATGAGCAGCTCTGAAACCGCCGGGCAGTACCGGTTTGTGATAAAGTGCGGCGGCTAATTTTTCGGAGTTGTAAATGATCAGGACTTTACGCGGTCTCGCGCATAAATATTTCTCGGATGAAGAAGCGGTCATCCTGTTCCTGATTCTGGTAACAGGAACGGTCTTCGTCATCTGGTTTGGTGCCATGCTGGCCCCGGCCATTGCTTCGCTAATCATCGCCTTTATTCTGCAGGGGCTGGTCACCAAGCTTAACAAGCTGGGAATTCCCGAGGCAGTCTCCATCCTTGGGGTGTTCCTGGTGTTCCTTGGTGTGCTTGTCGGTTTCCTGTTCGGCCTGCTGCCGTTGATCTGGGCCCAGCTCAGTGCGCTCGCTGGCGAGGCGCCGCGGATTATCCGCGAACTGCAGTCCTACCTTGAGTTGTTGCCGGAGCAATACCCCCATCTAATTTCAGTTGAGGCTGTCGGTACGGTTTACCAGCAGGTCAGCACCGAAGTGGGTCAGTTCACTCAATGGCTGGTGTCCTTTTCGCTGTCCAGCATCCCGGATCTGGTGGCATTACTGATCTACATGGTGCTGGTACCCATCCTGGTGTTTTTCTTCCTGAAAGACCGGGAGGTCCTGCTTGGCTCCATTGCCAAAATGCTTCCACCTCAGCGCCCGATGATGCTGACAATCTGGCGCGAGGTAAACCTGCAGTGTGCCAACTATGTCCGCGGCAAAGCCCTGGAAATTCTTATTGTCGGTGGCGCAACCTACATTGCCTTCAAGCTGCTCGGCATGCCCTATGCGGCGCTGCTGTCTCTGCTGGTTGGCTTGAGCGTGGTGATTCCCTACATCGGCGCCGCCGTGGTGACTATTCCCGTGGCGGTAATCGCGCTGTTTGCCTTTGGCTGGGGCAGCCAGTTTATCTGGGTGATGGCGATTTACGGTATCATCCAGGCCCTGGACGGCAATGTGCTGGTTCCTGTGCTGTTCTCGGAAGTGAACAACCTGCACCCAGTCGTTATCATCGTCGCGGTGCTTTTTTTCGGGGGTATCTGGGGCTTGTGGGGCGTGTTCTTTGCCATACCGCTGGCAACCATGCTCAAGGCTGTGTTTTCCGCCTGGCCGGTGAAAGATTCCCTTCCCCCGCCGGATACCGAAAACGTCTGAAAGGCGCTCAAAGCGCCTTCACAGCCTCCAGCACTTCGTCTGCGTGGCCCTTTACCTTGACGCCACGCCATTCAGCTCTGAGCACACCTTCCTGATCGATCAGGAAGGTACTGCGGTCGATCCCCATGTATTCCTTGCCATACAGCTTTTTGAGTTTGATGACATCAAAGAGCTTGCACAACGCCTCGTCCTTGTCGGAAATCAGGTGGAAAGGAAACTCGTATTTTGCCCTGAAATTCTCGTGTGCCTTCAGGCCATCCCGCGACACCCCAAGAATCTCGGTGTCCAGTTCTTCAAACTGTTTCATCCGGTCCCGGAAGTCCTGGCCTTCGGTGGTACAGCCAGGCGTGTTGTCTTTCGGGTAAAAATAAATAACCACATTCCGGCCTCTGAGATCGTCCAGGCGAATGGTCTGATCGCCCGTAGCTACTGCTTCAAAATCCGGAACAGGTTTGTTTAACTCGACGGATGGCATGACATCTCCTTTAATTCCCTTGTGTCAGTTCGTGCCCAACATTAACATATCGGTTTTATTCGGACGGAGCTTTTATGATTACGGGTAGCCTTGTCGCACTGGTCACGCCCATGCATCCAGATGGTGAAATTCACTGGGAGGATCTGGATAAGCTGGTAGACTTTCATATCGAAAACGGCACGCACGGTATCGTGGCTGTGGGTACCACCGGCGAATCCGCAACGCTTGACCCGAAAGAGCATTGTCGGGTTATCGGTCATATCATCAAACGTGTGAACGGTCGGATTCCGGTTATCGCGGGTACCGGCGGTAACAGCACCCGTGAGGCCATTGAGCTGACCAGCGAAGCCCATAAGCTTGGTGCTGATGCCTGCCTGTTGGTGGTGCCGTATTACAACAAGCCGACCCAGGAAGGCCTGTACCGGCACTTCAAGGCCATTGCCGAAGCCGTCCCGGGCATGAGCCAGATGCTCTACAACGTGCCTGGCAGGACCGCCTGCGACATGCTCAACGAGACCGTCCTTCGGCTGGCAGATATCCCCAATATTGTCGGCATCAAAGATGCCACCGGTAACATTCCCCGCGGTGCCGAACTGATTGATGCTCTGGGCGGGCGCCTTGCGGTCTACTCTGGCGACGACGCCACAGCAGCGGAACTGATGCTTGCCGGCGCCAAGGGCAATGTCTCCGTTACCGCTAACGTTGCCCCGAAGGGTATGTCGCAGCTGTGCGAAGCGGCGATTGCCGGCAATCGTGAGGAAACAGAGCGGCTCAACGAGTTGCTCATGCCGCTCAACCGGAAGCTGTTCCTAGAGGCAAACCCGATTCCGGTAAAGTGGGCCCTGCATCGAATGGGAATGATTGGAGAAGGCATCCGCCTGCCGCTGACACCGCTCAGTGAAAAGTTCCACAGCGAAGTGGAAGATGCCCTCAAGGCCTCAGGTGTACTCTGAGTTTGCTGAAATCGTCCCTGACCCGGAGTAACCTGATGCAGGTTCTACAAGGAACCGGTAATACCTTCATGTTGAAACCCGTTGTTGTTCTGTCCGGACTGTTGCTTGTAGCAACAGTTTCCGGATGCAGTCTGGTCGAAGACCGTTCAGAGCGTTACGTAAACGCGAAAGAAGGGCAGTCGCTCGAACTGCCGGAATCGGCTGATGATTCCCGATTCAGCCAGAGCATGCCAATCCGCGACGTCAAACCGGCCGATGCCAGTAAAATGTATCCGTCCGATATCCCGCGTCCGCCGGACATGACGTCCGACATCCTCGATGAAAATTACGTTATCGAAGAGCTCGATGGCAGAGCCTGGCTCCTGGTGAACGATGTGCCCGGAAGGATCTGGCCAGCTGTGAATACCTACATGGCCGAACGCGGCCTGGGTGTAGCACTGGAAAGCCCTCAACTGGGTATTCTGCAAAGTGAACTGGCAAATTTCAGCAAGCGTGCCCGCGAGCTGGTGGAGTTGCCTGACGATCCTTCTGCTGAAGAGCAGAAAGTAGTTGTACAGGTGCGCATGGCACCTGGTGTCCGGCGCAAAACGACTGAAATTCAGGTGCGCAAGCTGGACGTTGCGGACGAGCCAGGTGAGCTGGTGCCCTGGCCCGGAGTTTCTGATCCTTCAGAGCTGGCGTTGGCCTTGCAGAAACGCATTCTGGCCGACTTGGGCGAGTTTCTAAGGGCCCGGGAAGAGAGTAAATCCTTCTCCCGCGCTGCCTCCGGGATGGTCAGCGATCCACTCGTTCGGCTGATTTCGGAAAATGACGAAGCCGTCGCTATTCGCATGGAGCTGGATTACGGTCGCTCCTGGGCGGAAGTGAGCAGGGCGCTTACGGATTCTGACATCCCCGTTGTGGACCTGAATCGCAGTGAAGGCTGGTTCCAGGTGGATTTCCGTACTGAAGACGAACGGGATCCTGGCTGGTTCAGCTGGTTCAGCGACAAGGATGCACCCCAGCATACCCATACGGTGAACCTTATCCAGCGGAACGGGGCAATCGTGGTCTCTGCTGAACCCGCGCCGGGTTACACTGGCAGCCGGACAACGCCGGATCTGCTCACACAACTATTCGATTACCTATACTGATTCAGAAAGGGGCCGCCTGACGCGGCCGCTTTTCGGAGACCCCTGATGGAAAAACGTGAAGAACTCTATGCCGGCAAGGCGAAATCCGTCTACCGTACGGACGATCCCGAACGGTTCGTTATGGTATTCCGCGATGATACCTCCGCCTTTGACGGCGAAAAAAAGGAACAGTTGAACCGCAAGGGCATGGTGAACAACAAGTTCAATGCCTTCATCATGGAAAAGCTGGAAGCGGCGGGCGTGCCAACCCATTTTGAAGGGCTGCTGTCTTCCACCGAATCACTGGTCAAGAAACTGGACATGATTCCGGTTGAGTGCGTGGTTCGAAACATCTCCGCCGGCAGTCTTTGCCGTCGTCTGGGTGTGGAAGAAGGCCAGGAATTGAACCCGCCCACCTATGAGCTGTTTCTGAAAAATGATGCGCTACATGACCCGATGGTCAACGAGTCGCTGGCTGTCAGCTTTGGCTGGGCAACCGCCGACGAACTGGCTCAGATGAAGGCGCTCACCTACAAAGTGAACGACGTTTTGAAGGCCTTGTTTGACGAAGCCGGCATGCTGCTGGTTGATTACAAGCTCGAGTTCGGTCGCAGCGGTGCCGGGATTGTTCTGGGTGATGAATTCAGCCCGGACGGCTGCCGGATCTGGGACAGCGAAACCCGCAAGAAAATGGACAAGGATCGCTTCCGCCAGGGCCTGGGTGACGTTATAGAAACTTATGAGGAAGTCGGGCGCCGTCTTGGTATCCAGTTCGACTGATTTGAAACTGAAAACAATTTTAAAGGTGTGTCATGCGTAAACTGTTGCTTGCTGTAGGTGGTTCACTGATTCTGGTGACGCCTCTGTCCCAGGCGGATGTTGTTGGTCTGGGCGCCAGCGTAAGTTACTGGGATTCCGATCTGTCCGGTAAGGCTGCCACCAACAACGACGTTGTGGACGTCGAAAATGATCTGAACCTGGACAGCGATTCCAATGCCAACGCCTCGCTCTATCTGGAGCATCCGGTACCGGTGTTGCCCAATGTTCGTCTGAGCTACACGCTGGTTGAGCAGAGTGGCCGGGGTGAAGTTGGTCTGGTGGGCTTCGATGGTGTTACTGGCGATGTCCAGTCCGACCTGGATCTGGAACAGCTGGACCTGACCCTGTATTACGAAGTACTGGATAACTGGGTTAACCTGGATCTGGGCCTGACCGCCCGAGATCTTGCCGGTGATCTCACAGTACAGGAAGTAAATGGCCTCGCCACCAGCGAAACCAGCGTTGATGCCGTTATTCCCATGGCTTATCTCTCCGCCCGTTTCGACCTGCCGTTTACCGGCGTATCGGTAGGCGCGGAAGGCAACTTCATCAGCTTCGACGGCGACTCGTTGCATGATTTTAACGCCTACGGCCAGTATGAGATTGCCCTGGTTCAGTTCCGGGCCGGTTATCGCCAGATGGCCATCGATTACGAAGACGGTGATGATCGGCTGGATATTGAGATCGGCGGGCCGTTTGTGAGTGCGGGCGTTGCGTTCTAAGGTTGCTATTCTGTTCTAAGGAGAGACACTTGAAGATTCTCGTAACCGGTACCGCGGGCTTTATTGGATCACATTTGGCTCACCGCCTGTTGGACAGAGGTGATGAAGTTATCGGCGTTGACAACGTCAATGACTATTACGACGTGAACCTGAAAGAAGCCCGCCTGGAACGTCTGACCAGCAAAGCGGGTTTTACCGAAGTCCGTGAGGATGTGTCTGACAGGGCTGCCATGGAAACACTCTTTGCCAGGCACAAGCCGGAGCGGGTCGTGCATCTGGCGGCGCAGGCCGGGGTGCGTTACTCCATCGAGAATCCGAACGCCTATGTCGATGCCAACCTCGTTGGCTTCATGAATATCCTCGAGGGTTGCAGGCATAATGGCGTGAAGCACTTGGTATACGCTTCCAGCAGCTCCGTGTACGGTGCCAACGAGACCATGCCCTTCTCGGTGCATGACAATGTGGACCACCCCCTGAGCCTCTACGCAGCGTCCAAGAAAGCCAACGAGCTGATGGCCCACACCTACAGTCACCTCTACAACCTGCCAACCACCGGTCTTCGGTTTTTCACGGTCTACGGGCCCTGGGGCCGGCCCGACATGGCGCTGTTCATTTTCACGAAGAAAATTCTGGCCGGTGAACCTATTGATGTCTTCAACCACGGCCACCACCGCCGGGATTTCACCTACATTGATGACATCGTAGAGGGCGTGGTCCGCACCCTGGATCACGTGGCCGAGCCAAACCAGGACTGGAGTGGCGCAAAACCTGATCCGGGCACCAGCAAGGGGCCATACCGTCTGTACAACATCGGCAGCAACAACCCGGTGGAGCTGTCCCGCTTTATCGAGATCATCGAAGAAAGACTGGGCAAGAAAGCCCGGAAGAACCTGCTTCCCCTGCAACCCGGGGATGTCCCCGCCACCTATGCCAACGTTGACGATCTGATTGATGACGTCGGCTACAAACCGTCCACGACGGTGGAGGAAGGTATCGCCCGGTTTGTGGATTGGTATCGGGACTTCTACAAGGTATAAACAAGGGCCAGCAACTGCTGGCCCTTTTATTATCCATCATCCAGTCATGGAGAAATCCCGGATATGTCCGCTATGAGAAAATGGTTCCTGCTCGTTACGCTCATCGGCCTGGCCAGTTGTACCAGCCTCCCGGACAATATTGAGCCAGTGACCGGTTTTGAAGCAGACCGCTATCTCGGTACCTGGTATGAAATTGCCCGCCTCGATCATTCCTTCGAGCGCGGCCTGAGTAATGTCCGTGCCAAATACAGCCGCAACGAAGATGGCAGCATCAAAGTCATCAACCGAGGCTACAACGTTGAGGAAGGCAAATGGGAGGAGGCCGATGGCCGGGCCGTGTTTGTGGAAGATGAAAACACCGGCCATCTGAAAGTCTCCTTCTTCGGCCCCTTCTACGCTTCCTACGTCGTCTTTGAGCTGGAAAAAGAGGACTACTCCTATGCCTACGTCACCGGTTACAACCGGGACTACCTGTGGTTCCTTTCCCGTACCCCGGAGGTCAGTGAAAAAGCGATTGAGGCGTTCAAGCAGCGGGCCAGGGTTGAGGGGTTTGATCTGGAAGAGCTGATAATGGTGGAACAGAATCGGGCAGAGTAAACCTTGCACGCATAGAAAAGCCTGTTCTCTACGGAGCCAGGGTAACTTCCTGGTATGCACCGCCATTCTGGGATGGCTCGGCACAGGCTGCAACGTAACCCACGTAAACCTTTCGGTCGCTCATGGACAGCATTACAGCTTTTCTCGAATGCATGGCCTTAAACAGTAGGTAGTCCATTGGCGAGTCGGCGAGGAGCTTGCCGGTGACGGGCACCTTGATGTTCCAGGTGCCGTGCCAGAGCGCCTGCCATAGGTACGCCCTGAACCTTAGCAGATCACCGGCAAACCAAGTGGCGATGCTCAGTAGTATGAACCACGTCCAATTCATGGCAACCTTGGTGGAAGCCACCCCCATCGAGGCAATGGACTTACCGATATGATCAGCCAATGACAGTGAAAGGTGCCATCCCCAAAAGCTGATTGGGTTCGGCAGGAGTTCGTGTAGGAGATAGACGATTACTCCGGCCAACGCAAAGCATTTGAGGCCCATTGTGGCACTGGATAGGTATAGACGTTGGCCCTGATGGCGGGCGTTAGCGAGGCTTTCTACGGGATGGATCAGGCTGGCTCGGTAGCCAGCCACGAGGACCGGAAAGATGAGAAGAAAAAGCCCCCGGCCCTCCCTGGACGCATGTTAATTCGCGGTTCCGGCAAACTCTTTCATTTTTGCAGAGAACGCCTTGTACTCCTTGGACTCCCGAATCTTCTTCGGATCCAGGCGTACCGTACCATCACCAACCACGTGCATATCAGGGTTGGGGTATTCTTTCCGCATCTGGTGAAGTTTACGATCTTCTTCACTGAAGAACATGCTCAACAGAGACATACCGCCCCCCATTCACGGTTATTTGACCATATTACACCATATTTTTTTGCGACTTGCATGAAAGGATCACCCGTGGCTACTCCAGTTTATACAATCCATGGAGCCTGTTAACGGTGTTGTCGTACCTGATCTTGTCAGCAGTTTGTTCTGTTCTTGTGGTCAAATATAGATGAGATTTGGTCTTGGGGGCAGGTAACCAGACACAAAAAAAGCCACTCGGCTTACGCTCTGAGTGACTCTTTTACTTGCAGGAATGGTAGGACCAGGCAGATTTGAACTGCCGACCTCTGCCATGTCAAGGCAGCGCTCTAACCAACTGAGCTATGGTCCTGTGTCCTGCAACGGGGACGAAATATACTGATTCCTCCGATGTTGGTCAACCACTTTTACGCGGTTTTCCGATTCGTTGTATAGGCCCTGGGGACTTGACCAAACTTTCGACGTGTAAATAAAACTGACGGGGTCTGTTGACCCCGTCTCAAGGAAGTATCAGGAGACTGCCTGGAGCCTGCTCCGGCGCCTTTTGAATAGCAGGCCGCCCAAGGCCAGGCTCAGAAGGCCGAGAGAGCCGGGCTCGGGAACCTCATTCGGCTGACAGGCAGGGTCATTTGGATTCAGGTCGCAGAAATCGAGTGTTTCCTGAAGCTTCTTGTTGGCGAAGTCTGTCACAAAATTTTGGACAATGGTTTGGTCCGTCGTATTGAACAGGTTCAAGTTAAAGATGGTGCCGCTGTGGTCAGCAATCAGGTCATCGTAGGATGCTTCAGTTCCGAAGCCACTGAGTACACCGTTATACAGAGCGTTATTGCTTGTGAGAAGGCCATCCAGAACCGATTCACTTACAGCTGCGCCACCGACAGTGCCATAGGTTCCGGTGTCACCGTTACTTGGCTCGTCCGTCAAGATAATGATGTTCTTGACGGCGTTGGAACGAAATGAAAAAAGATCCGTCTGGCCATCCAATTCGTTCAGGGCAAATGCCGTGGCGGTATAGCCAGGTTCCGTCCCACCGAACGCGACCAGTCCGCTGGCCGCAGAGGCAAAACCCGTGGCATTGGTAAAGTCTGTCACCATTCGTGGCGCGACGTTGATATCACCGTAACCTACCAAGCCATAGCGAGCATCAACTTGGCCCGTTCCGGTCAGGATGTTGGCGAACAAGCCTATGTTATTTCTCAAATTGGCTTGCACGTTCCCCATGGACCCGGATTCGTCAACAACGAATACGATATCACTGAGGATAGGTGCGGAGTGAGCCGGCGCTGACAGAGTGGCGGCACCGACCAAAAGGCCGAATAATAGTTTTTTCAGTTTCATAATAGTTTTCTCATCCAGGTTGAGTGCATTGCAGGCATCTTGCCGTACATCGATATCGGTAAAACCTGCGCCTGAACTGAAAAATCAGCTCAGGTTTTTTGAGGCATAATGCGTGCCACCTATCCTTTCAAAAAAAATCAATAAAAACATGTGCATACTGGGTTTAAAAATCTCAGCTGCGAATGTTCTCGTAAAAGTGTTTATTTTCCTGACACTTGCTGTCTCATTACTGTTATGCGGTTTTCCGGCTCCGCAGCTTTTCCTTGATGGCTTTGCTCAATACCGCCCACCGGTTCACGATAAGTGCCGCGAAGATCAGGCCGCATCCTGCCAACTGAATGCCGGTCATGGTCTCACCGAACCAGCCCGCGGCGAACAAAGCTACCCAGACCGGCTCCAGGACCAGAATCACTACGCCATGGCTGTTTGCGGACAGGCTCTGGGCGAAGGTCTGAATCAGGAAACGTCCGGCGGTACCAACCACCGCGCTGGCTAGAACCCACCAGATCAACAGAGGGTCCGGGTCGCTCAGGGTTGGCTGCCATTGTTCAAGAATCATGGATTCCACGAAGGTCAGCAGGCCTACCGTAAGCAGGGCGAGGGCGGTCAGGGGCAGGGCGGGCACCCGGTGCTTTTCCACGGTCTCGCCCCGCCGGTCCACCACCGTTCTCTGGTTGGCAGCCCGGGTATTGAGGGTGAAGTACAGGGCAAAGATTGTTGCAGCCATCACGAAGAAGATCTGGCCTGCCTCTGGCCGAAAACCGTTCTTCAGAGAGAGCAGGGCAAGACCTGCAATGGCAATGGGAATTGCCAGCCAGGTGCTTGGTGGCTGGGCTTCCTTGAATACCAGTCGGGCAATGATGGGCACAATAACAACGCCCAGGCTGGTCAGAAACGCGCCTTCACCCAGGCTGGTGCCATGAAACAGACCCATCACCCAGCAGGTCATGGCCGTGCCAAATACCAGCCCCACGCCGACACAGCGGCGCACCTGATCCTTGCTGAGGGCCATCAGGGAGCGGCGGGCAAAGAAAGCGAGAATCACACCGGCAATCAGAAATCTGGCGGCCATGAACATAAGTGGCGGCATCAGGAGAACGGCTTCTTTGGAAAACATCCAGCTGATGGCCGCAAACAGGGTAACAACAACCAGTAACAGATCGGATTTGTGCGCGTCAGACATTGGGTAATCGCTTTACAGGCAACCGGTGAATCAGTGGGAGAAGCGAATCAATGTATAGTTTGCGAACTAAAAAGAAAAGATGGGTAAAAATACCAAGACAGGAAAAGGCTCGTCCCTGAGCCACAGAGTTCCTTACTGAGCCACTATTGCAGTGGCGTCAGTTGTTGAGAGTGCTGTACACCAGGTTCGACATGTCGGTCTGGTCTGAGCCCGGAACCTCAATATACCGGTCACCGGATCCCCACCATTGCCACCACGCCCGTTGATTGTAGGTGCGGCTGGCGAAATCCACTCGCAGGCCATTCAGCGTGGTGTTGTTCACCACCGGCACTGAGATGTTTCCGGACTCGGATCCGAGCACGCCACTGTGGGTTACGCCCTCGTTCATCAGCACCGGGTAGTGGTTGTAGTACAGCCCATCAGGACCATTCTGGCTGGTGACCTTACCGGCCAGGCTGACGCTCGAGGAGCAGGAATCAATCCCTTCCGCCGTGGTGGCACCGCAAGCGGAATGTGTAGGGACTACGCCGTCGTCGGTTCCGGCAATAAATGGCTTGGTGATGCCTCCGTAGGAGGAGCCACCCGCCACAAAGCGTAGCCGGGGAATCGAATTCGGGCCTATGGCCAGGTTGCGGGCCGTGTTGGTTTGCAGATCGTTTACCACACCCAGTTTGCCCGGTTCGGGTTCAATGCCGGTGAACGCCTCAACAGCCGCCCGCAGGGGCCAGTTGTACCAGCTGTCGTTATAGGCCAGGCTCATTGCCAGGTTCGCCAGTTCAGTACCACCGCCGGCGCCGGAGTAGTCGACGGCCGCCAGAATTTTCAGCGGTTGTAGCCCTTCAGACTGAAGCCAGCGGGCCTGGTTTTCCAGAAGGTAGCGGGTAACCAGATCGCCGGTGGAGTGGGAGACGACAATGCAGTAGGTGTTGCACAAACCCTGCTGGCTGATCTGGCGCAGCTGTTGATAGGCCTGCTGGGCGATGCCGCCCTCAACCCGCCCGTCACTGGCCCAGTCAATACGGGCTTCGGAACGTGACAACCAGAAAGTTCGCCAGTAGTTCTCGCCGGCGTCTTTTACTTCCTGCAGATTGGCCGGGGGGTTGGCCAGGTCTTCCTGTTGAAAGCCGTGCACCAGCACGACGTTATGTCCGGCCAGCTGGGCCTGGGCGGTCCCGGTAAACAGACCACCGGTGATGACGACCGCCAGGGCGGCCTTACAGGCACTTCCGATCTTTGTTGTTTTCATATTTGCTCCGTCTTTGCTGAATTATTGTTGTCACAAGACGTTTCTCCGCCGTTCGCGGCGGTACATCCCGGCGTCAGCCGGCGCAGGGTCTGGGCCCTGCCATCAGAACTTGTCGGCAAGCTGCCGGAGCAGCGCCGCCCGTTGTTCCGATTCGGGATCCACCGCCGGGGTATCCGTCAGATCATCAAGATCCGGTGGTGTGAATACGTAGCCTTTCTCGGGCCCGAACGCATAATTGGTCCGGTCGCCGGGTCTGGCGGGCAGCTGCCGTATCTGGATATGACGTAGCTGGAGCTGACCGACCTCGGGCCTGTTGGCCAATACAGTGCCGTGAGCCTTGAGGTTGATAGTGTCTGATGTGCCGTCCAGCCGCTGCTCCATCTGCAGCTGGGCAACAGGGCGCTGACCGGAGTACAGCTGGGCGGAGAGCGCATAGAAACCCGGCTTCTCGGGCGAGAACCTGACAGGAATAATCAGATTGTTGTTACTGACGTGAGGCTCACCGAGCCCTCCGAAATCGCCGAGATAAGGCTCGATGGTAAGCGGAGATGCGTGCCGAACGGGCCGCCCGTCCAGGCGAGCCTCCACGATCAGGCGGTATTCTCCGGGCTCCTCACTCGCCTCCAACGTTCCCTCGAAGTAGCCCACCGAACCGGCTTGCTCAAGGTTGGTACTGGCAACAGCCTTCCGGCTGTCCGGTTTTTCAAGAGTTGCGGTGAGTGAGCCGCCAACAACCTGGGAGCCCTGAATGACGGCGGCGACTAGAATCGTTTCGCCCCGGGTGAACCGGTATTTCTCGAGCGTGACGGTAAACTGCCCATCACCCTCCAGCGGAAGGCTGACCGGCTCGTAACGGTTACCCTGGTAGGCCTTCGCCTGTGCTTCGCTGAGCGGGACGGACCAGGCCGGGTAACGGGTAGACTGTTCGTAATGCTCAGCAACACTGGCCAGCATAAACCCGAGGGCATTGTCGGCGGGTGGCTTGGGCGGCTGGTCAATGGCCGGTGAAGCGTCAGGGGCGGCGGAGGCGGCTTTCTCGGCAGTCGCAGAAGGCGCTCCGATGGTCAGGTCGGTAAACCACCGAAACGCAGAACGATTCTCGTCAGACAGGATATAACCCATCCCGACCACGCTGGTGGACAACAGTGTCAGAAGCAGCAGCGCCTTTCGGACCATGCGCCGGTTTCCTTTTCGTTTTTTGTCCTCCTAAACATAACGGGCTTTATGCCGGACCCCAAAAATCTGGCCCGGTTATGTAACAGAATGTGTCGGCGTTGTGATGCGAGTCACATTCTCGGGCGTGGAGACTCAGAACATTCCAGATTCCCGAATCGCCTCGAATCCGAATCGCAGGGTAACTTCATCACCAACCATGGCCGGGTCCAGACCGTAGGTCATGCCCCAGTCACTGCGTTTGAGGGTTGTGGAGGCACTGATGCCGAGGGTGTATTCTTCGTGCCCGAACGGGTAAACAGCGGCCTTGTTAAGGGTAACGTCCAGCACTACCGGCTTTGTCTGGCCTAGCATTTCCAGATCGCCGGTTACCTTGCCGGTGTTCTCTCCGGTGGTTTCAAAGTCGGTGACGGTATAGGTGATTTCCGGATACTTCTTGCTGCTCAGGAAATCCGTGCCGCGCACATGATCATCCCGTTTCTCATGGTTGGTGTACACGCTGTTGCTTTTGAACACCAGCTGGCCGGAGCTGAGTTCTCTGGCTTCTTCACCGTAGACAAACTCGCCTTCAACTTGCCGGAACATACCCATCACCGGGGCATAGCCAATGTGCATGATTTCGAACACGATGGAAAAATGCTCGTCGTCAATCACATAGGTTTTTGGTTCAGCCATTGCTGCGGGGCTGAGTGCCAGCGCCGCTGGGAAGGCGAGGGCCGAACGGAACAGGTTTTTTCGATTAGCGAACAGCATTGGAATCTCTCCTTTGATAAAGCCAGCGGACATCCAGATAAAACGACCACAGGAGCAGGGCAAGTGCCGTTGCGAGTGTGGTGCTGGCAAACAGGTCATTTACCGGCGGCAGTACCGCCACCAAAAGGGTCACGATCTGCCACACGCAGATCGTTTTACGTCGGAAACTTTCGGGAAGCGGGGCGTTGAGCCAGTTCAGAAAGTGGCTGGCGCCGATGAACGCATAGCGCATCAGGCCAAGGGCCAGCACCCAGATGCCCGCTTTATCCAGCGCCAGAACGGCGACACAGAGGCCAAGGATGAACAGCGCATCCAGCTCCATGTCGAAACGTGCGCCGAATTCGCTCTGGGATCCGGTAGCCCTTGCCACCTTGCCGTCAACACCGTCCAGAATCAGGGCAAGCAACGCCACCCAGCCGTATAGCCAGAGGCTGCCTTCTATGAGGCCAGCAAAGGGTGCCAATGCCACCAGCACAACCACCAGGCTACCCCTGAGCAGGGTTGCCCGGTTAGCCCAGCCGAAATCACGGGCTGGGGGCCAGTAGCGGAACAGGCAGCCGGCAACCGTGCCGTAAAGTACAAACACGAATGGGAAGAACAGGGTGGGTAGATCGGTAAGTCGATCAGCTGCGAAGCTGAGGGTGAGTACAAGACCAAAACCCCAGGCCAGATCCAGCGGAAGCGGAATCCTGATTGAAGCGGATTGGCCGTTAGAATCCATCACCGAACTCCAGCGTATAGGTTTGAAGACATCAAATACCGCGGATGCGTTGTACACTGACTATAGTTGATCTGTCCTTCCGTGCTTACGAGCGTAGACCGCATTCAGACCTTAAGGTTCAGCCCGGGCACTGCGGCGGTGCCACTGCAAAGAAAGGAGTTTCGATTGCAATCCAATTCCAATGGCAAGAACCCCGAGCAGTTGGCCAGGGCCTGGTGGGTGACCGGCGCTGGCAAGGGTGAAATTCTGGAAACGCCTTTAATGCCGCCCGGGGCTGACGACAACGGCGCTTTTGTCACCGTTGAATCGCTTTACTCAGGTATCAGCCGGGGCACCGAATCGCTGGTTTTTCATGGCCGGGTGCCTAAAACAGAGCACTCCCGCATGCGGGCACCCTTCCAGGAAGGAGACTTCCCCTGGCCGGTCAAATACGGCTACGCCAGCGTCGGTCGCGTCGTCGACGGGCCCGCCGAACTGCAGGGGCAAACGGTTTTCTGCCTTTATCCCCATCAGGACCGATACCGGGTGCCAGCAGCGGCGGTGACACCGCTACCTTCGGGCTTGCCCCCTGAGCGGGCGATACTTGCAGCCAATATGGAAACCGCCGTCAACGGACTCTGGGACGGCTCGCCGGCTGTGGGTGACCGCATTGCCGTGGTTGGTCTGGGGGTGGTCGGGCTTCTCGTCGCCTGGCTCTCCAGCCGTATTCCCGGCACCCGGGTAACAGCCATCGACACCAATCCCGACAGGCAGGCTGTGGCCGAAGCTCTGGGGTTAACATTCAGCAGCGAATCCGGTCCCGATGATCACGATCTGGTGATACACGCCAGCGGGCACCCATCTGGCCTTGAAACGGCTCTGGGCCTGGCGGGCCAGGAAGCCACCATCGTGGAAATGAGCTGGTACGGGGACCAGCCGGTGTCCGCGCCACTCGGTGCTGCCTTCCATCCACGCAGACTGACTCTGAAATCAAGCCAGGTGGGCCAGATTAGTCCGGCCAGGGTACCTCGCTGGGACTACCGGAAACGCCTGGCGCTTGCGTTGGAGTTACTGCAGGACGAAACCCTGGACGTCCTGATTACCGGTGAGTGCCAGTTTGATGAGCTGCCAAAATCCATGCCACGAATTCTGATTGATGGCCGCGATACACTGTGCCACCGGGTTGTTTACTGACCGGAAATTATCACCTACAAGGAGACGCTATGTTCGGCCTGACCGTTCGGGACCACATGATGATTGCCCACAGTTTCAACGGAGAGATCTTTGGTCCGGCGCAGAAGTTGCACGGTGCCACCTACGTGGTGGACGTTACCTTTGAGCGCCATCAGCTCGACAAGGATGACCTGGTTGTCGACATCGGCCTGGCCTCCGAGGTCCTGAAAGGGATCCTGGCCGAGTTCAACATGCAGAACCTGGATGAGCTGCCGGAACTGTCGGGCCGGAACACCACCACCGAATTCATGGCCAGGATGGTGTTCGATCGCATGGCTGCGGCTATCCACGGGGGGAAGCTGGGCGAGACCGGACAGGGCATCGTCAGCCTGAAAGTTGCACTCTCTGAATCCCATATCGCCTGGGCCAGCTACCATGCCGGAATCTGAAGCGCCGGGCGTCATTGAGTTTCTGGTTCCGGGGGATCCGGAACAGAACACCGGCGGCTATCGTTATGTGCGCAAGCTGGTGGAGGCACTCAATGAACGGGGCACCAAGGCTCGCGTGACTGGTTTGCCGGGTCGGTTCCCGCGCCCGGATGATGCGGCCCTGAACGCACTGGACCAGCACCTTGGCGCGATGCCGGATGGCGCTTGCGTGGTGTTGGACGGGCTTGCCATGGGCGGCCTCCCGGAGGTCGTCAATAAACACCACGACCGCCTCCAGTTACTGGCGCTGGTGCATCATCCACTGGCGGATGAAACCGGCCTGAGTGAGGCGGACAGAGACTGGTTTTTTGAAGCGGAAAAACGAGCTCTTACTTTTGTAAAGGGGATTGTCACCACCAGTCGACCTACCGCATCGCGGCTGGCAGCTTACGATGTCCTGGCGGCAGGGGTCCGAGTTGCCGAGCCGGGTGTCACCAGAGTCGCGAGCCGGGCAAGCCCCCAAGCCGCATCGGCTGAACACCGGGTGCCCCGGCTTCTATGTGTAGCACATCTTTCGCCGAGGAAGGCCCAGCATCAACTGATCGAGGCGCTGCAATCCCTCAAATCGATCCCCTGGCACTGCCTCCTGGTCGGTTCGGACACCCGCAATGCGGAGTATGGCGAGTGCGTGCGGCAGTTGATCCTGGAAGCAGACCTTGAAGGCAGGATCGAACTCACGGGCGAACTGGGTGAAACTGAGCTGGCGGATCTGTACCAGCAATCGGATCTCTTTGTGTTTCCCTCTCTCTACGAGGGCTACGGCATGGTGATCGATGAAGCTCTGTCTGCAGGCCTGCCTGTTATCTCGTCGGACGGCGGAGCCCTGGCCAGTACCGGTGCGCGTCCGGGTGTGGTTCAGTATAGTGCCGGCGATGTGAGAGCCCTGGCCGCGCGGATCAGGCGCTGGTTGGAACACCCGGAAGAATTGCAACACGCCCGCAAGTTGGCGAAGAAGGAATCCAGGCGGATCCGGTCATGGTCGGACACGGCCACCGATTTCATGGCCGCTGTAACGTATTTCAACGGTTTCAACCAGCGCACCCATCAGCATTCCGAGTTTGCCAGCTCCTGGCTGGTGGCGAGGGAAAACGCGGACCAACGGGCACGCTCCCGGCAGCTGACTGAAAGCCTCAACCGCTGGCTGTGTAAACACTACGCAGATCAGGAACCCGGGAGTCGCCACAAACCCCTGCAGATTGTTGATCTCGGTACCGGGCGGGGCTCCAACGCGATGTTTCTGATACGTGCCCTGCCGGTGCCTCAGGCCTGGCTGGCCATTGACCAGGACGCCGGATTGCTGCGTGAAGCAAAACAGCGTGCCAAGACGTTGGATGTGCCGTTCGAGACGGAGGCCGTGCAACTGACTCCGGAAAACATCGGGCAGTACCTGGCTCCGGGTGTGGCACTGGTGACAGCGTCCGCCCTGATCGATCTGGTCTCAGAACGCTGGCTGCTTGCATTAACCAAAGCCGTGGTTGCCAGAAAAGCGGCCGTCCTGATTGTGCTGAGTTATGCCGGGCATTTCGAGCTGTCGCCGGCGCATCCCGATGATTCGCTGCTCCAGGAATTGGTGAACCGGCACCAGCACGGTGATAAGGGAACAGGTGCGGCCCTCGGCCCGGAGGCGTCAGCGATGCTGCAAAGAAGGCTCGTCGAACAGGGTTACGACGTTGAGTTGGCAGAATCTGTGTGGAAACTGGGTGCCGGTGACGCAGCGCTGACACAAATGCTCATGGCGGATTGGGTACAGGCGGCGATTGAGCAGGAACCCGACTGTACTGAAAAGCTGACTGGTTGGCTTCAAACCCGAAGCGCTCAGCTGGCTGAAGGGCACCTGAGTGTCTCGGTAGACCATATTGATTTGCTGGCACTGCCGCCCGGAGAGGCAACTTGGCCGACCTGAACACCAGACAGGCACGATTAGCCGCACGATGGCTGTTTACCGCCCTGCTGATCGGCCTGGTGGTCTGGTCAGTGGATGGCAGCGAGCTCTGGCAGGAGCTCGGTCGCATTTCTCCAATTATTTTATTGCCAGCTTTCGCGCTCACGGTGTTACAGGTGGCCCTGTCGGCCTGGCGCTGGCGGTATACCGTGGAACGACTCGGGCTTTCGCTGCCCTTTGGCGTCGCGGTACGGGAATATTATCTGGCCACATTCCTGAACCAGGTATTGCCAGGCGGGGTGCTTGGGGATGTGAACCGAGCCTGGAGACACGGGCGCGAAGCAGGCGAGCGGCTGTCTGCGGTGCACGGGGTAGCCATCGAACGCCTGTCTGGCCAGCTCGTGCTTGCCCTGGTCGTTGCCGTTTCTGTTCTCTGGCTGTTTCAAACCGGCCAGTTTGCTCCCCGGTCAATTGATGACGGCCTCTGGCTTGTTTCAGGCATCCTGTGCCTCGCAGTTGCACTCTGGCTGGCCCTGACCTCGGGAATGTTTGAGAGGCTGTTGGAGAGACTGGCAGCCTATCTGAGACACCTTCGCCGGGATCTTTTCAGATCGTTACTGCGCTGGCCGGTCCTGCCGGTTCAGGTTGGTTCTTCCTTGCTGGTGCTGGCGAGTTATCTGGGCGTGTTCCTGTGCCTGGCCTGGGGGGCAGGGTATCTGAATAGCCTTGAAGCGGCGGCCGTCATAATTGCACTGGGCAGCATTCTGCTGCTGAGCATGGTTGTCCCCCTTACCGTTGCCGGTTGGGGTATCAGGGAAGGTGCCGCCGCTGTGCTTTGGCCCATGGTGGGCTTGCCGGCGGAACAAGGCGTGGCACTGAGCGTGGGGTACGGTGCCTTGGTGTTGGTATCGAGTTTGCCAGGTATGGCTTTTGTGTTTGCCGGCAAGCCACGGGTAGCGTGAGCTTGCGGTTTCTGTTTGTCGGATTACGCCTTCGGCTAATCCGACCTACTGTTTACCGGAGAAATCCAGATCAAACAGCATGTCGCTGCCAAGATTGACCAGCTGCGCCCGGGGCCGGAGGGCATCGTCCAGAAAATCGATTTCCGGAAGTGAGAAGGCGGGCCGGCCGCTTCCAATAATCATGGGTGCGACCATCACGTGCAGCCGGTCCAGTAAGCCTGCATTGAGAAACGACGAAACCGTCACACCGCCGCCTTCTACAAAGATCTTTCTCAATCCGAAATCTGCCAGAACTTCCAGAATCAGCCTGGGGTCCACCGGCTCACTCGAACTCTCGTCGCCCAGACAGGGCACTTCGGTAACGCCTGGCGCTATCGCCGTGTGGTCCTGTTTTTCATAGGTGCCGGCGACCAGGCGCAGAGTAGGGGCTTCGCCATCGGTGAACAGGAAATGGCTGTCTGGCACCCGGCGATGACGGTCGATTACGACTCGCACCGGATTTCGGCCACTTGTGCGCCGAACGGTAAGGCGGGGATTATCCGTGGAGGCGGTGCCGGCACCCACGATCACCGCATCGGAGACTGCCCGAATCCTGTGCAGGTGAGTAATGCCATCATCGCCATTGATAAAGCGGGAGCGGCCGGTAACCGTCGCAATGCGTCCGTCCAGGCTCTGGCCCAATTGGCCAATGACCTTCGAGCGACCATCCGAAGGCAGTGGGCGACAAAGCGGTAAGAAAATCGAAAGCAGGTCCTTCGCCTCGCCGGTGGCCGGCTGAATCAGGTGCCACGCCCCGTGGCCGTTGAGTTTTACGGCCGCCGTGTCTGTGCCTGGCAATGCCAGTGTCACATTACTGCGATCTACTGCGCTAAGCACCAACTCCCATGCCAAGTCGGTATCCAGGGTTCTTGCCACCATAAACATCCTGTTTGGTTGTTGCCATATTCAGTATAGGCAGATTGTGTGCAAAGCTATATGTACGTTACATTTCCAGATTGATTCACTTCGCAGGGCATTATCCGGGACACGCGTTCCGGTTTGAATGACGAGGTACGTTGGCCATGCAGCACTCGCAACCCATTCAGCACTGGGAGCCAGAGGAGCCCGAATACGACGGGCAACTTGAGCTACCGGGTATTGCCCTCGATAAAAGCGATGATCTTCTGTTGTCGCTGGATGAGCTGGAGGAAGAACTTGAGCGGGCGCAACTGACTGCGGAGGAGATGGAACTGCTTCGCCGGTTCCGCGGAACGACCGCGGAAAACCGGCGAATGATCCTTCAGATCCTGGGCCGCTAGGCCGGCCCGGGAGCCTACTTACCCTTCTTGTAAATATTCTCGTAGACGTAGTTGGTGGCTTCCACAAAGCCATCAATGCTGCCGCAGTCGAAACGGCGGCCCTTGAACTGGTACGCCAGCACACAACCGTTTTTCGCCTGCTCCAGTAGCGCATCGGTAATCTGTACTTCACCGTTCTTGCCCGCCGGGGTGCGCTCAATGATGTCGAAAATGTCCGGCGTAAGAATGTACCGACCGATAATCGCCAGGTTACTGGGCGCGTCTTCCGGCGCCGGTTTCTCCACCATGTCGGTGATCCGGTAGAGGCCATCCTTCATGGATTCACCGGCAATCACACCATATTTGTGGGTCTCATCCTCAGGCACTTCCTCAATGGCAACAATGGAGCAACGGAACTGGTTGTATAGCTTCACCATCTGAGTCAGAACGCCATCTTCGCCATCCTCGGGGCCGATACAGAAGTCATCCGCCAGGACCACCGCAAACGGATTGTCTCCCACAAGATTGCGGCCGGTGAGGATGGCGTGGCCCAGCCCCTTCATTTCATTCTGGCGGGTAAAAGCAAAGCTGTTGTGATCAATCAGATCACGGATTGACGCCAGCAGATCTTCTTTGCCGGAACCGGCAATCTGGTGCTCCAGCTCATAGCTGATATCGAAATGGTCTTCTATCGCCCGTTTGCCTCGCCCGGTTACAAAGCCGAATTCGTGAATGCCGGCTTCGGCGGCTTCTTCAACGCCGTACTGAACCAGAGGTTTGTTAACAATCGGCAGGATTTCCTTCGGCATGGCCTTGGTCGCCGGAAGAAATCGGGTGCCGTATCCGGCCACGGGGAACAGACACTTCTTGATCATAACGCTCGTCCTTTTATTCGCTTGGGTCACCGCCTGCTGTCAGTCGGTCGTCCGTGAAGGGGGGACACATTAACCATGCCAAGTGTAACCAAGTTGTTGGTCGAAATGGAGGGCCCGGTACTGAATTGTAAAGAATGGTAAAAAAGGGCACTCCGTCACCCTCGGTATTGTCTGTTGATTTGCATAGAAAAAACCTTCAAATGCATCAGTAAGTGACTGTATTATTGACATATTTCGTTTGTAATTTTTGGAAACAGCCGCTGGATTTATCGTCCCGGGTGCCATACATTCCCTGCATGAAAAAATATTTAGATTAAGCGGCTTTCCTTTCGTGCTGTGGCCGGCGCTTTCTGGCAGGACCTTATTACATTGAAATTGCCACTTTTAACTGCACTGTTGTTGTGCGCAGTCACTCAGCCTCTCTACGCAGAAGAAGGCGGCTCGTGGCTCCGTACTGGCTGGCAGCCTTATTCGAGCAATTTTGCCGGCAGTGTGGACGCGTTCCGGAAGGAGCGCGAACACTGGTTGAGGTCTCGGTTGAAGTTTTCCGGCAGGACGGAACTGAACACTGATGGCATCGATGGCTCCGTGGGGGTGGCCGCGGACAGACTGCTCGGCAAGAGTGATGCCATTGGGTTTGACTACCGTGATGCCCGATCCTACAAGAACGAGACCGACTCCAGTGCGGCGTCATTCCGCTATCGTTTCCCGGCAGGGGCGAATCAGGTGCGTATTGAGGCGGGGAGCTCCCGTTACGATTACGCGGCCAGCAATGCTGGCCGCCGCTTTAACGCCAGTGGTGAATCCCGTGTGCTCGGTCTGGGGGCGAGCAGACCGCTATTCTCCCGGTTCGGCATGGCTTTCGATGGCATCGCCCGGCATCGGGGCCGGGACAGCGTATTCTTTGAGGAAGACAGCCTGGTTTCAGAATCGCGTTACCAGCTTTCGTCCATTGGCCTGGAGGCCAGCGGAGGCCATGAACTGGCCGCCGGCCTGGTCGCCAACACCCGGTTTCTGGCGTTGAGTGGCCGCGAATTCCGTGCAACCGATTACCCGTCCCATGATGACGTGGCGGATGAAAGTAAATTCTATAAGTTCGCCGTTTCCGCTTCTGTTGAGCATGAATTGTTCCAGTGGAGCTGGCGGGTGAACGGACGGTATCAGTTTGCGGATGAAGATCTCCCGTCGTCGGAATACCTGACGGTCGCCGGCCCGTCCATGCTCACCGGTTTCAATGGCCAGTCCGTTTCTGTGTTCAGAGGTGGCTGGCTGAGATTCGATACAGCCAGCCCAGCCTGGCCCATGCCATACATGGACGGCGTTTTGACCAGTGTGAACTTTGCCGTGCTGCAGGGCTGGATTCCCGATTACGGGGCCCAGGCAAACCGCGACGGTAACGCCAGCGCGGGCCAGGTCTCACTGAAGATGCAGGGCCGGGCCTTTACCGCCAACGTCAGCGTTGGCCGGATGATCCGGGCCTCCACCATGGCTCTGACTATTCCCGATTATCCGGACGTGCGGTTCTCGCTGTCCATGGGGATCTGACCCCGAGTCTTAAAAAGTTGTCACTTGAGTAAGTTTCGACCGCAGGTGCTACATTACTATTCTAAGGAATGCTAATGGGGATGGAGAACCATGCGCTCAGGGACAAGATTGCTCACGCTGCTCACATTGCAGTGCTTTCTCTATATTGGTACCGCTCAGGCTTTTGAGTTCGCAGAGGTGGTCGACAAGGCCAGGGCCCTGGCCGAAGCCAAATATGTGCCGCCAACTGAGGTGCCGGGATTTCTCAGAGATCTGGATTACCAGAGTTATCAGGCCATTCGGTTCAATCCCGAGGCGAGTCTCTGGCGGGAAGGTCGTTCCCGTTTTCAGGTCATGACGGTGCCACCTGGCAATTTTTACACCCATACAGTGCAACTGAACGAGATTGACGCGGACGGTGTAGAACCCATACCTTTCGACAAGTCTGCCTACAGCTTTCCCAACTCTGACCTTGCCAAGCGAATACCCGCCAATCTCGGTCACGCCGGCTTCAAGCTCACGTTTCCTTTGGGCGACGGAACGGAGCAGAATCAGTTTCTGGTTTTTGCCGGTGCAAGTTACTTCCGGGGAGTGGGGACGGCTAACCGGTTCGGGCTTTCGGCCAGAGGCATCGCTGTGAACACGGGCCTGCCCTCCGGCGAAGAGTTTCCCTCGTTTGTTGAATTCTGGCTTGAGCGCCCCGGCGGCGGCAGTGATCGAATGCGGGTATACGGGTTGCTGAACGGCCCCAGCGTGTCCGGGGCCTACAGCTTTGATATACAACCCGGCCCAACTACCCGGATTGATGTCACGGCCGAACTGTTTTTCCGAAATGCAGTGGACCAGCCGGGATTTGCACCGCTCACCTCCATGTTCTATTACGGTGAAAATACGGCTCGCCCGCCTGGCGAGTGGCGGCCACAGGTTCACGACTCAGACGGCCTGCTGATTCACGACGTGGGCAGTGGTGAATGGTTATGGCGTCCACTGGTCAATCCCTCCCGCCTCACCCTTGGTTATTTGCAGGTGAACCGCCTCGGTGGGTTTGGCCTCATTCAGAGAGACATCGCCTTTCACCAGTTTGAGGATGCCGAGGCGCGCTATGATTTGCGTCCCAGCGCCTGGGTATCACCGCGGAAAGGCTGGACAGATGGTGAAGTCGTACTGGTCGAGATTCCCACGGATTCCGAAACTAACGACAACATCGTCGCTTTCTGGAAGCCAGGGCAAGACGCGAGTGCCGGCGCTCACTACCAATTTGCCTATACACTCAGCTTTGGTGGCAGTGATGTGGCTGGTCAGGACACCGGGCGAGTGGTGAATACGTTCGTGGGGGATGGTAACCGCACCGGAGGTGGCGAAGCAGAGAATGCCTACCGAATCATCGTTGATTTTGCCGGTGGCCCACTTGACGAACTCAAACCGGATGCCGCGGTGATCGACAGCGTCAGTGCAGGGGCCAGTGGCGACGGCTTTGAAATCGTTGAGCATTATGTCGAATTCATTGAGGCCGACAACAACTGGCGACTGTCCATGCTGGTGCGCCCTGGCAAAGGAAAGGATACCGTTCTTCGTGGCCAGTTACTGCTGGATGACAAGCCCCTGACGGAAGTCTGGTCCTATCCGTTGTTCGAGGCTTCCAGGGCCGTTCAGAGCAGACCATGAAGGGAGGGAACCCTGATCATGCCCGAGATCCTGTGTCAGCAAGCGTTGGAACGGGTACTGACCTACCTGGATGACGATGGCGTTGCATTGACAACAGACGCCTGCAGGCGAGCCCTTCGCCTTGTGGAGACGTCGATGGCAATGGGCGCCGGGCCGGACCTGCCCGCCCGCTGTATCGACAGCATTCCCGATATTTTCGAGCGCCCCCATGAGAGCATTCCGGATGCCAACCCACCACTGAAGCGGGGGCACATAGGCTATGAATGACATGGCCGACAGGGAAGCCACACTGGTTCGGAGACGTTCCGGCAGTTGGCGCAGAGTCGCCACCTTCAGACGCCTGCTGCTAACCATTTTCGTGCTGGGGCAAACGCTTACCGCCTGCTATTTTCTGCTCTGGGTTTTACCGTACCACGGCGGCACCATGGTCGAATTGGGGCTGTTGGTGCTGTTCGCGCTGCTGTACATGTGGATTGCCGTTGGCTTCTGGACGGCCGTATTCGGTTTTCTGCTCAGGCTGGTGGGTGGAGACCGCCACAGCTTGCTGAAGCGGCATGCCGGAAAGGATCTGGAGGCAACACCATTAGCCAGGACGGCCATCATCATGCCGGTCTATCACGAGCCCGTTTACTGGACTCTCAGTGGGCTCAAGGCGGTGTATCAGGACCTTGAACGCTCCGGCCATCTGGACCAGTTTGAATTCTATATTCTCTCGGACAGCCGCGACCCTAACGTCTGGCTTGAGGAGCAGGCCACCTGGTATCAACTGTGCCGGGAGCTTGGGGCCGAAGGGCGGCTGTTTTATCGCCGGCGGAGGGTAAACCTCAACTTCAAGAGTGGCAATGTGGCGGATTTCCTGCGCCGCTGGGGCCGCCGCTACCGCTACACCGTGGTTCTCGATGCCGACAGCCTGCTCAGTGCCGACACCATCGTGCGCATGGTTCAACTTATGGAACGTGAGCCGAAGGTTGGCATACTGCAGACGGCGCCCTCCATCATCAACGGTGAGTCATTGTTTGCAAGGGTGCAGCAGTTCTCCAACCGCCTCTATTCCACCCTGTTCGCCACTGGTCTTGCCGCCATCCAGATGGGCGACGCCGCATTCTGGGGGCACAACGCCATTATCCGGATCAAACCCTTTATGGAGCATTGCGGTCTGCGCAAACTGCGCGGGTTCGGCCTGTTCCGGGGGCCTATCATGAGCCACGACTTTGTCGAAGCCGCCTACATGGGAAGAGCCGGTTACGAAGTCTGGCTGGAGCCCGGCCTTGGCAACAGTTTCGAGGAGTCTCCGCCAACGCTGTCGGACGAACTCTCCCGTGACAATCGCTGGTCCCGGGGGAATCTCCAGCATTTGTGGATTCTGCTGTTCGGGCGCCGGCTCCGGCTGGCCCACAGGATGGCTCTGTTGAACGGGGTCATGGCTTATATGGCTTCGCCACTCTGGCTGGCGTTCCTGATCCTGACCACCGTGGAAGCGGTACAGATGACTGTCGCCAGAATCGATTACTTCCCCGAGGGGCATCAGGGGTTGTTCCCGTTGTGGCCGGAATGGCGACCGGAATGGGCACTCGGCCTGGCGTTAAGCACTCTTTCGCTGCTGTTTATCCCGAAATTCCTGGCCATTCTGGACGCGGTTATTCACGGCACGGCCAGGCAGTTTGGCGGGGGTTTGAGACTGTTTATCAGTGTCCTGGCTGAAATCGTGGTTTCGGTCCTGCTTGCGCCTATAAGGATGATGGCCCACAGCCGCTATGTTATTGGCGCCTTGTTGAACCTGTCGCTGACCTGGGCCGGACAGAACCGCACTCAGGAGACCTCCTGGCGGGACGCCTTCCTGACCCAGCTTCCCGGAATGGTGGTCGCGGCAGGTTGGTCCGCCTTTGCCTGGAGCCTGGATCCCATGTTCTTCCTCTGGTCACTGCCGGTTGCTATTCCGCTGTTGCTGGCGGCTCCCACGTCCGTGTTCCTGAGCCGGGTTGGAGCAGGTCAGGCCCTGCGAACCTGGGGCATGCTGTTGATACCGGAAGAACGAGTGCCCGTGAAGGTATTGGAAGACGCCCGTACAGCCAGGCGTAACGGTGAAGAAAGATCATTGTTGACGGCGGTGGAAGCTGCGGTGGTCCGGCCCAGGCTCAACCGGCTACACCAGGCCCTTGCCCGCAATGTCCGTCTCACCAGAAGGGCGGAGCTGCTGGCGCCCCTGGTGGAGCGGTTTAGCAGCGAAGGGCCCGAGTCACTGTCGCGGAGCGAACTCAGCCAGTTATTCCGAGACAGACAGTCGCTGGCGGAACTGCACAAGCTTGCCTGGCAGGCTCCACCAGACAGCTTCTGGGGCCGGCGTATCAATTTTCTTGGCAGAACCAGTTGGAGCCGGGCGACCAGGTACTGACAGAAACCTGGCTGGACCAATACAAGCCGCCGCCGGAGCAATAAAGGGCATAGCCATGGAAAAACAGGAAGAAAACCGAAAAGGCGAAGGGTCCGGCGAGCCAGGGGAGGATGGCGACCAGTTTGAACGAAGCCTGCTTCCAATGGTGGATGTTCGCAGTACCTCGCTGATTGTTCTCACCTGCGTCGCGGGACTGTATTTTATCTCCTGGGCCCAAGCGGTCTTGTTGCCTCTGGTGGTGGCCATTCTCATCAGTTACGCCCTGGATCCACTGGTGTCCGGGTTGGAAAAATTTCGGATTCCTCGCACCCTTAGTGCCGCACTGGTGTTGACCATTGTGGTGGCTGCCGTGGTCGGTGCGAGTATCCCCCTGAAGCGGGAAACCATGGCCATACTGGACAAGGCGCCCCTCGCCATTGAGCGGTTCCAGCGCAGCGAATCGCGCTCCGCGCCTAAGGAAGAGAGCGTCATGGAAAAGGCCCAGGACGTGGCCAAGAAAATCGAGGAGAGTGCGGGGGATGAAGAGGCAGAGGCGGCGGAGCAGCCCGAAGTGATGCGGGTCAGGGTGGTGGACAAGCCTTTCAAAGTCTGGCAATACCTGATGCAGGAGTCTTCGACGATACTGGTACTGATATCCCAGGCTTTTTCCGCACTGTTACTGGTTTTTTTCATGCTTGCGGCGGGCAGGCTCTACAAGCGAAAAGTCGTCAGATTGTCGGGGCCGGCATTCCATAGCATGCGCAAGGCTGCGCGGATCATGAACGAGTTCCATAGTCAGGTGCGGCGCTTCCTGTTTGTGATGTTGCTGGGCGCTGTGTTTGTGGGGTTTTTCACCTGGCTGGCGTTTTTTTTACTGGGAATGGAGCAGGCTGTTTTCTGGGGCGTAGTGGCGGGTGTGGCAAGTGTCGCGCCGTATCTGGGGCCGTTTCTGGTCATGGCGGGTTCCGGAGTGGCCGCCTTCATTCAATTTGGCTCCATCGATATGGCCGTCATCGTCGCCGGTGCCTCGCTTGTGGTCACCAGCATCCAGGGGAACCTGTTACTCCCCATGCTCACCAGCCGTGTCTCCAGCCTTAACGAAGTGGCCATCTTCCTTGGCCTGTTGTTCTGGGGTTGGCTCTGGGGCCCGGTGGGGCTCATCATTGCGACACCCGTGCTGATGATCATCAAGACCCTGTGCGACCACGTCAGCAATCTGAGAGCGGTAGGGGAGTTGCTGGGCAAGTGAGGTTTCCATGTCAACAATTGAGCAATCTTTGTTCGATGGATTGTTGACAATAGTATGTCGCTGGCGTAAATTTCGGATCATTCCAGTCACTATTGTTGACAAAAATATGTCCGAAGCCATCATTCAATCCTATACTCGCGCCGATGAAGCCTTTGATTGTCTGCAAACGGCGATCGTGAAAGGCGATCTCATCCCAGGCGAGAAAATCGGCGAAGTGGAACTCTGCTCCCGTTTTAATCTCACCCGCGGCCCCCTGAGGGAGGCCCTTGGCCGACTCGAATCCCGCGGCTTACTGGTACGCCGCCCCCACGCCGGGGTAAAGGTGGTTTCCGTGAGCGCCTCGGAACTGATGGAACTCTACCGCATCCGGGAAGTGATGGAAGGCCTGGCAGCACGACAGGCCGCCGAGCGTATGACAGACCAGGAGATTGCCGACCTTCAGGCTACCCTCGACAATCACGAGCGAATGATCGATGAAGCCCAGGGCCAGGCCTATTATCAGGCCGAAGGAGATTATGACTTCCACCACCGGATCGCCACCGGCAGCCGCAACACCAAGCTGGCCCAGATGCTACTGGGCGACCTTTACTACATGGTGCGGATGTACCGTTACCGGTTAAGCACCTCCACCGGGCGCCCCCATCGGGCGCTGGGTGAACACCGCCGTATCGTCGAAGCCATTGCCCAGCGCGATGGTGAACTCGCCGAATTCCTGATGAAAAGACACATAAACGCCGCCCGCCTGAACATCGAGAAAAAGATTGAAGAAGGCGAACTGACGATCTGAAAAAGGGGTCTGACCCCAACTTCATGCACAACTTTACGAATAACGAAGAGAGGCCAACACCATGTCCAAAAAACTCAGCCCAGGCGCCCGCTTCCGCAAGGCCCTGAAAGAAAACCAGCCCCTGCAGATCGTAGGAACCGTCAACGCCTACGCCGCCATGATGGCCGAAAAAGTCGGTCACCAGGCGATCTACCTCTCCGGTGGCGGCGTAGCCAACGCCTCCTACGGCCTGCCGGATCTGGGCATGACTACCATGAACGACGTGGTTGAGGATGTTCGCCGCATCACCGCAGCCACTGACGTACCTCTGCTGGTCGACATCGACACCGGCTGGGGTGGCGCTTTCAACATCGGTCGAACCATTCGCGAAATGGAACGTGCCGGCGCGGCAGCGGTCCATATTGAAGACCAAGTCGCCCAGAAACGTTGCGGCCACCGCCCGAACAAGGAAATCGTCTCCCAGGAAGAAATGGTAGACCGGATCAAAGCCGCGGTTGATGCCCGTGAAGACAAAGACTTCTTCATCATGGCCCGTACCGATGCCTTCCAGAAAGAAGGCCTGGAAGCCGCCATTGAGCGCGCCAAAGCCTGCATCGAAGCCGGCGCAGACGGCATCTTTGCCGAAGCGGTTACCGAGCTGGAACACTACAAGGCTTTCTCTGAAGCCCTGGATGTGCCCATTCTGGCCAACATCACCGAATTCGGTGCCACGCCGCTGTATAACCGCAAAGAGCTGGCCGAAGCCGGCGCCGACATGGTGCTATACCCGCTCAGCGCCTTCCGCGCCATGAACAAGGCCGCCCTGACTGTTTACCAGAACATCCTGGAGAAGGGCGACCAGAAAGACGTGGTTGACCTGATGCAGACCCGGATGGAACTGTATGATTTCCTGAACTACCACGACTTCGAGCAGAAGCTGGATCAGTTGTTCCAGCAGAGCAAAGGCTAATGAGGTCTGTTGGATTACGCCTTCGGCTAATCCAACCTACAAAGATTCCGGCATTAATTATGTGTAGGTCGGATTAGGCGAAGCCGTAATCCGACACCCCAAACAAGATAAAGATGGGAGACAACAATGGCTGAAGCAAAAAAACTGAGCGGCGCAGGCCTTCGAGGCCAGGTAGCTGGCGAAACCGCACTGTGTACCGTTGGCAAAAGCGGTGCCGGCCTGACTTACCGCGGCTACGACATCGCCGATCTGGCTGAAAAAGCCCAGTTCGAGGAAATTGCTTACCTGCTGCTTCGCGGCAAATTGCCAAACCGCCAGGAGCTGGATGCCTACACCAAAAAGCTCCAGAGCCTCCGTGGCCTGCCGGCTGCCCTGAAAACCGTACTGGAGCAGATCCCCAAAGACGCGCACCCGATGGATGTGATGCGTACTGGCTGTTCCATGCTGGGTAACCTGGAAACCGAGCAGGACTTCAGCGAGCAGGACGACAAGATCGACCGTATGCTGGCGGTGTTCCCGTCGATCATCACTTACTGGTACCGCTTCGCCCACGAAGGCATTCGCATCGAGACCGACAGTGACGTCGATTCCATCGGAGGTCACTTCCTGGAGCTGCTCCACGGCAAGAAACCCAGCGAACTGCACGAGCGCGTAATGAACGTGTCGCTGATTCTCTACGCCGAGCACGAATTCAACGCCTCCACCTTTACCGCCCGGGTTTGCGCTTCAACGCTCTCCGATATCCACAGCTGCGTAACCGGCGCCATCGGCACACTGCGCGGCCCGCTGCACGGTGGTGCCAACGAAGCCGCCATGGCGCTGATCCAGAAGTTCCAGACCCCGGACGAAGCCGAAGCAGGCCTGATGGGCATGCTCGAGCGCAAGGAAAAGATCATGGGCTTCGGTCACGCGATCTACAAGGATTCCGACCCGCGCAACGCCATTATCAAGCAGTGGTCCAAAAAGCTGGCGGACGAAGTGGGCGATACCGTTCTGTATCCGGTTTCCGAGCGCTGCGAAGCCGTCATGTGGCGCGAGAAGAAGCTGTTCTGCAACGCCGATTTCTTCCACGCCTCCGCCTATCACTTCATGGGCATCCCGACCGAGCTGTTCACCCCCATCTTCGTGATGTCCCGCGTCTCCGGCTGGACCGCCCACGTGAAAGAGCAGCGCGAAAACAACCGCATCATCCGCCCAAGCGCCGATTACACCGGCCCGGCAGATGCGAAGTGGGTGCCGATCGACGAACGCCCCTAATGAAATTATTGCCACGGACGACACGGACTTTCACGGACCAAAAGATTTGAAGACCTGTTTGTCTTTGTCCGTGTGTGTCCGTGTCGTCCGTGGCTAGAAAAAGCATTCAGAGATCCCAATATGAACACTCAATATCGCAAACCCCTACCAGGCACCGACCTGGACTACTTCGATACCCGCCAGGCCGTGGAAGATATTCAGGCCGGCGCCTACGACAAACTCCCGTACACCTCCAAAATCCTGGCCGAACAACTGGTTCGCCGCTGCGATCCCGAGGTGCTGACGGATTCCCTGAAGCAGCTCATCGAGCGCAAGAGGGACCTGGACTTCCCCTGGTACCCGGCGCGTGTGGTGTGCCACGACATCCTCGGCCAGACCGCTCTGGTGGATCTGGCGGGCCTGCGTGATGCCATCGCCGAGAAGGGCGGTGATCCCGCCAAGGTCAATCCGGTTGTACCCACCCAGCTGATCGTGGATCACTCCCTGGCCGTTGAGCACGCTGGTTTCGAAAAGGACGCGTTTGAGAAGAACCGCCAGATCGAAGACCGCCGCAACGACGACCGCTTCCACTTCATCAACTGGACCAAGACCGCGTTCAAGAACGTGGACGTGATTCCTCCCGGCAACGGCATCATGCACCAGATCAACCTGGAGAAAATGTCTCCGGTGGTCCAGGCTCGGCCGGATGGGGAAGGAAAGCGCGTGGCCTACCCGGACACCTGCGTCGGCACCGACAGCCACACCCCGATGGTGGACGCCCTGGGCGTCATTTCAGTTGGCGTAGGCGGCCTGGAAGCCGAAAGCGTGATGCTCGGCCGTGCCTCGATGATGCGGCTGCCGGATATCGTCGGCGTTGAGCTGACAGGTAAAATTCAGCCCGGCATCACCAGCACAGACATGGTACTGGCTATTACCGAATTCCTTCGCAAAGAACGCGTGGTGGGTGCTTACCTGGAATTCTATGGAGAAGGCGCCGACAGCCTCACCGTGGGCGACCGTGCCACCATTTCCAACATGACCCCGGAATACGGCGCGACTGCCGCCATGTTCTACATCGACGGTCAGACCATCGACTACCTGAAACTGACCGGTCGCGAAGACGACCAGGTGGCCCTGGTGGAGAAGTTCGCCAAGGAAACCGGCCTGTGGGCAGACAGCATGAAAAACGCCGAATACGAGCGTGTGCTGAAGTTTGACCTGTCCAAGGTTACCCGCACCCTGGCTGGCCCTTCGAACCCCCACGCCCACCTGCCCACATCCGAGCTTGCAGAGCGCGGCATTGCCGGTGAGTGGACGCAGGAAGAAGGCAAAATGCCAGATGGCGCCGTCATCATCGCTGCCATCACCAGCTGTACCAACACCAGCAACCCCCGGAACATGGTCGCCGCAGGCCTTATCGCCCGCAACGCCAACAAGCTGGGTCTGACCCGTAAGTCCTGGGTAAAAACCTCCCTGGCGCCGGGTTCCAAGACGGTCAAGATGTACCTGGAAGAAGCCAAGCTGATGCCAGAACTGGAAAACCTCGGCTTTGGTGTTGTGGCCTTCGCCTGCACCACCTGTAACGGCATGAGTGGTGCGCTGGACCCGGTTATCCAGAAGGAAATCATCGACCGGGATCTGTATTCCACTGCGGTGCTGTCCGGTAACCGGAACTTTGATGGCCGGATTCACCCCTACGCCAAGCAGGCGTTCCTGGCGTCACCGCCGCTGGTAGTGGCCTATGCTATCGCCGGCACCATCCGCTTCGACATCGAGAAAGATGCCCTGGGCTATGACAAGGACGGCAACCCCGTCACCCTGAAGGACATCTGGCCAGATGATGCGGAAATCGATGCCATTGTGAAAGCCAGCGTGAAGCCGGAACAGTTCCGCAGCACCTACATCCCGATGTTCGACATCACCCGGGATGCCCAGGCCAACACCAACCCGCTGTATGACTGGCGCCCGAAGAGCACTTATATCCGCCGCCCGCCGTACTGGGAAGGTGGCATGGTGGGTGAGAAAGCCCTCAAGGGTATGCGTCCGCTGGCGATATTGCCGGACAACATCACCACGGATCACCTGTCGCCATCCAACGCCATCCTGATGAACAGTGCCTCTGGTGAATACCTGCACAAGATGGGCGTGCCGGAGGAAGACTTTAACTCCTACGCCACCCACCGTGGTGATCACCTGACTGCCCAGCGTGCCACCTTCGCCAACCCGAAACTGTTCAACGAAATGGTCCGGGACGAAAACGGCAACGTGAAGCAGGGCTCCCTGGCCCGGATCGAACCGGAAGGCAAGGTCACCCGCATGTGGGAGGCCATAGAAACCTACATGGAGCGCAAACAGCCGCTGATCATCATCGCCGGCGCCGACTACGGCCAGGGCTCATCCCGTGACTGGGCCGCCAAAGGCGTTGCTCTGGCTGGTGTCGAGGCAATCGTGGCGGAAGGATTTGAGCGGATTCACCGTACCAACCTGATTGGTATGGGCGTGATGCCCCTGCAGTTTGAAGAAGGCACCACCCGCAAGACCCTCGCCCTCGACGGCACCGAAACCTACGACGTAGAAGGCACCCCGGCGCCCCGAGCCGAACTGACGCTGGTCATCCACCGCAAAAACGGTAGCACCGAGCGTGTTCCGGTGATGTGCCGCCTGGATACCGCAGAAGAAGTGTCTATCTACAGCGCCGGTGGGGTGTTGCAGCGATTTGCTGAGGATTTCCTGCAATCGGAAGGTGCGGCATGACACACAAACCCCAAATTAAAATCCCCGCCACCTACATGCGTGGCGGTACCTCAAAAGGCGTCTTCTTTCGCCTGCAGGATCTCCCGGAAGCAGCACAAACCCCAGGCGAGGCCCGGGACAAGCTGCTCTTGCGTGTCATCGGCAGCCCGGACCCCTACCAGAAACAGATCGACGGCATGGGTGGTGCCACCTCCAGCACCAGCAAAACCGTCATCCTGGCGGAGCCCACCCAGCCGGATCACGATGTCGACTACCTGTTCGGCCAGGTCTCCATCGACAAGCCGTTTGTGGACTGGAGCGGTAACTGCGGCAACCTCACTGCTGCCGTGGGTGCGTTCGCCATCAAAAGTGGCTTCGTCGCCAAGGACCGAATCCCTGACGATGGCACCTGCACGGTCCGCATCTGGCAGGCCAACATCCGCAAAACCATCGTCGCCCACGTGCCCATCACCAGGGGCGAAGTGCAGGAAACCGGCGATTTCGAGCTGGATGGTGTGACTTTCCCGGCGGCGGAAGTGCAGGTGGAATTCATGGATCCCGCCGATGGCGAAGGTTCCATGTTCCCCACCGGCAACCTGGTGGATGATCTGGATGTTCCCGGAGTCGGAACCCTGAAAGCCACCATGATCAACGCCGGCATCCCCACCATCTTCGTCAACGCCGAAGACATCGGGTACAAGGGCATCGAACTCCAGGACGACATCAACTCCGATCCCAAAGCATTGGCCATGTTCGAAACCATACGGGCCTACGGAGCGGTAAAAATGGGGCTGATTCAGAAAATCGAAGAAGCCGCCAACCGCCAGCACACCCCGAAAGTGGCCTTTGTCGCCAAACCCTCTGATTACGTGTCCTCAAGCGGAAAACAGATCGGGGCAGGGGATGTGGATGTGTTGGTCCGGGCACTGTCCATGGGCAAACTGCATCACGCCATGATGGGCACCGCTGCGGTGGCTATCGCAACTGCCTCAGCGGTTCCCGGAACTCTCGTGAATCTGGCTGCCGGTGGAGGTGACCGGACTCATGTGACCTTTGGCCATCCCTCAGGAACGCTGCGGGTGGGTGCTGAAGCACAGGAAGTAAAGTGTCAGTGGTCAGCCACCAAAGCCATTATGAGCAGAAGTGCCCGTGTGCTTATGGAAGGTTGGGTGAGGGTGCCCGGGGATTCGTTCTAGCGGAGCTCCCAGGACCGGGGATTGCCTGAGTTACTCGACGGTGTGACTCAACACCTTCGAGCTCTCACTTTTCAGGCCATCTGTGTCGACAGTCTTCATTGAAAAATACCAGGTTGTGGAGCTTAACCCCGAAATCTCAGCACTGGTTTGGGCTCCACCAACCACAACTGTGTTGCTGAGGTCACTTGGCGAATCGCCGTAAACAATTTCATACCTCTGGATTTCACTGAGAGAAATTGAGCTGCCATTAACACGGGTCAATGGTGCGGTCCAGCTCAGGGTTACAGTGCCGGTGTCGGGTTCCGGGGTTGTGGGTACACTGGTGTAGCGGTTGTTATTGATCTCGGATGCGTCATCTAACCAGGGCGAGAGGCCATTGCGGAGTTCCCAAGTGTCAGATAGGCCATCCCCATCAGAATCCGTGTCTGAAGGCACGCTGAGATCAGGGGACCTTACCACCTCGCCGATCTTCAGCTCTGCTCCTGTCGAGTCGTCGATGATTGAAAGCTGAGCGACGGCAGCGCCTCCATGCTCATAATATTCCATCATGAGGTTTACGCTCTGCTGAGGCTGAAACGTAACGGTTGTTGTATAGGCACTGGCCCCCTGATCCCGCCATGCGGAGAGATTTTTCTCGCCGTCGACGTAAAGCCTGAATCCGTCGTCAGTACGAACCCTGAACGTATAGTTCCTGCCTCCATCGGGATGAGGAGCGGTAAACTCGCCATACCATCTGGCACTGAAATTATCTTTGAGTTGCCCGTCTGCGAAAGATCCCGAACTGGACTGGAAATAAATCGTTTGGTCGTTGCGGGCGGCGAGAAACCGATCAAAATCTCTTCCCTGAAAGTACTGTCCTACAAACCCGTTGGTGTAAGCCACATCTGATGTTAAACCGCCATCAACGTTTGGTGCTGACGTGCTGTCCACAATATAGCTGGCAATGTTTTGTCCGGAGATAATTTCACGGCTAAATCCCGGGCCATCCCACGCCACGCTGAAGTGATCCCCTCCACCCGCTTCCTTGTGGACAATTTCGAAGTAATATCCTTTGTCCGCTGAAAGTTCAATCGCAGGCGACCTTTGCGAACTGTATTTGCTGTAGTTCAGCGACCTGGTCCAGTCTGGAACTGCGGCAATTTTGCTCTTCTGTGAGGCATCGTAGGAGGAGCTTAGCCAAAATTCGGTCTCATCGTCGCCGCTTACATAAAAGGTATACAGGCCTGTCGCAGGGGGAAGGATGTAGCCTCTGACCAGAGAGCCGTAGTTATCGCCTCGACTTGTAACACCCTGAAGTTCAGTCACTGTCTTTGTGAGGTCGGGGCTTTCGGGATAGGTCTCGTTTGCTGTCAAAGCCTCGATCGAATCCCCGGTGATATCGTCCCAATAGTAAATCCGGACTTCACCCGGCACACTCGATTCTGGCAGTGAGGCGGTTGACGGTAGTTTTTTGAGATCCTGTGCCTGCGAGGTCTGGCAGACTGCTAAGAGAAAAGCCGAGCAGTGCAGAATAAATAAAATATGTCGTGGCAATGTGAATCTCCCTGGTCAGCCACCAAAGCCATCATGAGCAGAAGTGCCCATGTGCTTATGGAAGGTTGGGTGAGGGTGCCTGGCGGCACCCTCATGCTGGGCTGGCTCAGCTTTTTCGTCTGGTCATACCTATGCCCAGCAGGCCAAGTCCAAGCAGCCCAAGTGTGGCTGGCTCAGGGACTGCTGTTACCTCGATGTCGAACCCGGTGCTGCCGCCATGATCCTCACGCAGAAGCTGAAGATAGTGGGTTCCCGCCCCGAGTACAGTGCCAAAGGAGTACTCGCCAGGATTGGAAGGTCCACCGGCCATGGCACCAAATTTAAAAACACCGTTAATCCAGGCAAAGATACCGTTGTCTACCCCGATATCAACAGAAATGTTGGCTGCTTCCTCAAGCACGAACTCATAGCCAATCGCAGTTTCATGATTGATAGTCCAGCTTGCCGGAATAGCTGTATTCGGGCCGCTCCAGGTGCCCACCGTGAAGTCACCAGCAAGCCAGTTTCCAAGGTTTGGGGTCAGGGAAAGATCCGGCTCTGGAAGAGGATTGACATTGGGGTCTCCCTCGCTGACGTTTGGTCCCGGAAAAGAGGTGGAGCCAGGGCCGTAGGTAACTGCCAAGTCTCCCAAGCCCTGGTTGTACCAGCCCGTCGTGCTGTTATCGATAATAATCGTCGCTGATGCGACACCCGCAAACATCGTGAGCGCTGTGCCAGCCACCAATTGTTTAATCTTTCTCATGAGGCAACTCCAACTTCCGAATGAATGTCCGATTATCGTAAAAGCAAGATTGGTGCCTGTGATAGACTAAACATACAAAACAATTAGATAGCCGGAATTGTTGCAGTCGACATCACTATTGTGTAAGAAAAATCGACATATATTATTGAAACTCTCAAACCGTTTTTTGGCCGCCATTTTTCGAGACTGGCAGGTCTTAAACGGGTCATTCACATGTGATTAAGCCGGTTAGTATTCTTTGTGTCAGCATATTTTACGCATCTTTAGACCACTCTTCCGTTTGAGTTCACTTTTAATCCAAAATTAACTATAAAACGACGTGTTAAATTGTTTTTGTTTTTATAAATGGCATTTTGATACATCGCCTAAAGATACATGGATGTTTAGGCGATTCATTAATAATCAATAAATGTCGAGCACGCTTACACCTGCCTTTCTAAAACAGCTAGTATTAAAATTTAACATATTGAAAGATAATAACTTTTGTTATGTGGTATGGCTAATGCTTACTAAACTATACCGCTGATGCGCTTTATTGAAGTTTGGCTGCCAGCGTTCACAATCAAGGAGAGATAACTATGAACACTGCACTTAAAAGAACGCTTCTATCAACGCTTGTCGTGCCTTTTGCGCTGGGTGTGCAATCTGCCAGCGCTGAAATGATTACCAACTGGGGCTATGAGGTGAACAGCTCGTTCACTGACTATAGTGCCACTGGCGGAACGGGCGTCATCACACCTTCCGATGAAAACCGTAAACTGTCATGGGGCCTCAGCGATCCACAGTCATCTGTTGCGATAACTGATGTTGCTGCTGACAGTGGCCTTATGACCAATGGGGATTTCGTAGATGGTGGGGTATTCACCCACACTAACAATGACCTCCCTGTCGCAGGTGTTGCGTTGGCCAGCTTCGACCTGACCTCGACTTTGACGCTGACCCAGGTTGCTCCAACTGGCGATAACGAGTTTACGGACTCCCGTACCTTCGAGGGTTTCTTCAATGAAACGCTGAATAGTGCACCGTGTGTTGTTGTGCCATCTAATCCCGCATGCGCTGACATTTTCACCATTGATAACATCGACGCTCTGAATTTCCAGGAAGATGGTGGAATTTTCCTGTTCGTTTCACCGTCGTTCATCATTGATGATTACAGCTATACGGTATTCCTTGAATTGGAGGGCCTGTCCCGCCTGGGTAGCGACGTCTGTAATGCAGCGGGTGCTTCAGACGATTGTGTTGGTCTTGTGACCCAAGAGGGCGGTGCGACCAACTTCGATACCCGGTTTAAAATCACCGCTGTACCTGAGCCAGGTACCTTGGCTTTGCTAGGTCTTGGCCTCGCCGGCCTGGGCCTGTCACGCAGGAAGAAAGCAGCAAAGGCATAAACTCTGAACAGTTATAATGCTTAGATGATAGTGTTGGTAAAAAAAGCCCCCGCTGAGAAGCGGGGGCTTTTTCATTCTGGAATTTTCCCTAAGCCGAAAGCACTGAGGGAGATTCAGAATCGCTCAGGCGCTGGTGGGGTCAGGCAACCTTTTGCTCGCTTGCCTTATAATCGGTATCCGGCTTCGCCGGCAAGTATCGCCCATCGTCAGTAATCAGCGACCAGACATCCGGACGGCGCTTCTTGATGCCGTCAATCAGTGACGCCGCCTCGGTAAAGGCAGGACGGCGGCGGCCGTGATATTCCAGCACCGGTCCCACATGATCAAATTCCACACCAAATCGCTTTAACAGGCGCAGCTGTGCTGGCTCCATGACCGCCATCCAGTGGGTTATGCCATGTCTGATCGACATCTGGAGAATACCGGCGAAAAGCCCGAGGCTGATATATGGCATGGCGCGCTTGCCGTTTTCCGAATCACTGTAGCAGACGAAATCGCTGATGCCAGCGTCCGATTCGTCCTCATTGAGACGCCGCCGAAACTCCCGGCTGACCGCCATCCGGGAAATTTCTGCGATCTGCTCGCGGCGTGCGCCTGCAAATGCGTCCTGTGCGCGTTGGTCCATCCGGTGGATACAGGGGGCTTCCATGGGAAAATCGGCCTGTTCCAAGTTATCGCCCGCCATCACCAGACGAACGGTTGCAACGCTGTCCCCCGTTAGTCGGTGCCGGATCAGAGCGTGGGCGGATCGCGGGTCGTACACATCGTGCTCGCGTTTATCGGCGAAGCAATTGGGGTCCTCGAAAGGTCGGTCGATGCAGTAAACCTGGTACCGAACTTCAAAGACCTCGTTAATCGCCTCTGGAGATGTCGCCAATTCAACATTAAATACCGAGTTGAAAATGGTACTGACGTCTTCGTGAGTTTGTTGGATATTCGTGGTTTCTGTTTTATGCCGAAGTGCAAACCCTGTGTTCATTTTTAGGCCCTCATTCTTCCCCGTTCAGGGAGCTGTTGTAGCGATAGTCGCAGTGAGAAAAAGCGCCGTCTTAACTCCATTTGATGGCGTACTACCGGTGCATCGAGGTGACAGCTCATCAGACCTCGGAACGCTTGATCCTGGGCACGTAACGTCCGGGCGCCAGGATAAAATTTGGGTCGACTGCCGCTTTCAGTTGACTGGCAAGTCTGGAGAAAGCAGAGCCACCGGTATTCAGGGTGTCCATCGCGTCAATGTTGAGGCGGTAGGGCAGGAAGCCCTCTTTTTGCCCCTCATTGTAAAGTGCGCGATAACAGTCGTTTGCCCGCGCTGTCGCCTCCGCGTCCCTGCGATCAAACAGCAGGGGAACGGTAGAGTCGAAGCAGCGATCATTTACTGTCGTCAATGTAATCAGCGGGTTGATACCGTACTGCGGGCAAATTCGTTCAATCATATTGATATAGCGGCGAACGTCTTTTCCCCGTATGGGGACCAGCGGCGCGAACCATATGAGCCCACAGCCATCCCTTGCGGGGTTTTTGGGTTGCCCGGGTTCGGGCAGGGTACCTGAGCGCCAATAAGCCAGAGCCAACGCGACATCGTTGGGGGTACCATGCATGATTTCCAGCGCGCCAGAGAGCGTATCCGCCATGCCCTTAACCCTTGTTGCAAGCCTGCCGGGCAGCACACGGGCAACGGTTCGCACCAGGTCAACTTTTCGTCGGTTGATAAAGATGAGCCGGTCGGTCACTGGGCCGAGAAGCCGCTTTAGTGTGCGCCGGGCCGCTCGGGCTACCTCCTTTGACGCGTAAATCGCGCCAACCCCGCTCCAGGCAGGAACGCCATGACGGTTGGCGAGGTTTTCAACTTCGTTTGCAGGTAGAACGCCGTCAACGGCCATGTTTTCAGGGAAGGGCGTCATCATCGAGAGCATGCGTTGACTGTTGAGCAGGTTAATCGCCACAACTGAACCGCCAAGTGCTCGCAACACAGCCCTGACGGTGGGCACCAGCGCTTCCAGTTTGGCGTCGTCTTTAGTGGAAAAGAAAAAGGCAGTCACGGTTTCTGGCGCCGGCGCAAGGGCGATGGTCAAATTCACAACCACCCCGAAATTCCCCTGGCTGAAAAGCCCGTCGATATAAGGTCCGAGGCCCCATTTGAAAAGCCCATCTACTTCGGCGCCGCCAAGTTCGCTGAGCGGCGTGCGGTAAAGAGTGCCGTCGGGCAGGATTGCTTCGATTTTTGTAACCGCCGCAAAATGATCAGTAATCGGCGTGATGCCGTAACCCCGCTCAAGGGCATTTCCAAGAATGCTGCATGTGGGCCCTGCGCCGGTCACCGGAACGAGGTAATCGCCATCATGGCGATCGAGGAAGTCCCTCAGGGCACCTTGGGTTACACCGGGCTCAACAGTGACAACGCCCATTTCGGGATCGAAACCGGAAATCCGGTCAAGCCCGCTCAGATCGAGGATGACGCAGCCGTCTTCAACCGGGTTGGCACTTCCGTAGCCCCAGTTATTACCAGTGCTCACTGGGTACACGGCGACGTTCCACCGTTGCGCAATCTCGAGAACCGCCGCAACCTGATCCTGGTTCTCTGGGCGGAGTACAGCGGGAATAGAGCGCTTCGCTCCTATTGTGGAGGCGCCAAATTTTGCTGCACTAGATGACACGACTCCGGATTCACCCAGAATCGTGGCCCATTCGGCAATTGCAGATTCGGTGGCGGTGCTATTCACTGGCGTTTCCACGGTTAATCGAAGACTTAATGAATATGTCGTTAAAGTTTACTGACGGCGTGTTCATCTTTAGCGCGAAGAGTATAGGCGAGATAAGACCGGCATAACCATGTTGTACCATTACGGCTTTGAAAACGATTGATTTTAAATAACTGAAGTACAAACAAACAGTTAAAATGAGATTAGAGAAATACGATGGGGGTTGTTCATTAAAATAATTTAACTAATATTTTTTTCTACATTTTGAAAAATGTAACTAATTGATTTGTAGGGGTAAATGGAGATGTTCGGAAAAGTAAGTTAGTTATCTTTAAAGGGTATATAAAGTTAACACATATACAAAGTTAACAGGAAATTCTGAGAGTGTGTAAATAAAATGTTACAACTTCCGACTCTGTTGCTGTCAGTTTAATTTACGTATGTTGTTGGAGATTGTATTTAGAATCAAATAATGTGCTTTTTTCCACTTTCCATAAGTAAAAGGTGCTTTCGCCCGTGGATCTTGGGGTCTCGGTGCAGGGTGAGCTAGTCTGTGGTGAGCAGACACCAAAATCGAAGGAGCCGTTGCCATGTCCGCAACATTCGACCTCAACGAACGCCCAGATTACGATGACCTAATACAGACCATCGCTGATTACACGCTCGGCTACCGGATAAAAAGCAAGGAGGCCTGGAACACCGCCCGCAACTGTCTGATGGACACGTTGGGCTGCGGCTTGCTGGCCCTTCGATTCCCCGAATGCACAAAACACCTGGGGCCAATTGTTGAGGGCACGGTAGTGCCCCATGGCGCCCGCGTTCCCGGAACCTCCTTCCGGCTGGATCCGGTTAAAGCCGCCTGGGATATTGGCTGCATCATCCGCTGGCTGGACTACAACGACACATGGCTCGCTGCCGAGTGGGGGCATCCGTCCGACAACCTGGGGGGTATTCTTGCGGTCGCTGACCACCTTTCCCAGAAAAGGGTGGCGGAAGGCAAAGCGCCGCTGATCATGAAGGATGTACTTGAAGCCATGATTATGGCCCACGAAATCCAGGGTGTGCTGGCGCTCGAAAACTCCTTCAATCGGGTGGGGCTGGATCATGTGGTGCTGGTCAAAGTGGCATCCACAGCTGTCACCGCAAAACTGATGGGCGCTAACCGGGAGCAGCTGCTGTCGGCTCTGTCCCACGCCTGGGTGGATGGCCAGTCACTGCGAACCTACCGCCACGCGCCCAATGCAGGCTCCCGCAAGTCCTGGGCAGCAGGGGATGCTACGTCCCGTGCCGTGCGATTGGCTGATATCGCCATGCGAGGAGAGATGGGTATTCCGAGTGCATTGACAGCCCCCCAATGGGGCTTCTATGACGTTCTGTTCAGCAAAACCAACAAAGACCAGAGGCTAAAGCCCGAGGATAAGCGTCAGTTTTCTTTACCCCAGGCATTTGGCTCTTACGTAATGGAGAACATTCTGTTCAAGATCTCCTTTCCGGCGGAGTTCCATGCCCAGACAGCGGCGGAAGCAGCGGTAACCCTGCATCCCCAGGTTAAAGACCGTATTGACGAGATCGACCGGATTGTTATCACCACCCATGAATCCGCCATTCGCATCATCTCCAAACAGGGCAAGCTTGCCAACGCCGCAGACAGGGACCACTGCTTGCAGTACATGGCGGCGGTCCCGCTCATTTTTGGCAACCTGACTGCCGAGCACTATGAAGACAGTTTCCACGAAGCCAATCCGGTTATCGATCGGCTTCGGGAAAAAATGGAAGTGGTGGAAGACGAAAGGTATACCCGTGAGTATCTGGAAGAGGACAAGCGATCTATCGCCAATTCCATTCAGGTATTATTCAAGGATGGCAGCAGCACGGACAAAGTTGGGGTTGAGTACCCCATTGGGCATCGTCGCCGCAGGAAAGAGGGGATCCCTTTATTAGAAGACAAATTCCACAACAACCTCGCAACCCGTTTCCCTGACCAGCGCTGCGATCAGATCTATCAGCTCTGCAAGGACCAGAAGGTGCTGGAAGTCACCTCAGTGCATGAGTTTGTCAGCCTTTTTGTAATCTGACTCCGGGACAAGACATCGTCCCAAATACAAAGCCCCCGCCGTGAGGTCGGGGGCGTTGTCATCAACCTGCGCCCGGATTAGTCTATCAGGGCTTTTTGCCAGACTTAACGCAAATCAGGCTTCAAGCTTACGGCGTCGACTAATTCCCATCGCAGCTAAACCGAGCCCCAAGAGAGCAAGTGTTCCGGGCTCTGGGACTTTAGCGACCGCAACATTGTCCAGCCCCCAACCATCGTTGGTGCCTGTGCCATTGTTGAACGTCAACATAGCGCTAGTGAAGAATACATCAGAAAAAATAGTCACGTATGCCAGATTGTTGTCTGCTAGCGGGGAGGTTATTTGGATTTCATCTGAAACGGTACCGTCAGCGAACTCCAATTTGAGAGATGCATTGATATCATTCGAATCTGACAGATAGAAGCCGAGGGCGTTTCGATTTCCCGCAGCGCCGTCCATTACACTCCATGTGACCGTGGCCGCGTCATTGCTATCCAACCAGTTGCCAGCAAATTCTCGACCGAACTCTCCAGTTTTCTTGTCTTCAATCATCAGATCGCCAATCTGGACGTCGTCACTGTTCGGTGAAGTTTCTGCCTGCGTTAGCTGAAACGTGCCCACAGAGGTATTGAATGATGAGGATGCTAAAACCCAACTTCTCTGCTGATTGCCTACAACGAATGACTCGTAGCCATCATTGTCTGGATCCTGAATGGCATTCGGAGCTATGCCGTTGAAAGTTTCTGTTATTCTATACGAAGTCCCGTCCCTGAATGCTTGTTCAGCTGCCGCGGCATTTGCTGATCCGTAGGCAACGTCCTTTGTAATCAGAACTGCGCTAGCCGGTACAGACACGCTTGCTATTACGGTACATAGCAGACTTCTCGTCAATAATTTCATGGGTCATACTTCCTTTTTATCTATCTGATTACAGCCGAAAAAGATGGCCACTATTTGTCTCAAGCGATTACCATGCCAAGACATATAAAAAGTATAAATACAGCGATCTAGAAACTACCGGCTGTCACAGAAATGAGACATGTGTAAAAAAGTTCGACAGCTTTTCGGGTGTTTGCTCAAGTTCGATTCCTCATTTAACACCATTTTACAAATCATGGCTTTACAAGCAGATTGAACTTCATCGTAATTAACGTAGAATCGAATCCGAGTTTGTGTCCGATGCCGGGAAGCACGGAATTGTTCGCCCGCGAGCACCACAAGGAGTTGATTTGGCCCACGTCAGGCTGTTCAAACATTATCTTCATCTACCCTTTATAGTCCTGGGGCTTATTGATTGGATCCTCGTGGCCCTCTCATTTGCTCTCTCTGTTTTTTTTCGATTTTTCGGTGATTCTGAGCTGTTCTGGTCCAGCATTGCTTTCATTCTTCCTTCCTGTATCGTTTTTGCTACGTTGAGCCTGTTAGTCATGATCGCCCTTGGAGTTCACCAGGCTAAGGTTGAAGAAGGTATGTCCAGCATGATGTTGCGGACCATCATGGCTGTGATCATCGTTTTGCCGGTGTGTGGCTTCTTATACTTTCTTGTCGGTGACTGGCTCTGGTATCTCGGGGATCAGAGTGTTTTGACCTCCGCAGCGGTATTCAGTGTTTTCATGCTGGGATTCGGGCGTTCTGTATTTTTTGCCCTGGTCGGGAAAGACACTTTCCGGCGAAAAGTGCTGGTACTCGGGGCTGGCCGCCGCGCCCGACAGCTTTTTGAAGATCTGACAACGCCCTTCAACAAAAAGGGCTTTAATCTTGTTGGGTTTGTCCCGTTGCCGGATGCGCCGGTTGAAGTAAAATCAGAGCACCTTCTGGACCTGCCTACTTCACTTCATCAGTTCATTCTCAAAAACCCGATCGCAGAGATAGTTGTTGCGGTTGATGACAGGCGGAAAGGCCTGCCGATGGAAGATTTGCTGGAATGCAAAATGGAGGGTGTAAAGATTGTTGACGGAGCAAGCTTTTATGAGCGGGAATCCCGGAAAGTTGCTCTGGAGATGAGTACGCCGGGATGGCTGGTATTTTCAGATGGTTTTAACGTCTCCTCCGTTTCCGGCATTGCAAAGCGGTCTCTGGATCTTGTTGCCGCTTTAACTTTGTTCCTGCTCTCGTTGCCATTGATGCTTTTAACCGCATTGGCGATAAAGGCAGAAGATGGGATCTCGGCTCCAGTCCTCTATAGTCAGGAGCGCGTGGGCCTGAATGGTAGAACGTTCAAGGTTTACAAGTTCCGATCGATGATCACTGATGCCGAGAAAAACGGTGCGGTCTGGGCGACTAAAAATGATGCCCGGGTAACGAAAATTGGAGCTTTCATCCGAAAGGTGCGAATTGACGAGTTGCCTCAGATTTTCAATATTGTCAACGGAACAATGTCGTTCGTTGGGCCGAGGCCAGAGCGGCCTGTTTTTGTGAAAGAGCTCACAAAAAAATCCCGCTCTATAAGGAACGTCACCGCGTTAAACCGGGTCTGACCGGCTGGGCGCAACTATGCTTTGCCTATGCGGATAACGAGGAAGACACGCGAGAAAAGCTCAGATACGATCTTTACTACATCAAGAATCAAAGCCTTATGCTGGACTTATTGATTATAATTCAGACAGTAGAAGTGGTATTGTTCAAGAAAGGATCAAGGTAGTTCCGACGGCTACACCTCTCGGAACTGTTTTAACATCATGGACTTATATTAAGGAAATACGATGACACTGCTTGCTCGAAAACTTTTGATTCTGCTGGCTGGAATAGTTGCAATTGTGATTACTGGTTGTGCTTCTACGCCTGCCTCATCCCCTGAGAGAGTACAAAAAGCATTGAGCTCTGACCCCGGTGGTGCAAACACCCCTTACATACTGGGCGTGACCGATGTTGTATCTGTGACGGTCTGGCGTAACCAGGACCTTAGTATTTCTGTCCCCGTCAGGCCGGATGGAATGATTTCTGTGCCTATCATTGGAGACGTCAGAGCAGCAGGGAATTCACCGGAGACCCTTGCCGAGAACATTGAAGGGGAGCTTTCCGCCTACATCCGCGAGCCCCAGGTTAGCGTTATTGTTACATCCATGGGTAGTAACGAATTCAGGGACCGGGTTCGGGTTACGGGTGCCGTAGCACAGCCGATTTCAGTTCCCTATCGGGACGGCATGACGGTTCTCGACATGCTGCTGAGTGCCGGTGGCGCGACCCAATTCGCCGCACTAAATAATTCCATGCTGTATCGCCCGATGAATGGCGAAATCGTAGCGATTCCCGTGCGTCTGGACGATATCTTGGCAAAAGGTGATGTGAAAACAAACTACAGAATGCGCCCAGGAGATATCCTTGCGGTACCTGAACGCAGTTTCTAAGCTAATATCAGCATAACAAAGTGTGACAGCCAGGAAGGCAGGAACGTTTTATGGCATTACCGCTAGCTCAAATCCCATCAGAGGTGATTCGGGAAGTCCGGTCGCGAAAAGGCCTGGCCTTCTTCATTTTTTTAATCGTGAGCTTTACCGTCCTTGGAGCGGGCTTTGTCTGGCCGTATAAATACGAATCACGAGTTGTTATTTATGCCGATGACAGCAATATCATTCGCCCATTGATGGAAGGCAGTGCAGTAACCAGCAATATAGAGGAGCGCCTGTCGACGATACAGGAAACATTGTGGCGAAGAAGCGTGGTTGAAAGGGCTGCGACTGACAAAAATATCTTCGGCGATTCCGCTGAGAACCTCTCCGGTGAAGAACTAGAGGCCAGGATAGCCTCGCTTCGGGAGAACACGGGTGTATCACCACGGGGAGATAAATATTTTTCAATCAGTTATAGCTCAGGATCGCCCCTTGAGGCGTTTCGGGTTGCGCAGAAGCTAGGGCAGCTTTTTATAGAGGAAAATATACGAAAGAAACGTGCAGAGAGTCGCAATGCTTACGAATTCATTGACAAGCAGGTGAAAAGCTACGAGGGGCAGATAGCTCTGGTTGAATCAAAACTAAAAGAATTTCTTTCGGAAAATGTAGACGGAACAGAAGACGAAGCGAATGCGCGGATGGCTAATCTACGTGGCCAACTCGAGCTTGCCAAAATGGATAAGTCCGAACTGGAAAGCAGGGCCGAGTCGTTACAGGAGCAGATTGAGACGGTTAGTCCAACCCTGAGTCAGGGCGGGCGCACCCCCGATGCCTTTGAGCGACGAATCCAGTCTCTTGAGGCAAGGCTGGATGATCTCCGCCTTCAATACCTCGATAGCTACCCTGATATTGTAACGATCAAAGAACAGCTTGCTGAACTCCGAAATCAGCGGGATGCTGCTGAGGCCCGTGGAACACGTGACAACGATAGCCGGCTTGTGGGGGGAGAGACCCTTGTGAATCCCCTCTATCAAGACCTCCGGGGGGAATTGGTTACCACTCGCGCAGATATCCAAACGATTGAGACGCGAATTAATGGACTGACACGATTAATGGCTGCTCAAGAGCAGCGGATGGAACGTATCCAGGCGAACAAGGCAGAATACTCGGAATTAACCCGCGACATGGAGGTTAACAAAGAGATCTACGACGATCTGCTGAAGCGCAGGGAAATGGCCCGATTGTCCATGCATCTTGATATCGAAGGCCAGGGATTGAATTACGAGATCAGTGAAGCGGCTCAGTACCCCAGATCGCCATCTGGCCCCCAGTTCCCTATGTTCGCAGCAGCAGGACTGCTGCTGGGAATCCTTGCACCGTTTGGTGCCGCGGTTGGCTATGTTCAAGTCGATCCGAGAGTCCGTGCCCGGGAACAACTTGAAGAAACCATCGGATTACCGGTACTGGGTGAATTACCAAGAGTACGTACGCCCTTCGAAAAACGTCGTGAGCGACGAATTACGATAATAATAGTCATTGCTGCTGTATTGGTGTCGATCACCTATGTAGCCGTCGCTGTATCAGAATTACTGGGGGTTATCTGATGGCCGGACCCACGGAGAATAGGGATGAAGTCCCCGATAATGTCAGAAAAGGGAATCGATCCGAAAGGGAAGAAGCTGAGACCGGTAAAGAACAGCGCTGGATAAGTGGTGAGAATCGGCGGGAAAACCGAAGCGTCGGCGGCTCCGAGTGGGAAGATTCTAAAATGTTGGTTCCCAGCTCCCTTGAGCTGGGAGCCGGAGCGGTCGAAAAGTACGTCATCAGCAAGCAGATCGTTCGTATGCAGGAGCCACGCTGCCTGACACCGGACGACCTGGATGAGCGTCGTATCATTCATCCGGACTCCCGCAATCGTGATCTGGTAAATCGTTTCCGTGACATTCGCACCAAACTCCTCGAGGTCTCAGGCGGAAACAATTTCACCCTCATTGTAAGTGGCATGGGTGAAGGAGCGGGTTCCTCATTTATGGCGCTGAACCTGGCTGCGGCATTCGCGCTCGACCGGTCAAAAACCGCACTGGTAATTGACTGTAATATGCGGAATCCAACCATGCACTCAATACTGGATATAATCCCGGAAACCGGCCTCACCGATTTTCTTGACGACCCGGATTATGACATTTCCAAAATTCTTTACCCAACGGGAATCCCCCGGCTCAGATTAATACCAGCAGGCAGCCGAAGAGAGTCTGCAGATGAGTTCTTCACATCTTTCCGGATGAAACAGTTTCTCAAAGCAGTTCGCCAGCGGTATCCGGACCGATTTATCGTATTGGATACTGCGCCAATCACCGACTCACCAGACGCCCGGATTCTCGCAGAGCTTTGCGACTACGCCATGCTTGTGGTGCCACATGGCCGGACAACTGCAGCCGCCGTTGAGCGCGCTGCGGCGGCGTTCAACCCTGACAAATTTGTCGGAGCGGTTATAAATGGCTGATTTGATACTAAAACGTTGGTGGTGTTTAACGTTGGGTCTCTTTGGACCAGGCCTTCTGGTCATACCGATGGTCCAAGCCGAACCGGTTACAATCACCGGTAGTCTCGATAACCGGTTCACCGACAACGCGCGACGAGTTTCAACCAACGAGCAATCCGACCTCGAAACCCGGGTAGGCGTTTCATTTCAGCATGTGAAAGATCCGGGAAGATGTAACTCCAACCTCAATGGGCGGGTGGGCTACGGCTATTGGCTTGATGATACTTTCGATCCGGAACTTTATACCGATGCTGGATTTCAGGGCAGCTGTGAATTGGCACATGGTTTGGACTGGACTCTCTCTGATCGCCTGAGTGATGTAAGCCAGGACACACGGCGTCCTGACGTACCTGATAACACTACGCGGAAGAACGTGTTCACGACGGGCCCGCGATACACCCTGTTTTTGACACAGAGGGATCAGCTGCAGTTTTCACTGCAATACCAGAACACTGAATTCGAGGAGCCTGAACAGACTGACAGCGATAGGGTAATTGGCTCGGCTGCCTGGAATCACCTGTTCAGTTCCACCTTGACTGCTGGCCTTAGTGCATCTGCAAACCAGGCAGAACTGGACACCGGCGTAGAGATTGATCGTAACACCGCCAGTATTACATTTGCCAAGAGCTGGTCGACTACCGATTTGGAAGGAAGTCTGGGTGTCAGCGAGATCGAAACCAAGTTCGGCTCTGGTTCTCAGAAGAGTGATGCGTTGGTCGGCGATCTTTCGATAAACCGTGAGATTAACCCCTCAGCGGATTTTTTCTTTACAGTAAGCCGGGAACTCACGGATCAGACATCGGATTTCGATTTTCAGTTCGGTGATTTCGAATTCAATCTGTCAGAGACAGAGGCTGTCGAGGTTACCGCACTGAGTACAGGCATTCAAAAACTGTTCAGCGACGGGTCTACGGTGAGCGCTGGCATCAGTGCAAGCCGCTCCGATTACCTGACGTCGGAAATAAAAGAGGACAGGGTGGGTTTAAACCTTCTCGGAAATCGACCTCTTAATAGCAGGATTAGCCTGACTTCCAGCCTTCGCCTGAATTATCTGACCTTCGAAGAAGATGACTCAGAGGATTCGATAGTTGCGTTTGATGTCGGTGTTTCCTACACACTGAGCCGTGATCTTGGCCTGAATGCGCGACTAGGGCACGAACGCCGCTCCAGTGATGTCTCGTCTCGGGAATACCAGGAAAACTGGCTCCTTGTGGGACTGAGCTACCGGTTTCTGTAAGAGGTACTGGTAATCACCGTATTTGGCTGGATGAAATCGAAGTCATGGAACAGATAAAGAATGCGCTCACGGTGGACGTAGAGGACTACTTCCAGGTAGCTGCTCTCAAGGAAGCCGTTGATTCGGCTGACTGGCCCAACATGGAATACCGTGTTGAACGTAACACGGATAAGCTTTTGGAGTTGTTCGATCGTCAAAAAGTTACAGCAACATTCTTTGTGCTTGGTTGGGTGGCGGAGCGCTCGCCGGAGCTAGTGAGGCGGATCCAGGCTCATGGGCACGAGATTGCAAGTCACGGGTATAGTCATGAACTGGTCTACACTCAGAGCCCTGAGACATTCCGGCAGGAAACGCGGAAATCCAAACAAATTCTCGAAGATATAACAGGAAGCCCGATTGTCGGCTACCGAGCAGCCAGTTACTCGATTACAGCCAAATCCAGATGGGCTCTTGATATACTTTGTGAGGAAGGGTTTACCTGGGATTCGTCGATATTCCCTGTGCATCATGACCGCTATGGAATGCCAGGTACGCCCCACCAGCCGTACGTTCTTGAAGCACCCAATGGGAGTACGCTAAAAGAGTTCCCATTATCCACCTGCCCGGTGGGAAATTACCGGATGCCGATTGCAGGCGGAGGCTATTTTCGGCTTTATCCTTATGCTCTGAGCCGCTGGGGGCTGGGAAAGATAAATCGCGCAGGGCAACCTTTCATTTTCTATCTCCATCCATGGGAGATTGATCCCGGGCAGCCGCGTTTAAACGTCAGCGCGTTCTCCCGCTTTCGCCATTACAACAATCTCGACAAATGCATGAGCCGGTTAGAAAGACTGCTTCAGGATTTCCGGTTCGGATCTGTGTCAGACGTACTCCAGGAAACTTCAATTCCGTCCAGAGCGGTCGCCGTCTAAGGTTTCAACGTTATGGGAGTCAACGAAGCAAGTCCTGAGGTCGAGGAACTCGGCAGCCGCATTTCGGAGCTAAAGGAGTCCAAAGGACAGCTGAGCCGGCGAATCGGTGACATTCGGAATTCTGGCAACGAGGCTGCCGAACACGACATTGCATCACTGGTGGAAGAGCTGAAGGTTGTTTCAACTGAGTTGAAACTGCTGCAGAAGAGGATGAAACAGCAGCTTAGGTCATCCACTAAACCGACGTCGGCCTGGAAGCCTGGCAAGCCGCAAGTGGAATCGGCAATTCTGAACCGACAGGAGTGTGAGTTTAAGGTCGTAGAAGCGTTTCCGGAAGAGGTCACAAGAGCCACTGCTGACTATGTACTTCAGCATCCCGCCTCAACCATATGGCATTTGCCGGAAGTCTCGGAGTTTATTCAAAATACTTACGGGCATTCATGCCGATACTTCTATGTGCTGGATTCAGAGTCGGAAGTGCGTGGCGTCTTACCGGTCAGTCAACTAAAAAGTCGTCTGTTTGGCAACTTCATGGTATCAGTGCCTTACTTTAACTACGGTGGCGTACTTGCTGATAATCAGAAGATTGCGGGCGCCCTTGTTTTGGCCGCTGAACGTTGGCGTGACTCCGAGAATGCACAGCACGTTGAACTCCGGCATTGCAGTGATTTATCTCTCGGACTCCCACAGCGCAAGGATAAACAGACCTTTTGGTTGCCACTTCCTGAAAACTCGAAAGAACTATGGGATAGCTTTCAGCCGAAATTACGGGCACAGATTCGAAAAGGAGAGAGGGAAATCTCCAATGTAGAAATTGGTGGGCTAGAATTACTTGATGACTTTTACCGGGTTTTTGCCCACAACATGCGTGATCTCGGAACCCCGGTGTATAGCAAAGCGTTTTTTCAGAATCTCGTTGAGACCCTCGGTGAACGGGCCAGAATTGTTGTGGTACGTATTAACGGCGAGGCTGCAGGCTGTGCGATTTTATGCTGTTTTGGAGGAAGAATGGAGATTCCATGGGCTTCCACACTGCGCAAGCAGAATCATACCGGTGTGAACATGGCAATGTACTGGAAAGCCCTCGAGTATTCTGTGTCAATAGGCTGTCGATTGTTCGATTTCGGCCGTTGCAGCAAAGATACCGGCACTGCAAGGTTCAAGCAGCAATGGGGCGCAAGTGAAATCCCATTGTTCTGGGACTATGCGTTATCCCGAGGGGCAGAGTTTCCCAATCTGAACCCGAATAACCCTAAATATCGCTTGTTGATTGCAGCCTGGAAACGACTACCCGTTTGGATGAGTCGGCTGATTGGTCCGGGTATTGTGAAATATCTCCCTTAAGATTGGATGTTCCATGGAAAGAGCACACAGGGATGCTGGAGCTTCAGGCTCGATAACTGCCAAAGATGAATTTTTGTCAGATTCTGGAAACTGGCCGCAGGTTTCCTATGACCAGCTTTTTCTCAACCAGTGTCATGACAAACCGGAAAAGCTTGCTGTAATCAGTGATGAAGAAACGCTCAGTTATAAAGAGCTGGAACGAAAGAGTTCACAGTGGGCCTATTGGCTCTCGTCTGAAGGGGTAAAGAAAGGCGACAAGGTTCTGGTATGCATGGAACGCCTCTTGGAGCTGCCCGCAATATTGTTGGGTATTATGCGTGCCGGGGCATGCTACGTGCCAGTCGACCCCGCCTTTCCCCCGAGGCGTATCGCAGTCATCATCGAAGACTCGGATTCTGTTGCCGTCATCACCGATAAGGCAAGCGAACACCTTCTGCCTTTGGAATATAATTTCCGTGTTTTCGTAGTTGAAGATAAGCCTCGCAGCATTGAACCGAATCCACTTCCGGATTGGTGTCCGGACGATCTTGCCTATTTGATATTCACCTCTGGTTCGACAGGCCGGCCCAAGGGCGTGCCAATCACACGAGCTGCGATGGTGAATTTTCTTCTCGCTATGTCCAGAAGGCCGGGTATACATTCCGGCGATCGAGTTATGGCGCTCACCACGATTTCTTTCGATATTTCAGTACTGGAGCTGTTTCTGCCTTTAATGGTAGGGGCGACGATGTATCTCGTGCCTAAACCGGATAGCCTGGATCCCAGGCGCCTTTCAGCAATAATACAGGACAACAATCTAACGTTGCTGCAGGCAACGCCCGCCACATGGCGTATGTTGCTGGAGCATGGATGGACACCGGACAGGTCACAGAAAATACTTTCTGGCGGTGAGCCGTTGACTATTGAATTGGCCAAGCTGCTTTATGGTGCAGGTGAGTTATGGAATATGTATGGGCCGACAGAAGCAACGGTATGGTCTAGTTGTCATCAGGTAAATGCAGACGATTTAAGCCGGGGAGCAATCCCAATTGGCGATCCCATTGCCAATGTCCATTACAGGGTGGTTTCTGCGGACGACCATAAAACTGATGAATTTGCTCAGGGAGAGTTATTGATATCAGGCGTGTGTTTGACCCCTGGTTATTTCCAAAGACCCGATTTGAACGCAGAGCGATTCCTCTCGTTGCTCAACAACGAGACCGGAGCGATCGAACATTGGTATCGAACCGGCGATTTGGTTTTACGTGAAGGCTCCTCAATATTTTACCTTGACCGCCTGGATAACCAGGTCAAGATCCGGGGGTATAGAGTTGAGCTCGGAGAGATAGAGAAGCAGGTTAGCGCGCTCGGTAGAGATGTGACAGAAGTTGCTGTTATAAAACACACAGGTTCTAACAATAACCCCTACCTGATTGCTTTTATCCGAAGTGCTGTAAAAATTAACTTCGAGGCCCTTGAAACAGAATTAGCGGCGCGCCTTCCTGAGTATATGATTCCCAGGGTATGGAGGCAGGTTGAGAGCTTTCCGTTAACACCTAATCTTAAAATTGACAGAAAAAGCCTTGCTGAACTCGCTGATCGGGAATTGAGCCAAACAGAAAGTTTAAAAGGCGCGCCACAATCTGTCTCAATGTTTTCCGGGGAGGTTAAGCGTATCGCGCTCCTTTGGGAGGATATTCTTGGCGTTGCCCCTTCAGGTCCTGAGGATAACTTTTATTCTCTGGGAGGGCACTCTCTGCTTGCTGCCAAGCTTTCAACCTCTATAGAGAGGGAGTTCGGGAAGCAGATACCGCCAGTGGACTTACTGGATCATCCAGTTTTGCTCCAGCAAGCCGCGCTAATACGCAATAGTCCGGCCCGGGAGGCACAACAACACGGCAGGCACGATAAGGAAATAAGCGAATCTATTGATAAAAAGCCAGTCTTCCCCCCGACAAAAACCCAGATGAGAATGGACGTTACGGCGGCGCTGCATGATCAACCAGAGATTTTCTATGAGTCCGAAGCTTATTGGTTGTTTGGCGAAGTAGATGCTAAATCCTTAAAAAAAGCAGCAGCCGAACTGCTAAACCGTCACGATGCGTTAGCCATTATTCGAGCGAAGCAACAAAAATATTGGGTCCATACAAAGCCAGTTTTGGAATGGAAAGAGATAGTTTGTGGCGGTGCTCTGGATGATCGTCGCTGGCTTGACGGTCAGTTGCAAGATGAAGCCCAATCTTCGTTTAATCTTCATCAAGGTCCACTCATTCGTTTCAAATTATATCTTGGCAATGATAATAAGTGTGTTTTGCAAATATCTGCGCACCACCAGATTATCGATGGCATTTCCCAGACTCAATTATGGCAAGAGTTGAAAGATCTTTATGCGTTTTTCAACGAAGGAGCGCCCAATACCGAAAATAAAGCCCGGCAGTTTTCAGAGTATCTCGGCTCTTCAAAGCGAGAAGAAAACCCTGATAACCTGAAATATTGGAGCAATATTTTCAGGACTGTGCCACCCGTTCTTGAAATGGTGACAGACAAACCACGTCCACCCACCCTGGATCTTCGAAGTGACCAGCAGGAAATTACTATTCCGAATGACGTCCTGGATAACACGATTGCTGTGGCGAAAGAGCTAAGAACGACACCTTTCGTCATTTTCTTAAGCACGTACTGTTTATTGTTAGCCAGGTATACCGGAAAGAACGAAATAGTGATCGGCACCCCGGCTAATCAAAGACCTGACGGATTCGAACACACCATAGGGTTGTTTATTAATACGGTGCCTCTGAGGCTTCATTTAGGTGAGAAAAATCAGTTTACTGAGATAGTGGCGCATGTTCATGCTCAGCTGCTCGGGGCGATTCGGCATCAGGATTTCTCGTTCGACAGGATTGTCGATATCATCCAGCCGGACAGAGATCCAAGCCGTACGCCAGTCTACCAAACGCTATTCACCTTTAATGATTTCAGGGAGCGACCGGTTTATCTCGACAATGATATTGTCATGCGGCCATGCCCGGTCGATACGGGGTTCAGTCATACTGAACTGGTACTGTTTGCCGATTGGTATCGGGAAGGAATGGATCTGCGGTTACAGGCCAGTAAAAAACTATTCAACAGGACAACAATTGAAAGCCTACTCGGGCATTTCAGAGTGCTGCTAACAGAATTGTTGAGGGATACATCATGTAACCCCCGGGACGTCAACTTACTAACACCTCATGACCAAAAGGTACTCAGGGACTGGAGTAATACAACAACCGATTATCCTCGAGATGCCTCGTTACTTGAGTGCTTCAAGGCTCAGGTTGAAAGCCATAGTGACAAGATCGCAATCGAGCAGGGTGAGTTGCAGATTAGCTACTCGGAGCTTGAGGCACAGAGCAACCGGGTTGCCTCGGCACTGATCGGTTCCGGTGTTGGTAAGGGCACTTCTGTTGGTTTGTTGGCAGGCAGATCCTGGCAGACGATAGCTGCTCTCTTAGGAGTCCTTCGCGTTGGGGCTGTCTATGTGCCTTTGGATAGAACATACCCTCCGAAGCGCCTTAGGTTGCTTCTCTCAGAGTCAAAAACAAAATATGTAATAGGGCAATATGAGGAAGACCGGTTTCACCTCCCTGAAGGCACCGACTGGATCTCGTTAGATGAAGCATTGCGAAACGACAGTCGCGAAGCCGGTAGCCTGATTCCCTGCTCTGCCGTTGACCCCGCTTATATTATGTTCACCTCCGGATCGACTGGTGTCCCGAAAGGTGTTGAAGTCGTCCATCGGAATATCATCAGGCTGGTTAAAAATAATAGTTTCCTGCCGCTGGACTGCGACACGCGTTTTCTGATGAATGCGCCGATTTCTTTCGACGCTTCGACACTTGAAATCTGGGGCCCATTGTTAAATGGCGGGACTCTGATCATTCCACAACGTGATGATCTTAACGCCAAAGCTTTAAGTGAAATATTGCTAAGCGGAAGGGTCAATGTGGCCTGGTTTACTGCGGCGTTGTTCCATCAGATGGCCCAACACCATACAGCGTCCTTTTCTAAACTACGCTATCTGCTTGCTGGTGGAGATGTCTTGTCGGCTCGCTGGGTTAGAGCTGTTTTAAAATCTAATCCGCAACTTACCTTAATTAACGGGTATGGCCCGACAGAAAACACCACCTTTACCTGTTGCTATCCAATGCACGACTACAAGGCTGTGCCAGATCGTGTTCCTATCGGGTATCCCGTCGCTAATACTCAGGTACACGTGATTGATGACCATGGCGCGCTTTGTCCTCCAGGGGTGCCGGGTGAGCTATACGCCGGTGGAGACGGTGTGGCGAATGGTTACGTCAACTTTCCTGACCGAACCCGCGATGTTTTCGTGTCTGGAAATAAGTTCATCGGCACCGACACAAAGCTTTACAGAACTGGTGACAGGGTACGATGGAGACATGATGGTGTCCTGGAGTTTCTCGGCCGCATGGACGACCAAATTAAAATCAGGGGGCACAGAGTAGAACCAGGAGAGATAAGCGCGGCTCTCGAGAACCTTAAAGGTGTGAGGCAGGCAACGACGGTGGTAGAACGAGGTATCGATGCTAACCCGGAGATTATTGCTTATGTGGTTTTGGACGACGGAGCAGCAGATCGCGCAAAGCTCAATAAGCTAAGGAAAGATTTGGAGGATCACCTGCCAAGATTCATGCTGCCAAGAGACATTATAGGTCTCAGCGAGCTGCCTGTAGATCCGAATGGAAAGGTTGATCGCAGAGCTCTACCCCGTTCAGACCTGCTCGAGACAAAGAACTCCCAAGGAGTTCCACCTGAGAACAGGCAGGAAGCCAGGTTATTAAAAATATGGCAAGAGATCCTGGCGAGGCCGGACCTCGGCGTAACTGATGACTTTTTTGAATGGGGGGGGTCCTCACTCAAAGCCGTTGAGCTTTTTGGCAACATCGAGGGTGAGTTTGGATGTGATCTTCCGTTATCTCTCCTTTTAAAACAGCGTACGGTAAGAGATCTCAGCAACTCACTCGATTTCCCGGTAGGCAGGATCTCAGAGACTTCAGACAGCGTTAAGGCTCAGTGGAATAACCTGGTGGTCCTTGAACCCAAAAGTGGATCGCACCCCGTCGTTTGCATTCATGCGGTTGGTGGTAATGTACTCAGCTACAGGGGATTGTTGGACCTCGATAGCCTGAATCGTCCGGTTTTGGGTTTTCAGTCTAGCGGGCTGAATGGCATTGATGATCCCCCAAATACGATCACTGCCATGGCTACACAGTATGTCGAGGAGCTTGGACGCTCAGGCTACGGAGGTCCTTTCACGCTCATTGGCGGTTCCATGGGGGGCACGATAGCTCTGGAGATGGCATACCTTCTCGAACAAAAAGGCGAAGAGGTCGACTGGGTTATCCTCCTGGACACGATTGGCCCTGAGGGCCGCCGGTTGGAATCCGAAATGCTCCACAAATCGTTGTGGACCCGGTTTCAGTTCAGTCTCCAGAGTCGTCTTCGTCAATATCAGAAGAAGTTACAGATCCTCTATTACCGCTACAAGGAGCAACCAATTCCGGTGGAGCTCAGGCCATTCTTTATAAAAGATCACAATATACGAGCTCTTTACCGGCATTCCGAAAAAACCTATCAGGGAAACGTTCTTCTGCTCAGAGCTCCTATGAGTGACAGGGGTATCTATGCCGACCCCTATCTTGGCTGGAAGGGTGTGCTTGAAGGGCGTCTGATCATTGAGTGTATTGACGCGTTCCACGAATCGTTTCTTGAGTCTCCAGCGACCAAGGCACGCCTCAATCAGTTCTTCCGTGAGAACAATATTGACGACTTGGTTGATGAAAAATGAACCGAGTACTGCATCTGATCGACACCACGGGGCCAGGTGGTGCAGAAACCGTCTTTGTTCAGCTCATCCGGGAACTGTCATCGGATTTTGAGCCGGTCGTAGTTCTTCGTGGGGAGGGGTGGCTGGCAAGTGAAATCCGCAGTTTGGGAATCGAGCCTCTGATACTTGATTCCAAAGGCTCCTTCAATGCTCGTTACCTGAGAGAGCTGGTGCGGTTGATCAGGCGGCATCGCATTAACCTGATTCATGCGCATCTACTTGGATCGAATGTTTATGGGTCGTTAGCCGGAATGCTGGGCGGTGTGCCCGTTATCGCCACTTTCCATGGCAATGTCGATGTGGCCTCGCAAGAACGGCTGTTGGGTTTGAAGTTTCTGATTATAAACTGGGGGGCGAGCGCTATTGTCAGCGTCTCCCGCCAGTTGCAGAAGGCGCTGAACGAGCGCTCGACGCTTAAAAGCGGCAAGTCACACCTTATTTATAATGGTGTCGCGCAACCTGATGCGGCGTGTGCGGGCGACGATTTGCGATCCCTCCTTGGCCTGCCGGCGGAGGCACGGCTAGTGGTTTCGGTCGGCAATGTCCGGAGTTCAAAAGGCTATGAGTACCTGGTTCAGGCGGTTCCCAGAATCAAGGATCCTGCCACACATTTCATAATTATAGGGGATGCCAAGCCGTCGTTAACGGAACCACTCATAAATCAGGCGAAAGCTCTCGGGGTCGCTGAACGTATTCATTTTATGGGCTTCCGAAAAGACGCCAGGCATCTGTTGGCACAAGCAGATGTTTTTTTGCTTCCATCCACCCAGGAAGGATTCTCTTTGGCAACGGTGGAAGCCATGTTGGCTGGAGTGCCTGTTGTCGCCACGCGTAGCGGGGGGCCGGAGGAAATAATCACATCGGGCTGTAACGGTCTTCTGATTGCCTGTGCTGCCCCGGATGAAATTGCCAATGCAATTGAATCGACTCGGAAGAATCCTGGAGTAGTAAAAATGGTTGAGAAAGCCAAGGAAGACGCCAAACGTGAGTTTTCTCTCGAGATGATGGTGGATCGCTACAAATCTCTGTATCTGAGTTTAATGGGGTCAGCCGGCTCTTAGAGCCTTGATATAAGCCTTAAGCTCAAACCAGAACGGTGCCAGGTCTGACCAACGGTTCACCTCATGGCGTGTTCGGCGGTTGAACGCCAGAAATTGCAGTATGGCTAACAACTTTCGCCCAACGGAGTAATGGTCCGCGGGGGCTTTAAGAACCAGGTAGAGGCGATCAAGATCGCCGAGTAACCAGCGTAAACGATTTCCCGGTGCAGGGAACCGGGTTGGAGTTTGGTAATGCGGGTCGTAAACACTGCGATAAAGAAAGTAGGGGAAATCAACACCCGAATCGATCGCGAGCTGAAGCGAACCCCAAAATCGGGGATTGACCTCCATTATATAGGGGACACCGTCGTGACTGACTTTGAATTCGACCATGGCCACGCCATCCCATTGCGCACTCTCAAGCAGGCTTGTAGCGATGGCTTGCATTCGGGCATCGATATGGCGGGATTCGCTCAGCACACTGACTCCGCCTTCGGGGGGTTTTTCCCTCAGTCGGCGATGCGCAAAAAAGCACATGGGCCGCCCCGCGCGAAACAGAGTAAAGACTCCTTGGCCTTCACCAGTGATGAAGTCCTGGATCATGAAGGGATGGTCTTTGAACTGAGGCTTTTCAAGAGCCGCTTCCAGCGATTCCCGGCTCTGCACAACGATGACAGAAGTACTGATGATGCGATCTGTCAGAAGAATTTTTGATAGTGCGGGCTTCAGGACAACAGGGAATTCCCGAATCTCAGGAGGGTTCGCGAAAAAAGCCTGACTGCTATCAAAGAATAAGCTGCCCGGCACCGGAAAGCCAAGTGATTGGGCCAGCTGCGTCAGCTCGCACTTATTGGCCAGCTTGTGAACCTGATGTTCGGTCGGGAAGGGAAGTTTAACGTGGCCTGGCAGGCGGTCTCTGTTTGCGAGTAACACATAGGTGCTAGCCTCGGTCATAGGAAGAACAAAATCGATACTGTGCTCCGTTACGATTTGCATCACATCATCAAGAAAGAGTCGAGGAGTATTGAAGGGCGAGCGGTAGACGGCAGATGCTGATGCATATTTTGAAGCACCGGCGAGGGTCTGGGAACTCTCGTCCGCTGTGGTGACCCACAGGGCTTTCTGCCCAAGACTTCGTGTGGCTGCTAAAGCTGATCGCTGGTTGGCATCCAGAATCAATACCCGATGTGACATAGCGCTGATACCAGGACTGAGGAGCGACTTGGATAGTATAGATCGCCTCGTGTGGTGTCAAAATAACACCAGGCGAAACAATGGGCAGTCACGCCTTGATCAAGTAGAATCGAGCAACGCGCTAGGTTGCGCAGAACCAAGGGACAAGGATAAGTAAGTGGTCAAGTTAAAATCCTGGTGGAAGTACGCTAAAGAATGGTGTCTGCTTTTTTTCGGCGCGTACGATCGTTTTGCACATTTTTCCGGAAATGCTCCGCCCCAACGCGTTATTTTCCTGTGCAAAGGTAACGTCTGCAGAAGCGTTTATGCGGAAAGATACTTGCAAGAGTGCCTTAGAAGAGAGGGTGGAACGCTAGAGGTTATAAGTTGTGGCCTCGATACGGACGGAGGAATTCCCGCCAACTCCGTTGGTATAAAGGTGGCCCGGGAGCGGGGGATCGATCTTGAAGGCCATTCCAGCAAAAAATTACAGGAGTTAGAGCTTTCACCCACTGACTTGTTGGTGGTCATGGAGCCATACATGATAACTGCCTTACCTCCGGGGCACGGTGCCTCCGTCATCATTTTAGGCATGGTGGGTAAAGAGTGCAGGCCCTCAATAGCTGACCCGTATGGTGAACCGGAAGACGCATTTCGCTCGGTTTTCTCTATCATCGAAAGCAAAGTAGACGTGCTCCGGCTAAGGCTTATGCCATGAATCGATTAACATCCTCAACAAGCGCGAGTTCCCGATCGCGTCTTAAAAAAAAATCAGCTACGCCGCCTCATCAAGAACGGCTCTATCGGATGGATCTGAAATACATAGTTCAAACGATTCGTGCTGAAGGTTGGGCTTTCATATTTATTTGTACTTATCTTTTTTTCGAGTACGTTCGCCCCCAATCCATTTGGACATGGCTGGACGTGCTTCCATGGGTTCCAATGTTATTGGGCGGAGCGCTTATTGCCCTGTTTGTTGATCAGAAAAGACAAGCTGCACCTCATGTATTGAACAAACTCATGGTTTTATACTTTGGGGTGGTTATCCTTTCCTCGGTTTTTTCACAGTATCCTTCGGTGTCCTTTGGCAGGCTTTGGACTTTCTATAACTGGTTCATAATCTATTTCCTTATTGTAAAGATCGTTACCACGCCAGCCAGGTTTTTTATCTTTTTCCTTTCTTTTCTGATCTATAGCCTGAAAATGTCTCAGCACGGGTTTATTACTTGGGCACAACGGGGGTTTTCATTTGCCGACTGGGGCGTTACCGGAGCGCCTGGTTTTTTTCAGAACTCCGGTGAATTGGGTATACAGATGACCATTTACGTGCCTATGGCTGCAGCATTGATAATAGGTTTGCGGCCTTATTGGCATCCTCTCTGGCGGGTCTTTTTTTATGCTATGCCGCTTACCGGTTTAGGTACCCTCATCGCTACGTCCTCTCGTGGTGCCATGGTCGGCCTTGCGGCCAGTTGTGTTATGGCACTGGTAAAAACTCGATATTTTTTCCGCATGCTTATCGTGGTCGCCGTCCTGGGAGCAATAATCTGGCAGGTCGTTCCAGAGGAGTTCAAGGCGCGCTTTGATACCGCTGGTGACGACAGGACGTCGCTGCACCGTATCGAGCGGTGGGAGGATGGCTGGCAGACCATTAATGAGTTTCCATTCCTTGGTGTAGGGCATAACGCCTGGGAGGTGTATTACGCCAACCATTTCAGCCCTGAAATCAGCGGAAGCAATATGGTACACAACGTCTTTATACAATGCGGAACCGAGCTGGGATATGCCGGCCTGTTTGCACTGGGACTGCTGTTATTCTATTCCTTGAAAACCACCCGACAGATCAGGCGCCAGGCAAAAGAAATCGATGAACGCTTTTACTACTTTTTAACCTACGGGTTCGATCTGGGCCTGGTCGGGCTATTGATTAGTGCGTCGTTTGTTACGGTTTTGTATTACCCCTTCTTGTGGATTTACTTTGCTTTAGTGGCAAGCATGCAGGTGTCATTTCGGAACGGACTCAAATCGGGAGCGCTGCACGCCTCCGAAAACGAAGCCGCGGAGTTGAAATGACCGAACACAACGAAGTCGATAAGCCGAGTAATGTCCTGTTGGTGGACCAGGGGCTGTCTTTTGGTGGCGCTCTGGTTGTACTCATGAGCATAGCGAAGAACCTTAGCCCGAAATTCCGGCCCGTCGTAGTATCGGCGATCGATGGCAATGTGGATGACTGGCTGGATACTGGCGAAATCGAAACGGAATCCAGTGCGCCGGGATACACCTACGTAAACCATTTCCGAAATCAAGCCCGGATCGCCCGTATCAGAAGTCGTTGGATTCGGAAATTAATGGCCTACGTTTTTACGGTTATTAATGTGGTTAAAAACCTGCCTTACGTATTCAGGATCTGTCGACTAATCCGTAAACACCGAATTGACGTGGTCCACTCTAACAACAGTGTCTTTGTCTTGCTGGCAGCAGTAATTACCCGCACTCCTTTAATCTGGCATTTTCATGGTATCCCGGGCGAACCACCGAGTCTCATGGAACGTCTGCTTCAGTTCAGAGTAGACCGATACCTGTCGATTTCGGATTACGTATCGGCGGCTGCAGTGGCTCGAGGTTATCCCAACGACAGGCTTATCACCGCTCACAATCCGGTTGCCGACCAATTCCTGGTGCCAGCCGGTCCAGAGCTTAGGTGGCAAACGCGTAAAAAATGGGGCATCGCGGACAACGAGTGCGTTATTTCGATTTTCGGTCGTGTCATTCGATGGAAAGGTCAGTTGGAGTTCTTGCAGGCAGTATCTTCCATGAAGAGTACCGATTCGATCCGTGTTTTGATTGTTGGCGGTGCAACAGAAGGCTTTGGTGCTGGTTACGAGGAGGAAGTGAGGCAGTTTGCGAAAACCCATGGTATTGAAGACCGGGTAACCTTTACCGGATTTGTTAAAGAGGTACGCGCGCTTTACGAAGCCTCTGACATCATTGTTCACGCCTCGATTGAACCGGAACCTTTTGGGCTTGTGGTGACGGAGGCGATGGCATGTGGAAAGCCCGTGATCATATCTGACTTGGGCGCGCCGCCGGAATTGGTTAAGGACGGCGTTGAAGGTTTCGTGGTCTCACCAACCGATGTGAGCACATTTGCTCACAAGCTTGATCAATTAGTGTCAGACAAGGAGATGCGGGGAGCCATGGCGCGTAGAGGCCAGGCCAGGGTGATCCAAGTTTTCTCGCCAAAGGATTATACGTTGCGGATAGAGTCAATCTACAAAGATGTTATTGGAGAAGCCAACCATGGGTGAAAACGCGTCAAGCGAGACCCACGGACAGCTTGGTAAACGCTTTCTGAGCCAAACTGCCATCTATGGTTTGGCGATGGTGGCTAGAGCGCTGGCGGGATTCGCGCTGTTGCCAATTTATACCCGATACCTGGCACCCAGCGACTATGGGGTCATCGAACTGCTCACCATGCTGGTTGAGTTCAGCGCCATATTTTTTGGTGCGCGAATCGGCCAGAGTTTCCTGCGCTATTATGGCCTAGCGGACTCGGATGATGAACGATCCAGAGTTCTGGGTAGCGCCTATGGAATGGTAGCGGGGACGCACTTGTTGGGTGTTCTGATGCTGATTGTAGGCGCGGCACTGCTGAGCCGTGTGTTGTTCGGGAGTGACGACTACAGTCACCTGGTGGCTCTATTTTCATTGACCCTGTTTTTTGGAGGAGTACTCGAGATACCACTGGCTTTTCTGCGCGCCGAGTCGAAAGCCTACCTGGTTCTGGGTTTCTCACTCTGGAAGCTATTCCTCCAGATTTCCCTGAACCTCTATTTTCTAGTGTATTTGGGCCTGGGCGTAGAGGGCGTTGCTGTGGCGTCAGTATTGGCCACTTTTATCAGCGCGCTGACAGTTACCCTGGCCGTTATGCGGTATAGGCGCTTTAGTTTTTCCTGGAGCCTGGCAAAGCAATTACTTACATTTAGCGCACCAATCATTCTGGCAGCGCTAAGCATGTTCGTGATCACCTATGGAGATCGCTACTTCATTCGCGTCAATCTGAACCTTGAAGCTGTGGGTATCTATGCATTAGCTTATAAATTTGGCTTCATGCTCTTCGCGCTTGGCTGGTCTCCATTCCTCACAATGTGGGACGCGGAACGGTACAAAATCTACAGAAATTCCGACCATCACCCGATGTTCGAGAAGGTCTTTTCGCTCGTATCGGTACTTGTGATGTACGTTGCCCTTGGTATCAGCGTTTGGGTAGACCCTGTTCTAAGAGTAATGTCTGATCCAGCCTATTGGGGCGCGGCCGAGCTCGTGCCGATCATCTTGATGGGTTATGTTTTCCTGGCCTGGACCAGCTTCATCAATATGGGCCTTTTCGTAAAAGCGAAAACCCACTACTTTGGCAGTATCACGATGGTCAGCGCCTTATTCTGCCTGCTAGCATACGCCGTTCTTATTCCATTCTTTGGTCTGTATGGCGCCGCCTGGGCGACTACTATCACTTTCTTTATCCGGCTGCTGGCCATTCACTGGTTCTCATTCAAAGAATTCGACATGGGATTACGCTGGTATCCGCCGGTTACGGCGCTTATTTTGGCTGTTGTGTTAGTCGCGCTAAAATTTTACCTAGTTCAATTCTGGCCCCCCTTCGCAGTCGCCTTGGCGCTTTCGCTCATGTTTCCGCTGCTCGTTGTAGCACTGGGAGTTATTCCCCTAAGCCAGATCAAAGATACCTTTGGTCTGCTGCTTAAAGTAAGGCAAAGCAAAGTGGATAAAGTGTAATGACTCAAGTTAATTTATTCGTGGTGGGCGCCATGAAATCAGGCTCTACAACATTGCATGAGTATCTCGAGCGCCATCCTGCAATTTATATGTCACCTGAAAAAGAACCGGGTTACTTCGTCCCCGAACTGTGGAAAGGGCGCACAGACCAAGAATACAACGCATTGTTTGAAGGTGCTGATTCGGCAACCTATCGTGGCGAATCGAGCACGCATTATACCAAACTACCCACCTATACCGGCGTTGCCGAGCGCATCCACCATTACAATAATGACGCCCGTATTCTTTACATAATGCGAGACCCCATCAAGCGGTTGTTCAGCCATTATCGCCATGCAGTCAGGGACCTTCATTTTTATGGTGAGACGAGGACCATCATGCGTGCGATAGAAAAAGATCCGATGTACCTTGGCTATTCCGACTATGCGATGCAACTGGAGCCGTATTTTCGACTTTTTGGTGCAGACCGCGTCTATACACTGACGTTTGAAGAGCTCATCAGTAATGCTGAGGAAGTCATGAGTGATATATTTGACTGGATGGAGATCGATTCGGATGTGCCTATCGGTGACACGATAGCGGCCAATCAGGCGCCGGAGAGGTTCAAAAAGGCCCGGGGCCGGGGGCTTCTTAATCGGGTTCGCCACTCTAGAACCTGGGATTCTTTGTCTGGAGCAGTACCAAAGCAACTGCGGGAGTGGGGCGCCGATATGTCGGAAACTGAAGCAACTGAGGTTCTGAGCATGGAGGAGATGGCCGCAGTCCGAACTCGTTTCCGCGATTACTTCAGAGAACGAGTAGGATCGCTTTCCCAGCTGACCGGTAAAACCTATCAACAGTGGGAGTTGTGACATGAAAAAGGCGGAACGGACTTCTGGCCCCGACTTCATTTGTATTGGCGCACAAAAGGCAGGTACAACCTGGCTTTACGACCAGCTTGTACATCACCCCGAGATCTGGTTGCCAGTTATCAAGGAACTTCACTACTTCAATTTCGCCCGCCCTCATCCGGAACTTGCCGGAATCGAAGAATACCCCTGGGGCGGGTCTATTTCCCGGATGCGTTTTTTAAAGGAGCGCCCGTCGCTGGAAACGCTTCTTTGGTTGTTGCGGTATAATTTCAAATCAAAAGATGCCGCATGGTATCGAAGCCTTTTCCCCAAAGATGATTTTAGAATCAGAGGTGAACTAACTCCGGCCTATTCGACTCTGGATGAAGAAGGCGTCCGCTATGTTTACGAATCGGTGCCCGACCATTGCAGGATTTTTATGATATTGCGTGATCCAGTGGAAAGAGCTTGGTCGGGTTTGAAAATGAACTATCGGTGGCGTAACGAAAAGATAGGCGAAGATATTGAATCGTTGCGTCGAGCTATGTTGAAGCCGACTAATCAAATTCGCTCGTCTTACTCAAATACCGTGCCCACGTGGGAGAGGCAATTTGGTGACAGATTTCGACTATTTTTCTACCAAGATCTAGTGAATGACCCGAAGAGTTTCCTGGCAAGCATACTTGACTTTTTACAGGTTGACTCAAATTGGCAGTCTCCAGCTATTGAGGAGCATTCTAACGCGGACAACAATCGAGTGAAGATTCCTGAGGAACTGTACAGTTCGTTAGCAACGATGATAGCAGAGGATGTTGAATTTTTTAATGATCGCCTTTTGGAAAGATCCTAGTATTCAGAACTACGTTCCACTATGCCAGGAGTAGAGCTTTGAAGAATAGAGTTATTTCAAAAAACAAGCCTAGAGTCTTGGCAACAGTTGATTTACGGCCTTACTCAACAGAAGACGTTGAAGTTGGATTTCAAAAATTCGATAATTCAAGCGTTTGGAGTGCTTTTTCTTCATTGAAAAATATCATATTCCGATTGAAGGGATATGATTCAATAGTTTTCACATCCTCAACAATTTTGACGTTAATTTCTATTTTTTTCATTAAAATAATAAGGCCAACTAAAAAAATATTTATTTTTGACATTATCTTAAAGTTTCCAAAAAAGAAGCATGAAAAAGTCACTGCGTTTTTTAAATCGCTATTGCTAAAATCTGCGAGTGGTTACCTGATGATTCACAAGGACTGGAGCGGATATCAGAAAAATTATAATTTGAATCCAGAAAAGTGTCGGTATCTGCCTTTCAAAGCAAATAATTATGGGGTGTACGAAAAGTATAATGTAAGAAATATGGGGTATGTACTGTGTTGCGGCGCAAGTCAAAGAGATATCGATACTTTGATAAAAGCTGCACAACTGATTGATATTCCAGTTAAAATTCTTTTGCCAAAAGAGCTTGCCGAAAAGCACAACACCCGGTTCACCCAGCACGAGTTCCCTTTAAACGTTACCATCATCCAAGACTATTTAGATAAAGACGATTGGTATAAGATTATGGCCGACTGCTTCAATGTTGTAGTGCCAATTGTCCCAGAGTCCCTGCAGCCTGCGGGTATAAGCGTTTATCTAGAGGCGATGTTGTTCCGAAAACCCGTCGTCATTACCGATGGAAGTTCAACAAAAGGTTTGCTTGAACACGAGAGGCATGTATTGTTAGTACCTCCCGACGATCCTACCTCTTTGGCTCGCTCCTTGGAGAGGTTGAGAGATGACCAAAACCTCTATCGTAACCTTGCTATAAACGGGTTCGAGTATGCGGACAGTCTAAAGGGGCACGACAGGATGATGCGCGACCTGTTGGCTGCCGTCGCAAACTGGCGGTGAATGTCTTCTAAATCAGGGGCATCGACTCTAATTAACACAAAGTGACCGCAGGTAACGATTTGTAGTTATGAGACCCATGCTGCATATGCGCTTAAAATATTGAAAACAGGTTTGTAAAAAATAGTGAAATCAAACATTATATTAGTCCATTCGTACCGCTTAGTTTAGGTAAAATTGCCATGAAACTGATAATCCGGTGTTTAATCGTAACCTTTCTTCTGTCGGCAGGTTACGCAAGTGCATGGACGCGGATCATAGATTTTAATGACGGAGCAGTTGGTAGCAAAGCCGAGACTCAGTCTACCTTTGATGGAGCGGCTGGTCGAACAGCTTTCAGCGACAAAGTTTCGCTAGATGGAAGCCTCAGTGCGAAGATGACAGTTTTAGAAGGCGAAGCGGGTTTTGGTTATTGGGGTGGTATCTTAAATTTTCCTGAGAATCTTTTTAAAGGTGATGAATTCTGGGCATCGTTTTACATGTACGTTCCCAGTGACTTTGTTTTTTATGCAGAAGGAAATGGAGCTTTAAAATTCCTTCGTGTTCGTACGAGAGCTGCAATACCTGAAGCTACCGCTGGATTTAATGACTTTCAGATCATGGATGACGAATCCTTCAATGGCGCTGTTTATCGATACATCAAGGAAGGTGCGGCAGCTCGTGGTTGGCGTTACATGGGTACTCAGGAAAATAAGGATTTCTTGCTACCAAGAGATAAGTGGTTCAAAGTTGAAATTGGAGTTTCTTTTGATTCAGTCCCGAAATCAGAGGGTGGCCTAGCGCACTTTAGATTATGGATTGATGACAATCTAGTTTGGAACGGTGAAGATGTTCAGACTTTGACTAATAGCCCTGATTGGGCGGACTCACTTTTCTTCTTTACGTATTGGAATGGTAAAGCTCCACGTACCCAGTCTCTGTACATAGATAACATAATCATGACGTCGGATCGGCCAAGCAATTATGATTCGGAGGGCCATCCCTACATCGGTAGCTGGAACTCGTTAGACTTTAAATCACCCCCTAGACAAGTTGATTTACAAATAGAATAGTTTCCAATGGATGTTAGCTTTATTATACCTACTCTAAATGAAGAGCACGAGATTACTCATACGTTGAATGCTATTCGAGAGTCGGTAGCGCATATATCGCATGAGATAATAGTTGTTGATAATGGTTCAGACGATCAAACCACAGAGATGGCAAAAGAGATTGCAGATCTGGTTATTGTGGAGCCAACGAAAACCGTGGGAGGGTTGCGTAACGTTGGGGCATCTTATGCAAAAGGAAGAATACTGGTTTTTAATGACGCAGACGTTAGGCTTACAAAGCAGTGGGCCCAGAAATTTTCTTCATGCATGGTGCAGTACCTCGAGGAATCTGACGTCGTTGGAGGAGCCTTGGCTGTTCCAGAAAGTCCTTACCTGATACACAAGTATTGGTTTAAACCACTTTTGCGCAATAAAGAGTCAAAAGTGGTGAACTATGTTGGCACAGGAAATATGATCGTACGCAAAGACCTTTTTTTAGAATGCAAGGGTTTTGATGAGCGGTTAGAAACCGGCGAGGACTATGATTTCTGTGTCCGTATGAAAAAAAATGGCGCACGAATCTTGTATGATTCAGATCTAGAGGCCATCCATATTGGTTATCCGCATGATCTTAAGAGCTTCGTGAGAAGAGAGTTTTGGCACGGAAAAGGGGATTTCCAAAGTTTAAGCAATCTGTTCACTTCAAAAACGGCGCTTTTTTCGCTGTTGTTTGTGTTGACTAATATAACCTTTATCGTTTCTCTATTTCTTGAAAATTATTATTTTTCGTATTTAATATTGTTTGTTGCTGGTATACTTTTGTTGTATTTTTCATTACATAAGACACCTTCAAAGATAGGAGTCTATGGTAGGGCAGTTCACATGGGCCTGTCATTTTTATATTTGTGGGCTCGCGGCTTATCTTTTTGGGGTAATTTAAAATTATTAAAACTTTAATAAAATATTGAAATGATACTCGAGTCGACTGTTTTAAAATCCCTAATGTAAATTCGTAAAGCCTTCCAGACGTAGTGAAATTGTTAACTATTCTTAGATGGTGTGGTGATGATGCTGTTCATTAATAGAATATGTCAACGGAAATCTCCTCGTCAGAGCTGGAATAATAGAGTGGATTACCATCCTAATCTGTACGAGCTTTAATGACAGTTTGCAAATTCGATTAACCGTTCTAATTGCTGTTGCTGTTTAAACATCCGTTGTATTCTTTCATGAGCACCATTCGAGAGTCTTGTCCTAAGCTGATAATCGTTCAATAGATCATTTAAAAGCTTTGTGAACGACCCACTATTGCCAGGTTCAAATAGATAACCGCTTACACCATCTTCAATGGTCTCATTGAGGCCTGGAAGATCGGAGACCAATAATGGTAATGCGCTGGCCTGCATTTCTAGTGATGAAACTGTAAAAGAATCCCAGCCAGTGGAAGCGATTACTCCAGCAGCACAACTTCTATGTATGCGGTTTAGATCTTTACGGTAACCTCCGAAGATGATGTGATCGCGCGCCTCAGGGGTTAATTGTTCAGCATAGGGACGTTCCTGTCCAGGCTGATTTCCAAACAAGATAAAGGTAATGTCCTGTCGCTCTCGAACTATTTGATTTGCTGCCTCGACAATTACTGAAACGCCTTTCCGTGGTTCAAAATGGCCAGAATAAAAAATCAGTTTCTGTGATCGGTCGATGCCAAGCACATTATGTGCGTAATAACGATCTTCGGAATTGGGACAGAACTTCTTTGTGTCTACGCCAAGATAACAGACTGATGTGCGAGATTTTGGAATTCCGCGGCCACCAAAGGCTGATGCTTGCATCGCGAAAGACTCAAAAATATATAAATCGGGTTGGTTCGTATAAAATTTGTTTTGTAACCTTTTTAGCCAGAGCTTTAGCCCGTGATTCGGGCTGCTCATTGGTGCGCCCCAATAAGAGATAATCCTCGATACACCCGCTTGACGAGCAGCCTTATAGTAGGCTCGTTCAGGTGGCTGGTCAAAACCAAAAATTATGTCTATCTGATTGGCAAGAATATATTTCCGGAAGGATTCTAGCTCCTTGAGATCTTGTGTTTTTGGATCGAGCTTGAAGTATTGGTTAAAACCTTTTGGCACATATGTCGGGTAGCCATCTTCATAGGACGGGTAACACAGATGAATATTATCTGCTGTTCCGGTGAGCTTGATTGCCATCTCCCAGAATGTTCGTTCCAGTGTTTCGATAGCATAGCCTGTATTGGCTTTGCAGTGGTAGAGCAGCAGGATACGAGTATTCCTGGATGTTACTTTCTCCTCATTTTGACTTGAACGCGTCTTTTTGATCATATTTTCTTGACTTCTTGATTGGTATTCCCATTTAGCGGTTGCTTAAATGGTCGCGACAAGTTGGTAATTCTGAATTCAACCCTTCAATAACGGGAGATATTGGAACGAACAACCACTAATGCCAAATTTAAAAAAGCGTTAAGGCTTGGTTTTTCTCGGAGAGAAATCCTGTAGGCATTAGCAGCCTCTTTTAAGCGGTTTTTCTGTTTAAGATGCCAGCCAAGTTCACGAAATCGTTTTTGAATAGCTTTCGCCAATTGTTTCTTATGGGCCCTCGATTTAATGGCTTCTGTGAGTGAAAGCAGTATTTCAGTATCGGATGTTAACTGTCGCATGGGGTCTTTAGAATTGTTGTCCTCGCCAATGCCCATAGCTGTTAATGGCTCGTTAATGTACAACGCATCAGTGTGGCAAAGAACACGTGCGAAATATTCCATATCCTGGCAGCGAAGGAACTTTTCGTTCCATGGCTCAACTAAACTTAGAATGGATTTTCTGATGACAACACTGCTTGGAAAAATCGGGGTGCCGGATGTCAGATAGTAAAATGCTGTTTCCGAGGGGATTACGCAGGCGGTGTCTGTGATTTTTTTGGTTTGGTTGTACTCGGTTTTGAAATTTGGAAAAAAATCTGAATGTCGCTTTTCAAATTGGATTTTCTGGTCGCCATCCTGCCTGAAGCGTGTTATGTCGTGAAATGCAAAGTGAATATTTTTATGCTCTTCCATTAGCGCAACCAGTTTTTGCAGCTTACCCGGGGCGAATTCATCATCGGAATCAAGATAGGCTATATATTCGCCTTTAGCCTCTTCCTGCGCTCTCGCGCGCGCACTTGAAATCCCACCGTTGGGTTTTGTAATGAGTTTTACAGCCGGGAATTGAGACAGATCCAGCGTGTCTCTGACAGGTGGGGTGGACCCATCATCGACTACAATCGCTTCGTAATTTTCATAGTCGATACTGTTGAGGGCATGGACAAGCACATTGGTGCGGTTGAAAGTCGGAATGATGATCGAGACTAACGGCCATTCCATGGTAGGGGGCTCCACAATTATTCAAAGGAAGAAACAGGAACTAAAGAACCGTACAAATTGAGATATTTGGCAGTATTAACCCGCCAGTCAAAGGTCTTTTCAACGTGTTGCCGCCCTGCGGTTCCGAGGGAATTTCGTTTTTTCTCAGAGTTTAGTGACATTACGGCGCTGGCAAAGCCTCTGGGCGAGTGGTCGTTAACCAGGACTCCCGCCGAACCCTGATTCAGAACTTCTGGTATACCTCCGACATTATGAGCGACAACCGGCACCTCCAGTGCTAATGCTTCCAGCAGGGTCATGGGCAAGCCCTCATGATCCGAGGTCATTAGCAGGATGTCGAGCTTTGTTAATGCCGGATAGACCGGGTTCTGGAATCCGGTAATGGTAATGTTTGACTCAAGACCCTTCTGTTGAACCCGCTGCTCGATGGCTGATCGGAGAGGGCCGTCGCCGATGATCATGCCATGAACATCTATTTGATGCTTATGAATCAATTCGGCAATGGTATCAACAAACAGATCTACGCGTTTGACCGGAACAAGGCGCCCGACAATACCTACTATGAGAGGCTTGGCGCTCTCGTGTTCAACGGACCTTCGGTCCAGGTAGTCGCGACGCAATTGGTCCACATCGATAAAATTGGGTATATGGTGAACTTTGTCTCCGAACTTTTGCGTGAGCGTGTTGGAAAGTTGCCCCGAGACAGCGATGATGGCGTCCTGAAAAAAGCGGGCCGCCAGATTGTCCAGGATATTAAGAAGACGTTTATCGAGCCGATACCATGGGGCAGGAGTTTCAGGGCTGCCATGGGCTGTCCGTACTGAGCAGTGAACACCGGCAAGTACGCCGGCTGAGACACCTAATATATTTTCTTTGAATCCATGGGTATGGAGGATACTGGTGCCTTGGGTTTGGATGTGGTTGCGAATACCGCTGATCATGGCGAGAGGGGAGAGCACCCTCTCGTCTAGAAGGCTCACGTCGATCCCGGCTTTTTTCAAGCGCTCATAGAGCGTGCCTTCATTAAACACAATGGCTGTCGGCCTTACCTTGCCACTGTGTTTGAGGGATTGGCACAACTGGAAAGCTTGAACTTCAGCGCCAGCCCAGACATCACCTGATACGATGTGGGTTACGGTTGGAAGGGGGCTTGTTGGTTCCAGTGGCATTTTATAGCTTCCCTTTGCCAAGTGTTGCCAGCAATCCAAGGGTGTGCCGTGCATTGCCATCGTGCAAGTTCAGACGGCGGAGTTTGAAGGGGGAGGTGCTCGCTCGGTTCAAACCGGTCTCTGTCGTGCAAGCCGCTGTATAATGAGCTTCTACCAGCCTTTCACCATCCGGTGTAATGTCGCCGTTTGGATAGCAGAAAAGCCCAATTGGGTTTTTGAGCCTTTCCTCAAGCAATTGTTTGCAGTTGACCACCTCGTCTTTCAGTTGCTCAATACTCTGAAGCCTGTTCAAGCGGGCGTGATTCCTGGTGTGGGCGCCGAAGCGGATCAGGCCACTGTCCACCAGCGCATCGATATCCGCGGCCTGCAGGATATAAGCTGTTTCAGCTCGGGGCTGGAGCTCGGGGCACTGGTTGAAGGTTTTTTTCAGATGCTCGTATATTTCAAAATCATCAAGGGTTTTCAGGCGATTAATGACTTTGTCCGCATCTTCAATTGACAGTTTGCGCTCGCCTAGCCTGAAATCCCTGGCGTAATCCCGGAGCCAATCGAGCGTGCCTGGAAGACACCGTTTCACTGTGGCAGGCGGGACTGTCGTTAACAAGTGGAGAATTTGCTCCGGCCAGAACACATGCTTGGTGTCCAGAAAATCTGAGACAAGGAAGATGGTTGCTGGTGTATTCTTTTCCCGCAGCACCGGGAGGCCCTGAGTGAAGTTATCTCTCCAGCCATCATCAAAAGTGACGGCAAAGGCCAGTCTGGGGAGATTTTCCGGAGATTGTTTCTGTTGCTCCAGCCAGTCATCAAGGAACATGGGAACAGCTCCGAGAGACTCCATAATTGCGATGTGATTCCGAAGGTGCCCGGGAGAGACAATCATGCCCGGCTGCTCGCAGAGCCGATGGGAGTCGTCTTCCGCCAAAACCCGGTGGTAGGTTAATATCACCAGGCTGGGTTGCCTGAGGCGCCGGAGCGCAATTAAAGCCCGCAGAGCAAAGAAGGCATCCAGCCAAAACTTTACTGCTTTTTTAAGCATCGGCATGTCCGTGGATTGTCCATTCCTGGAAAAATTCGTATCCGTGATATAGTCGCACAGCCGTTTGTGCAAGTCATCCTTATAGGCAGCTCGCAAGGTGAGGGGATGTCTCCGCCTTTGCTTCATTAACTGGTAAAGGTGCGATTTTATTCGTCAGGTTTTCAGGTACCATAAATTCTTCGAGTCGCGTTAAAGGACAGATCAATGATGGCGGAATGGATATTTTGGCTGAGTTTGTTAGGCGCCGTTTTCAGCTATTTTCTTTACCCGCTTCTGCTGCAATGCATTCCGGCTCGCAGGATGTCTGGTGCTAAGGAACCCGGTAAGAGTTTTCCCCGTATTTCTCTTATTGTAACGGCACACAACGAGGAGGCACGAATTAAGCCGAAGTTGCAAAATTGCCTCCTTTTGGATTACCCGGATTTAGAAATTATTGTAGCTTCAGATGCATCCACCGATGGTACCGACGAAATCGTCCGTTCATACAGCGACGCCAATGTAGTCCTCGCCCGCGCGGAAGAGCGGAAGGGCAAGGAAAATGCGCAATGGCAAGCGATCCAGCAGGCATCCGGCGATATTCTGGTGTTTTCAGACGTAGCAACAGAAATTCCTGAAGATGCCCTGAGGGCGTTAGCCCGTTATTTTGAGGATCCTGAAGTTGGAGCGGTATCCAGCGAAGACCGTTTTGTCAGCCGGGACGGTGGGATCGCAGGTGAGGGCGCCTATGTAAAGTATGAGATGTGGTTACGTAAATTGGAGTCGCGACGATCAGGTCTCGTAGGTTTGAGTGGCTCTTTCTTCGCGGCGCGCAAAAGTATCTGCAAAGACTGGGATATTGAATCCCCTAGCGATTTTAATACGGCTCTGAATTGTGCCCGGGCGGGTTTGGTTGCGGTTACGGCGCCTGATGTATTGGGTTACTACAAAGATGTCGCGGATCCCCAGCGGGAGTACAACAGAAAGGTAAGAACCGTTATCCGGGGCATGACAGCTCTGCAGCGCCATGCTGAAGTTTTGAACCCACTCAAGTTCGGATGGTTTTCAATACAGGTTCTAAGCCACAAGGTTATGCGGTGGGCGGTGCCATGGTGTTTGCTGGCACTGTTTATTGCCAGCCTGCTGCTCTATCACAAAGGTGGGTTCTACTGGCTTGCAACAATAGGGCAGTTTCTGTTCTATGGGCTCGTTGTGGCAGGTCACTTGAGTGAGCCTCTGAGAGCAAAACCCTATGTGAAGATCCCCTACTTTTTTTTGCAGGTAAACATTGCGATTGCCAATGCGTTTATAGAGTTTGTAAGAGGTAAGCGCATGACAGTCTGGGCGCCGTCTCAGCGTTAGGCGCGCTCCATCACTGAAACTCGTATCTGGGCAACGAATGAGCTTATCAAAACTTAGACCGGTTGGTAGCCGAATACCCAGGCCCAGTGGCACTGATCACCGGGGTGGTCTTGAGTGGGGACCTTATGAAATAGAATATTTTGACAGCGGAACCTCGGCCCTCGCCGTGGCTGTCAAATGTTCACTAGCCTTACGCCCGAGTGTTCAATCTCCAGAAGTTCTGTTGCCAGCTTATGGCTGCCCGGACCTGGTATCAGCCATTATTTCTCAGGATTTAACCCCCCGGCTTGTTGATTTGGAGGCCGGTACACCGTGGATGGATTTAGAATGTCTTCGGGCGTCCGTTTCGGAGAACACGGTTGCTATTATTGCTGTAAATTTTCTTGGTATTTCCGAGCGCCTGGATGAGCTTGGGAAGCTGGCATCCGAGTTTGGCCTGGTACTGATTGAGGATTCAGCCCAGCAATTTCCACCAACCTCGGCTCGCGCAGGCATTGCTGATTTTGCGGTTTTAAGTTTTGGCAGGGGTAAGCCCATTAATCTAATGGGCGGCGGCGCTCTACTGGTTCGGCAAGACCATTATCAGGCTAGCAATTCTATAATTAACGGCTTTCCCTATAAAGACCAAAGACCAGGGATCGTCTGGTTCTTAAAACGTGCAGTGTTCAATACTTTGATGAACAGAAGGATCTACGGTGTTCTTGAAAAGATCCCGTTTCTTGGTCTGGGACAGACCACGTTCGAGATGTTGGAAGGTATAACACGGATTGAGCTGAATGAGGGCCTTCTTTCTACTGGTGCGAAAAATATGTATGAACGCCAGCCTCTTGAGGCTGGCTACCGCGAACGTTTAGAGCCACTGACCAAGAGGGGGTGGACGCTGCTCCCCGAGAACTGCAAACGGGCTCCAGGCCAGGATGCCGGAGTGGAAAAGTTACTTCGCTATTCTCTCCTGGCGCCGTCCTTCGGTAAGCGTGAAGACACCATTAAGGCATTGAATGCAATCGGTATTGGAGCCAACTCGCTGTATAACGTGCCTCTTTCCAGGCTGGCCGGCGCTTCGGAACATCTGGCAAATGCTTCATCTGAGTTCCAGTCTGCTGACGCTTTTGCTGATCGTCTACTAACATTACCTTGCCATGAGGACGTGCTTTTTTCAGATCTGGATTGCATTGAACGTGTTCTTCTTGATGTCGCGTCCAACGAGTAAGTTGGCTGGCAATCTCTCTGGATAAAAATAGCAGATTCAGGTAGGTTTTAGGTTCCACGAGGGATTCTGGAGCTGCATTGAAATGGATTTTTTCTTAAGCGATCTAAAAAGTTTTGCCAGAAAATCGTTGAACGATGAATTTATTATTGCCAAAAATTTCCGCAATACTTTCGGCAGGAGAATGAATTTCTTTAATCCTGAAACGTTCAATGAAAAATTACAGTTACAAAAACTGTATAACAGAAATCCCCGCATGACTTTTTTGTCTGACAAGTACCTTGCAAGACAACATATCAAAAACTTGGGGTTAGCTAATATACTTAATGTATTGATTGGTGTTTATGATCGGGCAGAGGATATAGATTTTTCTTCACTCCCTCAGGCTTTCGTCATCAAATGCAATCACTCATGGGCTACCAATATTATTTGCTCAGATAAATCTGAGCTAATAGAAGAAGAAGTCATTGCCAGGCTGAATGATTGGTTGGCGATTAACCACTATTATATACTTCGTGAATGGTGCTATAAAGATATAAAGCCTAAAATAATTATTGAACGGCATCTTGGCAAGGATCTGAAGGATTTCAAGTTTTTCTGCTTTGAAGGATTGCCGCATTATATTCAAGTCGATTGCGATCGATTTGGTGCCCATACACTCGACATATACGATATGAATTGGAATCGTCTTGAGTGTCGCAAAGGCAACAAGAAGCAGAGTGCCACGCCAATGAGCCCCCCCACTTATTTTCAAGAGATGGTAAACGCCGCAAAAACTATATCCTCGGAGTTCAATTTTTGCCGTGTCGACTTTCTTGCCACGCCCGACGCTTTTTATTTCTGTGAAGTTACCTTCTATCCCGGCGGTGGCTTTTCATCTTTTCAGCCAGAACAATTTGACTACTTGTTTGGAGAGAAACTAAACGTCTCTGACCTGAAGATACCTCTTAAATCCCGCCTAAAAATCGGCGCCATCAGTCTGCTCGATCGGATGGGCTTCGTATAAGTTGCCACCATGGAGCAGGCCACCTTCTCCGAAGCCGAGTACCAGACCAAGAGGCGCAAGACACGCGGCGTGAACTTTCTGGAACGGATGGACCTTCCTTAAATGAGGATAATTCCTCATGCCAGAATCGAAGGGGCAGACACCCATACGCCTCCGTTACCTTGCATGTTTGTGTCTTGATGGTGTGCTTCCGGTATAATGCCGACTGATGGGATAGGGAAGAGTTATATGTCAGTATTGCGCACAGTTTACAATCGAGCCCTTTCAGCGGAGAGCCGTTATTGGATTTATAAGCTCCGCCATGCAAAAGAATTCCAACACTTGAGAGAGCGCGTTTATCGCCATCCGAAGGCTGATTTTTCGCTCAAAGGGTGTGCCGAGCGAGAGGCTATATTCGTTCATATTACAAAAGCAGCAGGCACCTCTATTGCGCTGAGTCTATTTGGCGCTTTGCCATACCACTATACCGCTTGGCAATACCGGGTCATTTTTGGACATAAAGCTTTTAACCGATATTTCAAGTTTACGTTCGTGCGCAATCCCTGGGATCGGCTGTACTCAGCCTATTCCTATTTGAATAATGGAGGCTGGGATGAATACGATCGTCGTTGGGCTGAAAAAAACCTGGCAGATGTAGCTACATTTGATGAGTTTGTGCTCGATTGGTTGACCCCTGAGCGCCTCTATAGCCACATTCACCTCTGGCCACAGAATTGGTTTGTGCTTGATGCAAAGGATCGGCTACTCGTGGATTATCTTGGTTACTTTGAAACTATTGGTGAAGACTTCAGTTTAATCGCCAGCCGCGTGAACCCGACAGCATCCTTGAAGCATACAAATGCTTCACCTAGGAATGATTATCGGTCAGTGTATTCAGGCGATGCTATTGAGCGCGTAGCTTCGCTTTACGGCAAAGATATTGCGTTATTTGGCTATCAGTTTGATGGTCTGAAACGAAAACGAGTGGAAAGGGGTGGGCTAGTGGATGACGTTTAGAAAAGTATCCTTAAATCATTTCATAGAGCAGAAAGGCGGAACATTCAAAACAAAAAAACCTCTTCAGACAAGGCCTCCCAGCAATATTTCGAATCACTTCCCGAGTGAGTTTCCATCTAAGCTTAGGAGCAGCCGATTCAAGCGGCAGGCCCCAGCTTTTGCCAGAAGGAAGCCGCAATGGCTTGCACTCTAACCAGTACTGCTACAATATTACATGTCAGCCTGTAGTCAGGTGTAGCAACCCCATTGTAATTGGAATCCGTTTGCGCCCTTGTTAATTTGGCGCTTTCGCCGTAATGAGGATAAACCTCTATGGCAGACGTTTCAGTCATTGTTCCACTTTACAACCGTGCCGATGTCGTAACCGGCACAATCGACAGCATCCTCTCGCAGGACTTCGATGGTGAGGTCGAGATCGTCGTAGTGGATGATGGATCCACTGATAACGCAGCCCAGACCGTGCCCTCCCAGTACCCCCAAATCACCTACCTGCAAAAGAAGAACGGAGGTGTCTCCAGTGCCCGAAATTATGGCATGGCCCGGGCTTCGGGGCGCTATGTCGCGTTTCTCGACAGCGATGACCTCTATGAGCCGAGCAAGCTTTCGACATCGATTCAGCTATTGGAGCGGCAGCCAGATGCTGGATTTGTCTTTACCGACTTCTCACGCTTTAATATAGGCACGCCGGATCGTCTTTTTAAGAACACTAACTCCTTTTTTTTCAAAAGAATTTATAAGTACTGTTCTGAGAATATGCAACTTGGAGAAAGCGCCTATCTGTTGCCGCAACAACAGGTGCTGAACCTTCTTGTCGAGGGCTACTTCATGTCGCCCTGCACGTTGGTGCTACGCAAGGAGCTCGCGCAGCACGTCCTCCAATGGCCTGAGCACCGCTCGATCTCCGAGGATTTTCATTTCTTCCTTAGCCTGGCTCAGGCGGCCAGCGGTATCTATATTGACCGTCCGATGACCCGGGTCGGGCGCGGTGACGACAATCTCTCAGTGAATCATCTGGCGTGTCACGAAGCTGATGTGGAAGTGCTCAGGGAGCTAATTGCGAGCAAGGCCGACGACCCTGTCTTCCGGAAATTTGTCAAAAGAAATCTTTCCCGGCGCTTGTGCGGATTAGCATGGAATTATCGGACCAAAAATTACAGGCATAAGGCCAAAGCGGCCTATTTGGAGTCTTATAAGCTGAATCCTGGCAACGTCCGCCCGCTAGTCGGCTATTTGCGTACCATTGTAGCCGCAAAAGGGGCTGACAAACCATTAGCAGACTGTTGAAGCAAAAACCGGGGCACCCATTAGCCAGTCAGAGTCAATAAGCCGCAAAAACCCTGGTAGTCATCTGCATTTTAAACTCAGCGGTTCACCGTGAGCCCGCATTACTTTCAGTGAGTGGATACGGACTGATTCGCTCTAGGGAGACTCTGAATAGGTCTCGAAATCAGCGATAATACGCTCATCGCCAACGGCATAGGATTCGTTGCCACCATGGATCAGATCACCTTCTCCGAAGCCGAGTGCCAGAACAAGAAACGTAAGACCCGTCACGAGATCTTTCTGGAACGGATGGACAAGTTGATCCCTTGGAAGACGCTTTGTACGAGGTCGAATCCATGCGGCACTTCGCCGGTCTGAAGCTGGATCGCTTGCCGGACGAGACCACCATTCTCAACTTCCGGCATTTCCTGGAGCAACACGGTCTTGGCAAAGCACTGTTTAAAGAGGTGAACAAGCATTTGGAGAAAAAGGCATGATGTTGCAAGAAGGCAGCATCGTAGATGCCACCATCATTTCGGCTCTTTGTTTATGGCAAGGTCCGCAATCGCGGCCTTACCAAGAACAACAACCGGCTGCATTCGTTGGCCGCGTTCAGCAATCTGCTGATTGGTGAAAAATACATACTGGCGTAGGGCCAATGCGCCTGTTTTCCGCCAAAATGGCGGGAAATAGGAAAGAAACATACAAATAACAGGAAAATAACGTCTGAAATTTTTGATTTTTGCTGCTTTAAAGCAACATCGGCGAAAATCAGCGGTTATTCATATTCAGACCTTTCCTAGAAATTTCGTAAAGACTGCCCGCTGTGCCTTGCAGGCCTCAAGAGTTGGCTCTTCACACCGTGCGGCAAGGGCCCAGAATTCGCCTTTGCTGTTCCCTGCGAGCTTCATCAGACCGCCAACAACCTTGGCTTCCAGTTTCGAAATACTTTTGAAACCACCAACATCGTACCACCACCAAATGGTGATCCATTCGTTGTCAGACTTATTCTTAAGAATTGTTTCCTTTAGCTGAGTGACGCCAAACGAATTATCTGGCGCATCCAACACTTGCGAAGATATCAGGCGCCAATTTTCGTTGTCGTAAAGCTCATTCTGATAGTAGATAAGCTCCTGATCCTGATCTTGTTGTGCGTATGAAACCAAATAAATTTGTAGCATTTCGAATTCATCAGATACATAGATGCCGCCTTTGTTTACATCGGCATTGACGAATTCGGGTGCCCAAATATTTGCATTGGTCAGCGGGCCTCGCCAGGGATCTTCTACATTGGGCAGATCTGTCAGTCCGGCTACTGATGAGGGTTTAAGCAGATCTGTTTGCACAAAAAGCACGATCGGGATTAATGCGACTACCGCTGAAGAACCAATAATCCATTTTCTCGGAATTTCAGGGTCGACGTTGTTGCTTACACTGCTTTGGGCATCTTCAGCAGTCGATGGAGCATCAGATTCCAGTTTTCTTGCGATAAAGAATAGGGGTATAAGAGTTATAAGGATGAAAATTACCCATCCAAAAAGTTCATGGTCTTTTAACAAAGAACTTTGCATGTCAGTGACATGACCTGCGATTATAATTCCGAATACCCGGATCCAATTGGACAGCATTGACAGAAATGCTGCGACAACAATTAATAAAACAGTTTTAGAAACCGTTTTGTAGTATAAAAAACCGTAAACCGGTGCAATAAATAATCCGACCATCAAATAGCGAACTCCACTGCACCCTCCGTCGACAAAGAAAGTGCCGCCGGGGATGGTGATATAGAATTCTTTGATCGTTGCGGGTATTCCGAATAGCGACAGCAATGCATTATTTGCGATAACGGTTATATTCTGGAAAACAAAGGAAAAGTCATCCCAGATTGGCGTAGCAAAAACAAGAAGAATAATGGGAGTGCCAGCATTCTTTAAAAATGCTTTACCCCATAATGTATATCCCCAGGCCAATGCTATAAATGGGAGCAAGCCCAGCCGTATGGTTTTGATGTCGGCAGCTTTAGCCAGAAGCATAACTAAAGACAAGCTGATAAGAGCAAGTAAGCCTAATGTCGACGGGTTAAATGCCATCTGAAAGAGTTTTGAGCGCTGCTTGAAGAGTAAATAGCCGATTGTAGCCAGAACCAGGAAACCATGCTGGTAGATTATAGAGTCACGCCAGAGAATCCAAAAATCATGCCACTCCGGTAAAAAGGCTAAGATGAATAGAGCTGTACAGGAAAGCAATAAAGGCCTCTGCGAGCTCAAAAAAGTGATCATAGATACCGACATCCCTGTGAGTGACGATGAAGTTGGGTTACGCTTCGGCCTCAGTACGACTCGAATGGTAATGTTTTCTTGCCTGCTCATGATATCCGAAAAGTATCCTCGAAAAAGGGGGGTAACAAAAAAATGCGGAAATTTATGGAATTCTGGATTTGCCCCTACAATTACGACGCTGCTTTCCGACATTATGAAGAATTGGAGGGCATCCTCAGCCCTTCCGAGCTGGCTAAACTAAAAAGCTTCAGGGTTGAGGATAATCAGTTACAGTTTTTGGTGTCACGCTACCTCTTGAAAACCGGGCTGTCGGATTTTCTGGGCGTAGACCCGGAGGATTTGGTATTTCGCCGTGCTCCATCCGGTAAGCCAGGTTTGGCCATTCCGGGGCATCGAGGCTTGGCTGTTGATTTTAGTCTCTCATACACGCAAGGCATGGCTGTTCTCTTGATTAGACCTGGTCAAACGAAATGCGGGATTGATGTGGAGCGCTTTGAAAATATAAATGTCGACGACTTTTTATCGTCACGGTTTTTCTCTCAACGCGAAAGAAAGTGGATTCTTGGTGGTCGGACCCCTTTAACAATTGGAAGACGGTTTTTTCTCAGCTGGACTATGAAAGAGGCTTACCTCAAAGCTACCGGGGAGGGGCTTGCCGGGCTTTCTCGCGAAATCGAAGTTGTTATTGGGAATTCAGGTAATTATGTTCTTGATCAACGACCTCCCAATCAGCAACTTAAGCAGATGAGATTCCACGACACCTTCATAGATGATCAGTTTCAGGTAGCATTGGCTTGGGAAAGCGCTAGTCCGGATCTTGAAATCAGACAAAAGAGAATTTCAAGATTCGCCATGCTGAATAAATAGTTAATCAATGACCACAGATACCGGATCCGACTCAGGGCTGGACAGACCACTGGTATCGACCACTCGAATGGTGAAGTACCAGGTACCTGAGCTCAGTCCGTCAAACTCAAAACTGGTTTCTGGACCATCTACCCGCTGAGTCTCTGTCAACCGAGCTGGGTCCTGGCCAAAACTTATCACGTAATGGTCGATTTCACTCAGTTCAATTGACGTGCCGTCGATTCGACTTAACGGAGCTGTCCAGGATAATGTTACTGGCTTCCCGCCTGTGATTTCTGTGGCGGGGGCGGTGCCGGACGCGCCATCTGATAGCGACTCAAGCGTCCAGGGATTGACCCCGCTTTCGTAGGCCTCCAGGTTCGAAATTCCTGAGGAATTGACGCTTTCTGAAGCATCGCTGACAACCGGGTTCAGCCCGAACTTCAATTCCCATGTATCCGGTATACCGTCGTTATCTGTGTCGGTGGAATTGCTGAGTGTTGGATCAATGGTGCGGATGGTTTCTGCTGTTGCAATAGTTTGGTTGGTTGACACATCGGTTATGTCAAGTATCGCGACTGAGCCCCGTGTATCCTCATAATATTCCATAACAACAGGGATGGTGTCGCCGGCACCAACACTCACATTGGCGGAGAAATCGGTAGGACCATGATTAGTCCAGTCATTAATAACTCGTTCATTGTTGAGATAAAGGCGTACCCCATCATCGGTTGTGGTTGTAAATCTGTAATTGGTTGTGCCACTGCTATGGGGTGCTGTAAACCATCCGACCCACCGAACACTGAAATAGTCCAGAGGCACGTCGGGCATCGGTGACTCTCTGCCCCAGGTAAAATTAATGGTTTCGTCCATTCGAAGGGTAATGAAACGATCGAAAGCTCGGCCTTCGAAGTATTGGCCGGTGAAGCCAACGAGGTATTCCGGACCTTGCTCGGGCATATCCTCTGCGTCGTTGATGGCCGTGTTTGCCGCGTATTCTTCCAGATTCGAGTATCCATCATTATCCAAGTCGGCATTGGCGTCAGCGGGGTCAAGAGGATTGAGGCCGAACGCAAACTCAGCGCCGTCAGGAATGCCGTCACGGTCCGTGTCCGGATTGTTTTCAGATGTGCCTAACAGGAACTCATCAGCAGCAGAGAGGAGGTCATTATCCGGGTCTGTTATGGCGTCATCCGGGTTTGCAGGGTCGAGGCCGTGAACAATTTCCCAATTGTCGTAGAGCCCATCTGAATCTTGATCTCGGGGAGGGAAGTCCGTGTTAAAGGCGAGGCCTTCACTCCCGTCCAGAAATCCAACGCGGTATCCCAAAGAGAATGCTTCTTTTACACCAAGGCCGGGGCCCATGGCGAGTGAATGCAAGTACTCCGCTGAAATGATCTCCTGACCGATCCCCGGTCCTTCCCAGGCAACACTGAAATGATCACCCCCGGTAGCTTCCTTATGTCTTATTTCAAAGTAGTAACGCTGTCCGGCCGCGAGAGCTTGAATGGGGGTTGTCTGGGATGTGTATTTGTCGAATTCATTTTGATAAGTCCATCCGGGGACAGTCGCGAGCATTGTGGCCTCTTCCAAATTTTCGGATGGGCTTAGCCAGAACTCAGTTTCGTCGTCACCGCTCACGAAGAACCGATATTCCCCACTTACAGGCGCCTCGATGAAACCTTTAACCAATGTCCCGTAGTTATCGCCTCTCCCGCTGGGGCCACTCAGAGAGTCAAGTTCGATGATTTCGTCGGGGTTTTCGGGATATGTGTCTCGCGCTATCAAATCCTCAACGTTCGTGCCGGTGACATTTTCCCAGTAAAATGCGTGAACAACTCCGGGTTGGCTTGTTTGGGGCAGTGCAGCCGTCGGCGGAAGTGATTCAATGTCCCTGTATTGCCAGCTTTGACAGCCGCCAATCATTAATAACGCACAACCTAGTAAAGCCATCCTTGAAGCGGACATAGTACCTCCCAAGCAACTAATCTACCTGCGCTCATTCAAGAATAGCGGTTAAGTTTTGCCTGACTAGTGCTGTGTTGGAATGTTTTAGACTTTGAAATTTTCTCTGATAACTAATATTCCTCTGCCTTCTAAGAAAAATAACGTAAGCCAATAAATCGACCACTTGCCTCAGCCGTATTGAACCACTTTTTTTGAAGCCGGCAACTCGGTGTTCCTAGGCAGCAGCGTTTCCAGTTTTTTCACCGTATCACCTCGGCAATGCGTTCCAGCACATGGTGGATATAGGCTAATTGTTCCAGGCCATTGGCCTTGGCGGTCTCGATTGGTTAGAAGCAGGTAGCGCTGGCTTTAGCGCCTTGTGAGCTGGCAGCGAACAGCCATGCCTTCTTGTTATGGAAGTGTTTCCATAAGAGAAGAAACTGCCTGTTTTGCTGGACCTCCTAGTATTGGTGAGGGAGTCAGTGTGGGCAAGCTCGGGGCTGGGATGTAGGTTCTGGTTTATTGGCGCTTACCATTTTTCAATGCCGCAGCCATCACCTCAGATTTCCCTGTTGCCGTTAATTCGGTGGGACTCTTAATTACCGAACATACTAGCGGAGCCGGAATGTGCGTCTGAAATAGATGAGAAAATGTATCGATATCGAGCAGGAAATCGTTGTAACAATCAAACAAATTCATTTAAGAGCGAGAAAGTAAACGTATTTTTTTCTGCACGTACCATAAGATATTTTTGGGTAATAGCGGTTCCCAGTAACCGTATGGGCTAAAATGAATTATCCAGGCTTTTCTCATTTCATCGGTTTGGTTGGGCAAACTACTGTGAAGTGTTTGTGGAAGGTGGATGATTACATCGCCCAAATTTGCAGTGACCTGCACAGAATCAAAACTGGCTAGTCCATCTATTTTCGTAAAAAGAGCATGTCCTTTAGAGTAACGTTGATGCGCTAAATTGCCAAATCGGTGTGAGCCGGGGACGTATTGCATGCCTCCCATTGAGGGGCTTGTGTCTTGAAGTGGAATCCAGACATGTACACTCTGCATCTTTTTTACTTTATCTTTGTAAGCCTGATCCTGATGCCAATGAACAGATCCGCTCATAGGCTGCTTATAGATTGCATGATCGAAAGAAGGCTTCGCGTGCCGACCCAGAATTCGATTTATGAGCCCATTGCACTCGGCAAGCAATGTTGACCGACGCAAACTCGGTAATGCCTTCAATAGGTGGTTCATTTCCTGTACACCTCCTATGTGTTCATCGGTCGACCCATGCTGAAGGAGAAGATTTTCCTGGCTACAAAGACTTCCAGAAAACGCAAAGTCCAGAACATGCCTAGCCTCAGTTAAACCATCAACACTCAGCACTTTTTGCAGATGGATAAACCCATAGTAATCTAGCTGTGCTAGTTCCGGGGTGACAAGCTCAAGTTCCCTCGGAACCGATCGAATTGATTTCATTTGTTAGATGGCTTCCAAGTCCGATATCGATTGCCTGTAACAACTGCAAAAATTGCACTAAAGACAGCTGTTATAGACGCCAGGAAAAATCCAATATTACTCAACTTGGTTTTGCCTCTCATCCGTATAAATGAACCTAATGCCAACATAGCTGTAGCTGTAAGAGAAGGGGCTAACATAGCTGCTTCAGTGCCGAAGTATATTATGAGCCAAACCGCAGAAGCTGCTGTGAACCAACGCAAAATCTTATGGCTAAATAACTGCCATGAAAACCAGCCATGTTTAGCGATAATGAGGAGATCTCGGTTCATAGATACAGTAGATATTCCATGCACTATGGTTCTTTTTTTTCGTTCAAATTCATCCACAAAAGTATCGCTTAAAGAGTAGTATCCTTTGACCCTGTAATCTGTTTTTGCATAATATCCGGATCTGACGGCAATCATCGCAATATCTAAGTCAGAACAGCCGTGTCCCGTAAGTTTTTTGCATAAGTGCTTTCGCGCCGCGAAATACGAGCCACTGACTCCCACGCATGAAGAAAGTTTACTCTCGTATAACCGCAACATCATTTCGAATCTGATGAAAAAAGCGCCCAGTGAATACCTGTCTTCAGGGATGAAATCAACCGAACTAACAACGCCGATTTTCTTCTGAGAGAAATTATTCAGAAGAGCGGAAACTGATCCTGGCAATATCCTTGTGCCAAGATCGGAAAATATAATAATCTCACCAGAAGCTTTTTTAATTCCTTCGATAAGGGCAGTTTCCTTTCCCACGCGATGCGGCAATTCAATAAGTTTAACATGTTCATGATCAGCGACAATATTGGCTGTATTATCAGTGCAACCATCAGTGACGATGATTAATTCGTGAAATCCAATAAGCGGTGCAGTTGATAAAACATTTTCAATTTTGTCGTTGATAGATTTTTCGCCATTAAACACCGCCACAAGATGGCTCACGGTAGGTAAATAAATATCGTCAACAGACGCTCGCTGGTTTTTCCGCCCGAAATTTCTGGCAAAAAAAATCAAGAGCAAGGGGTATAGAAAAGAAGAGTATATAATGACGCACACAGCAAGGACATTGAGTTGGTACATGGGGAGCGCAGCCTGTTATTAGTATTCTGTGAGTTTGGGCCATGTCTGGATATTTTACTCAGCTTTTAAATCAGAGATCACTTCGAAGATGGACCCACACTACGAATTTTGACGATAGGGAGATATCCGTTGCCGGCGGCTCCATGCCGTGTGGCAGTTGGATCAAATACAATCTGGCCATCCATCGATTTGTCGCCGTTTATAATAACCGCGCCATCATCTCTTATCAAAGGTAGGGCAAGGTTGTGGTTACCCTGATTAACAACAATGTTGTCTGTGGGACCCTCAAAAAAATAGGTAATTGGAACAGACCAGAAGGCGGTGGTCATAGGCGATGTAAGGACGATAGATATCAAACGCACAACACAGGTTCCTTCCTTAGAATGTAAGTATGCCAATCAGCATCTTTCATGCCATGACTTTAAGATCAGTCATTTACTATGTTTTTTAAACATCTTTGTAAAAAAGACTGACAGCCTGCGACAGGGGGTAATCCCGGGTTTTTAGAGCGGGTATTGGGGACGATTACCCTGCAAACTGCACGATCTGAATCCTTAAACATACCTGGTAGACGTGCTGCAACGCATCAGCCGACACCCGGCCAGCCAGGGGTATATGACAAGAGTCCGGATCCGGCCATAGACGGAAATCGTTCCGTCTCAGCATGGGAGGAATAATTTTAGGGTGGATATGGTTGAATCAGCATCGCGCCGGCTTTGCCATAATCGTAGCCAGAGCGATACATCGTGAGCACTATCCAGCCGCAACAGGGTCAGAGAAGCGGTGAGTGCGCGGGCGCGGGGCAAGACGCGCTTTAAGCGTATCCACAAAGCCGTTGTTGGCGTGCTGGCTGCCGGGGCGCAGCTCGCAACCCGGGCACCAGCCCCCCCTGGCCGAGGTTCACGGCAATGGGCGCATAGCCGTCGTAGCTCTTGTAGGTGTAGCTGTCGCGATATCCAGGGCTACATGGCCCATCTCCAGCGGGGAGGCCGGAGCTTCAACGGACTTCAGAAACTAGCAATTGGCGTCATCCAGCAAGGGGGTCAGCGCCCTGGCATCTTCATCAAACCGTTGCCGCCAACTGGGCCGATGCACTGACTGGGTGAATGAATCGCAGGTGCTATTATACCGCCCGGGGCCTTGCTGTCGCAGGCTTGAGGTCCAAATCGGGCCGTGTGAAGACACGGATTCAGGTAATATTCCTCTGCCTTCTAAGAAAAATAACCGCAGGTTAGCTGCGGTTATTTTGGGGAGGCCGGGGTGTCAGCGACGTTTTTTGAACTCTATTGCTGGACTCGTTCCAGAATAGCTTTGGCTTTTTCCTGTTCACCCACCGCTTTGTATGCTTCGGCAAGATGGAGTCCAATTTCCGTTGATTCCGGATTGGCTGCGTGAGCCTTCTCAAGAATTGGCACGCTCTCGTCGTGCTGCCCGGCTTTGAACAATATCCAGCCAAAGGTGTCAGCGACAGCCGCTGAGTCACTTTTTAATTCAAAGGCCTTTCTGGCAACTTCGAGTGCTCGTGGATCTTCTTCCTGCTGATACAGCCATGCGAGATTATTAAGGGCGATGACGTTGTTTGGTTGGGTCTGAATGACTGTCTGGTATGCCTCTTTGGCTTCTCCCAAGCGGTCTGCCTCCTGGTAGGCGATTGCCAATGCGAAGGTTATCTGACGATTGTCCGGGTACCTCGACTGCGCCGACTCCATGGCTTCTAACGCTTTTGTTGACTGGCCGGCTCTCTGTAATGCCTGTGCATAGCGAAGCTGGATGGCTGCATTATCCTGTTTCTCAAGCGCCAGTTGATAGAGCTCTGCAGCTTCCTGATAGCGTTGGTCACCAGACATCCAGGATGCTTCCATCAGGAATGGCTGGGCGGAGTCCGGATGGTTCAACTTGGTTTCCCGGATAATCTCGTTGGCCTTATCTCTTTCGCCTGTTTGATAGGCAAGGTTTGCCGCTTGCAGGGCGATTCTTTCATTTTCAGGAAATAGTCCCAAGGCTCTGTCCAGAACTTTTCCAGCTTCCACAATCTCGTCAGCATTGATTTTTTGCGCCGCGACGTTACTGAAAATAGAGGCTACGAGCGGGGACAGGCGAGAGGGTGTGTTTTCATCAACAGGCTCGAGCAAAACCGCGAGATGGTCTGTGCTCGTTGTGGTATCCCCATTGAGGAGGCTATGCTCCAGCAAAACAAGTCTTGGGCCGGAAGCTTTCGGGTCCTGCTCCAGTAGTTCTCGCAGAAAGCCCGCAACCTGATCCCTTGGAAGTGTATTGGTTAAGTTCTGCAGCGCCTGGAGATTGTTCGGCGCAAGGGTCACTGCTTGCTTGAAATATTCGGATGCTTTTCCGGAATTTCCCCGGGACCTTTCGAGAGCCCCAAGAGAGAGCAGTGGATCGTGATTTTGAGGTGAGTTCTGCGCGGCCTTGCTGAACAGATCCTCAGCGAGTTCACTGTTATCCTGAATCAAGGCCAGTTGGCCTCTGGCCAGCATTGCCTCGGTGCTTTCGGACTTTTGCTTGAGCCACTCATCGGCATAACTAATCGCAGCGGCCTGATTACCTGCATTCATGTGCGCCTGAATAATCATCTGCCTCGCACCAGAAGAGTCTGGATCGCTCTTGATGACCTCTTCAAGTTGCGCCAGAGCGCGATCAGTCTTGTTCTGCTGAATCAGGTAACGGGCATAGCGGATTCTCAATTGGTTATTGTCTGGCTTGAGCTCAAGTGATTTTTCAATGAATTGTTCGCCTGCTTCATTCTCCCCCCCGGCAATTGTTGTAATGCCTACCATTGCCAGAACACCAGGGTCTGTCTCTTTATCACTCAGTGACTCCAGGATTTCACGGGCGTCTTCCAGATTTCTTAGCTGAATCTGCGTGGCTGCCAGTAACTTGGCAGCTGCTTCCGTGTCTTCATTCTGGACGATGGGTGTGAGAAGGCGTTCGGCTTCTTCCATCCGCCCTTGGCGAAACCGAATCATCCCCAGCAGAAGGGCACTTTGCTCATGTCGCGGAGCCTGTTTAAGTACTTCTTCCAAATAGCGCGCGGAGTCGTCCAGATTGCCTGCCTCATAGGCCTCTTGAGCGGCTTCTAGATTGCTGCGAATGGTGCCGGGTGCAGACTTGGCAAGCATTTCCTCATAGACAAACGCTTCCGCTGCTTTTCCTTGTTCTCTCAGTACGCGAATTAATGAAGAAATGGTTTCATACTTTTTGTAAGTCATGATGTCATATTGGCCGACGTCCTCAAGCGCACGGATGTAGGCGTCTTCAGCTTCCTGCCAATTTTCCTTCGTTTGGGCAAACTGTGCTTTCCATAGCCAAAGCTCGGGCGAATCCGGATCAACCTTTTCCGCTTGCTGGATAAAATCCTCTGCGCTCTGCTCATTACCTCTGGCGTAGGCCACTCGGGATAGGCCGATGAGGGGTTTGACTGATGAGGTATCCAGTTCCTGAGCTTTCTTATAGAACTGTTCGGCTTCGTCAAGCTGCCTCTTTGCAAATAACGTGTCCGCCTTGAGCAGATTGGCCTGGATCTGTTGCGGTCGATCAGGATTCTGCAGGTCGTCGAGAATGTTAAGAGCCTCGTCACTCTGGCCTTTGAGCTGTTTGGATTTTGCCCGTATTAACTTGATTCTGTTGAGGGTTGTGTCGTTGAGTGCATCCGGAGCAATACGGTCTTTAAGAAAGTTAACCTGGCGCTCAGCATTAACTGCGTCACCTGCAGTGAGAAGGTTGTCAATAATGATGAAGTAAGGTTCGGCATTATTGGGTTGTAATTCGGCAGCACTACGCGCCTCGAGCGTACTGGCCTTGAGCTCACCCTGGCGCTGGAAAAAGCGCGACTGGTCCAGGTGACTGAGATACTGGATTTCTGCCTGACTCATTTCATTGTTGTTGTTGTCGCCACTGCAGCCGGCGAGGGTCAGCGAAATGGCAACTGAAAGAAGGGTGGCACGTACTGCTGATACTGATTTCATGGGCCTGTTCCTTTCCCTTTTAGGTCTTGTTTTGGATCCCTGCCTGCTACTCAGGCACTTGGCGCTTCAGATGACGTTCTTATCCGGTACTTGTCGGTCAGGTTGTAAAGTGTTGGCCGGGTAACGCCCAGCAGGCGCGAGGCCTGCGCCATATTGAAATTGCAGGACTGAAGTGCCTGTAAAATTGCTGCCCGCTCGGCGTTTTCACGCACTTGCCGCAGGTTGAGCTGGCTCTCCGGGCCTCCCTCGTCGCAGTTGAGCTGCAGGTCGGCGGCGGTCACCCGTTTACCATCCGCCATGATGGTGGCTCGTTTCACCTTGTTGATCATTTCGCGCACGTTGCCGGGCCAGGGATAGCTCTTGATGGCCTTGATGGCGTCTTCCGTAAAGGCCAGGTTGGGGCGGTCCATTTGTTTGCCCAGGGACTGCAACAAGGATTGCGCGATCACCAGGGCATCTCCCTCACGGTCCCGAAGGGCTGGCACATCCAGAGTGATTTCGCTGATGCGGTAGTAAAGGTCCTCGCGGAAGGTGCCCTCGCTAATGAGCTCCTGAACGTTCCGGTGGGTGGCACACACCACGCGCACGTCCACCGATATCGGTTTTACCGAGCCAACCCGGTCAATTACCCGTTCCTGCAGGAACCGCAGCAGCTTGGCTTGCAAGGCCATGGGCATGTCACCGATCTCGTCCAGAAACAGGGTGCCACCGTTGGCACTTTCTATCTTGCCTTTTTTGCTTTGGGTGGCACCGGTAAACGAGCCTTTCTCGAACCCGAACAGTTCACTCTCGAGGAGGTTTTCGGGAATGGCAGCACAGTTGATGGCCGCAAATGGCTTGTCCGCACGATGGCTCCTATCATGAAGGGCTCGCGCCAGCAGTTCCTTGCCTGTTCCGGTTTCCCCAGTGATCAGCGTGGTGACATCGGTGGGGGCGACTTTCTCAAGGGTACGGCAGACGGAGAGCATCTGCGGGCTGGCTGCAACAATGCCCTTGATGCTAGTGCCGTTGTGGTCCCGTGCGAGCTCGCGGTTGTCCCGTTCCAGTTCCGCCAGCCTGAACGCACGGTTGACCACAAAGGTAAGAATGTCGGCATCCAGCGGTTTCTGATAGAAATCGCTGGCGCCCATGCCGATGGCTTTCACGGCGTTTTCTTTGTCTTCACGACCGGTAACTACGATCACCTTGGTCATCGGGGCCAGCTGGAGGATGTCTTCAAGCAGTCTGAAGCCTTCTGTGGCACCGCCGGCGTCCGGTGGAAGGCCGAGATCAAGGGTTACTACCTCCGGCTCGTCCCGCCGTAGGCAGGTGAGTGCTGATTCCCGGTCTGATGCCAGGGATACTTCCAGGTCTTCGCTGAAACACCAGCGCATCTGGCTCTGGAGGCCGGGATCATCTTCTACAATCAAGAGTCGTCTGGTCACAACTACAACAAGTCCTTTTTAAAGAAAATTCCACACCACTGATTCTCAACCGAACATTGACACTTTGCAACGCTGGTTTTCGGTTCCTCCCAATAATGACAATTAATTGGCGCTCTTTATCGGGTTTTGAGAGGCGGAAGCTGGTCGCACTGCCTTAACACTCTGTGTCGTGAGCTTTTCGTCCGCAAGCGGGATTCGGATGGAAAAACAGGATCCGATACCCGGTTCACTGGTGACATCAATGTTACCGCCGATTTTCCGGATATATTCGCGGGCCTGATACGCGCCGATGCCCATCCCGGTAAGTCCCTTGGTGCTCTCGAACGGCTTGAACAACTGAGTGGAAATAAATTCTCTGGTCATGCCTGCTCCGGAATCCTGAATGAACAGGACCGCGTTGCCTTTTGCGATTTTCAGAGCGATGGTGATTTCGCCATGCTGCGGGGTGGCGTCCTGGGCGTTCTGGATCAGGTGGCCGAGAACACTGCGCAGCTGATCGACGTCGGCTTTGATAATGGCATCTGGGGTTTCTCCTTCCAGGTGCGGGGCAGGTGCCTGATGTTGATGGTGTTCGATGAGCTCTGTCACCAGGTTGGTAAGATTCACCGGCTTTAACGGGTCCTCATCATCGGTGGCGGGTCTGCGAATGTGGTCCACAAGGTTCGACATCTTTCGCACGGCATGGTCGGTGGTGTTGATCATGTCGTCAATAAAGGCGGGGTTATTCCGGTGCCTCGGCGCATTTTTTACCAGCAACGACAACTGGGCTATCACTGTTTTCAGGTCGTGAACCATGAAGGCCGAGGCCTTGCTCACCGCCTCAAACTGCATCGCTCTGGCGAGCCGGTTTTGGGCATCGGCCTGGGCGAGCAGATTACAGGTCTGGCGGGCAACGACCTTGATAAGGTCGAAGTTCTCCCAGTTCAGAACAACACGGGCATAAGGGTTGCCGACCAGTGCCATCCCGTAAAGATCGTTGCCCAGGTACAGTGGAATAATCAGCCATCCGTCTGGGGTTTTTGCGATGGCGTCTGGTATTTCCAGGAGGTTGTAGCTGACCGGGTCCGATTGATACTCATGCAAATCGACAATCCATTCACGGTTTGAGAAAAAACTGACCAGCTCAGCATCGCTGTCAATCAGGGTGTGTTTGGGTGTGGACAGATTGATGGCAGCTTTAAGAACATAACCGTCACTTTCTCCTTTCAGCCAGATTGCACCGCCATTGCTTTCGACCAGGCCCGCCAGAATACGGATGACACGTTCAGGCAGTGGCGGATCGTCACTGAGATCGGCCAGTTCCCGGGTCATTTTCAGCCACTCTTCCCGGTAATCGTATTTGTAGTCGAAAAAGTTCTGGCTGATCTGCACCATGAGTTTGGCGCGGATTCGCCGCGAAAGCATGAGTGTTGTCAGGAAGACCAGTGAGATCGTGAAAAACAGGACCTGGAGTGCATCCCCCCATTCACCGCCGAGTATCTGAACATAATAGCCCCCCAGTGCCAGGAACAGCAGATAACCGCCAGCGAATACCAGGGTTCCTGCGTGAAATACCGCTGAACGGGACAGCTGGAAATCAACCGGTTGCTTACGTGTGTTGATGACGTTGACCGCGAACAGGGGGGTAAGCAGAGCGTTGACGAACCCTCGGGCGTTCCAGAAGGAGTCCGCAACCTGCCCGAACAGCAGGGCATCGGCATACATGAAGAAATCAAAGCCCAGGATGGTGGCAACGCCAATGCAGATATATTTGATGCTGGAGCGGCCAAAGCTGGGGGAGTTTCTCCAGATCTGCTCCACCAGGGAAAGGCCAAGGAGGGAAAGACCGATCTGGCCAAGCAGTTTGACTTTGCCGGTGGAGATTTCGACGCTTCCGAAATGCTCGATCACGCTGGTGCTGATTAACAGGACAAGCAGAACGACAGCGCTGGCGCCGAGGATTTTTTTAACTTTGCTGGTGAGCCTGTTTTCCCGCAAGCCGTCTTTTAGCAGGGCTATTATCAGGTAAATCCAGGCGGCGTCCCGAACCAGTTCAGTCAGGTAGCGGATATTAAATCCCGGATGCCCCCAGAGACTCTGGCTGACGATAGCAAGCGCCCATAAGGCCGAAACGGCCGCAGCGAGAGCAAGTGCCCGGTCCACTCCACGGCGCAAGTAGCGCGCGGCTACCAATATTCCCAGTAGCCCGAACGTAATCGCCGCCAGCGAGTAGCTGAGTACGTCCATGTTACTGAACATGCTTCATTGCCCCAAATAGATGAAATGCCTTTGGGAAGAATAGCTTTGTTTGAAAGTCAGGTTAACTCATTTGCGAAAAAAGCCAGCGGTTTTCAAGCGCTGGCTATCCATTGCTATTGGCTGAGATCAGCTCCGGCGCCTGCGAGAAACTCCCAGGCCGGCCAATCCGAGGCCGAGAAGTGCAAGGGTGCCCGGCTCGGGCACTTTGGCGATAATAGAAACCTTGTCGAGGAAGTTGCCGAGGGTTTCAGTATCCGGGTCAACGGATGTGAACATCAGCCTGGTTTGCTCACTCGATGCGGTGAACATGGCTGAGTAGATGCTCCAGCTGTTCGTGTTGGTGTTGGATACGTTTACATTCAGGTTTCCGGCATTGACGTCGAATGATTCCTGACCGGACCTTGCCCGGTATGCGAAGGTCAGTTCGTAACTCTTACCGATGGTGGTAACGATGTCCTGGAACAGAGTGAATGCCTTGCCTGTCTCCGGATGAGCGTTAAGCTCAGCGAACTGTTTTCCTTCAAAAGCAGTCACTCCGTTAAAGCCTGTATTCCAGATCTCAATGTTGTTGTCTTCGCTATCCCAACCATTTACCTGGCTCGGGTCGAAAAAGCCCCAGCCGCCGCCTGCCTGAGTGAGCTCCGGCGATTGTTCAAAGCCACCGTTGATCAGCAGGTTGGCTGATGCGACAGGTGAGGCCAGCAAAGCGGCCAGACCAACTACGGTCCCAATACTTCTTAATTTGGACATGATCTTTCCCTTCCTTCGTGGTTTAACACATAAGCGCAGGGAAGGGTGTAAGCACGGAATGTTCCAGATTTTCTAACCTACTGTTTAGGTGGAGGATCGGTGAAGCGGGGACATGCCGGGATTATGTAAGTGTAAAGAAATATGACACACCTCCCTGTGTGCTGTATTAAAAATTGAACACCAGAGATCAAACCGGCCGTTTGTTCTCCCGATAAAATCGGAAAATCTCCTTCAGCGGCCGTTTGGGCGTGAACCCGAACTCCCGGGCAAAGGCCCGACCATCAATCACCACCGGGTATTTGAAGAAAGCCATCAAATACGACGGAAAGCTGCGTAGCTTGAGTGTGCCCAGGATGAATTTCGGCAGAACAGGCGGAATCGAGGGCACGGGAATGCGCGTGCAGCCGCAAAGCTTGAGCGCGTGCTGGTAGGCCACCCAGTCCTGAGGCGCCACGTTGTATACCCCCCGTGTCGGTTTTTTATACGCCAGGACGATGGCGTCTGCCATGTCATCAATATGGATGAACTGCATCATCGGCGAGAAGCCCGCCAATACCGGCGCCCGTGAGCTTGCCAGAAGGGTGCTGATGGTATTGCGCACACCGGGACCAACGATGTTGCAGGGGCGCAGAATGGTGATGTTGAGTTCCGGGTAACGCCAAAGGTAAATGTTGGCCAGGTTCTCCAGTTCCACGGAATCCACTAGGTCGGCGCTCAGGCCGGCGCTTTTCAGCGGAGCTGCTTCATCAATGAGAGCGGGGTTGTAGGCCACCGCACCGTAGACGTGAAAGGTGGAGAGCACCACCACGCGTTGGATGCCGTACTTGTGGCTGAGGTCCAGCAGTTTCTGGGTGCCCAGTACATTCGCATTGTAGCGGCGCATGCGGGTGAGCTGGCTGGACATGATGCGACCCATGTGGATCACGCCGTCAAACCGGTAGCGCCGGAACAGGTCTTCAAATACGCGCTTGTTGAAATCGATGCAGTAGCTTGGGATATCGTCACCCAGGTAGACCTGTTCCCGGAAATCCACGGCCACCAGATCGCAGGTGTCCCGGAGCTGTTTGATCACCTGTTGGGCGAGGGCGCCGGCGGCGCCGGTTATCAGGATGTGTGGTCTGCGTTGTTCTTGTTCGGTCATCAGAAAAGCCTTTTCCTTTCGCTCAGTCCCTTGTCGATCAACCGGCTGATTTCGGCTTTGACCGTCTCCACCCGTTCGGTGACCTGTTCCTCGGGAATTTCCAGATCGTCAAAATACATGGGCGCCCCGAAGTTCAGGTGCACCTTTGCCGGAAGCACCACGGGCAGGGCGATGGGTGCGTAAGGGATGCCGAGTGCTTTGGCCAGAGGCTTGATGTTGGCGATGGCCGGGATGGTTTCCTCACAGCCCACCACGCCGACGGGCACGATAGGCGCCTTGTATTTCATGGCCAGGTGCATGAAGCCGTTGCCGAAGCGCTTGAGCTGGTAGCGGTCCTGGTAGAGCTTGCCGGAGCCGCGCACGCCCTCAGGGAAGACGATCACGGCTTCATCGTTGGCGAGCATTTTGGCGCAGTTGACCGGATCGCCCAGCACCGCTCCCACTTCATTGAGCAGATTGCCGAGCCAGGGCACGGTGGGGAAGAAACGTTCGATCATGGCCCGGGGAATGCGGGCATTTTCCTTGCGGGTCGCGAGGGCGTAGCCGACCAGCAGTCCGTCAATGGGCAGCTGGCCGCTGTGATTGCCAATGATCAGTACCGGGCCTTCGGCGGGCACATTCTCGACCCCGTGGGCCTCTACACGGAAGTACTTCTCATAGATCTGTCTGGTGATCGAGAGGCCATACTTCATGGCTTCGTTGTTATACCCCCAGGGGTCGTACCCGAGGGTTCCGATGGGTTTGCGGATCCGGTTGATATGTTCGTCCAGTTCCGCTGGAACCAGTCTGGATTTCAGAAACGATGCCAGGCTCATGCTTTCCTTCCGATTGAAACACCCAAAGTGTGGCTTTGTCCTTTATTAAGCACCCGATAATCGCCGGCGGCATTGGCGGTTTCGACGCAGAGCATTGACTGCCAGGCCGTGTCCGGGAAATCCGACAGTCGCGCTGCCTTTTCCGGGCCGGGATTCCAGACCACGGTGGAATCACTGCCAACCGCCGAGAGCTTGCGAGAGGTTTTGGGTGTCACAATGGTCAGTGGTTCACCGCTCTCATAAATCCGGTCGGTTTCGCCTTCGAAATAGACAGGGCCCTCCTGGGTGCGATATTCCCAGTTATCCAGGGTATCGATGTAATGGCTGCCACCAAGCCCCAGAACCCGTGTACGGCTGATGTCGCTGGTGGGGAAGTAGGTGTGCAGGGCCTGGCTGAAGGCGAGGGGATCATTGCCGAGGTTTGTGGTGGTCAGTGCCAGTTGGCAACCGCGAACTGAGAAGCTGAAGGTCAGCAGCGCCAGGGCGTGACCGGCCCAGACATCGCTGAAATCTTCATTGGCGTCCAGGGACAGGCTGATTTCCACCTCATGGGCACTCTCGCGGACATCCTCCAGTTTCCACAGTGCTGTGCGGGCAAATCCGTGGGCGGTTTCGGTATGAATGCGTTTCCGGACCTCTGGCGGGTTCTTGCCAGGATCGCCAAACCAGGGCCAGCACACAGGAACGCCCCCCCGGATGGCACGGCCGGGTTCATATCGGGCGGTGGGGCTCATCCACAGCCAGTCCGCTTCGTCCTGGGGCGCAAAACGGGCCAGGTGGGCGCCCTGCAGCACAATGGTGGCCTGAAACAGAGGGTGGTGTACCTCAAGGGCTTCCAGCTGCCCGATGGTTTTCCAGCGTGTGAAGGACCATTGGCCCGGAGAAAGTGATATCGGTGGCCTGTTACTGCTTTCTGACATGGTGAGTTACTGATCAAACCCGGTTAAGTGTATTTGCCTACTCAGAGAGTAAATTAAAACTGCCGCTCCGGCGAGAAATGCGCCTAAAATACGTTCAAATTCTGCCCGAGGCCCGCCGATGGAAACGCCGGTAGTCATCCCCATTCATGATCCGCTGATCACGCCGGTCAATGCTGTGCGAGGCGCTGTTGCTGGTAGTGATGTTCAGCCAGTGGACCTGGTGCATGATCGGCTGGACGCGGTTTCTGATGCCTGGCTGGATGAGCTGGCACTAGGGTTGAGCGAGCAGGGCTGGATGACACTGGATGTGCGTGCCCGGCTGGGTAGCGAACTGCTGGCGGCTTTGCAGAAGGAAGTTCAAATCCTGGACCGCACGGATGCCATGAAAAAGGCCGGTATCGGCCGGGGCAGCGACCTGATGCGTGACCGGTCTGTTCGCCGTGACAAGATTGCCTGGCTGCAGGGGATCACCGCGCCGCAGGCCGCCCTGTTTGAATTCTTTGATGCTATCCGCCAGGGATTGAATCAGCGTCTGTTCCTTGGCCTGAAACGCTTTGAAACGCACTACGCCACGTATCATCCCGGTGATTTCTATAAAAAGCACCTGGACAGTTTCCAGGGCCGCGCGTCCCGCGTGGTCAGCCTGGTGCTTTACCTCAATGAAGACTGGCAGGAGTCCGACGGCGGCGCCCTTCAGGTGTTCAGTCGGGATATTGAACACAAGGCATACGGCACCGTGTTGCCCGAGGCCGGGCGTATGGCTTTATTCATGAGTGAGGAAATCCCTCATGGGGTGCTTCCGGCTAATCGAACCCGTTACAGTCTGGCGTGCTGGTTCCGTCAGGATGAAGTGCCATTGCCCCTGTAGCCTTTACCCCTGTATAAAGCCGGTATCTTGAGCGGGCGGGGATTTCCCATTGTAGTCCGCAAACCCTTTTGCTAATATGCGCGCCGCTTTCAGGGAAATGTCCTGAAACGCCGTTATGGTGGCTCCATTGGTGCCTCCGCAACATGAAACCGTGAACCCGGTCAGGCCCGGAAGGGAGCAGCCGAAGCGGTGGAATTGTGTGCCGGGGTGTCGCTGATGGAGTCACCCCCAGTTTTCTCTCCTGCATTGCTATTACCCTGATTTTCCTCTCATACCAGCACCTTTTTCGGTCCGTTTCCGGGATGAACTTTGCTTCTTATAGACCTGTGTCCATGCTAAGGTTAGAGCCGTTTTTAACTGCAGTTGGCGGAACATGAGCTACCAGGTACTTGCCCGTAAATGGCGCCCACGCACCTTTGAGGACATGGTGGGCCAGGAACACGTGCTCCAGGCGTTAATTCACGCCCTGGAAAGCCAGCGTTTGCATCACGCTTACCTGTTCACCGGCACCCGGGGAGTGGGTAAGACAACCATCGGCCGTCTTTTGGCCCGCTGTCTCAACTGTGAAACCGGCGTTACTCCCAATCCCTGTGGTGAATGCTCCAGCTGCAAGGAGATTCAGGAAGGCCGGTTTGTCGACCTGATCGAAATTGATGCTGCCTCCCGCACCGGCGTGGACGACATGCGGGAACTGACCGACAACGTCCAGTATTCGCCTAGCCGCGGCCGCTACAAGGTGTACCTCATTGATGAGGTGCACATGCTGACCAATCAGTCCTTCAATGCTTTTCTGAAAACCCTCGAGGAGCCGCCGGAACACGTCAAGTTCCTGCTGGCCACGACAGACCCCCAGAAACTGCCGGTGACGGTGCTTTCCCGATGCCTGCAGTTCAACCTCAAGCGGATGACGCCGGAACACATTGCCGGCCACCTGAGGCACGTACTCGGCGCGGAGGAGATTCCGTTTGAGGAGCCGGCGCTCTGGCTTCTGGCCCGGGCCGCGGACGGCAGCATGCGGGATGCCCTGAGCCTGACCGACCAAGCCATTGCTTTTGGTAACCAGAAGCTGGCGGCCAGTGATGTCAGCAATATGCTCGGCACCATTGATCAACGCGATATTGAACGTATCGTGAATACGCTGGTTGAAGGGGATGGCCCGGCCTTGCTGGCGGAAATCAGCCGGATTTCGGATTTTGCACCGGATTACAGTGTGATACTGGCCGATCTTCTGTCCCTTTTTCACCGGGTTACCATGGAGCAGGTGGTTCCAGGAAGTGCGGATAACTCCCTTGGCGATGCCGAACAGGTGCAGTCCCTGGCCCGCAAACTCAGTGCCGAAGATGCCCAGCTGTTCTACCAGTCTGCCCTGATTGGCCGTAAGGACCTGGCCATTACGCCGGATGCCCGGATGGGTTTCGAAATGACCCTGCTCAGGATGCTGGCGTTCAGGCCGGGTGCTGACCGCCGGGAGCCGCCTGCCATCAGTTCCGGCGGCCAAAGTGCCGCACCTGAGCCACGGGATGAGCCCGACCCGGCGCCCGTTCCCGAGGTGAAAGTCGAGCAGCCCGAGCCGGAACCGCAGAAACCGGAGTCGGCACCGGAAACGGATTCCCCACCGTTACCGGAGGAGGATTCTTCGTGGCTGGCCAGTCTGGATGCGCAGGCGCAAACAGCAGAGGAATACGACGATCCGTATTCATCCCGTCCGGAGCCTGCCGTTGCGCAAGAGCAGGCCGCTGAAACGACGCCGGAGCCGGTCTCACAGCCAGAACCCGAACCAGAGCATCAGCCAGAACCGGAAGTTCCCGCCGAACCGGACGGTGAGTTTCTCTGGCACCGTGATTTCCGTAGCCTCGGTATCGTTGGCATGCCGGGAAACCTCGCCAGCCACGGCGCGATGAGCCAGAAGGGTGAAACGATTACTCTGACGATTGACGAGGGCCACGCCCGGTTGCTGAACAGCCGTCACGAGGAAAGAATTGTCGCGGGCTTGAGAAACCGGTTCGGTGACTCCATCCAATTACGTATAGAACAGGGCCACCCGGGACCGAACACACCTGCAGCTTACGAAGAGCGTCAGCGCAAGGCCCGGCAGGAAGCGGCGGAAGCATCCATTCGGAAGGACCCGGTCGTACAGTCTATTGTTGAACGATTTGAGGCGCGGGTAGTCGAAGAGAGTATTCGGCCGATTGAGACAAGCAGGAGATAAGGCATGATGAACAATATGGGCGACATGATGAAAAAAGCCCAGAAAATGCAGGAAGAGATGCAGAAAGCCCAGGAAGAAATCGCGAAGGCGGAAGTCACCGGTGAAGCCGGTGCCGGGCTCGTGAAAGTCACCATGAACGGTCGACACGATGTTCGCAAAGTGGAGATTGACCCGTCGCTGATGTCTGAGGAAAAAGAGATCCTGGAGGATCTTCTGGCGGCCGCGGTGAATGACGCCGTTCGCCGGGTCGAGGCCAATCAGAAGGATAAAATGTCCGGTATGATGTCGGGCATGGGCCTGCCTCCCGGTTTCAAGATGCCGTTCTGAATTCCATCCTGCCGTAGTCTGAGGACATTTCATGGCGTTCAGCCCTTTGGTTGACGAGCTCGTCGAATCCCTTCGTTGCCTGCCCGGCGTCGGTCAAAAGACCGCCCAGCGCATGGCCTTTCACCTGCTTGAACGGGGTCGCTCCGGCGGCACCCGGCTCTCGGAAGCGCTGAACCAGGCCATGAGTGGTGTGCGGCGCTGTGAAAGTTGCCAGAACTTTGCCGATACCGAGATCTGTGGCATCTGCGACAATCCGCAGCGGCGCACCGGCACACTGTGTGTGGTTGAAAGCCCATCGGATTTGCTGGCTATCGAGCAGGCTGGTGATTACCGCGGTGGCTATTTCGTGTTGATGGGGCATCTGTCGCCCATTGATGGCGTCGGCCCCGAGGAAATCGGCATCGAACGTCTGTTGAAACGGGTTCGGGACGAAGGCGTTACCGAACTGATTCTGGCGACCAATCCCACGGTGGAAGGTGAAGCCACCGCCCACTACATTGCGGACCGACTCGATGGCCGCGGGATTCTGATTACCCGGCTGGCTCACGGCATTCCAGTGGGCGGCGAGTTGGGCTATGTGGACGGCTTTACTCTGACCCACGCTTTTCGAGGCCGCAAACCTCTCTCCGAATAAATCTGACCAGGCATTTCTATGGATATTTCTGCCCAGGCCGCTGCGGCTGTTGACGTTCCTCCGGCACCTGCCAGCATTCACTGGATCCGGGAGCCGGAGGCACTGAATCGCTGGCTTGATCGCGCGCCCGGCAAACCCCTGGCACTGGATACCGAGTTTGAACGGGTAAACACCTTCTACCCGATTCCGGGTTTGGTCCAGCTCGGACTGGACGGCGAATTCTGCCTGGTGGATCCTGCCGTTGCCGAGCAGTCCCGCCGTTTCCGTGAGATGTTAGCCGATCCGGCAACGCCCAAGCTTCTGTATGCCATGAGTGAAGATCTGGAGCTGTTCCGCCAGTGGCTGAACCTTGAGCCTGCAGGTGTGATTGATCTGCAAATTGGTGCGGCCATGGCTGGCGCTGGATTCTCCCTGGGCTACGCCCGGTTGGTGGAAACTCTGTTTGGCGAAACTCTCGACAAATCCGTGACCCGGTCCGATTGGCTCGCCCGACCACTGAGTGAGGCGCAGCAGCGCTATGCCATTGAGGATATCCGCTTTCTGGAACCCATGTACGAGTGGGTAACGGGATTGCTACGGAAGAGGGGCCTTGAGGCGGCGCTGGCGGAGGAGTCCACACGATTCGCTGACGAACTGGCAGGGCAGGAGGATCCGGACAACCATTACCTGAAGCTCCGGGGTGGCTGGTCTCTCACGCCACAGCAACAGGGCGTGCTCCGGGAACTGGTTCGCTGGCGGGAGCTTGAATGCCAGAAACAGGACCGGCCGCGAAACCGGGTCTTGTCGGATGCCCTTTTGATCGCCATCGCCGAGAACATGCCGGGCTCCCAGAGAGAACTTTCCAATATTCAGGGCGTGCCTTCCGGTGCGGTCCGGCGTTATGGCGACACGGTCATCGAACTTGTTAGCAAAGGGGCAACAGCGGATAATTCCGGGCTGGAACGCATCGCGCCGCCGTTGTCGAGGGATCAGCAGGGGTTCTTCAAACACTTAAAGCGTTTGTTTAGGAAAGCTGCGGAAGATGCTGATATACCAATGGAATTGCTTGCGCCCAGGAAGCGGCTTGAGAAAGTGGTACAGCACCGTGATCTGGGACAACATGAATTTTTTCAGGGCTGGCGGGCGCAGATTCTCGCGCCGGTTCGCGCTGATATCGAGGAATTACTGAAGTCATGAAAGAACGGGAATTTGTCTCTGTATTTCGAAGCAGCAAAAAGAGCGATACCTATATTTTTGTCCGCAGAGGCCAGGAATGGGAGGAGCTGCCGGAGAGCCTGCGTGGCATTTTCGGTCAGCCGGTTCATTCCATGGATCTGGTTATGACGCCGGAGCGCAAACTGGCAAGAACCACCGGCAAGCAGGTGCTCGAAGCCATCGGGGAGAAGGATTTTTTCCTGCAGATGTCCGAGGAGAGAGACGGCTACGTGGTGGACTTCCGGACGAAGCCGGAGCAGCGTAACCCATGATTGCCCAGGTGCCGTTCTGGCAGCGCAAGCGCCTGGACGAAATGACACCTGAGGAATGGGAATCCCTGTGTGACGGCTGCGGCAAATGCTGCCTGAACAAGCTCGAAGATGAAGACACCGGCGAGGTCTACCACACCGACCTGGTGTGCCGTTACATGGATGAAGAGACTTGCCGCTGCACCGTCTATGATGAGCGGCTGAAAAAGGTCCCGGGTTGCACAGTGCTGACACCGGGCACCATCACCGACTACCATTGGCTACCTTATACCTGTGCCTACCGAACCCTGGCCGAAAGCCGGCCGCTGGCGGCCTGGCATCCGCTGCGAAGCGGTGACCCCGATTCGGTGCACGAGGCGGGCGTGTCCATCCGCCACCGGGTTGTTTCAGAGGCCCGGGTGCCGGAAGAGGACTGGGAAGAACACATCATTCACTGGATTCTGTAATGATCGATACTGATGCACAAATGGCCTACGGGATTTTCTGGGCCGCCTACGCCATTGCCTTCGTCGTGTTCTTTTACATGATGAAGAGCCTGATTCGCTTCCTGCCCCTGTACGGGTTGAGAACACTGATACTCGCCGCGCTGGTTGCCCTGCTGCTGACCCCGGTTGAGTCCCCGGAGGTTGCCGGCTGGTGGATTCCGGCCTGGCTGTTTGGCGGCTATGAAATGATCCTGGGAGAGGCAGATGCCGCGGGCCGGGCGCTGTTCAACCTTGGCCTTGCGGGTCTGGTGATGCTGCTGGTCTGGGTGCTGGATCTGGTTCGTTATCGCCTGGTTCGTCGGTAACGCCAATCAATAATAAGAACGGATGAAAGCCTTGATAGCCCTTAAACACAGATTGCTGAGCCTGTTTGCATTGGTCATCGCACTCAGCCTTCCTCTGCCGTTAGCTGCGCAGGAGGCTGATGATGTTCAGCTCCCCGGGCAGTCGGATGTGCGGATTATTGTCGATATCTCCGGTTCCATGAAGGACACCGATCCCCAGAACCTACGCCAGCCTGCTGTACGACTGCTTGCGCGCCTCCTGCCAGAAGGCGCGACGGCGGGTGTCTGGACCTTCGGGCAGTACGTGAACATGCTGGTTCCGCACCGCGAGGTGACCGATCAATGGCGGGAAATGGCCATTGAACGCTCGGAGCAGATAAATTCCGTTGCCCTGAGAACCAATCTGGGCAAGGCCATTGAAGTCGCCAGTGATAGTTACTACACCGACGGTGATCTGAGCAGCACCCACTTTATTCTGCTGACCGATGGCAAGGTGGATATTTCCGCCGACTCTGCAGCAAATTCTGCAGAGGAGCAGCGCATTCTGGAAAAGATGGTTCCCGCTCTGGTCGCCAGGGGCGCAACTTTTCATCCGGTCGCGCTTTCTGAAGCCGCGGATACGGACTTCCTGAGGGCGCTGGCCGCGAAATCCGGCGGTCGCTATCAGATTGCCGAAACCGCGGATGCCCTGAATCTTGCCTTTCTGGAGGCCCTGAACACGGCAGTTCCTCAGGAACAGATTCCGATTGAGGGCAACGCTTTTACCGTTGACGACGGCGTTCGCGAATTTACCGCGCTGATCTTCTGGGGCGATGCGGAAACCTCGGCCACGCGGGAACTTGAGCTGGTCCGTCCCGACGGCGAAGCGGTTAACCTGGCGGATTCGCCGGACAACATACGGTGGGCACGGGAGGCCGGGTATGACCTGATTACCGTGGATGAGCCGGTGGCAGGCGAGTGGCGACTAAACGGAGAGCTGGGTGAGGGCAGCCGGGTGACGGTTGTCAGCGATCTGCGAATGGTGGTCAATCCGTTACCAACTACCTTCTCTGCGGAACGGCCGGTCGATATCCGGATCGCCTTTTTTGAAGAACAGGAAAAGATTACCAACCCGGACTTTCTGGGAGTTCTGGATGTTGAGCTGACCATCACCTCCGAGGACGGTCGTAGTGGAACAAAGGTCTTGTCAGCCGAACAGCCCCCGGAAGACGGAACCTATCGGGATTCAGTCAACCGGTTGCCGGCTGCCGGCCTGTACCGGATTGATGTGGTTGCCGACGGCCAGACCTTCAGCCGCAAGTTCAGCGCGACCGTCGGGTTTACGGTCCCGGAAGGCGCCGAGCCCGTTGCCGAGCCACTGGTAGCGCCGCAACCCGAGGCTGAAGTGCCCAAACCGGTGGCTGAACAGCCTGAGCCGGAGATTGCCCCACCCATAGATGTGAGCCAGGTAGAGGAGCCTCCTGCGCCGGCGGCAGAGCAGCCTGAACCCGAGCAGCCTGAACCAGAGTCAGCAGAGCTGGAAGAGAGGCAGGATAGCTTCCCAGTGCCCATGTGGATGATAGCGGCTGCCGCGGGTGGGGTTGCGCTGTTTGCCGGCGTTGTATGGGTCGCCCTTCGTCAGCGCAAGAAGCGCCGGGAGGCCCAGGCGGAGGCTGCTGCTGAGCGTGAGACTCTGGAAGATCTGGAAGAGAAGCCCGAGTCCGAGCCGGAACCGGAACCTGAGCCAGAACCAGAACCAGAACCAGAGGAAATTCCGGAGGTCACAGAGGAAATGGCCGACGATGATATGTCGGAACTGGAAGCAGTGGTTGATGAGCACGAAGCGACGCTGCAGGCAGAAGACGAGGAAGAAAACATTCCGGAACTGGAAGACGTCGCCGATCCATCTGATGCCGACGCCCCGGAAGACGATGACGGCGAAGAATTCGGGCTTGAGGATTTTGACCTGTCCGAGTTCGACGACTTACCGGATTTCGACCAGGACGAATCCGGGTTGCCGGATAACGATCCGAAAAAGAAAGCCGACGACAAAGATCAGAAAAAGTAACCAACAGGAACCAGACTCATGAAGTTTACCGGTACCGAGAAATACGTTGCCACCGATGACCTGCAAATGGCCGTCAACGCCGCTATCACACTTCAGCGCCCGCTGTTGATCAAGGGCGAGCCGGGCACCGGGAAAACCCTGTTGGCCGAAGAGATGGCCGAAGGCCTTGGTGTGAAGCTGATTTCGTGGCACATCAAGTCCACCACAAAGGCCCAGCAAGGGCTTTACGAATACGATGCGGTATCACGTCTGCGGGACTCCCAGCTCGGCGACGAGAAGGTCAAGGACATCAGCAATTACATCGTCAAGGGTAAACTCTGGGAGGCCTTTGAAGCTGACGAGCAGGTTGTTCTGCTGATTGACGAAATCGACAAGGCTGACATTGAGTTCCCCAACGACCTCCTGCTGGAACTGGATCGCATGGAGTTCTTTGTCTACGAGACACAGCAACTCGTTAAGGCAAAGCAACGCCCGATCATCGTCATCACCAGTAACAACGAAAAAGAACTGCCCGACGCGTTTCTGCGCCGCTGCTTCTTCCACTACATCAGCTTCCCGGATCGTGACACCATGCAGACTATCGTGGATGTTCATTTCCCGGGCTTGCAGCAGGAAATCGTTCGTGATGCCCTGGAAGTGTTTTTCGATGTGCGCAAGGTGCCGGGGCTCAAGAAAAAGCCCTCCACCTCGGAGCTGATTGACTGGCTGAAGCTGTTGATGGCCGATGAGCTGTCGTCAAAAATGTTGCAGGAGAAAGATACCAGCTCGGCGTTACCGCCTCTGTACGGTGCTCTGGTGAAGAACGAACAGGACGTGCACCTGTTGCAGAAGCTTGCATTCATGGCGCGTCGCCGCAGCTGATACCCGGCAAGAGTCACGTTTTATGTTGATTGATTTTTTTCTTGAAGTCCGGCGCGCAAAGGTACCTGCCAGCTTGCGGGAGTTTCTGGATTTATTGGAAGCCCTGCAGCACCGGCTGGCCTTTGCCAATATGGAAGAATTCTATTACCTGGCCCGTCTTTGCCTGGTAAAGGATGAACGCCACTTTGACAAGTTCGACCGGGCCTTCCAGGCATATTTCGAGGGTATCGAGAACCTGGATGACCTGCTGGAGGCGCTGATTCCGGACGAATGGCTGCGGGCTGAGTTCGAAAAGCACCTGTCCGAGGAGGAGAAGGCCCAGATCGACTCTCTCGGTGGTCTTGAGGAGCTGATCGACACGTTCAAGAAACGCATGGAAGAACAAAAGGAACGCCATGCCGGGGGCAACAAGTGGATCGGCACCGGCGGTACCTCGCCCTTCGGCGCTGATGGCTACAATCCCGAAGGCTTTCGGATTGGCCAGAAGAGCGGCCGCCATGGCAGAGCCGTAAAGGTCTGGGAAAAGCGCGAATACAAAGACCTCGACGACAGCGTTACCCTGGGTATCCGTAACATCAAGGTGGCGCTGCGGCGGTTGAGGAAGTTTGCCCGCCAGGGTGCGGCTGACCAGCTGGATATGGACGACACCATCCGTTCTACCGCGCGAAATGCCGGCTACCTGGACCTGAAGATGGTGCCGGAGCGTCACAACGCGGTGAAAGTGCTGATCTTCTTTGACGTGGGCGGCTCGATGGACCCGCACATTCGTGTCTGTGAGGAGTTGTTCTCGGCGGCACGTCTCGAGTTCAAGCACATGGAATATTTTTACTTCCACAACTTCGTTTACGAGAGCGTCTGGAAGAAGAATGTCCGCCGGATGAACGAGACCATAAGCACCTGGGACATCCTTCACAAATACACGCCGGACTACAAAGTCATCTTTGTGGGTGATGCCACCATGGCGCCCTATGAGATATCCCACCCGGGCGGCTCAATCGAGCACTGGAATGAGGAAGCGGGCGCGACCTGGTTCCAGCGCATTTCCGATCACTTCCGCAAGGTGGTCTGGCTCAACCCGTTGCCCGAAAGTTACTGGGGCAATGGCGGCTCACTGGCCATGACCCGGCAGCTGGTCAACGATCACATGTACCCGCTTACCGTTGAGGGCCTTGAATCGGCCATGAAGCAACTCAGCAAATAAAAAAAAGCCGATGCGGTTGAGGGCATCGGCAAAGCTCGGCATATCAAACGGGGGTTGCCTGTTAGGCGCTCCCGTCGCCTTCCAATGAGCAATTACAGGGCCAGTTAAAATAGAAGCAATAAAATCAACTGGTTGGTGGTATCGGGATTCGGTTTCAGTGGCCCGGCTGCCCTGACCATTTCTGCCTCTGTTAAATAACTCGACACTCTCCGAACTTTCAGTTCAACACTCCTCCTTATTTCTCTTCACTCCCTGTTTTCCAATTGGTGATCTGGATACCGTTCTTGGCGGTTACCAAGTGTTACGCTTTCTGCCGATCTGTTACAGAAGTTTGCATGGGTTACAAAGGCAGGAGGCTTATGTTCGGCATACAACAAGCACAAAAACGCCGGATTCAGGAACACAGAGCGTTCACCGGCTGGCTATTTCTGCTATTGCTGCTGCCCGCTGCGACAAAGGCTGCCACGGAGCTGGATGAGGAAATAGAGACGCTGAGCGCCGAGGTTGCCGGGCACTCTGCCAGCGTCTTTGCCCTTGAACAGAAGCTGCTGCATCCCGCCAATACCCGGCTGGCGGTTTTTCTGACGCTCCAGAGCCGGGACGCGCTTGATCTTGATTCGGTGGAGCTGTTCGTAAACGGCCAGCCAGTTGCTTCACATCTTTATACCGAAAGAGAACGTGCCTCCCTCGAACGCGGAGGGATTCAGCAACTGTTTACCGGCAATCTCAAGAACGGGGAACACGAGCTGAAAACGGTTATAACTGCCCGCTCCGCCAATGATGATTTCGTTCGCCGCGAATCGGTACACCGTTTTCAGAAGCGCCCGGGTACCCTCCGGTTACAGATGAGTCTGGAGGCACGTGCACCGGACTATGAACCCCGGGTTTCGTTTGTTGAGTGGAAGTAGGTTGCCATGACCTTTCGACTCCTGCGCATTTCTTTATCGCTTCTGATCATCAACCCACTGACGGTGTCTGCCGCACCTGTATTACCCGCTGATATCCGGGATGGCCTGGAAGAATTCAGGCAGGCCAGTGGGGTGGGCGTGAACCTGGGCGACAACCACCAGCAATCGCTTTATAGGGATGCCGAGGAAGCTCGTTTGAGCGGGAAGACGGACGATGCCGGGCGCGTCCTTGCCGGAATGAAAGAAGGCTACTGGGCCGCTGTGGGTTACCTCAATCTGTCTACCGATTATGCCAGGGAAGACCTGAACCCTGCCCGTGCCCTGGTTGCCCTGAGGGTCGCCCTGGCCATGCTGGAAGGCGACGAGGACTCCGCCCGCCGTGACCAGCTTCGCAACCGTTTGCTCGTCCGCGCCGGCTACCTTGCGTACCAGCACGGGGAGTACGAGAAAGCGATCGGTTTTCTGGAAAAAGTCTCACTGGACAGTTTCAACACACCGAGGGCGCTCTATCTTCATGGCCTTGCACTCTCGCAGCGGAGCAACCACCGGGCCGCCATGCAGAGCTGGCACCGGGCCAGGAAATACCCATTGGCTTACCCGGGTGTTGCGGACGCCTGGATTGGTATGGGCCGGGGATACGATCTCTCTGGCTACCTCGGGCAGGCCGGTGAAGCCTACCTCGCAGCCAACGCAGCCTTTGAAAGCGAGCGGGTAACCCTGCGCAAACTGGCTGAAAAAATCCGGGACCAAGGGGCTTACAAGACACTGGTGGAAGATGCCAGGGAAACCGGGATTGACTGGTTCCTGGCGGACAGCCGCACACTGACCCAGCCACGCATGGCCTATCTGCTGGGTTTCATGGAGCAGCCAGCCGCCCAGCATGCCGCGGGGCGGGTCGCCGCTCTGGCAGCGATGGCCGCAAGGCTTGCGGGTTACCAGAGGGATCTGGGAATCTTCGACAGTGCGCTGGCCGAGCAGATCGCCAACATTCAGCGGCAAACTGCTAGCGCACATACAGCAGCACTCGCCAGCCAGGGAGCTGATCTCAGGGACAGGATCGAGCGTTTGTCGGCCAAAGCGGCGGATTCCGCTGACAAAAGCCGGCTCTCCAGTCTGGCGCAAACCCTGGCGGATACCCAGGACTGGCTGGCCAATCTCGATCATCGGGCATCCGGGCGACCGGAGGAGCTTCGGCAGCTGCGCTATCAGTCTCTCGCGCTAAAGAGCAGGAATGACGCGCTCGTCTCCTCGGTTAATCGTCTGAGAATGAAAGCCGAGGAGGCTCTGGACAAACTGGCCCTCGATTACGTTGCCAGCCGGGATCAGCAGATGGCATTCGCCCTCGATAAAACCGAACAACAGATAGCCCACCTGTACGAATACCTTGCTCTGCAGAGTCTTGCCGACGCCGATCTCTCCGAAGACAAAGCGGGGGAGGGGCGGCCATGAGACGACTGGTTCCAACGTTTTTCACCGCACTTTGTTTCCTCTCACCGGTGATGGCCCAGGAGTCCTTCCGGGTCGACCTCGGGCGTGATGGCGAAACCATCGGTGACATGCGCCCCGTTTTTCTGAAATTCGAGTCCCGCCCCATGCCGGCGATTTCGGCTTCGGAAGTGGCACGTCGCTATCATCGCCTGTTCCTGAACTCGGATGAGCCGGAGGTGCGGATTGATGCCCTGAATCGCTTGAGTAACATTCGCGACAAGTCCGGTGCGGACATCGGCTTCTCTCCGTCCGAGGAACAGAAGGTTTACCGCGAGGCCATCAGTAGCTACGAATCGATCCTGGAACGGGGCTCCTTTGGCGGGCGGCTTGATGAGTTGCTCTATCAGATGGCCAAGGCCCATGCCCTGACAGGCAACCATGAGGATTCCATTCAGCGGTTGAAACAGCTGGTCGGCCTCTATCCGGATTCGGCGCTGGTGCCAGAGGCCAGGTTCCGGATTGCGGAGTCCGCCTTTGCGTCCGGTCGCTACGCAGAGGCAGAAACTGGTTATCAGCTTCTGGTTGAATCCGGCGAAAACGGCGAACTCGGCACCAAGGCCCGATATATGCTGGGCTGGAGTCAGTTCAAGCAGGGTGCCCGGGCCTGGGACCGGGCAGCCAATACCTTCGTCACCGTTCTGGACGAGTTTCTGCCAAGCGCCCAAAGCCTGGAAAATGTTAACGAATCGAGTGTCGACACTATCGATGACACCTTCCGCGTGCTTGCCCTGATGGCGGCCAGAAAACGTGGTCCTGAAACTCTGATTTCCTGGCTGGACGAGAGCCGGATGCGGCCCTGGGCGCATCTGCTGTTTGACCGGCTCGCGGATTATTACGCTGTCCAGGGGCAGACCGAAGCCAGCGTTGCCGTCAACGAGGCATTTATTCACTACGCGCCGGATCACGCCAAGGTTCCCGCATTCCTGTTGCAGCTAGTCGATGTCTGGCAGCGGGCTGGCCAGCCTGAACGGGTTCGTGGCGCGAGGGCCGAGTTCGTTGCACGTTTCGCGACCGACGCCGGCTACGATCGCCTCAACCCGGGCGAGCAGAAACAATGGCAAGGCTTCAGCCGGATGCTGGCGGACTTTCAGTATAACCGGGGAACAAACTCGGCTAACACGAACGATGTTACCATCGGCGAGGCGGCTTTTGCTTTGGCTGCGGGGTATTACGAGGGGCTTGCCCGGTATTCAGTCCGGATTGGTGAAATCCTTCGGCTGGCGGGTGACGCGCGGCTCCAGGCAGGTCAGTTTCCCGAGGCACTGGCGAACTTCAGGCGCGCCGCCTATGAGGTGAATTACAACGAGGCGGCTGATGCCGGATGGGCGGCCGTTTCGTTGCTACGCGAAGGCCTTGATGGTCGGCGAACGGGCCAGGGATTCACCCCGGGGCTTGAGGAAGTTTCTGCCGAAGCCGATCGGTTTGCCGAACGTTTTTCCGGCGATGCCAGAAGTGCCGGCCTGATGGCAGATCTGTCTGACCGCTGGCTCACCGCAGGCGAACACCAGCGCGCTCTGGATTACAGCGCCAGAGTCATCACCCGTGGGAAAGCTTCGCCCCGGGAACGTTATGCAGCATGGCAGGTAACCGCAAAAGTCCGACAGCAACAGGATGAATACGGTCTTGCAGAGAGGGCCTGGACGCAGGCTCTGGAGCTCGCGGAAAACAGCGACATCGGGAATCTCCCCAACAACCCGGTAGGGGCTGATGAGATAGCAAGCATCCGCAAACAGCTGGCCACGGTGGTGTACCGTCAAGGCGAGCGGGCCGCGGCCAATGGCAAGATCGAAGAGGCGGTCCGACACTTCCGTCGCGTCGGTTCCGTGCTGCCGGGATCAGATCTTGCCATCAAGGGCCGCTACGACGCCGCCAACACCCTGCTCAAAGCGTCGGACTGGCCCGGGGCAATTGAAGATCTTGAACGTTTCCGGTCGGACTTCCCGGGGCATGAGCTGGCATCGGGCATCAGCGATAAGCTGGTTCACGCCTGGGTTTCATCGGGGCAGCCAGCGCTGGCCGCATCAGAACTCCTCCTGGTGGCTGAAGGCCAACCTGATCCCTGGGAGCTTCGGCTCAGAGCCGCCGAACTGCTACACGAAGCTGGTAATGTCGCCGAACGCAATGGCCTTTACCGGGACTATCTGGCCACTGGCATCGTTGCTGAGGATGGTCCGGGCCACCTGCAACTTCAGACCATGCGTTACCGCCTTATGGAATCAGGCGTTGAGGGGGATTACTGGCGGGAAGCCATGGTCCGCGCGGAGTTGGACAGCCCGTGGCACAGCCCGGACACCCTGCAGTGGGCTTCTCGCGCTTCGCTGGTTCTCGGTGCCCGCGCCGCTGCCGTTTTCACCAGCATTGAACTGACCCATCCCCTGGAAGACTCGCTGGCACGTAAGCAAAGCGCGCTGGAAACCGCGCGTCAACGATTCCTGGATGCCGAGGCACTTGGCGGAGAGGCGGTGTTGTCTGAGTCCCTTTATCGCCGTGCGGAACTGTATCGGGGTTTGGCCCGGGACCTTATGGCGTCATCAGTGCCCGCGGACCTGAATGAGCTGGAGACCATGCAATACCAAATGCTGCTGGAAGAGGAAGCCTATCCGTTTGAAGAGAAGGCCATTCGGCTGCACACCGAGAACCATCGGCGGATCACCTCCCGGGGATACGATGCATGGATTGGGCGCAGCCTGGGTGTTCTGGCCGATCTGCATCCGGGGCGCTACGAGCGCAAGGTGAAATGGTTGAGCTGGAACATGGAGGCTGGTGATGGTGCGTAATGGCTGCTTGAAGAGCCTGTTGGCCTGGACTCTTCTGCTTGTTCTGCTGGGAGGCTGCGCCGGGCAGACGGTTCAAGAGCCCGAACCCGTGCAGGCGAACCCGGAGTTGGCAAAAAGCTTCGCAAGGGAAGGGCAACTGGCTCTGGAACAGGGCCGCAGGCATGCCGCCGCCGAGGCATGGCAGAAGGCCGTTGAGCTGGACCCGGGCAATGCGGTCGTCGTGAATAATCTGGCCCTGGTAATGAAAGATCAACACCGCTTTGCCGAAGCGGCAAAGCTTCTGGAGACCGGTATTTCGAACTCGCCGGAGGTTGCCGAGCTGCATTACAACCTGGCCGTGATTGCGGAACTGTATCTGTTGGAACTCGACAAGGCGCTGATTCACTACCACCGCTATCGGGCACTGACGGAGGAAGACGACACGCTCGTCACCGGATGGATTGCCGACCTGGAACGGAGGCTGCAATAGATGCGCAACTACCTGCAGAAAACCGCAACGGGTGTGTTGTCAGTCGTTGTGGCCGGACTGATCGCGCTGGCTCCGGTCCGTGCAGAGGCGAGCCCGGATGACACCGTTCGTCTGAGCGTTGACGGCATATCGGCCAGTCTTGGCGAGGATGAGCCTCGGGTGCTTTACATATTGCCCTGGCGGGCACCGAGCCTGCCAAAACGCCCCCGGGCAAAGCTGGATGATACGGCGCCAGAACTGATGCGGCCGGCAGACCCTGTGGCGCTGGAAAGGCATCGCCTGTTTCGTGAAACCCTTAACCCCCTGATCCTGAGCCCCCTGATTCCCAGCTCCTCGGGGACTCAGCCATGACTGTGCAGTAACAACGGGAGAACAATCATGCTCGACACCATCGTACGTTTTTTCCAGGAAGGCGGCCCCTTCATGTACCCCATCGCCGTTGTGTTGGCGCTGGGCCTGGCCATTACCCTGGAACGGTTTTTCTACCTCTCCGGAGTCAGGCGGCGCAACCGGGCGGCCTTCGAGCGGGGTATCCTGCCCTTGTTGCAGAAGCGTGATTACCAGCGGGCCATGAAAGCGGCCAGCAATTCGGACAGTGCCATTGCCGCCATCATGGGTGCAGGCATTGGCCGGTTGCTGAGCAACAGCCGGCGGGAAGATATTGAATACGCCATGGAGGAAGGTCTGATGGAAGTCCTTCCCCGGCTGGAAAAACGCACCCAGTACCTGGCAACCCTGGCCAACATCGCCACTCTTCTGGGACTTTTGGGTACCATCATCGGTCTGATCGCCGCCTTCACCGCAGTGGCCGCCGCAGACCCTTCCCAAAAGGCCAGCCTGCTTTCCAGCAGTATTTCGGTTGCCATGAATACCACCGCATTCGGGCTGATGTCTGCGATACCGCTGCTGATGTTCCATGCCGTGCTGCAAACCCGCACCAACGAAATCGTGGACAGTTTTGAAATGGCTGGCGTGAAACTACTGAACATTGTTTCTGATCCTGTTTCGAACCCGCACTCCCGGCCATCCGCAGCCTGAGTTGATGCCATGAGACGCCGACACCGCAGGCTGAGTACATCGCCGGAGCTGGACATAACTGCCTTTCTGAACCTCATGATCGTTCTGGTGCCGGTTCTGTTGCTGGGCATGGTGTTCAGCCAGGTCCGCATGATCGAACTGAACTTTCCGGGAATGGAGGCCGGCGACGCTCCGGAAGCGGATGAGTTTCGCCTAGTGGTAACACTGATTCCGGAGGGCATCGAAATTGCTGACAGCGATCGGGGGCTGATCCGTGTGCTGCCGAAAAATCAGGGAGCACAGGATTTTGACGCGCTTCGTGACGTCCTTCGCCAGGTGAAAAACCGGGTGCCGGCGAAAACCGATGTGGTGCTGGAAGTTGGCCCCGATATCGATTACCAGACGTTGGTCACCGCCATGGATACGGTTCGCTCTTACCCGGCCGTGGTCGCGGCCAGTGTGGTTGAGGGCGAGCTTTTTCCGGATGTTTCCCTGATGGATGCTCCGGAGAATCGCCAGCTTGCCGCCGCTAACAGGAAAGCATCCGGGGAGGGCGTGTGAAGAAATCGCGAAAGGCCCGCAGGATCCAGCGGCACCGTGGCCGCATGCACAAGCCGGGTGGCCTGAATCTGGTTTCGCTCATGGACATCTTCACCATTCTGGTTTTCTTCCTGATGGTGAATTCCTCCGATGTGAAGGTCATGCAGAACACCACCGATGTGACTCTGCCCAAATCGACGGCACAGCAGGAAGCCGAAGAGAGTCTCACGGTGCAGGTAACCGGCAACTCAATTCTCGTTCAGGGCAATGAAGTGGCCCGGTTGGACGGCATCGAAACAGGAGATACCCATATTTCCGGTTTATCGAAGGAACTGGCCTGGCGGCGTAACCGCTGGCCCGAGCTCCCCGATGAGGGACTGGCGGTTACCATCATGGCCGGCCGTGATACCGATTACCGGCTGCTCCGGAAAGTGATGCAGACTTGTGTTGACGAGCAATACCGACAGGTTCGGCTTGCGGTGGAAGGGGAGGCTCGCAATGGCTGATACCTTTTCTCCTGCGGCGCAATCCGCCGGGCTGCCATGGAGCCGGGATACCGGTGAGAATCTCCGGTTTGGTGCCATCGTCGCGGTGATGCTGGCACTGTTACTGCCTCCGGCATTTTTGATTCCGACACTGGACCTGCCGGAAATTGAACGCAGTGACGCCGAGCAAATTGCACCGAGGCTTGCGCGCCTTGTGGAGAAGCCAAAGCCCGTTGTGGAACCTCAGCCTGTCAAGCCAGAGCCGGTCGAACAAGAACCGGAGCCCGAACCCGAGGTTCAGAAAAAAGAACCGGAAAAGCCGACCCCCGAACCCGTAAAAGCTGAACCGAAACCCGCACCCCGGCCGGAGCCCACCGTTGCCCAGCCGGCCAAACCGCAGCAAACCACCGAGCAGGCGAGGGAGAAGGCATCCCGGTCCGGGCTGCTGGCGATGAAAGACCGGCTGGCCTCGCTCAGGGCGCCCGAACCGGCGCCAGGCAGGCAATTTGTGGCGAACACAGATTCCGATAGCGTGGCTCGCAACGTTGCCCCAGGGGATTCGGAAAGGGTGCTCAGTGGCAGCGGCGGGGTTACAGACGCTGTGACCCCGGAAACATCGGTTAATGTGGCCGGACACGAGGTCAGGAAAGTCGCAGCGCCCGTTGAGGAGGCCCGTGCCGTGGTTGCGAAGCCTGCTGATTCCGGGCCGTCAGTGGGTGAGCGTGCCATGAGCAATATTCGCAAGGTATTTGACGCCCAGAAAACCGCGCTTTACTCCCTGTACCGACGGGAGTTGCGGCAGGACCCAACGCTTGAGGGCAAGGTATTACTGGAGCTGGTGATCGAACCGGATGGTTCGGTTTCCGCCTGTGAAGTTGTCAGCTCCGAACTGGAGCATCCTTCCCTGGAGCAGAGAATCGCCATGCGGGTACGACTGTTCCACTTTGGTGCCGACAAGGTCGAGACCCGCAAAGTGCGGTTCCCGATTGATTTCCTGCCCGGCTGACCGGAAGTAAGGTGCCAGAGGGGACAGCGGTGCGCTGTCCCCGGGTGAATCAGCTTTCAATAGTGATTTTGGGCAGTTGGGGTTTGTGCAGGGAAACTTTCTCCGTCGGCGCGATAACCTTGGCTTCGCCGGAGACCACCTTCTGGCCATTCTGGTTCCGCACATCACACGCGACAACGACCCGGTTCTTCGGCTCCTTGCGCAGCACTTTCAGGTTAACCGTCAGTGTGTCATCGAGCTTCACCGGGCGTTTGAATGACAGGCTTTGTTCCAGGTAAATGGTTCCGGGGCCCGGCATTACCGTTGCCAGCGCTGCCGAGATCAGGGAGCCGCTCCACATGCCATGGGCAATACGTTCCTTGAACGTGGAGCCAGCGGCAAAATCGGAGTCCAGGTGTAACGGATTCACATCACCGGAGACCGCAGCAAACAGCACCAGTTCGTCTTCGGAAAGGGTGCGTGTGAAGGTGGCGGTATCGCCCTCGTTCAGCTCGTCATAGGTAATATTTTCAAGAGTATCAAGGGTATCGCTCATGGTGCGCTCCGCACGGTTGCCATTTAAGTACAGGTGTTCGGGTAAGAACCTCGAAAACTACCTCATCGGTTACAAAACTGCTATTCTCTCCCCACTTTTTTGAGGCTGATACTTTTGTAGGGTTGATTTTTTGATCAACCTGACATCGGTAAATCATTACAATCAAAAGCGCCAAACAGGAGATGGTGATGGATTTTGAGAAGTTCTATCAGGACAAGTACCCCGCCGGCGTACCTCGCGAGGTCGACCTGAGCAAATACAAAAGCATGGTGGATGTGTTTGAGCAGGCCGTTAAAAAGTTTGCTGACCGTCCTGCCTTCTCCGCTGTTGGCGCAACGCTCTCCTATCGTGACCTAGACACCCAGAGCCGCAACTTTGCAGCCTGGATACAGAACAAGACCGACCTGAAACCTGGCGACCGTATCGCGGTTCAGATGCCCAACGTCGGTCAGTATCCGGTGGTTGTGTTTGGCGCCATGCGTGCCGGCCTGATTGTGGTGAACACCAACCCCTTGTACACCACGCGGGAAATGGAGCATCAGTTCAACGATTCCGGTGCCAAGGCCTTGGTGGTGCTGGCCAACATGGCCGAGAACGCCGAAAAAGTATTACCCCACACCGGCATTGAGCACGTCATCGTAACTGAAATTGCCGACATGCATTCGCCGATCAAGCGCACCCTGATGAACGGGGTGATCAAGCATGTCAAAAAAATGGTGCCTCCGTTCAACCTTCCCCAGGCCCATAAACTGCCGGCGGTACTCAGTGCCGGTGGCCGTGAAAAGTTCACGCCGATTGACTGCAAGCAGGACGATATCGCTGTTCTTCAGTACACCGGCGGCACTACTGGCGTGGCCAAAGGCGCCATGCTGACCCACGGCAACCTGGTGGCAAACCTGCTGCAGACCCGCCCGATGATGGAGGGTATGGTTGTCGAGGGGCAGGAGGTTGTTATTGCGCCTCTGCCGCTGTACCACATTTACTCCTTCACCCTGAACTGCGGCATCATGCTTGAGGCTGGTGCCCACAACGTTCTGATTCCGAACCCCAGAGACATCCCGGGTTTTGTGAAGGAGCTGAAAAATCACAAGTTCACTGCATTCCTGGGCCTCAACACCCTGTTCGTAGCGCTTTGCAACAACGAGGAATTCCAGGACCTGGACTTTAGCAACTTGAAGCTTACCTCCTCCGGCGGTATGGCTCTGACCACCGACACTGCGAAAATGTGGCAGCGGGTAACTGGCTGTGAGATCTGCGAAGGCTTCGGTATGACGGAAACGTCGCCAGTGGTGACCTTTAATCCTCCCAGTGCCATCCAGATCGGCACCATCGGCCTGCCCATTCCTTCCACCCTCGTTCAGACCCTGGACGAAGAGGGCAATGAAACCCCGTTAGGTGAGCCCGGTGAGCTGTGCGTCAAAGGCCCTCAGGTTATGCGCGGGTACTGGCAACGCCCGGAAGACACTCAGAAGTCCTTCACTGAGGACGGTTTCCTGCGCACTGGTGACATCGCCCTGATCCAGGAAGACGGCTACATCCGTATCGTCGATCGCAAGAAGGACATGATCATCGTATCGGGCTTCAATGTGTTCCCGAACGAGATTGAGGATGTGGTCAGCAGCCATCCGAAGGTGGTCGAGTGTGCCGCCGTGGGTATTTCCGATGCCAAGAGTGGTGAGGCGGTGAAGGTTTACCTGGTGCCGACTGCTGAGGGCGTGACCGAGAACGAACTCAAGGAGTTTTGTCGCGAGCGTCTGACAGCTTACAAAGTGCCCAAGCACTTTGAATTCCGCGATGAACTGCCCAAGACCAACGTGGGCAAGATTCTGCGGCGCGAACTGCGGGACGAGGCCAATAACAAGTAAGCCAGTTCCAGGCTCGTAAAGGAAAACCCTGCTTCGGCGGGGTTTTCCGTTTTTAAGAACCGGACTTTCCCGATAGACTGTCGCCAAACCCGATCCGAGTGAGCGCAATTCCGGCACTTCAATGACAGACACCACTTCCGATACGCCCAGAACATCGACCCTCAAGCCCGATGGCGAAGCCGCCGTCAAGGCCATGATGGAGCAGCTGGACGCCTGTAACCAGCAGGAAGCGGCACGCATCGTCAAAACCGTTGCCCGTACCAAGGGCAAGCCGGGCCAGAAGGACCTGGAAAAAATGGCCAATTGGCTGGAGCGTGGGCTTGAGAAAGTTCAGCAGCGCCACGCCTTACACAAGCCGGCCAGCTTTCCTGAGGGTCTTCCGGTTTCCGAGCGGGTGGACGATATCCGGGAGGCCATCGAAAACCATCAGGTGGTGATCATTGCCGGGGAGACCGGTTCCGGCAAAACCACCCAGATTCCGAAAATCTGCATGAACAGTGGCCGGGGTATCCGGGGATTGATTGGCCACACCCAGCCCCGCCGTATTGCCGCCCGCAGTGTGGCGGCCCGGATTGCAGAGGAAATCGGCGAACAGGTCGGCCAGCAGATCGGCTATCAGGTGCGATTCACCGATAACACCTCGGAGCAGTCCCGGGTCAAGGTGATGACCGACGGTATCCTGCTGGCGGAGGTTCAGCACGACCGGTTTCTGGATCGCTACGACACCCTGATTATCGACGAAGCCCACGAGCGCAGCCTCAACATCGACTTTCTGCTTGGCTACCTGCGCCAGCTCCTGCCCAAGCGGCCGGACCTGAAAGTCATCATCACCTCTGCGACCATCGAGGTTGACCGGTTCAGCGAATTCTTCGACAAGGCCCCTGTGATCGAAGTGAGTGGGCGGACCTATCCGGTGGATATCCGTTACCGGCCGTTGACTGGCGATGAAGATGACCGGGATCAGGGCTGGACCGACGGGGTACTGAGTGCCCTGGACGAAATCGAGCAGCATGAGCGTAGCGAAAAGAAGCCCCCCGGCGATGTTCTGGTGTTTCTGCCCGGCGAGCGGGAAATCCGGAACCTGAGCAAGGTTCTTCGCCATGTCGACCTGAAGCATACTGAAGTGCTGCCGCTGTATTCCCGCCTGAGCAATGCCGAGCAGAACCGGGTGTTCCAGTCCCACAAGGGCCGACGTCTTGTGCTCTCGACCAACGTGGCGGAAACCTCCCTGACGGTGCCGGGTATTCGCTATGTGATCGATACCGGCGTTGCCCGGATCAGCCGTTACAGCGTTCGTTCCAAGATCCAGCGGTTGCCGATAGAACCCGTTTCCCAGGCCAGTGCCAATCAGAGAGCCGGTCGGTGTGGTCGTGTAGCGCCGGGCATCTGCTTCCGGCTTTACGACGAAACCGACTTTATCAATCGCCCGGAATACACCGATCCGGAAATCCTGCGCACCAATCTGGCTTCCGTTATCCTGCAGATGGCTACTTCCGGGCTTGGCGAGATCCGGCAGTTCCCGTTTCTGGAAGCGCCGGACAAACGGCAGGTCAACGATGGCTACAAGCTGCTGGAAGAGCTTGGGGCAGTTGATGACAAACGCCGTGTTACCAAACTGGGGCGAACCATGGCCCGCCTGCCGCTTGATCCGCGGCTGGCCAGAATGCTGGTAACCGCCGCCGACCTTGGCAGCCTGTCGGAAACCCTGGTGATTATTGCCGGGTTGAGTGTTCAGGATCCCCGTGAGCGTCCGCAGGACAAACAGCAGGCCGCCGATCAGGCCCACGCTCCGTTCAATGACAAGGAATCGGATTTTATAACCCTGCTGAATGTCTGGAACTTCTATGAGGAGCAGCGGCAGGAGTTGTCCCAGAACCAGATGAAGAAGGTCTGCCAGAAGAGCTTCCTGAGCTGGATGCGAATGCGGGAATGGCGGGATATCCACCGTCAGCTAACCCTGATCTGCCGTGAACAGAAGCTCTCGGTGAACAAGGATGCGGCGAGCTACGAATCACTTCACAAGTCTATTCTGGCCGGCCTGCTGGGGCAGGTGGCTGTCAAGGTCGAGAAAAAGGAATACCTGGCCACCCGCAACCGGAAGGTGATGATTTTTCCCGGCTCCAAGGTGTCCAAAACCGGCCCCAAGTGGATTGTTGCCACCGAGATTGTCGAAACCAGCCGGGTGTTTGCCCGGGTGGTGGCGTCCATTCAGCCGGAATGGATTGAGCCCCTGGCTGGTCACATCGTCAAACACCACTATTTTGAGCCCCATTGGGAACAGAAAAGGGCCCAGGTGATGGGCTACGAGAAGGTGACGCTTTACGGTCTGGATATCGTGGCCAAACGGCGGATTCCCTACGCCAAAGTGGACCCGGCCGAATGCCGGAATCTGTTCATTCGACGGGCGCTGGTCGAGGGTGATTACCGGTCCAGGGCGCCATTCATTGCCCGTAACCGGGAAATGCTGGATACGGTTGAAAATCTCGAAAAGAAAACCCGGCGGCGGGATCTTCTGGTAGACGATGAAGTGCTGGTGGCGTTCTACGATGAGCGCTTGCCGGCGGATATCGTTAGCGGGCGCCATTTCGAGAGTTGGTGGAAAGGCCTGTCGGCAGAGCAGCTGAAGGATCTGGAGCTGACTGAAGAAGACATCCTCCAGCGCCCGGTCGACGCCCAGGCGGCGGATCTGTACCCGGATTACCTGGAGTGGGAAGGTGTGCGCTACCCGTTGAGTTACGAGTTCGAACCCACCAGTGAACAGGACGGCGTTACCCTTCAGGTGCCGTTGATGGCGCTCAAACAGATTCCGTCCCGTCGTCTGGAATGGCTGGTGCCGGGGCTGTTACGGGAGAAATGCATAGCGTTGGTGAAGTCGCTCCCCAAGGCATTGCGGCGCAATTTTGTGCCGGTGCCGGATTTTGTTGATGCCGCACTGGCCAATCTCCAGCCATCCAATGAGCCGCTGGCGTTGCAGCTGGGCGCACAACTGCGCCGGATGACTGGCGTGCGAATCGACCCGGAGGCCTGGTCCCAGGCGGAATTGCCCAGGCATTTGCGGATGAACCTCCGGGTTATGGGGGATGGTGGAAAGGCGATTGCCGAAAGCCGGGATACCACGGAGCTGCAGGGGCAGCTTGAGGGCCGGGCAGAGGAGGCGCTGGCTTCGGCAACCAGTGAAAATTCCTCAAAAGAACCGGTGGGTGAGTATACCGACTGGCAGTTCGGACAATTGCCCGAACAGGTGCAGACCGAGAAAGGCGGAATGCAGGTAACGGTCTATCCGGCACTGGAAGACCTCGGCAAACAGGTCCGGCAGATTCGTTGCCTGGACCGGTTGACGGCAGAGGATACCACCCGCAAAGCGGTTGCCCGTCTGATTCTCAACCGGTTCGGCAGGACCCTGGATGATCTGGAGCGCAAACTTCCGCGTTTCCGGCAATCCGCCCTGATGTTTGCCCCGGTGGGCCAGGCGAAGGTTCTGCTGGACGACCTGCTGCTGGCGACGGCCATGCAGCATTTTCTCATCGAAGGTATCCCCAGAAGTGCCGATGACTTCGACCAGATGTTTGACAGGCATCGGGGCGATTTCATTCCAGCACTCGAACTGGCCGACGAACGGCTGTTCCAGGCCATGTCCGGTTACCAGAAAGTGGCCAAGCAGCTGAAAGGAAAGATTAACCTGGCACTGGCGAATAGTATGGCGGACCTGAAGTTCCAGTTGCAGAACCTGGTTTATCCGGGGTTCCTGGTAGAGACACCACCGGAGTGGCTGGCGGAATTCGGGCGCTACTTCGAGGCTGCCCTGGTCCGACTGGAAAAGATGCCCCGGGAGATGGGCCGCGAGCGCGAGTTCCTGCATACCATCGAGCCGCTCTGGTCACGGTATGCGGTAAAGCGGGACGAACAGCAGCGCCAGGGTGTGCGGGACCCGGAACTGGTGCTGTACCGGTGGATGCTCGAGGAGTTCCGGGTATCGTTTTTTGCCCAACAATTGGGCACGGTAATGACGGTATCGGTAAAACGGATGGACCGGCAGTGGGAGAAGACCAGGGTTTAAGGCGCCGATAGACCCGCACCAATCAGGTGCCGCTGACCGATTCCCGGCGGGCAAAACCCGGAGACTGTGTTAGTATTTCTGACAGTGGATTTCCTGACATCCTGTTTTCACTATCATGACGTGGGGTTAGCGTGATTAAAGCCGTTATTAGCGGGACCGGTCTCTACACACCGCCAGCAACCATCGATAACGACGAACTGGTGGAAGCCTTTAACCAGTACGTCGAACTGTTTAATGCGGAGAATGCAGACGCCATTGCCCAGGGCGAGGTTGCTCCATTGCAGCCATCCTCTTCTGCCTTCATTGAAAAAGCCTCCGGCATCAAGCGCCGTCATGTCATCGACAAGGATGGCATCCTTGACCCGAAGCGCATGACGCCTTACATCCCGGAGCGCGATAACGAAGAGCCCTCCGTTCAATGCGAAATGGCCGTGGCAGCCTGCCGCGAAGCTCTGGAGCAGGCAGGTAAGTCCGTGCAGGACGTTGATGCCGTTATTGTCGCCTGTTCGAATCTGCAACGCGCCTACCCGGCGATTTCCATCGAAGTTCAGGAAGCATTGGGGATCGACGGGTTTGCCTATGACATGAACGTGGCCTGCAGCTCGGCCACCTTTGGCCTGCAAGCCGCCGTGAATTCCGTGGAAAACGGCAGTGCCCGTTCCGTGCTCGTGGTGAGCCCGGAGATCTGCTCCGGCCACCTGAATTTCCGGGACCGGGACAGCCATTTCATTTTCGGTGACGCCTGCACCGCGATTCTTGTGGAACGGGAAGAGGATACCCGCGCAGGGCAGGGGTTCGAGATTCTCGGCACCAGCCTGAAGACGAAATTCTCCAATAACATCCGGAACAATTTCGGCTTCCTGAACCGTGCGGACGAATCCGGCATTGGCAAACCTGACAAGCTGTTTGTCCAGCAGGGTCGCAAGGTGTTCAAGGAAGTCTCGCCGCTGGTGGCTGAGACCATTATGAACCAGCTCCAGAGCCTCTCGCTTGCACCGGACGATCTTCGGCGCATGTGGCTGCATCAGGCCAACCTCAATATGAATCAGCTGATTGCCCGCAAGGTGCTGGGCCGTGACGCCAACGAAGATGAGGCGCCGGTTATTCTGGATGAGTACGCCAATACCAGCTCTGCAGGCTCGATCATTGCGTTCCACAAGCACAAGGAAGATCTTGTGAGTGGCGATCTTGGCGTTATCTGCTCGTTCGGTGCGGGTTATTCCATCGGCAGCGTAGTGGTACGCCGCCGATAGGTTCGGCAGCGTTACCCGGTTGCCAGTGCTCTCAGGGTATCTGGCAACCGCGCAGATGAACGGGTTGCCCGGTCAAACCACACAATTTTTGCATAGCCTTCTGCATATACGGCGCCGGTTTCGGCATCTGTCAGCAAATGATAGGTATCGAGGCTGGTGTTGCCTGCCTTGTCAGCGTATGTTTTCACCTCGACCGTTGCCGGATGATTCAATTCCTTTAGAAAGGTGGCACTGGTCTTTATAATAACTGGGCCGGTTGGCTCCTCGGGACCGCCGAGTTCCAGTGACGCCAGCCACACAATCCGCGCTTCCTCGAAAAAACGGAAGTAGACTGTATTGTTGGCGTGGCCGTAGGCGTCCATGTCTCCCCAGCGGAGAGGCATGGTAATTGTATTTACAAGATTTCCCGGTACTGACATCGGGTTCCTCCGGAACAACGGTTCAATAATGATAAGAAAAGCGCCGGTATTTTTGACGAATCGAGACGAATTAAACAACCCAAGAGCAGACGATGAAACAACTTTTTACCCGGCGCCGGCCAACAGCGATTGTCATTCTTCTTGCCCTGGCAGTGTTTTTTCCAGTCAGCCAGGCGGCAGCCCAGACAATGCAGGAACCCGCTCCTGCAGGCTCCGTTCCGGTTGATCCCAAGGATCCTTACGAAAGCTGGAATCGCAAGGTCTTTACCTTCAACGATACCATTGATCGCTGGGTTCTGAAGCCTGTGGCCCAGGCCTACCGTACATTTACTCCGCAATTGATTGATCGGGGCATCACCAACTTCTTCAATAACCTGACCGAACTCCGGAACTTTACCAACAGCGTGCTCCAGTTGAAGGGAGAGTCCGCCGTGGTAGCTGTAGGTCGTTTCACTTATAACACAACCTTCGGGCTCGGCGGCCTGATCGATGTTGCCACTGCCTTTGATCTGCCAGAGCGGCCGGAAGATTTCGGCCAGACGCTTGGTTACTGGGGGACAAAGTCGGGGCCTTATCTGATGTTACCTTTTCTTGGCCCGTCTACGCCCCGGCATTTTGGCGGATTTTTGACTGACGGGTTTGCTTTGCCGTCGGCTTGGGATGCCGTGGAGAGTCCGGACGTTTACTTTGCCAGGGCGGTGCAGATTGTCGATAAACGGGCGGATTTGATCCCGGCGGAAAGCTTCATATCCGGCGACAGTTATACTTTTGTTCGCAACGCGTTTTTGCAACGTCGCGAGTTCATGATTAACGACGGTAAGGTAATCAATGATCCGTTCGCCAGTGGCGATGATGAAAATCTGATGCTGGATGATTTCTGAGTTTCAGCCCGGGCGAAAGGAGTTCAGCGGTGCTCAAGGATCCAAGAATAACGAAATTCCGGAGAATGCTGGCCGAAGCGCCCAACTACGAGGTGTGGAAGGCAGCCGCGCTGGAACTGGATTTCCTGGAAGGAAATGCGGAGTGGAAGGAGGACTTTGCCTCCGACTATTACCATTACGAGCTCATTTACGATCGGCTGAGCAATCTCAAGCAGTATCGGCAGCAGAATGATTTCGAACGCCTCAAGCGTGCCCTGCGTGAGGGGCTGCACCATGACCTGGGAAACATGGGAAACCCGGCGCTTTATACCCGGTCACGGGTGGGCACCAAACACCTGATCGAGGAATACATTACCCAGGTTTGTGAAGCCCTCGACTATCTGTGTGATCACCCGGTACCTGGTTTTCCGGTCGCGGATAAACTCCAGTTTTTCCGGGATACGCTTACCAGCTATGGTCGTCCGGCTCTGCTGCTCAGTGGCGGTGCAACACTGGGCATGTTCCATTTCGGGGTGATCAAGGCGCTTTGGGAGAAAGGGCTTTTGCCCCAGGTGATTGCCGGCTCCAGTATCGGTGCCATTATTGCCGGTATTCTCGGTGTCCATACGGATGCGGAAGTGCCGGAAATGCTGGTGCCCGAGAACCACAATCTCAATGCCTGGAAATGGCGGGGCCTGCTCAGTGCGGTGCGGGGCGACGGTCTTATGGACCAGGAGCAGCTGCGATCCTGCCTGCGGGCCAACATTGGTGAGTATACCTTTGAGGAAGCCTACCAGCGGACAGGCCGCTCCATTAACGTCAGCGTTTCGCCGGTGCAGGCGCATCAGAAGTCCCGTCTGCTTTGTGGCTATACCTCTCCCTACCTGATGGTATGGAGTGCGGTATTGGCCAGTGCGGCGGTGCCGGGTATTTTTCCGCCGGTCACGCTGATGAAGAAGGATATCCATGGCAATACACTGCCTTATATGCCGCGCCTGAAATTCGTAGACGGTTCGGTTGTAAGCGACTTGCCCATTGAGCGCCTGATGCACCTGTACGATGTGAACTTCACCATCGCGAGCCAGACCAATCCCCATGTTGTACCGTTTCTCAGCCAGCAGGGCAGGGACGAAAAACTCTCCCTGGCAAACCTGCCCATGCATCTGATGAAATCTGAAATACAGTTTCACGGCCAGGGGGTGTTCGATTACTTGCGGAAACGGCTAAGGCCGGAACTCTTGCGGCAGATGTCCGGTCAGTTGTACACGATTATGGCCCAGCGGTACTCGGGAGATGTCACCATCGCGCCCAACTACTCCTTCAGAGACTTTCGACGGATGTTGTCGAATCCGGACCCGGCCTATGTTCGGGAAATGATTCTTGCCGGCGAACGGGCCACCTGGCCGAAGATCTCCATGATCCGTTCCCACGCCCGCATCTCCAAGACTCTGGAGCGTTGCGTTCGACGGCTGAAACAGCAGAACCGGCGCACGGCGGAACTCAGACTGATCAATAACGCGGATTCCGGTACGTCCTGATATGTATTACGACTTTTTCGGCTTTCGCGAACCACCGTTTTCCATCGCCCCGGACCCCCGTTATCTCTATCTCAGTGACCGCCACAAGGAAGCTTTGGCGCACCTGATGTACGGGGTTCAGGGCCAGGGTGGTTTTATTGTCATTACTGGCGAAGTGGGAACGGGAAAAACCACCGTTTCCCGCTGCTTTATTGAAAATGCCCCAGATAACGTCGACATTGCACTGGTTCTGAACCCCCGCCTGTCTGCCCGGGAGTTGCTGTCATCCATCTGCGATGAGCTGGAGATTCCCCACGACATTGGCGCCACCATCAAGGAGCTGGTTGATTTGATCAACCAGGATCTGCTGAAGGCCCATGCGGCCGGCCGCCATAAGGTGTTGATGATTGATGAGGCCCAGAATCTGTCTGCAGACGTTCTGGAGCAACTGAGACTGCTCACCAACCTGGAAACCGCCGAGAAAAAACTGCTGCAGATTGTCCTGCTTGGCCAGCCGGAGTTGCAGGAGATACTTGCCCTTCCGGAGCTGCGGCAACTGAACCAGCGGGTAACTGCGCGGTATCACCTTGATGCCATTGGCAAGAACGAGCTGCCTGCTTACCTGCGTTACCGGCTCAGCGTTGCCGGCATGCGCGGGGATATTTTTTCCCCTCGGGCCGTTCAGCGACTGTACCGGGAAAGTCAGGGCATTCCCCGGCTGATCAATCTGATCAGTGACCGGGCGCTGCTTGGGGCCTACGCGGAAGGTGAGCACGAAATTACCGCTGATCATATTAGGCACGCAGCGAAAGAGGTTCGTGGCCCTTCCATCGGCCCCCGGCCGTCGCGGCAAGGCGGCTCACCAGACAGGTCCCAGTATCTGATCGTTGCGGCATCGGTGCTTGTTGCCATCATCGGAACCGCCTGGCTGTTTGAGCGTTGGGCCCCGGGCGAGCCGGCTCTGGCAGAGCAGCCCGCGGCGGAACCATTGCAGGGTGCAATTGAGCGGGTTGCGGATGAACCGGCCCAAATGGTCGAAGCGGAAATGCCGGACTCGGCGGATACCGGGGATAGCACTTCAATACCTGAGCCTCAGGCCCTTGCAAAACTGGAGGTGCCCGGCCAGTTGCTCGATCCGGCCGAAGCGTTCCGAATGCTGTTCGGGATCTGGGGGCGCGATTATCAACCCGCCGATGCGCCAGTGGCCTGTGATTTTGCGAGTGAAAACGGGTTGGCGTGTCTGGAGCGGCAGGGCAGCCGCAGGAGTCTTGAGTTTCTGGACCGCCCGGTGATGTTGCAGCTTCAGGACCAGGCCGGCAACAGCGGTTATGTGGTGATTCGCCACCTGGATGGCGACACCGCCGAAGTCGCGTTGCCCTCCGGTAACGTGGAGCTATCGTTCGCCAGTATCGAGCCTTACTGGTTTGGGGAATACCGGGTATTGTGGCGCCTTCCGGAATACCTCACGGGCGACGGCTTCTACAGCACCGACAACGGCCAACAGTTATGGATTGGCGCCCGGATGATGGAACTGGCGGAGGCGCTCAGTGCCAGTCGCCCCGAAAGCGATCAGATCAAACGGATGAGTGCCGAGGAGCAGGTGCGCTGGTACCAGTCCGCCCGTGGTCTTACCGTTGACGGAATTGCCGGAGCCATGACCATTATCCAGATGAATAACGATCTTGAGGCGTCTGTTCCCCGACTTCAGCCTTCAGAGTCAGGCAATCGGTCGGGCAATCGGTCAGGCAATCGAGAGTAGCTATGTCTTATATTCTTGACGCATTGAGAAAATCCGAAACGGAGCGCCGCCAGGGCCGGGTACCCGACCTTGGCCAACAGGTGCAGCTAATTCACCGGCCAAAAAAGAAACGGGTATCGCCGGTGATTTGGGTCGCTGTGGCCCTGCTGCTCAACGCCGGTGTGCTGGCTTTTGTTTTCTGGCCAGGCTTCCTGCCACCAGATCAACCGGCCGAACAGGTTGAGGCGTCACCAGCGCCAGAGCCGGAACTGGAACCAGGGTTAGAGTCACCCGAAGCGACGGCAGCAGTGAAGGAATCCGAACCGGATAAGCCGATCGCAGAGGCCGAAAACCTGCCAGAATCGTCTGTCAGCCCGCCAGACGCCGAGACTGTTGCTGTGCCCGTACCCCGTGAGCGGGCGACCATTATTGTTCCGTCATCCGATTCATCGCAGACTTTTCCGCCCTTGCCGGCGACTGAGCAGGCGGGCAGGGTGCCCCATCTGGTAGAGTTGCCCCTTTCGTTTCAGAAGAGTGTTCCGGACTTGACCTTTAACAGCCATATCTACTCCTCATCTCCGGCGTCCCGCCGTGTCATGATTAATAATGCCTATCTGCGCATCGGTGACGCGTTTGCCGGTTTACGGGTGGAAGACATCACCGAGGAGGGAGTCGTGCTTAGCCTTAACGGACAACGCTTCCGGGTGGGTGTGGTCCGGGATTGGGTGAGCCCCCGATAATGGCGCTGACTGACGACACCAAGCAGGAGATTCAGCAGGGCTACCGGGATGTGCTGGCAGGCAAGGATATCCGTGCCCGCTACGGCCAGCGGTTGATGATCGCCGAAATTGCAAAATACATGGGCGAGATCACCGAGAACGATGGCCAGAGAACCTCGCCGGCTTCAGCGTGCGTTGTCGAGGCGGGGACCGGTACCGGTAAGACCCTGGCTTATCTGATTGCGGCAATTCCTGTGGCCAAGGCCTTGGGTAAAACCCTGGTTATCTCCACGGCCACTGTTGCATTGCAGGATCAGATTGTTCTGAAAGACCTCCCGGATCTTAAAAAACACAGCAAGATGGCTTTCAACTGGACCCTCGCCAAGGGTCGGGGCCGGTACCTGTGCATGTCCAGACTGGAGGCACGCCTGCACGACGAGGGCAATGGCGACAGCGATACCATGCCGCTGTTCCTGCTGGATGGTCCCAAGTCCGAAGAGCCGGGCACCCGGGCTTTCTTCGAGGAGATGCTCGCCAGTTACGGTTCAAGAAACTGGGATGGCGACCGGGACCACTGGCCAGAGCAGATTCCGGACGATGTCTGGCGCCAGGTCACCACGGATCACCGGCAATGCACCAACCGCCACTGCAGCTACTTCGACAGTTGCGCGTTTTTCGATGCCCGCAAAGATCTGGATGATGCCGATATCGTGGTGGCGAACCACGATCTGGTGCTTGCGGATCTGGCGCTCGGTGGCGGTGCCATTTTGCCCGAACCTGAAAATGCGTTGTACATTTTTGATGAGGCCCACCATCTTCCGGACAAGGCGCTGAACCATTTTGCAGCATCGGTACCGCTGAATTCCACACGCCAGTGGCTGAAGCAACTCTCCCAGGCGCTGGTCAAAATGCAACCTTACCTGCCTGGAGGTAGCCAGGCGACCAAGACACTGGACCGCATTGGCTCTGCATCCCGGGATGTCGATCTGGTTCTGGCCAGGGTCTATGAGGAAGCCGAACAGAACACCGGCTGGGAATTCAACGAGGAGCGCCGAACCGCCCAGTGGCGTTACCCGGAAGGTGAGCTACCGGAAGCCATGGCGGATCTGTCGGCCGAGAGCCGGATAGCCACGGCCAACCTGGTGCGCCAGCTCGGCGTGCTTGCGGATGAGCTGCAGGGCGCGTTTGATGAGCGCAAGGAACACGAGATTGACCGGGAAACCGCCGAAGCCTGGTACCCGGTGATCGGCTCTTTCCATAGCCGGGCTGAAGATCAGTTGAGACTCTGGACCGCCTGGTGCGAGGGAGGAGGCAGCCCGCCACCCGCGCGCTGGGCAGTCCGGCAGCGTTGGGATCATGCCGAAGACATTACGCTCTACAGCTCTCCGGTACTGGCGGACAATCTGCTGTATTCCCGGCTCTGGTCCCGGGCTTATGGGGCCGTGCTGACAAGCGCGACTCTGACAGCCCTTGGGCGGTTTGACCGCCTCAATTCCCGGGCCGGACTGCCTCAGGACAGCCGGTTTCTGGTGGTGCCCAGTTCCTTCCGTTATGCCGAAATGGCAACGGTGGAAGTGCCTGCTATGTCGGCCATGCCCACGGATGATGGGTTTACCGATGAGCTGATCAAACGGTTACCCGACTTGTGGGCAGGTGAAAAGGCAACCCTGGTGCTGTTCACGTCCCGGCGCCAGATGATCCAGGTTCGGGATGCACTGGCTCCGGAGTATCCGGACCTGATCATTACCCAGGACGACATGGCCAAGGGTGAAGTGCTTCGGCGGCATTGCAGCCGCGTGGACGAGGGGCGGCCCAGTGTACTCTTCGGGGTTGCCAGTTTTGCCGAGGGTATCGACCTGCCGGGTAAGTACCTGCACCACGTGGTTATTACCAGGCTGCCGTTCTCGGTGCCGGATGATCCGATAGAGGCAAGCCTTGCGGAATGGGTGAGCCAGCGCGGAGGCAATCCGTTTATGGAAATCACGGTGCCCGATGCCTCGATCAAGTTGGTTCAGGCGGTCGGGCGCTTGCTCAGAACCGAGCAGGACACCGGTCGGGTGACCATTCTGGATCGCCGCATCATCGCCAGGCGCTACGGCCAGCTGTTGCTGGATGCCCTGCCGCCGTTCCGGCGGATGATTGAACGCTGATCGTCCCCAACACAACCTTCTCCAGCACACCCTTTTCAGCACATACCCCGCCCATAAAAAAAGAGCCAGCCCAGATGGGTTGGCTCTCATCGAAGGGGTCCTTTCGAACCCGGGCGTCGAAACAACGCGGAACAAGAAATCTGAAGGCCTGAAGTTTCAGAAATCCTGGTAAGGTTTCCCTCACCGTTGAGCAAATGATAGAGCAGCAGGGGGCGTAAACGGATCGTCCAAAGGGCGTAGTAGGCTTAGAAAGTTCCGGAAAAATGTGATGGAGGTCACAGTTTCTGGGCGCTACTGTCAGTTATCAAGGAGCCCGAGTTCCCGCGCACGGGCCAGCGCTTCGGTTCTTCGGCCCACGCCCAGCTTGCCGTAAAGGTTGCGGATGTGGGCCTTGACGGTGGCTGGAGCCACACTCATCCGGGAGGCAATCTCCTTGTTGGCATGGCCCTGGTGAATCAGTGCAAGCACTTCCAGCTCCCGTTGGCTGAGAGGCTCCGGAAGGGTTTCTGGTGTTTGGGGTGAACGCTCAGGCGAAACTTCAGTCGCTACGGTTGTTGTTCCAGCCCTATCTTCCTGTTTCAGAAGCATGGCTCGCACGCTGCTGTTCCAGCTCCCCGGTGCGTTCAGCGCGGGTAGAGAAAGAAGGAGTGAACGAAGGTATGGGCTTTCTTCTGCCAGCAGCCGCATAAATCCGGCTTCGGTGGCCCGGGTTATTGCCCGGGTGAGCATTTGTTGGGACTCTTCTTTGCGGTCCTGAAGTGCCAGAGCCTCGCCATAGACCAGCAGGATCTCTACCAGATGACGGTTGTGGGCGTTACGTTCGGCGGGCTGCAGGAGGGCGCTGAGAATTTCCTGGGCCCGTTCAGGTTGGCCCAAAGCCACGAGCACCCGCGCCTCACTGATCCGGTTCTGTTCCAGGTTCAGGGGGTTGGTGTACTCGACATCCACTCTTGCATCGAGACAGGCCCGGGCTTTGTCCGGGTAACCGCTGGCCAGGTAGCATCGGGCCAGCAAGGCGGTGCTGGCCGGTGGCTCGAAAAGTATCTGGTCCCGGCGCTTCCGGGCGGTCTGGGCCGCGTCCTCCAGCGCCTCGATGGCCTCCTGCAGTTTGCCCTCGCTGAAGGCAAGGTGGCCGCGGACGTACTGGATGACTACGTGCTGTCCGGCTTCAGTGCCCCGCTCCACGTGTTCAAGCAATGGTTGAAGGTGGGTGGCCGCAAGCTCGGGATGGTCCCGTTCCCGATGAATTTCGCACAAGGTGCTGTTCTGCCAGCAGGAAATCAGCCTGGGCTGGCTGGGATCCGCATAGTGCCGATCCACCCACTGCCGGATATCGGTGCAGGTATCCAGGGCGAGGTCGATATCGCCACGGTTGTACTGGATCCAGGCCAGTAATCCGCCGCTGGAGAGAACGGTACTTGGCTTTTGTTCCACCTGACCATAACGGACGGCGGACTGCAGGGCGTCTTCGGCTTCGGCCAGCTCGCCCTTGCCGTAGTAGTCGAGGCCCAGACCGTAATAGGTCACCGATTTCAGGGGGATGCGGGTATGGTCGATTTCTTTCAGAACCTGCCGTGTGAGATCGGTGGCGCTTTTGTCATCGCTGCGGGTCCGGGCGAGGTAGGAGCGCATCAGCGAAATTTCGCTCTGGAGCCCGAGCGCCCCCTCGGCATCCGGATGGGAATCTGCCACATGCCGGTCGAGGAGATCTTCCAGTGAGGTCAGCAATGGCGCCAGGGAGTCCACGCGGTTGGCAAAGAACAGCCCCCAGATCCGCAGCATCTGGAGTTGTGGGTTGTCGGTGACCAGATTCCGGGGGAGGGCGTCGAGCCAGTTCAGAACCGGTAAATGATAGCCACCGTGAATCAGGTTATTGCCATGCTCAGCCAGTACCCGGGCCAACCAGTGCCAGTCTTCGTGATGGACGATCTGGGCAATGCCTTCCTGCACATGGCCATGGCCCAGCAGCCAGTCTACGGTTCCCTGCCATAATCGTTCTGCCTTCTCGGGTTGGCGATGACGAATACGAAGAAGAAGGGCATCCCGGAACAGATCGTGATATCGAAACCACTCGTTCCGGGTGTCGAGGGGGATCAGGAACAGGTTCTGGCTGAGCAATTTCTCCAGAATTTCCTGGCTGTCGTCGGAGCTGCGGATCGAATCACATAATGAGGCACACAGGCGGGGACAGCAGGCGGTTTCCAGCAGAAAATCCGCAAGCTCCGCGGGCTGTTGGTCCAGTACCTCGCTCAACACATAATCACTGATATGGCGCTCGTCGAGATCAATCTGCTTCGTTCCTCCTGAGCTGCCTTTGCCGGACAGTGCCGACAGCTGCATGGCGGCAACCCAGCCTTCTGTCTTCCGGCAAATTGCCCGGACGTCTTCCTCGGAAATCTCCAGGCCCATGGTGTCCTGGAAAAATTGCCGGCACTCATCTTCTGAAAATGCCAGCAGGCCAGGATGTATGTCCTGAATCCAGCGGCGCACCCGCCACCGCGCCAGGGGCAGCGGCGGTTCGGTCCGGGAAGCAAGGGTGACGGTAACGCCAGGAGACAGGTAATCGACAAAATAGGCGAATTGCCGGTGTATGGCGGGGTCGTGAATAAAATGGAAGTCGTCCAGCACCAGGACCCAGGGGCTGCCATCCCGGGCGAGGGTGTTGATCAGCCCGGTAATGGCTTCGGTGAAGGCCTCATCATTGCTGTGGGCCAGCTGTTTACGTAGCTCAGCGGCTCCTGTCAGGCCGGCGTGTTCGAAGGCGCCGGTAACATACTGCCAGAAGCGCCTCGGCTCATCATCGTGTTCGTCCAGTGAAAGCCATGCGGTCGGCGACGACGATCGCGAGCACCATTGAGCGACCAGGGTGGTTTTGCCGAACCCTGCAGGTGCAATCACCAGGTTCAGACGTCTCGGGCTATCGGGTTCAAGGAGCGCGCTCAACCGTTCGCGTTTTACCGCGCGGGGATCCGAGGTAGGCCTGAGGAATTTGGTGGTCAGCTGCATGATTTCCCTGAAAGGTGGAGCGTATCGATTAGGGATTGTGTCCTTTGTCACGACCAAGTCAAGGGCCGCGCTGCCACTTTAATCGCCACTTCATCACTACTTCTTCACTGCAGGGTTTTATCAAAGGCTGCGGAAATGCAATTTTGGTCTAAACTGTGTGGAAGGAAATTCCTATATTAAAAAAGAATGAAAAGTTGTATTTTTATGCGTATTCTTCTTCAAGGTCCTTCGATCGCCAGGGAGCAACAGACTCAATGAAACTACAACAGTTGCGCTATATCTGGGAAGTTGCGCATCACGACCTGAATGTGTCCGCAACCGCTCAAAGCCTCTTTACCTCTCAACCCGGTATCTCCAAGCAAATCCGTCTGCTGGAGGACGAGCTGGGCCTGGAGGTGTTCGCCCGCAGCGGTAAACACCTGACCCGTATTACCCCGGGCGGGGAGATCATTATCCGGGAAGCGGGAGAGATTCTGCGGCGGGTGGAGGGCATAAAGAAAATTGCCCAGGAATTCAGCAACCAGCGCAAGGGTGACCTTAGCCTTGCCACCACCCACACCCAGGCCCGTTACGCGCTGCCGCCTGTGATCAGTGGGTTTATTGAGGAGTACCCGGACGTTTCCCTGCACATGCACCAGGGAACGCCCATGCAGATCTCCGAGATGGCCGCCAACGGCGCCGTTGACTTCGCCATTGCCACAGAGGCCATGGAGCTGTTCAACGACCTGATCATGATGCCCTGCTACCGGTGGAACCGCAGTGTGATCGTGCCCAAGGATCACCCATTGGCCAAGCTGCCGGAACTGACGCTGCCTGAGCTGGCGGAATACCCGCTGGTTACCTACGTATTCGGTTTTACCGGTCGGTCCAAGCTGGACGAAGCGTTCCAGACCCAGGGGCTAACGCCCAAAGTGGTGTTCACCGCAGCGGATGCGGACGTTATCAAGACGTACGTGCGGCTTGGCCTCGGTGTCGGCATCATCGCCAGCATGGCATTCGACCCGAAAACCGATACCGATCTGGTCGCTTTGGATGCCCGAAAACTGTTCCGCCCCAGCGTGACGCGAATCGGCTTCCGTAAGGGCACCTTCCTTCGGGGGTATATGTACGACTTCATCCAGCGCTTTGCGCCGCATCTCACCAAGGAAAAGGTAGACGAAGCGGTTGCGCACCAGGGCAGTCGGTCAGAAATAGAGGAGTTGTTCAGGGATATCGAGCTACCCACCTATTGAGCGGTGAGCGCGGGTAGCTCGCTGCCCGATCATTCCCGGGCGATCAGGTTGCCGGCATGGAGGCCACACTCTTTCTGGGTGGCTTCTTCCCACCACCAGCGGCCTTCCCGCTCATGTTGTCCAGGCAGGACAGGGCGGGTGCAGGGCTGGCAGCCGATGCTTACAAACCCTTTCTCGTGCAGTTCGTTGTATGGCGCTTCAGTCATGCGGATGTAATCCCAGACTTCCTTCGAGGTCCAGTTCGCCAACGGGTTGAACTTCACCAGGGATTTATCATTGGTGGAGAAGGCCGTGTCTTCCTGAACCACCGGCACGTCATTACGGGTGCCCGGGCTCTGATCCTTGCGTTGGCCGGTTATCCAGGCATCAACTGTTGCCAGCTTGCGCCGCAGCGGATTGACCTTGCGGATGCCACAGCATTCTCCGTGGCCGTCTTCGAAAAAGCTGAACAGGCCTTTCTTGTTAACCAGGTCCTGAACTTCTTGAGCGTCCGGAAACAGAATCTCAATCTCGATGCCATAGTGCTTACGAACGCGTTCCACAAACTCGTAGGTTTCCGGATGCAGGCGCCCGGTATCCAGAGTGAATACCCGTAGATTGTCGGTAAGCTTGTGTGCCATCTCAATCAGTACCACGTCTTCCGCACCGCTGAAGGAAATCGCGATGTTGTCGTACTGTTTCAGAGCGGCCTTGAGAATCGAACGGGGGCTCTGGCCTTCGAGCTCGTCCCGCAAGGTTTGAATATCGGTCATGTGCCGGAATCACCTTATCTAAATGTGCGAAAAGGCTACCATTAAATACCTCATACCCTGAAGGAATGACAATCTATATGGTTATTCCGCCGTTTTTCGCGGTTAGCTTTCACTTCCACGATGCATTCCCACCCGGTTTTTCTTATCATACGCTCCGTATCCCGGCCGGTGGATTTTCCGCTGCTGCCCCCTACCAATCAATCAGGAGATCGTTGTGGAACTCGCATGCCTTGACCTTGAAGGAGTATTGATCCCGGAAATCTGGATCGCGTTCGCCGAAAAAACCGGCATTGATGAGCTCAAGGCCACTACCCGCGACATTCCGGATTACGATGTCCTGATGAAGCAGCGCCTGAAACTGCTGGACCAGCACGGCTACGGGCTGCCCCAGATCCAGGAAGTGATTGGTGAGCTGGACCCGCTTCCTGGTGCCCGGGAATTCCTGGACTGGCTGCGTGAGCGTTTTCAGGTGGTAATTCTCTCAGACACCTTCTACGAATTCGCCATGCCGCTGATGAAGAAGCTGGGCTATCCGGCATTGCTGTGCCACAAGCTTGAAGTCGCAGATGACGGCCAGATCACCAACTACCTGTTACGCCAGCGTGATCCGAAGCGCCAGTCTGTACGGGCCTTCCAGCTGCTGAACTACCGTGTGATTGCTGCTGGGGACTCCTACAATGATACCACCATGCTGGGGCAGGCAGAGCAGGGCATTCTGTTTCATGCGCCCCAGAATGTGATTGATGAGTTTCCGCAGTTCCCGGCGGTGCATAACTTTGATGACCTGAGGCAGGAGTTCCTCAAGGCCAGTAACATACACACCGCCTGACTCCTTTCCAGCTCCGGCCAGGTGTCAGAAGAAAGCCTTCTTCTGACACCTGCGTTCCAATCGAACACCGGCCTTATTCAATCACCAACTCTTCCAGAAACCGCATCAAAGGCCCCACCTTCGCCAGAGTCTCCTGATACTCCGCCTCAGGATCCGAATCCGCCACGATACCGCCACCGCCCCAGCAACGAATGGTGCCCTCGCCGTCACACAGCATGGTCCGTATCGCGATATTGCTGTCCAGCGTGCCATCCAGTCCCCGGTAGAACACTGAACCGCAGTAGGGCCCACGCCAATGGGGCTCCAGTTCCCGGATGATTTCCATTGCCCGGATCTTGGGCGCTCCGGTAATGGAGCCCCCGGGAAAAGCATCGAACAGGGCCTTCATGGGTGTAACACCATCCGCAAGTTCCGCCCGGATATGGCTGACCAGGTGGTGGACGTTGCGGTAGGACTCCAGGGCAAACAGTTTGTCGACTTTCACACTGCCGGTTTTGGCATTCAGGCTGAGATCGTTGCGTAGCAGATCCACGATCATCAGGTTTTCGGCGATGTCTTTTTCTGAAGCCTGAAGCTCGGCTGCGAGAGAGGCATCCTCTATGGTGGTTTTACCTCGGGGGCGGGTGCCTTTGATGGGGCTTGTCTTGACTGTGCGTCCTTTAATTTCGAGGAATCGTTCTGGTGAGATGGATAGTACGGAGTACTCTCCGCAGCGCACGAAAGCGCTATAGGGCGTAGGGTTAGCGTCTGCCAGTGCCTGAAAAGCGCACCAGGGTTCACCAGAGAACTTTCCGACAAATTCCTGCGACAGGTTGGCCTGATAGCAGTCGCCGGCATGGATGTAATCGCGGACGGACTGGACGTTTACCTTGAAGGCTTCGGGTGTTTGTCTGGATTTGAAGGGTTCCGTGACCTTCCAGGAGCACGGTTCAATTTCAGTCTGAAAAGAACGTGAAAGCCATTCATTGATCTGAGTGACCAGACTATCCGGGCACTCTGGATGTATCCAGAGGTAATAGTCACCGGTTTGCCGGTTATGACTGGCCAGCCAAAGGTAAAGACCGGCGGCGAGCAAAGGTACTGGTGGCGTGGGGCAGATGGGAGCGAGTCTCGGCTCCCGGACGTAACCCAACTCGTAACTCAGAAAGCCAATCCACCCTCCCACCAGGCAGTTGAGGTCAACCTGGCAACCCGCATACTTATCCGCTTCGGTTTCCATTTCTTCGGCTAAACCTACGATCCCACGACTATCAGCATCGCCCGGATGCAGAGCCCGGCTTTGGGCTGCATCGCATGAGAAGCCACTCCAGGCGCCACGCCCCGGGCCGTTGCCCACGGTACCCAAATGGACAAAATCACTTTTCTTCGAAGCCTCTTGAAGCAGGCGAGTGAATTCATCCCGGGACAGCTGGCGGGTTGTGGCAGGGCTCAAGATACCTCCGGATAATTTTGAAAGAATGATAAACAGGGCACAAAACAGGCATTGTCGGAATTGTCGGGCCACTGATCTAATGAAAACGGAATAGGAGGGTGGTGGCTGACTTTTCGGTATTTTATCGCACTAAAGCCGGCGCTTCCTCAGTAAACAACGGAATATAAGGACAACAACGATCATGAGGCACATGAAACCGCTTTTTCTATCCACTCTGCTAGTACTGGCAGCCGTGTCACCCGCCTCTCTGGCGCAAGATGGGTTTGATGAAGATATACCAGATCGCAATGCTCTAGCTGACGGCAAGTTAACCTCGGATGAGATCAAGAAATACGCCGCGCTCGCTGCGAAGCATATCCAGGAGTTGACTGCCGTTGCCCGTGAGGAGGTAGGGAGTGAGCTTGAGCAGAGTGGTGTGGTGATCCCTGCTGCATGGATGATGATGAATGATGGAGAGGTTAAACGGGTTCGACTGGGTGAGAGTGGAGAGAAAGCTGCGGCAACCATGAAGGTGCTTATGTTCAGGGCAGCTTTAAAGTCACTCGCCCGACACGGGAAGATTCTCGGTACTGCAATAGTCTATGCGGGCACAGTGGAAGGGGAAAAGGACACCCGGGTTCTGGCTATCGAACATGAGCATCGCCTGGGGCTCTCAGGTTTACAGGTTGTGCCATATCGCTTTGATCAGGGTGATCTGAGTTTTGGTAAACCCAACACCCAGAAAAAGCCATATGAGCTCTTCTATGACGGCCGGAAAGCTGAGAGTGAAGGGCAGACCCAAGGCAAAACGTGACGCGAATCCGTTTTGTAACGGTTTGTTTCGGAGTAGTTGAGAATTGTGAGTGCAATCACGGATTCGGACTGTAAAACAATCTTAAATGGAATTGTGGGATCGCAGATCCTGCTACAAAAAATACAGACTCACACAAGAACAAAGATGAGTTTATAAGGAGAAAAGAATGAAAGGCCTGAAGAAAATTGCACTTGCTACAGCCGTAGCCGCCGCTCCGTTCGCCGCTCAGGCAGAACTGACGGCAATGAATGACTCTGCGATGGGTAACGTCACCGGTCAGGCCGGTGTGACCATCGAGCTCGAAACCCAGGTAAGCATCGGTCAGTTCAAGTACACCGATACTAACAGCGGTGCCGCTGGTGAAATTGGTGGTGGTTCTTTCACCGTGAACGACATTGAGCTGGGCGGTGCTGGTCTTATCACCGGTTCCTCCGCTATCTTTGACACCAATAGCGACGGAACTCCTGATCTTGCTGCATCTCAGCTTTTGGACGATTTGTCTATCGACATCGACCTGGCTTCTGACGGCGATGCTGTCATTTCTGTTCACACTATTAGTGGCCTGCCGATTGACTGGGGCTTCACAGCTTCTTCAATGAATTTGGAAGGCACAGACAGCACCACTCTGATTTCGGGCCTGAGCGCCTGGGGTATGCTGGCCAAGCTGGACATCCGGGTTGATACTGAAGATGCGGCCACTAACCTTGGCGGTACCGGTGACGGTTCTTTGAACATAGACACGGCCTTCACCGTGAATAATATGGAGTTTGACGTTCCATTCCTGGCGGTAGGCGTGCGCGGCATGTCAGTTACCGGAGCCGGAGCGAACTTCGATTACAATGGTGACGGTGTCGTTGATCTTGCCGATACAGATCTCGACGGTAGTAACACTGCGGGAGACACGAGTGCGGAGAGAGTCCACATGGGCTTTGCAAAGGTCAATCTCGACGTTTACAAAGGGAATGGCCTTGGTGCATCTACTGCAACAGACGTGCTGCGAGTTGATGTCAACGATGTCGTAATGGACGTGAACGTGGGTGGTGTTCTTATCGGTGGAACCAGCATCGGTTCCGTTGCTCTGGACAACCTGCATGTTCAGAACACCCGCCTGGCTGTCTACGGTCACTAATCTGACCTGACACCCAAGTTGGTGAAGCGCCCCGCGTTGCGGGGCGTTTTTGTAGGCAATAGAAAAACCCCAAGACAATAAAAAACGGCGACCAATCAATGGCTGCCGTTTTGTATTTCAGGACCAGAGGAACCCGCCGTTACTGATCCGGCACCGCAATAGAAAGATCAAACCCACCCCCCGGCCGCGGCGTCAGCGTAATCGGCCCTTCATTAATCGCCTGGGGAATCTGGATCTGATCAATGCCCGGCGGATTGCCGATGCTGAAATTCAGGTTCTGCCCGTCAAAGCCAATCCCCAATTGGTCATTAAGAAACGTCTGGGTGAAAGGTTCCTCCGGAATCTGGGCCTGTTGCCCGAAGATCAGAGGCGGCAAAGTCTGAGAAAACTCGGCCGGAGGCTGGGCCCGTGCGAGTTCCTCTTGTGGAAGTAGCAGGGCGCGGCGCAGGAATTCTTCTTCAGCACTTTCCAGGGCATCGGTTTTGCCTTCGTCCATGTAACGCTGAAGGGCTTCACGGTAGGCTTCTTCTTCGGCCTCGGTCAGAACCGGCTCGCCGGGAGAAATTGTGAGGGAGCGGATGATGCGCTGGCGGTCTGCTTCGGTTTTCTGGCGTGCTTTCGGCACAACAATAACCGCGGAATCCTTGACGTAGGTGTCCACCATCTCATCGGATGTCATGGCCTGGACCCCTCCCAAGGAGGGTGAAGACATGACCAGCCCGCTTATGGCGGTGGCGAGCAGGTGTCGGCGTTTCATAATGTTGCCTCTGGCTGTGTAAAAAGCACACTCCTTTTTTTGAGTATTCGGTTTGTCGGACAGGAATTCAAGCTGCAAACCCCGGGATTGTGATCAGAATCGGTCATTTTTCGGTACTGTTATCAATAACTGCAAAAGCATGGTCAGATACCATGAACTTTTTTGGCAATAAGTGGCCTCACTGACCTTATGAAAAACCTGTTCCGAAACCGCTGGCACCGCTGGATCAACCGAAGGATTCCCCGATCCGATCTGCAGTCCTTCAGCCAGAAAAATATATTCATTCTGCCAACTGGAGCCGGGGCGGTTTTTGGCTTGTTGCTATTCATCATGCTGTTAACCGGTATCAATTATCAGAACAGCCTGATTTATCTGAGCACGTTTCTTCTGGGTGCTGTTTTTGTCGGGGCCATGCACCAGACTCATCGAAATCTTTCAGGCCTGGAGTTAACGCTGGTGCAGCCAGGAGAAGGTTTCGCCGGAGATGATATTCCGTTCCGCTTCCGGCTCAAGGCTGGCCGGGATGATGCCATTGCCATCATGCTTTCCAGTGAGGAATTGGGCCATGCCCCTGTGCATGTCCATTCTAGGCAAGCGCAGGACGTCAGCCTGACGGTTCATTCCGCTCACCGGGGATACCTGCGCCCGGACAGGATCCGGATAGAAACCCGGTTTCCGTTTGGCTTATTGAAGGCCTGGTCCTGGATTCGGCCGGTGTCGGCCGGTGTTGTATTCCCGAGGCCGGTTCCCGCGCCGGAAGCTTTTAGCACGGTTGAGGATGGTGAGGAATCGGCGGAGGCACGATCCGTTGATGGTAACGACCATGCCGATATCCGGCCCTGGAGGGAGGGGGATCTGAGCCAGCGGGTTCTGTGGAAGCGGTTCGCACGAACGGGGCAGATGGTGGTTGCAGACTGGGAGGGTGAGCAGGGAAGTCCGCACTGGCTGGATTTCAATGCCTACCCGGGGGCAGACCATGAATTGCGGCTGAGTTATCTGGCCTTTCTGGTCAAGGAGCGGGGGAGAAGTGGCGCGCGGTTTGGCCTGAATCTTCCAGGACAGATTATCGAACCTGATTCCGGGCCTGCCCATGTTTCCAGGTGTCTCAGGGTGCTCGCAACCTGGGGTGAAGAGCGTCCCAGGGATGCAAAAGCCGAAACCCATGGCACCCGGAGACGCCGGTCAGGCAGATCATCGCAGGTTATCGCGGAGGGGCAGGTTTGAGTTTTCTGGATCGTTTAAGGAGCAGCGACGCGGACAGTGTCCCGGCAACAGGACTGCCATCGAGAGCCCTGTTGTGGCTGGTTGGCAGTTTTGCGCTTCTGTTAACGCCCCAGTGGGACCGGCTTCCCCTGTGGCTCATCGCGGCCTGCGCTGTTCTCGCCAGCTGGCGATGGTTGGCCCAGTATGGCCGGGTGAGATTACCCGGGCGCTGGCTGAAAACGGGGATCATGCTGATACTGATCAGCGTGTATGCCGCGACAGTTCAGGGGCGCTTTACGGTTGATACCGCTGCATCCTTCTTTGTACTTGCAGTGGGCCTGAAATGGCTGGAAACCCGAACAGTCCGGGATTTCTACGTGCTGTTTTTTATCCTTGTGTATCTGGCAACCGTCAACTTCCTGTTCCACCAGGAGATTCTCTGGGCCCTGGTGACCTTCACAGGTGTGGCGCTGCTCCTCGTGGGGTTGCAGGTTCTGAACGCACCGGAGCTGCCGGCAGGCATGACATCCGGCTGGCGGAGGCTGGGTGGCCTGTTTCTGAAAACCCTGCCTGTCGTGGTTCTGCTGTTTGTCTTTTTCCCGCGTATGTCTCCTCTCTGGAGCGTCCCCCTGGTTTCGGGTGAGGCCCGGACCGGCATCAGCGACACCATGCGGCCCGGGGATATTTCCAGCCTGGCGCAGAGCAGTGAACGGGCGTTCCGGGTGACCTTCGGTGGCGAGATTCCTCCCTATCGTGATCGATACTGGCGCGGTCTGATTCTGGATTATCTGGACGGCGAAACCTGGCGGCAGGGGCAAACGGAGGGTTTTCGTCCTCTTGGTCGGGTAGCCGTTGATGGCGGTGTTGGCCCTCTTGAATCCGAGGAATACGATGTATTGCTGGAACCCACGGATCAGCGCTGGGCCTTTGCCCTGGAAAATTCCCGGGCCGTGTCCGACAACGTGGCTGAGGAAATGGCGGACCTGTTCCGGTTCCGTCGGCCTGCTGACAGCCCTGTCCGTTACAGGTTGGCTCTGGAAGAGGACGCCGACTCAGCCGAGCAGGCGCGAGGCGCGGATCTTCGCCGGTATCTCCAACTGCCCAGGGAAGGCAACCCGAGGGCCCGTGCGCTGGCTGGGGAACTTCGTCGCAGCATGAGTGATGATCAGCTCATCCGTTCATTGATGGCACGGTTCCGGGAGCAGGCTTACTATTACACGTTAAGGCCGCCTGCCATGCCGGACAATGGCATAGATACCCTGCTGTTCGACGAAAAGCGGGGCTTCTGTGCTCATTATGCCGGGGCAACGACCTTTGTCTTGCGAGCAGCCGGTATTCCGGCCCGCGTTGTGGTTGGTTATCAGGGCGGTGAGCCCGGTGCCGGAGGGGATTACCTGATTGTGCGTCAGTACGATGCCCACGCCTGGGTTGAAGCCTATCTGGATGGTCGGGGCTGGGTCAGGGTCGACCCCACTGCGGCGATTGCGCCCGAGCGGATCGAATCCGGGCTGCGGGAAGCGGTTGCAGAAGAAGGATCATTCCTGGAAAACGACTGGGCCTCGCCCCAGCGGTACACAGATGTTCCTCTGGTTCAGTGGGCGAGCCTGCAACTGGACCGCATCAATTACCAGTGGCAGCGTTGGGTCGTCGGTTATCAGGGTCAAAGCCAGATGGACCTGATGTCCCGGTTGCCGGGCGGCTTTGGTATGCGGGAGCTGGGGTATCTGACGGCTGGCATCGTGGGGGCCGGACTACTGATCGCGGGACTGATATCAGCGTTGCAGATGCGCCGCGGGGAACGGCGGGACGCTTTCCGTCGGGTGGTTGATACCTGGCATCGGCTGTGCGCCACCGCCGGTGTGCCGGTTCGTCATGGCGAGACGCCGTCGGTGTTGGCCTCAAGGCTCGCAAAAGCAGAGCCCGCTGCGGCGGATTCCGCCAGGCTTTTTGCCCGGATGGTCAACAGCCATTACTATAGCGCAGGCAAAGAGAATGACAGCGGTTACCAGTTGAAACGAATGCGCCGTTTACTCGCCACCATGAAGCGACAATTACGCAGATCCAATTCCCGAACAGGAAGGCGCCGTGACTGATATTGCCCAAGACATGCCCTGGCTCAAGCGTGCCTGGCAAACGGTACAGAGCCGGGTGGCCGAGGACAGGCTCCCCCATGCTTTGATTCTCGCCGGAGAGCGGGGCGTCGGAAAGCGCGCCTGGGCTAACGCTGTGGCCGGGCTACTGCTGTGTGAAAAGCCTCTGAACCGGGAATCAGGCCAGCCGATTGCCTGTGGGCACTGCAAGCAGTGTGAGCTTTTCGCCGCTTCCAGCCACCCGGATGTCCGGGTTTATGCGCCAGAGAAATCCCGCATGGTCAAGGTGGATCAGATCAGGGCGCTCTCGTCCTTCGCAGTCGCGTCTCCTCAGGTGGCCCATCATAAGGTGGCCATCATTGATCGCGCGGATCAGCTGAACATCAACGCGGCAAATGCGTTGCTCAAGACACTGGAAGAGCCGTTGCCCGACGTCACCCTGATCCTTCTGCAGGAAAGCGGCCGGCCGCTCCTGCCCACGGTTCGCTCCCGGTGTCAGACATTGACCATTCCGGTGCCGGGCAACGAAGATGCGAACCGGTGGCTGGCCACGCGGGTTCAGGAACTTGCCGAAGATGCCAGGCCAGGTGCGGATGTGCTGTCCAAAGCACTCATGTTGTCAGGTAATGCGCCCAGACTGGCATTTGATTATGCCACCGGGGATTTTATCGGACTTAGGGATGCCGCCCTGGAGCGTTTCAAGGAATTCATGAAGTCACGGATTCCCGTGGGGGAGGCCGCGAAGGCGTTCAAGGCATTGGGGCTGGAAGATACGCTCTGGTTGTTCGAAACCTGGGCAGCGGATCTGGCCCGACTTATTGCCGGGGGCACACCACAGGACACGGATGCCTCCGATATGCTCGAATTTCTGGCAAAAACCAATCCACCCTGGCGAGCTCACGAATTGCTGGATATGGTAAAGGAATCGAGAGCCGCCGGTGTATACAACGCGAGCCCGGAACTGGAAGCCAGCCGCCTGCTGATCGAATGGCAGAAGCTGATGCCAGTCAAACGCCCGGCAGCACGGGCAGCGGTCGCCCGCTAGGATTGCGCCTTCGGGTCCAACAGCTGCTATGATTCCGGAATGAAAGGGATTTTTGTATCCCGTTAAACGTTCAAAACGATCTTACAGAAAGGTGTCAGTTATGGGGCCCGGATTTGGTGCGCGCAGTGGCATTCTCACCCTGACGATAAAGGACAAAGCCGTTTTGTATGCGGCCTATATGCCCTACATTCGCCAGGGCGGTCTGTTTATCCCGACCCAGAAACAGTATCAGTTGGGGGACGAGGTGTTCCTGCTCCTGAACCTGATGGACGAGCCTGAGAAAATCCCGGTTGCCGGCAAAGTGATCTGGATTACTCCGAAGGGTGCACAGGGCAACCGTGCTGCGGGAATCGGGGTTCAGTTTAACGGTGATGATGAAACCGCACGCACCAAAATCGAATCCTACCTGGCAGGCTCTCTGAGTTCCGATCGGCCAACACACACCATGTGAAGGCGGGGCCTGCATGAATGATATTGCTATACTTCCGGGGGCCGTCGACACTCTGTCGGGAGACGGCGTGGACGGAAGCCTGGACAAAAACCGGGATGAAAAAGGTGCGCGGGATTTCCGTGAATCCGAGTGGAAACTCAGGCATATAACGCTTGCCGGGCTGAGCTGGCAGGCGGATGAAGGTGTTCACGAAAACACCCCGGTCGTAATGCTGCATGGCTGGCTCGACAACAGCCTTACCTTTGTAAAGCTGGCTCCGGAATTGACAGGTCTTGGTGCTGTTTACGCCCTGGATCTGGCCGGCCATGGCCACTCCGGCCACCGGCCTGAAGGCCAGAGTTACCTCCTGATGGATTACGTGGCAGACCTCGCTGAACTGGTCGAGCGCTATTTCCAGGAAACCTCTGACGGGCGAATCAATCTGGTTGGCCATTCCCTGGGTGGTATTGTTGGCGCCCTATACGCCGCAGCCTTTCCTGAACGGGTGCGCAATCTGGTGATGATTGACAGTCTCGGTGCAATCAGTCGACCGGTCAGCGAAACAATCCCCCAACTGAGAAAGGCCATCAAGAAACGTATCTCGGGATCCGGCCGGCAAGTGGTGTACCCGGATATCGAAACTGCGGCGAAAGCGCGGGAGGGCGGATTGAGCCCGCTCAGTCCGGAAGCCGCATTGGCGCTCATCCCCCGGAACATGAAGCCAGAGGAAAACGGGTTCGTGTGGCGGACCGACCCGCGTCTCCGGCATCCGTCTCCGCTGATGATGACGGAAGAGCAGGTGATGGCGTCCCTGGGCGCCCTGGAAAGCCGGGTGCTTTTTGTCAGAGCCGATGAGGGGCTTCTGTCGTACAGAAAGGACCTGGATGAACGCGCCAGCGCCATCCCGAATCTTCAGGTATCGAACGTGCCGGGGGGACACCACTGCCACCTGGATGGAGAAACCGGCTACGTTGTAGATGCGGTCAGACAATTCCTGGGAAATGAGTAATCGCTTGCTGAAAATACTGTTCACCCGTTTTATCGCAGCCACTTTTTGTGCGCTGGCCCTGCCATGTCTTGTCTTGGCTGCGCCCGGGGATATTCCCGCCGCATTCCCGCAGTCGACCCTGGAAACCACGGTTAACATCGAATCCTCGGGCCACCTGGTTCTTTTCAGTGCGGTCCGGGAAGTGAATAACGAAATCCGTTCCGACAGCCTCGCAAGGCTTCCCGTAAGCGGGGAGGGGCGCCTGTATCAGGTTTCCCGGGACTCAAGCCGGGAGCGGGCGAGGGACCATTATCTGCGACTGCTGGGCGAGAGAAACGCCCAGATCCTGTTTGATTGCTCCGGCGTCCGCTGTGGCAGAAGTAACGTCTGGGCAAACCAGATCTTCAATCAAGCGGTTCTGTATGGCGCGGATTCCAATCAGGATTACCTGGTCGCGGGCACTGTCTCTGACGACGGAACCCGGTGGCTGACACTGGTTTACACCGTCACCCGGGGCAATTTGCGGGAGTATGTCTGGGTTGAGCATCTGCGCGTGGCTCCCGGTGCTTCCATTCCCGGATTCGGGAATCTTGCCAGACGGGTTGAGGGACCGGTTATCGTTCCGTGGCGCGGCGGCGTAACCTACAGTTTTGACTGGCAGGCAGGCGACCGGCAGCGAGTAACCGATCTCGCACGGGAAGAGGGTACGCTCGTTGCACTGGTGGGCTATTCTGCATTGGAAGCCGACGAATCGTTCAGTGATGCGATGGAGCGGGCGCGCCGGGCTACCGAATCGCTTTCGGAGGTTCTCTCGAAGACCGGTGTTTCCCGTGACCAGCAGAAAATCATTGTGGTAGGCCCTGCCGTGGTATTCAGCGAACCGGATCGTCAGGGTGACCGGGTAGAACTGGTAATGATCTCGAGGTAAACACAATGGGCAAATCAAAGGACGACGATCAGGGCCGGAAAGGCTCTTCCTCGGAGAACCAACCCCAGGATAGTGTCTCCAAGGTTTTGCAAAGCTCAGATGTGTCCGCTTCCCATGCCCCGGCAAATCCCGAGGCTGTAGAACACAGGCGCAAGCGCCGGAAAACTGTGGCGCTCACTCTGGGCAGTGGTGGGGCGAGGGGCTACGCTCATATTGGCGCCATCGAAATACTGGCAGAGCGTGGTTATGACATCGTCGCTATTTCTGGCTGCTCCATGGGGGCGCTGATTGGCGGCATGTACGCAGCGGGGAAAATGCAGGACTACAAGGACTGGGTGACCGGCCTGGGCCAGTTCGACATCCTTAAGCTGCTCGACGTGACTTTCAATTCCGTTGGGGCTATCCGGGGCGAGAAGATCTTCTCCGTGGTACGGGAAATGCTCGGTGATATCCGAATTGAGAATCTGCCCATTGCCTTCACCGCAGTCGCCACTGACCTGCTGGCCCACAAGGAAATCTGGTTCCAGGAGGGCCCGTTAGACCAGGCTATTCGTGCTTCGGTCGCCATTCCGAGTGTGGTTACGCCCCTGGTTCTCAATGGCCGGGTTCTGGTGGATGGGGCCTTACTGAACCCGTTGCCGATCATTCCCACCATTTCCTCCCACGCCGACATGATTGTGGCGGTTAACCTCAGTGGTGAGGATGACCGAAGTAACCGCATTCCGGATGCTGCCTTTGCCTCAGCCGTGGACGGTAGCTCAGACATGGATGAGTGGGTGGATGCTATTCGCGAGAAAGCTTCGCGTTGGTTTGACTGGGACACTCTAAAATCCCTGGCCGCGCGCAAACCGGACAACGGAGAAAGCCCGGAAGACAAGATTACCAAAGAGGTACGAAAAAAAGAGCACCAGAAGCAGGTCGAAAGGAAACCTACCGACAAGAAGGCTCAGGAAGATCACGAAACCATCGATTGGGATAAACTTGGTATCGGCAAGTTCGACGTGATGAACCTCACCATCGAGACGATGCAGAGCGCACTTGTACAGTACAAGATTGCTGGCTATCCGCCGGATCTGCTGGTAAACGTACCGAAAAATGCCTGCCGGAGTTACGATTACCACAAGGCTCCGGAACTGATTCAGCTGGGCAGGGAGCGCATGGCGGCGGCTCTGGACCGATTTGAGGAAAGCCGCAGCAGTTCCGGCCCGCTGGCGATCTGAGACCACGGCCCCGACGGTATTCGCAAGGCTGCAGTCAGGTGGATAAACAGCGTATAATCCCGCGCTGACACGCTCTCGCACAGGATTCATGTTTGTGACCAGCCCTATAGATGATCTCCATAGCGTTCGGGATTACCTCCGCTACGCCTCCTCACAGTTTGCTGCCTCGCCTCTGTTTTTTGGTCATGGTACCGATAATGTCTGGGACGAGGCGGTTCAGCTGGTCATGCGCAGCCTGCATCTGCCATTGGAGAACAACACGCTGTTTCTCGATGCCCGGCTTACCCGGCAAGAGCGGGAGTTGATTCTGGAGCGGATTCGCCGGCGTGTGGATGAGCGAGTCCCCCTGGCTTACCTTTTAGGCGAAGCCTGGTTTATGGGAATGCCGTTTCACGTTGATGAGCGCGTGCTGGTACCTCGTTCACCGATTGGTGAGCTGATTGAGAACGGCTTTCAGCCCTGGCTGGGTGACAAGCCGGTTGAACGCATACTTGATCTCTGCACCGGTAGTGGTTGTATTGGTATTGGTGCGGCGTCTGTTTTCACCGAGGCGGAGGTGGATCTTTCTGATATTTCCGCGGATGCTTTGGCGGTGGCTGAATCGAATATCGAGCTTCACGGAGTCCGGGACCGTGTTCGTACCGTACAATCGGACGTCTTCGAAAACATCGACGGGCGCTATGATGTCGTTGTGAGCAATCCGCCCTACGTGGATGCGGGAGACCTCGCCAGCATGCCGGAAGAATACCGCCATGAGCCGGAGCTGGGTCTGGCCGCCGGGCAAGACGGGCTGGATATTGCCCACCGGATTATCGGCGGCGCTGCTGATCACCTCACGCCAGGAGGCCTGCTGATTGTGGAGGTTGGCAACAGCTGGGTGGCTCTGGATGAAGCTTATCCGGATCTGCCGTTTACCTGGCTGGATTTCGAGAACGGCGGTGACGGTGTGTTTGTGGTTACTGAGCAGGACCTGCGCCATTGGCAGGCTTCCAGTTAATCCGATTTCTTACAAAAGCCTAACAAGATACTGAATTATGTCTGGAAATACTTTCGGAAAACTGTTCACTGTCACCTCTTTCGGCGAGAGTCACGGGGCGGCGCTGGGGTGCATTATTGATGGTTGTCCTCCGGGGCTCGAGCTGTCGGAAGCGGACATGCAGCGGGACCTGGATCGACGCAAGCCGGGCACCTCCCGTCACACGACCCAGCGCCGGGAAGCGGACGAGGTGAAAATTCTCTCCGGGGTTTTTGAAGGTAAAACCACCGGAACGCCGATCGGGTTGATGATTGAGAACACCGATCAGCGGTCCAAGGATTACTCGAAAATATCCGAACAGTTCCGTCCTGCCCATGCTGATTACACCTACATGCACAAATACGGTGTTCGGGACTATCGGGGCGGCGGTCGCTCTTCGGCCCGGGAAACCGCGATGCGGGTGGCTGCAGGTGCGGTTGCGCGAAAGTTTCTTGAGCAGCGTCTGGGTATCCGTATTCGCGGCTACCTTTCTCAACTGGGACCGATCAAGGCGGAAAAGCTGGATTGGGATCAGGTGCACCAGAATCCCTTTTTCTGCCCGGATGCAGACAAGGTTGCCGAGATGGAGGCTTACATGGACGCCCTCCGTAAGGAAGGTGATTCCATTGGTGCGCGGATCAACGTGGTCGCTGAAGGTGTACCTCCGGGGCTGGGTGAGCCGATTTTTGATCGCCTGGATGCGGATCTGGCCCACGCATTGATGAGTATCAATGCCGTGAAGGGTGTGGAGATTGGTGCCGGTTTTGACTGCATCGAGCAGAAGGGTACCGAGCACCGGGATGAGATGACTCCTGAGGGGTTCCTCTCCAACAACGCCGGCGGTGTGTTGGGCGGCATTTCCTCGGGCCAGCCGATTGTAGCCAGTATTGCTCTGAAACCCACGTCGAGTCTGCGTCTGCCGGGCCGTAGTATTGATGTGCACGGTAATCCCTGTGAGGTGATTACCACCGGGCGGCACGATCCCTGTGTTGGTATCCGGGCGACGCCGATTGCCGAGGCGATGATGGCCATTGTTCTGATGGATCATTATTTACGGCATCGGGGGCAGAATGGGGATGTTTCGGTTTCCACTCCGGTTATTGGGCAGCTCTGATTTCGTTTTGGCTTCGGAGTAGCGGAGTTGACGTTGGCATGCGGCTGCCAAGCAAAGGGATAATCGCGCCAGTGAAGGGCACGGTTCGGTACAGGCCTGTGACATGAGCTTCTCATTTCGGCAATTGCGCTATTTCGTGGCGGTTTCGGAGATAGGTTCGATTTCCGGCGCCGCCAGGGACCTGTCCGTGTCCCAGTCAACGGTCACCGAAGCAATCAAGGACCTGGAGGCAGACTTGGGGGTGGTGCTTCTGGAGCGTCATTCCCGGGGCATGGGGCTCACCCACAAGGGTCATGCCTTTCTCCGACATGCCAATCGGATTTTGGCGGAGGTTAGCTACGCCCGGGGCGTGTTTGAAGATCAGGTTCAGGTCTCCGGCACGCTCAATGTCGGTGTGACTTCCATCGTTGCCGGTTACGCCCTGCCGGATTTGCTGGCCCGTTACCGGCGAGCTTTTAGTGCCACCGCGGTGCGGGTAGTAGAGGACGCGCCCGAATACCTGGAGCATTACCTGCTCAGTGGTGAACTGGACGTGGCGATCCTGATCCTTTCGGCGCTGTCTGAACGCGGTGCCCTAAATACCGCGGTGATGGAAACCTCGCCTTTTCGTGCCTGGCTGCCCAATGGGCACCGGCTGTCCGCTTCTGCCGCAGTTTCCCGGGAAGCTCTGCTGGAAGAACGCTTTATTCTCCTCAATACCGACGAGATCCGTCTTGCCACCGCTGAATTATGGACGGCCGCCAGACACAAGCCGGGGATGGCCATGCGCACCTCCTCCGTGGAAGCGGTGCGCAGTCTGGTGGCTACCGGGGCCGGAGTGTCGGTGCTGCCTGATTTGGTCTACCGACCCTGGTCCCTGGAGGGAGACCGCATTGATGGCGTGGCGCTGGCCGAGCCGCTGCCGCCGGTCGAAGTAGGGTTGGCCTGGCGCCGTGGTGCCGCGGTCAGCGACCCGGCCCGTGCATTTATCGATCTGGCCCTGGAGCAACCATCGTTGCAGCACCGTTAAGGCGCCTGTCCGGTTGACGTGTCACGCCGCTTCCCCAGATACATCGGAATTCCCGAAATTATTCTCCCTGCCTTGGCTCTATTACTCGCTGAACTTCTTCGCTTTCTGTGATATCGGAAATAACGATATATGTTTTCTGTTTTTATATGTGGCGATATGAGGGTCACTACCTATAATCTGAAAATACATGTTGCAGGACATTCGAAGGGGCCGATAGCGGCCAGCTTTTCCAAGCAGGAGAATAATCATGAGAAATGCTTGCACTACCTTGGTGGCGGCTGCCTTTATGGTGACAACGATGACAGTAGCGGCCGACATGAAAAAGTCGGTTGGTACTGGTGAGGGTCAGGTCAATATTGTGGCCTGGCCGGGTTACATCGAACGGGGTCAGACAGACAAAAACTATGACTGGGTGACCGGTTTTGAGCAGGAAACCGGCTGTAAGGTGCAGGTCAAGACCGCCAGTACCTCGGACGAGATGGTTGCGCTGATGAACGAGGGCGGTTTTGACCTGGTCACCGCCTCCGGGGATGCCTCCCTGCGCATTATCATGGGTGACCGGGTTCAGCCCATCAACACCGATTTGATACCCAGCTGGGACACCATCGATGAGCGCCTGAAGGAATCGCCCTGGCACACCGTGGACGGTGTCCACTACGGAGTGCCCTATCAGTGGGGCGCCAATGTGCTGATGTACAATACCGAGACCTTCAAGGACCAACCACCCACCAGTTGGCGCGTGGTATTTGAAGAAATGGAATTGCCGGATGGCACCTCCAATGTGGGCCGGGTGCAGGCGTTCGATGGCGCAATCTACATTGCAGATGCCGCGCTGTATCTGAAGTTTCATCAGCCTGAGTTGGGCATTGACGACCCTTATGCGCTCAACCCGGAGCAGTACAAAGCGGTACTCGATCTGCTGCGAGAGCAGCGCAAACTCGTAGGCCGCTACTGGCACGATGCCTTTGTGCAGATCGATGACTTTACCAATGAGGGCGTGATTGCCTCCTCCGCCTGGCCTTTCCAGGCAAACATCCTCAAGGCCCAGGGTGAGCCTGTGGCCACGGTGATCCCGAAAGAGGGCGCCACTGGCTGGGCCGATACAACCATGATGCACTCCGAGGCCGCCAATCCCAACTGCGCCTACAAGTGGATGGAGCATTCCCTGAACCCGAAACTGCAGGGGGATCTGGCGTCCTGGTTCGGCTCAGTGCCTGTGGTCCTGGAAGCCTGCAAAGACAACGAGTTGCTGGGCGAGAACGGCTGCGAGACTAACGGTCTGCAGAACTTCGAGCGCATCAGCTTCTGGCGCACTCCGGTCTCCAGCTGCAGTGACCCTGCTGGCTGCGTCCCTTACTACCGCTGGGTCACTGATTACATCGCTATTCTCGGCGGCCGCTAGAAAAACAGGGCCCGGTATCCGGCAGCACCGCTGTGGTACCGGGTCGGAGAGTTCTTAATGCAACAAAAAACGGTGTTTATCTCCATGCCAGAAACTACCCGCCAAGTGTCGCCAAGCCGGGAGGCATCGTCTCCAGTCGCAGTCAGTCTGGCCGGTGTTAGCCGCCACTTCGATGCGGTCAAGGCAGTGGATAAGGTGGACCTGACAGTTCATGAAGGTGAATTCTTCGGCATGCTGGGCCCGTCCGGCTCCGGCAAGACCACCTGCCTGCGGCTGGTGGCAGGCTTCGAACAGCCCACCGCCGGCAACATTATCATTTTCGGGGAGCGGGTAGACGGGGTTCCTCCCTATCGCCGCTCGGTCAATACGGTATTTCAGGATTACGCTCTGTTTCCACATATGAATGTTGTGGACAACGTTGCCTACGGACTGATGATTCGTGGTGTAGGCAAAAAGGAGCGCCGCCGCCAGGCGGAAGAGATGCTTGAACTGGTGCGGCTGTCGGAATTCGTCCATCGGGAGCCCGGACAGTTGTCCGGAGGCCAGCGCCAGCGTGTGGCCCTGGCCCGGGCGCTGATCAACCGCCCCAAGGTGCTGCTGCTGGATGAGCCCCTGGGGGCTCTGGACCTGAAACTGCGGGAGCAGATGCAGGTTGAGCTCAAGTCCCTGCAACGGGAGCTGGGGATTACGTTCGTGTTTGTCACCCATGATCAGGGTGAGGCCCTGTCCATGAGTGACCGGGTGGCAGTGTTCAATGAAGGCAGGGTGGTACAGGTGGGAAGTCCTGTGGATATCTACGAGCGTCCCGAGACCCGTTTTGTTGCTGATTTCGTGGGCTCCTCGAATATCCTGGAGCCGGCTTTCTGTGAGCGCATTGGCGCTCCCTCCGGACTTTGGAGTCTGCGCCCCGAAAAGATCCGTCTGGTGCCAGAGGGTCTTACGGATGAAGCGGACACCATTACTGTCACCGGCGAAGTGCGCCACGTGCAGTACCAAGGTGCTACCCGCCGCTGTGTTCTCGCGGTCAAGGGTGCCGAACTGGCCCTGGCGGTGCCGGCTGTGGGCGTCGAGCCCGTGGTGGGCCGGATGGCTCATGCCCGCTGGCATCTCGATGACATGCACGGGATGAAGCACGTATGAACACCCGGGATGCGAGCCTAACCCTGTTCCGCGGCGGCGTTCTGGGGCGTCTGTCGGATCTGTTCTATCGCCGCCCGGCGATTCTGCTGGCGCTGTTGCTGGGCCCACCCCTGCTCTGGATCGGGGTGGTGTATGTGGGCTCGCTACTGGCCCTGCTGGTGCAGAGTTTCTACTCCATCGACGAGTTTTCCGGGCGGATCGTCAGGGAGTTCACTTTCAAAACCTATCTGGAGCTGCTGCGGCCATCGAATCTGGATATTGTGCTGCGCACTGTGCTGATGGCGGCGACAGTGACGGTGGCTTCCGCCATGATCGCTTTCCCCATAGCCTACTATGCGGCCCGCTATGCCCGGGGCTGGGTGAAGGGGCTGTTCTTTATTGCGGTAATGCTGCCGCTGTGGTCCAGCTACCTGGTGCGGGTGTACGCATGGAAACTGATCCTGGCCAACGAGGGGGTGCTCAACTGGGGTGTCAGTAAGGTTGGCCTCAGTCCTCTGGTCGAGGCGCTGCTGTCGCTGCCGGTCATTGGTGGGCCGTCGCTGACCTTCAGTTATATTGGCACCTTCCTGGTATTCCTGTATCTGTGGCTGCCATTCATGATCCTACCGATACAGGCAGCCCTGGAGCGGGTACCCGTTTCCATGCTGGATGCCTCCGGTGACCTGGGCGCCCGCCCCGGTCAGACCTTCCGCAAGATTATTTTCCCTCTTGCGCTCCCGGGTATTGTCGCCGGCTCCATTTTCACCTTTTCACTGACACTGGGGGACTACATTGCACCCCAGATCGTCGGGTCGTCACGCCTGTTCATCGGTCAGGCGGTGTATGTGCACCAGGGCACGGCGGGCAACCTGCCCATGGCCGCAGCCTTCTCCATGGTACCTATCGTGGTGATGGCCATCTATCTATGGATTGCCAAACGTATGGGGGCCTTCAATGCGCTTTAACCGTTCCGGTGCACCCCGGCGCCTGAAACTGGCGGCGATCGCGGGTCTGCTGTTTCTGCACCTGCCACTGGTGCTGATTTTTCTCTACGCTTTCACCACGGAAGAAAAAAGCTATCAGTTTCCGCCCCCGGGCTACACCCTGAAATGGTTCTCCGTGGCGTGGGAGCGCCAGGATATCTGGGATGCTTTCATGCTTTCCCTGAAGATTGCCTGCATTGCCACCGGCGCCGCTATTGTACTGGGAACCCTGGCTGCGGCCGCCGTTGCCCGCACCCGTTTCTTCGGACGGGAAGCTCTGTCGCTTTTGATAATCCTGCCCATTGCGCTGCCAGGCGTGGTGACCGGCATTGCCCTGCGCTCGGCCTTTGACATTGCCAGCATTCCTTTCTCTTTCTGGACCATAGTGCTGGGGCACGCCACCTTCTGTGTGGTGGTGGTCTACAACAACGCGGTCGCGCGCCTGCGGCGAACGTCGCCGTCCTTGCTGGAGGCGTCTCTGGATCTGGGCGCCAACAGCTTCCAGACCTTTCGCCACGTATTGCTGCCCAATCTGGCCACCGCACTGCTGGCAGGAGGCATGCTCGCCTTTGCCCTGTCCTTTGACGAGGTCATTGTCACCACTTTCACGGCCGGTCAGCAGGAGACCCTGCCGATCTGGATGCTCAGCGAACTGGTGCGCCCAAGGCAGCGGCCGGTCACCAACGTGGTGGCAGTATTTGTAGTGATCATAACCTTTCTACCCATTCTGATGGCCTACTACTTCACCCGCGGCAGCGAAACCATCGCCGGCCAAGGCAAGTAGGGCGGGCCGGCGACAACGACGAGGAAACCATGATGTCCAATACAAACGGTCAGTTCCGGGGACAGTTGCCCCGAGATATCCGGATGCTCATCGGCAACTCGCTGGTGCACGGAGACGGTCCCGAGGAACCCATACTAAACCCGCGTACCGGTACCAAAATCCTGGGGTTGCAGGAGGCCACCGACGAGCAGGTGCACCAGGCTGTGACTGCTGCCCGCAAGGCCTTTTCGGGCTGGTCCCGAAGCACGCCGGGCGAACGTTCCACCTTGCTGCTGCGGCTGGCGGACCGGATTGAGCAGATGAGTGAGGAATTTGCCGCGCTTGAGGCCCTCAACTGCGGCAAGCCTTACCACATCGTGCTGGCAGAGGAAATTCCGGCGGTGGTGGATTGCCTGCGCTATTTCGCCGGGGCCGCGCGCTGCCTGCAGGGCAGTGCGGCCGGTGAGTACATGGAAGGTCATACCTCCATGATCCGCCGTGAGGCGGTAGGGGTGGTGGGAACCATCGCGCCCTGGAACTATCCATTGATGATGGCTGCGTGGAAGATCAGCCCCGCCTTGGCCGCCGGCAACACGGTGGTGCTCAAGCCCTCGGAGCAGACGCCGCTGACTTCCCTGCTGCTGGCCCGGGTGGCCGCTGAAGTGCTGCCTCCGGGGGTGCTGAATATTGTGCTGGGGCGGGGGGAAAGCGTGGGCAATGCCCTGGTAACCCATCCCGAGGTGGACATGGTGTCACTGACCGGGGATATTGCCACCGGGAAGAAGATCCTCACTAACGCCGCAAAGAGCGTCAAGCGGACTCACCTGGAGTTGGGGGGCAAGGCCCCCGTGATTGTCTATGACGATGCCGATCTCGACGCGGTAATCGAGGGGGTGCGCACCTTTGGTTACTTCAATGCCGGCCAGGACTGTACCGCCGCCTGCCGGGTCTACGCCGGTGCCGGCATCTACGATCGGCTGGTAGCGGAGCTGACTGATGCCGCTGCAAGCATCGTCTACGATCGCAGCAATGATGACGAAAACGAGATTCCTCCTCTGATTTCTCAACGCCAGCGGGAGCGGGTGGCCAGTTTTGTGGAACGGGCGGCGGAGCACCCTCATATGGAAGTCACCACCGGCGGAGGCAATGGCAAGCCGGAGAGCCCGGGATTCTACTACCAGCCCACAGTCATTGCCGGCGCCCGCCAGGACGATGAAATCGTGCGGCGTGAGGTCTTCGGTCCTGTAGTTTCTGTGACCCGCTTTGACGAGTCCGATGATGTGGTCGCCTGGGCCAACAACTCGGAATACGGGTTGTCCTCGTCCATCTGGACCAATGACGTCAGCCGCGCCATGGATGTGTCGTCACGACTGCGTTATGGCTGTACCTGGGTTAACTGCCATTTTATGCTGGTCAATGAAATGCCCCATGGCGGCATGAAGCAATCCGGCTACGGTAAAGACATGTCCATGTACTCGCTAGAGGACTACACCACTGTGCGCCATGTGATGATAAAGTACGCCTGACAGCGCAACCCGACCGCGTGGAAGTAGGTGACTCCTGGGGGACTAACGGCTGGAGTAACGCATCCGGGGGAGTGCCCCTTTAAAAAGCGGCCGTGAATCATCCCTGTAGGGCTTGGTAGCGCCACCTCTGGCGCTACCCATTTCCGGGCGCCCAGCCCGGGCCCTGACGCCATGGCCTTTCGATAGTCTGAAAGAGGTTTGCCATTTACTTTCGACTTTCCAATCTCTATTTCTGGTTTTTTGCCCTGCTTGGCGGGCTACTTCCTTATTGGTCCCTGTATCTCGAAGGACAGGGATTTTCCTATTTGCAAATTGCCACGTTGATGGCGACGATTCAGCTGACCAAGATCGTTGCACCCAGTATCTGGGGCTGGATTGGGGACCGAACTGGCCAGCGGGTGCGGCTGGTTCGGTTCGGGGCAATTACCGGTTCGTTGTTTTTTGCCGGCGTGTTGCTGGAACCGGGCTTTTACGGGCTGCTGCTGGTGATGCTGGCGTTTACCTTTTTCTGGAATGCCATTCTCCCGTTGTATGAAGTGATCACGCTCCGCACCCTTGGCAAGAACAAAGAGAAGTACGGCAAGGTTCGGCTTTGGGGGTCGGTCGGGTTTATCGGGGCGGTGGCGTTGGTGGGTGGTTTGCTGGAGCTGGTGCCGATCCGGAATCTGCCCTGGTTGTTGTTGCCGGTGTTCGCGGGAATAGCCATATCCGCGTTTTTGTTGCCTGCTGAGCGGGGGGAGCGGAAGCCACCGGCACCGAAAGGCAGTCTCAAGGCGATTATTACTCACCCGGCGGTGGTGACGTTTTTCCTGATGAATTTTCTGCTTCAGGTGTCCCACGGCGCCTATTACACCTTTTTCAGCATTCACCTGGCGCAGCACGGTTACGGCAAGTTGGCGATCGGGCTATTGTGGTCATTGGGTGTTGTGGCGGAAATTGCGCTGTTTCTGGTTATGCACCGGTTGACCCGGAATTTTACCATTCGGCAGATTGCAATCGGTGCGCTTACGCTTACCATGATTCGTTGGGTGCTGATTGCCGAGGTGACCGATGTGCTGGCGGTGCTGCTGTTTGCGCAGTTGCTCCACGCTGCTTCCTACGGCGCACTTCATGCCATTTCGGTTCAATACATCCAGGGCTTTTTCGGAAAGCATCACCATGGCCAGGGGCAGGCGCTGTATAGCGGTCTGACATTTGGCGCCGGTGGTGCACTGGGGGCGTGGCTGTCCGGTTTTCTGGTGGATGGTTTCAGTACGTCCGCGGCATTCTGGGGCGGTGCCGCGGCCATGGCGATTGCGATCGTGATTACCTGGCGCGGCCTTCGGCCACCGCCGATCCATGGTGAAGTCTGAAATTCAGGCGCCTTCCTCTTCCTGTACTATTGCCAGGAATGCCTTTGCCGCATTACTTAGCTGCCGGCCCGTGAGGCCTATGCCGCCGAGAACCCGGGAAACGGGCCTGTTTACTTCCAGCACGCGAAGGCTGTCGTCGACCATCCGCAGGGGCAGAACGCTCCAGCCAAGGCCGACACTGGTCATCATTTTCAGGGTTTCCAGGTAATTGGTTGGCATCTGAGGGTTCAGGTGAAGGTTGGCTTCCAGGAACAACCGGCTGACTACCCGGTAGGTGGCTGTTGTGGTGTCCGGCAGTAGCGCAGGGTGGTCGGCAAGGTCTGAAAGCGCCGGTTTACTTTGCGCCGCAAGCGGATGCTCAACTCCTGCCACAAACACCATGGGATCCGGCCATTGGGCGAATACCTTGAAGTTGGGCTCCATGCTATCGCTCAGGGTAACAAAAGCCAGTTCCGCATTTCGTTTGCGCATCTGCTCATAAGCCGCATCGGATTCCATGAATTGCAGATTGATGGAAACCTGCGGGTATTCCCGTTTGAATCGCCGCAGCCAGTTTGGCAAGTGGTGTAGCCCGATGTGGTGGCTGGCAATGATCTGTAGTTCGCCTTCCACCTGTCCCGAATCCGGGGACAGGGCAATCCGGGCATTGTGGATTTCGTCGAGGATTCTACGGGCATGAGGAAGCAAACGGCTGCCGGCATCGGTCAGCCTGATCTGGCGGTGGCTGCGGTCGATCAGGGTGGTGCCGAGCTGGTTTTCCAGGGAGGCCAGGCGTTTGGAGATAGCCGGCTGTGTCAGGTGCAGGGTTTCTGCGGCTTCTGAGAATGAGCCCTGATCTACGATTGTCAGGAAGGCTTTTAATGCGTTCGAGTCCACGGAAACGGTCCTTTTAGCCTGAAACTTTGGAGGAGGTTGCAGGCAGGGACAGGCTTTCCAAAACACGCCCGTGAATACGTCCCTGTAGGGCTCGGTCGCGCCATCCCTGGCGCTCCACGGTTTTGGAAAGCCTGTCCCTGCCTGCGCCCCGAGCAGTTGAGGAGTCCTCTGAGTTTCGGGGAGTGGATGGGTATAACGGTTTCAAAACCGTTGAGGGCCATGGACGGCCCGAAACGAGCCCACATGGACGTGCTTGTTGGCGTGTTTTGAAACCGTTATACCCATCCGCGACCTTCACCAAAGTATAACCAAAAAGGATGCCAAAGATAAAAAACATGAATTGAGGTTATCCATGCCCAGGCGGTAAGATGGGGACATCGAATCTGATAACCAGAAACCCCCAGAGAGTGAGAGAGAACCATGGCGGGCAAGACCTTATACGACAAATTGTGGGACGATCACCTCGTCAAACAGCGGGACGACGGCTCCGCGCTGATTTACATTGATCGCCAGTTACTGCACGAAGTTACCTCGCCTCAGGCATTTGAAGGCCTGCGGCTGGCCGGGCGGAAGCCGTGGCGGATTGATGCCAACATTGCCACCCCGGATCACAACGTACCGACCACCGACCGTGAACGGGGCGTGGAAGGCATCGTCGACCCGGTATCCCGGATTCAGGTGGAAACCCTCGACAAGAACTGCGATGAGTTCGGCATTCTTGAGTTCAAAATCAAGGATCAGCGCCAGGGCATCGTCCACGTGATCGGGCCAGAGCAGGGCGCCACTTTACCGGGTATGAGCATTGTCTGTGGTGACTCCCACACCTCTACCCACGGCGCCTTTGGGTGTCTGGCTCATGGTATCGGTACCAGTGAAGTTGAGCATGTGCTGGCGACCCAGTGCCTGGTTCAGCAGAAGATGAAGAACATGCTGGTGAGGGTGAACGGCAAGCTTGGACCGGGAGTGACCGGCAAGGATGTTGTTCTGGCCATTATCAGCAAGATCGGAACGGCCGGTGGCACCGGTCATGCCATTGAGTTTGGCGGCGAGGCCATCCGTGGTTTGAGCATGGAAGGCCGTATGACCATCTGCAACATGTCCATCGAGGCGGGTGCCCGTGTTGGCATGGTTGCTGTGGACGACACCACCATTGATTACGTGCGCGGACGCCCGTTTGCGCCGAAAGCCGAGCAATGGGACGCGGCGGTTGAGTACTGGCGTAGCCTGCGCAGCGACGACGATGCGGTATTTGACAAGGTTGTTGAGCTGGAAGGCTCGGAAATCCAGCCGCAGGTCAGCTGGGGCACCTCACCGGAAATGGTTGTCGGGGTCGAAGGCCATGTGCCGGATCCTGAGAAGGAGGCGGATCCGATCAAGCGTGAAGGTATCGTACGGGCGCTGAAATACATGGGTTTGGAGCCGAATATGCCGATCACTGAAATTAAGCTGGACCGGGTATTTATTGGCTCCTGTACCAACAGCCGTATCGAGGATCTGCGTGAAGCGGCAGCGGTGGTGAAAGGCCGGAAGGTTTCTCCGACCCTGAAGCAGGCTATGGTGGTTCCGGGTTCCGGGTTGGTGAAAGCACAGGCAGAGCAGGAAGGTCTGGACAAGATCTTTCTCGAAGCCGGGTTGGAATGGCGTGACCCGGGTTGCTCCATGTGTCTGGCCATGAATGCGGACAAGTTAGGCCAGGGCGAGCATTGTGCCTCCACTTCAAACCGGAACTTCGAGGGTCGTCAGGGTTTTGGTGGGCGCACCCACCTGGTGAGCCCGGCTATGGCGGCCGCCGCTGCGGTGACTGGCCATTTCGTTGATGTTCGTGAGTTGATGAACTGATCCACAGGAGAGAACCATGCGCGCATTTTCGCAACATCAGGGCGTTGTAGCCCCCATGGACCGTTCCAATGTGGATACGGACATGATTATTCCCAAGCAGTTTCTGAAATCCATCAAGCGCACCGGCTTCGGCCCGAACCTGTTTGATGAATTGCGGTACCTGGACGAGGGCAGGCCGGATCAGGATTGCTCCGAGCGTCCCATCAATCCGGATTTTGTTCTGAATCAGGACAGATACAAGAATGCCAGCGTACTTTTGGCTCGTCGCAATTTTGGTTGTGGGTCCAGCCGCGAGCACGCGCCCTGGGCGCTGGAGGATTTTGGTTTCCGGGTGATTATTGCCCCGAGTTTTGCCGATATCTTTTATAATAACTGCTTCAAGAATGGTTTGTTACCTATTGTTCTGCCAGAAGAAATTGTTAATCAGCTGTTTGGGGAAGTGGAGCAGAATGAAGGTTATCAGCTGTCTGTGGATCTTGAAGCCAGGACGGTGACCACACCGTCCGGTGAGACGTTCAGTTTTGAGGTCGATGACTTCCGCCGGCATTGTCTGCTTAACGGCCTGGACGATATCGGAGTTACGCTGGAAGATGCGGATGCAATCAAAACCTATGAAGACAGCCGTCGTAAAACCGCGCCCTGGTTGTTTGGCGCCAGCAGCTAAATCCGAAGAAAAAGAGTCTTGCAAGGAAACGCTATGTCCAGAACAGTATTAATGCTCCCCGGTGACGGTATTGGCCCGGAAATCGTGGCGGAAGCAGAAAAGGTACTTCACAAGATCAACGATCAGTTCAACCTGGGCCTGGGCTTCGAATCCGGCCTGGTGGGTGGGGCTGCGATTGATGCAACCGACAGCCCGTTACCGGAGGAGACCCTGGAAAAGGCCAGGAAGGCGGATGCCATTCTGCTGGGCGCCGTTGGTGGCCCTCAGTGGGACAGTCTGCCGATGGCCCAGCGTCCGGAAAAAGGCCTGCTCGGATTGCGTTCCAACCTGGAGCTGTTTGCCAATCTGCGCCCGGCCATCCTTTATCCGCAGCTGGCCTCCGCGTCGTCTCTGAAGCCGGAAGTGGTATCCGGCCTGGATATCATGATTGTCCGGGAACTGACCGGCGGCATCTATTTTGGTCAGCCGCGCGGCGTTCGCGAACTGGAAAGTGGCGAGCGTCAGGGCTACAACACCTACGCCTATACAGAATCGGAAATTCGTCGTATAGGCCGTGTTGCTTTTGAGGCAGCGCAACAGCGGGGTAAAAAGTTGTGCTCAGTCGACAAGGCCAATGTGCTGGAAGTGACTGTTCTGTGGCGGGAAATCATGAACGATCTGCGCCGGGAATATCCTGATGTGGAGCTGTCCCACATGTACGTAGATAATGCCGCCATGCAGCTGGTTCGTGCACCCAAGCAGTTCGATGTGATTGTGACTGGCAACATGTTTGGTGATATTCTTTCGGACGAAGCGGCTATGCTCACCGGCTCCATTGGCATGTTGCCATCGGCGTCGCTGAACTCCGAAAAGCAGGGTATGTACGAGCCCTGTCATGGTTCGGCGCCGGATATTGCCGGCCAGGGTATTGCCAATCCGCTGGCTACTATCCTCAGTGCTGCAATGATGTTGCGGTACAGTCTTAACGAGGAAGCCGCAGCTGAGGCGATTGAAGCCGCTGTCAGCAAGGTGCTGGATCAGGGACTACGTACGGCAGACATCATGTCTGAAGGTGCGAAGAAGGTCTCAACCCGGGAGATGGGCGAGGCAGTACTTGCTGCGTTATAATCAGCGCTTCTGAAAAACAGTGTATTCGAGACCCGACGGCAACGGGATGCAGTTTCCGCGGGATCATCCATCCTGTCCCTGCCGGCGATAAAGGCTGCGGGCAGGCATAAAACGAGGTCTAAAGATCGCACATGAAGCGAGTTGGACTTGTAGGTTGGCGTGGCATGGTGGGCTCGGTCCTCATGCAGCGCATGCGTGAAGAAAACGATTTCGCCGATATCGAACCGGTCTTTTTCACCACATCCCAGGCCGGCAAGCCGGCACCGGATGTAGGCAAGGAGGACGTGCCCCCTCTTCAGGACGCGTTTGATGTCGAGATTCTGAAAACCATGGACGTAATCGTGACCTGCCAGGGCGGTGATTACACTGGTCCGGTTTATCAGAAGCTACGCGACGCAGGCTGGGAAGGTTACTGGATTGATGCAGCGTCCACACTCCGGATGGTAGACCATTCGGTGATTGTTCTTGATCCGGTCAATCGCAATGTCATTGATGCGGCGCTGGATAAGGGCGTAAAGGACTTCATTGGTGGTAACTGCACCGTAAGCCTGATGATGCTGGCTCTCGGCGGCCTGCTGGAGCAGGACCTGATCGAATGGGTATCCCCCATGACCTATCAGGCGGCTTCCGGTTCAGGCGCGCAGAACATGCGTGAATTGCTGAACCAGATGGGTCAGCTCAACAACAGCGTGAAATCCGAGCTGGACGATCCGTCTTCCGCAATCCTCGAGATTGACAGGAAGGTGACCGAAACCATGCGCTCTGAGGGTTTTCCGACCGAACACTTCCAGGTACCGCTGGCCGGTAGTCTGATTCCGTTTATCGACAAGCAACTCGATAACGGCATGAGCAAGGAAGAGTGGAAGGCCGGTGTGGAGACCAACAAGATTCTTGGTCGTTCGGACAACCCGATTCCTATTGATGGTATCTGCGTGCGGATTGGCGCCATGCGCTCCCACAGTCAGGCACTGACCATCAAGCTGAAGAAGGACCTGCCGGTTTCGGAAATCGAGTCGATATTGGCGAAAGCCAATGACTGGGTGAAGGTTATTCCTAATGATCGCGATGCGACTATTGAGGAACTGACCCCGGCCAAGGTTACCGGCACCCTGAGTGTGCCCATCGGTCGCATCCGCAAGCTGGCAATGGGGCCGGAGTATATCTCCGCGTTCACAGTGGGTGATCAGCTGCTTTGGGGTGCTGCCGAACCGCTGCGCCGTATGCTCCGAATCCTTCAGGAGCGTTAAGATTTGTTACACAGAGGCAATAAATGCCAACTGTGTCCGGTTTCAGTAATCCGGTAAGGGGGCGGAGGCTGATTTCAGCCTCCGCCCCTGTTATTTTCAAGAGCGCTAGGCAGTTCCACGCGATTGATAAAAAAATGGTGCAAGGATTGCGGCTGATCGATTGATAAAAGAGGTTTTATCAACAATACTTGCCGGGCTGAATATTAAAAAGAACACATAATAACTAGAACTATCCAGACGGAAGTCATCCAACCTCGTCCGATTCTGTTTGAAAAAGAGCAGTAACGAATAACGGAGACTGGAAAGGAAAAAGCATGAAGGTACGCAAGCTTGCGGTTGCCCTGGCTCTGGCGGGAGGGCTTGGATCCGGCGTCGCACAGGCCCTTGGGCTGGGTGAAATTGAACTTCAGTCCTATCTGAATGAGCCACTGGATGCAGAGATCGTTCTGCCCCAGAGCCGTGGCATTAATCCAGTGGACGTATTCGTCAACATTGCTTCAGAACAGGCGTACGAGCGGGTGGGGCTGGATCGCAACCAGTTTCTAAGCAAGCTCAGGTTCCAGGTGGTAACCCGTAACGATGGCAGTCTCGCTGTCAACGTTTCCTCGCGTGAGCCCCTGAGAGAGCCGTACCTCAATTTTCTGTTGGAAATGACCTGGCCGAGCGGTCGGTTGATGCGTGAATACGCAGTCCTCGTTGATCCGCCTGTGTATGCGGAAGAGTCGGGGGTTCAGGAGCAGCTTAACGTACCCGCGGCGGCTTCCACCGAAACAGCCCGGCAGCCAGCAGTAACCCGTAGCCAGGAGTCCGTGCGCCGCCAGTCGCAGGCAGAGCGGTCATTGGGCACGGGATATCAGGCAGATACCTTTGGGCCAACCGGGCCATCCGATACCCTGTGGACGATTGCTTCCAGTGTCCGCCCCGATGACAGCGTTTCCACTCAGCAGGTCATGCTTGCAATACAGGACCTGAATCCGGATGCCTTCATCAGCAACAACATCAACCGCCTGAAGCGCGGCGAAGTGCTCCGTATACCCTCCATCGACCAGATTCAGAGCCGGACGCGCGCTCAGGCAACGCGGATCGTCAGCCAGCAGAATCAGGAATTTCAGTCTCCCCAGCGTACCGTTGACGCCACTGCAAGCCAGCAACAGCAACCTGTGGCCCAGGAATCGGCTGCAGGGGGTGATGAGCTGAAGTTGGTTGTCTCTGAGGAATCCGGTCGCGACACTTCCGAAGGCGGCTCGGCCGGCGGGGATGGGCAGCTGCCCGGTGGCGCTGATGCCGGCACCGCCGTTGCTATGGAAGAACTGGAAAGCGCACGGCGTGAAAATACAGAGCTGAACAGCCGGGTCGAAGATCTTCAGGATCAGGTGCAGACACTCCAGCGTCTGCTTGAACTGAAAAATACCCAGCTTGCTGAGATGCAACAGGTAGCCGGGGCTGACGCATCGGAGCAGACTGCCTCCGGTGAAACCGCGGATGCCGGCGCTGCGCCTACTGAGGGCGCAACACCCCAGGAAGAAACTGCCGCTGCGGATGAAAATGCCATTGGAGAGGGTGAGCCCACCCTGTCCGGTGATCAGGCCGAACCTCGATCGGAAACCGCTGAAATGGCGGGAACTGAAGATGCACCGGAAGACGCGGCTGCCGATGCTGCCTCGCCATCCGATGAGCTGGTCATGGCGGAGGCCGGTGACGATACCGGGGAAGCCATGGCCACGGCCACGGACGAATCCGGGACGGCCGGTGCCGACGACACCTCTGGAGAACCCAGTGGCGACGTTACCGAGCCGGAGCCAGCTCCGGCAGTCTCTCAGCCCTCGCAGGCTGCAGAGCCGGCACCAAAGCCGGCGCCTCAGGCTCCTGCTGCGGACAAGGGTTTCCCGGGTAATGTTATTGATGCGATCACCAACAACCCGATGTACCAGATTGCCCTCGGGGGTGGCCTGATCATTCTTCTGTTGTTGCTGCTGCTCCTTGCCCGTCGCAATGCGAACCGGGAAAAGGCGTTTTATGAACAGTTGAACAGTGAACCGGAGGAAGGTTCAGATTCCTTTGATCTGAACCTGGAAGAGGACGATCAGGAGTCAGCCGCCAGTGACGCCCTCGAAGAAGCAGACACCTATATTGCGTATGGCCGCCACGATCAGGCAGCACAGACGCTGGAAACGGCAATCTCCCGTGAGCCGAGCCGCACTGATCTGCGTCTGAAGTTGTTGGGTGTATATGCCGATACAAAGGATCGTGAGTCCTTTGAAAAGCAGTTTGGTGAGATTAAGGCACTGGATGAGGAAGAAGCCCTGACGACAGCGAACGAGTTGCGGGCGAGACTGGAAGAAGCGGAGTCCATGCCCAGCATCGATGACCTTGAATCACAGCTTCGCTCAGACTCCTTCGCCACCTCTTACGAGTCCGGAAAAGAGATGGGTGGCGACTCGGGGCATGATGAAGATAAACCTGCATCAGAGGAACTCTTGGCGGATCAGTTCGATTCGGAGCAGGAAGAGCCGGCCGAGAACGAATTCGGTGACTTCGATTCTGATCTTTCAGACTTTGACCTCAATGAGTTTGAAGAACCGCAAGTGTCTGAACCTGAAGAATCTGCAGATCAGAAAGAAGAGAGCAAGGACGACCTGATTGAATACGACCTGTCAGGCCTCGAACTGGAATCCGGAGAAGAAAAGACTGCTACGGAAGAAACGCCTGAGTCTGAAGAATCCGGTGAATGGGATATGTCCTCAGAGTTCGAGATGGATCTTGATGAATCCTCTGACACTGAAATCAAGTCTGATGAAATTGAAGAAGACCTGAGTCTGGAGCTTGATGAGGGTGATCTGGAAGAAGAGGCGCCAGCGAGTGCGTCAGGCGAAGCCGCCGATGACGTCAGACTGTCTGAAGAAGACGCCGAAGCAGATATCGATTCTCTGGATGAGTCCTTCCTTGATGAGCTTGATGCCGAGCTCGATAAGGTGGCCGGTGAAGAGGACGAGCTGGGCGGCAGCGAGATGGAAGAATCTTCGCTGGATGACCTTGAGCTGGATGTGTCAGATGAAGACCTGGCGCTGATGGAAGAGTTCTCCGATTCCGCGGATTCGGCGAATCACGATGAGGAAGAGGTCGCTTCCCTGGATGAGGAGCTGGGCCTTGAGGACACCCTCGCGGAAGGTGACGTTCTGGGCGATACCGAAGAAGCTGGTCCTGAAGAGACAGTTGAGAGCGTCGAGGAGCTTGAGCAGCAGGGCGTAGCAGATGACCTTGAAGGCCAGGACCTTTCGACTGATGTTGATAAGACATCAGATGAAGATCTGGACTTGCCGATGGCATCCGATGAGGTCGCCGAGGAGTCTTCCCGTTCGTCCGTTGCAGATATTGACGAGGACGATCTTGGGGATGACGACGACTTTGATTTCCTTGCCGGCACCGATGAGGCTGCCACCAAACTCGACCTTGCGCGGGCCTACATCGAGATGGGTGACGCTGATGGCGCCAGGGACATCCTCGAAGAGGTTGCCCTGGAAGGTGACGAAGATCAGAAAGTGGAGGCACAAGATCTCCTTAAAAATCTGTCCTGATCCGTTATAATCGGGTCTGACAGGCAGCAAGCGCCGGCCGCCGGGTTGATTCCCGGCATCAAGCCGGCGCTTTGTTTTTACAGAAACATACTTCCCGGATTCGCCCTTGTTTCTTGAAACCCAGCAACTCACCACGGATAACGCCATCGGTGCGGGGCGCGTCGCGCTTGCGTTTGAATACGATGGTCGAAGTTTCCACGGCTGGCAGCTCCAGAAATCCGGCGTCCGGTCGGTCGAAGCTGAATTGACCAAGGCGGTCGCAAAGGTCGCCGACCACCCCGTGGATCTGGTTTGTGCCGGGCGCACAGACGCCGGTGTCCACGCCAGTTACCAGATTGTCCATTTCGATACGCCTTCCGTTCGGAACCTCCGGTCCTGGGTAATGGGGATCAATACTGCGTTGCCTGATGATATTGCCGTGCACTGGGCCGGGAATGGTGATGGCGATTTCCACGCCCGTTTTTCCGCCACATACCGCCGCTATCGTTACATCATCTACAACCACCCGGTTCGCCCCGGTATTCAACGGGGACAGGTGAGCTGGACGTTCCGCCCTCTCGATGCCGAGCGAATGCATGAGGCGGCACAGGCGCTGGCAGGTGAGCACGATTTTTCGTCTTTCCGTGCAGCCGGCTGCCAGTCCCGGACACCGATCCGTTTTCTGGAGAGGATCTCGGTAACCCGGAAACGCAATTTTGTCGTAATAGATGTGCAGGCCAACGCATTTTTGCATCATATGGTGCGGAATATTGCAGGGGCGTTGATGGCGGTGGGTTCAGGGAAGCATTCAGTAGAGTGGATTCATGAGATACTGGCTGCCAGGGACCGGACCGTCGCCGGTGTTACCGCGCCTCCTCATGGTCTGTATCTGGTTGATGTAGGTTATCCCGAAGAGTTCGGTTTGCCTGCTGCCGAGTGTGGTCCGGGTTTTTTGAGGCCGTGGTTCAGTCGGGCCGAAAACCGCCCCCTTGAGCCCACGCATATCCATCCCAAGCAACGGGTTCCGAGCCAATGAGCGCACGCGTAAAGATTTGCGGCCTGACTCGCCCTGAGGACGTTGATGCGGCGATTGAATGCGGCGCGGATGCTCTGGGGTTCGTCTTCTATGGGCCAAGCCCCCGGTCGGTCACCGCAGATCAGGCTGCGGCTCTTGTCCGCCGAATCCCGGCATTTGTATCCGTTGTCGGCCTGTTTGTGAATCCCTCTCAGCAGGAGGTCGAGGCTGTGCTCGACAAGGTCCCTCTTGATCTTCTGCAGTTTCATGGCGACGAAACAGCTGCTTATTGCTCAGGATTCGGGCGCCGCTGGATCAAGGCTGTCCGGGTTCGGGAATCCGGTCAGATTGAGCGCGCTTTTGAAGAGTTTCGGGACTCTGCCGGTTTGCTGGTAGATGCCTGGGATCCGGAAAAATACGGCGGTACGGGAAGGGCCTTCAACTGGGACCTGATACCGGAGGACCGGCCACTACCGCTTATATTGGCCGGCGGGTTGTCATCTGCTAACGTATTTGCCGCAGTAAACCAGGTGAAACCGTGGGCGGTGGATGTCAGCGGCGGCGTCGAACAGAACAAAGGCATCAAGGATTTCCAGAAAATTTCTCATTTTATCAAAGAGGTTCACCGTGTCTGTAAAACTGACTGAAGAAATGCTGAGCGCACTGCCGGACGCACGGGGTCACTTCGGGGCTTTCGGTGGGCGGTTTGTTTCCGAGACTCTGATGGATTCCCTGATGACGCTCGAGAAAGAATATAACCGCCTCAAAAAAGACCCGGAATTTCAGGCGCGATTCGACAAGGAACTGGCGGATTATGTGGGCCGGCCCACGCCTCTTTATTTTGCCGAGCGTCTGACCCGGGAGACCGGCGGTGCGCAGATCTGGCTCAAGCGTGAAGATCTTTGTCACACCGGCGCCCACAAGGTGAACAACACTATTGGCCAGGCGCTGCTCGCCAGTTTCCTGGGCAAAAAACGGATTATTGCAGAGACCGGTGCCGGCCAGCACGGCGTTGCAACTGCAACGGTCTGCGCCCGTCTGGGGCTTGAGTGTCATGTGTTTATGGGTGCCGAGGATGTTCAGCGCCAGTCTCTGAACGTGTTCCGGATGAAGCTGCTGGGCGCTCAGGTCCATTCCGTGCAGAGTGGCTCCAAAACACTGAAGGATGCCATGAACGACGCCATGCGGGACTGGGTCGCGCACGTTGATGACACCTTTTACATCATCGGCACGGTGGCCGGGCCGCACCCGTATCCGATGCTGGTACGGGATTTCCAGTCAGTAATCGGTCGTGAAACCCGTCGTCAGTGTCTTGAGAAAACCGGTAAATTGCCAGACGCACTGGTTGCCTGTGTTGGCGGTGGTTCAAATGCAATAGGTATGTTCTATCCGTTCCTCGGCGATGAATCCGTGGAGTTGTACGGGGTTGAAGCCGGTGGCCTGGGCCTTGAAACCGGTAAACACGCGGCGCCTCTCTGTGCCGGTCGGCCGGGTGTGCTGCATGGTAACCGAACCTATCTGATGGAAGACGAAAATGGCCAGATTGCTGCTACCCATTCCGTCAGTGCCGGCCTGGACTACCCGGGAGTTGGGCCAGAGCATAGCTGGCTGAAGGATATCGGCCGGGCCCACTATGTTTCGGTAACCGACGATGAAGCCATGGAAGGGTTCCGGAAGCTGACCCGCGTTGAAGGCATCATGCCCGCTCTGGAAACCGCCCACGCGGTGGCTTACGCCATCAAGCTGGCGGCAACCATGGACAAAGACCAGACCGTAGTCATCAATGTCTCCGGTCGCGGCGACAAGGACATCAACACAGTTGCCAAGCTTGAAGGCATCGAGATCTGAACAATCAACAGGAGCAGGCATGAGCCGAATCGAAGGGGTTCTCAAAACCCTCAAAGGACAAGGTCGCAAGGCACTTATTCCCTACATTACCGCCGGTGACCCGCATCCCGATGTCACGGTAGATTTGATGCATACCCTGGTGGCAGCTGGCGCTGACATTATTGAACTGGGGGTTCCGTTCTCTGACCCGATGGCAGACGGTCCCGTCATTCAGCTGGCTTGCGAGCGGGCGCTGGTGCATGGAACGTCCCTCCGGCAGGTTATCGGCATGGTCAAGGAGTTCCGCAAGACCGACGACAGCACGCCGGTGGTTCTGATGGGGTATCTGAATCCCATGGAGGCCATGGGCTATGAAAAATTCGCTGATGCGGCCAAAGATGCCGGCGTGGATGGCATCCTGACGGTCGATCTGCCTCCGGAAGAGGCTGACGAGGTGGCTCCATTGTTTACCGAGCGCAACCTCGACGCTATCTTCTTGCTGGCACCAACCACCACCGATGACCGAATTCGGGCAATCAGTGAGCACTCTTCCGGTTATGTGTACTATGTTTCAATCAAGGGTGTGACAGGCTCTGCCACAATCAACGTGGAAGAGGTTGCCGCAAAAGTGAACCACATTCACGAACTGACAGCGCTTCCCGTGGGCGTCGGCTTCGGTATCCGGGATGCTGAAACGGCTGCTGCAGTGGGTCGGGTATCCGATGGTGTAATTGTTGGCAGTGTCCTGGTCGATACAATAGCCAGAAATCAGGCAGATACCGGCCAGCTCAAACGAGCGTTGACGGATCTGCTCCACCCGATGCGCGAAGCACTGGACAGCCTGGCCTCCTGATTCAAAGAGGTGAGGCCAGACAGGCATCAAAGGACAGGATGAAACCATGAGTAACTGGCTGGACAAGATCATGCCGAGCAAGATTCGCTCGGAATCCAAGCAGAGAACCGGTGTGCCGGAGGGGCTATGGAAGAAATGCCCGAAATGCGGCGCATTTCTCTACAAGCCGGAGCTTGAGAAAAATCTCGATGTTTGCCCGAAATGTAATCACCACCTGAGGGTTACGGCCCGTCGACGCCTGGATGTATTCCTTGACGAAGACGGCCGGGAAGAGATTTCGGCTGAACTTGAGCCATGGGATCGACTGAAGTTCAAGGATACCAAGCGTTATAAGGACCGTCTGTCCCAGGCCCAGAAGGCGACGGGAGAAAAGGACGCCCTGATTGCGATGAGGGGGACCACCCTGGGTGTTCCGCTCGTTGCCTGCTCCTTCGAGTTCGGTTTTCTGGGCGGTTCCATGGGCCAGGTGGTCGGCGAGAAATTCGTTCAGGCGGCTAACGTTGCCCTGGAGCACCGCATCCCTCTGGTCTGTTTCTCCGCCAGTGGCGGCGCGCGAATGCAGGAAGCGATTCTGTCATTGATGCAGATGTCCAAAACCGCGGCGGTTCTGGAACGCATGAAACAGGAAGGAATCCCCTATATTTCGGTCATGACGGATCCGGTCTTCGGCGGCGTTTCCGCCAGTCTGGCGATGCTGGGCGACCTGAATATCGCCGAGCCCAACGCGCTGATCGGTTTTGCCGGGCCGCGGGTCATTGAGCAGACGGTTCGTGAGAAGCTCCCTGAAGGGTTCCAGCGCAGTGAGTTCCTGCTGGAGCACGGGGCAATAGACATGATCCTCCACCGTCACCAGCTGCGGGAGCGGATTGCTCACGTTCTGGCCAAGTTCACCGGTCAGGAACGTCCGGGCACGGAAGACCCTATCGAGTTTGAAGTGTCAGAAAAGCCGGAAACCGATGCCCCCACCGAGTAATCGCTCTGTCCAGCCTCCGGCCGCGCCGGGGGCTGGTGCCACCGTTGATCAGTGGCTTACCTACCTCGAGGCGATACACCCAACCGAAATCGACCTGGGGCTTGACCGGGTCCTGATAGTGCTTCGCCGGCTTTTCCGGCGCAAACCGGAAGCTCGCATCATCACTGTCGCCGGTACCAACGGAAAGGGCAGTGCGGTTGCGGTTGTTGAGGCGCTGCTGCAAACCGCGGGGCGTCGTACCGGAGCCTACACGTCGCCTCATCTCCAGAGCTACAACGAGCGTGTTCGTCTGGACGGTGTCGACATCTCCGATGAAGAGTTGGTGAAGGCGTTTGAGGCGGTTGAAGCAGCCCGGGGAAAGGTCTCTTTGACCTATTTCGAATTTGGCACTCTGGCGGCGTTCGTGGCATTCGCCAATGCCGGTGTGGATCACTGGATTCTGGAGGTCGGTCTGGGCGGGCGCCTGGATGCGGTTAATGTTCTGGATGCCGATTTCGCCATACTGACATCGGTGGACATTGATCACGTTGCCTTTCTCGGCGATAACCGGGAGGTGATTGGCTTTGAGAAGGCCGGCGTGTTACGGCCGGGGATTCCCGCCGTTTATGCCGACAATGATCCGCCCCGTTCTGTGCTTCAGCAGGTTGCTGCGCAGAAAGTCAATCTGGCATTGCTGGATCGGGATTATCACCTGACACCGCAGAAGGACGACAAGGGGCCGAATTCCGGCCTGACTCTGGAATATGCGGGGCAGCTAATTCGCTTGCCCGCCGGACCATTGCCGGTCAAAAGCGTTGCTGCGGCAGTAGTGGCCATTCGAAGTCTAGAGCCGGAGCTGGATATTCCAGCGATCGAACGGACGCTTGCCACCGTGAGTGTCCCCGGGCGCTTCGAGTTGCTCGGAAAAAGCCCGGATATCTTTGTTGATGTGGGCCATAACCCCCATGCGGCTGGCTGGCTGGCTGGCCAGTTGGAGCGGTTGAAAGCGCCTGGTAAAGAGGTTCGCGCCGTTTATGCCGCGCTGGCCGACAAGGATGTTGAAGGCGTTGGCAGGGCCATGGCCGGAGTTGTGGATCACTGGTACCTGGCGGGGCTTGATGTTCCCAGGGGGCTTTCCGGGGCGGCTCTGAAAGACAGAGCGGCTGCCGCTGGACTCAGGGCTGTGAGCGTTTCTGAAACCGTCCTGCAGGCCCTGGATGCAGCGTTGTCGAATGCGACAGCGGATGATCTGGTGGTTGTTTTCGGTTCGTTCTACACCGTTGCACAGGCCCGGGAAATTCTGCTTCACGAAAATGAGCCCCGGGGCTGACCCGGTCGCCTTAAACTTTGTCCATAGCAGTGGGTCTGCCTTTGAGTTCCGGCTGCCGGACGGTTAGTATCTGCGGGTAGGCGTCTCTTGCGGCGCAGTCACAACAGCGCAGTCACAACAGATGGGAGCCTGGTAACGTGGATGGATTGAAACAGAGAATAATCGGGGCGTTGGTACTCGTTTCCCTGGCGGTTATCTTTGTTCCCATGCTTTTTGACGAGCCTCACTCGGAACGCAGTTCCACAACCATCAAAATCCCGGAAGAACCTCCTTTCCCTGAGGTTGAGGCACCGGAAACCGAAGTGGCACCGGCACCTTCCTATGAGCTCAGCGAAAACGCACCTGAGGTGCCCGAGTTGGGGGCAGGGGAGGGCGAGGACTCGCCCGCGTATCGGATTCTTGAAGAAGGTTCCGATACTGCTCCGTTTTCTGAAGCCAGGGAGCCTGCTGATCCAGACCAGGCGGCGGCGGACGATAACCAGCAATCCACGGAAACCACTGCGGATGCCCCCGCGCCGACTGCCGAACCGGCCGAGCCGGAAGCAGCTGAGTACGAGCGCTCCCTTGAGGGTGCCTGGGTGGTTCAGCTGGGAAGTTTTGGCAATGAAGACAATGCCCGACGGTTGCGGGACAAGGTCCGGGAAAAGGGCTATGGCTCTCACCTCCAGGCCGTAGTCCGTGGTGATACCACGCTTACCCGGGTTTTCAGTGGTCCGTTTGCTACCGAGTCGGAAGCCGAAGCAGCCAAGCGGGCCCTCGATGACGCCTTTGGCGTGAACAGCCTGGTCACCTCCGGCGAAAAATAGCCACGTGCAACCGGTTTTATGTGGGCAAGGCGGTTTGGCGAACCGGGGTTTCCTGATAGAATTCGCGCTTCCTTTTCTCCACCGGGTTTTCCATGGAAGCGCTGATCTGGATTGACTGGGTCATTATCGCCCTGATTACAGTTTCCACGCTCATCAGTCTGAAGCGGGGCTTCGTAAAAGAAGCACTGTCTCTGGTGACCTGGGTTGGCGCGTTTATCCTCGCCAGAACCTTCCATCCACAAATGCAAAGCCTGCTGGAAAGCACGGTAGAAACGCCCCTGGTCAGACTCATTGCTGCCTTCGCCATACTCTTCTTTGGAACGCTCATCGTCGGAGCCATCATTAATAACATGATTGGTCACCTGATCAGGGCCACTGGGCTTTCAGCCACGGACCGGGTGCTGGGCATGGGTTTCGGGCTTTTGCGGGGTGTGGTGGTAGTGATTGTCGCCATCGCCTTCACCCGATATACCCCGCTGGCGCAGGATACATGGTGGCGAACGTCCATCATCATTGATCGCCTTGCGGTGGTTGAGGACTGGTCCCGGCGGACTCTGGGCGATGAATTTGCGCGTTTTCTGGGGCCTGCGCCCGAGGGTGCGCCAGAACCGGAATCCGGTACACTGCAGGAAGGCGTGGAACCAGCGTCCGCGTCCCGCTAACATTCAGTTTTAACACTCGGAGAACACCTTATCCATGTGTGGCATTGTCGGCATCGTCAGTACTTCCAACGTCAATCAGTCGCTCTATGATGCGCTGACTGTACTTCAGCACCGGGGCCAGGACGCGGCGGGCATTGTTACTTTTCAGGATGAGCGGTTTTACCTGCGCAAGGATAACGGGCTGGTGCGGGACGTATTCCACACCCGACATATGCGCCGCCTGGTCGGTAACGTGGGTATCGGGCATGTGCGTTACCCGACAGCCGGCAGTGCCAGTTCTGCTGAAGCCCAGCCGTTCTACGTCAACAGCCCGTATGGCATCACTCTGGCCCATAACGGCAACCTGACCAATGCCGATGATCTCAGCAACGATCTGTTCCGGACCGATCTTCGCCACATCAACACCAATTCCGATTCGGAAGTGCTGTTGAATGTGTTTGCTCATGAGCTGCAGAAACTCGGCAAGCTGGACCCCACCAAGGACGAAATTTTTTCAGCGGTAGGCGCCGTACATAAGCGTTGCCGGGGTGCTTATGCCGTGATTGCGATGATTACCGGTTACGGTATTGTTGGTTTCCGGGACCCCAACGGAATTCGACCGGTCTGCTATGGCGAGCGAACCGCTGAGGATGGCCGGAAGGAATACATGATTGCCTCGGAAAGCGTGGCGTTGAGTGCTGCGGGTTATGACCTGGTTCGTGATATCGCGCCCGGCGAGGCGGTCTATATCGAAACTGACGGCACCCTGTACACCCATCAATGCGCAGAGGATCCGCATCTCTTCCCGTGTATTTTTGAGCATGTGTATTTCGCCCGCCCGGACTCCATCATTGACAAGGTGTCGGTCTACAAGGCGCGCCTGCGAATGGGCGAGACCCTGGCCGAGAAAGTTCTTCGAGAGTGTCCGGACCATGATATCGACGTGGTGATGCCGATTCCCGACACCAGTCGGACCTCTGCCCTCCAGATGGCCCATCGTTTGGGTGTTAAATTTCGGGAAGGCTTCATCAAGAATCGCTATATCGGCCGGACATTCATCATGCCTGGCCAGAAGATGCGCAAGAAGTCCGTTCGCCAGAAGCTGAACCCCATTGGTCTGGAGTTCCGCGGTAAAAACGTGATGCTGGTGGACGATTCGATCGTACGCGGCACTACCTGTAAGGAAATTGTTCAGATGGCTCGGGATGCCGGCGCCCGCAAAGTCTATTTTGCGTCGGCAGCGCCCCCCGTTCGCTACCCGAACGTGTACGGGATTGATATGCCCTCTGCCAGCGAGCTGATTGCTCACGACTGTACCGTTGATGAGATCCGGGAGATTATTGGCGCGGACTGGCTTCTCTACCAGGATCTGGAAGATCTGATAACCTGCGTCAGCGACGTGAATGACGATATTGAAGGCTGGGAGTGCTCGGTCTTTACCGGTAAATATGTGACCGGAGATGTCGACGCGGCCTACCTGAACCGGCTGGAAGAACTGCGCAACGACGACAAACGTTTCGAGAGTACCGGAGCCACATCCAGTGAAAACGGTATTATTGACTTGTACAACGACGAAGACTGAAGCCGCCGTACCGGGCAGGAGATGTTGATGACCTTACGCCGCGAAGAAACTGTCTGGATTCCGGAATCGGATCTTGAGGGTATGTCTGTTGATACCCTGGCGGTGAGGGCAGGGCAGATCCGCACCGGCCAGCTCGAGCACAGCGATGCCATTTTCCCCACCTCCAGTTTTGTCTACGGCAGCGCCGCCCAGGCGGCCGCCCGTTTTGGCGGAGATGAGCCGGGCAACATTTACTCCCGTTTCACCAACCCGACAGTTCAGGCCTTCGAAGGCCGGATCGCAGCGATGGAAGGCGGTGAGCGCGCGGTGGCGACCGCCTCTGGCATGGCCGCGATCCTGAGCACCTGTATGGCGCTGCTGCAAAGCGGTGATCACGTTGTTTGCTCGCGGGGCGTGTTCGGTACCACCAATGTGCTGTTCCAGAAGTATATGGCACGGTTCGGGGTGGAAACCTCCTTTGTCAGCCTGACGGACATGGAAGAATGGCGGGCCTCGGTCCGCCCGGAAACCCGCATGCTGTTCATTGAGACGCCGTCCAATCCGTTGTGCGAAGTGGCGGATATGGCCGGGCTGGCTCAGTTGGCCCGCGATAACGATGCGCTGTTCGTGGTGGATAACTGCTTCTGCACTCCGGTCCTCCAGCGGCCCTTGGAGCAGGGCGCGGATATCGTGATCCATTCCGCCACCAAATATCTGGATGGCCAGGGCCGCTGCGTCGGTGGCGTTGTGGTGGGCTCTGAAAAGATGATGGAAGAGGTCTACGGTTTCCTGAGGTCTGCGGGGCCCACCATGAGCCCTTTCAATGCCTGGGTTTTCCAGAAGGGCCTGGAAACCTTACCAATTCGTATGCGCGCCCATTGTGACAATGCGTTAGAGTTGGCCCTGTGGCTGGAACAACAACCGGCGGTGGAACGTGTGTTCTATGCCGGGCTTGAAAGCCATCCCCAGCATGAGCTGGCGAAAAAACAGCAGAAGGGTTTTGGGGGTGTGTTGTCTTTCCGGCTCAAAGGCGCCCGTGAAGAGGCGTGGGGATTCATCGACGCCACCCGGATGATTTCCATTACAGCGAACCTGGGTGACGTCAAAACCACCATTACTCACCCGGCTACCACGACTCACGGGCGACTGTCGCCGGATGACAAGGAACGTGCCGGGATCACGGAAAACCTGATTCGTATTTCCGTTGGGATTGAAGCAGTTGAAGACCTGAAAACCGACCTTGGAAGAGGCTTTCAGGCGCTTCAGAACGCAAGCACCGACAACGTCTGAGCATTCATGGCCGAATCTGCAAAAGCGAAGAAAGCACCACAGGAACTGACAGAGAAGCAGCTGCGCTTTCGCGGACTGGTTGCACAGGGGGCCCGTGAAGGCGCTGTCATTGCGTTAATTTCTCTCTGTATCTACCTGTCCATGGCACTGGTGACCTTCAGCCCTTCAGACCCGGGCTGGGCCAGCATCGGCCACGACACCAGCGTCCAGAACTACGCCGGTCGCACCGGCGCCTGGCTGGCAAGTCTGTTCATGGATTTCTTTGGCCATGTGGCTTACCTGTTCCCTCTGATGATCGCAGGCTACGCCCTGATGCTCATCCGCCGTCGCAATGACTCCCTGGATCTGCACTGGCCGCTGTTTCTGATGCGCTTTGGCGGGTTTCTGCTGATTCTGCTCTCGGCAACCAGCCTTTTGTCGCTCTACTCGGTGTTCGGTCTTGGCGTATCGTCCGGCGGAGTACTTGGGGCGACGGTGGCGGACGCCATGGTGCGCTTCTTCAACCTGCCGGCAACCACGCTGCTTTTGATCGCAATCTTCCTGTTTGCCCTGACCGTTACCACGGGATTGTCCTGGTTCTGGCTAATGGATCAGGTGGGTCGCCTGACCCTGAAAACCGGGTTGGCGTTCAAGAGCATGTTCAGCGGCGGCAGCAAACCGGCCAAGCCGGAGTCCCGGCAAACCCCCGCCGCCAAGCCAGCCCCGAAACCTGAACCGCCGGTGATCAAGGATCGCGTGCCCGCGGCTGAAAGCACAGCGACAGGTCTTCGGTGGTGGCAACGTATTCCGGGCTTCGGTCCGAAAAAACCGAAGAAACCCAAGGCGGCTGCGAAGCCATCGGAGGATCGTGTTGAACCGGGCCTGGACGGATTGTCTGCAGCGGTTGATCCGGAACCAGCGCGGCTCGAAAGCTTCAGCTCGCGGGATGAGGCACCTGCCAGTGTTGGCAAGCCTGAAAAATCGCAAAGCGCAGCCGCCCCACAGCCGGCCGGCCGTTCTCTGAAGATTTCACCCTTCAAGAAAGACGAACAGCCGCCCCAGTCAAAAGACAAGGGCAGCAAACAGCCCTCGTTGCTGGAGGATATCGAAAGCCCGATCCCGCCCATTTCCCTGCTTGATCCCCCCGAGGAGCATCAGGAAAAGGGCTATTCGCAAGAATCACTCGAGCATATGTCCCGATTGCTGGAAGAAAAACTGGCGGACTTCGGGGTTTCCGTGGAAGTGGTCGAGGTTAATCCCGGTCCCGTTATCACTCGTTTTGAAATCAAGCCCGCCGCCGGGGTGAAGGTCAGCAAGATCTCTAACCTTGCCAAGGATCTGGCCCGGTCACTGGCGGTACTGAGCGTTCGGGTTGTTGAAGTAATTCCCGGAAAGTCAGTCGTGGGTATCGAGATTCCCAATGAGGAGCGTGAAATGGTGCGTCTCAGTGAAGTCCTGAGCGCGCGGGTATTCCAAGAGTCCAGCTCACCGCTGACCCTGGCGTTGGGTAACGACATCGGTGGCAATCCCATGGTTGCCAACCTGGCAAAGATGCCACACCTGCTGGTCGCCGGTACCACCGGTTCCGGTAAATCCGTGGGCGTTAACGCCATGCTACTGAGCATGCTGCTCAAGGCTGGTCCCGATGAGGTCCGGTTCATCATGGTTGACCCGAAGATGCTCGAGCTGAGTATCTACGACGGCATTCCCCACCTGCTGGCGCCGGTGGTGACGGACATGAAGGAAGCGGCCAATGCTCTGCGCTGGTGCGTTGCTGAAATGGAGCGACGGTACAAGCTGATGGCCACGCTCGGGGTTCGTAACCTCGCTGGCTATAATCGCAAGGTAAAGGACGCAGCGGCGGCCGGCGAGCCGCTGCTGGATCCGTTCTGGAAGCCGGATGAATACCTTGCCAATGACGAGCAGGAACGGCCTGAACTCGAAACGCTGCCGTTTATTGTGGTGGTGATCGACGAATTTGCCGACATGATGATGATCGTTGGCAAAAAGGTTGAGGAACTGATTGCCCGGATTGCGCAGAAAGCGAGGGCGGCCGGTATTCATCTTATTCTCGCGACACAGCGCCCATCCGTTGATGTGATCACCGGTCTGATCAAGGCCAATATTCCTACCCGCATGTCATTCCAGGTGTCGTCCAAAATCGATTCCCGGACCGTACTGGATCAGGGCGGCGCTGAACAGTTGCTGGGCCACGGCGACATGCTGTATCTGCCACCGGGTTCCGGGCTGCCGGTTCGTGTGCATGGGGCGTTTGTGGATGATGATGAAGTTCATCGTGTAGTCAGCGCCTGGAAGGCTCGGGGCGAACCTGTGTACGTGGACGATGTTCTGAACGGTGCCGAGGGCGAGAGCCTGCCGGGCGTACCGAACCTGTCCGAAGGCGGCGACAGCGAGGGGGATGCCCTGTTTGACGAGGCAGTTGCCTTCGTCACCGAAGGCCGCCGTGTTTCGATTTCGTCCGTACAGCGGAAATTCAAGATCGGGTACAACCGGGCAGCAAACCTGGTTGATGCCATGGAAGCATCGGGCGTGGTGAGCGCTGCGGGCCACAATGGCGCGCGCGAAGTTCTGGCTCCGCCTCCACCAAGAGATTAGGAGTAAGTTGCAATGCGACAGACATTTTTGAACCGCCTGCTAACGCTGGCGTTTATTGGGTTGTTCACCAGCGTTGCCATGGCAGAGGAAGCCAAATCCGACTCCGGGGCCGATGAACTGGCCTACCTGCTGGAAAGCTACGAATCCTACCAGGCGGACTTTATCCAGATCGTGGTCAACGGAAACGGCAACCAGGTGCAGGAAACCCGTGGGTCCCTGAAAGCCAAGCGTCCGGGCCTGTTCTACTGGGAAACAAGTGCTCCGCTTTCCCAGTTTATCGTGAGCAATGGTGAGACCGTTGAAGTCTATGATCCGGACCTGGAGCAGGTGACGATCCACAACCTGGACGACCGCGTGCAATCCACTCCAGCGTTACTACTCAGTGGTGAAGTGGATCACCTGGAAGAAACCTACCGGGTGTCCGGCCGCCAGATTGGTGACCACACCAAAGAGTTCACCCTCGAGCCACGAAACCCTGACTCCTTGTTCACCTCCCTGAGGCTGACCTTTTTCAAGGGCGAGCTGCAGGAAATGCGCATGCAGGATTCCCTGTCCCAGCTCAGTGTTTTGAGTTTTGACCGGATCAGGTTGAATGAGCCGGTCGAAGCCAGCGCCTTTACCCTGGATTATCCGGAGGGCGTCGATATCATCCGGGACGGGGCCTGATGCAGGACAGCCTGTTCGCGGAAGCCGCAGGTTTCCGGCCTCTCGCGGCGAGAATGCGTCCGGCGACCCTGGACGATTATGTCGGGCAGGCCCACCTGGTCGGCCCGGGGAAACCGCTTCGTCGCGCGGTGGAGCAGGGTCAGCTGCACTCGATGATCCTCTGGGGACCTCCAGGGGTTGGTAAAACCACCTTTGCCCAGTTGCTGGCTAACGTCAGCGATCTCAGCTTTGAGACGGTCTCGGCCGTCCTGAGTGGCGTAAAGGAGATTCGCGCCGTTGTGGAGCGTGCCCACAATCGAAAGCAGTCCCAGGGCCGTGACACGCTGCTGTTTGTGGACGAGGTTCACCGCTTCAACAAGAGCCAGCAGGATGCCTTCCTGCCGCACATCGAAGATGGCACCTTCATTTTCGTGGGTGCCACCACTGAAAACCCCTCCTTCGAACTGAACAGCGCACTGCTGTCCCGCACCCGTGTCTATGTACTCAAGAATCTCGAGGAAGAGGACATTCTTCGGCTGCTGCGACGTGCGCTCGTGGCCGAGGAAGGATTTGGCGGTCGCCTGAGGGTAGAAGACGACGTGTTGACCCTGATGGCTTCGGCCTCCGGAGGTGATGCTCGTCGCGCCCTGAATATTCTTGAGGTAGCCGCCGACCTGGCGGAACCGGACGAGGCAGGCAATGACCGGATAACAGCCGACCAGCTTGAGCAGGTGATGCAGACGAGCCTGCGCCGGTTCGATAAGGGCGGCGATGTTTTTTACGACCAGATTTCCGCGCTGCACAAGTCGGTCCGCGGTTCGGACCCGGACGGCTCGCTGTACTGGCTTTGCCGGATGCTGGATGGCGGCTGTGATCCGCTGTACGTCGCCCGGCGACTGGTTCGGATCGCCAGTGAAGACATTGGTAATGCCGACCCGCGCGCCTTGCAGTTAAGCATGGAAGCCTGGGATGCCCAGGAGAGGCTCGGTTCGCCAGAGGGTGAGCTGGCACTTGCCCAGGCTGTCACCTATCTGGCGATGGCGCCCAAGAGCAATGCCGTTTATAAGGCCTTTAACCAGTGCATGGCAGACATAAGACAGGACCCGGACTACGAGGTGCCGGTTCACCTGCGCAACGCACCTACCAAGCTTATGAAAAGCATGGGCTACGGTGATTCTTACCGGTATGCCCACGACGAGCCCGAGGGGTTTGCAGCCGGCGAGTCCTACCTTCCCGAAGCCATCCATCAGCGCCGGTATTATGAGCCCGTCAATCGCGGGCTGGAAATCAAGCTGGCCGAGAAACGCCAGCGGCTCGATTCCCGCAACGCCGAAAGTCCCCGTAAACGCTACAGCTGAGCCTTTAACTGCGGTAGCCACCAGCGCCTGTGCAGGTATAATGGCCAGTCCATCATTACTTCGCTAACCGGAAGATTCAGGATAATCATGCTCGATCCCAAACGTGTCCGTACCCAGACAGAAGAGATCGCCCGTCGGCTGGCCATCAAGAATTTCGAATTCGATACCGCCACCTTCGAGCAGCTTGAGGAGCGCCGTCGTGCCTTGCAGGTACGCACGGAAACCCTGCAAAGCGAGCAGAACAAACGGTCCAAATCGATCGGCAAGGCCAAGGCCGCCGGTGAGGACATCCGGCCCTTGCTGGACGAAGTGGAAAATCTGAAGACGCAGAAATCCGAGGCGGAGGATGAGCTGCGCACACTTCAGGAAGACCTGAACGCCTTCCTGGCTGGCATTCCCAATCTTCCGGATGAAGACGTACCCGCTGGCGAGAGCGAAGAGGATAATGTTGAGGTTCGGACCTGGGGCACTCCGAAGCAGTTCGATTTCGAGCCGAAAGACCATGTCGCCTTGGGTGAGGCCCTGAAAGGCCTGGACTTTGAAACTGCAACCCGTCTTGCCCATTCCCGGTTTGCGGTGATGCGCGGCCCGGTGGCCCGTCTTCATCGTGCTCTGGCGCAGTTCATGCTGGACCTGCACACCGGCGAGCATGGGTATCTGGAGACCTACGTTCCCTATCTGGTGAATGCCGATACGCTGTATGGAACTGGCCAGCTGCCGAAATTCGAGGAAGACCTCTTCAAAACCGAAGGGGAGAAACCGCTTTACCTGATCCCGACGGCAGAAGTGCCGGCCACCAACCTGGTGTCTGACAGCATCCTGGACGCCAAAGAGCTGCCCCTGAAGATGGTCTGCCATACCCCGTGTTTCCGCAGCGAAGCTGGTTCCTACGGGCGTGACACCCGTGGCATGATCCGCCAGCACCAGTTCGACAAGGTGGAACTGGTTCAGGTGGTGCGCCCGGAAGACTCCGAAGCCGCCCTGGAAACGCTGACGGGCCATGCCGAAAAAGTACTTCAGTTGCTGGAGCTGCCTTACCGCGTCGTCTCGCTGTGTGGGGGCGACATGGGCTTTTCCGCGGCCAAGACCTACGATCTGGAAGTCTGGCTGCCAGGGCAGGACAAGTTCCGTGAGATCTCCTCCTGTTCCAATACCCGGGATTTTCAGGCACGGCGCATGCATGCACGTTGGCGTAACCCGGAAACCGGGAAGCCTGAACCTGTTCATACCCTGAATGGGTCCGGTCTTGCTGTTGGCCGTGCCCTGATTGCGGTGATGGAGAACTACCAGCAGGCAGACGGCAGCATCCTGGTTCCCGAAGTTCTGAAGCCGTACATGGGAGGCATTGACCGAATCCAATGAGTGAACAGCCAGAAAGCGCACCAGGGAAGGGCGTTGGTGCACGCCCTGCACCGGTCCGTTACAGGGTTAATCCGGTTACTTCGAATCCGAACACATCCGCAGGCGAGGTGGCCCTTGTCGGGGCCGGCCCTGGCGACCCTGAACTACTGACTCTCAAAGCCTGGCGGCTGATCACATCGGCAGAGGTAGTTCTTTACGACCGCCTGGTCTCACCGGAAATATTGGCTTTGATTCCTGAATCGGCGGAGATGATTCACGTCGGAAAGCAACGGGCCAACCATACTTTGCCCCAGGGCCAGATTAACCAGCGCCTGGTGGATCTGGCCCGGCAGGGCCGCAAGGTGGTTCGCCTGAAGGGCGGTGATCCGTTCATTTTCGGCCGGGGTGGGGAAGAGATTGAAACCCTGGCGGAGGCAGGGGTGCGCTTCCAGGTAGTGCCGGGTATTACCGCCGCCTCCGGGTGCGCTGCCTATGCAGGCATACCACTGACTCATAGGGACCATGCCCAATCTGTGCGGTTCGTTACTGGCCACCTCAAGAACGATACCTGCGATCTGCCCTGGAAGGACTTTGTCCAGAACAATCAGACTCTGGTGTTCTACATGGGGCTGGTGGGTCTGCCTGTCATCTGCCGGCAACTGATCGACCATGGTATGTCTGAAGATATGCCTGTGGCGCTGGTATCAAAGGGAACCACGAGAGAGCAACGTGTGGTGACTGGTAATCTCAGCAACATTGTTGACAGGGTGGAAGCGGAAGCGGTTCAGGCACCGACTCTGGTGATTATCGGCCATGTTGTGGCCTTGAGGGATCGGCTGGACTGGCTGGGTGGTGAAACGGGGAGCTGAGGCTCCCCTTTTCAGTTCAGGTATTGCTTAGCCGGTGGTGCGTTCCGGCAGCACATCCTTCAGTTTTTCGCGCATATCCCGAATGGCTTTCTCGGTGGTTGGCCAGTCAATACAGGCGTCGGTCACGGAGACGCCGTATTTCAGGTCGGCCAGATTCTCGGGAAGAGGCTGGTTACCCCAGTTGATGTTGCTCTCAACCATCAGGCTCTGAATGGACGAGTTACCTTCAAGAATCTGATGGGTCACATCCTGCATTACCAGGGGCTGGATAGCCGGGTCCTTGCTGGAGTTGGCGTGACTGCAATCAATCATCACAGACTTGCGCAGGCCGGCCTTGTCCAGGGCCTGCTCGCACAGGGCCACACTGACGGAATCATAATTGGGCTTGCCGCCACCGCCACGGAGAACAACGTGGCCATAGTTATTACCCTTGGTACGAATGATCGCCACCTGACCCTGCTGGTCAATGCCCAGGAAACTGTGGGGGTGAGAGACAGACTTCATGGCGTTGACCGCCACATCAAGGCTACCGTCGGTGCCGTTTTTGAAGCCGATCGCCATGGACAGGCCACTGCTCATTTCCCGGTGGGTCTGGGACTCTGTGGTACGAGCGCCGATAGCGGACCAGGCGATGGTGTCCTGCAGATACTGGGGGGAAATCGGGTCGAGTGCCTCCGTGGCCGCCGGTAGGCCAAGCTCGTTGATGTCCAGCAGCAGACGACGGCCAATATGCAGGCCCTGCTCTATATCGAAGGTGTCGTTCAGGTGCGGATCGTTGATCAGGCCTTTCCAGCCAACAGTGGTACGGGGCTTTTCAAAATAGACACGCATTACGATCAGCAGGGTGTCACTGACTTCATCGGCCAGTTTTTTCAGTCGAGTGGCATAATCCCGGGCGGCCTCAACATCGTGAATGGAGCAGGGGCCAATGACCACGAACAGCCGGTGGTCTTTGCCGTCCATAATGTCGTAGATGGCCTGACGACCCTTGGTGACGGTTTCAGCGGCCTTGTCAGAGAGTGGCATCTCCTTTTTCAGCGCTTCAGGAGTGATCAGTGTTTCCTGGCTCGCCACATTCAAATTCTCTAGTTTGTTGCCCGACATGTTGATCTGTTTCCCCGATTCTGATCCTTGCAACCCTGATGTGCGATTGGATGTGCCAGCAGAGTTACATATTGACGCGAATAACACCGGTGTAAGGTTGCGGTAAACCCCGGCGAGTTGGTTATACTGCGTCATTTACAGGGCCTTTTCAACGCTTCTTGGGTACGGGGACCGGATGTCACAAAACAGGCAGAGACCGCAGGATGGGCCTTCCCGACGAGCGGTTTCGGGCAAAATAGACGACGTCCTGGCCGGTATCCGGGTCCCCGACCTTCCGTACCCTGCGGGTAAGCTTGCACCGGAGGCCGTGAGCGACTGGGGCCCGTTGCTGCTCTCCTGCTGGTCGGAACAACGTGATGAGCGCGTTACCCACGTTATCCGGTCCGTACACCTCGAATGGTCGGCTCGTCAGGTCAACGCGGCCTATGTGGCCGATCGCATCATGGATGTTTTCCTGAAAACCAGCGGCCTGCACCCGGGTCTCGCCCGCAGGATTGCGCGGCTCCGGTTTTACTTCGCGTGGCGAATGAACCTGGAAGGTAAAAAAGCATTCAGTGAAACCCTGCTGACGTGGCTGGACAGTTTGCAGGAGTGGCGCGGCTGGAGCGATTCCGGAGGTCGTTCCGGCAAGATTCTGCTGGACCAGCTTGATTCCCTTGTAATCGCCGTGTCAGCCAGTTTTGAGTCTGACAGCGCGGAATCCCTGGAAGCCTTTTGCCAGCAGTGGCAGGAAGATGCTGCCAAGCGGAATGCCCAGGCCGGAAAGCTCAGGCAGCGACTGCTGGAGACGGAGCAAGGGGCGGCCAAGCAACGCAAGGCAGACCAGATTTCAAGGGCGCTGATTGGGCGCGCGCTTCAGGGGCGCCGGGTACCTGCATCCATTGTCAGGTTTATCCTGGATTACTGGCAGGGTCTGGTGAAACAGTCGGTATGGGATTCCGGCCTGGAGGGCGAAACCTTCCGGCACGCCAGCAAACTCCTTGAGTGGCTGGTCTGGGTTGGCGATCCGTCGCTTTCAGACAAGGACCGAAACCGGCTCTACCACGTAGGGGAGCAGATCGGAGACCGGATTCTCGATGTCTGGAACCGGGTGTACAACAAGCCGTTACCGGCGAATGCGCTGTCCGGCATTGAGGCAGTCATGGTGTCCCGGCTTCGGGGTGAGGTGCCGGATCTGGTTGATGCGCTCCCCGCGGCCGGCAGTTTTCAATGGGATCCGGGATGGCTGGGGTTCGAGACGCCGCCGAGAGAAGAATTCGAAGCCTTTGAGGGCCAGTGGTTTGTTGAAGGTGAAGGCTCGGGCGAGCAACGCCGCTATTTCTATGCGTTTCTGGCCGAATCGGCTGAAATTCTCTGGACCAACGGTGCTGGCGTAAAACTGGGGCTCCAGTCCTGGAGCGATTTCCAGCAAGCTCGGGGTAAGCAACAAATCCGGCCACTTCCGACACTCACGCCTTTTGGCAAGGTGCTTGCTGAGACCGTGGAACTGTTGGCCCGTGTATGTGACAAGCAACGCCGGCAAAGGGAACAGGCCGCCGAAGCTGCCAGGTTGCGGGCAGAAGACCTCCGGCGTGAGCAAGAAGCTGCCCAGGAGCGCCGCAGGGAGCTGGAAGCAGCACGGGAAGCAGAACTTGAACTCCAGCGGCAGGTCGTGGAAAAACAGCGTAGAGCTGACGAGAAGGCCGAACAGGAACGCATCCGAAAGGAGAAAACACTTCTGGCGGAGAAGCAGGTCGACGGCATCAAGCTCGGTGGCTGGATCGTTGCGCAGCCAGACGACGTTTCGGAAGAGCCTGCAAGGCTGAAACTGGCAGTACGTATCAACGCCTCCAGGAAACTGGTGTTTGTGGACCGGCTGGGCCTGAACCGGCGCGAGTTCATTGAACACGAACTGGTAGAGGGTATCGTGGAGGGCCGGATCCGGGTTTTGGGGACGTCCGCAGAATTTGATGACACCCTCAGCAGGGTAGTCGGCCGTATCCGGGTGGGCCGAAATTGATCGCCGATGCAGGAACAACAACAATGACAGATAACGACTACAGCTTCGGAACCCAGCACGAACCCCATATTGATCAGGATAACCGGGCGGATTACCGGCTGACGGCCCGGGCCCGGGTTATTCTGGAGCTCGAATCCGGTCCTCCGGGAATGCTCGAAGACGCTTTGTCCGCTGACAAAGAACTGGTATGTGGTATTCGCGATATTTCGGCCGGCGGGCTTTGCCTGTTTTCTGCCGACCCGGTCTCACTGGACGCCCTGTTACCGGCGATGGTGTTTCTGGGTAATCACGACCAGCCCTTCCGGTTGATGGTGGAAGTGGTCTGGTGCCGGCCGCATGAGTCAGCCTTTCTGGTAGGCGTGCGGATTATCGAGTCCGACGAAACCGCTTACATCGAGTGGGTGGAGGCGGTAGCCAAAGCCATGTCCGAGGGTTAGCGGAGAGGGCGGACGGCGGCGTGGGCTGATGGAGAGTATCGCCAGTCACGAGTACAATCCGTCAGACGAAAAGAGCCGGCGTGATGCCGGCTCTTTCGATTCAGGGCGAAGGAAAACCTATTCTTCCAATTCGCCCATACCGGTGATGTTGAAGCCGGCGTCGACGTACATAATCTCGCCGGTAACACCACTGGCCATATCCGAGCCCAGAAACGCGGCGGCGTTACCCACTTCATCGATGGTTACATTACGGCGAAGCGGCGCGCGCCGGGCATTTTCTGCCAGCATCTTGCGGAAACTCTTGATGCCGGAAGCGGCCAGGGTCTTGATCGGACCTGCGGAAATGGCGTTCACCCGGATACCATCGCGGCCCAGACTGGCAGCCATGTAGCGAACGTTCGCTTCAAGAGATGCCTTGGCAAGGCCCATCACATTGTAGTTTTGCAGAACCTTTTCAGCACCCAGGTAGCTCAGGGTAATCAGGGAGCTGCCCTCGTGCATCATGCTACGGGCGCCCTTGGCCAGGGCAACAAAGCTGTAGGAACTGATGTCATGAGCGATGCGGAAGCCTTCGCGGGTGGTCACGTCAACATAGTTACCATCAAGCTCGTTTCCCGGCGCATAGCCAACCGCGTGCACGATGATGTCAATGTTGTCCCAGTGCTTGCCAAGCTCCTTGAAGACATTCTCGATCTCTTCATCGCTGGCGACATCGCAGGGGAAGGTCAGCTTGCTGCCCCATTGCTCCGCAAATTTTTCAACCCGCGGCTGCAGCTTTTCATTCTGGTAGGTAAACGCCAGCTCGGCGCCTTCCCGGGCGAAGGCCTCGGCAATGCCGTAAGCGATGGACAGTTTGCTGGCTACGCCAACGATCAGTGCTTTCTTGCCACTGAGGATTCCCATGGGTCGTTCTCCCTGTGTTCCTGATTTTAGTGCATTATCCCCGATGTGGTCTGGCCAGGGTAACGCTCAAATAGTCGTAGTTGTGTTCTGGTAAAAGAACGCGGCATTCAGCAGCTCACGAGTATAGTCCGCGCGGGGTGAATGGAAGATGTCGGCCGCGTTTCCGTATTCCACAATCCGGCCATGCTGCAGCACCAGCAGTTTATGGCTGAGTGCACGGACAACGGCCAAATCGTGGCTGATAAAGATATAGCTTAGACCATATCGGGCCTGGATATCCCGCAACAGCTCAATCACCTGCTTCTGGACGGTGCGGTCCAGGGCCGAGGTAGGTTCGTCGAGAATAATCAGATCCGGTTGCAGCACCAGCGCCCGGGCAATGGCAATCCGCTGGCGCTGACCCCCTGAGAATTCGTGGGGGTAGCGGTGTCGCGCCTCTGGATCAAGACCAACATCGGTGAGCGCCCGGATCACTTTCTGGTCATGTTCACTGGCATTTTCGCGATCATGAATTTCCAGGCCCTCACGGACAATTTCGGCGATCGACATCCTCGGGCTGAGGCTTCCGAACGGGTCCTGGAACACGATCTGAACCCGGCGGCGCCAAGGGCGGAACTCCTTCTGGTTGAGAAACGCCAGCTCTTCTCCAGCGAGGCGGATGCTGCCAGTGCTGGAGGTGAGCTTGAGCAGGGCGTGGCCAATGGTGGTTTTGCCGCTGCCACTTTCACCGACGATACCGAGTGTTTCACCGCGGTTCAGTTCAAATCCGGCGCTCTGTACCGCATGGAAGGACTCTTTCACTTTACCAAAAAGGCTTTTCCGGATCGTAAAGCGAACGTCCAGCCGGTCAACAGCGAGTAGTGTCTCGGCATTCTGCCCCAGTGCCAGAGGCGCTTCTGGTGGCTCCGCATCCAGCAGCTTTTTCGTGTAGGCATGTTGCGGCGATGAAAACAGGTCTTCTGTATCTGCTTCCTCTACCAGTTTGCCGTTTTCCATCACCGCAACCCGATCCGCGTAGCGGCGCACGATGGTCAGATCGTGGGTAATCAGCAAAATCGCCATGCCCAGCTTTTTCTGAAGATCACGGAGCAATTCGAGAACCTGTTTCTGGACGGTAACGTCCAGCGCGGTCGTTGGTTCGTCGGCAATCAGCAAATCAGGTTCATTGGCCAGTGCCATGGCAATCATTACCCGCTGTTTCTGGCCACCGGACAATTGATGGGGGTAAGCGCCGAGTTTGTTCTCCGGATCCTGGATGCCAACCAGTTCCAGCAGCTCCAGAGAGCGCTTCCTTGCCTGGGGACCGCGCATTCCCTTGTGGAGTTCAAGCGTCTCGCCAATCTGCCTTTCCACCTTGTGCAGAGGATTCAGAGAGGTCATCGGCTCCTGAAAGATCATTCCGATCTCCCGCCCGCGAATCTGACGAAGCCGTTTCACGTTGGCGGTGAGCAGGTTCTCACCCCGGTACAGAATTTTGCCGCCTGGATAACTGGCGTGCCGCTCATCCAGCAAACGTAGAATCGAGAGCGCCGAGATGGATTTCCCGGAGCCGCTTTCGCCCACCAGCGCCAGCGTTTCGCCCTCGTGGATAGCCAGTGACAGCGAATCGACGGCTGCCGGGCCCTGATCGAACCGGATAGAAAGATCGGAAATCTGAAGCAGGTGGTTCATATCAGCTCTTTCTCGGATCAAATGCATCACGAACGGCTTCGCCGACAAATACCAGCAGGGTGAGCATCAGCGACAGGGACACGAACGCGGAAATCCCGAGCCAGGGTGCATGGAGATTGGCTTTGCCCTGGGCAATCAGTTCGCCGAGGGATGGCGAACCGGAAGGCAGACCAAAGCCCAGAAAATCGAGCGACGTCAGACCGGTAATCGCGCCGGTCAGGATGAACGGCAAAAAGGTGAGGGTGGCCACCATGGCATTGGGCAGGATATGCCGGAACATGATCTTGCCGTTGTCCAGTCCCAGGGCCCTTGCAGCCTTCACGTATTCAAAATTGCGGGCCCGCAGGAACTCTGCACGTACCACATCCACCAGCCCCATCCAGCTGAACAGCAGCATGATCCCCAGCAGCCACCAGAAATTCGGCTGAACAATACTGGAGAGAATGATTAACAGGTACAGCACTGGCAGGCCGGACCAGATCTCGATAAAGCGCTGACCCACCAGGTCGATTTTGCCACCGTAAAAACCCTGAATGGCGCCCACAACAACTCCGACAATGCAGCTGGCAATGGTAAGGGTCAGACCAAAAAGCACAGAAATGCGGAAACCATAGATGACCCGGGCAGCCACGTCCCGGCCCTGATCATCGGTTCCTAGCCAGTTCTCGGCGCTGGGCGGTGCCGGTGAGGGGACCTCAAGATCGTAATTAATTGTGTTGTAACTGAACCGAATGGGTGGCCAGATCATCCAGCCATTGGCCTTGATCTCCTCGGCAATGAAAGGATCCCGGTAATTGGCTTCGGTAGGCAGGAAGCCGCCAAACGTTTCCTCCGGAACCGATTCAACAATCGGAAAATAAAACTCTCCATTGTACGAAACCATCAAAGGGGAGTCGTTGGCGATCAGTTCGGCCATCAGGGAAAGGCCGAATAGCGCGAGGAAAAGCCAGAGAGACCAGAACCCCCGGCGGTTGTTCCGGAAGTTTCGCAGTCGTCTCTGCTGGATGGGTGTCAGCGACCGGAAACTCACGCACCCTCCCGGCTTTCAAAGTCGATTCGCGGGTCTACCAGCACGTAGGTGATGTCGCTGATCAGTTTAAGTATCAGGCCCATCAGCGTGAATATGTACAGCGTACCGAAAATTACCGGGTAATCCCGGTTCAGGGCCGCTTCGAAGCCCAGCAACCCCAGGCCATCCAGGGAGAAAATGACCTCAATAAGTAGCGAGCCTGTGAAGAACAGGGCAACCAGTACTCCGGGCAGGCTGGCAATAACGATCAGCATGGCGTTACGGAATACGTGCCCGTAAAGCACTTCTTTTTCATCAAGCCCCTTGGCCCGTGCAGTCACCACATACTGCTTTCCGATTTCATCGAGGAAGGAGTTTTTGGTGAGCAGAGTCAGCGTGGCGAAACCACCAATAACGTTAGCCGTTACCGGCAGGGCCAGATGCCAGAAGTAGTCACCGATCTTCTGGTACCAGATCAACTCCTCGAAATTCGAGGATGTGAGGCCTCGCAGGGGGAACCAGTCGAAATAGCTGCCCCCGGCAAACAGGACAATCAGCAGGATGGCGAACAGGAAACCCGGTATGGCATAGCCCACCACGATGGCCGAGCTGGTCCAGACATCAAATCGGGAGCCGTCGCTGACGGCCTTGCGGATACCCAGGGGAATGGAAATGAAATAAATGATCAGGGTCGACCAGAGGCCGAGGGATATGGATACGGGCATCTTGTCCAGTATCAGATCGATAACGCTTCTTTCCCGAAAGAAGGAGTCTCCGAAATTGAAAGTGGCATAGTCTCCCAGCATCTTGAAAAAGCGCTCGTGGGCCGGCTTGTCGAAGCCGTACATCACTTCAATTTCTTTCAGAAGCTCCTGGGGAATACCCCGGGAGCCCCGTGTGTCACCGGAAGAACTGGAAACTTCGCCTTCGCTGCCGCCACCAGACGCCCTCGCCAGGGCACTGCCGCCATGGCCTTCCATCTCAGCGATAAGCTGCTCAACCGGACCGCCTGGTGCTGCCTGAACGATCACAAAGTTGAGTAGCATGATGCCGATCAGGGTGGGGATGATCAGCGCCAGACGCCTGAGTATATAGATGCCCATTTAGCGGCGGATTCCTCAGGGCTTTGCCCACCAGTTATTCAGGTCAACGCCGTTTTTCGGGGTTTCCGCGGGTCGCTGAAGGAAGTTCCAGTAGGCGACCCGGTCTCTGGTCAGATGCCAGTGAGGAATCACGTAATGGCCGTTCAGCAGAACCCGGTCAAGGGCCCTTGTTCGGTGTACCAGCTCTTCCCGGTTCGGTGCCTGAATCACCATCTCGACGAGTGCGTCAACAACCGGATCACTCACGCCCATGTAATTACGAGATCCCTTCGCGTCTGCTGTTGAAGAGTGCCAGTATTCCCGCTGCTCATTACCCGGTGAATCCGACTGACCGATAACCTGGGTAATCATGTCGTAATCGAACTCCCGAAGGCGCTGAATGTACTGGTTGCTGTCCACCAGTCGAACGGTTACGTCAATACCAAGCCGGGCCAGATTATTCTTGAAGGGCAGGACCACCCGTTCAAAGCTTTTCTGGAACAAAAGGATCTCGAAAGCCAGTGGTTCTCCGGTCTTTCCATGAACCATCTTGCCATCACGAATTTCATAGCCCGCTTTCCGGAGGAGCTCCAGGGCCGTTTTCAGGTTCTGCCGCAAGCCAGCCTGACCGTCTGTCTCTGGTGGTGTGTACTCCTCGGTGAAGACGTCTTCAACGAGCCGATCCCGGAAAGGTTCCAGTATTTCCAGTTCCCGGCCTTGTGGAAGGCCTGTCGATGCCAGTTCGCTGTTTTCGAAATAGCTGTCAGTGCGGGTGTACTGGCCATAAAACAGGTTTTTGTTGGCCCACTCAAAATCGAAGCCATAGGCAAGGGCTTCGCGGACCAGCGGATCGGAAAACACTTCTCTGCGGGTATTGAAGGCAAAACCCTGCATGCCGGTCGGACGATGATGCTCAATGGCTTCTTTTAAGATAGTGCCGTTTTCGAACTTTCCACCGGTATAGGCAGTGGCCCAGTTCTTGGCGGAGGACTCGAGACGGAAGTCAAAGCTGCCGGCCTTGAAGCCCTCCAGGGCGACGGTGTCGTCGGTGTAGTAGTCGTAGGTAATCCGGTCGAAGTTGAACCGGCCTTTGCGTACACCCAGGTCCTTGGCCCAATAGTCCTCAATCCTCTCATAGGTGATAGACCGACCGGTCTCAAAGCTACCGATGCGGTAAGGGCCGCTGCCAACCGGCGGAGTAAGACCGTTCTCCCCAAACTCCCGGTCCTCCCAGTAATGGGCTGGAAGTATGGGCATCTGCCCCAGAATCAGCGGCAGTTCGCGGTTGCTGGTGTCGCTGAAGTCGAATCGGACCCGCCGGGGGCTTTCAATCGTGACCTTACTGACGTCCGCATAGTAGTTTCGGAAAAAGGGGTGACCTTTGGTGGTAAGGGTCTCGAAGGAAAACTTCACATCTTCGGCGGTGATCGGTTCGCCATCCTGAAATCTTGCCTGTTCCCGGAGGTTAAACACCACGAAACTCCGGTCTTCGGGCGTTTCCAGGGATTCCGCAATCAGGCCATAGGCTGAAAACGGCTCGTCATCGGATGATTCCAGGAGGGTGTCGTACAGGTAGTTGCTGATGCCCGCAGCGGCCACACCCCGGATATCGAAGGGGTTGAAGGAGTCAAACCCGTTGGCAACCACAGCCATCTTCAGAGTGCCGCCTTTTGGCGCTTGCGGATTTACGTAGTCGAAGTGACTGAATCCGGCCGGATAATTCGGCTCCCCATGCATGGCAATGCCATGCTTTGGTTCGGCCTGCTCGGTGGCGGAAACCGGGGAGAAAACGGGCATGGCGACGAACGCCATTACGGAAAAGAGTGACGTAAGGGTTGAGGCTTTCCGTGTTCTTGTCATGAGTCTCGCACGTCAGGGACTGTTTCGGATATCAACGTAGAGTACCAGACTTTGTCCGGGTTGCAGATAACGCGAGGTGTTCAGGTCGTTCCAGCTTGCGATGTCCCGCACATTCACGGAAAAACGACTGGCAATCCGGGCCAGGGAGTCGCCTTTGCGTACACGGTAGCCTACCTTGCGCACCATGGCTTTGCCCCGTGTGCTGTTGGTTGCAACCACTGTCGGCTGGCTGGTTTTGGACCAGATAATCAGTTTCTTGCCAGGCATCAGAGGATCACCCGGCGCCATGCCATTCCAGGCTGCAACCTGCCGTACGGACACCCTATGCTCCCGGGCAATGTCCCAGAAAGTATCGCCTTTGCGAACCGCATACTGAACCTTGTTGCCATCTCTCTCTCTGGACTGCTTGCGCTCGAGGCGCTGGGAGGCACTGAGGGCATAGGCGTCACTGCCTTTCGAGGCAGAGGGAATCAATAGGCGCTGGCCGATCCGGATCAGATCACTGTTCAGGTTGTTGACCTGTTGAAGCACCGAGGGTGTTGTCGAAAATCTTCCGGAGATGGAGTTGAGGCTGTCACCGGATTTCACCACATAATTGCGCCAGGAAACCCGGTTTTTAGCCGGTATCTGTGCCAGCGTCGAACGGAAGGTTTCCGCATTTTCGACCGGTACCAGCAAACGGTGCGGGCCTTCAGGGGTGGTTGCCCAACGGTTGTAGGAAGGGTTGAGCAGGTAGATTTCATCAATATCCACGCCGGCCATTTCCGCCGCCTGGGCAAGATCCAGCTGGGATCCGGTTTCGACGATTTCGAAATAGGGTTCGTCTTTCAGCGGAGGCAATTCGATGCCATAGGCTTCAGGGTTGTCAAAGATCTTCGCGAGGGCGATCAGTTTCGGCACATAATGGCGGGTTTCCCTTGGCAACTGAAGCGACCAGAAATCTGTGGGTCTGTTGCTGTTGCGATTACGACGCATGGCGCTGGATACCGTGCCGCCACCGCTGTTATAGGCAGCCAACGCCAGCGTAGGGTCACCATCGAACCGGTTTGCCAGCCGTTCAAGATAGCTGAGGGCGGCATCAGTGGCAGCCACAACGTCTCGCCGTTCATCGTGCCACCAGCTCTGGGTCAGGCCGAAATACTTACCGGTTGAGGGAATAAACTGCCAGAGGCCGGCGGCGCGGCCATGGGAGTACGCGAAGGGATCGAAAGCGCTCTCAACCACGGGCAACAGGGCATATTCCGCGGGAAGCCCCCGCTTTTCAGTCTGGTTCAGAATGTAATGCAGGTAACGGCTTCCCCGCTCGACCACCCTGTCGATGTAGCCCGGGTGACTGGCATACCAGTTCAGCTGGTCACGAACGCGCTCGTTGTCCACGTCATGATTCAGTTCAAACCCGGAACGGAGTCTTGCCCAAAGATCTTGCTCGACAGCCTCCGCTTCAGGGGAGTCCTGGACCGGATTGTCGAGCTTGTCGCGGGCATCTCTCGCCGCGGCCTTCAGCTCGGGCGCTATGGCTTCATCCAGCGGCTCATTACGGGCAGCGTCCCCGTTTTCTCCGGATTCAACGGACTGTTTAAGGCCGTCGTCGCCCGCTGCGACAGTGACTTTTTCGGAGTTCAGGGGATTTTCCTGAGCCTGTCCGTCCAGAACACTGCACCCGCTGAGGAGGGCTCCGGTGAAAAACACAAACGACAATCGTCTGACCGACATAAGAGACATCCGGTTCCAGGTTGAAGCCGGGTTCCACGACTGAAACTCCGGCATATTGAACAATTTACGGTCACAAAGTTAAATTGATTCTATGGGACCGCTTTTCAGGGGGTCAAGAAACCTCTCGTTACGTCGGTGAGAGGATTTGTTAATCGCGTACACCCCGGCGTCAGAAGTTGTCCTTGCCATGTCTTATGGCGGCAAATATGGCGTTATCCGAATCGGCCGGCAGTCCCTGCCTGGCGCAGTAGGACCGCGCGGCATCAACAACCGCAGGATCGTCCCAGCGCAGAAACGGGTTCAGGCGCTTTTCATCTTCCAGAACTGAGGGAACTGTAGCTTTGCCGGCGTCCCTCGCAGTCTGGCATTGTTCTTCGAATTCTTTCAGTGCTTGGTCCTGGGGAAGCCAGCTACGGGCAAACCGAAGGTTCGCCAGGGTGTATTCATGAGCGCAATAGACCGCGGTCTTTCCCGGCAAGGCCCGCAGGGTCTGCAGGGATTGGCGCATCTGCTCCGGCGAGCCCTCAAACAATCGGCCGCAACCGCAAACGAACAGGGTGTCGCCGCAAAACAGAACCGGCCGGCCTGCAACCTCGACATCGGTAAAATAGGCAATGTGATCGAGGGTATGGCCAGGAACACCGAGCACCTGGAAGGTTATGTCTTCCCAGATCACCTCATCTCCCGGGTGCACCTTGTTGGTGCCGCCCTGGAACGGAGAGTCAGCCGGACCGGTTACCCGGCAGTCAGGGTAGGCCGATCGGAGTTCTTTAACGCCTCCCACGTGGTCTGGATGGTGATGGGTAACCAGAATGGTATCCAGAGTGAGATGCCGTTCGGCCAGATGGTCCAGAACCGGTTGCGCCTGCCCGGGGTCCACGATCAGGGCTTTGCCGCTGGAGGCGTCAGACAGACACCAGATATAGTTGTCACTGAAGGCAGGTATCGCGGTAATGGTCAGCATGAGGCCCCACATGTGCTTATCGAATGTGACTGATATGATAGTGCATTAAATACCAGGCCCCAACCTAAGGTTCGGCCCCCATGGAGTGGTGCAACGGTGAGTAAGTCCGACGCAGTTGATTTTTCGGCCAGGCATGAAAGTTTCGAGCGCTGGTTCCAGACCCCCCTGGGACGGGCATTGCTCGCTGATCAGCGGCGATTTGTCGATGCCGAGTTGCAGCGCCTGACCGGGGCGAGGCAACTTCAGGTTGGCGTGAGCCATCGGCTTCCCCTGGCCACCGGCACTGATTTTGCCCAGCGAATCATGACAACCCCCCGGTGGAATCCTCAGATACCCGACGGCGTCGCCATTTGTGACGCCGACGAGCTGGCATTTCCCGGGGATTCCATGGATCTGGTGGTGCTGCACCACACCGCCGATTTTTCACCCTATCCGCACCAGGTTATCCGGGAGGCTGCGAGGGTGCTCAGGGGCGAGGGCACCATGGCCCTGATCGGTTTCAATCCCCTCAGTCTCTGGGGTGCCCGGAAACTCATATCCCGGAGCAATGAGGGGCCGTGGGGTGGTCGTTTCCTGCTGCGGGGGCGCATGGAGGACTGGCTTCACCTGCTGGGCTTCAACGTTGAGGCGTCTGTTACGCGGTTTTTCAGGTCACCTTTACAGCGAAGTGGCCGCAAGGCCGTCAGCCGGATTGATAACCGGCTATCCGGGAACAGATTCCTGCCGGTGGGTGCCTATTACTGTATCCTTGCGAAAAAACGCGTGCACGCCCGGCTTCCCAGGCGACCTGCCTGGCGCCAGAGCAAGGTAATCAGCCTGCCGGGCACCGGGACGGTCGGAGCCTCGCGGGGTTGTAGCCGGGAAATTGCGGCGGAAACGGAACGCAGATAAACAAAGCTGAATGACACATTGATTGACTGACCCAGGAGAGTGAATGGCCGGCAAGGTAATCATTTACACCGATGGCGCCTGTAAAGGCAATCCGGGCCCCGGAGGATGGGGCGTTGTATTACGTTACGGCGATCGTCGAAAAACGCTGCACGGCGGCGAGGCAGGGACCACCAACAACAGAATGGAACTTATGGCAGCTATCCGGGGGCTGGAAGCTCTCAAGCGTTCTTGTGAGGTAGAGCTGTTCACTGACTCGCAATACGTCCGGAAAGGCATTACCGAATGGATGGCAGGGTGGAAACGCAATGGCTGGAAAACCTCAGCCAAAAAGCCGGTGAAGAATGAAGATCTCTGGCGTGAGCTGGACGCCGAGGTTGCAAGACACAAAGTCAACTGGCACTGGGTCAAGGGCCATTCCGGCGTTCCTGACAACGAACTGGCGGACGAACTCGCCAACCGTGGGGTCGAAGAGCTCGCCAATGCTTAGCTTCCCGAATAACAGACTGTAGATAACCCGGGTAAAGGTAATGAGACAGATCGTACTGGATACAGAAACCACGGGCATCGACCCGTCCGACGGCCACCGGATCATCGAGATTGGCTGTGTTGAATTAATGGAGCGCCAGCTCACTGGGCGCAACTACCATGTATACATCAATCCGGAGCGTGAGGTTGAGGCCGAAGCCATCACCATTCACGGCATTACCAACGAATTCCTTGTCGACAAGCCAAGGTTTGCCGAGATTGCCGACGAGTTCTTCGAGTTTATCAAGGGTGCAGAGCTGGTCATCCATAACGCCGCGTTCGACGTGGGCTTCATGGATGCCGAATTCGCACGCCTGAAACCGGTGCGAAAAACCGCTGACCATTGTGGCGTCGTGGACTCCCTGGCCATTGCGAGGGCCCGGCACCCGGGGCAGAAAAACAACCTGGACGCCCTGTGCAAGCGTTACGGTGTTGATAACAGTAACAGGGACCTTCACGGAGCGTTGCTGGACGCCGAGATTCTGGCCGATGTCTACCTACTGCTGACGGGTGGACAGACCGCGTTGTCTCTGGATGCCAACGCCGAAAACGGGGGTGGTGCCAGTGGTATCCGAAGATTGTCGTCAGACAGGGAACCACTGTCCGTGGTACGGGCTTCCGAAGCGGAACGTGACGCTCACGAAGAATTCATGTCCCGCCTTGAAAAACAGGCCGGCGAAACCGTGTGGGGCAAACTCCAGAGCGCGGAATGAGAACTGCGTCGGCCTGTACCAAATGTTACATTCCGCCTTTCTTGAGCTACTTGAGTTTTGTGTTATAAGTAATGATAAGTTCGCTAGTTTTTTGCGAACTCGCTTTGGCCGGAAAAGGGTTCGACCGGCTCATAACAAAAAGGCCCGGTCTGCCATTTCCGGGCCAATGTCCACCAAAGAGGATGCGGTAGTCTCCGCAAAGTTAACGGGAAGCGTTTATGGTTCAGTCGTCTCTCGCGACGAAATCGCAGTCGTTTGATCTGGTCAAAAGTGAAATAGAACAGACCATCAAGCAGGCAGAATCCAGCCTTGAACGCTTTCAGGAAAACCGCGAAAGGGGGGAGGATCTCCAGAACTGTGTTGATTTCATCAACCAGTTAAGGGGTATTTTTATTCTGGTGGAACTGCGGGGCGGCACTCTGCTTTGCCAGGAAGCGGTAACCATGTCCAACGATGTACCCGTTGGCGCCAATGACGATAAAAACATCCTTCTGACCACATTGAACAGCGCATTGTTTATTCTTCGCCGTTACGTGGAGTACTACCATCAGCAACGGGAAGACCACCCCGAACTTCTGTTGCCGGTCATCAACGATCTCCGGGAAGCCCGCAAGGAAAAACCCTATCCCGAATCCTGTTTTTTTGATGTTGACGTCAAGGAGCGGCCGGATTTCTGTGCCGGTTTCTCCGTTCAGTCTTTCGAAGGTGATGAAGCCGAGTACGAAATACTGGCCCGGCGCATGCGTCTTACCTTTCAGGTTGCACTTCTGGGAATGCTCCGTGAGCGCAACGATGCGGTGAACAAAAAGTTGATCGGGCGCGCGGCTCGGGGTTTCGCCCGTCTTTGCCAGGGCGCACCCATGGGGCAGATGTGGTGCCTGGTGGGTATTGTGGCTGAGACCATGCTTGATCGGGCCATGATGATTACCAAAGCTCGCAAGCGCATGTTCATGCGGATTGAAAAGTACGCCCGGGAAGTGGTTTATGTTGGCAAGGTGGCAACAACCAAAGATGCTCCGGATTCGCTGATCCGTGATCTGGTCTACCTGCTTTACCGGAGCGGTTCCGCCAACCCGGAAATCACCCAGGTTCTTTCTGCCTATCATCTTGCTCCGGCCGATTACTCCGATGCCATGCTCGAAGCTCATGCCCGGCGTTTGTATGGTCCAGGTACCGACGTGCTCAGATCTCTGTCGGAAGCGCTGCAGGATGAACTTAATCAGCTAAAAGACAAGCTGGATATCATTGAGCGCGGAATCGAGCCAGACCTTGCGGAGCTGTCTTCCATTGCGGACGCGCTGGAACGCCTGGCCAACACTCTGATTATGCTTGACCTGAACAAGCTGGCAGCTGTTTCAAGGGAGGAAGCTGGCAAACTGCGTGGCTGGGAAGAGGAATCCCGCCTGCCGGGTGATGACGAACTCTATCGCCTTGCCGACTCAGTTTTGGGTATCGAAGACGCGGTCATGCAGATTGTCACCCGTGGTATTACCTCGGAGACCGATGCTCTGGCCAGCGGCGAAAGAAAGCGGGAAGAGTCCGTGTATCTGAGGGAAGCCCTTTACGTGGTTGCCGATGAAGCCCGCGGTGCGCTAACGCTGGCAAAACGGGCGATAACTGCCTTTATCGAATCCGACTACGACAAACTCCATCTCGCCAACCTGCCGGCAACACTCCACAGCATCTGGGGTGGTCTGCAAATGGTAAACGATCCTGCCGCGGCAAGCGTTCTCGAGCGGGTTGCCGCTTCAATTCAGGAGCGGCTGCTGGATGCCAAAGAGGCGCCAGCCGAACAGGTTCTGGAGGCGCTGGCTGATGCCCTTACGTCCCTGGAATACTACATAGAAAGCATCGGCAAGAGCGAGGACCGCAACCTTGACCTGCTGAAACTCGCCCAATCGTCGCTGGACGATGTAGGCCTTTAATTCCATGCCCCATGTGCTCGCAATCATTGTACTCACCGTGACAGGTGGAGTGCTGGTGATTGCGGGCCTTATGTTTTTTCTGCGTCCACGATGGTTGCTCGACTGGCTCAAGGGAATGGCAGTTTTCGGACTCATTCTGGTGGGCCTGTACAGCCTGGTGTTAGCGGTGAACCTTGCGGGTTATCAAACGCTGGGAGGCATGCAGACTGTTGCCACCATCTCTACCCAGCGAGAGGCCGAGCAGATCTGGAGGGTGACCCTTCAGGTCGAAGGCAGCGCGCCCAACGAGCGCACACTTCGGGGTGATCAGTGGCAGATGGACGCCAGGATCATCCGGTTTACCGGGCCTGTCCGCTGGCTCGGCATCGCGCCTGCCTACCGCCTTGAAAGCCTGAGTGGACGTTATACCTCGCTGGAGCAGGAACGCACCGCACCCCGGACAGTTATCGGTCTTTCCGAAAAAAACTGGCCTGATCTTTGGCAGCTGGACAGGAAATTCAATTTTCCATTCGTGGAGGGTGTTTCCGGAAATGCGACTTTCATGCCCATGCGTGACGGCGCCACCTTTGACGTGCGGATCTCCACCTCCGGGCTGGTCGCGGTTCCGGTTAATGACCAGGCGAGGGAAGCGGTCCAGTTCTGGGATCAGTAACAGATTCCGGGGATAAAAAAAACCCGCGTAAAACGCAGGTTTTTCCAGTTGCTCAGTCAGGGCTATCAGCCCATTTTGAACAGTTCCCCCAACTTGGTAGCCAGCATCATATCGCCTTCAGCGCGCAGCTGACCGGCCATGAACGCCTGCATGCCGTCGGTCTCGCCAGAAACGATGCCCTTCAAGGTGTCGGAATTCATGATCAGGGTAACGGAGGGGTCGTCGTGGGCACCCTCGTGCATCTTGCAGGTGCCATCGTTGATGACCAGGTGATAGGTTTTGTCGTCTTCGATGTCGAACTGGAACACCAGGTCCAGGCCCTGCGCCGCATCTGCGTTGAAATTCTGTTCGAGCTTTTCAAATACCTGAGCTACAGACATTATTTTACCCTTTTTGATGGTTGTCTTGTCATGATGGCGGCGGCTTGATGTCCCGCGTCTTCAGAGACGTTTCGGGTGCCCGAGTGGAGCGCCGGCCTCGCAATCCGACTTTATGGTGAGTGGTCGGTTCTGTCAAGGCCGATCGAACGCTTGTTTTAATTTTTTTGCTCTGCTTATCACCATAAATTCGGTAAGTTACACTCTTGTCTTTGCACTATCAGTTGGAGAAGCATTTTGGAGTTCCTGACAGAATACGGTTTGTTTTTGGCCAAGGTCACAACCTTTGTGGTGGCGGTGGTGATTGTAATCTCTGTCATCATGTCGGTAGCCCACAAGGATCGGGGTGATCATGAAGGCGAGGGAGAGCTCAAGATCCGCAAACTCAATGAAAAATACCGGAAACTGCGTGAGGCCATTCAGGCCAGGCTGATGTCCGACCACGAACGCAAGGCGTTCGAAAAGGCCCGGAAGAAAGAGCAGAAAGCCGAGAAAAAAGCCGCCAAGGCGAAAAAACAGGAAAGTGATGCCACGGAAGAGAGCCGCGGACGCGTCTACGTGCTTGATTTTGACGGCGACATCAAAGCCAGCGACACCGATCCTCTGCGGAGAGCCATCACTGCCGTACTGAGCGTAGCGGACCCGGAGAAGGACGAAGTCGTTATCCGCCTCGAAAGTGGTGGCGGGCTGGTTCACTCCTACGGCCTTGCAGCCGCCCAGCTGGACCGCATCCGTACCAAGGGTGTCCGCCTGACCGCCTGTGTCGACAAAGTCGCTGCCAGTGGCGGTTACATGATGGCCTGCGTTGCCGACAAAATCGTTGCGTCGCCCTTTGCCATTCTGGGGTCTATCGGTGTTGTTGCCCAGCTTCCCAATTTCCATCGCTTCCTCCAGAAAAACGATGTCGATTTCGAAGTACTGACGGCTGGCGAGCACAAGCGGACCATGACCATCTTTGGCGAGAACACCGATAAAGGCCGCCAGAAATTCCTGGAAGACCTGGAAGACACCCATGTCCTGTTCAAGGAATATGTCAGTGAACGCCGGCCGGACCTGGATATTGGCGCAGTCGCCAACGGCGATATCTGGTTTGGTAAACGGGCGCTGGAGGTGAAATTGATCGACGAGATCAAGACCTCCGACGAATATCTCATTGAAGCCTGCGAGCGGGCAGACGTAGTCTCAGTAGCATATCAGCGCAAACGGACACTCCCGGAAAAACTCGGGCTGGCCACCAGTGCAGCGCTCGAACACACCGTCTGGAAAGTACTGGGCGCGTTCCGCAACCAGAAATTCCAGTAGCTTACCGAAAACGGGGAATCATCATGACAACCGACACTGAATTCAAAGCCTGGCGTGTTGAAGAACAGAATGGAGAGTATGTCGGTGCAGAGAAAACCCTCAGCACCGCGGACCTTCCGCCCGGCGAAGTCCTCATCCGGGTCAGCCATTCCTCCCTCAACTACAAGGACGCGCTCTCGGCCTCTGGCAACAAGGGCGTAACGCGCTCCTTTCCCCACACCCCCGGCATCGACGCTGCCGGCGAAGTGGTGGAGTCCGCCACCGGCACACCATCAACAGGCAGCCCGGTCATCGTCACCGGCTACGACCTGGGCATGAACACCGACGGTGGGTTTGGCGAATATATCAGGGTACCGGCGGCCTGGTGCGTACCCATGCCCGCTGGCTGGAACGCCCGAACCGCCATGATCTATGGCACTGCCGGCCTTACCGCCGGTTTATGCGTTCAGAAACTCCTGACCATGGGCGCCAAGCCTGAACAGGGTAAAGTAGCGGTATCAGGCGCCTCCGGCGCAGTCGGCTCCGTCGCCGTCGAACTGCTGTCGAAACTTGGCTTTGACGTCGTTGCCATCAGCGGCAAAGCCGACCATGCGGAAGCCCTCAAAGCCCTCGGTGCCAAAGAAGTCGTTGGCCGCGAAACCCTGGCCGAAGAAAAGAAACCCATGGTTAAACCGGTCTTCGCCAATGCGGTAGATACGGTGGGTGGCGGCCCACTGGCCGAACTGCTCAAACAGATCCTGCCAGGCGGCTCCGTCTCCTGCTGCGGCCTGGTCTCCGGTCCCGGACTTCAGACCACCGTATTGCCGTTCATCCTGCGGGGCGTGAACTTGCTGGGTGTGGATTCGGTTGAAATCCCGCTGGCAGAGAAAGAGGCGGTCTGGAAGAAGTTCTCCGGGGAATGGGCATGTCCGAAGATTGAAGCATCAGCGCGTGATATCGGGCGTGGTGAGCTGGATGGGGCGCTGAAGGCGTTCTTGAAAGGGGAGTCTTCCGGGAAGATTGTTTTGGATCACGCGAAGTAAGACGCAAGGTCGGGGAAGAAGCTCCTGGTTTGTCGGATTACGGCTTCGCTTAATCCGACCTACAATTTTTAACGCCTCAGCGCCGAAAAATTTTTCCTGAAGCCAAATGAGTGGTTGATATAGAAGATAGGGCGATGTCCTTTCCAAAACTGTGCGGAGCCAAGGATGGCGGAGCCCAAGCGTCACATGGGTGGGGCCGAGCGTTTATGAAGCGCAGCTTCATGCGAAAGCCGCACGACTGCAATCTACGATTGCAGGCCGGACCCCGGAGGGGTGCCGCAAGGAGCGTGTTTTGGAAAGGACATCGCCCAATCTTCGTACTCAAAAGCCAAAAGCCAAAAGCGGAAACGCTGAAATTAAGAAGCCCGACGCCGGAAGAGCGGAATGTCGGTGTCGGTAGCCGCCTGGTACCCCTGACTGAAGAAGTTCAGACACCTTTCAGCCTTGGTGATATCCTTGTCAGCCCGAAGCACATAGGCATCAAACCCGCACCGCTTCATGAACTGCAACTGGTCCAGCAGCACATCCCCGACAGCCCGCAGCTCATTGACATAGCCAAACCGCTCCCGCAACAACCGCGCAATACTGTAACCACGGCCATCGCTGAACTTCGGAAAATTCACCGCAATCACCGGCACTTCATTCACCCGACCCCCCAGAATCTCCGGCTCATCATGGCTGTCGAACCACACGCCGATATCCTCACGGCCAGTAAAGTGCTCATAGCCGGCCAGCCACAGGTCTGCCGGAATAAGGGCCGGCTCATCATCGGGGATATCCAGTGAGTCGCCCTCAGTTGGCCGGGGAACCACAACCCAGTTGTCCTGACGGATGCTGCCATCCCGGAAAATTACGTTAGGCATAAACCCGCTCCTTGAAAGGATCAATTCCAACACGTCGATAAGTGTCCAGGAAGGTCTCCTCCTCTGTACGCTTATCCACGAACACATCAATGATCTTGGCGATCACCTCGGGCATTTCGTTCCGTGCAAACGACGGCCCCAGAATCTTGCCAATCGAGGCGTCATGGTGGGACGAACCGCCAAGACTGATCTGATAGAACTCCTCACCCTTCTTGTCGACACCGAGAACCCCGATATTACCAACATGGTGGTGGCCACAGGCATTCATGCAGCCGGAGATGTTCAGGTCAATGTTGCCCAGATCATACAGATAATCGAGATCATCGAACTTCCGTTGAATGGCTTCGGCAACCGGGATCGATTTGGCGTTGGCCAGGGCGCAGAAATCGCCACCGGGGCAGCAGATGACGTCCGTCAGGGTATTCAGATTCGCGGTGCCAAACCCCATGGGCGTGATCGCCTGCCAGAGTTCCAGCAGCTGGTCCTGGCGAACATCCGCAAGTACCACGTTCTGATGGTGGGTTACCCGGATTTCGCCAAAGCTGTATTCATCGGCCAGATCCGCAATCTGTTCCAGTTGCCGGTCAGTGACATCACCCGGAGGTGTACCGGTTTTCTTCATGGTCAGATTAACTATGGCATAACCCGGTTTTTTGTGGGTGTCCACATTGTGAATCAGCCACTGGTCAAAGCCTCTGTGCTCGAAACGCTGGGTGGCCAGCAAGTCCGTAGCATTCTCGAGTGTTGCGTAATCCGGCTCGGTAAAGTAACCCTGAATACGCTCAACGGCTTCCCGGGTAAGACGGGTAGGGGAATCCTTGATATGGTCCCACTCGGCTTCCACTTTCTGTGCGAAACCTTCAGGTGTCAGAGCCTTGACCAGAATCTTGATCCGGGCTTTGAACTTGTTGTCCCGACGACCGTAGCGGTTATAAACCCGAAGCACCGCCTCCAGATAAGTGAGGAGGTCCAGCTCGGGAAGAAATTCACGAATAACCGGCCCAACCATAGGCGTGCGGCCCAGGCCACCACCAACATGAACCCGGAAACCCAATTCACCGGCCTCGTTGCGGACCATCTGCAGGCCAATATCGTGAACCTGAATGGCAGCACGGTCCGTGTGTTCCGAGGCATTCACCGCAACCTTGAATTTACGGGGCAGAAATGCAAATTCCGGGTGGAACGTAGACCACTGGCGAATGATCTCGCAATAGGGTCTCGGGTCAGCAATTTCGTCAGACTGAACCCCGGAGAACTGGTCCGTGGTGGTGTTCCGGATGCAGTTACCGCTGGTCTGGTTTGCGTGCATCTCCACCTCGGCCAGTTCCGCCAGAATATCGGGGACATCTTCAAGCGCGGGCCAGTTCAGCTGTACGTTCTGACGGGTGGTGAAGTGGGCATAGCCCTTGTCGTAATCGCGGGTGATGCGTGCCAGCCGGCGCAACTGGTCCGAACGCATCATGCCGTAGGGAACACAGATCCTGAGCATCGGGGCAAGACGCTGAACGTACAGGCCATTCTGCAGGCGCAGGGGAAGAAACTCATCTTCAGCCAGTTCACCGGCCAAAGCCCTTTCGGTCTGGTCACGGAACTGGGCAACCCTCTCAGCAGCTAACTGCCGATCGTGTTCATCGTATACGTACATAATGGGAAGATCCTGCTTGAAAGCGACATATCCAGGCCGGCGGCCTTATATCTGCAGGGAAGGATAACAGCGGGTTTTTATTCTTAAAATGATTATTTCCAAATATGTTTATCGATTCAGGCGATAAGCAGGTGGAACAAAGGACTGGACGGATATCAATTTCCCGCCTAACTTAAAAGGGTCAGCGCAGCAGTTGCACCTCGCTGTAGTTTCGACAATAACAAAGCGACATTGGACCCGGAAGGAGGAACCGACATGAAGAAGACCGTGCGATCGGATAGTCAGGCTGATGCCGTTGCTGCCGTCCTGCTGATTGGGCTGGCCGTGGCATTTGCAGTGATCTGGGTTGCCGGCCAATAGGTTTACTGGCTGGCCAGAACCAGGTTCACGATCACAATCAGCCCCAACACAAAGCTGGCGGTGAATAATACGCCGGCGATAATGTAGGGCCAGGGGCTATGGCCTGAAAAGTCTTCCTGCCGGCGTTTGTCAGACTGAACTCCGAACGCGCCGGCCAGAATACTTTGCATGACTTTCAGAACACCGGGGCTTTTCGGTTTCTGTTGATCTTTGTTTTCCGTCCCGGATGACTCCGCCATAACCTCCCCCTTTTTTCAGCCAAAACTGAACATCTGCAGAACCTGAAGTTTACTCCGCCGGATCGTACGCCAGGCTTGGCGCCAGCCAGCGTTCCGCTTCAGCCTTGGAAATGCCCTTGCGTTCAGCATAGTCCTCAACCTGATCCGCGCCAATTTTCCCGACCGCGAAGTATTTGGATTCCGGGTGGGCGAAGTACCAGCCGGACACTGCGGCCGTCGGGAACATGGCAAAATGCTCGGTCAGTTCGATACCGGCCTTGTCGGTGGCATCGAGCAGTTTGAAGAGCGTGGCCTTCTCGGTGTGATCCGGGCAGGCGGGGTAGCCCGGCGCAGGGCGAATGCCCCGATACCGTTCCTTGATCAGGTCGGCACTGCCCAGTTGCTCGTCGGCGGCGTAGCCCCAGAACTCCTGACGGACCCGCTCATGCATACGCTCGGCAAATGCTTCAGCCAGCCGGTCGGCCAGGGCCTTGACCATGATGGCGTTGTAGTCGTCGTTGGCGTCCTTGAACTCCACAGAGAACTCCTCGGCACCCACGCCGGTGGTTACCGCGAAGCCGCCGACATAATCGCAGGTGTCCGATTCTTCCGGAGCGACAAAATCGGAAAGCGCCATCATCGGCTTGCCCGGCGCCTTTTCGTCTTGCTGGCGAAGGTGGTGCAGGGTAGTGAGCTCTTCAGAGCGAGACTCATCCCTGTACACCACAATGTCGTCGCCGCGCCGGTTCGCCGGCCAGAAACCAATGACCCCACGGGCGGATACCCTCTTTTCATCAATCATCCGGTGGAGAATCGTCTGGGCGTCGTCAAACAGATGCCGCGCAGCCTCGCCACGCTTCGGGTCATCGAATATGGCCGGGTACTTTCCGGAAATGTCCCAGGACACGAAAAACGGTGTCCAGTCGATGTAATCGATCAGTTCGTTGAGGTCATATTCCTCAAACACCCGGATACCGGTGAAGGCCGGCTTCGGCGGCTCATAGCTCTCGAAGTTGATGTCCGGCGCGCGATCCCGGGCTTCCTTCAGCGATACCAGCTTGGTGCGGTCACCACGATTTTTGCGACGCTCGCGGATTTCGTCATATTCCTTATGAGCGGCGGCCACCAGGTCTGGTTTGGCGGTCTTGCTGAGCAGCTGCGAAGCCACATTTACGCAGCGGGAGGCGTCCGATACATACAGAGCAATGTCGTTCTTGTACTGGGGCTCGATCTTGACGGCGGTGTGGGCCTTGGACGTGGTTGCGCCACCAATCATCAGCGGAATATTGAAATCCAGACGCTGCATTTCACGGGCAACGTGGACCATTTCATCCAGGGAGGGGGTGATCAGGCCGCTGAGGCCAATGATGTCGACGTCATACTTTATTGCGGCGTCCAGAATCTTGTCGCAGGGCACCATGACGCCCAGATCAATCACCTCGTAGTTGTTGCACTGAAGCACCACGCCCACAATGTTCTTGCCGATGTCGTGAACGTCGCCTTTGACCGTGGCCATCAGGATCTTGCCCTTGGCTTTCTGGTCTTCGGTTTTTTCCGCCTCGATGTAGGGGATCAGGTGTGCTACCGCCTGCTTCATGACCCGGGCACTTTTGACCACCTGGGGCAGGAACATCTTGCCGTCGCCGAACAGGTCACCGACCACGTTCATGCCGTCCATCAGCGGGCCCTCAATGACCTCGATGGGATGGGTGGCTCTGAGGCGACAGGCTTCGGTGTCGTCCACGATGTAGGAGGTAATACCCTTTACCAAGGCGTGTTCCAGGCGCTTTTCAACCGGCCACTCACGCCAGGCAAGATCTTCTTCCTGGGTTTTCCCGCCTTTGCCCTTGTAGCGCTCGGCGATTTCCAGAAGGCGGTCGGTAGCGTCATCCCGGCGGTTAAGAACAACGTCTTCCACCAGTTCTTTCAGTTCCGGATCGATCTCATCGTAAATAACCAGTTGCCCCGGATTCACGATGCCCATGTTCATACCGGCCTTGATGGCGTGATAGAGAAATACAGAATGAATGGCTTCACGCACCACGTCGTTGCCCCGGAACGAGAACGACACGTTGCTTACGCCGCCGGAGATCGAGGCGTAGGGCAGGTTCTTGCGAATCCAGCGGGTGGCGTTGATAAAATCCACCGCGTAGTTGTTGTGTTCCTCAATGCCGGTGGCAATGGCAAAGATATTCGGATCGAAAATAATATCGCCGGGATTGAAGCCGATGCCCGTCAGAACCTCGTAGGAGCGTTTGCAGATCTGGGTCTTGCGCTCGTAAGTGTCTGCCTGGCCCTGCTCATCGAACGCCATTACCACAACGGCGGCGCCATAGCGCATACAGTCCCTGGCGCGCTTGATGAATTCCTCTTCGCCTTCCTTGAGGCTGATGGAGTTCACCACTGCCTTGCCCTGGATGCAGCGCAAGCCTGCCTCGATGACATCCCACTTGGACGAATCGATCATGATGGGAACACGGGAGATATCTGGCTCTGAGGCCACCAGATTCAGGAAGGTGACCATTACCTCCTTCGACTCCAGCATGCCCTCATCCATATTGATATCGATGATCTGGGCACCATTTTCCACCTGGTCCCGGGCAACGCTCAGGGCTTCTTCGTACTGTTCTTCCTTGATAAGCCGCAGGAAACGTTTGGAGCCGGTGACGTTGGTACGCTCACCCACGTTGATAAACAGAACGTTGTCGTCGCCGGTGAACGGCTCAAGGCCAGAAAGTCGCAGGACTTTCGGACGCTCCGGAATCTTGCGGGGCGGATACTTGGCAACAGCCTGGGCAACGGCTTCGATGTGGTCCGGGCGGGAGCCGCAGCAGCCGCCGATGATATTCAGGAAGCCGTCACGGGCGAAGCCTTCAATAATTTCCGCCATTTCCTCCGGCGTCTGGTCGTATTCGCCAAACTCGTTCGGAAGGCCGGCGTTGGGGTGCGCGCTGACGAAGGTTTCAGCCTTGGCGGAGAGTTCTTCCACATAGGGGCGCAGGGCGTCGGCACCGAGGGCGCAGTTCAGGCCGACAGAAATCGGTCTGGCGTGAGCCACGGAGTTCCAGAAAGCTTCGGTGGTCTGGCCTGAGAGGGTGCGGCCCGAAGCATCGGTAATGGTGCCTGAAATCATGATTGGCAGCGTTATGCCGCTGTCTTCAAAATACTGCTGGGTGGCGTAGATCGCGGCCTTGGCGTTCAGTGTATCGAAGATGGTTTCGATCAGAATCAGATCACAACCGCCTTCAACAAGGCCCTCCACCGCCTCGTAGTAGTTTTCAACCAGGGTCTGGAAATCGACATTGCGGTAACCGGGGTTGTTAACATCCGGCGAAATGGATGCGGTTCGGGAAGTGGGGCCTACCGCGCCTGCCACGAACCGGGGCTTGGCCGGGTCTTTCGCCGTATAGTCATCCGCAACCTGCCGGGCCAGCCGGGCCGCGGCAACGTTCAGTTCTTTGGCAATTTTCTCGAGGCCGTAATCCGCCTGGGAAAGGCGTGTGGAGTTGAAGGTGTTGGTCTCGATAATATCTGCGCCGGCATCCAGATAATCCGCGTGAATATTGCGGAGCAGGGCGGGCTGGGTCAGGTTCAACAGGTCATTATTGCCCTGAACCTCCCGTTCGTAATCAGCAAACCGATCGCCCCGAAACGCTTGCTCGTCCAGTTTGAGGTTCTGGATCATGGTCCCCATGCCGCCATCAAGAATCACAATGCGTTCCTGCAGGGCCTTGTGGAGCTGGTCGAGACGGGTGTTGCGATCGGTCATAGCATTACTCACGGATGTCGTTATGAAAGCTGTATTGATGTCAATGGCGCGGGATCATAGCAAAATTGGCTGAGCCCGTCTTAGTACGAATGACCATTATCAATTGCCTTCCTGAAATGAGCTTTCATACGGGAAATTCATTACCCTCGTAAAGCCCGACTATTTTACTTGGTCTTTCATGTTCCCGCGAACTCCCTTAAAATGAAGTCAAACTTTCAAACGGGTTGAAAACATGGCACTGGTTACTGTGACAGATCCCGCACGGGACTATCTCGCACAACTTATCGAAAAGCAGGACGTGGAAGGCATGGGCGTCCGGATCTTCGTCACTCAGCCCGGCACCAAGAATGCCGAAACCTGTCTGGCCTACTGTCCGCCTAACGAAGTGGTTCCCACGGACGAGCAGGTAGATCTGGAAAAGTTCACCCTGTACCTGGATCATAACTCCGTGCCCTTCCTTGAAGAGGCGTACGTGGACTATTCAAAAGACCAGATGGGTGGTCAGCTCACGATCAAGGCCCCGAATGCCAAGGTGCCAAAAATCGACGACGACGCCCCACTGCCGGATCGGGTCAACTATGTCCTGGCCTCCGAAATCAACCCGAATCTGGCGTCTCACGGCGGCGAAGTTTCCCTGGTGGAGATCGTAGACGAGTCCGTGGCTGTTCTTCGCTTTGGCGGTGGCTGCCAGGGTTGTTCGGCGGTCAGCCTGACGCTGAAACAGGGTGTTGAATCCACGTTGAAGGAGCGGGTGCCGGAAATTACCGCCGTGCGGGATGTAACCGATCACTCCAATACAGAAAACGCCTACTACCAGTAAGCGACTCTCTCCCTGAGGTACCGCATCTCCCGGGCTGCGGTGCCCCATACCATCTGCCGCAATACCCGTTCCATCATGGCTGCACGGCCAATGTTGTGACATTTCAAATACTTCATCATTGGTCGTATAAGCAGAAACAGCACGCAGGTACTATCCTGTCTGCCCGTAAATGGCATTATTACCGGCTTAATCGGATTACACTCTCAAACCGGGGTCAAACTTGTTCGACGTTGCGCTTCTGTCCTTGCCACTCATGGCCGCCCTGGTTGGCTGGTTTACCAACTGGCTTGCTATCCAGATGTCTTTTTACCCCGTTCAGTTTATTGGCGTAGGGCTGGTTGGCTGGCAGGGTGTTATTCCCCGCAAAGCCGAGAAGATGGCCCACATCTGCATCGACAGGACCTTGCAGCAGTTTGGTGACCTTAACGCCGTCTATCAGAAACTCGAGCCCCAACGCATTGTCGAGCAGGTTATCTCCCAGGTAACGCCCCGGATGGATGAGTACATTGACGAGGTCATGTATGAAATTCAGCCTGTGCTCTGGGACAACCTGCCGGTATTTCTCAAAAACCGGATCTACCAATGGGCGAGGGAGCAACTGCCTTCCCGAATTGAAGACCTGGTGGAGGATTTTGGGGACGATCTCGATGAACTGGTGGATCTTAAAGCACTGCTCAGCCGGGAGTTGAAAAGCCATCCGGACCTGATGAACCGCATCTTCAAGCAGGCCGGGGCAGTTGAGCTCCGGTCAGTGATAAACCGGGGCGCCATCATTGGCGGCCTGCTCGGTGCGTTCCTGGTGCCGCTGTGGTCGAGATACCCCGAACCCTGGCTGCTGCCGCTCGGTGGCTTTGTGGTTGGCTTTATTACCAACTGGATTGCCATCAATCTGATTTTTGCACCGTTGAAACCCCGGCGTATTCTGTTCTGGAAAATCCAGGGCCTGTTCCTGCGCCGTCAACCCGAGATCAGTGATGTCTGGGCGAAACTGGTGGCTGAAGAGCTGATTACCGTGGAAAAAGTGGCGGACGCCATGATTAACGGCAGTCACGGTGACCGGACCCGGGCCATTATTCAGAAGCATCTGCGGCCATTGCTCGACAACTCTGTCATTATGAAACTGACAGCGCAGGTCACCGTGGGTATGACCGGCTACACTGAACTGAAAAAGGCCATGAACCAGAAGGCCGTACTGGCAACTCATGACGTATTCAGTGACCCCGCCTTTAACCGCGAGCGGGCACCGGTAGTGGCGGAGGTTCTTTCGGGCCAGATGAAAGCCCTGAAGCCCTCTGAATTCCAGGATATCCTTCGCCCGGCGTTCCGGGAGGAAGAAATTCAGCTGATGATCGTCGGCGGCATTTTCGGCGGTCTGGCGGGGCTGCTGCAGTTTCTGTCCCTCACATACATGACATTCTAGGCAAGGTGCGCTCCGTTCCTTCGAGAGCGCACAAGGAGGAAGGCCATGCCCCTCTGGGTATCAATTACAGTTCAGGCTTTAGTCACGGTAGCCGCAGTGCTTCTGGCACTTGGGGGGTTCTGGCGTTTCGTCGTGCGTCCTTATCTGGATCGCAAGGTTGCCGAATTGACCGAGGCATCCCGGGAAATTGAGCCGGCGGTTACGCGGGGTGTGAAAAAGGGCGTAGCGGACACCCTGCGAGAGCTGCCCGAGAGCGCCCTGGATGGCACCGTGAAGGAGTCGACCCGCCAGTTTCTGAAGTTCGGCTCTGGCCTGTTTGAAAATGGGCTGAGCAGCTTCCTCGGCTCTGCGACGGATCTTGAGCATAATAAACGGGAAAACTCCGGCAAGCCCTCCGGGCACCCTAAAGACAGTTAGTAGGGCGAGGCAGCCCGGCAATCCGGCAGGCAGTCTTTGCGGGTGTGCCGGGGAACAGCTGCATCAGGTAAATACTGTTGCCCTTGTCCTCTCCCAGTGTTTCCTTCACTGCCTTCACGAACAACCGGTTTGAGGGTGGTGACATTTCATGCTCTTTATAAAAAGAGCGAAGAAACATAATGATTTCCCAGTGATTTTCACTCAGCTGAATATTATCCTCCGCAGCAATCGTGGTTGCCACGTTTTCCGTCCAGGCCTGGGCGTCCTCAAGAAACCCTTCGCTATTGCGTTCCGGCATCGTGCTACCTGTCATGGCTTACCAACTGATTACCCGTTGAGCCTGAAGCGACAGCGACACCATATCGCCAAACTCCACCACTGTCACATCACCAACTGGATTTCCGAGCCCACGGGCGGATACATCCGGCGAGAGCGCGAACACCTTGCCGACAGCCGGCAGGCGACCTGCAGAGAGTAACAGAACGCCGTTTTCGGTCAGCAGCAGGGCATCCCCCTTTGATAGCAGGGCAAGGCACTGTGCCGCCCTGGGGTGCTCAGGGGATTTGTTCAGAATATGCAGAGTATCGAATGAGCTCATGTCTGGTTAACCTGCAAACGCTGTGTGGTCATACTGTTCGAGCAGGGCGCCGTTGGCATCCACCAGAGTCACACCGGTGATGAGCGAACTCTCGTCCAGTCCGTACTTCTGGCAGGCTGAACGGTCTGCAAGGATCGCTTCAATACCGAATATGGGCGCCGCCGAGAGGTTCCTCTCTACTGATTTCTGGGCAATGCCCGCCGTATCCTGTGCTCGCTTCAACCAGGTGACACCTGCACCGGTAAACAACAACGATGCCGGCTGGTCGAATGCTGCGAGGGAAAATGCCATATCCAGTGCCTCGCGCCCGCTCCAGGAGCCATAGGGTGGCTGGTCAATCATGATTAGCGTGCTCATGGTCAGCCTCCGGCGTGGAAATAGAGTGTTCTTGTGGACGTCATTCGACCCTCGACCCATTCACCCAGCCCAGCAATTTCGAAAGGATGAAGCAGGTTGGCGGCTGGCAATTGGTAGCGCTTCTGCTCGGTATCGTTCACCAGCCCCCGGCGTAACGCTGAAGCAATGCAGGCTATTCCGGGAATGCTGTGTTGTTCGAGAAAGTCCGCCCATTCTTGCGGCCAGCGGGTCTCGTCAGAGGGTGGTGTACACAGTGCCGAGGCCAGATGCACACCGTCACCGTAGAGGAAGATGCGGTCAATGCTGTGGCCCGCGTCTATGGCAGCCTTTGCAAAACCCAGGGCAGTCTGTGGCGCCTGGGAGGAATAGGGCGCGCCAGTTATGACCAGGGTGAAGGTTTCAGAGGTATCGGACATGATTCCGGTTCATTCGTGGTTATGGACGCATTTGGTTTTCAGTGTACCTAAAGCAAAAACCCCGGCAACAGCCGGGGTTTCGAAGCAGGCTGTTTCAGCCCGGTATCAGTTGTCGCCACTGAACGCAGACAGCAGATGCAGCAGGCTGAGGAACAGGTTATAGATTGAAACGTACAGGCCAACCGTCGCAATGATGTAATTGCGCTCGCCGCCCTTGATGATCCGGCTGGTCTCAAACAGGATCATAACGGATGCGAAGATGGTGAAGCCTGCCGATACCGCCAGTTGCAGAGCAGAGCTCTCCATCAGGAAGGCCAGCAGCATGGCACCAATCAGCACAAAAGCACCAGCGGTCAGGAAGCTGGACATGAAGCTGAAGTCTTTCTTGGTAATGATCGCCGTAGCGGACAATCCGACAAAGGCGACAGCAGTCAGTGTCAGCGCCTGAGCAACGATCTGGGAGGCACCGGCGGCAACAAACGCGCCAATGATCGGGCCAAGGGTGTATCCCATGAACCCGGTCAGGGCGAAGGTGGTTACGATACCCCAAGGGCTGTTTTTCAGCTTATAGGTCGCGAACAGCAGACCAATGTATCCCACAATGGTGATCAGGAAACCAGGGTGGGTTCCGTTCATGTTCAGGAATGCTGTAAGCGCCGAGAAGGCGAGGGTCACGCCCAGAAGCATGTAGGTGTTGCGCAACACATTCATCGCGTCAGCGCTGATTCCTGTGGTCGCGCGCTCGGTCTGGGGAGCAGAATAAGCTCCCTGAGAGTTTTGAACGCCGAAACGTTTGTCTTCCATTGTCATCTCCGTTTTATAACGACTGGATACTGTGTCCCATCATAGTGTCAGATACGCAACTTTCAATCATTTACGACATGAAACTCGCTCCCGGATTCCATTAAAAACCATTAATGTTGAAAAATGCGGCGGGTTTTATGCAGGACGTTGACAGCACAGGCAATTCCGGTATCATGCTCACCGCTGTCGCAATGGCAGCAATGGAAAAACGGTGGGCTGGCAGAGTGGCTGAATGCAGCGGTCTTGAAAACCGCCGACGGTTAGTAGCCGTCCCGGGGTTCGAATCCCTGGCCCACCGCCATTTTTCCTCTCTTCGTTCCCTGTGACTTCCGATTTCTGTCCACGTTTCCAGTGGTTTTCCCTACTTGGTTTAATGTCAGGTTACCCTCATCATCACTGTATTGATATCGCGAGGGCTTGTTATGACAGACTCACACAACACCAATCAGTCCGCAGACCAGGCGCCGGATCGCCGTGACCGGAAGTTTTCTGTATCTGCAAATCGGGGCAAGGCCAGTCACAAGATTAGGTACGTTGAAGCCGGCGGCGCTGCGGTGGATACGGAAGAGTGCACGTTCTGCCAATCTGTGCCGGATCTTTCGGATGAGGGAAATGAGAAGGGCAAGGGGAAAGACCGGAGCAGTTGATACCGCTCCGGAAACATTCGGGAGCCCGGATCAGAGATCCCGGCCCGGGTAAGTCGCCTCTTTCTGTTCGTCTGCCCGGTTCTGCCTCGCAACCATCGCTTCTGGCTCATTCTTCGGCACCTGCCATCCCTGCAGATTCTCCTCAATCAGCTTTACCAGGGCTTCAATATGGCCCGGCGTTGCGTTCAGCGCGGTTATGTAGCTGAAACTTTCACCGCCGGCTTCCATGAAGTATTCGCGGTTCTCCTCATCGATTTCCTCTATGGTTTCAAGGCAATCCGATGAAAATCCGGGGCAGAATACGTCGATAGATTTGACGCCCTTGCCCGGCAGGGATTTAAGTGTCTCGTCCGTGTAGGGCTTGAGCCACTCCTCTTTGCCAAACCGGGACTGGAAGGTGGTCATATAGTCTTCTTTGCTTAAACCAAGTCGCTCGGCCAACAGTCGTGAGGTTTTGTGGCATTCGCAATGGTAAGGGTCGCCTTTGGTCAGATACTTCAGAGGAACCCCGTGATAGGAGAACACCAGCTTCTGATTGCGCCCGTGATTGGCCCAGTGCGCCTCGATATGCCGTGCCATGGCTTCAATATAGGGCGGGTAATCCGGGTAATGGGAGACAAACCGCAGATCCGGTAACCACCTGCGTTTGGCGAAATCACTGGCCACGGCATCAAAGGTTGAGGCCGAGGTCGACGCCGAATACTGGGGATAGAGTGGCAGTACCAGCAGTTTCCGCACCCCTTGCTGCTGCATTTCGTCCAGAACCCTGGAGATGGACGGGTTGCCGTAGCGCATGGCAAAGCCGACCACTACATTGGGCCCGTACTTTCGCTTAAGGGCTTCCCGAATGCCTTCAGCCTGCTTTGCAGTGTGCAGCAGCAGGGGTGACCCCTCCGGCTGCCAGACACTGGCGTAGGCCTCTGCACTGCGTTTGGGGCGAATCCGCAGAATAATGCCGTGCAGGATCAGCCACCACAAAGGCCGGGGCAGTTCCACCACCCTTGGGTCTGAGAGAAATTCAGCGAGGTACCTGCGGAGCGCGGACGTTGTCGGGGCATCCGGGGTACCCAGGTTAGTTACCAGCACGCCCAACCTGTCAGGCTGGTTGTGGCTGAAATTCTCTGAACCTTTGAATTGCATGCGGTCGATCCTGAACGTTGGTTTTGCGTAATGAAAAGGTCAGCCTTTCTCTCCGGCCTGCTGAGCCATGCGTGGTGCCAGACCAGAAATGTCGTAACCGGCGTTACGGGCCTTGGTGAAGATTTCGTCGGCTGCCGTGTTTCGGGCCGAACTCAGTGCCCAGAGTACAGTGCAACGGGTTCCGGAACGGCAGAAGGCCAGTACGGGTTTTTCAGCGTCCCGGATCATTGGCGCGAACCGGTTTACATCGTCATCGGTGATATTTCCGGACTCCACCGGCATGAATACCCAGGCCAGGCCATGCTCACGGGCTGCTGCTTCGATGTCAGCCATGGAAGGTTGACCGGGTTCCTCCCGGTCAGGGCGGTTGGCTACCAGGGTTTTGAACCCCAGCTTTGCGGCCTCTGCCACGTCTTCAACTGAAATCTGGGGAGCTACCGAGATGTTGTCATCAATCTTTCTGATATCCATGGAATTTTGCCTCCGGATTGGGTAGGGGAGCTGCCGCCATAATCGCACAGCCAGGATGCTGTGTCAGAGTGACGGCAGGGAAATTAACAGAAAATACTTACGCTTTCGCGCGGTTGCGCTCGATCACTTCAAAAATTGCCATGCCGGCCACCATGGCAGTCACAAACACCGCTGCCTTGGTTTCTCCGGCACCCAGAGCCACCAGGCCCGGTCCCGGGCAGAATCCGGCGATGCCCCAGCCAACACCGAACATCAGGCCGCCCAGTACCAGTCGCTTGTCGATATGGGTATGACCCGGGAGTTTCATGTTGAACCCAAGGAAGGACAGAGTGCGCTTCCGGGCGACGGCAAAGGCCAAGACGCCAACCAGGATGGCCCCACCCATCACGAATGCCAGGGAGGGATCCCAGAGGCCGGCGATGTCGAGAAACCCCAGTACTTTCTCGGGGTTTGCCATGCCGGAGACGATCAGGCCAAAGCCAAACACAAGGCCGGCAAAAAGCGAAGCAAGGGAATATTTCATGGCGTCAGACTCCCAAAAGATGACGGATGATATACACAGTGAAAAAACCCGCACCCATAAAGCTGAGGGTTGCGGCGAGGGACCGCAATGAAAGTCGCGACAAACCGCACACGCCATGTCCGCTGGTGCAGCCGGAGCCATACCGCGTTCCGATGCCCACAAAAAGGCCGGCAATAATCAGTGCCGGATAGCCGGCCTTGATTTCGATGGCTGGCAGTTCGGTCGCCAGCAACCAGACTGCGGGCGCGCCAATCAGTCCGGCCAGGAAGGCGACTCGCCAGGCAATGTCGCCCCGTGCTGGCGAAAGAAGTCCACCAAGAATGCCGCTGATGCCGGCGATCCGGCCATTGAGCAGGAGGAAGCTGGCCGCAGCAAGGCCAATCAGGATGCCGCCGACCAGCGCAGACCACGGAGTGAAATTACTCCACGCGATTTCAATCATCTGAAGCTCCAGAAGTTACTGTCATTTGTTGATAGGTAGTTTTTTGGAATAAGCATATATCTTGGGGCGATAATACCAAAAAAAAGCCCGGCAAAGGATGCCGGGCAGAGGCGTGCGAGTAGTATCCATGAAAGACTTCCAGACAAACCGGCATCAGCGGGGACACCGGTATAGGGAAGTATTGACTATATTTTGAACACTTCAAGCGAGAGCCACTTTCGTTTGAAAACATTTTTTCATATCGGATAGGTCTTTATACCGCGCCCTTTCACTGAGCGGTTTTCAGGCCGACTGAAATCCCGCGAAAGCTGTAATACAATGGGTGTCCAAAAGAAATATCCGCACCCGAGGTTGTTACATGTCTGAACAGAACGACGATAAGCCGGAGAATGATGCGCAACTGGCCGCAAAAATCAAGGGTTCCGCGCGCCAGATCTGGTTGGCGGGGCTGGGGGCCTACACCAAGGCCGAGGAAGACACCGGTCGTTTCTTTGACCGGCTGGTTCAGGAAGGCGAGCAACTCGAGAACAGAACCCGGGGTGTCGTTGAAAAGCAGATCAAGTCCGTTGAGGACCGGGTTGAGGGTGTTCGCGAGAGGGCGACGGGCACCTGGGACCGTCTCGAGCACATGTTTGATGAGCGGGTATCGGGTGCGCTCAGAAGACTCGGTATCCACCGTCGGGAAGAAATTGATTCCCTGGAGCGTCGGATCGAAGCGCTTGAAGGGGAGTTGGCACGGCTGCGTAAGCAGGCTGGAGATGACGAGGAAGAATAGTGCCAGCTGTGTTCAGAGCCAGTTGTGTTTAAAGGTAGTCCCGGCTCATCAGTCGGGCTTCTTCGCGATCGGCCGGAGCCAGGTAGGGGAGCACCAGATGCATCATATGGTAAACGCCCCGGCCGGGGTCTACCGACTCCCGGTCGTCCAGGTGGGAAAGCGTATCGAAAGCGCTCCAGTAACAAGCGGTTAGCGTTAACTGCTCACACAGCAAATCAAGCTCTTCCTGCTCAATTATCATGGTGCCTTGCCGACGGAAGCTTTCGCAAATCGTTCTGAAGGCTGACGTTTTCTTCTTCTGAATCCGCTTGAACCGCACCCGCAGCTGATCATACCGCGACAACACATTCACCAGATCCTGGTAAAGAAACCGGTAACGCGCCACTGTCTCAAACAGCAGGTGTAGAAAGAACCCCTGCTGATCCAGAGAAATGTCAGCATCCTCGGGGACCGCCAGCAGATCCAGCATGTCCTGCTCATAGTGGTCGAACAGTTCTTCGACGATATCGCCCTTGCTCCGGAAGTGGTAATACAGATTGCCCGGACTGATATCCAATTCATCGGAAATCAGCAGGGTTGTCACATTGGGCTCGCCGACGCTGTTAAACAGCGCCAGGCTGGTTTGAAGAATGCGGTCGCGGGTTTTGATTTTTTTCATATCGCGCCGTGTCAGATCCTAGAGCTCAAAACTCGCCCAGATCGGGCAATGGTCCGAGGGCCGTTCCATGGCACGGATGTCGTAGGACACACCTGCTTCCCGGGCTTTCGGGAGAAGGCTGTCACTGGCCATGATCAGGTCAATCCTCAGGCCCCGTTTCGGATCCCGCTCAAAACCCTTGCTGCGGTAATCAAACCAGCTGAAGGTGTCGGCCTCTTCTGGGTGAAGGTGGCGGAATACATCGGTATAACCCCGGGCTTCCACCTGTCCCAGCCATTCCCGCTCCTCAGGCAGGAAAGAGCATTTGCCGGTGCGCAGCCAGCGTTTGGCATTATCCGCGCCAATCCCGATATCCTTGTCGGTGGGTGAGATGTTCATGTCGCCCATCACCACCACATGGCCACCAGCCTTGTTGAGGTCGTCCAGGTATCGCATGAGGTCGGCGTAAAACTTTTGCTTGGCGGGGAACTTCACGGGATGATCCCGGCTTTCTCCCTGGGGGAAGTAGCCGTTAACCACGGTGAGTTTTTCGCCGTTCACCGTGAACCGACCGGTAATCAGTCTGCGCTGGGAATCTTCCCCATCCCAGGGATAGCCCTTGATAACCTGTTCCGGCTCCGCTTTCGAGAGCAGGGCAACGCCGTAATGGGTTTTCTGGCCGTGGAAATGCACGTGGTAACCGAGATCGCGAATGGCTTCGACTGGAAAGTCGTCGTCCTGAACCTTGGTTTCCTGAAGCCCGATAAAGTCCGGGGCAAGGGCATTAATCACAGCTTCGAGCTGGTGCAGGCGGGTGCGGATACTGTTGACGTTGAAAGACACGAACATCATTGCGAAAAACTCTCCGGCGTTGGTTCCCGCCGGAGTTTAACACACTGACCCCGGGGTACTGCCTTGGCAGGGGCGACAGTTTCAGGGAGTCAGTTCACAATCCGGGTAGGTATCGACTGAATACCGGATATGGGCAGTGTAGTTGGCGTCCTGATTTTTCCGGATGTTGGTAAGACCATAGTAATCCGTGAGCGCTCCATTCCGGTTGTAACCGAGCACAATGGGATCTACCAGGAATCTCAGAACCATGCCCGTCGGTCGTATCTGCACCACGTGATCCGCATCGACTTTATCGCTTCTGACCGGTTCAAGTACAAATCCATAGTGTTCGCCACGGGTCGGGCCGAGAAACCGGAAATCGACCGACTCACCCGCCACCATTCTTTGCCAGTTCTGACGCACAAGGTTGTCGAACCCGGCATCTACTACGGTGCTGTCCGGATATTCCACCTCGAACCGTTTTGAATCGCCGGTGGGAGTGTCCCAGTTGATGACCAGAACATCCGGTTCGGGATAGGCAATGTCCATGGCCTCGCTGAAATCTGGCTGAATGAAATTCACGGCCGGTCGAATGACGGAGAGATCGTATTCAAGGTCTTTCCGGGCGAAGGCCTCTTTCCCTTCCGGTTTGTGGTAATCCACGCTGTGCCGCTGGGGGCGAAACACCCCCTCCTGGCACGTACCATCCACGCTGTGGCGCTCCTGATAGAGCACGTTGCCGTCGGGGGCAGTGGCCTCTCCGGTAAACCGGAAATCGTTCGCGATTGCCGGCGTGACTATTGTCAGAAGGGCAAATGAAACAATCCCGGCAGCTGTTTTCATCGGGCCAGCTCCGGGTAGAGCGATTTACGGGCGAAAAGAAGCAGGGGAAAAATGACCAGCCAGCCAAAACCAAGAGCTATCAGTGAGGGTATGAGTTCCGGCAACTCCACCGCCCCAATCTGACTGGCGGACCAATAGGCAAATGGGCCGGCGATGGGGGCGAAGACGAAAGGCAGCCATGTTTTCCGGCTCATCCAGTCCAGCGAATGGCTCAGCGTGGTCATGAAAATGGCCCAGATGGCCACCAGCCACGGCGGCGTCAGCAGAACCTCGCCGGTGCCATCATCCAGTATTCCGGTTTGAAACCAGATGCCATCCAGCACGGAGCCCGCCACAGTACCCAGACCGATGAACTGAAGCTCAGTGATCCGGTGTTGACTTACCAGTGCAAAATGCAGGATCAGGAAGAGAACCACGACTCCGGCCCCAACCAGCCCCGGATAGAACACACACGCGAACCATCCGGCCTGAAAAAGCAGGAAGTTCAGAATATTACGGCCAGTTTCTGATGCAATCATACACTCAGAATGTTCTCTCGTTTGTTGCCCGGCTTGGCGAACACCAGCTGGGCGACACCAATGGCCCGCTCGCTGAAGCCCGCCTCGCAGTAGGCGAAGTAAAAGTGCCACAGCCGGCGGAAGGCCTGGTCATAACCCATCGCCTCCAGTTGATCCCGTTTGCCCATGAATCGTTCACACCAGTCATGCAAGGTGCGGGCGTAATGGAAACCGGTATCTTCGGCGTGGGTCAGCACCATGTTGCTCTCCCTGCGCACCGATTCCAGAATCGCGCCGAAAGAGGGTATGAAACTGCCCGGAAAGATGAATCGCTGGATGAAATCCACGTTGTTCAGGGCGCGCTGGTACCGCTGCTCCGGCATGTTGATGGCTTGAACCAGAGCCAGTCCATTCGGCTTCAACAACGCGTTTATCTGGGAGAAATAGCTGTCCAGAAACTGGGGGCCTACCGCCTCAATCATCTCAATTGATACCAGTTTGTCGAACTGGCCCTCCAGGTCACGGTAGTCATCGAACAGCAGGGTGATTCTGTCTGCCAGTCCTTCCTTCTCAACCCGCGCCTTCGCCAGCTCCAGTTGCTCCCTGGAAATCGTGGTGGTGGTTACGTGACAGCCGTAGTTTTTGGCGGCGTGAATGGCAAAACCACCCCAGCCGGTGCCAATTTCCATCACCTTGTCACCGGGTTTAAGGTCGAGTTTTCGGCAAATGGTGTCCAGCTTGTGCACTGCGGCCTCTTCCAGAGTCGACGAGGCACCCGGATAGATGGCTGAGGAGTACATCATGGTCGGGTCCAGGAACGTTTCGAACAGGTCATTGCCCAGATCATAGTGGGCGCTGATGTTTTTCCGGGAACCCTCTTTGGTGTTGCGGTTCAGCCAGTGCAGGCCTTTTAGCGCGGGCTTGGTTACCCAGCTGAACCGATCCTCGAATTCGTTCATGCGGTCGACGTTACGGGTAAAGAAGCGGAGCAGGGCGACCAGGTCTGGCGTAGACCAGTCGCCAGCCACGAACGACTCGGCAGCCCCAACGCTGCCGCCGGTAAGCAGGTCCCGCCAGGTGCTGTGATCGTGGATGACCAGCTCGGCAGGCTGGTAGCTGGAATTGCCATCACCGAATACCAGGTTCTCAAAACCGGTTTCCCGCACCGTCAGTTGACCTTCACCCAGCAACCGGAGCTGCTGAATCACCAGGGTTCTCGCAAACCTGCTGAGCATCGGCATACTGCAAGATGAGGTGTTTTCAACCGAAGTATTCAGGTTCTCCATGAGCTTACCCTTCCACGAGTCTTGTCGTTGGTTTCAGCACTGGTCACATCCAGCCCTGAATCATCATGCCCACGGCGGTGGGCGATATCGTCTTCCGGGAGCTTGTCCGGGTGGGTGTAGAACGGTGCACCCTTGAGCTTCAGCCGAAGGGCATGCCAGTAAATGCCTGCCACCACCTTGAATGCTTCAACCGGAAACTTTCGAAGACTTCTGTGCACATTTTTACGAGTGAGAGGGGTACGTTGGACTACCAGGGTGGCATCAAAATGTTTGCGGCCTTCCTCCAGAACATTCATGTGGATTCTCAGCTCCGGGCCCCGGAAACTGAAGGTCCAGTCATAATGCTGGTTCATGCCATTGAAAGGGGAAACGTGAAAACGTTTGCTGAAGCCGAACTGCTCGGTGCGCCAGCCTGCCTTGTTGGCTTCCGCGCCCGTGGTTTCCAGGCAGTAAACATGGCGATCCTGCCAGGGTGTGTTGGTAATCTGGGCGACGATGACTTTGGGCACAGCGCCTTCAGCGGGCCGGTCTCCGGCACCGTAACAGAAGTAAAAACTGACTGGATTGAACACGTGGCCGAAATAGCGGGGGTGGGTGATCAGTTCCACTTCGCCATCGGGGCGCCACCCCGTCGCTTCTTCTACATGCGCCCGTACTGCGCCAGACAAGTCTCCGGTCCCAGGCCGGAAGTAGTCCTCCCGTTTCAGGGAAATCCAGTTGAAGCGCTCCAGGGAAAACAGCGGGCTGACCTCGGCGATGTGGCCCCACTCGTCGGTGTCCAGGGCAAGCATGCCGGTGCTGTAGCTGAACTCATGTTGCACCGGGTATTTCCGCCGGTGCCGGACAGTACCCTCCAGCCACTGACTGTTCACGGTCAAAGCTCCACTCCAAATGCCCGGGTTACCCTGAGTGCGCTACGCACGCCGTCTTCATGGAAGCCATTAAACCAGTAGGCACCGCAGAAATGGGTCCGGTTCCGGTTGCCAATTTCAGCATAACGCTCCTGGGCTGCCACAGCGTCCAGTGTGAACACCGGATGGGCGTATTCGAAGCGTTTGATCACCTTGTTCGGCGCAATGTCATGGCTCCGGTTCAAAGTGACGCAAAAGGTTTCCGGCGCATCGTTGAAATTCTGCAGAATGTTCATGTTGTAGGAGACCGACACCGGCTCTGTGCTATGGGTAGGAATGAAATAATTCCAGGCCGCCCAGGCGCGCCGGTTATCGGGCAGCACGCTACTGTCGGTGTGAAGCACAACATCGTTATTCTGAAAGCCTATGGCTCCGAGGATATCCAGCTCCTTGTCTGTCGGGTCCGCAAGCATGGCGAGGGCCTGATCGCTGTGACAGCCAAAAATGACCTGATCGAAGCGATGTTCCTGCCCCTGGACAGAAACAGTCACACCGTCCTCGTCCCGAACCACCCTTTCTACCGGGCTGTTCAGATGGGTGGACTCGCCCAGGCGCTCCATCATTTTTGTTACGTACTGGGCTGAGCCGCCTGAAATTACCCGCCAGGTGGGCCGATCGTCCACCGACAACATGCCGTGATTATTGAAGAACTGCAGGAAGAAGCGAATCGGGAACTGTTCCAGCACAATTTCCGGGGCTGACCAGATGGCTGCCCCCATGGGAACGATGTAATAGTTTCTGAAATACCGTGAGTAGCCATTCCGGTTCAGGTATTGGCCCAGAGTTTCCTCATTGCTGATATTCCCATTTTGGAGATGTGCCCGGGATTCCTTGTTGAATCGCAGAATCTCCCGCACCATCTTCAGGAACGGCAGGTTGATCAGGTTACGGCGCTGGGCAAACAGGGTGTTCAGACTGGTACCGTTGTACTGCAGGCCGCTAGTGCCGCAGTCAACACTGAAGCTCATGTCGCTCACTTCGGAAGCCACGTCCAGACGATCCATCAAGCGGATGAAATTCGGGTAAGTCCAGTCATTGAAAACAATGAATCCGGTATTAACCGGCCAGGAACGACCACCGGCCTCAACCTGTTCGGTGTTGGTGTGACCGCCGGCGTAATCGCCCGCCTCGAAAATCTGAACCTCGTGCTTTTCGGCCAGAAGCCACGCAGCCGTGAGACCGGAAACGCCGGCCCCGATGACAGCAATTCGCTGACGTTCACTACTCATCCATTGTTTTCCTGTTCGGTGTTGCTTTTACGGGCCATGGAGGCCGCCATGCGGTCAATCAGGGGCCGGGGGAGGGCGCCGACTATTTTCAGCATCCAGGTAAAACGTTTGGGGAAGGCGATTTCATTTTGGCCGCGGGCCAGGCCACTGACGATTCGTTCCGCAGCGTCTTCCGCAGAGACCAGAAACGGCATGGGAAAATCGTTACGGTCGGTCAGCGGTGTTTTTACGAAGCCTGGAGAAACCACCACGACATCGATACCTTCTGCGTCCAGGTCTGCCCTCAGGGAATGTGCAAAGTAGCTAAGAGCCGCCTTGGAAGCGCCATAGCCCTCGGCCCGGCCAAACGGAAACCACCAGGCGGACGAACTGACAATGACAACCGTTGCCGGCTGACCTTGGGCACGACTGCGGCGCAATGCAGGCAAGGCGATATCCAGGCAGCGGGCAGTTCCGACCACGTTGGTGTGTATGTTCTTCTCGATAACATCACTGCTGTAGTCGGCAATTTCCAGGTACTCGCAAGTGCCGGCATTCAGAATCACCATGTTCAGGTTGCCGTGGGCTTCAAGCGCGCCGGCAATCGCCTGGAGATCTTCCTTGCTGGTGGTGTCTGCCGCGGCTGGGGTAATCCGCTCCGGCGATATGGAGGCTAGCTCTTCCAGCGCCTCTTTTCGCCTGCCTGTAATAACCAGCCGATGCCCACCGCGGGCAAGAGCCCGGGTAACGGACTCGCCAATGCCGGAGCTGGCGCCAGTGATCCAGATGTTTGAGGTATCCTGAAGGCGGTCGCTCATCCTGCCTGATCCTTGATCCAACGAATAACGCCACCAACCACGGGCAGGTTCTCATAGAGCATTTCGCCCGCATCAAAGTAATCCCGGTGGTAGCACACCATGCCATCGCGAATCTCGAGGTGGCTCATGCCCTGGACCTGAATCTCCCTGCCTTTTCGGATGCGTTTGTGGCGCAGGTGCATTACCCACGGGATCGCCGCAAACTTGCCCTGAACCACCGCCTCGCCGAATTCGAAATGGCACGAAATGACGTTGGCGTAGGCGCCGGCGAAATAGTGAGTCAGTTCGTCCAGTCCGTTTACGGTTTCCAGCGGATCCTGAAAACGGATGTCCTCGCTGTAAACCTGGCAGAGCTTGTTGAGATTTCCTTTGTCGAGTTTGTTGAATAAAGCCCGGAAATTATCAAGGGTTGCCGGAACCGCCGGATTACGCATGCCCACTTCAATCACTGAGGCGGTTGTCATTACTTGTTCCTCCTTGCTCTGTCCAGTTCGCGTGTTTCTTCCTGAATATGCTGCGGAATCGGATTCAGCTCCCAGATAATTCCCAGCTTTGACATCACCCAAAGGCCATACCAGGTGAGATCAATCTCATACCACCGGAAGCCCTGACGTACTGATTGCGGCCAGCGGTGATGATTATTGTGCCAGCCCTCGCCAAGCGTGATCAGGGCGAGCCAGAAGTTATTCCGGCTGTCGTCTGAGGTGTCGAAGCGGCGCTTGCCCCACACGTGGGACAGCGAGTTGATCGATACGGTCGAGTGGAAAAGCACAACCGTGGAAATGAAGAAACCCCAGACCAGCAGTTGCAGCCCGTTGGTGCCCAGACCAGGTGCCCAGGCTGCAAGGGCCTCGCCAAGAGCATAAATGCCAACGGCAGCAAGTGCAGGTACCATCGAATCGAAGCGGTTAATCAGCTTGAGCTCCGGGTACTTGAGCCAGTCCCGAATTCGGCGTTCGTCGGTGGCAAACCCGGCATCGCAGGTGAACCAGCCCATGTGCGACCACCAGAAACCGCCCTGGTGCGGTGAGTGCAGGTCCTGCTCCTGATCCGAGTGCTGGTGATGGTGGCGGTGATGAGCTGCCCACCACAATGGCCCGCGCTGGGCGGCGCTGGCGCCGAGAACCGCAAATACAAACTGGGCCGGACGGCTGGTTTTAAACGTCTTGTGGGCAAAATAACGGTGGTAGAATCCGGTAATCGCGAACATGCGCACCAGGAAGAAAGCGATCGCGAATCCCAGTGCGAACGCGCTGACACCTGTGTAGAAGGCCAGAAAGCAAGCCAGGTGAAGCCCTATGAATGGAATCACGCGTAAAAAATTGAACGACCGGGAAGTGGTGTCGACGTGATCCGAACCCGCCTCGGAGTCGAACCATCTCAGAATATTTGTTATCCAGTGCTGCACTCGGGTCATACCCTGATTGCCCTTTCTTTTAAATGGAATCTTGAACGCACGATCAGCGGAACGACTGACCTTGTTTATTGCTGATTTGTACGATCTGACTACTGGAATTGGATGCACCTAAATCATGTTTAATCAAACCTTTGATTCGCCTGTTATACGCCGTGTCGCTGTTGTTGGTTCAGGTCTGGCAGGGCTGACAGCGGCGATCCAGCTGAAAGGGCTAGGCCACGACGTTACCGTGTTCGAGAAAAGCCGTGGCCCCGGAGGGAGGCTCGCTGCAAAACGTGTCCCGGGAGGATCGGCCGATATCGGCGCCCAGTACTTCACCTCCAGAAATCCCGATTTCCTGCCGTTTCTTCACAAATTCGGCGGCGACTGCTTTGGACCCTGGCAAGGGCGGTTTGGCTTCCAGGCCCCCGGAGGCGAGTGGGAGCCGTTCCCCGAGGAAACCCGATACGTCGGCACACCGCGAATGACGGCAATTACCCGGGCTCTGTCTGCTCATGCTCATGTCGTTGCTGAAACCCGGATCGGAAAGTTGGTCCGAAAGGACCAGGCGTGGTCGGTCTCCGATACCGAGGGCAATCCTCTCGGGGACTTCGATCAGGTCATCATCACTGCTCCGCCTGCTCAGGCCCGGGAGCTGCTTGCCAACAGCGGGCTGTACGATCTCGCTGCCCATCTTGATGATCCTGTACAGCGGGTGTTGCCTTGCTGGGCGGTAGCGGCGCACTTTCAGGTACCGCCGTGGACGCATCACGAGGGCATGCGTTGTCAGCATCCGGCACTATTCTGGGTGGCCAACAATTCCAGCAAGCCCGGCCGCAACGATAGCGGGCAATGGTGGGTGTTTCACGCCAGCCCGACCTGGACGGAGCAACATGTCGACCGCCCTGCGGACGAGGTTGCCGAGTGCCTGCTGGAAGCCTTCCGGGACGTAACCGATTTTCAAACCGGGCCCGATGACATGGTTACCCATCGCTGGCTTTACGCCCGATCCGAGGGCGGAGAGCAGCCAGGCCATCTCTGGTTTCCGGACCAAAATATTGGCCTTGCAGGCGACTGGCTCAGTGGAGGCAGGGTCGAAGGCGCGTTCGACAGTGCTTGTGGCCTGGTCGCAGAACTCAATGCCTTACCTGTTGCGCAGTGAGAAGTTCTACTCGGTAAGAGAGTCCTGGATACCGGTTGTGACGTCCGGGCGGGTGTAAAAGTGGGTGATAGTGCCGTCACTGAACTTGCTGAAGAAGGCACTGACATCAGTGATTTTCTTCAGTGAGCGGGACCGGTGAATGGGTTCCCGAACCAGAACCTTGATGCCGTTGAAATTATCCTGAATGTTCGAAAACCGCGCGCGCATCGAGCAGGTGACTACCTGGACCGGATTCAGCGCAAGTTCCTTCGCCAGCCAGGCACTGTGCCGTTCGATGCCCCTGGCTGAGAGGTCTTCCCGGGTATCCAGATGGTTCAGTTTGACCCGGTTTACAATGCAGAACGAAAAGCTCTTCGGGTGCCTCCGGGCCACTTTCCGGAACGCCTCCCAGAAAAAGTTATCCGTCAGCTCGGCGAAGTAGGACATGTCGCTCAGGCAGGTATCCACCCACTCGAAGTTGTCGGGGTCATCCAGAACCTCATTAATAGCCTCGCGCAGCAGCCAGTCAAAGCCCAGGGCAGTCTTGTGGGCATACACCTTGCGGTACATCTGGTGGCGGCTGTAAACGAAGTCCTCCAGTGCCCCCAGACCTTTCTGGGTAATCGCCAGGCCCAGCCAGGGTTCGGACACATCCCAGCCAAAACGCAGGTTGCTCAACAGGTGGTCCAGGTTGAAGCCGCCGATGGTCACTGAAGAATGGAAGCCATCCCGCAGCATGTAGTCGGCCCGGTCTGCATCGATTTCGCCGGAAACGATTGACGACAACAGATCCATAACCAGACCTGGAATGTTATCGCTCAGGGGAGAGCCTGCTGCGGCATCCTCACCGGCAATAAACGCCCAGAAGGTTCTGGCGTGCCGGCAAAAAGTCTCGCTGGGCCTCACGTCCGTGGTCTCCATAATTCCGATTACATCCCGGGCATGAAGGCCGGCACTTTCGAGGTCAACGGCACAGAGAACGTCGTGAGCGACACGCACCGAATAGTGTTCGTGTTCCAGTTCATCGGGCTCCTCCGGATGGTAGACCGAATAATCCACGCCCCGCCAAAGATCCCGGAATCGTCCGGGCCGGGACATCAGTTCCCGGATCTGCCGCGCCTGGGTGAACTGGTGCGAAAAGCTGGAGTGGCCACTGTCGTGCAGCAGGCAGCCAAGGCGGATGGTTTTGGCCAGGTAATCGATAGCGTCCAGCTGGCTCAGGCTCAGGTCAGTCTGCTCGCTCAGCTGGCGTTCCCGGAGGTAGGCATCGATCATTGAGCGAAACATGCGGGTGCCCACGTGCATGACGCCAATACTGTGCAGGAAGCGGGAGTGGGTGGCGCCGGGGAATACCAGGCTCAGGATGTCGTTCTGGCAGATGTTTCGCAACCGCTGGAACAGGGGGTGGTCAATAACCTGGATCTCGTGCCGGTAAAGTGGAATGCCACCGTGAACCGGATCCATGATCAGCTTGTCATAGGCTCCGAGAAGATCATTAACGGCACGTCTCATCTGCAGGAATCTCCCAATTTCATAAAACTGGCCTTGTTATATCACAGGGGCGTGCCAGAATAGGCTTTATCAAGCCAATTTATCGTTTATCGCTGGTAGTTTAGGGCAGTCGCCATGACTTCGCGCACCGAGCGCATACTGATTATTGACGCCAATGAAAAGGCCCGCACGGATCTCGCCCGTTATCTGGAAGCGAGGGGCTTTTACGTTACCGGCTATCCGGACCTCGCGGCCGCCAAGGCACTGTTCGACGATAACATCCCCGACGTCATCTTTGCAGACCTGTCCCCAGATGCCATCCGGGATCTGGCTAACCGGCTTGAAGAAGCCGAAACCTTCACACCCATCGTTGCCTGCTCGACCAGTGAGTCCAGTGCTGATGTGGTCAGTGTGCTGAGGGCCGGGGCGGCAGATTTTGTTCTCAAACCCTGCAACGACGACAAGGGTGCACTGGACGATGTCATTGGCAAGTTGTTTGACCGGGTTCGGGTCAACCGCCTGAACCAGCTTTACCGTCATGAACTGGAAGAGGCCAACCGGGATCTGCGTGACGGTATCGCCGAGCTTCGGGCCGACCAGCGCGCCGGCCGCAAGGTTCAGTTGCGGATGCTGCCAGAACGCGAGCAGGTGGTGAGTGGCCTGCATATAGATCACCTGATCAAACCGTCGCTGTACCTAAGCGGTGATTTTCTGGACTACTTCCGGATCTCCGACGACAAGGTTCTGGTCTACATTGCCGATGTATCCGGCCACGGCGCTAGTTCCGCGTTCGTTACGGTGTTGCTGAAAAACCTCACCAACCGGCTTCAGCGCAACCTTCGCCGCGGGTCCAGTGACGACATTCTGTTTCCTGAGCGCTTCCTTGAACGAATTAACTCGGAATTGCTGGATACCGGTCTCGGCAAACACGTCACCGTATTTGTTGGCATCATTTCCGTCAGCGAACGTAGATTACGGTATGCGGTAGGGGCGCATTTCCCGATGCCTATCCTTTCCTTTGAAGGTGGCGAAACGGCTTTCCTGGAGGGAAGTGGACTACCGGTGGGCCTTTTTGAGGCGCCTGAATGGGAAGTTTACGAAGTGCCGTTGGACAAACCATTCCACCTGACTCTGTTTTCCGATGGAATTCTGGAGGTCATCCGGGAAAAAAGTCTTGATGAAAAGGAACGGACACTACTTGAACTCGTATCAGGAGGTCGTCACACTATCGCAGCTCTTAGCGAAGCTCTGAATCTCGAGGAGATTACGGAGTTGCCGGACGATATCGCTATTGTGTCGGTTACTGATACCATGGATGGAGCAGATAACACCTCGTCGAAATAGTGGCAGTGTGAAACATGGCTGGTTACAAGATCCTGCAAGCTGAAAAACAGGGTATTTACGTCCTGAAGTTTATTGGGGAAATCCGGCTGAACCTGTGTTCGACGCTGGATAATCTGGTTGAGTCCATTACTCAGGACCCCCAGTTCAAGACCGTGGTGATCGATCTTACCGAAACCGAGATCATCGACAGCACCACCCTCGGCCTGCTGGCCAAAATTGCCATGGCGGCCCAGAAACAAAGTAATTTCCTGCCCACGCTGATTTCCACCAATCCTGACATTACCCGCATTATCACGTCCATGGGGTTCGACAAGATCTTTATCATTGTCCGTGAACCGGCGTCCCGCATTGAAGAACTTGAAGAAATTCCTGTTCTCAGGGCCAGCGAACAGCAGGTTCGGGACAAGGTTCTCGATGCCCACAAGGTGCTGATGGGCCTGAACAATCGAAACAGGGAAGAGTTCAAGAATCTGGTGCGCGCTCTGGAATGTGAAGAGCCCGGTTAACGCCACCCGCTTGCTGTGCCTGGCGACACCGGTTTCACACCTGATCTGAAAGAAATGGAAGAACTATGTCTGAGAAAACAACGCCTCAGGATAATGGGGCAACAGGCCCGGTGCATGATGTAGCGGTTCTCGGCGGTGGCAGTTTTGGCACCGCCATGACCAAGGTGCTTGGAGAAAATGGCCATCGCGTTCACTTCTGGATGCGTGGCGAGTCCCAGGCCGAGGAAATCCGCGCCACCGGTATCAACAGCCGGTATATGCCGGGCATTGAACTGACCGGCGATATCCAGCCCACCAACGACCTTGCAGACGCCGTCAGCAGGGCCGAGATTGTGTTCGTTGCCATTCCCAGCAAGGCGTTTCGGGCCGTAATCCGGGAAAACAGTGACAAATTCCGCGACGACCAGATTGTCGTCAGCCTGACCAAGGGCATCGAGGAACACGGCTTCAAGCTGATGAGCGAGATTCTCCAGGAGGAGATTCCGCGCTGCCGGATCGGCGTACTCAGCGGGCCGAACCTGGCCGCCGAAATCGTGAACCGCGACCTCACCGCCACCGTTATTGCCGCCAAGGATCCGGACGTACGCCGGACCGTGCAGGACCTGCTGGGCTGCGAGTATTTCCGCGTCTATGCCAACGTCGACATTTATGGCGTAGAACTCGCCGGCGCTCTCAAAAACATCTATGCCATCGTCGCTGGCCTCGCTTCCGCCCTGGAGATGGGGGAGAACGCCAAGGCCATGCTGATTACCCGGGGCCTGGCGGAAATGAGCCGGTTCGCCGTAAGCCTTGGCGCCAACCCGATGACCTTCATGGGTCTGGCCGGGGTCGGTGACCTGATCGTGACCTGCACCTCCTCCAAGAGCCGGAACTTCCGTGTCGGTTATGCCGTGGGCCAGGGCCAGAACCTGGACGATGCCGTAGCGGATCTGGGGCAGGTTGCCGAGGGCATTTACACCCTGAAACTGGTGAAGGAAAAGGCTGAAGCCATTGGCATTTATATGCCGCTGGTGCGGGGTCTTTATGAGATTCTGTATGGATCTGCATCCATCACGGCCGTCATCAACAGCCTGATGATGTCGGTCCAGAATTCCGACGTGGAATTCATACTACCCCGCATCATAACCCAGTAGCCGGCTAATTAGCGGAGGTTGCCTTTGCAATTGCTCATCATGCGCCACGGTGAAGCCGGTTGGCACACACTTGATCAAGAGCGGGAGCTGACCGAATCGGGGCGCCGGGGCGTGGCGGAGGTGGCAGCACGGATTGCCGAGTCCCCCTGGCGTCCAAAACTGATATGGAGCAGCCCCTTTGTCAGGGCCAGGCAAACCGCCGCGATTGTCTCTGAAATACTCAATTGCCCGGTTGAAGAGAAAATGTTCATCACGCCGGACGACGACCCCGGGGACTGCCTTGATGCCCTGATCGAGCATCATGAATCGCCTCTGATGATTGTTTCCCACATGCCGCTGGTTGGCAGCCTCGCCACACTTCTGGTAGATGCCCATCGCCGGGGCATACCCTTCATGACCTCCCAGGCGGTTCTGCTGGACATGCCTGTGGTGGGGCCGGGCTGTGCAGACTTGAAAGCGCAGTTTCTGCCCTGATACTCCGAACATTCGCTAATTGAATTCAGACGAATCGAGCCAGACTATGTACAGTTTTCCGATTGACTATGTCGAGCCGGTTTTCCGGCCCCCCAGTGAAGCAAAATCATTGATTCTGCCTGTGACCAACGGTTGCTCCTGGAATAAATGTACCTTCTGTGAGATGTACACCCAGCCCCAGAAGAAATTCCGGGCCCGCAAGCCGGATGAGGTGTCGCAGGACATTCAGAATGCGGCACGCAGCCTGGGCGGTGTTCGCCGGGTTTTCCTGGCGGACGGAGACGCCATGGTGCTGCCAACCCGTCGGCTTCTGGAGATTCTAGGCCAGTTGCGGGACGCCTTCCCGGATCTGCAGCGGGTTTCCAGTTACTGCCTGCCACGTAACCTGGCAAAAAAGAGCGTGGAGGAGCTGGCACAACTGAAGGACGCGGGCTTGCAGATTCTCTACATCGGCATGGAATCCGGCGACGACGAAGTCTTGCGCCGGGTCAACAAGGGCGAGACCTGGGAATCCACCCGTTCGGCGCTGTTGAAAATCCGCGATGCGGGTCTGACCAGTTCAGTCATGGTACTGAATGGTCTGGGGGGTGAAAGCCTATCCCGCCAACACGCCATCAACACCGCCACGCTCTGCAACGAAACCCAGCCGGATTATTTATCGACTCTGGTGGTGAGCTTCCCGCAGGGCGAGGAGCGCTTCCGGGAGGGCTTCGGCGATGACTTCGTGCCACTCTCCCAGCAGGGCCTGTTTGAAGAGATTGGTCTTTTCCTCGAGCACCTGGAGCTTGAAAAAACCATCTTCCGGAGCGATCACGCTTCCAATTATCTGGTGCTCAAGGGCACCCTGGGCCGGGACAAACAGAAAATGCTGGATCAGGTAAACCTCGCCATCACCAATCCCGGAGCAGCGCCGCTTCGGGCGGAATGGATGCGCGGGTTGTAATTCAACGGACCGGGAGCCATCGCCATGGACACGAATCCGGAAAATCTTGCAAAACAGGTTCAGGAAACCGTGAAAGATCCCGCAAACCCGCCTCTTGATCAGTGGCACCCCGAGCTGTCGGGCGACATGGATCTGCGAATTGGCCGGGATGGTCAGTGGATCTTCAAGGGCGAGCCATTGGCCCGGGAGGCGATCGTTCGCCTGTTCTCCACCATTCTACGCCGGGAGGAAGACGGCGAGTATTACCTGGTGACGCCGGTGGAGAAATGGCGGATCCAGGTGGAGGACACGCCGTTGCTCGCACACTCCCTGCAGGTAACCGGTGAGGGGGACCGGCAGGTGATTTCCCTGACCACCAACGTGGGCGAAACCCTTGAAATCGGCCAGAATCATCCGCTGGCGGTTGGCACCTATCCCGGTTCAGAAGAGCCTCGTCCGGTTGTGATGGTGCGACATGGCGTAGAGGCCCGGTTGGTCACGGCGGCCTATTACGATCTGGCGGAGCACGTGGTCGAGCGAAACGAAGGTGGTCATCCGGTTCTGGGCGTGTTTAGCCACGGAATTTTCTACAAAATCGGGCAGAGTGGTTGAAAACTTCTACCGCGCCCCCAGAAATTACGGTAGAAAACGCACTATGTCACTTGTTAAACTGTGTTTTCATACTTGTTATGAGCCTGGCTCTCTAACGAGGCCCGGTGGTCGTTAGTCCCTCTGTGCAGTCTGGCTGTTCACGATCACTTTCGATTGCCTAAATCAATTAAACAGTCATTGCGACACGCAAGGAGATCTCATGGCCCAACCTCGTGTTGTCACCATCCATTACACGCTCACCAACGATCAGGGAGAGCAGCTTGACTCCTCCCGTGTAGAAGGTCGCGAGCCTCTGTCTTATCTGGAAGGTGCACAGAACATTATCGGTGGACTTGAAAGTGCACTGAACGAAAAGAATGCAGGCGACCAGGTCAAGGTGTCTGTAGAACCTGCTGAAGGCTACGGCGAAGTAAACGAGGAGCTGGTTCAGCCGGTACCGCGTTCTGCATTTGAAGGTGTCGATAGTATCGAGCCGGGCATGCAGTTCCAGGCACAGACTCCGGGCGGCCCTCAGGTTGTTCGCGTGGTTGAAGTTGGCGATGAGACCGTTACCATCGATGCCAACCATCCGCTTGCCGGACAGACTCTGCACTTCGACGTAGAAGTGGTAGAAGCCCGCGAAGCGACTGACGAAGAGCAAGAGCACGGTCACGCTCACTAAGCTTTTCTGAAGTGTTATCCGAAAAACGGCTCCCTCGGGAGCCGTTTTTTTTTGAAACTGCTAAAAGTGGGGTCAGATGAAAAGTTCATCTGACCCCGAGTTCACCGCCTGTTTGGTAGCTTACATGTTCGGATAATTCGGGCCACCGCCACCTTCCGGAGTCACCCAGGTAATGTTCTGGGCAGGATCCTTGATGTCACAGGTCTTGCAGTGAACACAGTTTTGGGCGTTGATCTGGAACTTCTTGCCGCTGCCATCCTCGGCATCAATGACTTCGTAAACGCCAGCCGGGCAGTAGCGCTGCGCCGGTTCGTTGTACTTCGGCAGGTTTTCCTTGATCGGGATGTCCGGATCGGTCAGCTTCAGGTGAACCGGCTGATCTTCCTCATGGTTGGTGTTGGAAATAAACACCGAGGACAAACGGTCGAAAGTCAGCTTGTTGTCCGGTTTCGGATAGCTCACTTTTTTGCACTCGGAGGCCGGCTTCAGCGTGGCGTAATCCGGAGTGGTGTCATGGAAGGTCATCGGCAGGCTACCGCGCAGGATGTTCTGCTCGAAAAAGGCAATGGCGCCACCCACGATGTTGCCGAACTTGTGCATAGCCGGGCCGAAGTTACGCTCCGCGTAGAGCTCTTTGTATAGCCAGCTGCCCTCATACCGCTTCTGGAAACTGGTGATTTCCTCGCCGTTCTTACCTTCTTTCAGCGCTTCAAATACAGCTTCGGCACCCAGCAGGCCAGACTTCATGGCGGTATGGGAACCCTTGATCTTGGAGCCATTCAGCGTGCCGGCATCGCAACCCAGCAGCAATCCGCCCGGGAAGCTCATCTTTGGCAGGGCGTTGTAGCCCCCTTTTGTGATAGCGCGGGCACCATAGGAAACGCGCTTGCCGCCTTCCAGGTATTTTTTCACTTCTGGGTGCAGCTTCAGACGCTGGAATTCCTCAAACGGGCTCAGGTGCGGGTTGCTGTAGGACAAATCGGTGATCAGGCCCACATAAACCTGTCCGTTTTCAAGATGGTACAGAAAGGAGCCACCGGTGGAGCCGGATTCTTTCAGCGGCCAGCCCGTGGTGTGAACAACCAGGCCCGGCTCGTGTTTGGCAGGATCAATGTCCCACAGCTCCTTGATACCGATACCATAGTGCTGCGGATCCTTGCCTTCATCCAGCTTGAAGTCATTGATCAGGCGCTTGCCCAGGTGACCACGGCAGCCTTCAGTAAAGAGGGTGTATTTGGCGCGCAGTTCCATGCCTGGCATATAGCCGTCTTTCTCGGAGCCGTCACGGGCAACGCCCATGTCGCCGGTGATGATGCCTTTTACCTGGCCATCCTCAACAATGGTTTCGGAAGCGGCAAAGCCGGGATAAACCTCAACGCCCAGGCCTTCGGCCTGCTCGGCGAGCCAGCGGCACAGGTTGCCCAGGCTGATGATGTAGTTGCCGTGGTTGTGCATGTTCTTGGGCACAAAGGCATTCGGAATCTTGGTGGCGCTTTCCTGGTTTTTCAGCAGGAAAATGTCGTCACGGGTAACCGGCGTGTTGAGCGGGGCACCTTTCTCTTTCCAGTCCGGGAAGAGTTCGTTGAGGGCAGTGGGCTCGAATACGGTACCGGCCAGAATATGAGCGCCGATCTCAGAACCTTTCTCTACCACGCATACGGTGAGTTCCTCGCCAGCTTCCTGTGCCAACTGCATGACACGACAAGCTGCTGACAGGCCCGCCGGGCCGCCGCCGACGATCAGAACATCAAATTCCATCGATTCGCGTTCCACGTTGGTCTCCTCAAACATCTTTAATGGATATTATGTGCCCGCAGGCGAGTTTTTCTGGGTCGCCATCATACCGGTAAAACTGCCTATAGACGACTGCCACAAGCCGAATTCAACGACTTGCTTATAACAAAGGATACCGTATTTGAAGAATCAAACAAACGTTTGTTTGAAATCCGGCCTGACCTTTGGCATTGTAAGAGCACACTGAAACATCGTGTGTTTTGAGTCGAAATCTAGTATCGTCTCACTGCCATTCCCAGTCAATACCGGGAATTGGCTGAAACATCTGTCCTGACGCGTCGTTTAAGGCTATTGATTCTGCTGAGCGTTGCCTCCATCATTAGTGCGCATCGAATTTCGGCAGGCTTCGCGTGAGGACTGCAAGTCATAAACCCATCGTAGAAGAACGAGGAATCTATGAAGGTTCTGGTCGCTGTAAAACGAGTAATCGACTACAACGTAAAGGTGCGCGTCAAGCCGGACAATACCGGTGTTGATCTCGCCAACGTCAAGATGGCAATGAACCCGTTCTGCGAAATCGCTGTTGAAGAAGCGGTTCGCCTGAAAGAGAAGGGTGTTGCCAGTGAAATCGTGGTGGTTTCCATTGGCCCGAAAGCCTGCCAGGAGCAGATCCGTACTGCCCTTGCACTGGGTGCGGACCGTGGTATCCACGTCGAAACAGACGAGGAGGTTCAGTCTCTCGAAGCGGCCAAGCTGCTGAAGGCTGTTGTTGAGAAGGAAGAGCCGAAGCTGGTTATTCTCGGCAAGCAGTCCATTGATTCCGATAACAACCAGACTGGCCAGATGCTGGCCGCGCTGACCGGAATGGGTCAGGGCACTTTCGCTTCCGAAGTGGTTGTTGAAGGCGACAAGGTTAACGTAACCCGGGAGGTAGACGGTGGTCTGATGACCCTTTCCCTGAACCTGCCTGCCGTTGTCACCACAGACCTGCGTCTGAACGAGCCGCGCTACGCCTCTCTGCCGAACATCATGAAGGCGAAGAAGAAGCCGCTGGACAACATGAGCCCGGCCGATCTGGGTGTCGACATCGCTCCGCGCCTTTCTACCCTGAAGGTTGAAGCGCCCGCTTCCCGTCAGGCGGGTGTGAAAGTGGCCGACGTTGCCGAGCTGGTCGATAAACTGAAGAATGAAGCGAAGGTGATCTAAATGAGCATCCTTGTAATTGCTGAACATGACAACAGCGAGCTGAAGCAGGCAACCCTGAACGTTGTGGCTGCTGCCAAGGCCATCGGTGGCGACATCGACGTACTGGTTGCCGGCGAGAACTGCGGAGCGGTAGGCGAAGCAGCGGCCAAGGCTGAAGGCGTTAGCAAGGTAATGGTTGCCGACAACGCCGTGTACGGCCACTTTCTGGGTGAGAACCTGGGCGAGCTGGTTGCCGAAGTAGGTAAGGGCTATAGCCATATTCTGGCCGCCGCTGGCACCGTTGGTAAGGATTTCATGCCTCGGGTTGCCGCGCTGCTGGACGTTGCCCAGGTATCCGACATCATGCGTGTGGAGTCCGAAGACACCTTCGTTCGCCCGATCTACGCTGGTAACGCTATCGCGACGGTGAAGTCCAGCGACAGCATCAAGGTGATCACGGTTCGCCCGACCGCCTTTGATCCGGTTGCTGGCGAAGGTGGTTCCGCCACAGTTGAAACCCTGGACGTTGTAAAAGATGCAGGCCTGTCCCAGTTCGTCAAGGAAGAGCTGGCCAAGTCTGACCGTCCGGATCTGGCAAGTGCCGGTATCGTGGTTTCCGGTGGTCGTGGCATGCAGAACGGCGAGAACTTCAAGATGCTGGAGCAGATTGCCGATCTGATGGGTGCTGCTGTTGGTGCTTCACGCGCCGCAGTAGACGCTGGCTTTGTTCCCAACGACATGCAGGTCGGCCAGACCGGCAAAATCGTTGCGCCGCAGCTGTACATTGCCGTCGGTATTTCCGGTGCTATCCAGCACCTGGCCGGTATGTCTGACTCCAAGGTGATCGTTGCGATCAACAAGGATGAGGAAGCGCCGATCTTCCAGGTTGCCGATTATGGCCTGGTAGCGGACCTGTTTGAAGCGGTTCCGCAACTTGAAGAAGAGCTGAAGAAAGTTCTGTAACTTTCTGACAGGCTTGAGAAAAGGCACCCAAGGGTGCCTTTTTCTTTGGGTGCCCCTAAAATACCTGCCATGATACCCAGCCCTGGCTGTTAAACCGGACACACGAACGATGACCACCATACCGTTTGATGCGTTGGCCTGTCCCCTGGACGGCTGCCCTCTGGCGCCCAGGGACAAGACCTGGCGTTGCGAGAATGGACACAGCTTTGATGTCGCACGGCAGGGTTATGTACATCTGCTGCCGGTGCAGAAGAAACGGACTCTGGACCCCGGCGACAGCAAGGAGATGGTGGCGGCCCGGCAACGGTTCCTCAATGCCGGGTTCTACGGAAGGATCGTCGACACCGTAAGCAACCTGTCGCTGCAGGTGCTGCCCGGTGAAGGCGTTGCCTCGGTACTGGACGCCGGCTCCGGTGAAGGCTATTACCTCCGCCATCTGGCGGGCGCGGCTGGTGACCGAACCCTTGCCATGATTGGCGTTGATATCTCCAAATGGGCGGTGCTGGCTGCGGCCAAACAGAATAAGCAAACCCGGTGGGTGGTAGGCAGCAACGCAAACCTGCCGGTATTGCCGAACTCACTGGATCTGGTGCTTTGCCTGTTTGGATTCCCGGTTTACAGCGAATTTTTCAGGGTACTTAGGGCCGGGGGGCAGTTGATACAAGTAGATGCCGGTGCCGACCATCTCCGGGAACTTCGTGAAATCATCTATCCGGAACTGAAGCCACCCGGAGACAGCGCGACAGCAGTACCGGAGGGTTTTCGGCTGCTCGACTCAACGGTGGTGCGTTTTCCGTTATCCCTTACTGACCGGGACACGATTGCCGACCTGCTGGCAATGACCCCCCATCTATACCGGGCCAGTTCTGCCGGCCTTGAGAAGGCAGCGGAACTTGAGTCACTGGATGTGACTGTCGACGTGATCCTCAAGCGCTTCGAAAAGCGATAGTGGAAGAGGCCTACTGACTATCCTCACCCGGCATCGATCCGCGTTTACGGGAGGCAATGCGTTTCTCCGCTTTGCCGATAATCAGGGTGTCCGCGAGAATGTGAAGTGCCTTGTTGGTGGTTCGCACTGTGCGATAGATCTGTTGGCTGGTCTCGTCATGGGTTGTCCGTGCCTTCCGCGCAGTCTTGCGGAACTCCTCATCCTTCGAAAACAGATCGATCAGCCCGAAAGTGGTATTGGAAATGGCCTTGTGCAGTTTCTCCACCGCGCTGGCGCCGCTGGAAACGGAATCCTCAAGAAGTCTGGCACGATTCCGGACTTCAAGAAGGTCCATCCTGCTTCTCTGGATGGCGCTGTGAGCAGCCGCCCGATGCGAATTGAGGATTCGGGCCTGTCGCCGGCAAAGCAGCAACTGCCAGTAGGCGACACACAACCCGCAAAGGGCCAGAAAAAGCAGAGCGAACACGATAGTTGTAGAGACCATGACATTGCGCTCCTATCGATACTCGATCTGCATGTCCACATCGATTTCTCGTTCGGTCATCTCTTCTTCAAGCTCTTTCATTACTTCCTGGTACACCATCTTGCGAACCATCACCGGAAGTTTGTCCGCAAGTACCCGGGCGGAACGGGACTCCCGCTTGGCCAGGGCGATCGGATCCAGTACCCGCAGCGTAATAACCAGCTCCGGTTCTTGATCTGATTCTGCGATATCGTCATTCTCCATCATTCGGGCGATCACTTTACGCTGCTCCAGCACCTGCCAGCAGACAAAACCGCTGAACAGGACAAGCAACACGCTCAGTACCGTAAGAAAGGTGATCAATTCGAACCTCCGGGAATCGTTCTGTGCACTGCCGTCCAGTGTGCCCTACAGAGTGTGACAAACGATTGGCCGTGACGACGGATTTTCCCGTGTCGCCGGGAAAGTAGAACCGGCGCTCAAAACTGTTAATATCGCTTGAAGTTGCACAATGAGCTACACAGAATCAACGAGTTAAGGCCGACTATTCATACCGACAGGGGATTGTTCATGGTTTGGTTCAAGGCGTTTGTAAGTGGTTTTCTTGCGACTCTGGTCTTTCACCAGGGCCTGTTTGCACTGTTCTGGCTGGGTGGCGTAGTGCCCATGGCACCATTCAACCTGTCACCGGTGCCGCCGCTGGGTGTTCCGGCGGTTGTCTCCCTGGCCTTTTTCGGTGGCCTGTGGGGCATGGTTTTATGGCTTATTCTCGGGCGCCTGGCCGGGGTGAAGTTCTGGCTTGGTCATGTCATTGTAGGGGCAATAGGCCCGACTGCAGTCGCCATGCTGGTGGTATTTCCCCTGAAAGGGCTCGATGTGTCTGCCCAGACCTGGGTTGGCGGGCTTCTTCTCAACGGTTTCTGGGGCCTTGGCGTTGCCGTGATCATGCGCCTGATGGGTGCAAAACCGGCAGCTGGCCTCCGATAAATACCCAACGGATTTTTCTGATTAAGGAAGAGCAATGACTAAATCAGCAGAAACGACCTACGACCTGGTGGTGTTTGGCGCCACCAGTTTCGTTGGCCAGATTCTTACCCGTTACTTGCTCAACACCTACGGAGTGGGTCAATCGATGAAATGGGCGATTGCCGGGCGCTCCGAGAGCAAACTGAACTCCCTGAAATCCGGACTCGGTGATACCGCGGACGATCTGCCGATGATTCTGGCCGATGCCTCGGATGAACCATCCCTTGAGGCCATGTGTGAACAGACCCGAGTCATCATCTCGACCGTCGGCCCCTATGCGCTATTCGGTGAGCCGCTGGTTCAGGCGTGTGTGCGCACCGGAACCGACTATTGCGACCTGACCGGCGAAGTGCAGTGGATCCGTAAAATGGTCGAACGCTACGAGGAAGAAGCCAAGTCTTCCGGCGCCCGCATCGTCCATTGTTGCGGTTTCGACTCCATCCCGTCGGATATGGGTGTCTGGTTCCTGCAGAACGAGGCTGAAAAGATCTTTGGCGCGCCTTGCCTCGATGTCCGCATGCGGGTGAAGGTTGCCAAAGGGGAGTTCTCAGGCGGCACTGTGGCCTCGATGATGAACGTGGCGAAGGAAGCTGCGGCGGATCCGAAACTGCGCAAGGAACTGGCCAACCCGTTCTCTATCTGCCCGCCGGAGCACCGCTCGCAAGCCCGTCAGCCGAGCCTGAAGGGTGCGGAGTTCGACAGAACCTTCAATACCTGGCTGGCGCCGTTTGTGATGGGAGCGATCAACACCCGGGTGGTGCATCGCTCCAACGCCTTGCAAAATGCCCGGTACGGCAAGGAGTTCACCTACGACGAGGCCATGATGACCGGCCGCGGTACCAAGGGGCGCCTGGCTGCTTACGCCATCACCGGTGGCCTGGCGGCGTTCTTTACCGCCTCTGCCATCAAGCCGACCCGCTGGCTGGTGGAAAAGTTCGTGCCCCAGCCCGGCGAAGGCCCGAGCCCGGAAGCCCAGAAATCCGGATTCTACGATCTGCGCTTTGTGGGCCGCACCGGAGATGGCAAGACCATCATTACCAAGGTGACCGGCGATCAGGACCCGGGTTACGGTTCCACCGGCAAGATGCTGGGCGAAGCAGGCGTGTGCCTGGCTTTCGACATCCCGGCAGATCAGCCCGGCGGTTTCTGGACCCCGGCTTCCTTGCTGGACGGCAAACTGATGGACCGATTGACCAGCAAGGCTGGCCTGACCTTTGAGGTGGTTGAAACCCGCTGAATTTTCAACCGGTTAGCCTCTCAACCTCTCAGATAAATCACGCGGTCGGTGCCCGGAAGGGCATCCGGCCCGTGAGCCAGGCTTACAACTGTTTTCCCTTCCAGAAGACCATCCATACGTTTGGAAATCCGGGCCCGGGTTTCCGCGTCCAGGCCGGTAAACGGCTCATCCAGAATCACCAAAGGAGCAGGATTCAGCAGCACTCGTGCCAACGCCACCCGCCGGGCCTCACCACCGGACAGCCGGTTGCCTGCGCTGCCCAGCCAGGTGTCGAGCTGGTCCGGTTCCGAGGCGAAACGCTGTGCCAGTTCCACCAGTTCCAGGATTCGCCACAGGTCGGTATCACTGGCATTCGGGGAGCCCAGCAACAGGTTTGCTCTCAGGGTGTCCTCGAACAGCACGGTTTTCTGGGTCAGATACACCCGGTCCCGACACGCCAGCTTGCCCTGTGCAGGCAAAAGCTCGGCAAAAGTGTCCGCCAGAGAGGACTTGCCACTTCCGGAATGGCCAATGATGCCAAGTCGCTCCCCCGCCTGAACCTCAAGGTTGAAATGTGTGAATAATGGCGCGTAACCAGCATGTTTTACGGTGATATTTTCTGCCAGAAGCGCCGTATCGGCCGGAAGATCCACAGTACTGACATCAGCCGTGGCTACATTCGCCCTGCAATCCCGATTCAGGCGTTGGGCGGAAGCGACTGTGGCTCCCAGCTTGGCAAACGCATCCGGCAGCATGGCATAGACTTCCGCAATCCCGAGCAAGGCAATCGGCAACAGAACCAGCACCGGCCCGGACACTGCGCCGACCTGGAACAGGGCAAAACCGGCCCAGAGCGCAAACACCGCCGAGAGATTGATCAGCAGATGAGATCCTGCCAGGTGCCAGCCCACGCGAGTGTCAGCCTTGGCCTGCTCAGAGGTTACCTGGTGGGCCTGGCGCATAAGCCAGGCCGCGTGTTTGCCGGTCCTGCCGGCCGCAGTCAGCTCCGCAAAGCCTTCAATGTGCTCAATTACAGCAGTTCGCAGCGCTTCCTGGCGGTCGCTCTGCCGTGCTGCCAGGTGCCGTGTCCTCAGATAGACACCAACCGTGGCAATAACCAGCGCCACCAGTAGTATCAGACCTACCAGCAGGGCAGTCCGCATATCAAACAGCACCGATGCCAGCACAACCACCAGAAAGGTAACCAGGGCAGCCAGCGCCGTGGGCGCGATCAACCGCAGATACAGAGTGTCCAGGGCATCAACATCGCTGGTCAGCCTTGAAAGCCACTGGGCCCCGCTCAGCTCACCCCTTAGGCTGCGACTGGCCAGGGATAACCTCTGGAACAGCGCGACACGGATGTCCGTCAGCAGGCGCAACACCGTATCGTGGTTGTAAACCCGCTCCAGGTACCGAAACACGGTGCGGGACACCGCGAAGAACCGGATGGCACCGCCGGGCACATACAGATTGATGGAGGCGGCAACACCGGCGGCCAGCAGCAGTCCCACCAGGGCCGTTTCAGTGATAAACCAGCCGGAAACGGCGAGCAGGGCAATACCGGAAATCAGTGTGGCGAGAATCAGAACTCCGCCAACCATCAGGCGGCCAGGGCGCTTGAAAATCAGATCCAGCCAGGGTTTAAGGTCACGCATCGCGCACCTCCCCACCGGAGACCAACAGCACACGGTTGGCCAGGGTCAGCAGCGCGTGGTGATGGGTTGAGAAGATCAGGGTTTTACCAGCGACCGCCAGTTTGCGCAGCGCTTCCAGAACGAAGACTTCACTGTCGCTGTCCAGGCCTGCCGTGGGCTCATCCAGCAGGATCAGGTCGTAATCAGCCACGAAGATCCGGGCCAGGCTCAAGCGCCGCGCCTGGCCACCGGACAAACCCTGGCCTTCTTCGGACACCGCGCTGTAGATGCCATCTTTCCGGCTGTCCAGCAACGGGCCCAGGCCAACGTTGCGCAGGGCCGTGGCAATGGCAACATCGGAGGCATCCGGCGTGGTCAGGCGAAGGTTATCGGCCCAGGTCCCCTGAACCAGAAAGCCTTTTTGACCCAGCCAGCCAAACCGGAAACTACCGGGCAACTCACCAAACAGCTGGATCCGGCCCTTTTCCGGCACCATAAACCCGGCCAGCAGATGCAACAGGGTGGACTTGCCACCGCCGGAGGGGCCGGTGAGGGCAATCACGTCGCCCTTGTGGATTACTAGTGACAGATCCAGCAGAACCTCATGATCGGCCCGGAACGCCTTCGACACCGAATCCAGTTCAATAACGTCCCTGGCGCTGACCTTTCCCGCCAATTCCGACGGGCGATGGCTGTCCACCGGCAGATTCAGTCGTTCCAGAATCTCCGCACCGGCGCCCATGGCCGCGGCACGATCATGATAATGCTGGGACAGGATCCGCAGCGGCTGGAAGAACTCCGGAGCCAGCAGCAGGATCAGCAGCCCGGAAAACAACGTCAGTTGATCGGCTGGGCCATAGGTGATGTAACCCAGCAGGCCAAACCCGATGTAGATGGCGATCACGGCGATGGCCACAGAGGCAAAGAACTCCAGCACCGCCGAAGACAGGAACGCCACCCGCAGGGTTTTCATGGTGATGCGCCGGTAGTGGTCCGAGCGTTTGCGGATGAGCTCGGCGGCACCGGCGGTCTGGCCAAACAGCTGCAGGGTTGTCAGCCCACGAACCTTGTCCAGGAACTGCCCGGAAAGCCGGCTGATGGTCTCGAAATGTTGTTGGTTCAGCTTTTCCGCGCCCATGCCCACGAGGGCCATGAACAGCGGAATAAGGGGGGCGGAGAGCAGAAGAAAGATCCCTGCCAGCCAATCCAGCCAGAAAACCAGAACCAGGATCAGCAAAGGCACAATGATCGCAAGGCTCATTTGCGGAAGGAACCGAGCAAAGTAGCCGTGAAGGGCCTCAACGTGATCTATCCATTCCCGGGCCAGGGTGCCCGCTGAAGACTGGCCCAATTCAACCGGGCCAGTTGCCTGCCAGTGCTTGTGAATCCGGCGCCGGGCATCACGGCGCACCTGCTCGCTGCAACGGGCGGCAAGCCGGGCCTGAAAGCCCTGGCCGATGGCACGGATGACGATGGCGAGAATCAGGCCAAGGAAGAGGGGAGTCAGTTCCGCAACCGGAACTTCGTCAATCACACCCAGATGAATAATCCGGGCGAGCAGAAACATCTGAACAATCGTGGCAATACCGGCAACCGTTCCCGCCGCAACCGTACTCCGTATCCAGAGACGATTGCCACGGGCCAGTTCCAAAAGCCACTGCCTGACGGCTTTCTGGTTGGTGGCGGAGGTTGTGTCTCCGTCACCGTCAGCCCGTGGCTCAGCCACTTAGTGATAGCCCTCGCCGGCGCGAACCTTGCCGCGGAATACCCAGTACGTCCAGGCGGTGTACACCAGCACAATGGGAATCACGAACAGCAGGCCAATTAACAGGAACAGTTGGGATTCATACGCGGAGGCGGCATCCCAGAGGGTGTACTCCGGTGGAACCACATAAGGCCAGCGGCTGACCACCAGGCCAAGATAGGTGGTTATGAACAGCCCCATGGTGGCCACGAACGGCATTCCCTCCAACCGATTGCGAACCGAACGGAAGATCTGGAAAGCGCAGAGCAACGTCAGCACCGGCAGAATCCAGATAACGGTCAGGTTGGAGAACCAGCGCTGTCGCACCATGTCGTCCACAAACGGTGTCCAGACGCTGATAATGCCAAACACCACCAGTACCGCGGCGAGCAGCGGCAAGGTGATTCGGTAAGCCCACTCCTGCAGCCGTCCTTCGGTTTTCAGGATCAACCAGGTAGAGCCCAACAAGGCATAGCCGGCGAGCATACCCAGGCCAGTTAGTACGGTGAACGGCGTCAGCCAGTCCAGGGCGCCACCCACATAAACCCCGTTGGCGGTTTCAAAACCCTGAATGTAGGCGCCAACCACGGCACCCTGGGCAAAGGAAGCAACAGTAGAACCGCCGGCAAACGACCAGTTCCAGAGGTAACGGGAGGTGCGGGCCTTGAACCGGAACTCGAACGCCACGCCCCGGAAAATCAGCCCTGCCAACAGCAGGAACACGCCAATATAGAGCGCGGGCAGCAAGATCGAGTACACCAACGGGAAGGCCGCCAGAAGGCCCGCGCCACCCAGTACCAGCCAGGTCTCGTTGCCATCCCAAACCGGGGCCACGGAATTCATCATGGTGTCCCGGCTTTCCTCGTTGGGAGCGAAGGGGAAGAGGATGCCAACCCCAAGATCAAATCCGTCCATCAGCACATACATGATGATGCCGAAGCCGATAATGAATGCCCAGATAAGGGGCAGATCAAACAGTTCCATAATCAGTGACCTCCCTGATTGGCCGGGTTGGCGGAGTTATCATCGGCGTATTCAAACGGCACGTGGGCAGCGGAGAACGGCCGTGCCGGGCGTTCCGCCTCGTGGTCGTGCTCTTGCTGATCCTCAAGGCCAACGTACAGCACCCGCATCAGGTAGTAGACACCGGCGGAGAACACCAGAGCATACACCACGACATAGCCAATAAGGGTGAACAATGCCATGCCGCCAGTCAGCGAGGGCGTAACCGCCTCGGCCTGGGTCATGATGCCGTATACCAGCCAAGGCGCTCGGCCCACCTCGGTGACAAACCAACCCGCAAGAACCGCGAAAAACGGCGCGATACTCATGAATCGAAGGCCCTGCAAAAACCATGTAGTTCGTGCATAGCGACCTTGAGGCCGCAGGAACAAGCCTGCCAGCGCGAACAGGATCATCAGAATACCGAGCCCGACCATAATTCGGAACGACCAGAACACAATGCCCACCGGCGGTTGTTCCTCAACCGGCACCGCATTGAGACCCGGCACCTCGCCATCCCACTCGTGAGTCAGGATCATACTCGCCAGGCTGGGGATGCCAATTTCAAAGTGATTCGTCTGGTTTTCCTGATCAGGAATCGCAAACAGCAGCAGGGGCACGTTCCGGGAGGTTTCCCAGTTCCCTTCCATTGCCGCTACCTTTGTGGGCTGATGCTCCAGCGTATTCAGGCCATGGAAATCCCCAACTACCAGTTGTGCTGGAGCAATAATCAGTAATAGCCACAGGCACATGGACAGCGCCTTACGATTGGCTTCCACTTCGCGCCCGAGGAGCAGATACCAGGCGCTTACCCCCGCAACCACAAACCCGCCGGTCAGGAAGGAGGCGAGAGCCATATGGACGAAACGGTACCAGAACGACGGGTTGAAGATCGCCATGCTCCAGGAGGTCACATGGAACACTCCATCCCGGAGTTCTGTCCCCGCCGGTGTCTGCATCCAGCTATTGGCGGACAGAATCCAGAAGGAAGAAATAAACGTGCCCGTTGCCACCATGATCGCCGCGAACAGGTGCACGCCAGCTGGCACCTTGTCACGGCCAAACAGCAGTACACCGAGGAACGCTGCTTCCAGGAAGAAAGCAGTGATCACCTCATAACTCAGAATGGGACCAAGGAAGTTGGCGGAGGCCTGGGCAAAGTTGCTCCAGTTGGTGCCGAACTGGAACGACATCACAATGCCGGAAACCACCCCCATACCGAACACTACGGCGAACACTTTGGTCCAGAAGGCAGAGAGCTTCACCCACACCGGGTTCCCGGTTTTGAAGGCCAGGCCCTCGAGTACCGCAATGTAGGAAGCAAGGCCGATGGTAAACACCGGAAAAATGGCGTGAAATGACACCACAAACGCGAACTGGATTCGCGATAGGATGAGAGGATCAAGTTCCATGGGAACCCTCCGGTAACGTTCACATCAAAACAAACGGGCCTAGCAAACCCGTTCAGCCGCTGCCTTAGCTCATTTTGTTGTGTTGTTATTACCGGCAGATGGTAATCATGCTACTAAACATGGCGACAAACCCGATAGGGCAGATTGTCGCACCCCTTGATATAGCACAAGTATGGTGAGGCCAATGAGCTTTTACGAGGACCGGATACTGCCACATATCATAGACCGCGCCTGCTCAATGGGCCAGGTTATGAAGCTGCGTAGCCAGGTGGTACCCCACGCCAAAGGCCGGGTATTGGAAGTCGGCATGGGGTCTGCTATCAACATGGAATTCTATAACCCCGACCACGTTGAGATGGTATACGGCCTTGAGCCCTCAGACGGAATGCGCCGCAAGGCACAGCCCAATCTCGCCCGCTCCCCAATCAAGGTAGAGTGGCTGGACCTCCCGGGAGAGAAAATCCCCCTGGAAGACCACTCCGTGGACACCGTGCTACTCACCTTTACCTTGTGCACCATCCCGGACTGGCACACCGCGCTCCAGCAAATGAGGCGGGTACTCAAACCCGGCGGAGAGCTACTGTTCCTGGAGCATGGCGAATCACCTCACGACGGCACCCGAAAGTGGCAACACCGTATCACCCCCGGCTGGAAGAAACTCGCCGGCGGTTGCCACCTGAACCGCCACATCGCAGACCTGATCCGCAACGCCGGCTTCGAGATTCTGGAACTGGAAAACCTCTACATCCCCAAGGCGCCGAAAATCGCCGGGTACATTTATAAGGGCAGGGCCATCAAGCCCGTAGAGGCCTGAATAGCACGGAGAGGGCAAAGGCGGAATCCGAATTGCGTTACCGAACGCGGCCTTATACAATTCCGCCCGTTAAAACCTCCCTCCGAATGCCCGGATGGTGAAATTGGTAGACACAAGAGACTTAAAATCTCTCGGCCGCAAGGCTGTGCCGGTTCGATTCCGGCTCCGGGCACCATTACTTCTTCGCCATAGTCTCCAACATCCGATTAACCGCCTCCAGATGCTCCGGCTCGTTGTGACACATTCCCTGGAAATTCGCACACACGTCCAGAAAATCCTTCAGCTCCATCCGCGGTGCCATTTTCATCAGTCGTTTGGTTAGCCGTGTGGCTTTCGGTGGTTGACTGGCGATCCGGCTGGCCATGGCGTTCGCGGCGTTGAGCAGTTCTTCGGCGGGCACTACTTCCAGAACAATACCCAGTTCCTTGGCTTCGGTGGCATCAATCACGCGGCCGGTGAGGGTTAGCTCAAAAGCGCGCTGGTAACCGATCAGGCGTTGCATGAACCAGGCGCCGCCGTCGCCGGGGATGATGCCGAGGTTTAGGAAGGTTTCGCCGAATTTTGCGCTCTCTGAGGCGATGCGGATGTCGGCCATGTTGGCCAGGTCGAAGCCAGCGCCGATGGCAGGCCCGTTTACGGCTGCGATGATGGGGACTTCCACATTATGCAGGGCCAGGGGGATCCGCTGGATGCCTTTGCGGTAGCGGTCTGCGCATTCGGCCACGTCGCCGGCGAAATCACCGCTGCGGTTGGCCATGTCGCGGATATTGCCGCCTGCGCTGAACGCGGAACCGGCGCCGGTGATCACCAGTACCGAAACCTCATCGCACTGGTTCACCCATTCTGCGGTGGTCACGATGTCCTCGATCAGGTTGGAGCCTGTCAGAGCGTTGCGCAGATCGTGGCGGTTCAGGGTGAGGGTGGCTACCCGGTTTTCGAGGGTCAGCATTGCGTCGGTGAGTTTGGGTACGGTGGTCATTGTTGCGGTTCCTTGTTGTCGTTCAGCGCGTATCTTCGCGCGCTCGAACCCCGTTAATCAACTGCCACCCGCGCCTTTCGATACCGGCTCACTTCCGTCCAGCCATGAACGGCGAGGGCAGAGAACACGATTACCCCGCCGATCAGGCTGAGATTCGGGGGCACTTCTCCGAGAAACAGCCAGACGAGGAATGAGCCCAATACGGTTTCCAGCAATAACATAAGGCTGACTTCCGCCGCCGGAATGTAGCGCGGGCCAATCTGGATCAGAATGCAGGCCGTTGGCAGGAACACCAGGCAGAGCAGGGCGATAAAGAAAAAGTCCCGGGAAGAGGGTGTTTGCGCCCCGCCTAGCAGGGCAGCAACAACGGCAAGTGCCAGAGCGCCGAACATCAGCATCACACTCATATCGCTTTCGGGTTTGGAGCGGGCCACATTGAGGTTTGAGGCCAGAGCTGTCGCGGCGACCACGGCCATCATCAGACCCAGGGGGTCGCCTTTGCCGAATTCACCGACGGCCATGAGGGTAGCGCCAGAAACGCACACCAGTATGATAATCCAGGTTCTGAGGGGCAGGGTTTCCTTCCACACGGCCCAGGCGATTACCGCAGCAATCACTGGCGCGGTGTTCAGGATGACCAGCACATTGCCGGCGGCGGTGTTTTTCATGCCCACCACGAACCCAAGAGTACTTATGGCAAAGGCACCAGCACAGAACAGGCCTTTGCGGCCGCATTTTCGGATTTCGGGTACCAGGCGTGAACGGTATCTGGCCCAGCTGATCACAAAAAAACTGATGGCCAGCAACAGGCCCCGCCAGAACAGGAAGACCACGGGGTCTACGGAGGTGATCTTCACCAGCAGCGCATCCGGGACGATAAAAAGCACGCCCAGGGCTGCGATGGTCAGTCCTTTGATTCGGGTTGTCTGCAAATCAGGTTCGCCTGTTCAATGGGCCTGGTCAGGGATTGTCCTGCTTTGGCAGAGGCTGGATGCTGTTGATGTCGCCGGATGGTACTGCTGGCTCATCCTTGATAATCACAAAGATGGCGCCCCCAATGATGGCAATGGCAACGATGACCTTGAGGATGATCGATTTCGACATGGATGGCTCCTCTTTGGATCTTTTTGGCGTCTGGTAAGAGACTATGGGCAGTGGGCGCCTATAACAACCTCAAAGCCGTAAAACTGAGCATCCTACAAAAGTCGCTTCGACAGTATAGGCGGTCTCGGCAATACTTTGACTAAGTTAGCGGAGAGGGCAGTCCGGCAGATGCTCCCAAAATCGTGCGGAGCCAGGGGTAAAGCACGGAGGGCTTTACGGGCAAGCCATGGAAGGCTTGCCCAGGACCTTTAGCGCGACGCAGGAGCAATAAGCGCTAAAGGGCGGAGCCGAGCGTACAAGGACGTATTTACAGCGTATTTTGGGAGCATCTGCCGGACTGCCCGGTGCACCGAAGTTCATTGAAACTGGAGAACCCTCATGTCAGAACAATCAGGACCACTGGTCCAGAAACACAGTGAAAACGGAATCACCACGCTCACGCTGAACCAGCCGGAGCGGCGCAACAGTTTGTCTATGGCCATGCTGGAAGCGCTGTCTGCGGAGCTGGAGGCGATTGCGGCGGATTCGGAAACCCGGGTTGTGGTGCTCGCCGCCAAGGGCAGCGTGTTCTGCGCCGGGCACGATCTGCGGGAAGTCCGGGATCAGTTCGATAGCCATGAGTTCCAGCTGGAGCTTTTTAACCAGTGCAGCAAGGTGATGCAGCAGATTGTGAATCTGCCAAGACCGGTGATCGCCCGGGTGGCCGGCGTTGCCACTGCGGCGGGCTGTCAGTTGGTGGCCAGTTGTGACCTGGCGGTAGCGGCGGATACTGCGCGGTTTGCCACGCCCGGGGTGAATATCGGGCTGTTCTGTTCAACGCCGATGGTGGCGCTGTCGCGCAATGTGTCGCGCAAGCATGCCATGGAAATGCTGCTGACTGGCGAGCTGATCAGCGCGCCAAAGGCGGAGCGGCTGGGACTGGTTAATAAGGTAGTGGATGACCAGGTTCTGGACGAGACCGTCTACAAGCTGGCCAGCACCATTGCCGATAAATCCGCCCACACCCTGAAGATTGGCAAGGAGGCGTTCTATCGTCAGCTGGAGATGCCTCTGGCGGATGCCTACGAGTACACCTCAAAGGTGATGGCGGAGAACATGATGGCAGACGATGCCCAGGAAGGTATTTGTGCGTTCCTGGACAAGCGCAAGCCGGAGTGGAAAGACAGTTGAGTACGGCCCGGCTTATCGAGTCGGGCAGTTTTCTGCGCCAAGGTACAGGTGATCGCCCGTCTGGATTCGGTGTTCCCGGAAGAACCCGGCGTTCATCTCCACGGCATTGATGAAGGGCACGCCGGCGGGGTAGCTGGGGCATCCGGCACCGCTGGCAGAGGCACAGGGCACCATGTGCCGGATACTGCCAATCACGCCTTCTCCATTCAGGTAGGCGATATCCAGTGGAATCAGGGTCTTGTACATCCAGAAGCCGTGATCAGCGTCCCTGGGTTTGCGGTATTTGAACAGCATGCCGGCATCCGGTGCCATGGAAGTGCGGCCCATGAGTCCCTTACTGCGCTGTTCCGCAGTGCTGGCCACTTCCAGTTTTATGGGGATCGAGCCGGCCTCGGACACGAAACAGGCGTCGATCACCGGCAGTCCTTCCTGGGGCGCGGCTACCCCGGAGGAGCAGCCATGGATGACGGAACCGGCTGCGAGTATCGCCCAGAACTTCAGCGTGTGGAGCATGCCGCTTCGAGGCTTCAAGAGCGCAGCCTGTAGCCGGTTTTGAAGATCCACCAGATGCCTGCCATGCACGCCGTCAGGAACACCAGGGTCATGCCTACGCTGATGGCGATATGAACGTCTGAAACGCCGTAGAACGCCCAGCGGAAGCCGCTGATCAGGTAGACCACGGGGTTGAACAGGCTGATGGTCTGCCATATCTCCGGGAGCATGTCGATGGAGTAGAAGGTGCCGCCCAAAAATACCAGGGGCGTTACGATCATCATGGGCACGATCTGCAGTTTCTCGAACCCGTCTGCCCAGATACCGATGATGAATCCGAACAGGCTGAAGGTTACGGATGTCAGAACCAGGAAGGAGAACATCCAGAACGGGTGCAGCACGTCGTAATCCACAAAGAACTTTGCCGTTGCCAGAATAATCAGCCCCAGGATGACGGATTTGGTGGCGGCGGCGCCCACGTAGCCGAGCACCACCTCCACGTAGGACACCGGCGCCGACAGCACTTCATAAATGGTGCCGGAGAACTTGGGCATGTAGATGCCGAAGGAGGCGTTGGAGATGCTCTGCATCAGCAGGGAGAGCATTACCAGGCCGGGAATGATGTAGGCGCCGTAGGCGATGTTGTCGATGTCGCCCATCCGTGAGCCGATGGCCGAGCCGAAGACGACGAAATACAGGCAGGTGGAGATCACCGGCGAGAGCACGCTCTGCATCAGGGTTCGCCTCATGCGTGCCATTTCAAAGTTGTAGATTGCGCGAATACCGTAAAGGTTCATGCCTTTCTCCAATGGGCCGGCGGGTGCTTATTCGTGCACCAGGCCGACAAATATCTCTTCGAGGGAGCTTTCCCGGGTTTGCAGGTCGCGATATTCAATCCCCAGATCACCGAGTGTGCGAAGTAGCCGGGCCACGCCGGCCTGTTCCTGCTGGGAGTCAAAGGTGTAAATCAGTTCGTAACCGTCATCCGACAGCTCTACTGGCTCCAGCATGAGTTCGCCGGGCATCTTGTCCAACTTCTGCTGCAACTGCAGGCGAAGTTCTTTTTTGCCCAGTTTGGTCATCAGCTGGGCTTTGTCTTCCACCAGGATAATTTCGCCGTTCCGGATAACACCAATGCGGTCCGCCATTTCCTCGGCTTCTTCGATGTAATGGGTAGTCAGGATGATGGTGACCCCGTTTTCCCGGAGCTTGCGGACCATTTCCCACATGTCCCGGCGCAATTCCACGTCAACGCCCGCAGTGGGCTCGTCCAGAAACAGGATCTGGGGCTCGTGGGAGAGCGCCTTGGCAATCATCACCCGGCGCTTCATGCCCCCGGAAAGTGACATGATCCGGTTGTTACGCTTGTCCCACAGGGACAGGTCTTTCAGCACTTTCTCGATGTGCGCGGGCTTCGGCGGCTTGCCGAACAGGCCTCGGCTGAAGGATACCGCATTCCAGACGGTCTCAAAGGAGTCGGTATTCAGCTCCTGGGGTACCAGGCCAATGGTCTCACGAGCCTTGCGGTAGTCTTTTATAATGTCGTAACCGGCGGCTTTTACTTCACCGGTCGATGGATTGACGATGCCGCAGATAATGCTGATCAGCGTGGTTTTGCCGGCGCCATTGGGGCCGAGCAGGGCGAAAATCTCGCCACGCTTGATGTCCAGGTTGATGTCTTTCAGGGCCTGGAAGCCATCGCCATAAACCTTGCTTAGGTGCTTAACGGAAATATCCGGCTGCACGGGCGTGTCCTGTGGTCAGAATGGGTCGAATTGAAGGCGCAGTATTTTCTCATGACTGACGCCAGTTTAGAAACCTTTGCCTTGGCAGGAGAAACCACCATAATGCCGGGCTGGTTTATTCGGAGCGCCGTTATGTTACGCGGAATAACAGTGGTGGGATTGATCCTGGCTTTGACTGCTGCAGTGGTCTATGGCCCGCGAATGCTGGGCGATGCCGGTGATGGCGGTAAACAAGGCGAGAGCGGACAGCCCACGGCCGAGTGCGATCTTCTCGCGGGGCCCTGCCAGTGGACGACCACGGCCGGTCATTGGGAAGCGGCTCTGGAAACGTTAGGCGAGGGTGAGCAGGGTACTGAATACCAACTCACAGTTACCACACCCGAGCGACCTGCACGGTTTCTGGCGGTTCTGAGAGGCGAATCCATGTATATGGGCGAGTACCCGGTGCCTTTGGGAAACCGCACTGAAAATGAGTATTCCGCACGCTTTACCGCGCCTTTCTGCACTGTGGACGCCACCATGACCTGGCGTGTGGATCTGCAGCAGGGCCAGGAGCCGATTGGTGACGTTCCGCTAAAGCTGGTATTTCAGGCCGAACCACGCTGAGAGCCGCAAACCGGGCGTCGGTCGGCTGACAAGCGGTCGGGATTGTGTAAAATGACCAAATCGCCAATGTCAGGGACCACGTGATGGATTACGGAGATAGCGTTCAGAAGGTACTGCTCAGGAAAATCCGCAAGGCTGAGCAGGATCTGATCCAGCTGAAACTCGATTATTGCCGTTTTGTCTTCGGTCTTAGCCACCGGGCGAAAGTACTTGCCGGCGGCGTCACCTATGTTGTGCGCTCCGTCGATGTGGACAGCATGGCCAATACCGATGACGGCGGGTTCACACACCCTGAGATTACCGGCACCCGGGCAGATGAACAGGACCACGCCGAACCGGTTGCCCTGGGTACCGACTGGGTACTTCAAACAGCGCCGAAGCAGGCCGCCAAATAAACCTTGGTGGTGATCAGATCAGCAGGTTGGCATGGTCTGCAGGGCCAGCTTTCTGCGAATGTAACGGCCCAGGGTATCGATGCCGATGTTCAGCAGGGCGGTGATCAGGATCAGGATCATGGCGCGGTCAAACCGGATGTTCTGGATGGCGCTGTCGACATAGAAGCCCAGCGTGTAGATACCCAGAATTCCGAGAATGGCCGTTTCCCGCATAATGATTTCCCACCGGTAGAAAAGAAACGCAAGGAATGACCGGTAGACCCTCGGAACCAGTTCCCAGCTGTAACGGTTGAAACCGGTGGGCGCATCCGGGCGCAGGCGTATGGTATTGGTCTGGCGGCCAATCAGGTGGCCGATAATGCCACCGTTGTGAAGTGCCAGTGCCACCACCGCGGGCAGCATGGATGGTCCCCAGAGTTGCAGGAGGATATAGGCGAGGATGTATTCCGGTGTAGACCGGGCGATCACCAGAAAAACGTGCCCCGATGTGCGCCGTACCGGGCCGCCGAAATGATTGGAGATCAGCGGGAAGGCCAGAAGCGTCAGTATGCCCGTAGCCACCAGGGCAATCTGGGTAAGAATCACGGTATTCCAGATGCCGGGCAGGGCCTCGTTGACCATCAGCTCACTCAACCAGGGCACAAGGCCCCCGAGGCCTTCACCGTCTCTCAGGGGGCTGGGCACGATGTCTTCAGTGAAAAATCGTTCAACGTTGCCCCAGACAATAGGCAGTCCTTCGCCCAGAAAGAACGGTGCTCCGAGTACATAAACCGGTAAAAGCCGTGGTCGTACCCACAGGGGCATGGTCGCGATCAACACGTAAAACAGGATCAGCATTGCCCCGGCATCGGAGTAGAGTCCCTGGGAAAACGACGATTCCAGGTAGAAGCCGAGCGTGGGCAGGCCGACAAACCCCAGAATGGCGCTGGAACGAAGGCCGCACTCCAGGCGGTAGGCGGTGTAGGTCCGCAACTGTACCCAGCAATCGGGAATCCGGGTATAGAGAAACGCCGCGATAACCCCGGTGCGCGGCGGAAGCAGTCGGCCCGGTTCCGGATCCACCTCATCCAGTATCTCGGAATAGACCTTGGCGAAAATCCCGGAGTAGGGAATGGCAATTGCCAACACACCCGTGAGCGGGTGGAAACCGAAGAACTGAAGGAAAATCAGCGCCCAGAAAAGCTCATGGATCGCCCGGATAAAGGCACAGAATATCCGGACCGGCAGGAAGCGGTAGACGAGAGACAGTAAAAACCCGCAAACGCTACCCAGTGCCACCCCCACAAAGGCAAAGGCAACCGTTCTCAGAAGCGCGGTCATCAAGCCTTCGCTGCTGAAGAAATTCGGAGTGATCACGCCAAGGAAGAAATTGCCGAGATCCCGCCAGGGGTTTGATGCGGTTATGGCGATGTCTGCGAACAGTAGCGAAAACAGGGCTACTGCGACAAATATCAGGCTGGTGCGAACCGTCGGGGAAGAGAGCATGAAACTGGCCGGTTCCCTAATAGAGAGACATGATGTCTGAAGCCGTCAGGCGATCACTGGTTTCGTCCAGGGCAACCTGTCCGTCCTGTATTCCGACGATCCGGTTGCAGTATTTCAGCGCCATTTCAACATCGTGGAGTGCCACAATGCTCGTGGCGAACCGCTCCCTGAGCAGCTCCATTACCTGGTGCGCCATGGGGCCGTCGAGGGCGGAAATCGGCTCGTCAGCAAGCAACACCGGCGCATTGCGGTACAGCGCCCGGGCAATGGCAACACGCTGGCGTTGGCCCCCGGAGAGCGATGCAGTCGGAATCCAGAGTTTTTCCGACATACCCAGCTCTTTCAGTAGCTTGCGAACCTCGTCCCGGTCCCGGGAAAATGGGCGTACCAGGGTAACCGTATTGTACCAGGTGGAGTGTTTGTCGAGCTGGCCCATAAACACGTTATGGAATACCGGCAGTGCATTCACCAGGCCCAGATCCTGGGGTACCAGGGAGGACTCGCGATTAACGCGTTCGTGAATCAAACGGATGAGCGTGGACTTGCCGGCACCGCTCTTGCCAACCAGAGCGACCTTTTCACCCTGTTTAACTCTCAGTGAGAGCGGGCCGATAACCCGCTCACCGCCGAAAGAGGCCGTGAGGCCCGTTAGGTCAAAGCCTGACATCAATCGAGGATTCCGATCTCTTCCGCAGTCTTGCGAATTGGCTCGTAATCGTCGTTGGAGGCAGGAATGAAGTCGGAGCGCGGGAAGCTCTCGAGTAGCTTTTGATCGTCCAGGTTCAGAAGGGCTTCGGTAACGCGCTGTTTGAAGCCATCGCCGAAACGCTCGTTGACATCACCGCGGATTGTCCACTGGTAGTCCGGGTAGGCTGGTGTTGTCCAGATGACCTGAACCGCGTCGGTGTCGATATTGCCGTCTGCCAGTTCTTTCTCCCAGACCTGAAAGTTGAGGGCGCCCACTTCATAGGTACCGGCTTCCACGAGCCTCAGGGTACGGGTATGGTTGCCACTGAAGCCCACGCGGGAGAAAAAGTCTTCGGGCTGGGCTCCAAACACGTCCCGGATATAGAATTCGGGCATCAGACGTCCGGAGGTGGAGCCTTTGGAGCCAAAGGTAAAGGTTTTGCCCCGGAGTTCGTCCTCCAGCGAGGAAAGCTCATCCGCAGGCTTGATGCCAGTGCTGGTGTTGGCAATGAAGTAGGTTTCAAACGCTTGATCTTCCACGCCCTGGGCAATCGCTTCGGAGCCTGGCACCAGACGGCGCGCCTGCACACCGGAAAGCCCACCAAACCAGGCCAGCTGAACCTGATTGTTGCGGAACGCAGAAACAGCTGCAGCATAGGATTTAACAGGAATGTAGCGGACTTCGACATCCAGCTCACTGGAGAGGTAATCGGCAACACCTTTGAAGCGCTCTACCAGTTTTGTTTCATCCTCATCGGGGATGGCTGTGAACACGAAGGTTTCAGCGGACGCCGATGCTGCGGTGAAACAGAAAAGACTGGAAATCATCAATTTCCGTATAAGATTAAGAGCCATGGTTGTTCCTTGAATTGCCAGACAGTTTGGATTTGCAACGTTGGGTTTTGAATCGAGGGAAACCAACGATTCCCGGTGTCCGCAGGATACCTTGATTTACCTTAACTCTGAACAGCTATACGATTTGCGGGTTTAATTGGCTCAGAGTCTGGCGCCTTATTTTTCACTCATTCAGTCCCAAGCGAATGCCATGAAAATAATAATGATTACACCAGCACAGCCTGGATCAAAAGCGGGCAATCGAGCCACGGCAGAACGCTGGGAACTGCTGCTGGAGAAAGCCGGGCACAGCGTCTCGGTGGTTACGCAATACAACGGGGAGGCTTGTGACGTTTTCATTGCACTGCACGCCTGGCGCAGCGTCGGAGCGATTCGCCAGATTCGGCAGTCCTGGCCGGACAAACCCTTGATCGTTGCATTGACCGGAACCGACATCTATTTGCACCAGCATGAATTTCCGGAAGACACGCTTTACTCCATGGAGGAAGCGGACGCGCTGATCGGGCTGCATGAACTGGTCGCAAGGGACATACCCGCCCGATTCGCCACCAAACTGGTCACGCTCTTCCAGTCAGCGCAGGGGCCTGAAGCCTATCCTTTACCGCAGCCAGCTCTGGAGGATGCCGGGTTTGGCGTGTGTGTGATTGGTCACCTGAGAGAGGAAAAGGATTCCCTGCGGGCGGCTTACGCGGCGAGGTTGCTTCCAGATGATTCGAGAATACAGGTTTGGTGCGCTGGCAAACCCCATAACGAAGAATGGCAGAGAATGGCCGAGCAGGAAATGGAGCGGAACCCCCGTTTCCGCTGGCTGGGCGAACTGGAGCAAGACGAAACCCGGCAGCTGATGGCAAACAGCCGTCTTATGGTGATCAGTTCCGTGATGGAGGGTGGTGCCAATGTTGTCTCAGAGGCTTGCCGGGCCGGCCTGCCGATGATTGCCTCAGACATTCCTGGTAACGTCGGATTGCTTGGAAAGGATTATCGCGGGTATTTTCCAGTGAATGATGAGAAGGTCCTGGCGGAGATGCTTTACCGTGCGGAACAGCATCCGGATTTCCTTGCAACCCTGCAGGCCCAGGTCAGTAAACTGGCTGGGCGCTTTGTACCGGAAAGGGAGCAGGCCTCTCTGGAGCAGGCGCTGAACCTTGCGGTACAGCGCTGCTCAGAGAGGGTTTAATCCCGGAGGGAAATGGGCTCTATGGGACCACTTTCGTCCTGACCCGTGACCCGGCCAATGATGGCGGTGTGGGGGTATCCAAGAGCCTTCAGCTCCCGGACACACTCCTCAGCCTTGTCAGCAGCGACGCTGGCGAGCAGCCCCCCCGCCGTCTGGGGATCAAAAATCAGCGGATAACGGGGATGATCTACCCATTTATCCTGATCACGGATACCGCGCCGCAACCGTATATTAGCCGGCTGCAGAGAACTGAGAATGCCTGCGGCTGCGGTTTCTTCGGCGCCCGGTAACACCGGAATGGCAGACAGATCCAGCTCTGCATCCACCCCTGAGGGCTTGGTCATTTCGACCAGGTGCCCGAGCAGACCAAAACCGGTCACATCCGTGCAGGCTTTGGAACCGAACTTCCGCAAACAATCTGCTGCAGCCTTGTTGGACTGAATCATGGAAGCCAGGGCAGAGTCGATCCAGCGACCTTTGGCAGCCAGCCGGGCATGGGCGGCAAAGAGTGTTCCTGTGCCGATGGGCTTGGTGAGGATCAGCACATCACCGGCTTTCAACCCACCCTTGCTCATCACGTCTTCCGGGTCGATCAGGCCGTTTACCGCAAAGCCCAGCGCCAGCTCCTTGCCTTCACCGGTATGGCCGCCCACCAGGGCACAGCCTGCTTCGTTCAGCACTTCCACGGCGCCAGACATCATCTGGTAGACCACGTCTTCAACCTTGGATTCAATGCCATAGGGCACCGTGGCCACTGCCGTAGCGCTCTGGGCTTCCGCGCCCATGGCAAAGACATCGCCAAGGCTGTGGTTGGCAGCCACCTTGCCAAATACGTAGGGATCGTCGATGAAGGCCCGAAAGAAGTCCACGGTATGAACCACCGCTTTGCCCGGCGGTACCTTGAGAACCGCCGCATCATCCGGAGCGTGAAGGCCGATGAGGATGTCGTCCCGTTCGATGGGCTTGAGTTCGCCCAGGGCCCGGGAAAGCACGGTGCTTCCCACTTTTGCGCCACATCCGCCACAGCGCATGGCTACGGCGGAAATGGCCTGGGAGGCTTCCTCAGCGTTTTGAGCGGCGGCCGTATCCGGCAGTTTCGATTCTTCCTCCATGGGAGGCAGATCGTTGAATTTTTTCATGAACCGGCGATCAATCCAGTCCTTCCAGCGCCACACCCAGGCGCCGTCAAACTGTCTGTCACCACGGGACGCTACCGCATATTTGTCCCCTGTGCTGATCAGCGCCAGCCATTTCTTCTGCGGGTAAAAATCTCTCGGGCCTTTGCCGGTTGCCAGGCGTTTGAGATTGTCTGCAAGGGGTGGTCCTTGCCGCACCGCAAACACACCCGCTTTCTCCCGGGGGTGGTTGGTTACATTGGCGATATCGCCTGCAGCAAAAATATTGTCGTCGTTCTCTACCTGCAAGGTGTCTCTAACCCGTAGGAAAAGGCCATCATCCAGGGCCAGGCCCGTTTCCTTCAGCCACTCCGGACCTCCGGCCCGGGTTACCCAGAGTACCTCGTCGGTTTGCAGGGTTTCGCCCGCTTCCGTAATCAGCAGGTTTTCCTGAACCTTGGTAACCGGGGTCCCAAGATGAACTTTCACGCCACGCTCAGACAGCGTTTTCCGGAATACCTCCCGAACCTTCGGGTTGTGGGTGGGAAGAATTTCGTCAGCAGCGTCAAAGAGGTGGAAGTGCAGCTGGCCGGGGTCCTTGCCTCGCTGTTGCAGCTCGTTCCTGAGGCGGAACTGCATGGCCAGAGTCAGTTCAACACCGCCGGCACCGGCACCAACAACGGCCACCGTGAGCGGCCCTTCGTGATTTTCAATGCGGGAGAGCAGCGCCAGCCAGCGGTTGTTGAAACCGGTAATCGGTTTCACCGGAACCGCATGGTCTGAAGCACCGTCAACGTCATTAACCCGGGGAGACGAACCGATATTGATGGAGAGAATGTCGTACGGCACATCCGGCCGGCCGCGGCAGGTAACCCGCTTGCGATCACGGTCAATGCCGATGGCCTCGGCCCGGTAGAAACGGGCTCCGGCGTATTCCGCCAGTCGACTCAGATCGATGTGGACATCGTCGTAGCTGTAATGGCCCGCTACATAACCGGGCAACATGCCGGAGTAGGGGGTGTGGGTGTCTCGGCAGATGAGCGTAACACGCACGCCGGGGACCGGGTTCATGGCGAACCGCTTCAGGACCCCGACGTGGCTGTGCCCGCCGCCAATCAGGACTATGTCCCGTAAAACAGGCTGGTCAGGCGTCCGCATCAGTTAACTTTTTTGGCTTCAGCAGACAGCTGGCTGTATCCCTTGATATTCGAAAAGGCCTTCAGCATTTCCTGGTCTGCCTCCGAAGGGTTGGCGATCTGATCGATGGAGGTGATGCCCGCATCCTTCATCTTCTTCGCGGTCGCCGGCCCAATACCCTTGACCAGGGTGAGGTCGCTCTTGTCCACCGGCTTCGCGGCCTTGGCGGCAGGTGCTTTCTTCGTGGCCGGTTTTTTGGCAGCGGGCTTCTTGGCTGCTGGCTGGCTGGTAGCCGTTTTTGCTTTTGAGGATGCCTTGGTGGTCTTCTTCGGCGCGGCATCCTTGGCAGCGGTTTTGGCTTCCTTGCTGACTTCATCGGTCAGCTTTTTCACCTCTTTCCCAGCCTCTTTGGAGGCAACGCCAAGGCGCTCAAGGATGCTGCTCTGCAGCTCGTGGAACTCGTTCAGGCGACGCTCGAACTCTTCGTGGAACCGCTTCATCTCACGGTCACGCAGTTCGTCAATTTCTTTCAGCAGCTTGCGCACCGGTTCCTGAACCTGATTTTGCAGGCTGTCGAATTGCTTCAATGCATCGTTGACCAGGCCTTCAATCTGGGAAGAAGTCTTTTCAAACTCCTTATTGACCTTTTTGACGATCTTATCAACGTTCTGTTTGGCTTTCTTCGCCATGTAATGTCTCCTTACAGACAGGTTTCAACAAACAATCAGGGTCAGGCCATTTGCCGGAAACCGGGTACGGAGCCTGAGGAACGACGTGATTTGAGCGACTGCTTTTTGGAAAGCACTTCCCGGATCCTGCGAAGTTTCTCAGCGGGGGAAGAGTTTCCGTTGGAGTCGAACTCCACAAAATCGATGGAATAAAAATAATTGCTACAATGCTTTCTGCGCTCGGTCACCAGACCAGTCAGACCTTCGGCACGAATCTTGTCAAAGGGCATATCCATGACCAGATCCAGCACCACGGTATCACCCGGGTTGAACACCTTGTCGGTTTTCATGACACACCCATAGCCATCCAGTTCATACAGGGAGGCTTCGACAAGTTCCTTCCTGAAAAGGCCCTGCCTGACTCTGAAACGGGCTACAAGATCCGGCAATGCGTCGTTCATGAATTCAGGTTCTCTGGTGATTTCCGTATCCACAGCAACCTGCCTCATTGGGAGACAGGCTGGATATTGGTTAAACAATAGACACTGACTTTTGGTTTTGCAACGCCGTCAGTGCCATACGATGGACCCCTAAGGCAGTTTTTTAACAGCTTTACCTGGTTGTTCGGGCCAAATTACTTGTTTTTCAGTTCGTACATATCAACACGGCGGTCTTTCAGATTGGTGACGGACCCTTCGTTACGCACCAGTGTGAGCTTTTCCAGATCCATGTCCGAGAACATGATCATCTCGGTATTCGGCGTTGTCTCTGCCATTACCGCATCGTGGGGGAAGGCAAAGTCAGACGGCGAGAATACGGAGGACTGGGCATACTGGACGTCCAGATTCTCAACTTTCGGCAGGTTACCGACGCTGCCGGTGATTACGACATAACACTCGTTTTCGATGGCCCGGGCCTGGGCGCAGTGTCGAACCCGGAGATAACCGTTCTTGGTATCGGTCCAGAAGGGCACAAGGATAATGTCCACATCCTGGGCCGCAGCCATACGGCCCAGCTCCGGGAACTCGATGTCATAGCAGATCATGATGGCAACCCGGCCGGCGTCGGTTTCGAACACCTTGAACTCGTTGCCACCCTCGATGACCCAGTCACGGCGTTCGTGGGGCGTGATGTGAATCTTGCGCTGCTCGTCCACCCGGCCATCACGGTGGCACAGGTACGAGACGTTATACACCCGGTCATTTTCAATCAGCGGCATTGAGCCGGTGATTATGTTTATGTTGTAACTGACTGCCATTTCGGACATTTCTTCCCGGAACTGCTGGGTAAACCCGGCCAGGAAACGAATGGCCCGGGTCTGGTCCATCTGGTCGGTCAGGCCCATCAGCGGGGCGTTAAAAAATTCCGGGAACAGGGCGAAGTCGCTCTTGTAATCGGAGAGCGCGTCAACGAAGTACTCCACCTGTTTCAGCACTTCCTCCACGGAGGTGAACTCACGCATCTGCCACTGTACGGCACCCAGACGAACCTGAGTCTTTTTAACGTTCAGAATCGACGATGGCGGAGTGTACAGAATATTCCGCCATTCCAGCAGCGTGGCATAACCGAGGGATTTTTCATCCTCTGGCAGGTATTTGTGCATCAGCCGGGTAACCTGGAAATCGTTCGAAAGCTGGAAGCTCAGGATCGGATCGTAGATTTCCTTGCGGTCTACCCGCTGAATGTACTCTTCCGGTGAGTACTGCTCGGCGTACTTGAAATAGTTTGGGATACGGCCGCCTGCGAGAATCGCCCGGAGGTTCATGGAGCGGCAGAGCTCTTTTCGGGCTTCATAAAGCCGACGCCCCAGGCGATAACCGCGGTAATCCGGGTGAATGAATACATCCAGCCCGTACAGGGAATCCCCGTTGGCGTTATGCCAGATCTTTTCGTTCCGCAGGATCAGGTCGTCATAGGTGTGGGGGTTGCTGAACCGTTCGTACTTCACGAGTACAGTCAGCGCTATCGCCACCAGTTCCCCACTCTCCTCAATGCAGATCTGTCCATCCGGGAACTGCTCTACCAATGCCTTGATGGTGTCCTTGGGCCAGGCGCCCCCGATGTCATCGTAGACCCTGTCCATCAGCTTCTGGAGCTGATCATAGTCCTCAAGAGTCAGATTCCGGAGGTTAAGATGCAGTTCTTCATGGGCCATTCAGTTCGGCTCCCGTTTGAATAAAAAGAGAATAAAAGGGCTGGAACCCCCAATACATTGAAAGTTTATCAGAAGCCGCTAAAGACTTCGCATAACGGGCCGAAACAAGACTTAACGGATATCAATTCCTGCCGGGTGTACCCTTCATCGCTTTCCGTGCATCCACCCACTTTTTATTCCAGAGGATTTGAATGTGCAGCTGACATTCGGGCAAAAGCTCCTGACGGCTTTCGGTATCTTGCTGCTGTTGGTCATGGGGGCGTTTACGCTCTCAGGCGATTTACGACTGCAGAACACCACAGAAACCTATGTAGACGCGTTGATCGACGACGCGGTGCAGCAGAGTACGTCGAGCATTGCCGATTGGCTCAATACCCGGTTGGTAATGACCGAAGCCACAGCCAAAGCACTGGAGACCGCCGAAAATGACGAGGAGGCCCGGATGGTTTTGCAGGCTATCACCACCGGGGGCGGATTCAGGGACGTTTATGTGGGTCGGACCGACGGCTACATGTTGATGAAGTCCCCCGAAGCCAACGCAACTCTGCCCGCAGACTACGATCCCCGCCAGCGCCCCTGGTACAAGAAAGCCATGAGCCTGGGCAGTGCCTCATTCACCGAACCTTATCAGGATGCCAGCACCGGCGACATGATCATCTCCACCCTCGCTCCGGTGAAACGGGGTGACTATGAAGGTGTAGCTGGAGCCGATATCGGACTGGGCGCGATCGCCAAAACGCTGTCCACCGTTACCCTGGCCGACACGGGCTACGCTGCACTGATCAACGAACGGGGCACGGTTCTGTTTCATCCCCGCCAGGAACTGGTCGGTGAGAATATCAGAGGATTGATCGGTGGCAAACCGAACCTGGATGGCAATGCCCTTGTTTATGAAGACGAACAAGGTACCTGGAGCGCCAGTTTCCACCCCATCAGTGGAGCCCGAGGCGTGAACTGGTACCTGGGTACCTTTGTGAATGACGACAAGATCAGTGCGCCGGTACAGAGTGCCCGGATGACAGGCCTGGTCATGGCCGTTATCGGCCTGATCGTTTCTCTGGTAATTCTGCACCTTGGCATCAAGATTCTTATGGCTCCGGTCCGCGGCCTGAATAATGCCATGGCGGATATCGGCAGCGGCGATGCGGACCTGACCCAGCGTCTGGACGACAGCGCCAAAGATGAATTTGGTCAGTTAGCGAAAAGCTTTAACCGGTTCGTTGAGAACATCCAGACCGTTGTACGCGATGTCCAAAAGGGCAGCGCTGATCTGGGCGAAAATGTCAGTTCTCTAAGAGATACCGCCAGTGCCAGCCGCGCCAGCGTTGAGAGCCAGCAGGCCGAGATTGATATGGTGGCTACGGCCATCAATGAGATGTCTGCCGCTGCCGGTGAAATTGCCCAGAACGCCCAGCAGACCGCAGACGCCGCCAATACGGCCGACAGCGAAAGCCGGGCATCACTGGAGACGGTCGCAGCCTCCCGGGATGCAGTTCAGAAACTGTCGAAAGAAATCAACGCCGCTGCGGAAGTTATCGATACCCTTGGCAAGGATGTAAGCTCCATCACCACAGTGCTGGACGTAATTCAGGGCATTGCCGCGCAAACCAACCTGCTGGCACTGAATGCAGCTATTGAGGCCGCCCGGGCTGGTGAGGCGGGGCGCGGTTTTGCGGTAGTTGCCGACGAAGTACGCAACCTGGCCCAGCGCACCCAGTCCAGCACCGAGGAAATCAGTAACATGATTGAGCGCCTGCAGAAGGGCGCGAATGATGCAGTGGAGGTTATGAAGGCCTCAACGGCGGTTTCCAACGTCAGTATGGAAAAAGCCCAGGACGCAATGGAGGCACTGAGTCGAATTGCCGAGGCTATTACATCCATCAGCCAGATGACCTCGCAGATTGCAACAGCGTCGGAGGAGCAGACGTCGGTAACGGAAGAGCTCAACTCATCAATCACCCGGATTGCTGATCAGGGCCAGGAAGCGGCGGCCGCTGCAAGTGAGAACGATGTCTACAGCGGCCAGATTGAAAGTATTGGCAATACGCTCAATCAGAACGCGTCCCGGTTCCGCGTCTGAGCTGGATGCTGGGATTCAGCCTCAACGGCTGAGGATGTCGAGGCGCCGGCGCAGATTGTTCAGTGTCCGGCGACCAACATAACGTGATTCTTCGCTGAGGAAAGGGTTCTCAAGCGTAATCACAAAACGTTTGTCCAGATCCAGAACCTCGACAGCACGGCCGTAGTAGGTTTTGAGAAACTGGCCAAAGCTGCCATCGTGAATGGCCCTTTCAAGCCCCAGTTGCAGGCGAAGGGCGGTTTGCTGATCGTGGGGGCCTACGAACAGATAAGACGGCATGGGGTAGGCTATCAGCAGGTTCGGTTCAATCACCAGGTCCGGGTCCTGCTGATCTTCCAGATCGTAAAGAATCTCACTCACGCCTCGCGCAAAACACTCGAAACGCTCATTACGCAGCATTCCAAAGAGGATTTCGTATCTGGAATGGGTTATCACCCGAATACCATTGGCCTCCAGCACCGGCGTATCCGGCCAGTGCGACCCCTGGCCAATGCGGATGTCGCTTTGCTTCAGATCCTGCAGGTTACGGATGCCCTCAAATAGTGGAAGGGATTCCGGCAAAACCACGCACACCCGAAAACCCAGTAAACCGCCATCAACCGGGATAGGGACCGCAGTAAGGAAGTTCTCCCGTTCACTGGATGTGGCGACATTGGCGATATCGACCAGACGGGACTGGCGGTCATTCAGCTCCCGGAGAACCCGCCCCTGGCTTAGCTCCTCACTGCGGATAAGTTGATATGCGCCGTATTCCGGGGTTTTGGTCAACGCAAGCTCAACAAGTGCCCGGATAGCCGGGCTGTCGTAATTCCGATACCACAGAATGTAATCGCGACTGTTGACCGGGGCCGTCCCGGCCGAGACCGGCAATGCCAGCACGCAGCAGAAAAGCAGGGTAGCGAGACGGAGAGCGGATTGCCGGACACCGGCGCGGATTTTGAGGGCGGTCAGACAAGGTTCCAAAACAGAAGTCCTTTCTTAATCCGGAAGAATCCGGCCCGAGTGGTTGTGGTTATTCATACGGGCACAAGACACACACTTTAGAACAGAAATTCAAAAATAAACCGGATTGTGCTCAAAAAAATTGTAAAAGATTCTTGCGATCAGTGAGGCCCGTTGCAATCATCGGCATCGATTCAATTATGGAGCACGGTGATGGCGCTTATTGACAACCTGATTGGTGCAACTGGCCAATGGGTAGCAAGTTCAGACCCAAAAGCTACTCTGGCCAGCCCACTGGCCTGGCTCAAGAAAACCGGCGGTTATGCCGCGGTCAACAGGATTATCGGTTTTTCCATTCCTTTTGCGCCGCGGAACGGGTTCAGGGTAGAGGAAGTGCGGCCGGGTTATGTCCGGGCCAGAATTCGTTTGAAGGGCAACAAAAACCATTTTGGCAGCCTCTATGCCGGCGCCTATTTCCTGGTTGCGGAGATTCCCGGTGGCGTGCTGACGCTGTTTGATCTGGGGCCTTCCTACACGCCGATTCTAAAGGAAATGACCCTGCAGTTCCTGCAACCGGCCAATTCCGACGTAACGGTGGAGTTCTCGCTGGCAGCGGAAATCTTGGCAGCCATTCTCGCCGATGCCGATGAAACCGGCCGGGCGAAATTCACGCTGGAAGGAAAGCTGGTGGATCAGGACGGCAATCACGTTGCCACATCCATCGCGCACTATCGGGTAAGGAAAAAAGGCTTCAAAGGCGAGGCATGAAACTCAGGCCGGCTCCAGGCCTGCAATTGTTTCCAGGAAAATCTCACCGTACTTCTCGAGCTTCGCGGCACCCACACCACTGACTTCCGCCAGCTCTTCAAGCGTGCGTGGCTTGCGCTCGAGCATGCCGAACAGGGTAGTGTCGTGGAAGATCACGTAGGGCGGCACACCCTGTTTATTGGCAAGGGCCTTGCGGCAGGCTCGCAGGGCTTCCCAGCCGGCCTGGTCGGTGATCTGGTCTTTTACCGGCGAACTGGCACGGCCACCGGAGGCGCGACTTGATGTCTTTTTAACCGCCGGATCTTTTCGCAGCTCGATTGTGTGCTTGCCCTTCAGCAAGGGCCGGCACTGTTCGGTTAGCTGCAACGCGCCGTAGCCGTCCGGATCCGCCCGCAGGTAACCGTTTGCCACCAACTGCCTGAATACCGATTTCCATTCGCTGACACTAAGCTCGGTTCCGATCCCATAGGTCGATACCTGATGGTGCCCGGACTGCAGGATGCGCTCGTTTTCAGAGCCTCGCAGTACGTCGATGAGGTAGGTCACACCAAACCGCTGGCCGGTGCGGAATACGCAGGATAGCGCCTTCTGCACGGCAACGGTGCCATCCCAGGTTTCCGGGGGATTCAGGCAGGTATCGCAGTTGCCACATGGTTCATCGAGTTCGTCACCGAAGTAGCGGAGAAGCACCTGCCGGCGGCAACTGGTGACCTCGCAAAGGCCCAGCATGGCATCCAGCTTCTGGCGTTCTACCCGCTTGAACTGGTCGTTGCCCTGGGAACCCTCGAGCATCTGCCGCAATTTGATTACATCCTGCAGGCCGTAGACCATCCAGGCGGTGGAGGGCTTGCCGTCACGTCCGGCCCGGCCGGTTTCCTGGTAATAAGCCTCAAGGCTTTTGGGCAGGTCAAGGTGGGCGACAAAACGCACATCGGGCTTGTCTATGCCCATGCCGAAGGCAATGGTGGCAACGATGATAACGCCATCTTCCCGCAGGAAACGTTCCTGATGGTGGGACCGCTGCTCAGCGGGAAGCCCGGCATGGTAGGGCAGAGCCGTGTAACCTTTCTGGGCCAGCGTTTTGGCTGTCGCATCCACCTTGTTCCGGGAAAGGCAGTAAACAATACCGCAGTCACCTTCGTGCTCTGCTTTAATGAAGTCCAGTAACTGCTTGTTGGCATTTGTCTTTGGCGCAATGCGATACTGAATATTCGGACGGTCGAAGCCGCTGACGAAGTGCTTCGCTTTGGTCAGCGACAGTCGTTCTGCAATCTCCTTTCGGGTTCGCTCATCGGCGGTCGCTGTGAGGGCTATCCGGGGAATGCCGGGGAAGGCCTCCGCCAGCATGCTCAGCTGTAAGTAATCAGACCGGAAATCGTGCCCCCACTGGGAAACACAGTGGGCCTCGTCAATGGCAAACAGGGCGATGGACGCGCTGTGCAGCAACTCAATAGTGCGGGGCTGAATCAGTCGCTCCGGGGCGCAGTAAAGCAGATCCAGTTCGCCTGTCATAAGCGCGTATTCGGTGGCGCGGGCCTGCTCGAAATCCATGGTGGAGTTGAGGAATGCGGCTTTTACGCCCAATTCCTTAAGGGCGGCAACCTGATCCTGCATTAATGCGATCAGTGGAGAGATGACGATTGCCGTTCCCGACCGTACCAGGGCCGGCACTTGATAGCACAGGGATTTACCGCCCCCGGTAGGCATCAGTACCAGGGCATCCCGACCTTCCGAAACTTCCCGGATAATGTCACCCTGCAGCGGCCGGAAGGTTTCATAGCCAAAGACTTCGTGCAGAACCTGTTCCGGGTCCCTGCCTGAGGTGGTGGGGCGCTCGGTGGAAAGCTGTTCGAAATCCTGATCAAGATACATAGGGTAACCGGTTAGTCGGCAAGGAGCCGGTGTTTTGGTGCAGGTAAGATGCGCAGTTCGGCGCGGTGGCCAATGATACCAGATTAACCCTGTCGATTGGCCAGCAAACCGGGTATCCGGATAGAGGCAAAGTAGTGGAAGAAACGCTACAATACCGCGTTTTTGAACCACCGGTTCACGCCATACTGTGACAGACACCGATAATAACAGGGCTTCCATGCAGGAATTTGATGCCATCCGTCCCTATTCGGACGAAGAAACCGGCGCTGCTATTAACCGCCTGGTCAATGATCAGGAATTTCTGGATATGGTCGGTCGCTTCAAGTCGCCGACACTTTCCCGCTGGGCGCCTGCCGTGCTGCGGTTATTTATCCGCCGCTGGCTGGCCAGCCATTTCGGGCACTTCCGTCGTATCGATGACTTGCAGGCAGGGCTCTCCGGCTATGTCGGTGATCTGGTGGACAACACCACCACACGGGTGACCACCAGTGGCCTGGAACACCTCAGCAAGCACAGCGCCCACCTGTTCATTTCAAACCACCGGGACATCGTATTCGACCCGATGGTGGTGAACTATCTGCTGTTCCAGAACGGTTTCCACACCACCAGGATCGCCATCGGCGACAACCTGTTGGCGAACCGCGTATTTGCCGAGATGATGCGGCTGAACAAGAGTTTCGTAGTGCGTCGCAACATGACCAGCCCGCGGGAAATGCGGGATGCCTACATTACGCTCTCCGGCTTCATCAACCACAGCATCGATACCAACAGCAGCATCTGGATTGCGCAACGTGAAGGCCGGGCGAAGGATGGTCTTGATTTCACCGATCCTGCCATCATCAAGATGTTTTACATGAGCCGCAAAAAGAGCGGGGTCAGTTTCGCCGAAGCCATGAACAGACTGCACATTGTGCCTGTCTCTATTGCCTACGAGTACGACCCCTGCGATGCCGACAAGGCCAAGGAGCTGGAAACCCGGGCCCGCACCGGCGAGTACATCAAGAGGGACGGTGAGGATACTGAACAGATCATGAAGGGCATGACCGGCTTCAAGGGCCATGTGCATGTGCATTTTGGTGCCCCCATCCACGATTCACCGGAGAATCCGAAGGACCTTGCAACCCGGATAGATCGTGAAATGCACGCCAACTATCATCTTCATGCTTCCAATCTGGTGGCGTATCAGCAGCGAGGGCTACATCCCGAGGCCCACGCCACACCTGATACCGTAAGTGATTCCGTGGTAACGGCCGAAACCTGGTCGCCTGCTGAAATGGAGGCGGCCAAGGCGGAAATGGAACGGCGTCTGGATGCCTGCGACCCGGCGATTCGACCCTACCTGCTGGATATGTATGCCAATCCGGTGGTGACGGCCCTTGAAGCCAACGCAGAGAAGTCTGACGGTTCGGAATGACCCCGCCCTACATTTTTTCTGACAAGAGGTAGCCCAGTGCAAGATCTTCAGTATATTGAACTCGAGACCGGAGAAAATCCGACAGCGTCGGTTATATGGCTCCACGGCCTTGGCGCCAGCGGACACGATTTTGAGCCGGTTGTACCTGAGCTTGGCTTGCCGGAGGACGCGGCGGTGCGGTTTATTTTTCCTCACGCCCCCAACCTGCCGGTCACCATTAACGGTGGGATGACAATGCCAGCCTGGTACGATATCAAGGCGATGGATATCGACCGGGTGGTGGATACCGAACAGCTGATGGCATCGGCCAAGGCTGTCGGCAAGCTTGTGGAACGGGAAATCGAAATGGGCATTCCCGCCAACCGGATTATCATTGCCGGTTTCTCCCAGGGCGGGGCGGTTGCCTATGAACTGGGGCTCAGCTACCCGGAACGCCTGGGTGGTATTCTGGCGTTATCGACCTATTTCGCCACGGCGGATTCCGTTCAGCGCTCCGAAGCCAACGCCGATATTCCCATCAGCGTTTACCACGGCACCTTTGACCCGATGGTTCCGGAATCGCTGGGTGTGCGTAGTGTCGAAACCCTGAAAGGCATGGGTTACGAGCCCACGTACCAGACCTTTCCCATGGAACATAGCGTGTGCCTTGAGGAAGTGCAGGATATTGGCCGATTCATCCGCCGACACGTTCTGTAAGACCTGCCATGCCCGGGTTCAGACCCAGAGCATGGCGCCCATTTCCAGCGGATGAGTTAACGCCTCGTGATGCGGGTACATCCGCAACCTGAGGGTCTGGAGCCCGGGGTAGGGAGGCTGGACCCGAGTAGAAAATACCGTTCTGCCATCAGCCTCACTCTCTTTTTCCAGAAAGAAACTGTCTGGCCCCGGGCTCCTGTGGGTTCCCGTGCACTCCGGGCTAACCAGGCACTCAACCCGCACATCGTCCGGGCTCAGACCGTTGAGTACTGCCTCTACGCGAAGCTCGACCATGTCGTTGTGGGGGCAGCGAGCCTCGACACAGCCCACCACATGTAATTCAACACCCGGCCACGCCTGCCGAACCATTGCTTTCCAGTGCGCCAGCCCGGTCGCCACCTTGCCCCCTTCGGCCATCAGGAGTGCTCCCTGGCTTGAGGCTGGCTGATAATAATTGGTGACGTAATCCATTACCATGCGCTGGCTGTTGAATCTGGGCGTAATCGTTTTCATGGAGGCTTTCGAGCGCTTTACCCAGCCTCTTGAGAAGCCCTGGGAGGCCCGTTCGTAGTAGAGCGGAACCACCTCGAACTCCAGCAGATCCAGAAGGTCCCGGGCTTCTTCCTCGTTACGGAATTCGGCATCGAGCTCCGTGTCTCTGGGCGGAATCGCCCAGCCATTTTTGCCGTCGTAACCTTCACCCCACCAGCCATCGAGCACGCTGAGGTTCAGGGCGCCGTTAAGGGCGGCCTTTTCACCAGAGGTGCCGCTGGCTTCCTTGGGGTACTCCGGCGTGTTGAGCCAGACATCCACGCCACTGAGCAGGCGCCTCGCCATGGCCTGGTCGTAATCCTCCAGCAGAATCAGGTGCCCCATGAGTGCAGGGTGCATGGAAAGATCGTGGATCACCTTGATCAGGCGCTGGCCGGGTTTGTCCCGTGGGTGGGCCTTGCCAGCGAAAACAAGTACAACTGGTTTGTCCGGGTTGGTAAGAATGCGTTCCAGCCGATCAAGATCGGAGAAGATAAGGGTGGCACGCTTGTAGGTGGCAAATCGCCGGGCAAACCCGATCACCAGGGTGTCTTTTTCTGAAGAAGTCAGCTGCCGGGTCATCCTGTCGGTCACCGAGTGCCCGGTTCCGTTGCGCTTGTGCTGTCGCTTCAAGCGCCGAACAATGAATTCGCCCATCTGTTGTTTGAGGGCTTTATGCACGCTCCAGTAGTGATAGTCTGGAATCTTGTCGATAAATTCCCAGAACTGCTGGTTTCTCAACTCACTCTTCCAGGTCGGCGCCTGGATATCAAACAGGCTTGACCATTCCGGGGCCAGAAAGGTGGGAACATGTACGCCGTTGGTGATGTAACCAAGGGGATTTTCTTCCGCCGGGACCTGGGGCCAGATATCCCCCTCCATCTGGGAGGCAACACTGCCGTGGATGCGGCTGACCCCGTTGTGGAATCGTGAGCCCCGCAGGCCCAGGCTTGTCATATTAAAGGTGTCACCGCCCGCTTTGGCCCCGAGCGCAAACACCGTTTCGAAGTCCAATCCGGATTCCTCCAGGTAACGACCCAGGGCGTGATGAACGAGATCCCTGGGGAATATGTCGTGGCCGGCTGCCACAGGCGTGTGGGTGGTGAACAGGGTGGCGCCGGCGACGGCTTCCAGCGCCGCCTCAAAATTAAGGCCGGAGGCCATGGTGTGCCGGCAACGCTCGAGGATCTGGAACGCAGCATGGCCCTCGTTGATATGCCAGGCTGTTGGTTTCAGGTCCAGTGCTTCCAGTACCCGGGTTCCACCAATGCCCAGAAGCATCTCCTGGCTGATCCGGGTGGACTCGTCGCCGCCGTAGAGCTGCAGGGTCAGCTCCTGGTCTTCAGGGCTGTTTTCCTCAGTGTGACTGTCCAACAGGTACAGCCGTATATGACCGACTCGAGCTTCCCAGACCCGGGCTACCACGTCGCGGTCGGGAAAGGGCACGGACACCTTGAGTACTTTGCCGTCTTGTTCCACCGGCGTTATCGGCAGTTCGTCACTGGAATGGGACTGATATCGGGCGATCTGCTGGCCCAGTGCGTCGATGCTCTGGATGAAGTATCCCTGCTGGTAAAGCAGGCCAATAGCCACGAAAGGCAGGGCCAGGTCACTGGCGGCCTTGCAGTGATCGCCAGCGAGAATGCCAAGGCCTCCCGAGTAGATGGGGAAGCTCTCATGGAAGCCAAACTCGGCACAGAAGTAAGCCACCAACGCATTTTCAGGATCCAGCTTTTCGGTGACTTCCGGCCCGGGACCTGCCTCCAGATAGGCATCATAACTGCTCAGTACCCGGCGGTATTCGGCCAGGAATGCCCGGTCTTCCGAAGCCTCATCAAGCCGGTCCTGGGCCACACGGCGCAGGAACAGCTTCGGGTTATGCTCAACTTTCTGCCAGAGTCGAAGGTCAATCCGGGCAAACAGGCTGCGAACGCCGTGATCCCAGCTGTAAAACAGATCGTTGGCCAGCTCTTCAAGGCGTTCCAGTGCCTCGGGAATAAAGGGGTGGGCCTCAAGTCGGAATTCCGTTGCTCTATGCATGTTGATTGCCTCCAGGCGGACATACGCTCGCACTAATCCTGCGGCTGATGTTGACGTTCGTTGAGAATGGTCTGGTAAAGGTCGCCATACTCACGGGCCCGGTGTTTCCAGGAATAGTCACCTGCCATGCCGTTCTGCAGCAGCCGGCGCCATTGTTTCCGCTTTCTGAAGCACTCCAGTGCCCGGTTGACCGCATCCAGCAGTGCCGGAGCACTGGCCTCGCTGAACCGGAAGCCATTGGCCTTGTCGATGCCGACTTCCTGAGGGTCCTTCACGGTGTCTGATAAGCCGCCGATTCCATGCACCACCGGTACCGTGCCGTAACGCAGGCTGTACATCTGGTTGAGGCCGCAAGGCTCAAACCGGGATGGCATCAGGAACAGATCGCAACCGCCGGTGATTCGGTGGGATAGCCCCTCGTCGTAACCGAGCGTCAGGGACATCTGCTCAGGCCATTGCCGTGCCAGCAGTTTCAGGGGGTCTTCGTAGCGGGCCTCACCGGATCCGAGAATCACAAACTGGCAACCCCTGTCCAGCAAATCCGGCATCACCCCAATTAACCAGTCCACGCCTTTTTGCTCCACCAGCCTGCCAATAAATCCCAGCAACGGACCACCCTTCACCTCAAGGCCCAGTTCCTGCTGAAGATGGGCCTGGCACTGGGTTTTGTTTTTCAGATGTTCGCGCCCGTAGTGAAAGGCAAGCTCGGGATCGTCCTCCGGGTTCCATACGCGGGTATCAATGCCGTTGAGAATTCCCGTTAACGCCGCCCGCCGATGCCGGAGCAAGCCATCAAGGCCACAGCCAAATTCCGGGCTCTGAATCTCCCGGGCGTAACCGGGGCTGACGGTAGTAATGCGATCGCTGAACACCAGGCCGCCCTTGATAAAGGACAACTGACCATAGAATTCCAACTGGTCCAGCCGCCAGAGTGAATCCGGCAAACCAAGGGCCCGGAAGGTTTCGTGAGAGAAGACGCCCTGGTAGGCGAGGTTGTGGATGGTGAAAACAGTGCCGGGCCGATCCGGGTATGGCTCCAGAAAAACCGGAATAAGCCCGGTCTGCCAGTCATTGCAGTGCACGAGATCCGGTTTCCAGGTCAGCCCGGCTTCACCCATGGCTATCATCGCACCGACCCTGGCAAACAGTTCAAACCGATGGGCGTTATCCCACCAGTCCTGCCCTTCCTCGTTCTTGTAGGGGTTTCCCGGCCGGTCAAACAGCGGCGGACAGTCCACCAGCCAGAGTGTTACTGCCGTGCCAGGGAGCCGGGTTTGCCAGAGGCTGACACTGTATTGCCCGATCTGAAATCGCGACTTTCTCCGGGATCCGGCTTTTCGGGCGGCCTTAATTGCATCTGGGTAGCCCGGCAGCAGAATCTGCACATCGTGTTCAAGCCGGCAAAGAGCTTCTGGCAGGCTGGAAGACACATCAGCAAGGCCACCGGTCTTCACCAGTGGAAAAACCTCACTGGTGGCAAACAGCACCCGGATCATAACGTCGGCCTCAGGACAATCGCGCCTAGTGGCGGCAGAGTCAGCTCCATTGACCAGTTCCGGTTCATCCAGGCCTGTTCGTCCGCAATCATGGGGTAGGGGTTGCCGAGGTTACTGCCACCATAATATTCAGAATCCGAGTTAAAGATTTCCCGCCAGCTTCCGCCCTGTGGCAGTCCGATGCGGTAGTTATGCCGGGGCATCGGCGTAAAATTCACCACGATCACCGAGGTTTCGCCCTTGGCCGTTCGCAGAAAGCTGATGACAGACTGGGGGGAGTCGTGACAGTCGATCCAATCAAATCCTTCCGGCCTGAAACACTCACCATGCAGGGACACCTCCCGGCGATAGAGGCCGTTAAGATCCTGTACCAGGCGTTTGAGGCCCTGGTGCTCCGGATAGGCCAGCAACGACCAGTCCAGTTCCCGGGATTCACTCCACTCCCGGCGCTGGCCGAATTCGCCGCCCATAAACAGCAGCTTGGCACCGGGATAGCCGTACATGTAGGTGAGCAGCAATCGTAGTGAAGCCCGCTGCTGCCACTCGTCTCCTGTCATCTTGTTGATCAGGCTGCCCTTGCCGTGGACCACCTCATCGTGGGACAGCGGCAACAGGAAATTCTCAGTGAAGGCGTACAGCAGGCCAAAGGTCAATTTGTCGTGGTGGTACTGGCGATACACAGGGTCCTGCTGAAGGTAATCAAGAGTGTCGTGCATCCAGCCCATGTTCCATTTCAGGTTGAAGCCGAGCCCGCCGATTTCCGGCGGGCGGGTAACACGTGGCCAGGAAGTGGATTCCTCGGCACAGACCAGGGTGCCCGGGAATCGGCTCTGGCAAACGCGGTTCAGTTCCCTCAGAAAATCGATGGCTTCCAGATTCTCATGGCCACCATGAACATTGGGCAACCATTCGCCTTCCTTGCGGGAGTAATTCAGATAGAGCATTGAGGCTACGGCATCCACCCGCAAACCATCGATGTGGAAGGCGTCCAGCCAGAACAGGGCGCTACCGATCAGGAAGTTCCGGACTTCATGCCGGCCGTAATTGTAAATGAGGGTGCCCCAGTCCTGGTGCTGGCCCTTGCGTGGATCTTCATGCTCGTAAAGAGCGCTGCCATCAAATCGGGCGAGGGCGTGTTCATCGGTCGGGAAGTGCCCGGGAACCCAATCCAGAATAACGCCGATGTTGTGGCGGTGGCACTGGTCCACCAGATAACGCAGGTCGTCCGGGGTGCCGAAGCGGCTGGTAGGCGCGTAGTAGCCGGTGGTCTGATAGCCCCAGGATTCATCCAGCGGGTGCTCGGTTACCGGCAACAGCTCAATGTGGGTGAAGCCCAATTCCACAACGTAAGGGATCAGCTGGTCGGCAAGTTCGCGGTAGGTCAGCCAACGCCCGGAGCCGTGATGACGCCAGGAAGCGGCATGTACCTCGTAGATTGAAATGGGTGAGTCCTGCCAATTCCACTGGCCCCGCCGGGCAATCCAGTCGCCATCGCCCCAGCCAAAGTGGCCACGCTCAGTCACCACGGCGGCGGTGGCGGGCCTCAACTCAAAGGCCTGGCCATAGGGGTCGGTTTTCAAAAGCTGACGGCCCTTGTCGGTGGTTATGGCGAACTTGTATAGGGCTCCGGTACCGATGCCTGGGATAAAGCACGACCACACCCCCATGCCTTCGTGCAGTTTCATGCTGTGGCTGGCGGTTTTCCAGTGATTGAAATCGCCGACAACGCTGATCGCTTTCGCATGGGGGGCCCACACTGCAAACCGGACACCCTCAACACCCCCGCTTTTGCAGACGTGAGCGCCCAATACGTTGTAGATGTGCCAATGCCTGCCTTCGGCAAAGAGATGAAGGTCGAATTCGCTGAGCGTTGGACTATCCATAGACCGTGCTTTTCCTAACCAGGTGGAGCTTCCATTGGACGTTACTGAGCCCGTTTAAAAAATGACTCCAAACAAGTTTACGTCATAATTCCGTGATAGTGTTCTAATATGATTACAGACGTCAAAACCGTGGCAACCCCTTGCGGTTGAACGACCGGTCACAGGAAAAGTTTTGTTCAGGGAAGCAGATATGCAAACGGCCCAACGTTTCGTCAGTCGTCTTACTCGTCAAACCCTCGCGTTAGTTTTAGCCGGAGGCCGGGGCTCCCGCCTTCACGATCTCACCAAGTGGCGAGCCAAACCGGCGGTTCCCTTCGGCGGCAAGTTCCGGATCATCGATTTTCCATTGTCGAACTGCATCAACTCAGGCATCGGCCAGGTTGGCGTAATCACCCAATACAAATCCCATTCCCTGATCCGGCACATTCAACGAGGCTGGGGGTTTCTTCGTGGTGAAATGGACGAATTTGTCGAGCTGTTACCGGCCCAGCAAAGGATCGAAACGTCCTGGTATGAAGGCACTGCGGATGCCGTGCTGCAAAACCTCGATATCATCCGCAGCCACCACCCGGAATATGTCCTGATTCTCGCCGGTGACCATATCTACAAGATGGACTACGGCACTATGCTGGCCGCCCATGTTGAGAATGATGCCGATATCACCGTGGGCTGCATTGAGGTCCCGATCGACGAGGCCTCGGCATTCGGCGTTATGTCGGTAGACGATGAGCTCCGAGTCACCGAATTCGAGGAAAAGCCTGCGCAACCCAAACCCATGCCCGGCCAGCCCGGTAAGGCGCTGGCGTCCATGGGTATCTACGTGTTCAGTACCCAGGTGCTGTTCGATGAGTTGATGCGCGACCATAAGATGGACGGCGAGTCGTCCCACGATTTTGGCAAGGATATTATTCCATCTGTGATCAAGCGGCTGCGGGTAGTGGCCTTTCCGTTCCGGGATCCGGTACAGAATAAGCCTGCCTATTGGCGGGATGTAGGGACCATTGATGCTCTCTGGCAGGCCAACCTGGAGCTGATCGGCATCAGCCCTGAACTGAATCTGTACGATTCCCACTGGCCGATATGGACATACCAGGAGCAATTGCCGCCAGCGAAGTTTATCTTCGATGATGAGAACCGCCGGGGGACCGCAGTGGATTCCATGGTTGCGGGGGGCTGCATTGTCTCTGGCGCCCTGGTGAAACACTCCCTGTTGTTCTCGCAGGTCAAGGTTCACTCTTATAGTGATATCTCGGACTCGGTCATCTATCCGGATGTGGATATTGGCCGCGACTGTCACATCCGAAAAGCCCTGATTGATCGCGGCTGCCGCATCCCGGAAGGAACACGCATCGGTTTCGATGAAGCGGAAGACCGCAAGCGGTTCCATGTGTCTCCCAAAGGTATTGTGCTGATCACGCCCGAGATGCTCGGGCAGGATTACCCTCATGGTCTCTGACACCAAAATCCCGGTTGTGCTTTGTTGGCATATGCACCAGCCTTCCTATCAGGATATGCGCACGGGCCAGTTCCTGTTTCCCTGGGTGTATCTGCACACCATCAAGGACTACAGCGATATGGCGGCCCACCTCGAGAATGAGCCCGAGGCGAGGGCGGTGGTCAATTTTGCCCCGGTTCTGCTTGAACAGATCGAAACCTACCTGGTACAGATAGAACAATGGCGCCACGGTGCAGGGGAGATCGGCGACCCCTTACTTGCGGCCCTGGTGGCAGAGGAGCTTCCGGAAACCGGCACGCCAGCGTTCCTCGGACTCATTGAGAAATGCCTGCGCGCGAACCCGGACCGAATCATCAAACGCTATCCTGCCTTCGCGCGATTGGCCGAGCTGACCGATGTCTACCGGAAAAAACCGGAACTACAACGATATATCTCCAGCCGGTTTCTGTCGGATCTCCTGGTCTGGTATCACCTGGGCTGGATGGGTGAAACCATTCGCCGTGAAAACCATTGCATTCAGAGCCTTCAGGAAAAAGGCCACAACTTCACCATGGACGACCGAAGAGCCCTTCTGAATGTCATTTTCGATGTGTTGTCCGGCATTGGGCCGAGATACCGACACCTGGCACAAAAAGGCCAGGTAGAGCTGTCCGTCAGCCCCTACACCCACGCCATGCTGCCGTTGCTGCTGGAACTGGAATCCGCCCGGGAAGCAATGCCGGACATTAGTTTGCCCGTTCACAACAATTACCCCGGTGGAAACGAGCGGGCAGGCTGGCAGCTCCAACAGGCGAAAACAGTATTCAAGCGGTTTTTCGGCGTTGAGCCGGCCGGCTGCTGGGCCTCTGAAGGGGGCCTTAGCCAGGCCACGCTGGCGTTACTGGATGACCAGGGATTTCGCTGGACCGCCAGTGGGGATTCTGTGGCCCACAACAGCCTGAACCTTGCACGCGAAGAGATTCCGGATCTGCCGGATTCCGGCATCCACCAGCCATACACCTTCGGTGATTCTTCGGTATCCGTTTTCTTCAGGGACGATGGCCTGTCTGATTTAATCGGCTTCAATTACGCCGACTGGCACGCCAGGGATGCCGTGGGCGACCTGGTCCATCACATGGAAAACATTGCCGGGCAGTCCAGGGGCAAGTCCCGACCGGTGATTTCCGTCATCATGGATGGTGAAAACGCCTGGGAATACTACCCCGAGAATGGCTTTCATTTTCTGGATGAGTTGTATCGAATACTTTCCCACCATCCAAGGCTGAAACTGACTACCTACAGCGATCTGATCGAACATCCTGTCGCTGAGCCGGTTCGTCTGCCGCACCTGGTGGCCGGAAGCTGGATTTATGGCACCTTTTCCACCTGGATTGGCGACCCGGACAAAAACCGCGCCTGGGACCTGCTTTGTGAGGCAAAGATCCATTACGATCGGGTGATGGATAACGGCAGCCTCAAGACGGAACAGAAAGAGTCTGCGAGTCAGCAGCTGGCGATCTGTGAGGGCTCCGACTGGTTCTGGTGGTTCGGCGACTACAACCCGGCGCAGGTTGTCAGCGATTTCGAGCATCTGTACCGCCGCCACCTGGTGAATCTGTACGAGATGATCGGTTATCCGGCCCCCCCGTCCGTGTTCCAGCAGCTGAGCCAGGGCAGCGGCGAGCCGGCTCGGGGAGGCGCCATGCGCCCAGGGCATGAGGCGGATAAACCGGCATGACTTCGGCCAGAACCGACGATCTGTTCAGCACCCGCCGGGCCGGTGTCTTACTTCATCCAACCTGCCTGCCGGGGCCTTGGGGTATTCTCGGCGCGAGTGCCCGTACCTTTGTCGACTTCCTGGCTGACAGCAGCCTGAGCGTCTGGCAAACGCTGCCCATCGGGCCAACACACCGGGATCTTTCGCCTTATCAGTCTCTCAGCGCTCACGCCGGCAATCCTGACTTCATCGATTTGTTGGAACTCGTTGAGGTTGGCCTCCTGTCAGAGCGAGAACTTTCGCAGCCCGCACCCGAAGTGCGCCACCAATTGCTGACCCTCGCTGCGGAGCGCTTTTTCAATAATGATGGTACGGGCCTGAGCGGCCTTGATCAGGCTGGTTATCAGCGCTTTCGGGCAACCAACGACTACTGGCTTGACGATTTTTGCCTGTTCTGCGCAATCCGGGAGGTGCAGGCGTTTCCGGCCTGGTTGCAATGGCCTGAATCTCTCAGGGACCGGGATACGGAAGCATTGCAGGATTTTATTGACCAGAACCGCTCCAGGCTCGCCCGGATCCGGTTCGAGCAGTTTCTGTTCCAGCACCAATGGCAGGCTTTGCGGGATTATGCGCGGGGAAAAGGCATTCTGCTGTTTGGTGACATCCCCATCTTCGTTGCCCACGACAGCGCCGATGTCTGGGCCAACCGGCACTTGTTCAAGCTTGATGAGCGAGGAGAGCCCAAGGCAGTTGCCGGCGTGCCGCCCGACTATTTTTCTGTGGAGGGCCAGCACTGGGGCAACCCGCTTTTTAACTGGGAAGCCATGGCTGGCGACGGTTACCAATGGTGGCTTGAGCGTCTTGAAAGCCAACGTCACCTGTTTGACCTGATCCGAATTGATCACTTTCGTGGACTGCAGGCCTACTGGGAGATTCCGGCGGAGACACCAGAGCCCAAATACGGCTACTGGGTGCCAGGCCCCGGGGACCATTTTCTTGAGGCCTGTTTCAGCCGGTTTCCGGATTTGCCCCTGGTGGCCGAGAACCTGGGTATTATCAGCGATGACGTTGAAGAGCTTCGCAAACGGTTCCGGTTGCCGGGGATGACGGTGATGCAATTCGGCTTTGATGGCAGCCCGGATAATCCCCACCTGTTACACAACCATCATCCGCGGGATCTTGTGTACACCGGGACCCACGATAACGACACCACACTGGGTTGGTACCAGAGCCTCGACGACCATACCCGGCGCAACGTCAACAATTACCTCGGCACCTCCGGGGAGGGCATGCCATGGCCGGTTATTGACGCTGCTTTCCGGTCGGTCTGCTCACTGGCCATCGTCCCGATGCAGGATTTTATGGGGCTTGGAACCGAGGCCAGGTTTAACACACCGGGAACTGTGGTAAACAACTGGATATGGCAACTGGACTGGAATCTTTGTCGGAAAGATCTGTCAGAAACTATTGCGGATTCCGTGCGGCAACATGGGCGCCTGCCGCGAGACTGATCGTTTTTTGATCAGCATCAAAAAGGCGCCCCCAATACTTCGATATAAAACACAGGCAGTTTTAACAATTAGCGGTTCTTGATGAGTCATGGGGGAAAACATGGAACACAGACTCAGTAAACGCGTACAGGGAAAGCTTGGCCTGCTGGTGTATAAGCGCGGAATGCCCGTAGCAACCGGCCTGATCCGGGATGCATCAAAGCGGGGCCTGTTCATTGCAACCGACTATACCGATGTGCAGTTAAACCAGACAGTTGAACTTGAATTTCGCTTTCCGGACAAACAGGAAAGACAGTTTCGAAGGCTGAAGGCCCATGTTGTCCGCAAATCCGACAAGGGCATTGGCGTGGACTTCGAGGGAGTTGAGAACGATAGTTTTACGATATCTTCGTTAATGCAGTGGCTGAAAAAACATCATATGGCGATGAACTATTTTCCGGTTCGCCAACAAGCCTACTGAAATGTCATCAAGGAGGATTTCCATGGAACGATTAAAAGGTAAGGTTGCCGTTGTCACTGGAGGCTCGGTAGGAATCGGAGCCGCTACAGCAACCCGTATGGCAGAAGAGGGAGCGGCTGTAGCCATACTCGATTGCCAGGACAAGGATGGCGAGGCTCTGGCCAGCCAGCTTACGGATCGTGGTCTCAAGGCTGGTTACTGGCATTGCGACGTCAGCAAGGAGCAGGAGGTCAAACAGGTGCTGGACAAGGTTGCAGAGACTTTTGGCAGCCTTACGGTGTTGGTTAACAATGCGGGAATTGCAGGTGCTAACAAGCCCACTCACGAACTGACCGAGGAAGAGTGGGACCTTGTCCAGAATGTGAACGTGAAAGGGGTATTTTTCTGTACCAAACACGCCATTCCCCACATGAAAAGAGCCGGCGTGGGCAGCATTATCAATCTGTCATCCATCTATGGCCTGGTAAGCGCCCCGGACATTCCTCCCTACCATGCCTCCAAGGGCGCAGTGCGGCTGATGTCCAAAACCGATGCCATGCTGTATGCCACCGAAAACATTCGCGCCAATTCCATCCATCCCGGGTTTATCTGGACACCATTGGTGGAGGGCCACCTGAAATCTACCGGGCAAGATCCGGAAGAAGCGAGAAAAGCCACCGCTGCGCTCCATCCCGTAGGTCATATGGGAGAGCCTGATGATATCGCCTGGGGCGCAGTGTATCTGGCCTCTGACGAATCCAAATTCGTGACCGGCAGTGAACTGGTGATTGATGGCGGTTACACCGCCCATTAGTGTTCCCACTGACCTGACCGGAGCTAAACCTTGACCTTGGCAGCCTATACTCCGCGGTCCTTGCCGGAATCCCTGAGCGGACTTTTTCAGTTGGCACTGGACCTGCGGTGGACCTGGCACCACGGCAGCGACGAGCTGTGGCGAGCCCTCGATGAGGAAACCTGGGAAACGACCCGCAACGCCTGGCTGGTTCTGAACAGCGTGTCCGGTGACAGGCTGGAGGAACTGGCACAGGACCCTTCATTTCAGCAACGCTACCTCCAACAGCTAGCTGCCCACCACAAATTCGTTAATGCCAGCACCTGGTATTCGGACGATTGTGCCGGGGATCTGGGCCAGGGCATCGCCTATTTCTGCATGGAATACGGCCTCAGCGAATCCTTGCCACTCTATAGCGGCGGGCTGGGTGTTCTTGCCGGCGACTATCTCAAGGCTGCCAGCGATCTGGGACTTCCGGTGACTGCCGTGGGATTGCTCTACCAACAGGGCTACTTTCGCCAGGCGATCAGTACCGATGGCGAACAGCTGGAATTCTATCCCTACAATGATCCTACGATGCTGCCCGTTTCGCCACTCAGAGATGCAGACGACCAGTGGGTGAGGGTGGTTGTACCCTTTCCGGGCAGGCACGTACGTCTGCGAGCGTGGAAAGCTCAGGTGGGCCGCTGCGAACTGCTGCTGCTCGACAGCAATGACCCCCGCAATGAGCCCGGCGACCGGGGGATTACCAGTGAACTTTACACCGGCGACCCGGAAAAGCGCCTGCAGCAGGAAATGGTGCTGGGCATTGGCGGCTGGCGTCTGCTAAGACAACTGGGCCGGCAACCCGGCCTGTGCCACCTTAACGAAGGCCATTGTGCTCTGGCCCTCATTGAGCGGGCCTTCAGCTGGCAGGAGGACCACCAGAGCGACTTTCAGACGGCCCGTACGGCCACCCGGGCAACCAATCTGTTCACCACGCACACCTCGGTTGCCTCCGGCTTTGACCACTTCTCTGGGTCACTCCTCCGGCTTTACCTCGCGCCCTGGCTTGAAGACCGGGATCTGAATCCAGATCAACTGTTAGGTTTGGGCAGTGAGCGTGCCATAAAGGGTGTGGATGCTGACGACCAACGGCTGAACATGGCTTTGCTTGCCTTGAATATGAGCGGCCGGATCAACGGGGTAAGCCGCATCCATCAGAAGGTCACACAAACCATCTTTCAACCGTTTTTTCCACGCTGGCCGGCGGAAGACATTCCGGCAGACTTTGTGACCAATGGCGTGCATACACCCAGCTGGGATTCACCGGAGTCTGATGCTATCTGGACCCGGGCCTGTGGTCAGGACCGCTGGCGCCGTCCATTGCAGATGTCCTGCCCGATGTCGGCAATAACCGACGACGAATTGTGGGAGATGCGACGGCTGCAGCGAAGCCGGCTGATTGGCTACCTCCGTCGACGGCTTTCAAGCCAGCATTGCGAGCAGAACCCGGTCAACAACCACGCCGCCGCTTGCGGGCTGTTGCTGGATCATGAAACTCTGACACTGGGCTTTGCCCGTCGTTTCACTGATTACAAACGGCCCGACCTGCTGCTGAAAGACCAGGAGCGGCTGCTCAGCCTGCTGGCGAGCCGCGACCGGCCTCTACAGATCGTTCTCGCGGGCAAGGCTCATCCCTATGACCAGCGGGGCAAACAGATCATCCGACAATGGAAGGCCTTTTCAAGACGGCCGGATGTGGAAGGCAAAGTGGTGTTCATCGAAGATTACGATCTCGGCGTGGCCAATCAGCTGATCCAGGGCGTGGACGTGTGGCTGAATTGCCCGCGCCATCCCTGGGAAGCCTGCGGCACCAGCGGGATGAAAGTGCTCGTCAATGGTGGCCTGAACCTGTCCCAGTACGATGGCTGGTGGGCGGAGGCATGGAGCGCTGATGTGGGCTGGGCCATCCGCCCGGGTGCCACCTTCGAGGAGCTGCGCAGTTCCAGTGAGCATGATCATACGGACGCCCGGGAACTCTTCGATTTGCTGGAGCACGAGGTGATTCCCGGTTTCTATGATGTGGACGCGCAGGGTCTGCCCCGGAAATGGCTCCAACGGATCCGCGCCAGTATGGACCAGCTCACGGCCACCTATTCAGCGAACCGGATGGTTCGGGAATATGTGGAACGGTTCTACCTGCCAATGGCGGAACAGGGGAAACAGCGAAGCCCGGAGGCAGCGGCAGAAATTTTGAGTGAACACCGGGAGATCGCGAGGCACTGGCCGCGACTGCGCTTCAGCGTGTTCAATGTCACTGAGTCGGCGGGCAGCCAGACCTACGCGGTAGAGGTGTACCTGGATGGTATCGATGAGCAGCGAATTGCTGTGGAACTGGTGGCGGAAGCCTCTGAATACGGGCCAAGAACAGTGACTGCCATGGCGATGCAGCGCCCGCTCAGTGGATCGGCCCACAGCTATCTGTACGAGTGTTCGGTACCGTCACGCCCGGAAGGGCACTATACCCCGCGCTTGCGGGTGCATGATGAACGCCTGAATCTTCCCCTGGAGAACCCCTCCGTACTCTGGCTAAAGTAACAGTCTCCAATCAGGTGCGCCAGAACGCCGGCGACAGCACAATCACCACGCTCAGAATCTCAAGACGGCCCATCAGCATGCCTACTGAAAGCACCCATTTGGCGGCATCGGGCAGTGGTCCGAAATTGCCTGCCGGCCCGATGATATCTCCCAGGCCCGGGCCAACGTTGGTCAGCGAGGTGAGGGCGCCGGAAAGCGATGTAATGAAATCCAGCTGCATGGCCGCAAGGGCTACCGTAATAAGCAAGAGGCAAAGCAGAAAAATGAAGGTGTAGGCGATCATGGACGATATGATTTCATCGCTTACCGCGCGACCGTTGTAATTACGGGTAAAAACCGCACGAGGATGCAGCAAGCGCATCAGTTGCTCACGAAGAATAATCAGCGACAACTGGAACCGGAAAATCTTCATACCACCGGCAGTGGAGCCTGAGCAGCCGCCCACGAACATCAGGAAGAAGAACAGGACAAACGCCAGCGGTCCCCAGGCGGAATAGTCCTCAGAGGCGTACCCTGTGGTGGTTACCACGGACGTCACATTGAACAGAGTCGCGGCGTAATTGTGCAGTGGGTCGAAGGGAACCGGAGATACCAGCCAGCGGTACAACGTCAACAGCATAGGCACAATGAACAGGATCGCCAGGAAAAGACGAACCTGCTGATCCCGGAAAAGCACACCGTGCTGGCCGTGTAACTCCCGCACAAACAGGAAGAAGGGCAGACTACCAAGGATCATGAAAATGGTGGCTTCCATCAGTATCAGATCACTGAACTTGCCCATGGACAAATCAGAGGTGGAGAAGCCGCCTGTGGCAATGCTGGTAAGGCCATGGTTGAACGCATCGAACAACGTCATGCCAGAGAACCAGTAAGTTACCACCGCAATAATCGAGAACGCCACGTACACCAGCAACAGGCCGCGGCTAAGGGTTTTCATCCTTGGCAGGGCCTTGTCTGTCCACTCGGAGGATTCAGTGGCAAACAGGCGCATGCCGCCCACACGCAGGAATGGCAGAACCGCGACGAACATGCCGATGATCCCTATACCACCGATCCATTGCAGAATCGAACGCCAGATCAGCAGATCCTTATCCATGGTATCCAGCCCACTGAACACGGTTGCGCCAGTGGTGGTTATACCGGACGTGCCCTCAAAGAACGCATCTGCTGCAGAAATTTTCAGATCGCTCAGATAAAAAGGCAGAGAGGAAAACAGCGCAATAATCAACCAGGACGAAACCGTAAGCACAAACATGTAACGAGGCTTCAGATCCCGGGGTTTCCGGTAGGTTGTGGCCATGCCCAGAATGCCCAGGCCACAGACAATAGCAGCCGATTCCGCAAATGCCAGGGCATTCGGTGTTACGGAGCCTGCAAGCAAAATGACAGGCAATGTCATGAATATGCTGAGTAGCACAAACATGACGCTGACAATGAAAATGACGGGGTAAAGATTTCTCAATGGAAGCTCGAGTCAGCTGATACCGGGGGACGGCGTCAGAATACCTGTGGCTTTGGGTAACCGCAAGGTAACGGCCCGCGCAACCGGGAATTACCGGGGAATTAAATTGGTGTAAATTTCGGGTAAATGCGGATCTTCCTGATGGCAAATACCGTGAGTCTGGTGCAAGTTCACTCTTGTACACCGAATGATTCGGTAAAGGAGAAACGATAATGAAACATGCACGTTCACTCGCCGTTGTATTTGCTTCCAGCCTGGCGGCTGCGGGCACTGTCAGCGCCCAGGATATGTACAAATCTGGTGTTGGCGGACTCTACACGGGACTCAACTACACCTTCATGAGCCTAGAAAGTGGCAACGCGGATGCCGATGTCGGTACGCTCTCGGCCAAGGTCGGAGTTATGGCGACTCCGTTCCTCGGCATTGAAGCCCGCGGTGGCTTTGGTGTGGATGATGACCGGATTGGCGGGGTAGATTACTCGTTAGACAACTTCTTCGGTGGTTACGCCACCTTTAACCTCGTAAACGAGTCTCCAATTACGCCTTATGCCGTTCTCGGCTTTACCCGGGTTGAAATTGAGGCGGACTCACCCTTTGGTACTGCAACGGAGGATGAATCCGATGTTTCCTACGGCATCGGCATGAACATGGAGTTTGCCCCGAACCTGTCCGGAAACCTCGAGTATATGCGTTACTATGAGGACAGCGATGCCGAAATTGATGGTCTGGGTGTCGGCATTCAGTTCAACTTCTGAGACCAGATCACCGGGGAGACTGCTTGAACCATCTGGCCCACGTATTTCTTGCGCCTGATTCACCCGAAGCCCGGGTGGGAAGTATCCTCGGTGACTTTGCCAGGGGTGTCGATATCTCGGCACTCCCGGACGCGGTGAGGCGGGGCGTTCGCCACCATCGGGCGGTGGACAGTTTCACGGACCAGCATCCCGATGTCCTCGCCAGCAAACAGGTTTTCTCCCGGCAACGTCGGCGGTTTGCAGGCGTTGCTCTGGATATTCTTTACGACCACTTCCTCCTCAAGCACTGGAGCCGGTTCAGCGAAGTTGAGCAAGACCAATTTATCCACCTCATTTACTGGGAATTGCAGGAGCACGAGCACCTGATGCCGTCGTCCATGGCAAGGGTTACCCGAAGGATGGTCGGGTACGACTGGTTTGGTGCCTACAAGGACCTGGAGCGGGTAGGCTACGCCCTTGATCGCGTTGCGGATCGCATCCGCTTCCGCAACAGTTTTGCCGGTATCATCACGGAGATCCAGGCGAACCAGGCTGAGCTGGAACAGAATTTTCTTTCGTTTTTTCCGGATTTACAGAAGTTTGCAGGGGATATTGAATGAGGTTTTTGAACAAGACAGTGCTGGTTACAGCGTTGTTCTGTTTTTCGACGTTACTGTATTCAGCAGACTCCGACGAACACCGTGAGAACCGCACTCCGGAAGTCCTCGGTTTTGTTGAATGGGTGGTAATGAAAGATACCGCCCTTCGGCTCAAATCCCGCCTGGACACCGGCGCCAAAACGTCGTCCTTGCATGCCGTCAACGTGGAGCCATTTGAAAAAGAGGGTGAAGAATGGGTGAGCTTTCAGATTCCCCTTGGCGACCACGAAGATCAGCCCACCGAAGGCGAGATAGAGCACGAGAGCATCATCCTGGAGTTTGAGCGCCCGGTTGAGCGAACCGTTCTGATCAAACGCAAAGGTGCGCCATCCCAGAGACGATACGTGGTGCGCATGGAGTTCTGTATTGGGGGTAGCATTCACGAAACCCAGTTTTCACTGGCCGACCGGGGCCGATTTTCCTACCCCGTACTGCTTGGTCGACGCTTCATGCGGGATGACCACATTCTTGTGGACTCCACCGACAGCTTCATGGCCAGCAAAGAATGCGATTACAGTAGCCTCGAGGAACTGGCAGAGGAGAGCCAAGCTCAGGTAATCCGCTGAGCTTTGTCTAACCCCCGCCCAGTGCCGCTTTTTCCATTTCGAGGTAAACACGATAAGCGTTCGCCTTGTTGGACGCCTCGAATGCCGGCAGGTTTTCGTAGCGGGACCAGTCCGTTTGTTCATAGGCATCTTCGAACTCGATCCACGCCTCAACGGCAGTGCCCATGCGGTCCCGGACATACGCCAGATAGTCATAGGTGAAATTCAGGGCGCCCATGGCATTTTCCGATGCCTTGCCATGGCCGGGTATCAGGACCCGCGGATTCAGTTCCCTGACTTTCTCGATGGCCCTCATCCAGTTCGCGGTATTAACTTCGGAGCTGGCAAGGAACGGAACCCGTTCATTCTGGATAATATCGCCGGAAAACAGAACACCGGAAGGCTCCACCATCATCAGGCTGTCATCCGGTGAATGGGCCGGCCCCGCATGAACGAGACGGAACCGGTAATTACCGGAATCCAGCACCATTTCCTCCTCAAAGGTAACATCAGGAGCGATTACCGTGGTGTTGTCATCTACCCAGGGTGAGAGCGCCTGTTTACGCTGTTCCAGGCGTTCGCCCGCATCCGGGCTGTTGATATAGAGACTTGACGCTTCCTGGGCAATGACCTTCGCTTTGGTCAGCTCCCTGAAGGCTTGGAGACCGTATACATGGTCCGCATGATAATGACTGATCACAACATGGCTTATGGGTAATTCCGTCAGTTCTCGTATTTTATCGATCATTGCCGCACCGAGACTTGGTGTTCCCAGGGCATCGAACACCACGACACCCTCCTCGGTTATTACAAATCCTGCATTGGCCGTGAAACCTTCGTTCTGCTTACCCGGAACCCCCGACTGACCAGAGAAATAGTAAACGTTGTCCGCGCTCACTGGCTCTGCCTCAATTGAAATAGAGAGAGGGGCATATCCCGAAGAGGATCCGGCCGCCAGAGCTACGGACCCGGTCAGCATTGCGGCAGCTATTCCGGCAGATGTCATACTGATTCTAATTTTTTTTGCCAACATCTCGGCCTCTCCTTTTGCATTTGCAGGGCCTATAAGTGTCTGTTTTAGCCATGATTAATGTCAATTCCCCAGTATTCAAAAGACAGCTTTCCCGATGAAGATCCTGTGAATCAGGGTTCAGAAACCTCTTGTAACCTGATCGCGAGGGGTCTATAAATAAATTATATCCTTATAACAGAAACAACAAGACCGTCTGTCAGTCCTGTACTGAATGTCGGCCGACTGCCCCGAAAGGGTATCGAAGGAGGAGAAAAATAATATGCTCGGCAAACTCCGCCGACTCAACCAGGGTGTATCCAAAATGGCCCTGGAAGAGTCAGAACGTTTACCCTCATCAGAACGCAGACGTTTTCTCAGAAGCGGCCTGTTCACTGCCGGTGGCGCCATGGTTGGAGGTGCCCTCGCAGGCATTGCTCCGAGGGCTCTGGCGGCGACACAGTATCCGCCAGAAATTCCATCGTGGACCCGAACTCTCGGATCAGGCGTGGTTACCGATCCATACGGTGTTCCCTCTCCCTTCGAAAAGGAGGTCATCCGTAGGAACGTACCCTGGCTAACCGCCGACAAAATCTCGTCAATCAGCTTTACTCCACTTCAGCACCTGAAAGGCATCATCACTCCAAACGGTCTTTTCTTCGAGCGCCATCATGCCGGCCGACCGGAAATCGACCCTCAGCAACACCGCCTGATGATTCATGGCCTTGTAGAACGCCCGATTATTCTTTCCATGGAGGATCTGCAGCGATTCCCCAGCGTTTCGCAGATCAACTTTATCGAGTGTCCTGCCAACGGCGGCATGGAATGGCGTGGTGCCCAGCTCAATTCTCTCCAGTTCCTTCACGGCATGGTTAGCTGTGCCGAATGGACCGGTGTTCGGCTCTCCACGCTGCTGCAGGAAGCCGGTATCAAGCCGGAGGGAAAGTGGTTGTTGGCAGAAGGCGCAGACGGTGCCGCCATGACCCGGAGTATTCCTCTCGAGAAAGCCCTTGATGATGTGATTGTCGCTTATGCCCAGAACGGTGAGGCTCTGCGTCGGGAGCAGGGCTATCCAATCCGCCTGGTAGTGCCGGGCTGGGAAGGAAATACCCATGTGAAGTGGCTGCGCCGGCTGGAAGTGGGCGACAAGCCATGGATGCAGCGTGAGGAAACGTCCAAGTACACGGATCTGATGCCGGACGGCACAGCCCATGGCTTCACCTGGGTTATGGAAGCCAAGTCAGTTATTACATCGCCGTGCCCTGAAATGCCGTTAACTGGCAACGGCATCCACCAGATTGAAGGTCTCGCCTGGAGCGGCCGCGGCAAGGTGAAAGCGGTTGATGTATCGGTCGATGGTGGTCAGAACTGGCAGCAGGCGCAGCTGCGGGAACCGGTGATGTCAAAATCGCTGACCCGCTTCTCCCTTGAGTGGAAGTGGGACGGCACCCCTGCGTTGCTGCAGTCGCGGGTGATAGATGAAACCGGGTATGTGCAGCCAACGCTGACTCAGCTCATAGAGGCTCGTGGCACCAACTCGATCTATCACAAGAACTCGATCCAGACCTGGCAAGTCAACGCAGACGGGAGTGTGGTCAATGTTCAGCTTTCATAAAACCCCACGCCTGATTGCCAGTACCTGTTGCGGTGTCCTTCTGGCCTCAATTCCCCTTGTCGGCGCTGCAGAGCAGACCGGGCGCTACGGGTACGGTGAACCCGCAACGGATGAACAGATTGCCGCCTGGGACATCGATATTCGCCCCGACGGCATGGGACTGCCCGAAGGCAGCGGCACTGTCGACGAAGGCATGGCCATTTTCGAGACGCAATGTTCGTCGTGTCATGGTTCCTTCGGCGAAGGCATGGGGCGCTATCCCAAGCTTGCGGGTGGGGAGGGCAGCCTTACCGAGGACCGACCGGAAAAAACAGTGGGCAGTTTCTGGCCCTACGCCTCCACCCTGTGGGACTACATTCACCGGGCGATGCCGTTCTTTGCCCCCCAGTCCCTGACCGATGACCAGGTTTATGCCTTAACGGCCTACGTGCTGAATCTCAATTACATCGTGGACGGCGACTTCGTCGCCAATAAGGAAACACTGCCGAAGGTGGTGATGCCCAATCACGATAACTTCACCTGGGACGATCCGCGGCCGGTCGTGAACAACGATCGTTGCATGAAGGATTGCAAAGAGGAGGCAACCGTATCCGACTCCGCGGCGGGCAAGAACCTGACACCAAGCACAACCGGCCCCCTCGATGAGGGGATAACACAGTAAAGGCTGATCAGGAGCACAAGGCTCCAAAACGCGTGCCGAGGAGGACTGCGTGATGCGAAAGGGCTTGATTTCCGTGTGCTTGACCACACTCGCACTGAGTGCAACTGCGCCAGTGTTCGCCGAACCGACCCAGGCTGACATTGACCGGGGAAAGGAACTCGCTTTCAGCCGGAAGGATGGCAACTGCCTGGCCTGCCACCAGATGGATGACGGCAAGCTGGCCGGCAACATCGGCCCGGAACTGGCGGATATGGAGACTCGTTATCCGGACCGGGAGATTCTGTTCAAACGTATCTGGGACGAAACCCAGTTCAATCCGACGACGGTGATGCCGCCATTCGGAAGACACATGATCCTGGGCAAACAAGAAATAAACCGGATTGTTGATTACCTGTATACGCTCTAAATGCGGAGGAGAAGTTACCGTGACTGACCAAAGGCGAAGAGGTTTTTTAAAGGGGATGCTGGGCGCTGGCGTTGCTGGCTTTGCACTGGGTTCCGGCATTGTGCCATTGCGCGTCCAGGCAGCGACAGCCCCTGATGCGTCCGACTGGCCACAGAAGGCGTTCAAGACACCGGGGGTTGATGCAACCATTGCCGAGCTCTACGGGATGGAGGCCACAGAATCTGATCAGATCACCATGGACCTGCCAACCATTGCCCAGAACGGCGCAGTAGTACCTGTGACTGTTGAGACCACGCTTCCGAACGTAACCGGCATTGCCTTGCTGGTCGCCAAGAACCCCAATGCCCTGGCGGCCTCTTTCGAAATTCCGGAAGGCACACTGCCATTTGTTTCGAACCGCCTGAAGATGGCGGAAACGACAGATGTGGTGGCAGTCGTGATTTCAGATGGCAAAGCCTACAAGGCGACCCAGAACGTGAAAGTTACCGTTGGCGGCTGCGGCGGCTAACAGCCAACCGGACAGGAGAAGAACAATGGCGTCCAGTATCAGAGTTCGTGCAGTAGAGAGTGGCGGTGTGACATCGCTGAAAGCCCTGGTTCGACACCCTATGGATTCAGGGTTTGTAAAGGATTCAGCGGGCAATGTCATTCCTGCCCATTTCATCCAGGTTCTGACCGTTTCCCATAATGGCAAGGACGTATTTGTTGCCCAATGGGGCCCGGCGGTATCCAAGGATCCGTTCCTGGAGTGTCGATTCAAAGGGGCCAAAAAAGGTGACGAGCTCACCATCAGCTGGATCGATAACGAGGGTGAAAGCGATTCAACCACCGCAACGATCGCCTGAAGATTGTCGGCGGGCAGGGTCATCCTGAACCGCCGAAGAGGAGGATTGGACATGCTGAAAGCGAAAATCATTCTGGTCGCTCTCGGAGCGGCACTGGCAGTGCCCCAGGCATTGGCGGGTTCGACACCGGAAGAAGATCGGAAGGAAACGGTTGAATACTTCAAGCAAATGTTCCCGGAAGTCCCTTTCGAGGACTTCGTGAACGGCCAGTACGCGCTGAACGAAGACCGCCGCAGCCAGTGGGAATCCATGCAGGATTTCCCGCCCTATGAATTTGCGGTTGCGGAGGGGCAGGAGATGTTCGAGACCCCGTTTGCCAATGGCAAGACCTACGCCAGCTGTTTCGAAAACGGTGGCATCGGGATCCGGCAGAACTATCCGTACTTCGACACGGAGAAGAACGAAGTTATCACCCTTGAGCTCGCCATAAACCGCTGCCGCGAAGCCAATGGTGAGGAGCCCCTGAGATGGAAGAAAGGGGCGATCGCGTCAATTTCCGCTTACATGGCATCCACCTCCCAGGGCAACCCCATCAACATAAAGGTGCCGGATGACCCTGATGCGATGACTGCCTACCAGGATGGCAAGGAGTTCTACTATAGCCGTCGGGGACAACTGAATTTTTCCTGCGCCAGCTGCCATGTCCAGAATCCGGGCAAATGGATTCGGGCAGACTTTCTGTCGCCGACCGTGGGCCAACCGGCAAACTTTCCGGTGCACCGTTCGAAATGGGGCGAGCTCGGTACGTTGCATCGCCGGTTTGCCGGCTGCAATAACAATGTTCGGGCAGAACCGCTGCCAGCTCAGAGTGAGGAATACCGGAATCTCGAGTACTTCCTGACCTATATGAGCAATGGTCTGCCAGTCGTCGGACCGGCAACCCGGCCGTAGTCAGCTATGGAGAGGGAGAATCGCAATGAACAAGCCTTTACTGACAATCGGTATCTCGCTTGCACTGTCCGCACCGGTGGCTGCCCAGGCTGGCCCCAAAGAGGACTTCAATGACGTCTACTCGAAGGCCCAAAGCACCCATGAGGACGCAGGCACTTTCCAGTGGACCGTCACCTCGGACCGGTTGAAGGCAGCAAAGTCTGCTGCCGAAAACGGCGACTTCGACAAGGCCAGATCCATGGCCCAGGAGGCGCTGAATCTCGCCAAAGAATCCGTCGCACAGCGTCAACAGCAACAGGAGGTCTGGCGCAATGTTGCCATAGGAAACTGACGCTGGGCGCGAAATCTGACCGCCTTTCCCGGAAGGACCCGGGGAAGCCGGTTGACTCCAATAACGACAAAGAAAGGAGAGTGCAGTGACAATTTCCCGCAGAGACTTCCTTATGGCCATGCAGGCGGCAGCCATTGCCGGTCTTGCTCCGAAACTTGCTTTGGCAAAAGGTGGCGAGGGGTTGTACGACGCACCGAAGTTCGGCAATGCCCGATTGCTTCATCTCACCGACATTCATGCCCAGCTGTCTCCGGTTTATTTCCGCGAACCCAACGTGAACCTGGGTATTGGCCCCAACAAGGGCAAGGTTCCGCACCTGGTCGGAACGCACTTCCTGGATCATTTCGGAGTTCCGTTGGATACTCGGCGCTCCCACGCATTCACCTATCTCAATTACACCGAAGCCGCCCAGGAATACGGAAAGCTGGGCGGTTTTGCCCATCTCAAAACCCTCATTGATCAACTCCGGGAGCAGGCCGGTGCCGGCAATTCGCTGCTGCTCGACGGGGGCGATCTCTGGCAGGGATCCGGAACCGCATTCTGGACCCAGGGCGAGGATATGGTGGAGGCCAGCAACCGTCTTGGCATCGATATCCTGACGGCTCACTGGGAGTTCACCTATCCGGAAGAGCAAATTCGCAAAAACCTCAGTGCCTTCAAGGGAGAGTTCCTGGCGCAGAACGTTTTCCTCTCTGACGAAGCTATGTTCATGGGGGCGGAATCCTACGACGAAGCCAGTGGCCGGGTCTTCAAGCCGTATACCATCCGGGAGTTGGGCGGCAAGCGCATTGCGATCATCGGCCAGGCTTTTCCTTATACACCGATTGCCAATCCGTCGTATTTCATTCCTGACTGGCGGATGGGAATCCGGGAATCCGAGATGCAGGAACTGGTCAACGACATCCGGGAAAAGGAAAAGGTCAATGCGGTGGTGGTCCTTTCCCATAATGGCATGGACGTGGACCTGAAAATGGCAAGCCGCGTGACCGGGATTGATGCCATTCTCGGTGGCCACACCCATGACGCGGTCCCGCAACCCACCGAAGTGACAAACCCGGGCGGAAAAACCCTGGTAAGCAACGCCGGCACCAACGGTAAATATGTCGCGGTACTGGATCTGGATATCGGCAATAACGGTGTCCGGGGCTACGAATACAAACTGTTGCCGGTGTTTTCCGATCTCATCAAACCCGATCCTGCCATGACCAGCTTCATTGAGGAAGTCAGGGCACCATACTTGGACAAGCTCGGAGAAAAACTGGCCATCACCGACGAACTGCTTTATCGCCGGGGCAACTTCAACGGCACCATGGACCAGGTGATCTGCGACGCCCAGAGAAAGGTACTCGATGCCCAGATCTCCCTGTCACCGGGCTTCCGTTGGGGTACGAGTGTTCTACCGGGTGATTCCATCACTATGGATGACGTAATGAACGCCACGGCCATTACCTATCCGGAAACCTATGTCCGGGAAATGTCAGGCGCCGATCTTATGCTGATCATGGAAGATGTGGCCGATAACCTGTTCAACAAGGATCCGTATTACCAACAGGGCGGCGACATGGTGCGTGTTGGCGGCATGGATTACACCTGTGATCCAACAGCCAGCATGAACGGACGAATCTCGGACATGCGCCTGGATAACGGCGAGCGGATTGAAGCCAACAAGATGTACAAGGTCGCTGGTTGGGCCACAGTGAATTCGCGGGCACCCGGCCCACCAATCTGGGACGTGGTTGCTGACTACCTGAGGTCGGAGAAGACAGTCAGGATCGACAAGTTCAACACACCGACGCTCAAGAATGTAGCGGGCAATCCAGGTATTGAAGACTACGCAGGATAAGTGATGAGCAGGAATTTCTTGGTCGGATCCATGGCAGTGTTGCTAGGCCTGATGCTCCTGGCAGGAGCGGGCACCCTTCACGCGGAACCAATGAGCGAGAGCAAGCCGTTTGCCGAGAAATTCCTGCTTCTTCAATTGAGTGATGGTGAGGAGGAGAAGCAGGACAAGGTGCTCAGTGTTGCTGCCAACCTGTTGGAATACTATGGCCCGGATGCGATTGATATCGAGATAACCACATTCGGGCCGGGTGTGCGCCTGATGTACTTAGACAACACCCGGCGGGAAAAGATCAGCAGCCTCATGGCCCAGGGCGTTCGGTTCACCGTCTGCATGAACACCATCAATACCATCGAGAGAGACACCGGAACCCGTCCGGATCTCCATCCTGAAAGCATCCCGGTCGACGTGGGGGTTGCCCATATCCTGGACGAAGTCGAGGCAGGCTATGTTCTCGTTCGCCCATGATCGTCTGGCCTCATAAAGGAAACGTGCCATGAAGACCAAATTGTCAAAACCCCTCGTGTTCGTCTCGGCCCTTGCTGCCACCGGTATTGCTGGCGCCCAGGAAAATGATCAGCCGGTGATGGTGGAGATCAAGAGACTCTCCATGGACACCGCACTGACCATCGCGAAAACGGCAATCGACACCTGCCGGGAGCAGGGCGTTCAGGTCTCGGTCACGGTAGTGGACCGGGGCGGGCATCCCCAGGTGGTATTGCGGGATGTTCTTGCGATGGACCTGTCGCTTGAAGTCAGCTATCGGAAGGCCTACACCGCCATGACCTTTGCCAGCACCACGTCGTCTTTGGAAGACCGTTTCACCGGTCCGTTTTCCGTCGGCAAACTCGAGAAGGTTCTGCTGTCGGCCGGGGGCGTCCCCATCCAGGCAAGTGGTGAAACGGTTGGTGGTGTCGGTGTGAGTGGCGCACCTTCCGGCGAGACGGATGAAAACTGTGCCCTGGCAGGCGTTGCCGCGGTGGAAATGGATCTGGAAATGGCGTCTTTTTGATTATTTTATCTGGAAAGGCCGGGGGGATCATCATTCTACGACGTTTTATTAAAGTGATTTCCCCGTTGCTTCTGTTACCTTCGCTGGCCATGGCGGCGTATCCGGACGCAGTCCAGGTACTGGTTGATGAAGGTCTCAAGGTAGAAGCCAGCTTCGATGCGCCGGGGGGGCTGAAAGGCTTTGTCGGCCGCAGGAACGGACATTCAATTTCGCTGTACCTTATGCCGGACGGCGAACACGTCGTTATCGGCAAGATGGTGGATGGTTTTGGCCAGGACCTCAGCGCCGAGCACCTTAGAAACTGGCTGCCCAAGCCGGATTTGACCGGTGCCTGGCAAGAACTGGCGGATTCGGCCTGGGTGTCAGAAGGCCCCAGTGACGCCAAACGCATTGTCTATGTCTTTTCAGATCCCAACTGCGGCTACTGTGTGGTGTTCCGGGAGAAGGCCCAGCCTTTTCTGGAGCGGGGCATCGAGTTGCGGCACATCATGGTAGGAATCATTCAACCCTCCAGCCTGGCCAAGGCGGCCAGCGTGCTTGGAGCGGAGGATCCGGTCAAGAAACTTGAATTCCATGACAGTCAGTTCCCGAGAGACTGGTTGGAATCCGAAGAGAATGTTCCGCAGGACCTGCGGCGACTCGTCCAAAGCAATAACCAGCTGATGGAAAGTCTGTTCGTGGCAGCAACGCCATCGGTTTTCTACAAAGACCGGGATGGAGCAATACGCAAGATCGTCGGGTTGCCTGATGACTCGGCGTTATCCGAGGCGGTTTTCAGAGATCCGGAATAGCGTGGCTAATCGCGCCGGCGCGTTCCACAGAAGGAGAATAACAATGGGTTTTCGAGGGCTGTTTCTGACTTTATTGATACTTCCGGGACTTGTTGCTGCAAGCAATGGGATTCCGGAGCAACTGGAACTTACCAAGGTATCGGACCGGGTATACTCGGCCATAGGTGCGACTGCACCGGGCACCTACGAGAACCACGGCCACAACAACAACCTCAGTTTCATCATCACCGAGAAGGGAGTGGTGGTGTTCAATGGCGGTGACAACTACCTGCTGGCGAAGTCCTTCCACAACTCCATTCGTAGCGTCACCGACAAAGACGTCAAATACGTGGTGAATGAAAACGCCCAGGGTCACTCCATGCTGGGCAACAGCTATTGGCGCGACCAGGGCGTTCCGATCATCGCCCAGAATGAGGCAATCGCGGAGTTCGAACACCAGGGAGAAGCCAAACTGGCGTCCATGCAGCGCCGGAATGAGGAAAAAGCCGAGGGGACCTACGTCGCCGTGCCCGATATCGGGTTTGAGGAACGTTACGACCTGGACATGGGCAACGTCACTATCGAGCTGCACTATTTTGGTCCGGGCCATTCGCCGGGCGATCTCGCCCTTTGGGTCCCCGAGGAAAAGCTGCTGATAACCGGCGATCTCGGCTTCCATCAGCGTTTGCTGGCTGTATTTGAAGATACGGATACCGGCGCATGGGTCGAGTCTTTCGACAAGATGACAGCGCAGCTGGATCCGGACATTGTGATTCCCGGTCATGGTGAGCCAACCACCATCGATGTGGTTACCAAGGAAACGCGTGGCTATCTGGTGTTCCTGCGTAACGCTGTGATTGAGATTCTGGAGCAGGGCGGTGGGCTGGATGATGCCTATCAGATCGACCAGTCCCAGTGGTCCTACCTCGATACCTTCGAAGAGCTTGCGGGCAAAAATGCGGGGCGCGTTTATCAGGACCTCGAGTTCGAGTATTTCTGATTTTCAATCGAATCTTTTGAGCGGAAATACAGGCCGGGGCAATTCATTTGCCACCGGCCTGGTTCAGTTTCCCAGCTCCCGAATATTCACATTTTTTCTGAACGCATATCCAGGATCCAGTTCACCAGCTTTCTTGCCTCCTTCTCGCTGACTTCAGCACGAGCATCCATTTCGGGCATCTTTGCGGAACCCCAGTGTGCTTCGCCACCTTTCATAACAACCTGAACCAGCTTGTCTGCATCGTCCTTGGTATATTTCTGGGCGATGCTCTGAAAAGAGGGCGACCGGGGTAGCTCGTCACTGGTGGTGTGGCAAGCCATACACTGTTTTTCTTCAGCCAGTTGCATGGTGCTTTTTCCATGGGATTCTGCCAGCGCCGTTACAGAGCCGAGGCCGAGGCAGCTTGCAAGCGCAGTTGATACGATTATCCGTTTCATATCGGCTTCCTTTCGTTCGATCATCAATTTATCGTTCGAGATTACTGCCAATGGTCTTGACCAAATACTGCCACCTCGTTAATAAACTTAGACCAAGACGCGTGGCTATTGTAGGAAATATGGGATGAAAATGTATGTTTAGGCAATTTAGTGCCTTGTCACGGGAAAGATAGATTTCTGTAAATTCAAGGGTTGTTGAGGATGCTTATGAAGGGTTCCGTGCAAGGCATTAAAAACTATGAAATTTATACCTGCTTTCGAAGCTTTATCTCATTTCATGAAGCCAACGCGCCTCTCATGAAACTGAGGAACTTGTGGTTATTAGCATGTGCAATATTGACTCTCAATGCGCTGGAGCCGCCGTTTTCGGATAAATGGAACAGGTTGCTGGGCGCCAGGAAAATACCCTGCTTAGCCGCTTGGTGGGCTAATTCCATACCGTCAATCCCTGCTGGCAGCGGGCACCAGAGATAGTAGCCGTCAGTCGGGCTTTCGATGCTGTTCACCCCAAGGCTTCCCAGGGCAGATACTGCGTCAATACTGGCATTGGCGACTCGGTCTCGTAGACGTTTCAGATGTCGCCGATAACGCCCACGAACAATCATTTCATGCACGATTCGTTCTGTTATGCCAGAACTACTGACCACCGTCAGCATCTTTATGTCCGTAAGGGAGTCAATCAAATCAGGGCTGGCGGCGATATACCCACACCGAAGACTGGCTGACAAGGTTTTCGAAAATGTGCCCACATAAATCACCCGGTTGAGGGCATCCAGGGAGGCAAGGTGAGGTGTGGATTTAGGCAGGATGTCCGCAAATGGATCGTCTTCAATAACTACCAGGTCATGCTTCTCTGCAATGGTGAGCAGCCGATGCATCTTTTGCAACGACATAGACGTTCCGGTCGGGTTATGTGCCATTGGCTGGACAAAAAGCAGTTTTGGGCGCCACTGACGGATCTTTTCCTCAAGCATGTCCAGGTCTGGTCCGTCTGTTTCCCGATTCACACCGACAACTCGAGCCTTCTGAAGCTTCAGCTTACCGAACATCGGGTAATAACCCGGGGTTTCAACCAGCACGACGTCGTTGGCGTCAACGAAATGGCGAACGATCAAGTCGAGAGCGTGGTTGGCGCCAAACGTCATTAGCACCTGGTCTGGGGTAGCATTTATCGCGCGCTCGGCGAGAGCGCGAGCGACATCTTCTCGCAGCGCCTGAAGACCCTGAGGGCGGCCATACTCAAAATCATCGGCGTAGTCCGATACATTTGATGTGCGTTTCAGATAGCGACCAATCTCTGAACTCTCCATCCAGCTCGCAGGTAAACGGCCATCTCCGGCCCGAACCTCATAATGTTGATTCAACTGTTCCCTTAAAAGGGACACCAGGTCGACAGCTTCGGTGACATGCTCGGAAGCTGGCGCCGGCTGGGACGGGTTTGCAGATTGAACGTAAAATCCGGAACCGCGCCTGGGGCTGATAAACCCGGTCGCTACCAATCTGTCATAGGCATCTGTAACTGTGTTTTTCGAGACACCGTGGCCTTCGGCCGCCACCCTGATAGAGGGTAGCCTCGTACCAGGGGCCAGCCGTCCGGATTCGATTTGCTGAATCAGGGTGTCAGCAATTTGTTGTGCACGAGCGATGTACCCTGCCATATCAACTCCAAATTGTACCAGCAGTTGGACTGGTACAGTCCGTGGTACAGATGTTGTAACTGTCACTTGTCCATTCTAAGCCACTGTCTTAATTTGTACAGGCATGCCGTTTTCTTGGTCAATCAGTTGTCGGCCTGGCGGTGCTAACAAAAACAACAGAGCGTATTCCTGACGGTAACCGTTGGCGAATTCGCCACCAGTTAGATGGAGAACAAAATGAAAGAATTAATCAGCCAGAGAGCTTCGACGGGAATCCGTCGTACCTTTACCGGTTTCCTCAGTGCTGTGCTGCTATCCTCCGGACTGGCCACAGCGGCCGAATCACCGTCTGTCAGTTGGCGTATGCAAGCACTCTGGGATGCAGGAACAACTCCCTATGAGTTCGAAAAGAAGTTTGTTGAGCGGGTGTCTGAACTTACCGATGGCAAGTTTTCTATCCGACTCTTTGGTGGCGGACAACTGGTTCCTTCGGCCCAGGCATTTGAAGCGGTTCGTGGTGGCGCCTTTGAAATGATGAAAACATTCGATGGCTACGAAGCTGGCTCTGTTCCGGCGTTCGCGTTTACCAGTACTGTTCCGTTTGGCTTTCCTGAGTCTGATCAATACGAAGCCTGGTTTTACGAAAAAGGAGGGCTGGAATATGCGCGCGAAGCCTACGCTAAAGCAGGACTCTTCTACATTGCTCCCACCGTCTACGGTCAGGAACCTATTCACGCCAAGTTCCCGATCAACAAGCTTGGGGACGTTGAAGGCAAGAAAGGGCGGTTCGTTGGACTCGCCAGTACCGTCATGAGCAAGTTCGGGGTCTCCACGACGCCACTCCCGACAGCTGAGGTATACCAGGCACTGGAGAAAGGCGTTATCGACCTTGCCGACCGGGGCGACCTAACTGCAAACCTGGAAGCAGGGCTTGGGGAAGTGGCAAAATTCGTCATCGTCCCCGGCTTCCATCAGCCGACCACAGCCACTAGCTATGTGGCAAACCAGCGCGCTTATGACAAGCTGCCCGATTCCTACAAAGCGGCTCTGGCAACGGCTGCCCGAGAAATTTCGTCTTCTCTTCGTCAGCACATTCTGGCTCAGGATGCTGTTGCTCTTAAGAAGTTCGAAGAGCAGGGCGCCGAAATAATCCACCTCGATCCTTCCATTGTTACTGAGGGACGTCCGATTGCCATGGAGGCCTGGAAGGAAGCGGCAGGTGACGACGAACTCGCCAACAAGGTATTGCAAAGCCAGGTGGACTTCATGAGGGAACTGGGACTGCTGGAGTAACGCAGCAGGTTGTAACTCAAAGCCAGCCCGGTTTCAGGGGCTGGCTCCCGGTTTGAGGGTCATGTATGTCTATCGTTAACGGTTATTGCAACGCCATTACCGAGATCAACCGATGGCTCGCTATTCTGGCCTCGCTACTGGTCTTCGTTATGGTTGCCGCCATCTCTTACGAAGTCGTTGCCCGCTATTTCTTTGATGCCCCCACTGTGTGGGCGCTTGAGTTGTCGACACTCTTACTGGGGCCGTATTTCATGTTGGCGGGGCCCTATATTCTGCATACTGCGGGCCACGTCAATGTCGACATTCTCCACAGCAAACTATCGCCCCGTATGGCGGCGATAGTAGATACCTGCATTTATCCGGTTATCGGACTGATCTGCTGTGTTCTCATTTACCAGAGTATTCCGGTTGCATTGAATTCAATTGACTCCGGCGAGACGTCCTTCTCGTCCTGGAACCCCGCCATCTGGCCGGTAAAAACCCTCATACCGGTGGCTTTCAGTCTCTTATTACTGCAAACGATTGCCGAAACGCTCCTTTCGATCCGTCGCATCGGCCAGCGCGCTGAAGTCGAAGGGGAGGTCAGGACATGAGCTCTACCCTGGTACTTTCTGCAATGTTCATTTCCCTGTTGCTTCTGTTACTGAGCGGGATGCCCCTCGCCTTTGTTCTGATGTCCCTGGCGGTGGTGTTCACTATCTTGTTGTGGGGAACAGATGCACTGGTACTGACGGTGCTTCAGACCTACGACGTGATGACATCCGATGTATTGTTGGCCATCCCGCTGTATGTCCTGATGGCCAGCGTCCTTCAGCGATCAGGCATTATTGAGGCGTTGTATAAGGCCATGGAGCTTTGGTTCAGGCAGATACCTGGTGGTCTGGCCGTTGGCACCATCGCGATCTGCACAGTGATGGCGGCCATGACCGGCATAGTTGGAGCGGCTGTGGCCGCCATGGGCATCCTGGCGCTGCCATCCATGCTTCGTCGAGGCTACGACGAAAAGCTGGCGCTCGGAACCATCTGTGCAGGTGGGACGCTAGGCATTCTGATTCCGCCTTCAATTATCACCATTGTTTATGCCGCCACCGCTCAGGTCTCGGTGGGCAAGATGTTTGCTGCGGGTATTGTCCCGGGTATGGTTCTGGCGGGCCTGTACATTTCCTACGTGGTTATTAAGACCATGTTAAAACCAAGTGTTGCGCCGGCTCCGGAGCAAACTGATATCAGTTGGCTGGCAATGTTCGGGTCGCTGAAATCTCTGGTGCTGCCAACGCTGATCGTGTTCAGCGTGTTGGGCAGTATTTACGCCGGGATTGCCACGCCGACCGAGGCAGCTGCGGTTGGGGTCGTCGGTGCGATGGTATCAGCAGCCCTCCAGAGCACGCTTACAGTAGTCAATCTCAGGGATGCCGCTATGGATACCCTGCGGGTGACCACGATGATCATGTGGATAACGATCGGTGCAAAGATTTTCGTTTCAATCTTTACCGGCACCGGCGGGGCAGATTCACTTCTGATGTTCATCCAGGATCTGGAGTTGAATCGCTGGATGGTGCTACTGGCGATGATGGGCATCCTGGTGTTGCTCGGTCTATTTCTGGATGAAATTGGCATCATCCTGCTGTGTGTACCGGTCTTTATTCCCATTATCAACGCGTTTGATTTTGATCCTATTTGGTTTGGTGTGCTGTTCCTGATCACAGCACAAATGGCCTATATCACACCGCCGTTTGGTTACACGCTGTTTTACATCAAGGGTGTATTGCCACCGGGAATCGGTATGGAAACCGTCTATCGAGCCATTGTTCCATTCCTGGTGCTGCAGTTGCTGGCCTTGCTGCTGTTCATGTTATTCCCGGATCTGGTGACATGGTTACCCAACCAGCTGTCCCAGCGCCTTGTATCCTGATTTTTCGTTACGGAGATTGATTCCATGCACATCCAAAGTTCGCGTATTTCCGGCTTTCACAACCTGTCGATGAGTGAGCGCCGGGACAAGGTAATTGAAATTGCAGGCCTGGGTAGGGAAGCAGCAGACCATCTGGCCAACACCGGAAACCTGGAAGCCGGAATAGCTGACTCCATGATCGAAAACGCCATTGGCACTATGAATATCCCCCTTGGCGTTGCTACCAACATGATTGTGGATGAGCGTGAAATGCTGATTCCCATGGCGACGGAGGAGTCCTCCGTAGTGGCTGCTGTATGCAATGCTGCACGGCAATGTCGAGACTCTGGCGGCTTTATCACCTCCATGTCTGGCTCACTGATGATCGCTCAGGTTCAACTGATAGACGTCCCCAATCCAGAATTCGCACGCCTGCAGATATTAGAGAACAAAAGCGATATCAAAGAAGTATGTGATGAGACAGATCCGGTGCTTCTCAAACACGGTGGCGGGTTCCGCGACATTGAAGTAAGAGTGCTGGAAGACAGACACGCGGCCCCAATGGTCATCACACATCTGATCGTTGACACCCGTGATGCAATGGGCGCCAATGCCGTAAACACCATGGCGGAAGCCGTTGCGCCGATGATTGCCCAATGGACAGGCGGCCGGACCTATCTGCGAATTCTGTCCAATCTCGCTGACCGGAGGCTTGCCAGAGCCAGAGCGACCTGGACACTGGATGCAATCGGGGGCGAAGCGGTGCGTGATGGCATTCTTGCGGCTTACAACTTTGCCGACGTCGACCCATACCGGGCTGCCACGCACAATAAAGGCATAATGAACGGTGTGAGTGCCGTAGTGCTGGCGACGGGTAATGATACCCGAGCAGTAGAGGCCGGTGCCCATGCTTATGCGGCACAAACTGGAAGATATCGCTCATTGACCCATTGGGAAACCGACCGTAATGGCAACCTTACCGGCATGATTGAAATGCCGATGGCCGTAGGGTTAGTTGGCGGTGCGACCAAATCTCATCCTACCGCGCGGATCTCACTGGACATCATGGGTATCGACTCAGCAGAGCATCTGGCGCGTACATTTGCCGCTGTCGGACTTGCACAGAATTTTTCTGCTCTTAAAGCTCTGGCAACCACCGGAATCCAGAAGGGTCACATGGCATTGCATGCTAAAAATATTGCCGTAATGGCAGGTGCAATCGGCGTCGAAGTCGAATCAGTAGCAAAGGAACTGGTCAATCGTGGCAAGGTTCGGGTGGATATCGCTGAAGAGATATTAAAATCCATGCGGAGGGGATAATTTTTGCTCTTTTCCCGACCGGGCCAAGACCGTCCATGATTCTGAAGTCCCTCTTACCAGAACCATGGACGTCGCGTTTGCTACTACTGAATAAGGGGGCTTCTAGACATAAAAGTCCAGGTCCTCCTGGGCTTTCAGCAGATCCCGCATCCTGATGGGGTCGTCACCAAAGAAGAAGACCAGGCCCCAATGAGTGCCGAAGGCTGACCGGTCAGGAACGGTCTCTTCAGTCGGCTCATGCAATTCGTGGGACACGAAATAGGGATGCTCAATCGTTTCTTTGGGCATTTGCAGTTTGCTGACCACACGACGGCGTGGATACACGCCGAAGCAACCTGCGTAGCCTTTCGCATCGACCACTTCGCGGGGGAAAAAGTTATCCACTTCCTCTTTTGTGCTCTTGGGGTCGAATACCAACATCGATGCCTGATAGGCGTTGAAGCCATAGGCCATCTCGATGAGCTCGAAAGCCTTGAACCCGGGCGGGCGGTAGGCAACCTCACCAAAGTACATTTCACCGTCTGCAGTGACGAAGTACTCGGGATGAATCAGGCCGAACTTGATATCAAACGTCTTGATCAGTAACTCGATCTGCTTGGTGATCGCGTTTCGCCAGCTCTCGAGTTGCTCGGTAGCGGGTACGAACACCGAGTAGCCCAGAGTTACATACTCTGAAATATTGAGGAACTTGATTTTGCCATCGTGGATCCAGGCTTCAACAGCAAATTCCCAACCACTCAGGTGGCTTTCCATCAGCAATGGATATTCTTCGGCCGGAATCTGGTCGATTTCCTCTACCGTGCGGATCATTCGGTGGCCCAGGCAGCCGGCCTTGTCGAATGCCTTGACGTGAATCGGATCGTCAGGGTCACCATCAAGCTTGAGCAATGTCTGGTTAACGCGCTTCATGAAGCGGACGATGTCTTCTTTCTCGTGCGCTTCCTCGAAGATCCCGACACGAATACCGCCAAGCTGCGCCCTGCGCTTCATCAGAGCCTTGTCACGAAACAGAATCGACTGCCCGTACATACGAGGGCTGTCGAGCAGGACAGAGTTGATGGCACCAGACCACTCAACGGTTTCCTCGAACAACGGGATGGCGACATCAACGCCTTCCGCCTTCAACGTTTCGGCAATCTCCAGGGACCTGTCATTCAGACGGATAAAATCCCACGGGATGAAGGGTATGTTGTTTGCGGTACAGAAATCCGTAGCCCATTCCGGAGCCACAACGATATAGCGGCGGTCGAACTTCTGTGCAGCCTTGATTGCATTGACGCTCCAGCCAAGGAGGGCTATGTAGCCTTTATTCGGATCCTTCGGGGTCTCGGTTCCTTTGACCGAGTCCATTTCCGGATCGCGCCAGGCTGCTACCGCTTCGGGCATTTGCTTTTCTGATGATATCGACATTCGATGTTCTCCTTGCTGGTTAACCCAGACAAACTGCGCAGACATTGGAGCGCACCAGGTAAACTGAGCCTTCATGCAGTGTCGTTTATAGGGGATTGAATAGCTGGTCACGCGAATCCCAAGTACTAACATAGTCGGTCTGGTTACAAATGGAAACGAAAGACCCGGAATCATTTGCATCCGAATGCCCTTGGGAGCATCGTTGAAAGACCACAAACTGTCTGTTGCGTAAACAAGGAAGGTATCGTGACTATGCCCGGCTCTGATTTAGCTACCAACCCTTCTGTTGCAAGGTTTGACGAGGCTCTGGAACAGCTCGCTCTTGCTCGGCAGAGCGAGCCCGCAACCCGCAACACAAAAGTGCTGGAAGCGTCACTTCATGTTATGGAGGTGCCTGGCGGTCTGGACGCGCTGTACGCCCGAGTACCGGAGATGGAGGCCACCGGCGTATTTACCAGCAGTGACTGGGACCAGCCTACCATCCTGCGACCCGCACTTGCCGTAAGAACGTTACGCCAGGGGGCCCCGGATTTCACTGCCATCGAAGCCCTGAGTGAGCTTCGTCTGCTTGCCGTAGCCATGGGTGATTACCTTCATCCCGGAATTTCAGCGGAGCAGGCCAGACACTTTCTGACTCAGGTGACGGCACTGAATCTGGACCTGCTGTCTGGCCAGATGAGCGAAGCGGATCGGGAACGTCCGCAGGGGCTCGGACAGATCGTCAATTCGCTTTACCAATACCTGCTCAACAGGCTGGGTTATGAAAGTATTCTCGACAGCCTGGTGGATGAAGTGCAGCGCTTGCTGGCCCAGCGCCCAATACAGACAGACAGCATCAAGCAGATGGTCAGCCAGATTGCCAAATGCCTGTTTGATCCGGAAATTGAAACCTCAGGCATGGACAAAGCGGCGCGGCTAGTCAGCGCTTTGTTTGGACCAACCAAAGGGTGCCGCGACGATCCGGGCTTTGCCGTCTACGGCGAACGTCTGGCCACCATGGACGAACTCGCTCTATCTGAGGAGGCGCAAGGCTTTGCCAGTGCGATGCATGAGACGGGCATGGTTTCTCCTTATCATCCCATGTTGTTACGGCACCTGCGGGGCCACCGGGATGACCTGATACCGCTGGCATTGGGCCTGAGCATCACCGGCAACGATGTGCTTCAATGCTACCGTCAGATCGTGCTCGAACTGATTGACCAGGTCGTTCACCCGGAAACCAGTCAGGCTGTCTATGGCCTTACCATGTTTCTTGAACGCGGATCCCTGTTCACACCGCCTTTAGCAGCAGGCCTGTGGCGGCAACTCGAACTGAAACTGTGCCCGGCGGCGTCCGACAGGCTGAGCGCGGTTTTCGGTGAAGCGCATCCTCCACGGGTGTATTTACTGGCCGGTGTACTGAGCCTTCTGGGCCAGCCGTTAGGTGTGGGCCAGGGCAATAACCCGACGTGTCAGTCAGTCATCGGCCTTTCCATGTGGTCCTTTAACGACGCCGATTTTCTGTTACAGCTGGTGGCCTGGGCTGCCCGAGATGACGATGTCATCATGCGATTCGAAGGACAATATATTACCTCGCAACACCTGGAAGCAGGCCTTGCGAAAGTACCTCCAACCGACGTCGATCCAGTTTCATTGATTCTGACACCTCATCTTGACCGCATTTATGGCGAGATGGGGCGATTGTGCGGGGTACGCGACGACGACCTGCATCGCTGGATCAACCCGGAGATGTACGGCTGGTGGGTAGGGCATGGCTTTCTCAGTGTTATAAGCCGGGAAACAGGCAAAATCCATGAGTATGAGGACTTCATCCGCCATTTTTATGCCTCTTATCACCCTTATTACAACGGCAACATACCGATCATCCATCCGCAACCCGCTGGCATCGCTGTCACTGATAGTGGAGGGCGCCTCGTTGGACGCCATGCCATAACCATCCTCCGGGTCAACCTTGATCGCGATGGCGATATGCGCATCTACTTTTTTAACCCCAATAACGACAGTGGCCAGAATTGGGGCCAGGGTATTAACTGCTCGACAGAGAGTCATGGTGAGCGCCACGGCGAAGCATCACTGCCGTTCGCTGAGTTTGCTTCACGCCTATGTGTGTTTCATTACGACACCAGGGAACTGGGGGATATGACCGTGGTTCCTGAAACAGACGTGACACGCGCCACAGAGTTGGGCCGTAACAGTTGGGCTGCGAGTTATGAGTAGGGGGCTTTTTCAGGGATTCCCCAGTTCAGCAACCGGTCAGTTTCCTTCTTTACCACGGCATAACATTCACAACACAGGGACTCCAGTTTCTCGCGGTCCAGCACCTCAATCGTGCCGCGCCTGTAGCTGATCACACCAAGCTTCTGGAGTTTCCCTGCGGCTTCGGTCACGCCTTCACGCCGGACACCCAGCATGTTGGCGATTAACTCATGTGTCATCAGCAGAGAATTACCTGGGAGTCGGTCAAAGGACATGAGCAACCAGCGGCATAATTGCTGATCGATATGATGATGCCGGATGCAGACTGCAGTCTGTGCCACTTGGGTGATCAGCGTTTGTGTGTAATGCAGCAGGAGTTCCATGAGTCTGCCGTTGCGAGCAAACTCCTCCTTGAGTATCTCTCTTGGCAGCGCATAGGCTCCACCCGCGCTTCGTACCATAGCCCCGATCGGGGTGCTCTCTCCACCCGTGAACAAGGGCACTCCAAGCACACCTTCATTGCCAACCACTGAGATTTCGGTGGACGCACCATCATGGGTAACGTACAGCAGTGAAATGATGGAATCAGTCGGAAAATAGAGATGGTGCATTTTCAGGCCAGGCTCGTATAGCACTTCCCCCAAGGGAAGATAAACGAACTTCAGATGGGGGCGCAGACGCGCCATGCTGTCTGCCTGTAGTGCGGCTAGCAGGTGATTTGGTTGCGGTTTCTGATTATCGAACGAAAATGCGTATTCCGTCGCCATCCCGGTGTCCTCCCTGTGCCAACCGGTAAAACGTAAAATCATGTAAAATATAGTACAGCTTTAAGGGTGCTGTGTGGTACCGAGCATATAGAATTGATCCGAGTTAATCCGATCCAGCTCCGAGGCCATTCAGACCTTCTCCCAGTCGGGTGTGGGTTCCATGATTTTCCAGTCAGGATTTCAGCCTGATCTAGGCAACGGTTATCGAAGCACATGCTGTATTTAACATAATATACATTATGCGCAGTTTAGTATGCGTTGAAATAACATTATTACGGATTTTATGAACGACAACACAAAGTGCTAAACCTTTCCACACAAGGAGCTAAACTTTCACGCAAACCACTAAACTACTCATCAACTCGATATCTCGATGATTCTGAACGTTTTCGGTTTTTTCTCGAATGGCGCCTTTAGGACGATCAATGTCTAGGATTCTAGCGGTTAATTTCGATTGTGAAATAGCGTCAGCCCTGATAGCGGAAGAAGAACGCTGATGACGAACATTATCCATGAACAAAGAAGGTCCGTGAAAATTGCTCAAAAAATTGCGGGCCATGTGTCACCTTCAACCACTTTAATATACGAGGAGCTTCCGGAGGAGTCGCTCAAAGAAGCCCTTGGAGATGCTGGACTCCTATATGGGGCCCAGAAAAATAAGGGAACACAATAAATTTTATCCAGTAAACGACCAAGCGGAATGGCGCCAAATCCGTCTCTGCTGCCCTTAGGATTTAGGACAACACCTTTTCTTCAGGTTCTCGGTCAGAAGATCCTAGTGGCCAGTTTAAGGTGACAAATGATCAGCTATTTTGTGCAACAGTATTCTCAGTATTTCTTGATCTACTGCTGACATCGCCAGATCTATCGCGCCATGCCCATACCCTTCTCGATATTCTTCTGCTTCCTGATGAAGGTCTCTGGCAGTTCGAGATCTGATATCAACACTAGGCGCCTCTTGTGTAGTAAGGTAAGCATCAATTTCGTCTAAAAGTAAATCATCAGCGAGGCCAAGAATAATGTTTAAGCAGGCTAAGCCACAGCACGCTTTTTCCAAAGTTGCCCACCCAGTCTGATATTTACCCGACTTATGTGTCCAGTTCAGAAGTAATTTTCTAACCTCTAGAGCCTCGGTAGCACAGTCTCTCTTATGGGCATCAACCGCAGATTCAAATATGGTGTCGGCAATACGAAAAGTCTCTAGAAATTTAATGGTCTCTTCATCACCAGGCACCCAAGAAAGTACCCAAATTAGCCACATAGCAGACTTTCTGAGCTTGTCTGTATGATGATGATCACAAGCCTTTGAGCAAGAAATCGCCAACAGTAATTTTGTGATGTAAACAATCCAATGAACAAGGTCAAATGTGAGATGAGATTTTTTCTCGATTGATAGCAATAGTAGCTCTTTTTCAGTTTGGTAGAGGTCACTTCCCCATTCAGAAATATTGCCTATAACAAGATTTGCATCCTTATTATTAGAGTCAGCTTCTGATAAGGCATTGGTCAATTCTGTCAACCAAGCCATTAAGGAATTCTCGCTAGTCCCAGAGTAGTAAGGGGCCAGGCTCGAACTGTGAGTACTCATCAGCGGCGTGTCAGGTGTACTAAGGTACATTTCCGCAATTAGTTTTATCTGGTTTCTTACTTGTTTTATGGCAAAATCTATATCCGCAGACCTACTGCGCAGCAAATCAAACGTAAGAGTGGCAAGCTGCTTAACTGCTATTTGAGACACTGCCTGGTAGTTTTTATTTACAACCCCTGTACAGCCAGCGAATCCAATCTTTTCTGAGATAGAGCCGATATGTACACTCCTGTCATGGGCAACAATAAGCCTAGCCGTACTTCCCAGTACTGAAACACCTTGGATTAACACATCAGCCATATTGTGTGGAATGGTATCTTCTACTGCCTTTTCCAGGTAGCCTGCAACCAAATGTGCATGAGATTTTGAGGACACTAAATCTCCATATTCTATGGATAAATAAATTCGCGTTAGCTGGAACAAGCTTTGATAGTTCTGTTCAATAAATTGTTCGTCTTTCCTCGATATTCCAATTTGAATATTTTGTCTGAAATGTTCAAGTGTCCCTAATAAAAAGCTGTCAGATGCCAGGAGATTTTCGAAAAAATAGTTGTTCGAAAAAAATGTTCTTCCTTTCGCTTTGACGTAGAAAGAATTGATTGCAACTACTCCATTAAGGGCTACTCGGGATACTTCGTGGTCTCCCTGCTCTGCGTATCGTCTTGCGAAGGTAATGCAATAGTAAATCGCTTGCTCAGCAGATGATGTCCAGTTTGGATGCAACTGAAAATAGGTCAAACGGTACATGTCGAATTCGCCCCTGACGTCCCCAAGCTCTGATTGATTTTTATCTTTTTCTTGAAATATAGGCGTTGTGCGTTTTGCGGCTCTGTCCCATTTTCTGAAGCTCTTTTTTGTGTCATTGACCAATAAGCTCAACTGCATTGTGGGGCTTATCAAGGTAAGTGCTCGACGGTATGCTAGTACAAATAGCAATATAATTAAAAACGAGCACAAAACTGTTGTCACAATAGCGCCAGCGACCCAGGACGTTTCAGGTAGGAATGACAGTCCAGCAATAACGATAGCCAGTGAAAACGTGACAATAAAGGATCCAAGCAGCTTTGCATCAGAACTGAATTTTCTGAATAGTCCGTGAGGCATACGTTCAACGTTTACTTGCATTGCAAACATGATTAGTGAAAATGCGATCGCCGTAGCACCTATAAGAGCACCTCCAAGAGAAAGAAAAAATTCCCGCAGTAGATCAAGTCTGCCTGTTTTTGAGAAGTACGGTTCAATATAAAGTTGAAGTAACGGTGTAAAAAATACGCTTATAACTAAAAGCGAAATTAAAGCTAGGAAGGCTATCTTTCCACCATAAATTGACTTTAAACGGGACACTAAGTTCTGTATGTAATATAAACGCTGAAAGGTCTTAGCCTGCAAAAGAACCAAAGATTTTTTTGCTCTTTTTATAGTGTTTCTTATTTTCAGCTTAGTGCGTTTTTTCGTCGCAAGTGCTTTATTTATCACAGTTTCAAGAGTCCTATACGTTTTAGCCATATTTACCTAGGGTTTTCTGGATATCCTTAAAATTAATGACCTGATCATGTTAGTCTCTTAATCAATGACTAGCAGATTTGGAGCCCCGTAAATTTTCAGCCCCCCTTTCGGAAAACACGAAGCTAATGAAACTCCACCCCTTCTAGGAAATGCGCACCGTCGAACGTGAGCACATTCGTGTATACCTCTGTAGATTCGACGCTTCGATGCCCGAGCAGTTGGCTCACAAACCTCAGCGGCCGCCCGTGCAGGAGCAGGTGCACCGCAAAGCTGTGCCGAAATGTGTGACACCCAATCTTGAAGGGCGGCTCTCCCCCCACCTGCTCCATTAACCGGTCGATGTTAGCACTGACCGCCTGGCGCGTGATCGGAAAGATCCGCTCGTCCTTCCGAAACTTCCCCATCCACAAGTAGCTCTGGATCCGGGTCTGAAAGTCTCTATCAAGAATGGGGATGAAGCGCTTGGGCGAGCGTTGCAGGCTGCGTTTGCTCGGCCGCCCGGCCCCTTGCTTGAGCGTCTTGAGGATTACCCCGAAGTCGTAGCCGTCGTCGCGGAAGCTGGCCGGCGTGATCGCAAGGACCTCGGAGACCCGCGCGCCGGTGCACCACATCAGATCCAGGATCAGTCGGTGCATGGGGTGGGATTCGGCCTCCAACAGCGTCAGCACCTCCGGCTTGAGCAGGTACTTGGGCATGGTGTCGAGGGTCTCCAACAACAGGGGCCGCTTGTCGATGAGCCGGTCCCAATCGATGGTCACCTCGGTGATCGGGAACGACACCAGGGGGCGTTCCTGAAACCCGAGCGAACGCGTATTTCGAGACGGGCGCGGAAATGATCGCGCGCTGGTGATGGATTTTGACATTTCCTTTTCGGGGTTCTGTCAATTCATGGGAGGAATTACAGGGTTGATAAAACGCCCTATTCCGCTTTCTTCAGTATGGCAAGAGCCCGAAAAACCGCAAGAAACCGGGGTCGGTTGACGAACTATAGGGTAACGTCAACTGCAAGGAAACTAGGCAGAAGATGAGTTGCTGGCTAAACTTTAACCAGCTGTGAGATATGTGGACGACTACAGAAAGTGTAAAGAACCGCCACAGACCAAAGGAAAGCGTTCAGGACGAACATCATGCTGACTGAGGGACTCGGACCGACTGAACGGCCGATAAACGTGCTGGTTATTCTTGGGCATCCCCGCGCCGACAGCTTTTGCGGAGCGTTGGCGGAGGCCTTCTGCCGCGGCGCACGCGCGGCAGGGATGCAGCTGCGCAGGCTAGACCTGTCAGAACTGGATTTCGATCCTCACTTGCACACGCCCTCCCCCAACGATCAGCCGCTTGAAGACGACCTGGGCAGGGCGCGGGAGCTCTTTCTTTGGGCGGATCATCTGGTAATCGTCTATCCCACCTGGTGGGGTGGCGCTCCCGCCCTGCTCAAGGGCTTTCTGGATCGGCTCATGGCACCAGGCTTCGCCTTCAGAACCTGCGAAGGCGGCATCGGCTATCAAGGGCTGTTGCAAGACCGCTCCGCACAGCTGATCACCACCATGGACACTCCTCCCCTTGTGCATCGATTGCTGTACCGGCAACCCGGTAAGAATGCCCTGGCACGGGCGACCCTGGGGTTTTGTGGCATACGGCCGGTGCGTTCGCTGGTATTTGGCTCCGTCAAGAACGCCAGCGCGGATCAACGCAAGGCCTGGCTCGCCCGCGCCGAACGACAGGGCCGGCAACTACAGCAAGGTCGGATCACCCCGATGGAACAGCTGCAGCACAAAACTGGCGCCTGGCTGAGAAGCCTGCGGCTGCAGTTCTATCCAATGTCGTGGGTGGCCTATGCCATCGGCGCTCTCGCGGCTTCTCCCGGCAACCCAGTGCTAGGGACGTCGGTATTCTGGGTCGGCTACCTCTGCCTCTTCCTGCTGGAAGTGGCAACCGTATTGATCAATGAGGTGGTCGATCTGCCCACGGACCGGAGCAATCGCTACTTCAACGCCTTCACCGGCGGGTCGCGTGTACTGGTTGACGGTTCGCTAAGTCTGCGGGAGGTCAAGGCCGGGATTGGGGTTGCGCTAACGGGCCTGTTGGCCGGCACGATCTGGCTGCTGTCGCTGTCCCCGGCGGCTCCCGCTGCCATTATCGTGGTGCTTGGCGTCTTGACCGTCCTTGCCATCGGCTACACGGCGCCGCCGTTGAAGCTCAGCTATCGTGGTTTGGGCGAGGTGGACGTGGCGGTCACCCACAGTATCGGGGTGCTGCTGTGCGGCTTCATATTCCTGGGCGGTGTCTGGCACGACCCCACGCCATGGCTTCTGAGCGTGCCGATGTTATTGGGAATACTGCCCTCCATCACGCTGTCGGGGATACCGGACCTTGATGCGGATGCCTCGGCGGGCAAGCGCACATTGGCGGTACGCCTTGGATTCAAGAACGCGCTGCGTATCGCGCTCTTGTTTGTCCTGCTCTCCGCTGCAGCCGCGCTGGCATGGGACGTTTGGGGACTGGCCGGTGGCGCCTACACCGGCATTACGTGGCTAGTCGTCCCTCACGCCGCCGTGCTGACGTGGCTGTTGTCTCGACATATTCGAGTTGATCGCGCGCCCGGTCGTATTGATAAGCTGATGGTTACTTCGCTTGTCTATGTGTTGTGGTTTGGGCTGGTTCCACTACTGAGGTTGGCACTATCTTAAATATCGCCGGGGTGACCTGCTCCCCTCCAGACTAACCGTTTTCAGCATAGGTATAGAACTTTTGAGTTGGACGACGAATTTAGTACTTTGCGTGGAATAAGCCACGCAAGCATTTGATTTGTCGTTAGGGGGCGTTTGGTACTTTCTGTGGTCTTCCATTACCGCCCCAACAACAGGTACTCGGCCACCGCCTGGTAAGCTGGCAAGGAAGTCGGATCTATCTTTCCGTTCTTCGCTGTTGGATAGGAAGCAAACCGGATACACGGGAGATTATCCAGCCAAGGGCATCTGTGTTGATCGTTTTATAATGGAACGCATCACCATGATCGCCTTCGGGTTTAACAGTCTGAAGGTATTCGAAGTAGCCATCGGGCCCCTCATAGCCTGTAGGCTTTGGTAACGGGCTGGCCGCCCTGGAGTATATCCAGATGTCGGCGTCGGGATCGGAGTAGTCTTCGCTATAGGCAAGCCCGGTGGTCATATCCATTACCTGCCGGACGGTTGCGGATCCGAATGCACTGTCGGCAAGCTCTGGAACGATGGAGGAAACCAGTGCATTGTCGTCCAGCTTTCCTTCAACCACGAGTATTTCCGCAGGCAGGCCCGTCATAGACTTGGTCATGGACATGGCTCCGCGTTTGCCGGTCTCATCGAGGCCGTACTCAAGTGAAGCCGGTGCGCCAATTCCACGGCTGACCTGCTCAGTCGGCAAAAGCTCACGAAAATGGCACACGGTCCAGCGGAGCTTCGGAAAACTGAAAAAATTGGAGTCTGGCTGCGTTCTGGAAAGCCCCTCACGAGTGCCAGGTCGGATGAGCGATTGCCAATGTGTGAGCCACGCTCCAAATCCTATCAGTTACTCGAAATTGGGTTCATACTGGATGCTGAAAACATGCATCAGACAGATGCGTTAACGCCAAATCACCCACAGTCAGAGGTGGACAGATCGCATGAGTAAAAGCCAGGACAGAAAGAAAGACACAAAAAAGAAACCGCTTTTAACCGCCAAGGAAAAAAAGAAGGAGAAAAACGCGAAGAAAAACGAAACCGATGTACTGGGACATTGATTTAACGGCCACCGGTACTTATGCAGCTTGTTAGAGCCGCGAGTCGGTAAGAACCAGATCAGCGTGTTGCCAGGCGTTGAGAAAGCGGCGTTGTACTTTTTCGGTTTCCTGTACATTCCCCTGTCGTCGAAGCGCCTTCATCAGGCCGAACAGTGACCAGCCGTTTTCAGGAAATTTCAGCAGGTCTTGCCGGTACACCTGCGCTGCACGTTCAGGCTGGTCGGCTTGCAACAAGACTGCGCCTAAGGCCTGGCGTGTCGGGTAATACCAGCTCGGAGGTTCGTCGTAGTTCAGGGCATCTTCGCGTTCTACCGCGCGCTCAAGCCTGTCGATGGCGACTTCAAAGTCCCCCTCAGTGGCTGCGATTTCTCCCGAAAGCGAGTGGGCGGCGATTTCCAGAATGTGCTGGCTCTGGTTGATACCCCAGACAGTCACCCACTTCAGACTCGGATCAGTCCGTAGCTCATCCAGTCTCCCCAGTTCAGTTCTGGCGGCTTGTTGATTGCCCTGGCGGGTATAGGCCATGCCCCTGGCATAGTGGTAGACCGCCCGGGGGTAGACCAGGTCCTCGGCCGGTTCGTCCAGGTTCAAGATCCTGTCCCATTTGCCAAACCGGACGTAGGCGTATACCGGCGTTATCCAGTAGTGCTGGAGCGTGGTCAGCGGGCGCAGGCGCATGGTTTCGGTATCGACCATGCCTGCCATGTCCTGTGCCAGCCGGATTGCCAGCTCACTGCGACCTTCAAGCGTGGCGGTGGACCAGCCGAAGTGATAATTATGGGGTACGTAACCCAGCTGATAGACACTCTGTAGATCCACCTGTTCCAGGTAACGCTGGTCGGCCTCGATGGCACGGAGATTGGCTTGAGTGGCGTTGTGGTACTGACCGACTCGCATGTATATGTGGGCCGGCATGTGTACCAAATGGCCGGCAGTGGGCACCAGATCCTCAAGGCGCTTGGCTGCGTCCAGCCCCTGGCGCGGATCACTGGCCTCCACCGTGTGAATAAGTAGATGATTCGCGTGAGGATGGTCAGGCTTACGTTGCAGGACACTCTTCAAGGTATTGAGAATCCTTTCGGTCTGCGCCTTTGGCTCGCCGTTCTCCTGCCAATAATCCCACGGTGTTAAATTCATCAACGATTCGCCATGGATTACCTGGGCATCGAGATCGTCGGGGTAGTTTGCAGCAACCTCCCCCATTGCTTTGGCAAAGGCTTCATCCCGCGAGGATCGGTCGTCCATGGTCTCGGGCCCATAGCGCTTTGCCAGTGCATTGATATAGGCCTGCTCCCGCGCACTGGCTTTGCTTGCGGTAGCCTGGGCTTTTTGCAGTAATTCCCAGGCCTTCGGGGCATTCTCGGGGTTCATGGCCGAGTTAATGTTGGGGCCAAGTACCCAGGCCGCGCCCCACCAGGCCATGGCGGCATCCGGGTCGAGTTCGGCGGCTTGCAGGAAGGACCGGTGAGCTTCGGGATGGTTAAAGCCAAAGGCCATCACCAGGCCCTGGTCAAAATAACGCTGCGCCAGCTCGGAGTCAGTGGTGATGGAGTGCTGGTGACCGCCCAGCCCTTCAAATAATGGCACGCGACTGGTGTCGCTTTGGGCAAGTGTATTCAGAGGAGCTGTAAAGATAAGCACGGCTATCATTGCTATTGCTTTGCACGGTTTCATGAGTTCCTCGCTGCAGGCAAAACCTGGACAGGCATGTTGGAAAACACTGAAGAGCCGGGAGATAAACACTGGTAAACAGGGTTTTCAGTGGTACCTCTGCAAAACAACCATTCCTCCGGTTAACTTCAAGAATAGCACCTGCAAATCGAAGTTGCATAAGACGATTAAGTCTCGGCTCCGCCGCAGGATGCGAGCGGAACGATTCATCAATAACCCCATCCCGACTGAAGACGAGTTCCCTCACCTACAACTGTAACCTGCCCCAGCTAAATCAGAACTTGAATGCTCAGCCACCAAGTAACCCATGCGCGAAAAAGCCGGTAGCAAAAGCTAACCCGGCTGCTGCAGTACCCATTAACAATGTGCGTAGCCCAGAACGCCAAACCGGCACACCATAGACCGCGCTCTTCAGCATACCGATGCCTAAAAACACCAACCCTGCGACACCAAGACTGGCCAGGAATTGAGTTGTGCTACTGAACCCTGGCAGAGCATAGGGCAATAGGGGCAAAGCTCCGATCAAAAGGAATGCCGCGAAGGTGGTCAGAGCCGATCGCAAAGGACTCATTCCAGCAGCCGAAAGCCCATACTCTTCTCGTAACATGGTAGAGACCCATACCTCCGGATCATGACATAGGGCTTCGACTACCTGCTCAAGCAGCTCTCCCTCAAACCCCTTCGCCTGGAACAGTTGGCGAATCTCTTCTCGCTCACCTTCTGGCACCAGGGCGATATGTTGATGTTCGATCTGTTCTGCGCTGGCAATCTGAGCCAATTGTGCCTGGCCAGCCTCATAGTTGCTCACCGCCATGCTGAAGCCATCGGCAGCCAAATTGGCGAAACCCAGGACTAATGCAACTTGTGGCGAGAAGCCCGCACCGAAAGCACCGGAAACCACCGCAAAGGTAGTGACACAGCCATCAATACCTCCGAGAACAGCATCAGGTAGTGTTGATGCTCGCATTGGCTTTGCCAGCCGGGCGTGCACCGCCTGGGGTTGGTGCTCATCCAGAAGCTCCTCGCGGCTGGGAGTAGGCATTTTCAAACCTCCTCGGTAACGGATGAATAACCATAAAAGTATATGCACAACCAGGATATCGGTCTGATTAAAATTCCGGGTTCTTTGACTTATCCGGGCTGCTAGTGGTCAGGTCGTTTTCAAGCACGGGATCGGGGACCGTCCGCGGCTCCAGTTCAAACACTTCCGGGGTTGAGGAAGGGAGGTTGGTGTAAGCGCCCTTATCAACGATGGCGATCCGGGCATGGCGGTGAACATCCTACAGGATGTAGAAGCGGGTGAGAGCCAGAGCTGCCGTGGCCACCAGGAAACCCGATTCTGGCCCCACCGCAAGGGCGACGCCGCCGCGCCAATGCCATAGCACAACAGCAGCCCAGCGCCGATATCAGCGGTATCGGTGGGAGTTCCGACGCGGTCGTTGGCATGGGCTAGGGCAAGTGGGTAAAGCGCGTACAGAATGCCCAGGAAGCCAGCCAGAAGACAGTAGACTGCAGCCAGACCGAGGCTCTGGCCCCAGATAAGGGTGATTGCGAAGCTGGCGCAGACCAGGGTTGCGCCAGACATTACCCGGCGGCGCTCCTAACGGTCCAACAGCGCTCCCACGGGCCATTGCAGAATTAAGGCCAACAATAACGGGCACGCTCATTAGCAGCTGCGACGCCGGACATGTCCAGGCCCAACGAGACGGCGTAGATTGGCCCCAGCGCGGTAAACGCACCCCCGGAAAAGCCGGCCGCAGAGGCCGTTACCAGACTGACTGGCGAGACGCTTGTGATACGTCTCCAGCTAGCAGGAGCACGGGTGGGGATTGGCGGCGCATCAGTGCGCCAGAACAGTACCGGTACGGCGGCCAGGCACAAGGTGATTGCGGCGACGCTGAATGGTTGCCAGAGCGTGTCTTGCAAGAGCGAGCCCAAGCGGGGCCAGCGTATGAGTCAACCCCTGGCTTACATACATCGCAAGGGTAGCCAGCAAAAGAACCGCCAACGATGCAAGTTTTGGTGCGACTCGGTGGTGTGTCCTTTCGTCCTGGTTCATCGCCAATTCGCTGTTCCTTAGCAGTTCCCGCCAAGCTCTGGCTGTCTAATAGGTGTCCCGGTTCCACGAGTTAGGCAGGTCTAGTGCTTTATGTGATCGTCCAAAGATACGGGTATTTGCATACCGGCAATAATGGTTTCTGCATACGCCCTAGCGAGCATTCTCCTCGTACACTAATGATGAGCTTGAACACAATACAGCACTCGAGGATTTGTCCTTGACGATAAAACCACTGGAGGATTTACAACCTATGAACGTTATCCCTGTGATTACTCTATTTGGTGGCTTGGCGGCATTCTTCACTTTGGCCGTTGCGCTCAGATATGCCGCCGGCAAAACGCAGACTATTAAGAAGTAGAGCAGAAACTCCTCGCTGCCGGCGCAAAATATGGCTGGTTGCCGGTCCTCACCCAGTGGGATTACTGGCCAACTCATGAAGCGCTTTCAAGGCCTCATCGGTTCGATCGCTGGGTACAAAAATGTGGTCGTGATAGAACCCTGCGATGACATTGGTGGTAATGCCCCGTTCGGCAAGCAGGCTTGTTACTACAGAAGTGAGTCCCAGCGCTTCGAGGCTGGAGTGGCCCTCAAGAGTGATGCGGCGGAAGATTCTGTAGTAGTCGAGGCCTTCGGCTTTAGCCTGCTCGAGAGGAATGACCAGTGTCAGCCCCTCCAGTTCGGCAATGCTCACAATGGGCTTGAGGTGCTCCAGTTCGCCGTATTTTGCCTTGGGAACTGTGCAGTAGACATAGGTCGTCGAGTCCAGCTTTGGCGAAAGCTGCTTGATCAAATTCTGGAGAAACTCTGTTCGCATCATCTCTACTATCCTTTAGCCAAATGTCGTCTTCGTAACCGTAAACTTAGCACTTTCTGTCGTCATCCAGAGCAAAAATATTATTTTCCGCCCATGGATACTGATATACGCCAACCGCAGCCTCCCGCCGCCACCGAGGCCGGCTGGAAGGATACTGTGAAAGTGCAGCCGGGCGAGGTGGTACGGATTGTGGCCACCTTCAACCGGCCGGGGCGATACGCCTGGCACTCCGGCCTGCACGACAGCGCCGGAGTGCTCGCTTCCCCAATCACTGCGGGGCAGTTCCTGTTCGCCTCCAGTCAGGTCATTGCCGCCACCAACGGCATTGCAACGCCGGCGCCCATCAGTGCAACGCCGGTTAGTCGACTGATCCATTCACCGCCGGGCAGCAGTTTCTCTGCCAGGAAGTACAGCGCCAGCGCGACCATCCAGCCCAGGCTCATGACACCGCCCACAAACATCAGCAGCATCAGCGCCCAGCAGCAGCCGGTGCAGAAAACGCCGTGGCGGATACCCATGACCAGTGCACCCCCAGTGCCTTCGCGCCACTCGGTCATCAGGAAGCTCAGGGGCGAGCGGCACTTGCTCAGGCAGGCCTGCTTGAGGTGACTGAACTGAAATGCCCCTGCCGTGATCAATAGGCCAGCCGCGAGCAGCGGCCCCACCTTGCCCATGGCGGAGCTCAGCAGCGCGCTCTGGTGCAGGCCCCATTGCAGCACGGCTGCGGAGATTCCGAAGCCCACCCAGACGGTGAGGTAGCCCGCCAGGAACACCCAGATGGGTACGGTTGAGCTTCCATTGGCCTCGCGTTGTTGGTGTATTCTGGCGTAGGTCAGGATCATGGGACCAGCTCCGGGCAGCATCATCGCCACCATCATGACGCTCCACATGATGACGCTCAGTGCCAGCATGGTCAGACTGTTGGCCATGGACTCCCCCATGGTGGTTTCTCCCCCCGGCATCAGGAGATAGGCCCAGGCGAGGAGCGTCAGCGCCACCAGGGCGGCGCCAATGAGTATTCGCTGCCGCGACTGTATCCGCGTCATTGTCAGTTCCATGATCATCCCCTCCTGATCAGGGCCCGGTGTAACTGAACGGGGAGTAGTACGCCGTGCGCTCACTAACGTCCATGTTGATGCCATGGGATTGATGGCGCAGGGCCCGGGACTTGGCAACAATCAGATCCTGCCCCGGCGCTACCGCCAAGGGGTGCTTGCGTATGACCACTTCTTCACCACCCTGCCCCTCAATGGCGAATATTTCGGCTCCTGCCGATTCGCCAATTCTGAGGTGTCGCCGACCCTGTTCAATTACGAAATCGATGGGCATCGGCTCAACTCCAAGGACCTCACCGATCATCGATCCCAACAGTTCCGGATGGCCACCGGCCTGGCCGCCGAATATTGCTCCCAGGGCCTCCTGTTGGCTGTCACTGGCCCGCTCATCGAGATAGAGCACCACTTTCCAGTTGCCCTCGGCCATAGGTCCCGGAGAGTCCAGTGCAACCACCACGTTCAGATTCCCCAAATCGACATCGCCGTAACGTCCGCTGGCGATGTGCCATCCCACCAGGGCCGTGCAGTTGCCTTCAGTGGGCGAGCCTAAGAAAAGGCAAGGACAAGCTCCCTTGCAGTTGCAACTCTCAAGATAATCACCGTGCATTTGCCATTGTGTGGACATAACGTTGATCCCCTATATCTGAAATTTTTACTGCTATACCTGTTATAGCGCTGAAATCATGAGGGAGGGTGATGGAATCATGAGGATATTGTGAGAATTTCAATTCTCTGGCGGCTATAAAATGAACAAATGCTGCGGGTAGGAAGCCTGAGACCTATAATGGTCAAGCAGAGGGACCCATTATGTCGCAGCGAATGTCAGATCTGTTGGCAGTTCAGGCGCACAGAAACTTCGTTGGTCGCGAGGACGAGATAGCGGCCCTGCTCTCAGTGCTGGACCCGGAAGGCCCTCGGGTATTGCATGTGCATGGCATCGCCGGCATTGGCAAGACAGCGCTGCTAGACCATTTTACCCGCGCGGCCAGAAACCGGGGCGCAACCGTGATCAACCTGGACTGCCGCAATGTGGAACCGACAGAACCGGGGCTGCTGCAGGCCTTGGGGGAAGCCATGGGCGGCGTGTATCCGGATGTCGAGACGCTGTTCGAGCGTCTGGAAAGCATCGGGGGCACTATGGTGCTGGCGTTCGATACCTACGAGGTTTTCCGGCTTCTCGACACCTGGCTGCGACAGGTTTTTGTGCCGGATTTGCCTGAAAATGTACGGGTGCTGTTCTTCGCCCGCCAACGGCCGTTGGCGGCCTGGCATGCGACTCCGGGCTGGGGCTGGTTACTGAAATCGGTCCCGGTAAAGCCCCTCAGCGGCTGTGAAGCGGCCAAGCTTCTGACCTCTCTGGGTGTCCAGCCTGAGGCTACTTCCGTGATTGTTCATGCCACCCACGGTCATCCCCTGGCACTGAAGCTGGCCGCCGCCGCAGCAAGGGAGGAGCCGTTCACCCATTGGCTGCCACAGGCACCGTTGCAACATGCCCTGGAGGAGCTGACCCACATCTTCCTAAAGGACGTGGAAGATACGACTACCCGTCAGATCCTCGAAGGTGCAGCCATTACCCGCCGGACCACCGTATCGTTGTTAGGGGCTCTGTTTCCGGAGCTGGTGCCCCATGATGGGTACGAGCGTTTGCGCAAGCTGCCGTTCGTGGACACCACCAGCGATGGTCTGATCATTCATGATGCCGTTCGCGAAGCCATTGCCAGTTCACTCCATGCCAGTGATCCCAGTCGCCACCTTACCTACCGGAGAGCTGCCTGGCACCAGTTGCGTGCGGAAGCGGAGTCTGCCTCCAGCGGTGACCTCTGGCGTTACACCGCCGATATGCTGTATCTCATTGAGAACCCGGTAGTCCGGGAAGCCTTCTTTCCAAGCGGAACTCCACAGTTTTCGGTGGAGGTCGCCCAACCCGGGGATGCCCAAGCACTGACCGCAATCATCCGGGCCCATGAGGGTGAAGAGGCCGCTGCGGCGATGGTGCAGTGGTGGCGTCGAATGCCCCCGGCCTTTTCCGTGGTGCGGGGAGCGGACGGCGAGGCCTTGGGGCTGTGTTGCAAGTTGCGCTCGGATCAGGTTGAACCTCGCTGGTTGCTGGACGACCCAGTGACCCGTGAGTGGTGCCGTCACCTGCGCGACAAGCCCATGGCCGGGGGTGAGCTTGCCCTGTTTTGTCGTCGCTGGCTGAGCCTGGACGAGGGGGATTCACCCAGCGAGGCCCAGGCGGCAGTGTGGCTGGATCTCAAGCGCACCTATATGGAGCTGCGACCGGCGCTGCGCCGGGTGTATCTCACCGCCCGTAACCTGGCTGCTTATGCACCGGTAGCCCAACGCCTGGGCATTGAGGTGCTGGCCGGGAGGGAGGTTAGCCTCGACGGCAATCTCTACCCCAGTGCCGTTCTCGACTTCGGTCCGGCTTCCGTGGACGGCTGGTTGGCAAAGCTTGCCGCCAATGAACTGGGCGTCCATACGGAACTGGATCTGCTGGATCCCGAGGCGCGTGAGCTGCTGTTGGATAACGCCCGGGTGGCACTAACCCCTCTGGAGTTCGGCGTGATGCAGCATCTTCAGGCCAGTCAGGGTAAAGCGGTATCCCGCACAGAGCTATTGCGGGATGTTTGGGGCACCCGCTATGAAGGCGGCAGTAATGTGGTAGATGCGGTGGTGCGCACCCTGCGTCGCAAGCTAGGGGCGCGGGCGGACCGAATCGAGACGGTATCCGGTGTGGGCTATCGCTTGCGCCCGAGCTGACTCCTCAGTTCAACCCCGTTTATTGGGAAGTTGTAGCTGGCTAATTGATATATCAGAACAAGTAATCTCAGCCTCAGATGAATGATCGGGGCCGACATCATGTAAAACCGTAGGAAAGCGTTCAGGACGAACGCTCCTGCCCTGCTCAAGGGCTTTCTGGATCGGCTGATGGCACCAGGGGCGGATCACCCGGATGGAACGGCTGCGGAACAAAACTGGCGCTTGGCTGCGAAGCCTGATAGCGGATGGGATCGGCAAACTCAAAGGCCGACTTGAGAATGGTTTTGCGTCGCCGCAGCGGCAGTTCCCGGACGTCATGATTGCAATTACCCTCATTGAGCCTGCCCATCACAACTGGCTGGTTCATAGGGATCTGGCAGAAGATCTCTCCATCCTAGAGGTCATCAAAGACAACGGATGCTATCGCATCGAGGAGATCGACCTTGAGGTCACCAGCCCCAACTGGGATTTGGCTTTTCCACGCAACTTTATCTGATAGGGACCATGTTGAAGTGGTCGGATTGGAACGAATGTAGTCGTCAACTAAGCCCGGACAGAATTTTAAGGTTTTCCTCAGCCGCAGCAGCAGAAATGCCACAGTTGAATGAGTGAGGTCGATCCAATGGATTCGAAAAGCGAAGGTGAAAGGAACGCCCCCGACAAACACAACTGGCATGCTGCCGAGATCGAGGACACTCTGGCGGAACTCGACGTCCGTAAGGAAAATGGATTGACGGACGACGAGGCGCAGGCGCGGTTGAAGCGCTACGGGCCGAACCAGCTGCGGGTGTCGGAAAGCCGGCCCTGGTGGCGTATTCTTCTGGGGCAGTTTCACAGTATCGTCATCTACCTGCTGGGCGGCGCCGCCGTTCTGGCGTTTGCCACCGGTCGCCTGCCGGAGGGTTTCGCGGTCCTGGCGGTGCTGCTGGTCAATACCGCTATCGGCTTTTTCAGCGAATGGAAGGCCGTACGATCCATGGCCGCCCTGCGCCGGTTGGGAGAACATATGACCCGAATCCGGCGGGATGGCAGTGAACGGGAGATTGCCGCATCGAAAATCGTGCCCGGCGATATCGTACTGTTGGAGGCCGGCGACCTGGTCCCCGCCGATTTGCGGCTGCTAGAGGCGGAACACCTGAGGGTCAACGAAGCACCCCTTACTGGTGAGTCCGTTCCGGTAAGTAAATTAACCGATGCCCTGGCAGCGGATACGGACCTCGCCGATCGCAATAACATGCTCTACAAGGGCACCAGCATCGCCGACGGCACGGCAGTGGGCGCTGCGGCAGCCACTGGCTCGGAGACGGAACTGGGCCGGGTGTCGGCGCTTGCGGAATCGGCCGAGGGTACCGTCACACCATTGCAGCAGCGACTGGATCAACTGGGGCGTCGCCTCGCCGTATTGACTATTTTTATTGCCATCGCGGTCGCCGCAGTGGGTTTTCTGGTGCGGGATCAAGAAGCCGCGCTGGTGATCGAAATGGCACTGGCCCTCGGTGTGGCGGCCATTCCTGAAGGCCTGCCTATCGTAGCCACCATTGCCCTCGCCCGCGGCATGTACCTGATGGCCGCCCGCAATGCTCTGGTAAACCAGCTAACTGCGGTGGAAACCCTGGGGGCAACCGGGGTGATTTTTTCGGACAAGACCGGCACCCTTACGGAAAACCGGATGCGGCTGCAGAAAATCGTCACCCCCACCGGCGAGCTTGTGCTTGGGGAAACCGGGGCCGGCGAGGCATTGGCGAACAAGGAGGGGGTTCGCCGCGTCCTGGAGGTGGGCCTGCTCTGTAATGGCGCTTCCCTCGATCAGCAACAGGGAGAGGACAACCCCCGCGGGGATCCCACTGAAGTCGCGCTTCTGGCGGGAGGCAAAGCCCTGGGACTGGAACGGGAATCATTGCTGCAAGAGCGGCCCGAGGTCCGGGTGGAACAATTCGAGCCCCGGCTCAAGAAGATGGCCACCTTTCACCGCGATGAGGGCCAGTATTACGTGGCGGTAAAAGGCGCCCCCGAGGCGGTGCTGGATGTCTGCAGCGACATCCTGACGGATGACGGCACCGAGCCATTAGATGACGAGACACGCCGCCAATGGGTCGAACGCACCAGCCAACTGGCAGGCGAGGGTTTGCGACTTCTGGCAATGGCCGAGAAATGGGCGGAAACCAAGGATTCCGATCCCTATGAAGATCTGTGCTTCCTTGGCCTTGCCGGGTTGCTTGATCCACCCCGCAAAAACGTCAAAAAGGCGATAGACACCTGTCAAGCGGCGGGTATCCGGGTGGGGATGGTGACCGGCGATCAGATAGAGACCGCCACGGCGATCGCCCGGGCCGTGGGGATCGTCGGGGGCAAGGATGACCCGGAGACAGTCGGCATGCTGGGACGCGATATCGGTTCCCCCGAGGATATTGACGAGGATCAGCAGGAGAAGATCTACCGTGCCAACATCTTTGCGAGGGTGAGCCCTGAGCAGAAGCTCGATCTGGTGAGCATTTATCAGAATCGGGGCGAGATCGTGGCCATGACCGGTGACGGCATCAACGACGCACCAGCACTGAAAAAGGCCGACATCGGCATTGCGATGGGCAAACGGGGCACGGAGGCGGCCAAGCAGGTTGCCGACATGGTGCTGAAGGATGATGCCTTTGAAACTATCGTGGCCGCGGTGCGGCAGGGAAGGGTCATTTTCGGCAACATCCGCAAGTCCGTCGTGTTCATGCTCACCACGAATGTGGCCGAGGTGCTGGCGGTGGCAGTAGCCATTGGCGCGGGATGGCCACTGCCGCTGCTTCCTCTGCAGATTCTCTATCTCAATGTGCTCACCGATGTCTTTCCCGCTCTCGCTCTGGGGCTGGGCCCGGCCAGCGGAAATGAGATGGAAGATCCACCCCGCAGTCCCCGGGAATCCGTGCTGACCCGGGCCCACTGGACGGAGATCACAGGATTTGCTGCCCTCCTGGCAGTCTGTGTGCTGGGCGCTCTCCTGCTGGCAGATCACTGGCTGGGATTGACGGAGCTGGAAGCGGTAACGGTTTCTTTTCTCACTCTCGCTTTCGGCAAGCTCTGGTTTACATTCGTTCTTCGGAACCCGAAGTCCCCCATTCTGCTTAACGAAATAACGCGCAATCCCTGGGTATGGGCAGCATTGGCGCTTTGCATCGTGTTGCTGGCGGCCGCGGCATACCTGCCGTTGCTCTCTGGCCTGCTCCGGACCCAGCCCCTGGGCTGGCAGCCCTGGCTTCTACTTCTGGCAATGAGCGTCATTCCCCTGCTGGCGGGACAAATAGTGCGGGAGATACAGAGGCGCCCAACACTATAGCTTTTCAAAAACCATGGTCGGCACCCAATTGGGTGGTGCTTTGGCCACCGTAACTCTATTAGCGAGCCTGGCTGTGCCGCTGGCCGCTACTGCAGAGGAGCAGTCCGCGACGTCTGTTCAACTGGCCCGGTCTGAGGGTGGGCAAGCTGGCGGAGGAGGCAATGGTCACTCCGGCGCCCAGTCGGGGAGTGGAAGCAGTATGGCGGATCGGGACCGCATGATGGACCAGGACAAGGACCAGGATCAGGATCAGGATCAGGACCGCATGATGGATCGGGACCAGTTACAGGACCAGATGCATACTCATCTGCAGACCATGGACCAACTGCATGACCGAATCCAACAATCCCAGGACCCTGATAACCGCCGGGAACTACGAGCCCAGTATCGGGAGCAGATCCAAGAAAGCATGCAGCTGATGAATCAGACCTCGCCCACGGGCGCGGGTGAGGAAGACGCACGCATGCGTCAAATGGAACAGAATCAGGAGATGATGCAGCAGTTAATGCAGCACATGTGGCAGTACCAGGAGCTGCAGCGCTAGAACTTTTCCAGCTTGGCTTGACGATCTGAGAGAGCTCATCAACCAACGATAAGAATGGAATTTCTTGATCTGGTCTCGAATCGAACTTGGGGCACGGGCTCACACCCTGCCCCACGCATCAACCCTCCCCGGCTCTTACTTGAACCCTTTCTGGTAATCATCGGGATCGGTGTCCGCTTGCCGAAACTGCGCTTTTCCGCCGTTAAACCCGTTACCTGTGTCTAGAGGCTGTTACGCGCCATACCGAGTTGCCAACGTCATCGGCCACCAGCAGACCTCCGCGCCCATCCAACGACACCCCCACAGGCCGCCCGCGGGCGTTGCCGTCCGCGTCCACGAAGCCCGACAGCACGACCCGCATTGGGCCGGTCGGGCGACCATCGGTGAACGGCACAAAGACGACTTCATAGCCGTTCAATGGCCTTCGGTTCCAGGAACCATGCAGACCGACGAACGCGCCCTCACCCAAGCCGGCCACGCTGCTGTTGTTGAAAGCCAGGCCCAACGGCGCCACGTGCGCGCCGAGGGCAAAATCAGGCGAGACTGCGCGAGCCACCAGCTCTGGTTGTTGGGGGCTCACGCGCTCATCGACGTGCTGGCCGTAGTAGCTGTAGGGCCATCCGTAGAAAGCGCCCCGGCGGACCGAGGTCAGGTAATCGGGCACCAGATCACTGCCAAGTTCGTCTCGTTCGTTGACAACAGCCCATAGCGCACCCGTGTGCGGCTCCCAGTCCAGACCCACCGGGTTACGGAGCCCTGAAGCGAATACCCGCATAGCGCCGGTAGCGGCATCAATCTCAAGTATCGCGGCGCGCATGTGCTCGACATGCATGCCGTTCTCGGCGACGTTGCTATTGGCTCCGACGCCCACATACAGGTGGGCACCATCGGCACTGGCGAGCAGACTCTTGGTCCAGTGGTGGTTCAACTCCTCGCCCTTGCCGGGCAGGTCAATCACCTTGACAGGAGCGGCGGTTATGGTCGTCTCACCGCTCTGATAGGGCACTTTCAATAATGCATTGGCGTTGGCCACGTACAACGTGTCCCCGACCAGCGCCATGCCGAACGGCGAATGCAGACCCTGGAGAAACACACTGCGGAATTCGGCCTTGCCGTCGCCATCGGTATCACGCAACAGGGTGATGCGGTTGGCGCTCGGCACCGCGGCCCCGGCGCGTTCCATGACTCGTTTCATCACCCATCCCTTAATGCCGCCGATTCCGCTTTTCCCTGGTGGTGCGTTGGTCTCGGCGACCAGTACGTCGCCATTTGGCAGGACGTACAGCCAACGCGGGTGGTCGAGGCCCTTGGCAAAAGCCGTCACCTCCCTGTTCGCGGTTGGCGTGGGAGTGGTACCGTCTGGCCACCCGACCGCCGGCGCGATCTCGACGGTGGGAATCAGAGTGGGATTGGGAGGCGGCAATTCCGGATTAGCGCCGGTCCCGGCTTGCGCTGGCAACCGTGCATGCCCTCCGCAGGCGGACAAAAGGACAACCAGGGGTAGCAATGCCAAGGAAATCGGCCACCCGCCGCGCCGTTCAAAGCCGCGCATCGGCGGCCTCCAGGATTTGGAATATGTCCAGATCAATATTGATAGTGATTTCGCTCAATTCGTCAGTGGTCATCGCCCGGCCTAAACGAAATTGATGGTCGATATTGAAAGCAGGCCCAGTTGGATGAACTATAGCAACGCCCTGAAGTTTCGCTAGGGAAAGTCCGAATAACCAGTAGTTTTGCCAACCTTGGTTTGAACCGGCAGAAATCCGGAGTTACGGACTCTACCTTCAGTTTGTCTGGCACTTTGTGTGGGTGTTCGCCCTACTCAGCTGCGCCAGAACTGAGGTGAAAACATCACAAACACACTCAGGAGCTCAAGCCGCCCCAGCAGCATGGTAATCATCAACACCCATTTCGCTGCATCAGGCAATGGCTGGAAATTTCCGGCCGGGCCGATGGTGTCACCCAATCCCGGTCCGACGTTCGCCAGTGCGGTTGCTGCACCGGTCAGGCTCGTTGTCAGATCCAGCCCCAGGGCCGCCAGAATCGCTGCGACAACGGCCAGTGTCGCCAGGAAAATGAAGGAAAACGCGACACTGGAGGCAACGATTTCATCACTGATGATCCGCCCGTTGTAGTGTCTCGCGATAACGGCGTTTGGGTGCAGCAGCCTGAGAACCTGCTCTCGCAACAACAGCATGGAAAGCTGAAAACGGAAGATCTTCATGCCACCACTGGTCGATCCCGAACAGCCACCGACAAATGTCAGGAAGAAGAACACAACAACCACGAAGGGTCCCCATAGCGAGTAATCCTGAGAAGCATATCCGGTGGTGGTCACCACGGATGTCACATTAAATAAGGCGTGGACAAAGGCATCCAGAGGAAACGTTCCGTCATTCACTACCCGATAAAGGGCAATCAGTCCCGCAACAATCAACAGGAATTTGATGAAAAAATGAATCTGTTGGTCTCTCAGAAGTGGCTGAGCCTGGCCATTCAAGAGCCTGACAAACAGGAAAAACGGAATGCCCCCGAGCATCATGAAGATGCTCGACGCAAAAAGGATAGAAAGCTGATCGAACTGCCCCATCGAGTTGTCGGAGGTGGAATAGCCGCCGGTCGACACCGTAGTCAGCGCATGATTGAGCGCGTTGAACACGTCCATGCCCAGTAGCCAATACACGGCTATGCAGCTACCGGTTAATATCAGATAGCTGAACACCAGTCCGCGGGCCAGCCGATTAGTACGTGGCACGGCTTTCTCGGTCCACTCGGAGGATTCGGTGGCAAACAGTCGCATACCACCAATTCTCAGAAACGGCAGGATCGCCACGGCCATGCCAATGATTCCGATGCCTCCCATCCACTGCATGATGGAGCGCCAAAGCAGAATGTCGCCCGGCAGATGGTCAAGGCCACTCAAAACGGTGGAACCGGTGGTTGTGACACCGGAGATACTCTCGAAAAAGGCATCGGTAACGCTGAGTTTCAGGTCACTCAACAACAGTGGCAGGCTGGAAAACAAGGGAATCACGACCCACGCCGAGACAGTCAGGATGAACATCTGGCGCTGCTTGAGCGCATGCCGTTTACGCCCAGCACTCAGGAAGCAGATAAAGCCGACAATAAAGCAGATACAGGCCGATTTCACGAACGCCAGCCAATCCGGCGTGTTGCCGAACATCAACAGGTTTACCGGCAGCGTCATCAGAAAGCTGAGCAAAATCAGCAGGAATCCAAGGATTTGAACAACAGGCAATATATTAAACAGCGCCATAATCAGGATCGCCCGGGACTTTCACGAATCATCTTCGCCGTTACCATTCCAGTTGCGGCCATCTCTCTTTGGGGCTCCTCTGATTACGGCCGGGTTTGCATTCGAAGGCGTAAGCAAACCATATCTCCGGAAAATTTAGGACGGCGTCCGATGAATTTTTACGGTATTTTTACGGGGTTGAAAGCAAACCCTCCATCAGTCTATGCGAGGATTTGCGGTTATACCCCTTTTTTTCCAGGAAGCCAAGGAGACACCAACGCTCATGATTGAGAAACAGCAATTCATCGTCATAGGCCTTGGTGTTTTTGGGGCTACGATCGCGCGCGAGCTTACCCGCCTCGGGCATGAGGTTCTTGGCATTGACTCCGATGAGCAGCGTGTCGACAGGCTGGCCGAAGAAATCACCCACGCCGTTATTGCCGATGTAACGGATCAAAACTCCCTCATTGAGCTGAACGCGGGCAGCTACGACGTCGCTGTAGTGGCGATTGGCAGGAACGTGGAGGCCACCATGCTGGCAACCCTTCAACTTCGGGAGTTGGGGTTGAAAAAGGTATGGGCCAAGGCCCTGACCAACCAGCACCACCGGATTCTGGAGCGCCTTGGAGCAACCCGTATCATCGCACCTGAATACGAGATGGGCGTCCGGATCTCACAGGAACTGAATTACCCGATGGTGCATGATTATCTAAGCCTGGATGATGATTACTTCGTGGTGGATTTTCATACCACGGAGGACCTTGTGGACAAGACTATCGGGGAACTCATTGACGGTGCACCGGTTGAAGCCCTGGTCGTGAAGCGGATGAAAGAGGCGCACCCCCACCCGGATCATACCTGGAAGATCCGCAGTGGCGACCGTCTTGTTCTGGGTGGTCGGATTGACGATCTGAGAGAGCTCGTCAACCGCCTATGAGAACGCAATTTCTGGATCTGGTATCCCATCGCAGGTCGGGTACGGGGGCACACCGTGAGCGACGTATCAACCCTCCCCGGCTCCTGCTTGAATCGTTTCTGGTACTCATTGGTATCGGTGCGTGTTTGCTGAAACTGCCATTCGCCGCGGTTGAACCCGTTACCTGGATGGAGGCTGCGTTTACCGCCACTTCTGCAGTTACCGTTACCGGTCTTGTCGTTGTCGACACCGGCAGCCAATTTACTCTATTCGGCCAACTGGTGATTCTGACCCTGATTCAACTCGGCGGCCTGGGTTTGATGACGTTTGCGGTACTGACGGCTCTCGCCCTGGGCTTCAAACTTCGCTTGCAACACCAACTGGTCGCCCAGGAAGCATTCAACGAAATTTCGCTGCAGACCGCCAGAAGAGCCGGAGGGTCGATCGCTCTCTTTGCGCTGACGGCTGAAACTATCGGTATCGTACTCCTGGGGCTGTTTTTTGTGCCTGAACTGGGTTGGACAGAAGGACTGTACCAGGCGCTGTTTTACACGATTTCCGCCTTTAACAATGCTGGCTTTGCGTTGTCGCCAGACAGCCTCTCCGCTTACGTCGATCACCCGGGTATCAGCCTGTCCGTTACTGCCCTTTTCATTACAGGTGGTCTGGGCTACATCGTAATTATGGAACTCGTAGACAAACGCTGCTGGTCGCGTTTGTCGGTGTACGTAAAGGTCATCTTGCTGGCCACCCTGCTTCTTAACCTGGTCGCGACCGCAGCCATTCTGCTTCTTGAGTTTGGCAATCCGGCAACGCTCGGTGCACTGGACAGCTTTTGGGATAAAGCTCTGGCAGCCTGGTTTCAGGGTGTGACGCCACGAACAGCCGGCTTCAACACTCTCGATATCGGCGCATTGACCGCCGGAACCAGCGTGCTGATGCTGCTTCTGATGTTCATCGGCGGCGCACCCAACTCCACGGCCAGTGGCATCAAAATCTCTACCTTCGTTATCCTTCTCGCCGCCACCCGGTCTTTCCTGCGGGGCAACCTGAACGTCAGTTTTTTTCGACGCTCTCTCAGCAGTGAAACCGTACTTAAGGCACTGGCGACGGTGACCATCGGCATGGCAACCGTCTTCGTTGGGGTGCTGACCCTTAGTATTCTGGTCGAGGACGATTTTCTCGACATCGCTTTTGAAGTGGTCTCCGCGTTCGGCACCGTTGGCCTGTCTCGTGGTACAACCAGTGAGCTTGGCACGGCCGGACAGTTGGTAATCATGGCGGTGATGCTGATTGGCCGCCTTGGCCCTCTCACTTTGGGATACACCCTCACCGTGCGGCGCAAATCCCATGTGCGCTTCGCGAAAACCGAATTCCCCGTCGGCTAGTAGCTTTATGAGATCTAATGAGCGCAAATCCAAAGGCAATCGGGAAGTATATCTGGTCGCGGTTGGCGACTCCGGCACGCAGACAAGATGGACCGAGTACGCTTGGGCTGTTGCGAGCGTCGGCGCCGCGACGGCGGTCTCGATGGGACTTGAGAACATGCTACCGCTGGGCAACCTGTCCCTGATCTTCCTGACATCCGTTCTCTGGGTTGCAACCCGAACAGGAATTCGCCCCGCGTTGTTTACCGCTGTGCTGAGCTTTCTGACTTACAACTATTTCTTTACAGAACCCCGGCTGACGTTCCACATGGCGGATACGGATGAACTGCTGACCGTCGTGCTCTTCCTTGTCATTGCGGTCACCGGCGGGAACCTTGCAGGCAGCCTCAGAGACAAGGTTCAGCTGTTGCGCGCATCAAATGAACTGATAGACGCGCACCTCCGATTCACCCGTCGCCTGGCTTCTGCGCCTGATATCCGATCCGTGCGGAGTGAAGCGGCCGAAGCGCTTTACGCACAACTGGAGATACCGATCATTATTGTTCAAAGGAGCCCGGACAACGGTGACCTTGAAGTGGTCAACCGTGGGGGGGCGGCACAACCTCTGAATGAAGCCGCCTATTCGGCGATTGAAAGGGCAATGCAGAACATACAATCCAGCGGCGCTTTCTCGGATACCCTGAACAGCTTGCCGTGGCGCTTCGAACCTATCGAGGCGGATGGCGAAGTGTACGCAGTTCTGGGATTATGGGTAGACGATATGACACCTGAGTATTATCGGGGACTCGCAATCAGTGTCTATGTGCACCAGCTGGGACTGGCGTGGTTTCGAACTCAGCTGGCCGCCAATCTCTCCGCCTCGCGGGTCGCCGAAGAAACCGAACGACTTCGCTCTGCCCTGCTGTCATCGATATCGCACGATCTTCGCACACCTCTTGCATCGATGATCGGGTCAGCGAGCACATTAAAATCCATGTCGAGTCGCCTGTCGGAAGAAGACCGGGAAAGCCTGCTGGACTCTGTTCTTGGCGAGGGAGAAAGACTGGATCGCTACATCCGAAACCTGCTCGATATGACCAAGCTCGGCCACGGCACCTTGAAGATTGAAAGAGACTGGATCGCGCTGACTGACATGCTGTCTTCGGCTTTGAGACGCACCAGAAACCTGATGGCCAAGGTTCGGGTAGAGCGAAATGTGGCTGATGATTTACCCCTGCTGTTCGTGCACCCTGCCTTGATTGAGCAAGCGCTGGTAAACGTCCTGGAAAACGCAGCGAAGTTCGCCCCGGACGCATCCACTCTGAGCATTCGTGCCCAAAAGGTGGCGGATGAGCTCCTTATCGCCATATCCGATGAGGGCCCGGGCATACCGGAAGATCAGAGGGATCAGGTGTTTGATATGTTCTTCACAGGTGGCGAAGGCGATCGAGGCCCCCATGGCAGCGGTCTGGGACTTGCCATCTGTCACGGCATGGTCGCCGCCCATGGCGGGCGTATTCGCGCACTGCCAGGCCCGAATAATCGGGGAGCCACCATCGAAATTGCTCTTCCACTGATAGAATCACCGGAACAAGAGAATAACCCAGAGTCCTCCGAATGACTGCTCCAGTGCAAAACCGGGAAAAGCCCTGCATCCTGATCATCGACGACGAACCGAAGATTCGTCATTTCCTGCGTATCAGTCTGAAAACCGAGGGGTACGAGCTTCTGGAAGCGGAAAATGGCGAAATCGGACTCGGCCTATGCGCCAGGAACTCGCCGGATCTCGTGATTCTGGACCTGGGGCTGCCGGATATGGATGGCTCTGATGTGCTCGGCGCGCTGCGTGAATGGTCGCCCGTCCCGGTCATCATTCTGTCAGTCCGGGACCGGGAGCTGGAAAAAGTAAAGGCTCTCGATCTCGGCGCCAATGATTATGTAACCAAGCCTTTCGGTGTGGATGAACTGTTGGCCCGGGTCAGAACGCAGTTGCGCAATTATGGCCGCAATGGCGGACCGCCCAATGAAGCGACGGTGATTTTTGATGATGGCGCGTTGCACATTGACCTCTCCATGCGAAAGGTCACGGTGAATGGAGAGCCCGTCAGATTAACCCCCAAAGAATTTGCAGTGTTGAAGGTTCTGATGCTGGCATCCGGGAAAATCGTCACCCAATCGCAACTGTTGAAGGATATCTGGGGTCCCACCCATACTAAAGATACACACTACCTGCGAATCCTGATCGGTAGACTCAGGCAAAAGCTGGGTGATGACCCCACAGAGCAAAATTATATCCAGACGGAACCGGGCGTTGGCTACCGGTTTATGGAAACCGCAGCCAGGCCCTGAATCGGAGCCGATCAGAGCGGATTAATTTTGAACCTCATCCTCTGCTCCATCAGACATACGCTCCGCGCCCTGCTTGATATTCTGCCAGGCGGATGAAGTGGCCTGCTTGGTGTCCTCCCAGGCGCTGCGGCTGGTTTCCTTGGTGTTTTCCCAGGCCTGGCTCAGAGCGTCACTGGTCTGGTTCCACCAGCTTTCATCGTATTCTGGCAACGTCTTGATCTCATCCTGGGTCGCTTCCATGTGGACCTCGTAATCCTGATCGTCAAACTCGTCGTCGCCGCCGTCTTCCGTACGCGAGCGCAAAGTGAACGTGCCGCGCTCTGCTACTACATCACGGCCACCCATGCCCAACACATCACCGGTCTTGATCACCAATGAGTGGACCGACATGTTGTCGTCCATGAGGATATTCTCCACCTCACCGACCTCCTCACCGCTGCTGTCGTAGACGTCTGCGTCCATCAAGTCATCCGCTGAATAAAGCCCCTGGGCCGCATGGGCCGACAGGCTGATGGCCATGGAACCGGCCACGAGGGAAAGACCCATTGCCCGAATCAAACGTGCGCGCATCATAGTGAACTCCTGTATTTGCTGAACTCCTGTAGGTTACCCCGCACCTGGAGGCCGGGATATCTGTACGCGATGTCAAAGCGATCACGTTAGCAATAACGCTAGCAGGGCCAGGGTGATTTATCTAATGACGGTCTGGCAATAGAAAAAAGACAACCCACATTGCTGTTGTAGGGCATTTAATCGATCCTCCAAGACTTTAGGCTTACTGGTCTTCACGGACAGAGCTCGCATTCGTAACCAGTACCGCACAATTACCAAACACCGCATGGGCCTTTGTCGGGGCCCCCATCACAACCAGCCATTGTGTGTTCACTCTGCCTCCGCTAAGACGTGCCCACCTTTACTCGCCCAAAGGCATTATTAGCTCGGGGACGTCGTTAAGTAATGCACGCTGAACAACCCCTGGTCATCTATCCAAACCTTGCGGCTCGCGAAACCAGCGCGGACGGCCAGGCGTTGAAAGCCCGGCACGGAGTATTTGTAGGAGTTTTCCGTGTGGATCGATTCACCCTCGCGGAAACGGATGGTGTGCCCATTCAGTTGCAATACTTGAGCAATCCGGCTTTCCAGATGCATTTCAATGCGGGATTTTTTTGCGTTGAAGAAGGCTCGGTGACGGAACCGTTCCCGGTGGAAGGCTAACCCCATTTCCCGCTTTAGACGGTCCAGCAGATTCAGGTTGAACTCGGCGGTAAGGCCCTGTTCATCATTGTAGGCGGCTTCAAGTGTCTTATGGTCCTTCACCAGGTCAACGCCGATTAACAGTCCGCTGCCCGGCCGCAGCAATCGATGCAGGCTATTGAGGAAGCCCTCTGCAGCTGCCGGGGTAAAATTGCCGATACTCGATCCGGGAAAGAAACCCACCAGGCGCTTGGGTTCGATCGCCTCTGGCAGGGCTACGTTCCGGGTAAAGTCAGCACAGGCGGCGTGGACTTCCAGCCAGGGGTAATCTGCTGCCAGACGTCGGGTGCTCTCGATCAAGAACTCCCGGGATATGTCGATACCCAGATAACGCTTTATCGAAAGGGACTCCAGTAGCAGACGCACTTTTCGACTCGCACCGCTGCCGAATTCCACCAGGGTTGCATCCTCGCCAGCCAAAGCCGCGATCTCAGCCATTGCATCTGTCAGAATAGCTTCCTCGGTGCGGGTGGGATAATACTCAGGAAGTTCACATATTTTCTCGAAAAGCTCTGAACCTTTCTGATCGTAAAGATATTTTGGGGAACAGTACTTCGGCTTCGAGGTGAGTCCTGCGAGTACTTCTTCCGCCATGGTCGGGAATTTGTCTTCAGACAGCTGATTGTGAAAATGAATCTCTGCAAGGTTCACCGGTAGCCTCCCTGGCAAGCCTGAATCCGGAAAAGGCCCAACGGGCCGATGGGGGAAAGAAATTGCGATACGTGGGTCGGATATGGCTGGCGGGAGTTGCACAGCACCCTCCCCTTAGCACCATCTGCCCTGACATGAACTTGCCGTTGTACTCGCCGAGGCTGCCGGAGAGCGTCCTGAACCCCGGATAAGGGCGGTAGGCGCTGCCAGTCCACTCCCAGACATCGCCAAACATCTGCAACAGCGCCTCGTGCGGGTTGCTCGCCGTGACAGCCTCCGCGGCAACTGGCTGCAAATAGCCGCTCTCGGCAAAGTTGCCATTCCAGTGCCGGGCCTTTTTTGCGGCCTGCTCCCATTCCGCTTCAGTGGGCAAGCGTTCCCCGGCCCACCGGGCAAAAGCATCAGCCTCGTAAAAACTGACATGGCATACCGGCGCATTGGGATCCACTGGGCGCCACCCGGCCAGGGTGAAGTGGTACCACTGCTCCCCATCCTTGACCCAATACAGGGGTGCTGTCCAGCCGTTCTCCCGGATCAGGTGCCAGCCGTCCGAAAGCCACATGGCCGGGTCCTGATAACCGCCCTGCTCCATGAAGCACAGATACTCCTGGTTGGTCACCGGACGGCTCGCCAGTTCGAAAGGTTCCAGATACTGGCGATGGGCCGCCCGTTCGTTGTCGAAGGCAAACCCCTCTCTGCCCGGCTCCATCCCGATGGACACCAATCCACCTTTATAGGCCCGCCAGCGCATGGGCAGCGGTTGACGCTCCGGCGGAATCTGCAGGCTTTTGCTGTAAACCGGTCGCAACGGGTTCTGGGCCAGGATGTGCTTGATGTCCATGGCCAGCAGTTCCTGGTGCTGTTGTTCATGGTGAATGCCGAGACAGACTCGCTCTGCGATGGCGTGGCGATGCTCCGAAGGCGGGCGGTTGAGCAACATCCCCATGGCTTCATCCACGTAATGCCGGTAACGATAGACGTTGGCTACGGTTGGCCGGGACAGCAGACCTCGCTGGGGTCGCGGAAAAGGATTGCTGTGGGTTTCGTAATAGGAATTGAACAGATGATCATAGGTCTCGTTCAGGGGCACATACCCCCTCAGAAACGGCTTAAGCAGAAAAGTCTCGAAGAACCAGGTAACGTGGGCCAGGTGCCATTTCGGTGGACTGACGTCGTCCATGCTCTGGATGACGTAATCTTCCGTTTCCAGGGGACTGCACAACTGTTCCGAAACAGCACGAACGTTCCTGAAGGCATTCAGCCAGCCTTCCGGCGCACTGGGTTCCCCGGCTGGAGCCGGGTAAAGCGGTTCTGCGTTTGACATGGCGGCGTTCCCTGGTTTTGGGTATTGCCCGTGGCCCTCAATGGCCAACCACCGGTACCGGAATCCCGCGTGGCACCACCGAGTAGAGCGGCGCCTGCCGGCAGGTCCGTTGTTTCAAGTAAAGGCCTCCGATAAGCATCGGTCAAGCTCGAAGATTACTGAATCGCAGCTTCTACAGCGTTCAGGAAACCATACATATCCACGACTTGTTCCGAATCCGGGTCCACGGTCTTGCCCTTGAGGTCCGCGGTAACAATACCTCGGTCGACGGTGTCGGTCAGCGCAGCCTTGAGGTTGACGGCGTATTCACTCAGGGGCGCGTTGTCCTCACGCTCGCCCAGGGTTTCAAGGGCGTTGGCGAGGGCGAAAATCAGGGCGGAGGGGTTAAAGTGGGCGTCTCGGCCGTCACTCTCCAGGTACTTCAGGTAGAGGTCATGGGCGGTGCCATGGGGTGCCTCGAAGAGCATGGTGCCGTCCTTGCTCTCGATAATGGAGCTGGCGGTGGCCAGGCTGCCGCCGAGAGCAGCGGAGATGTCTGAGAAGATGTCTCCATCCAGGTTCTGAGAAGGATAGAGGGCGTTCCTCGGGGGGTCGGTGATCATCTTCTTGAGTTGGCTTGAGGGCCGCATAATCATAAAGGACGGCGGTGGCGTGTGCTCCCGGGCCAGTTCCCGGCGCACTTCGGTGATAACGTCGCTGAAGACTTCGTCGTATTCCATGTATTCGCGCTTGAGGCCAAAGTAGACCTCTTTGTCCTTGCGGGAGGCGTCGCGGAACACCTGGGCGACCCAGTCCTTGATGGCTTCACGGTCATTGGACATGAGCAGTATTGGATCGCCTTCCCTGACCCGGCGGGCATGTTTCTCTTGGCCATCAACGATCACCTTGAGGATGCCGTCTTCCTGCGCTGGCATGTTGAAGCTGCCGTACTGGTCGCCACCGCCTGCGCTCATGCGGGAAATGGAAACGTGGGCACCACGGCTGGGAATGCCGAACTCCCGCAGCTGGTTCACCAGTTTAAACAGTTTGCGCCCGGTGGTGTTGTCCGGCACACCCCAGAGCGCCCGCTCTGGCGGGTTGGAGACGATGCGAGCCGCCTGGGCGTCGATCAGCTCGTAGTAGTAGCTCAGCCCCAGGTCCTTGATCTGCTGGCGGTAGTCTTTGTGGTAGATGTCCTCAATCACCGTGCGCATAGCGCCGTCATAACCGGGGATGACGGTGTCTTTCAGGCCCAGGTAGACATCCCGTTTCTCGTCGATGGCACGCTGGAAGAAGCGGTGAGCCCAGGCTTTGACATCCTCCATATCGTTGGTGGCCAACAGCCAGGGGTCCCCCTTGCGGATCTCGCGGCGGTGCAACTCCACCGGGTCGCCGCTGCTGCCCACAAACATCAGTTTAACCACGCCCGTGGCCAGAGAGAGCTGGTTGAAGCTGTCCTTGATTCCTCCGAACTCCATGGTATCCACTTCAATGTCGCGACCGATCCAGTCTGGCCGGCTGATCTTGAGGTTGCGGAACTGGATGTCCTCGCGGGTGATGTTGCCGCTGATACCCTTGCGGATGGCGCCGTTGGGGGATTTGGTGGCGAGCGGGTGAAGGTTGCGGGAGTCCACATTGGTATGCTTGTGGAGCAGTTCCTCCAGCTGCTGGCGGTTGACGGTCATACCAGCGTTCTTGACCCCCACGCCATGGTGCTGAAGGGCATCGATGGCATCAATTACTGCCTGGCCGTTGGTCAGCAGGCGGTGTTCTGCGGACAGGTCGATTTCTTCGAGCTGGATGTCCAGGCGCGCGGTTACGAACTTCTCGAGAATCTGCTCGAAAGCAACCTGGGCCATTTCATCACCGTGAAGGATGACCAAAGGCGACTTTACAGAAATCCTGTGGTCCATAGATTTCTCCCTGAGGGACTGGCCGTGTGGGCCGAATTTATTACGGCCTGGACTGATTTATCCCCAACTGTTTATTGACTGCATCACGAATCTCCCGGTACCGATCCGGATTGTTGATAAGGGTCTCCAGATCATCCTCGGGGAAGATCTCATTCCTTTTCTTTTTGGCTTCCTCTTTGGAAAAGATAGACGGTATCAATTGTTCCAGACAGCGCAACATAACCTCGGGCGAAACCGACGCCCCCGGCGATGCCCCCAGTAACGTCCCGTAAGTTTTGTCCTTGGATACGAGGATTTCTGTGCCCATCTGCAAATCCCCGTCTTTAATGATCTGCACCCGCTGGCCGGCTTGAACCGGTTTCCAATCGAACTTTTTACTCAGGCCCGGAGCAAAGCTGTCGAGCTCCTCGAACATGCTCTTCTCGCCTTTGAAGGTCTCTGAAACCAGATATTTAACCAGCGGAAAATGCTCCAGAGCGACGTTAAGCAAGCCCGGGATATCATGCAGACGAATTGAGGTAAGGTAATCCAAAAAACCACGGCCTCTCTCGAGAACCGGTTTAAATGATGCGAAAGGACCGAAAAGTAAATAGTGTTTGCCATCCACCACTCGCAAATCCAGATGGGGCACCGACATGGGAGGCGCGCCGACTTTTGCTTTGCCGTAGGTTTTGGCCCGGTAATGCGCGGCCTGTTCTTCGCTGATCGAAGCCTGCAAAAAACGCCCGCCTACAGGGAAGCCGGCAAATCGACTCCTGAACGGCAAGTGGCTTCTTTTCAAAAGTGGAAATGCGCCCCCACCGGCGCCCACAAAGAGCACATCCGCCCTATGCTGAACCCTGGCGCCTTTGCTTTCAGCTTCAACAACCCAACGCCCCGTCGGGCTCCTGTGCACGCGCTTGACATGGGTTCCGTACTCGATTTTTACACCCAGGTCGCGCACTGCATACGCCGCCATCTGCTCCGTTAAAGCACCGAAGTTAACATCCGTGCCTGTTTCAATAACGGTAGCGGCCATTTTCTCATGGCTAGGGCGTCCTTCCATGGTGTAGGGAATCCAGCTTTTAATTTCATCGAACTCTTCCGAATAACGCATTTGCTCGAAAAAGTGATGAGCTGACATTTCCTTGAATCGCAATTTCAGCTCTTCAATGGCGGATTCGGAAACAATGGTGCAGTGCTTGGTCTGGTTGATAAACGTTTGGGGATCTTCGATTACACCCTTGTCTATCAAGTAAGCCCAAAACTGCTTGGCAACGTTGAACTGGGCATGGATCTTCAAGGCTTTTTCAACCGAGATGACCTCTTCATCCACGGGGGTATAGTTCAGCTCACAGTTTGCCTCGTGTCCCGTGCCAGCGTTATAAAATGCCCATGAATTTCCCGCCCCGGCTCGGTCCAGTCGTTCCAGAATGGTGACATCCAACTCGGGTGCCAGCTCTTTTGCCAATGTGGCAAAAGTGGTACCCATAATACCCGCACCTATGACTATTACGTTCATAAACGTCTACTCACCAGTCTGAATTTTCCTGACATTGGTTAACAACATCTTCTGGCTCGAAAGTACCATGTTTCCAGCATACCCTGCACACCTACCGCACCCCCAGCCAGCCCCTGTTCGTTCGAGAAATGACGACTTATCTTCCAGTTCAATTCTTGTGCAGTGATATTCGCTCTGCTAGCTTTTATTGAGTCAACCATGACTTACAACAACATAACTGCCCTACCGTTAAAACAAGACCTACACGCCTTGGAAAAGGCTTTGATCGGCAGAGGAAAGCACCATGGAAGATCTCAAAGGTAAAACTGCAATTGTTACGGGCGCATCCCGTGGAATCGGCAAAGAAATTGCCAAACTACTCGCCAGGCGCGGCGCTGACGTGGCAATCAATTATGTCTCCCGGGAAGCTGACGCTAACTCCGTGGTAAAGGAGCTCGAGGATCTGGGTGTGCGTGCATTGGCATTCAAGGCAGACCTTTCACAGATGTCAGCAGGCCGTGAATTGATACGCAAGGTTCAGAACGAATGGGGGCGGATCGACATATTGGTCAATAATGCCGGCATCACCCGCGACAAGGCCATGAAAAACCTGACCGATCAGGACTGGACGGAAGTTCTAGATACCAACTTGGGGAGTGTCTACGCGACCTGCTCTGAAGTGCTGCCGATCATGATGGAACAGAAGTTCGGGCGCATCGTCAATATTACCTCGTTCGTGGGACAGGCCGGTAACTTTGGCCAGGCGAATTACGCGGCCAGTAAAGGCGGAATCATTGCGTTTACAAAAACGCTGGCGCTGGAGGGAGCCCGGCATAACATTACTGTAAACGCCATTGCGCCGGGCTTTACCGAAACCGAAATGCTTGCTCAGGTTCCGGAAAATATTCGCCAGAAAATAATCGCCCGTGTACCCATGGCGCGCTTTGGCCAGCCTGAAGAAATTGCCAAAGCCGTCGTGTTCGTAGCTGCTGATGGAGACTACATCACCGGCCAACAGATCAATGTCAACGGCGGCGTCTATATGTAGCTGCATGTAATCCTGCCTGCTTGAGCCTCATCAGACGCGCCGGTGCCAATACGGTATGGTGCGTTCTGACGAGGCTCAGTCTCAACTACTTTGATTACGCTTCCCTTAGCGCTCTTCGGCTTTCCTCATCCTGTTTCCCGCCACCTCCGGCATCAAAAAGACCTCAAGGCAATGCAGGCGAACTTTGTTGACTAAATCGTGACGTTTCACTCCAGACAATCCCCCCTCGGTCGTTAACTGAGGTATCGAGCACTTTCGAAGAGGTTGTACAGTGACTGCCACCATTTTTGAATCTATTGAGCGTCGTCTCGGCGTGCGCGGCAAACTGCTGATTGCCCCCGTGTTTATCCTGATGCTGTTTGCGCTCGTTACTTTTTACAGTGTTCGCGAATTCCGGAGCCTGGATGATCGTATGGGCACGGTCGCCAGAGACCTTGCGCCGGAAACGGCGGTTGCGACAGGTGTGCTCATCAACCTTTACCGATTGAGACTTTGGGTTTTCGACTATTACGCCACGGGTAATCAGGAAACCCTCTCCCGTCTTGAGCAGCTCGAGTCGGAATTTTTCAATGACCTCGCAAACGCTCAGGCAAACATCCGGGCCCCGGAACGCATCGGGCTGGTCAAGGAAATCGAGCAGGCCACGACTCGGTACGTTGGTATCTTCAAAGAGGAGTTGGTGCCCGCCAAACAGCAAGTACAGCGAATTGTTGCCGAGGAATTGGACGAGTATGGCCCGGCCGCTTCCGAAGCTTTGCGCAGGGCGATAGACGGCATCACAAACCGGGAGCCGGATAGCCCGCTCCGGGTCGCACTTGAGCAGCTGATCCACGACACACTCCTGATGCGAATGGCAACCCAACGATATTTTGCCGATGGCACTGAAAACTCCGAGAAAGCATTGGGTTATGCCATGGAGGATGTTGCGATTGCCCTATCCTTTCTTGATATGGATGCCGTGCCCGATTTCATCCGCCAATATCTCGATACGGCCATCGAGGCGCTGGAAAAATATCAGGTCTCAGTGAGCGATCTCCTGCTTCATCAAAACGCCATGAACAGAATAAAAACAGAACAACTGGATGTTCTAGGCCCGGAAATCACGCAACTTGCCAGAGACCTGGAAGAAAAGATATTTGTTGCGCTGGAAGCCGTCGCAGATGAAGCGGAATCAGAAACCGACACTGCCCTGCGCTTCACTCTGGCCGCCTTCATCACCTCCGTAGTGCTAGGGCTGGTGGTTGCCTTCCTCTTTAGCCGGATGATGGCCGCCAGCGTGAAACGCGCTCGCAGCGAAATCCTCGGATACCTGGAGGACATTGGCAACAATCGAGGCAATATCTCAACCCGGCTTACCAAAGGCCGCCCTGATGAAATCGGGGACTTCATTTCAGCCGTCAATTCGTTTCTGGAGACCCTTGAGGACATAATCTCAAAGATCGCCTCAGCATCACGCGGGCTAACCAACGAATCAGAGTCCCTGTCCGGCATTACTGACAGGACGACGACTAACTCTGAGCAACAAAGAGATCAGATTACCCAGGTCTCTGCGGCGATGCAGGAAATGGTTTCCACGTCCGATGAAATCGCATCCAACACTAATGACACAGACGAATCTGCCCGGCAGGCAGCGCAACTGGCCGATACCGGACAGGCAACGGTGACCAATGCAATTGAGTCGGTAACCCGACTTGCGGAACAGGTCGAAACGGGGTCCAAACGCATTCAACGCCTGGAACAGGAGTCCGGTGAAATTGGTGGTGTCCTTGAAGTGATACAGAGTATCGCCGGGCAGACCAACCTCCTGGCGCTAAACGCGGCCATTGAAGCGGCTCGGGCGGGTGAAGCGGGCCGAGGATTCTCAGTGGTTGCCGATGAAGTCCGCGGGCTCGCCAAACGGGTTCAGGACTCGACAGTCGATATTGAGCGGATTGTATCGAATCTCCAGAGTGGTGCCGCAGGAGCCGTGGTTGATATGAGCAAGGCCAGACAGATGGCTGAGGAGGCCAGTGAAGAGGCAGGCAAGTCCGGGACGGCGCTATCGGACATTCTGGCGGCAGTGAACCGGATTGTGGACATGACGACACAGATTGCGAGCGCCACCGAACAACAACGGGCGACCGCCGCTGAAATGACTCAGAATGTTGAGGCCAGCAGCGGTGCGATTGACGAACTCACTGGAGACATTACTCACGTAAACAATTCCAGCAAGGCACTTGCGGGTATGGCCGAAGAGATGGACAGTCTCGTTCGCCGGTTCCAGGTCAGCTAATTATTCCGGTTGTTAACTGTGTCATAGGCGGCCCCGGATATTGCTGATACTTTCAGGGCTCACGTTACGAAATGTAAACGTATACGGACAGCCCCGGAGGGATTCCGCCATGAAACGCTCACGCCATTGCCAGGTTCCTGGTTTTCGTACTCAAGCCGCCGTTATGTTAACCGCGGCCATGGGCCTTAGTGCTGCCCATGCGGCAAGCCCGGTGAAAGTTATTTTTTCAGCGGAAAATGCCCTTTACGGCGCCGGCTATGACATCGGGCGAGCGGACGGCTGGTATGACAATAAGCTGCGGGGCGCTGTGCGGGACTATCAGGACAAAACCGGCCTTGCCACCAGTGGAGATCTGGATTCGCAAACCCTGAAGGCGCTTGGCGTAAAGGCCACCGCCAACGCACCAATCAGCAGCAATGCTGTTGCCAGTCGTAAAGACGCTGTGGCAGCACTGGGCTTACCAGAGCTGGAACTGCGCTCGGCCCCCCGGCCTGTGACGAAAACTGAGCCACAACCGAAGCCCGAACCTGAACTCCCGGCCCAGCTTTACCAAACCAACCAGGATTCCGGCGCTGAAGAGGCCACTGTTGTGGCTCGGCCAACTATCAAGAAATCCGCAAAATCGGTGGCCAAATCACCTGTAGATAAAGAGGAATATCAGTCGATTATAACGGAAACCTCGACTTCCTCTGAAGATGAACCTTCAGAGATCCCGGCTACCTTGACGGTAGTATCCGAGCCAGTCGCTGAAACCAGCCCCGCCCCGGAGTCTGAAACCAAGGTCATTGACTCCTCATTACCCGCCAACACGAAAACTGTTACGGCTGCTGAAGTAGCGACGGTTGAGGCAGACAATTCCGAAGCGGCAACAGCGGTTGCTGAACAAGCTGATAGCATTGACAACACATCTATTGACACTCCGCCTGTCAACGAACCCCGGCGGAGCACCGGTGGCGGCTTCTTCAGTGTGTTGTTTGATTTCTTTTTTGGCTGGCTGGTATGACCGTCAGCTCTGTAGCCGGCCCTTGAAAACCTTCCAGTCGATCACGTTGCCGTCCGAATCGAAATGAACGTAGCCGCGGAAGCTGGGGTCTTCTTCCCAGGCTTTCACGAAGCCTACGGTTTCGCCGGCGTCGGAGACGATTTCGAATGCCTCGCTGCGGGCAGCTGCAATTTCGCTATCAGGGATAATCTCAGAACGTTTGAGGGTAACGGAAGAGTCTAAAGGTAAGGTGCTTTTCAGGAATTCCTGGATCATCGTCGAGCTCTCCTTTCAGGGTGAACCGGTGGGGTTCTGGAGGTAGCCAAACTATAGACCGATCCGTTCATAGAAAATACAGATTCAGATCAATTTTCTTATACTTTTTCGAGATAAAAACGCTTTAAGAACAATGGCATATTACATTTTTGTGACATTGCGTAAACTCTGAACTGGTGATTTTCCCACCAGTTCAGCGGGTTACCGGTGCAATTGCCGGTCAGTTCTTCCGGATCAGTATTTCCAGAAAGGAGTGCTCAGTTTCTGTTCAACCAGTTCAGGGGGAAACCCGACGTCCTTCAGCAAACGGCGATCCATAGTCATAACCAGATGGACGAAGTTGCGCTTCATCCGCCAGCCTTTATAGAGAGAAGCTGCCCTTTTCATTTCAAAACTCCTGAGTCAACGCAAAAAGTCGGTCATTTAAAACCGGGACCTTGTTTAAGTAGGATCCTATTCTAGAGTTGACGAGGAGTTTTCTAAATACTTGGAAACCCCTACACACGGGGCTCTCAGCATTTTTTCAGTGAAATTCAGGTTACACAATCATTGCGTTTTTATGATGATTTGCCGTTTGAAACCAACGCCCGGTAAAGATTATCTTTAAGTTGAGCTCGCTTCTGTTTCATGCGATGCAGTTTGTCGTCACTGATGGGCGAATCCCTCTTTTCCAGCCCCTCTATTTCCTGATCCAGCTCCGCGTATTCCCGGAATTGCTCATCGAACCCCGGGTCGTTGCTCTTTAGCTCATCAATAAGGTCGCTGTATTGGGGAAATTCTTTGTGAAGCTCATGGCTGGAAATGCCCATCGTCTTGCTCTCCTTTTCTGTGCAGAGTTATGCATTGTTTCGATCAAAGGTGATCACCTTCAGCATAGACGAGCCTGCCAGTTTCGTGGCGTCTTTGACAAATCGCTAATTACGCGCGACGTTGCATAGGTATAGCATTGAAAAACGTTAAACCAGTTACGCCTCGGGACACTCGCGAATGACCTTTGCACGAATTACCGGCACCGGCTCTTACCTGCCAGACAATATCGTTACCAATAAAGACCTTGAAAAAATGGTCGACACCACAGACCAGTGGATTCGCGAGCGTACAGGAATCGAGCAGCGGCATATTGCTGTAGAGGGCCAGACTACGGTCGACCTCGCCGAGCAGGCTGCGCGGAACGCCATCGAAGCGGCTGGAATCAACGCTGAAGACATTGATCTGATTGTGTTCGCCACGTCGACCCCGGACAAGATTTTTCCGAGCTCCGCCTGCATTCTGCAGGCCCGGCTGGGAATCCATGGCTGCCCGGCTTTCGATATTCAGGCAGTCTGCAGCGGCTTTGTCTATGCATTGGCAACAGCTGAGAAGTTCATCAAAACCGGCAGCAGCAAGAAGGCGCTCGTCATCGGGGCGGAGGTGTTCTCCCGCATCATCAACTGGGAAGACCGTGGCACCTGTGTGCTCTTCGGGGATGGTGCCGGTGCGGTGATCCTGGAAGCCGATGAGGAAACCGGAATTCTCTCCACGCACATTCATGCCGACGGCCAATATGAAGAGTTACTTCATGTGCCCTGCGGCATTGCCCATGGTTATGATCAGGTCAAAGCCGGACGAGCGTTCGTGGAGATGAAGGGAAACGAAGTGTTCAAGGTGGCGGTGAACACCCTCGGCAAGATCGTTGACGAAACCCTTGAAGCCAATCAGATGCAGAAATCCGATATTGACTGGCTGGTGCCGCACCAGGCCAACCTGCGAATCATCTCTGCTACTGCCAGAAAACTGAATATGTCCATGGACCAGGTGGTGGTTACCGTCGGCCAGCATGGCAACACCTCTGCCGCTTCGATACCCCTCGCGCTGGATGTCGCCGTACGCGACGGACGAATCAAGCGCAATGAGGTGATCCTGCTGGAGGCCTTCGGTGGCGGGTTCACATGGGGTTCCGCACTACTGAGATACTGATTTCCCTTTCCGTACCCTCTCTTTCCGGGCTTCGGTAACCGCTGAAGCCCGATCGGCATTGTGTTGACCACCTCCGGTCGGATAGACTGTGTTTTTATACAGTACTACTAACGCTCACTGCGAGGAATGACCATGGCAGTACAAGCAGTCTACTTTTCCGATAGGGACGGCCTGGATATGGCACTGAAAAATCCTGATACTATGCTGTTCACCTCAAAAGCCGAAGCCGATGCCCGGGACAAGGTTCTGGAGCTGGCCGAAGAGATTCAGGTATTTCTCAGCCGCAAGGTTGAAGGTCTGGGCGATGACCTGGCTGAACGCTGCGCCATGGCCATCGCTGAGGAAAAGGATCTGTTTCAGAAAGCGCTCAAAAAGCCTGACCTGCTTAACGCCGAGCAGGAATAACAGCGAAGGGCGACCGGTAACGGCCGCCCTGCCTCACGCTACACGTTTCCATTCCCCGTTGTCGTAACGCTCTGCTCCACTCCCATTCATCCGGTACAGACAGACCCACTGGTTCTCCACCAGGGCCGCGACGTCAGGCTGTCGTCGAATCACCGATTCAATACGCTCCGCCGGAGCATCAATCAGCACGGTCAGCCGAACGGGTTCATGGCGCCAGTAGGTTCCGTCGTGAACCGATTGCAGCGGCAGGCCAATCCTCAGATGCGCCCCATTGCCCTCAACCACGCCCACATTGCCACCAATGACTGAATGCAGCAGCTTGTTCCCGGAGCCATACACCTCCGGGACCGTTACCGAGGCAAAGTACTGGAGGTTAATCCAGTTGGCGACGATCATCGGAGCGGCCAGAAGCCCTTCCAGAAGGCTGCCATCGCCATCCAGGGCGGGATCATAGTCGTGCAGGAATACCCTGCCGGCAAGATTCCGGCCACGGGTTCTTGCCCGTTTGGCAAAAATGATGGCCCCATTGTTCGCCAGCCCCCACTCAGGCCGCACTTCCGACCAGTCTATGGCTCGTGTCTCCATGGCCTCTTTCAGCTGGTCATCAGTCAACCCGTTCAGTTTCAGTGGTGTTGCCCGCTCCTTGCGAACCCGAACGCCCGCCTCCTCAAACCCGGCCTCCAAATCAGCCAGCTTCTGAAGGTGGGAGTCCGGAACCAGGTGGCGATCCGCAATGGTCACCTTGTCTGTCGCGGTGCAATGTTCAGCAGCGATGGCCCAGGTGTAGTCGGGAACTCTGATACCCCGGGCGGCCAGCCCAGCCCGGACCTGAGGCTCATTAACCAGGCGGGCGGCAAGGCGCGCGTTGACACCGCCACTCTGCCCGCCGCAGGCGCCGCAATCCAGGCCAGCCTGGTTCGGATTGTTATCGGTATGGCTGCCATGGCCAACAAACACCAGCAGGGGCGCAAAACCACCGGTTAACGACATGCCCCGGAACATGTTTTCAACCAGCGCTACCTTTTCCGAATCTGCAAGTGGATCACCGCCGTGGTTATGAACCAACCGCCCTTCAGGACTGTGTCCACCCTTGCGGTGCTGACCACGCTTCAAGCTGTCCTTCAGCAGTTTCCAGGCCCATGCGAGCCCGGTAGTTTCCACCATGGTGAATGTTGAAAGGCTGCTGTATTTCGCCTTCCTCACCGATTCCCGAACAATTTCCTTCTGATCAAGGGCCCTGTTTTCAGCGAGGTCTTCCCGCAAGCTGCCGTTGGTATCGATTAACCGGTATGGTGCTGACAACAGCCCCGGCAGACGCCGGACCGGCGCGAAAGGCCCGTATTTCTGGTGTGCGATGGGCATTCCGAAAAAGCCTGCAAAGCCCAGTGTCTGCAAACCCGGATACACGACTTCCAGATGCCGGCGCATCACTTCAGACCGGACATCGATACAGAACACGGCCTGGGCATCCGGCGTCTCGCTTTCTGAAACCGAAACCGTCTCAGCCGCTCGTCCGAATCCAAGCGCCTGCCAAAGAGTGCGCTGATAACCGAGCTCAAACGCGCGCTGCCATACCCAGAGCCTGCTCCGATCGTTCTGGTCGCCGGCACGACGTGCCCGGGTTCGCCGTTTCTGCCAGTCGGCTTTTTGGGCGGGAGAGGCAAAGCCAACACCGAAGGACTCCCAGACCAGCATGATGGCCAGCAGTTCTGCGCAGCGATCAGACGATGCCCCCTCCAGGCCAGCCCGCCAGTCCTCTCCACGGCACCAGGATGCCCAGCCGTTTACCCGAAGCAACAGACTGTGGAACAGAGCCTCCAGCTCCTGACCAGAAACCCCGATGCCCTTGATAGACTCCGCAATCGCCTCATTCATGGTATCCGGCACGGATTTGAAAAACGCCCGGGCACCAGCCAGACCGGTTCTGAAATCCAGCGACCGATCCTCGCGAACCGACTCAAGCCAGAAACCGAACAGATCCGTGTCGTATCCGCCACTGGTTGCAGACCAACGACCCTGGCGCTGGTCAAAAAAAGCGCCACAGGTTTTCGAAACCTGATCACAAACAACCTCAGCCAGCCTCTGCTCTTTGTTGTCAGCTGAATCAGTCGAGTTTCCAGGAAGCGCACCAGGAATCGAACCCGGCAAGGGCGCAGAGGTGTTTAATCTGCGACCAAGCCAGTCCAGATACCCCGCAGGATCCGGCTCGTCGCAAAGCTCCCCGATGCTCGCCCGTAGATCCTCGTCCCGGATCCGGCCGCCTTCCCAGGCTTCCTGGTAATACTCCGCGGGCATCAGAATATTGATCCCGCCACGCTCGTTAAGAACCTGATCTGCCCTCGTTGCCGGCAGGTGCCTGAGCCCCCAGAATGGGTTTACCGCAATCCACTGATCCAGTGGCCAGACCGGGGCGATGAGATCGCAAGCCTTACGGAAGGACTCGCGCCAGCCATCATCCCTTACCTGCAACTCCGGCACAGATACCGATAAATTGGTCATGATCTTTCCTCCAGTCTGAACGGATGATGGGGAACCCTACGAAACATGGACGGCACCCTTAGCGCTTCCGCCGCAAGCTGACGGGTCAGCCGGTCAAACGGTAGCTCAAGATAGAGCCCTTGCCGGAAGTGGGCGCAGAGCAAACGGGTTGCCCGGAAACGGGCGCCCAGAACAATCAGCAGGGAACACAGGGCCAGCAACGCGACCATGGTTGCCCCCAGTGCGTACCCGACCGGAGGAACGGCAAATCCCTCATGCACGGGCACGGCCGGCCCCACCAGCGTATGCAGCAGTGAATAAACCGGAACCAGAAACACCGCCATGCCGGCCAGCTTGAGCTTTACTGAAGCAGTTGCACCTGCCGGTATGCCCATGGCCGCAGCGGCCACTGCAAACACCAGCAGCGCCCCGAAAATCGGGTTGTGCTCTACAATCCACGGAGCCTGAAACAGAATCAGGGTTGCGACCAGGCCGGTTGAGCCCGCCCAGAGTAGCCGGCTCGCCACCGGAGATTCGGGAAAACCACCCGCTGCCGACACCACTACCGTGCGCCCGGATGCCAGGAAAGAGTGGGCCTTGTAAAGCGAGTGAGCCAACAGATGCAGCAGCGCCAGGGTGTAGGCGCCCATGCCGATTTCAAACAGCATGAAGCCCATCTGGGCACAGGTGGACCAGGCCAGAGCATGTTTCACGGAGAACTGGGTCATCATGGTAAGAATCGCAACGACCGCTGTGAGGCCGCCTATCACCAGAAGTATCAGGTGTCCGGCGGTAAAACCGTCAAACACCGGGAACAGGCGCAGCCACAGAAACCCGCCGAGGTTGATCACGCCGGCATGCAACAAAGCGGAAACCGGTGTTGGCGCCTCCATTACCTGGATAAGCCAGCCATGGAAGGGAATCTGGGCACACTTGAGAACTGCCGCCAGAGCCAGGGCCACCGAGGCCATGGTCAGCTCCAGCGAACCGCCTGTACGAGCGGTCTCGCTTGCCACCATCTCTGGTAGGTAAAAGGTGCCGTAGTGGAGATACAGCAACGCCACACCAGAAATCACCAGAGCGTCACCGGCGCGGCTGACGATAAACTTCTGAACTGCTGCCATTCGGGCCTGTGGCCGGTCCTGGTAAAGCGTAAGCAAGTGGTGCAGAGCCAGGCTGACACCAATCCAGGCGCCCGCCAGAATCACCAGGTTATTGGTGAAGACCAGGACCAGAACCGAAGCGATTGTCACCAGGAACCAGGGAAGGAAGCGATCACGGCCCGGATCCTGGCTCAGATAGTTGTTCGCAAACCGCAGAATCACCCACCCGACGAACGCCACCATCAGGGCCATCCAGACGGCGATACCATCCGGGTACAAACCAAAGCGACTGCCGAGGGTAGCCAGTTTGTTGCTGTCGCCACCGGCCACGGACTGAATAACAAGTAAAGTGGCAACCAGTAAAGACGCAGCCATTGAGAGCACCATCAGCCAGCCGGCAATGTGCCAGCAGTGATTCAGCTTCAGAGGGCTTTTCAGCCAGCCACTCAATCCGGCCAGACCGAACAGGGCCACCGGCAGCATCAGCCAGATAGCCAGTACCAGTAGCGAAGAAAATTCAGCGATTGGATTCATAGGGGCAAACCTTCTGTATGGCGGTACCGTTTGGCAGTACTTTGCCCATGCTCGACCGATATAAAAAATAGTTTATACTGATCACTTCATTCTGTTTTTGAGAACAGTTGGCGATGAAGCTCAATTACCACCACCTGTATTACTTCTGGAAGGTCGCCCGTACCGGCCATCTCACCCGGGCAGCGGATTCGCTGCACATCTCCCAGTCCGCCCTCTCCGGGCAGATCCGGAAACTGGAGGCAAGCCTGGGCCATGACCTGTTTATTCGTGAAGGGCGCCGGCTCAAGCTGTCCGAGGCGGGGCGCATGGCTTTCTCCTACGCCGAAGAGATTTTCCGGCAAGGTGAGGAGCTGTCGGCTCTGTTTGCCTCTGGCGCACAACCAAACCGGGAAATTCTTCGAATTGGCGCGGTTGCGACCCTGTCACGGAATTTCCAGGAGGGATTTCTGCAGCCCTTGCTGAACCGCGAAGATCTGGAACTGAGCCTGCAAAGTAGCCACATTGATGAATTACTGAGAAGGCTCTCAGCCCATCGGCTGGATCTGATTCTTTCCAATCAGGCAGTACAAGGGGATGAGCAGAATCCCTGGCGATCCCGCCTGATCGCAAAACAGCCAGTGAGTATCATCGGCCCGGTGGGGCTGGAGGTGCAGGGAGAATTTCCTGAGGTACTCAGGGGCCGGAGTCTGATTGTTCCCGGGCCGGACAACAACATCCGCCAGGCGTTTGATCAGCTTTGCGAGTACCACAGGCTCAGGCCGCGCATTGCCGCTGAAGTGGACGACATGGCCATGATGCGATTGCTGACAAGGGACACCGGGCACTTTGCGATCATGCCACCGGTGGTGGTGCGGGACGAACTGAAAAGCGGCGCCCTGGCGGATTATGGCGCCCTGCCCGGCGTCTTCGAGGAATTCTACGCCATCAGCATCCGGCGCCAGTTCGAGACACCAGCACTCCGGGAGTTGCTGGCGCAACCGTCCGATAATTTTCTCGCCCGGCCACAGCTTGATCATTCTGACTAGCCAGTCTGGCCAGAAAAGTCATCCATCGGGGCCAGTTACACCCGTATACTGAGAGCTGAAAAACCACAACAACAACGACGGACAAGCCTCCATGACCCAGCGTAGCGAACGTGCACGCCCGTCCATTCTGATTATCGGCACCGGCTTCGGTGGCCTCGGAATGGCCATAAAACTGAAACTGGCGGGCTACACCAACCTGACACTGCTGGAAAAGGCCGACCGGGTGGGTGGCACCTGGCGGGATAACACCTACCCTGGCGCCGCCTGCGATGTGCAGTCGCACTTGTACTCCTACTCGTTTGAACCCAGGCACGACTGGTCCAGAAAATTTGGTCTGCAGCGGGAAATCCTCGGGTACATGGAACACTGCGTCGCCAAATACCAGCTCGCTGACCACATCCGTTTCAATTCGGAAGTGCAGGAAGCGGCTTTTGATGACAGCACCAATCATTGGACCGTCACACTGACTACCGGAGAACAACTGACAGCCAACGTCATGATCACGGCAACAGGCCAGCTTAACCAGCCGGCGTGGCCAAAGCTCGATGGCCTGGACCGCTTCCAGGGCACGATGTTCCATTCAGCCCGCTGGGATCACAACTACGACCTGACTGGCAAACAGGTAGCCGTGATAGGCACAGGCGCCAGCGCTATCCAGTTCGTGCCCGAGATTGCCCCCAAGGTGAAACAGCTCGACCTGTTCCAGCGCTCCGCCGCCTGGGTGCTGCCCAAGCCGGATCGCCCCTTCAAACCCTGGGAGCAGGTCTTATTCCAGAAGATTCCCCTCTGGGACCGGATCTACCGTTACCTGATTTACTGGAAAAACGAGAGCCGGGCCCTGGCATTCACCAGATTCAGCGGATTGCTGGAGTTCTATGCCAACCAGGCAAAACGGGAAGCCAGAAAGCAGGTCACCGACCCTGCAAAGCTGAACCACATCATCCCCGACTACAAAATCGGCTGTAAACGCATTCTGATTTCCAATGACTGGTACCCGGCCATTAACCGGCCAAATGTGAACCTGATTACCGACCCCATTGACCATATTGATGAAACCGGTGTGGTCACCCGCGCCGGCCACCACCACCCGGTGGATGCCATCATCTGCGGGACCGGTTTCCAGGCTTCTGAATTTCTCTCCCCCATCCGGATAACCGGCCGCAGTGGGAAAACGCTGAACGAAGCCTGGAAAAGCGGCGCAGCCGCCTTCAAAGGCATCACCGTCAGCGGCTTTCCCAACCTGTTCATGCTGTATGGTCCCAACACCAACCTGGCCCACAATTCCATTCTGTATATGCTGGAGTCACAGTTCCGTTATGTTCTCGGTTGTCTGGATGCGCTCGGGAAGTACCCTGGCTCCGCCATGGACGTTCGCCAGGACAGGCAGGACCGTTTTACCCATGTTGTCCAGCACGGGCTTGAAGACACCGTCTGGAATGCCGGGTGTACTTCCTGGTATCTCGACGCCAATGGCCGGAATACCGTTAACTGGCCCGGATTTACCTTCACCTACCGGTTCGCGACCCGACGGGCGGATACCGCTGATTACCAGTTTATCTATCCGTCACAGCCCTCTCAGTGAGCCCAAAGCTTTACCCATGCTTGAAGCTTTCGCTAATTCATAGGATGATTGGTTCATCGGTTTGAAGGATGATAGACATATGCTTGAGCGTATCCGTAAAGGTTCTCTGGTGGAAACCGCCATAGAAAGCCTCAGAAATGCCATTGAGAAAGGCGACTGGTGCGTCGGCGACCGTCTGCCCGTGGAATCGGAGCTGTCAGATTCGCTTGGGGTTAGCCGGAACACCGTCCGTGAGGCCGTTCGGGTGATGGTACATGTAGGTATGCTCGAGACCCGGCAGGGCGACGGCACCTACGTGCGCGCCACCCGGGACGCTGGCGAAACACTCCGCAGAATCGGCCGCACTCAACTGGCGGATCAGCTGGAAGTGCGCATCATGCTGGAAACGGAAGCTGCCAAACTGGCTGCGGCAAGGCGCACTGAACAGGATTTGCGAAACATGACCGGTGCCCTGGATGCCCGGGCCAAAGCCGGTGACGATCTGCAAAACCGCATCCGCCATGATGAAGCTTTTCATCATGCCCTGGTGGCAGCCTCCCATAATTCGGCACTGGTTGAACTCTACGATTACTTCTCCCACGCCGTTAGCCAGACCATTGAGCAAACCGAAACCAACACCGATCTGCCCGAGCCGTCCCAGGAAGATCACGAACTCCTGCTCGCGGCAGTTCGTCGGCAGGATGAGAACAAGGCAGAGAACCTCGCCAGAGCGCTGCTGAAACCCAGCCTTCAGGCGCTCAAGCGGCAGGAGTCCTGAGCCATGAAATTCCGGATCGATACCTTTACCCTGCTGCTGCTCGGCGGCATTGTTCTGGCGACCTTTTTGCCCGCCACCGGCAAGGCGGGAGGCATTCTGGCGACGGCGGGGACGGTGGCCGTCGCCCTGCTCTTCTTCTTCCACGGCGCGGCACTGTCCCGGGAGCAGATCATTGCCGGGGCCACCCACTGGCGCCTGCACATTCTGATCGCCTCGCTGACGTTTATTTTTTTCCCGCTGGCGGTATTGCCCATCAACGGGCTCAGCGGCATTGTGCCGACCTGGATGCCGAAAGACCTGGGCCTTGGCTTCCTGTACCTGGGCGTACTGCCATCCGCGGTTTCCTCTTCCATCGCCTATACGGCCATGGCCCGGGGTAACGTACCGGCGGCTATCTGCAGCGCCGCCGCCTCCAATGTATTCGGCATGATGCTGACACCTTTCCTGCTTCTGCTGCTGGTGAGCACCTCTGGGGGCGGAGACTTTTCAGTGGTCGAAGCGCTGCAAGACATTGTCCTGCAGCTGCTGCTCCCCTTCGCGGTTGGCCACGCCATGCGGCCCTGGCTGGGCGGTTACCTGGCACGGAATGAAGGCCTGATGGCGCGCTACGATAAGTGTGTAATCTGGCTGATCGTCTACTCGGCCTTTTCCTTCTCTGTGGAAAGCGGCCTGTGGCAGAAACTGCCGCTGCAGGCAATCCTGTTCGCTATCGCGTTGTGTCTGGGTCTGCTTTTGCTGTTTATGGTGTTTGCGAGGTTTCTGGTGCGGAGATTCGGCTTCAGCCTCGAAGACGAGGCGGCCGTGGTGTTTTGCGGTTCCAAGAAGAGCCTGGCATCCGGATTGCCCATGGCGAAGGTACTGTTCTCTGGCCACCCGGGCTTCGGGATGATCGTTTTGCCGATCATGTGTTACAACCAGATCCAGATAATCGTCGGGGCGATCCTTGCACAGAAATACCGGGAGAAGATCGAACAGGCCAATGCAGAAAAAGCAGAATAACCAGGGTGACGGACTTAACCGCCACCCATTCCACCAAACAATGCAGCGAGGATGACCAGACCCACAATCCAGCCAATAATGGCGGGCCAGAAATTGACCATCTGGGGTGGCAAGTCTTCCTGCGCTTCCGCCAGGCCCGAATCTTCAGTGTTGCGGTCATCCGGCAAATCCTGGTCCGGGACCTGCTCGACACTGAACCAGTCGAACCAGTCCCCCATAAACTGAGCGACGGGAGCTGGAAACGTGCCGTTTTCAGCCATTGGACGCAGCTGCGGCTCAAGCTGCCGACCGATCTCGCGGCGCAGGGGCTCCTGATCCGCGGGTGGTTCCTTAAGAATCGCTTTCCAGATACCGACATCCTTGCTCCGTGAGGGGTCGTTCAGCAGCGCGTTGATCTGGATAACCACTTCACGCACAACCTGGCCGTCGTTGGCATCAAGTGGACGCTGAGCTTCCTCGCCCCCGGCCTGGTCCTGGTTTGCCGGTTGAACGGCTACCGGCTCGTCCCTCGGTGGCTCCGGGACATCACCTACCGCTTCCCGAAACGCCTGTTCGAGGCGCCGGGCTTCGTCATCAGAGGCAAACTTGAGCTGCTGCTCATACGCATCCTGGATCCTCTGTCGATCGCCGGTGGGCTCAATTCCAAGGATTTCCCAACAATTCATACAGCTGCAACTCCCGGGCCTGACATTCATTACATTTTAGAGAGACAAAAAGCCTGTAGTCCCCTACGATAGACTTCAATGATAATAAGATCGCGCTTTCCCTCTATCTCGGCAGATTATAGAACGTCAACCATGCATCTATCGACAAAAACGGCTGCAATGCTGAAAGACCGCCCTCTCGTTGCCAGCCTCGTTTCCGCCTGTGCTATTGCGGTTCTGACTCCAACGGCTGCCTGGGCACAGTATACGGACGAAACTCTTTCCAGCAGCTTTCCCGAATTCCAGAACGATGAGGTTCTTCCGCCCGAAGTCTTGACCACCACCAGACTTCGCCAGTCCAAAACCCGCGTTCCGGGCTCAACCACCATTATAACCGGCGACATGATCCGGGATCTTGGGGTCATGAACCTCGTTGAGGTGTTTCGGCTTGTACCGGGGATGGTTGTGGCTGAAGTGGGTAGCAATACGCCTGTCACAAGCTACCACGGCACGGTGCATTATGAACAACGCCGACTCCAGATTCAGGTAGATGGCCGAACCGCTTACCGGGCCAGCCTGTCGGATATGGACTGGATTGCCATGCCCGTTGCCCTGGAGCTGATCGAGCGCATCGAAGTCAGCCGCGGACCAAACTCGGCCGCCTACGGCATCAATGCGTTTCTGGCCAGCATCAATATTATTACCCGATCCCCTGCCGATACCGCCGGCGCTGAAGCTTACACCTCCGTTGGCTCCCGCGGTCACCTGCGAACTTTCACCTCTGTCGGTGATGCCAACCAGGACGGCAGCTGGCGGCTGGCCTACGAAAAACGCAAATCCAACGGTTTTGATACGCAGGTTGAGGGTGGAGAAGAAATTCCATTTCACGACGGCTACAACACTAACAACGTCAATTTTGACAGTATCTTGAAGCTGGCCGGTAACAATGCGCTTGAACTCAGAGCAGGTGTGGTGGACGGGGTAAACCAGGAGGACCAGTTCAAATCCGGCAAGCTGGGTGCCACCACAAACCCGGACATTGTGATGGATGACTATTATCTTCAGACCCGCTTCGATGGCTACATCTCGGATGACCATTTTTACCATGTTCAGGTCAGCTACCAGAATCAGAAAAGACGTCAGCGCTGGTCTGTTGAGATACCGGCCAACGAGTTCGCAGCCATACTGCCACCAGGGTCTCCGTCGTTTCCAACCAATCAGGGACCCTTCGTAGCAGATCTGAACGAAGACATTGAAGAATCCCGTCTCGAGTTCGAGGTACAGGACACGCTGATCTTCACTCCGAACCTCAAGCTGGTGTCCGGGCTCGGTTATCGGGAAGACACCTACCGTTCAGAGACCTTCTTTAATGGCCGCGGTCATAATTACCAGGGCCGGGCTTTCGGCAATCTCGAATTCAGCCCCAGCCGCTGGTTAACCCTGAACGCCGGCGGTAACTGGGAACAGACCACCACAACCCATGAAGGCTATTTCTCACCCCGAGTGGCTGCAAATTTCATTTTTCAGAACAATCACGCGCTCCGGTTCGTTTTCTCCAAGGCTGTGAGGACGCCGGATGCCTTTGAGCAGAACCCGGACTGGTCTTACACAGTGCGCAACGTCCAGCCCCCCTTCCAGGCCCTGGAAAATCAGAGGTTTCTGGTTGAGGATCTGGTGCAGACCTTTAGTGACAGGCCATCAACATTTGGTGAAGAACTTGAAGAGGAGCGCATAACCTCTCGGGAAATAAGCTATTTTGGCCAGTTTAATCTGGATAAAGCTCTGTTCCTGCTAGAGCTCCGCTACTTCAATGACGACCTTGATGACATGATCAGTGGCGTAATTAACGAAGAAGACTGGTTCATCGATAACAACGTGGCACTTGAGCAGGAAGGCTTTGAGCTGGAAACCTCGCTTGAGCTTGCCGGTACCACCCTGAGGGCAACCTACGGTTATCTGCACCAGAGAGGCCAGTACACTGGCGACCCGAATAAACTGGTGTCGGACGACCAGGAGTATGTCGTTGACTTGCTTGGTCGGCTCTCAGCGAGGCATTCTGGCAGCGTGGCCTGGATCCAGGAATTACCGATGGGATTCAGTGGGGCGGCCGTGCTCTACTGGACCGACGAGTTTCGTCGAGATCAGTTCGAGCGGGCGGATTTCCGTATTAGCAGGCGAATTGACCAGCCAACGTTCAGCTATGAGCTTGCGCTGACTATGCAGCACTATCTGGTGAGGGATCCGGCCACCAGCCCGGATAACATAATCGAAGACCACAACCAGTTCTTTGTTGAGGCCGGAATACGTTTTTGAACCACGACCATGGAAAGCATCTGACCCAGGACGGTATGACACACACAGTAACCCGGTTGAAGGAAAAGCAGGCCACGGGGATCGCCCGGCAACTCACCGTTGGGCTCTGCCTCGTGCTTTTTCTACTCACGTTCAGCCATACGACCCATGCCCAGAATAACGGGGCTGGCAGAACTGTCTATCTGGTGGGATCTGGAAACGGCGCTCTTGACCAGCATCTGACAACCCTGCTCGAGGCACAGCTCGCGGACGGCACTGTCCTCCGCCCTGTCACCCAAGACCAGGTGGCGATGATTGAAAAGTCCCCGGTCATCACTATCGGACCGGCCGCCTTCTCCCGGGTTCGCCAGGTCAACCGCTCGACGCCCATTCTTGCAATGCTAGTGGAGAAGTCGTTTATTTCAACATTTGCCGACCGCTCACCAGGCCAGATTTCCGGCGTTCTCTACGATGTTCCCCTGATCCGCCAGGCGTTGACGGGAAAGGCGATCCTGCCCCAGGCGACCAAGATTGCCCTGCTGGCAACCGCGGATTCGGTGGAGCTCTATGAACCCTTGCTAGATGAACTCCCGGCCTTTGGTATGTCTGCCCAGGTTTTCCTCGTTGAAAAAAGCGACAATCTGATCCCGACGCTTGTAAGGGCGCTCGGGTATGGGGATTTCGTGCTCGCCGCCCCCGACAGTGCGATCTACAACCCGAGAACCATCAAACATATCCTGTTGACTGCCTATCGCCGTAACCAGATTGTCATCGGACCAACCCAGGCTTATGTGAAAGCGGGGTCCCTGGCCTCCAGCTATGCACCGTTTCCCGAGATGGTTCAGTTGGCCAGCAAATTTCTGGAAACCTACTTTGAGACTGGCGAGTTCCCTCCTCCCTCCTACCCGGATCAGTTCCGGGTAGCAATAAACAAGCAGGTGGCGCGCTCCCTGAACATCCCATTACCCAGCCGGGAGGACGTTGCCGAGCGAGTGGATCGACAACTGACCGTCAACGGGGAGGTGTCTGATGAATAATACACCCCGACCCCAACGCCCGTTGTCCCGCAAGCTGTTGCTCCTAGGGGCATTGCCTGCCGTTGTCATGTTTCTGGTACTGATGGTGTTTTTCACTTCGGCCCGTCTGGAAGATGCCCGGCGCGACTTGTCAGACAGCAGCCAGATGCTCGCAGACAGTCTTGCTCCGGCCCTGGAGTACGCGGTTGTATCCGGCAACACCCTAGCCCTGGACCAGATTCTCTCTCAAACCCTGCGCCGCAGCAGGGCGGACTGGATCCGGGTATCGGATGTTTTGGGCGAACAGATCGGCTTCGTCGCCCACGAACCGGTGAACTTGCGGGAGAATCCGGAACGTTTTCAGATATTTGAGGCAGAAATTCTCCAGCAGCCCCTGGAGCTTGGTTCAGAGCGAACATCGGAGTGGTTTGAACCGGATTATGGCTTTGGCTCCGGCTCATTGAGGGTGGGAACTGTGCAGGTCGGTGTCAGCACCGATGTGCTAGCCGACCGACGCCAGGACATTCTATGGACATCCACGGCGGTCGGTGTGGCATTGCTTTTGTTCACCATTCTGATCATCAACCATTTCCTGAGTGCCATTCTCTCTCCGATCCGTGACCTGGCAGGCCGTATTGGTAAACTGACCGCTGGCGATTATCAGGAACGGCCGCTGAATACCCATCAGACTTCCCGGGAAGTTGTCGCCATTGAGGAGCAACTGAATCAGCTCGCGAAACACCTGGACGGCCTGCGGACGGCCAGGGATCAAACCCTGGCGGCATCTGAAAACGCTCGCGAAAAGGCGGAACTGGCGAACCAGGCGAAATCCGAGTTTCTTGCAACCATGAGCCATGAGTTACGTACGCCACTTAATGGTGTGCTCGGCATGGTTGACCTTGTCCAGGAAGAACCACTCAGCAACCGCCAGCGCGACTACCTCACCACGGCTCGTCAGTCCACGGAGGATCTGCTCACCGTTATCGGCGACATCCTGGATTATTCCCGTATGGACAGTGGAACTCTCAGGCTGGAGTCCCAGGAGTTTGACCTCAAACAGCTCATCTCGAACTGCACGGCTACCTACCGGCATGTGGCCGAACAACAGGGCCTGGCGCTGAATCTCACATTCTATGGCGAATGGCCCGATATCCCACTGGTAACCGGCGACCCCGCCCGTCTTCGGCAGGTGCTCGCCGGGCTAATCGACAATGCCATCAAGTTTACCGGTGACGGCTTTATCAATATTCAGGCCGGTTGCGTCGCCCTTGAGGACAACTGCGTCGTCCTGAATTGCTCGGTAAGCGACTCCGGTTCCGGCATTCCGGTGGATCGCCTGCACGACATTTTTAATTCGTTTGAACAGCTCGACGGCGGAAACGCCCGGCTGCACGGAGGCACCGGACTAGGCCTGTCTCTGGTGCAACGCCTGGTGGAACTGATGGGCGGCCATATTCAGGTAGAGACCGATCTTGGCAAGGGTTCGTCGTTCCGGTTTGAACTGCCTTTTGAGCTGGCAGAAACCAACGCCCAACCAAATTTCGCCGGCATCCCGCCACGGGAGTCGGTAGGCGGGACCAGCCATGCCCTGGTCGTGGAAGACAACCCGGTGAACCAGCGGGTTGCCACCGCCATGCTCAGCCGGTTGGGTTTCCAGACCGATTCCGCCGACAATGGCAAGGAAGCACTGGAAAAGGTAACCACCAATCACCACGGATACGATGTCATTCTGATGGACTGCCAGATGCCGGTTATGGATGGTTACGAGGCAACCCGGTACATCAGGGAATGGGAGAAGAGCAACGGTCAGTCCGGAACGCCGATCATTGCCCTGACTGCGGATGTACTGCCAGGGACCGAAAAGAGCTGCCTTGACAGCGGAATGAACGACTACCTGGCCAAACCAGTACGGAAGGAAAATCTACGCGAAGTACTGAACCGCTGGATACAGCTTTAAGGCGGGTTGGCGCCCTTCCCTGGCCGCCTCTTGCTGAATCAGGACCGATTCAGGCCACCGGTTCTCTCATGGTGACGAACTCTTCCGCTGATGTCGGGTGAATCCCCAACGTGGAATCAAACTGCGCCTTGGTGGCGCCAGCCTTGATGGCAACCGCGAGGCCCTGGGTGATCTCACCGGCATCCGGACCGACCATATGGGCTCCCAACACCCTGTCGGTTTCATCGTCTACCACCAGTTTCATCAGGCTCCGTTCATCACGACCACTGAGGGTGTATTTCATCGGCCGGAATTCGGAGCGGTAAATCCGCAGGCGATGTCCTGCCTCGCGGGCCTCCTCCTCGGTAAGACCAACCGTACCGATGTTGGGCTGGCAGAACACAGCCGTGGGAATGGCGGAATAATCCATTTCACCCTGGCCGTCACCAAACAACCGCCGTGACAGCACCATGCCCTGTGCCAGGGCAACCGGCGTGAGCTGCGGAGTGCCAATCACGTCACCCAGTGCCGTAATTGAGGGAACGGCGGTCTGGAAATGGTCATCCACAACCACATGTCCGGAGGCACTCAACTGGACGCCCAGATCTGTCAGCCCCAACCCGTCGACCAGAGCCCGCCGGCCCGTCGCGGCCATAACCAGGCCGGTTTCCATGATCTCACCGTTACTGAGCTGTACCCGGTAATGGGCATTTTCAGCTTCAACCGATTCGATCGTCACGCCGAACTTCAGGTGGATGCCCTTCTTGCGCATTTCCTGCTCCGTGAACCGGCGGACATCACCATCAAATCCGCGAAGGAACAGATCACCGCGGTACAACAGCGTGGTCTCAACGCCCAGCCCGGCCAGAATGCCGGCAAACTCAACCGCAATATAGCCGCCGCCCCAGACCACTGCCTGCTTAGGCAACTGCGGCAGGTAGAACATTTCGTTGGAGGTCAGAATGCACTCTTTTCCCGGTACGTCCGGAATAACCGGCCAGCTACCGGTGGCCACGGTAATATGTTTGGCCGTGTAGGACTTGTCGCCGACCATAACCGTATGGGCATCAGACAGAATGGCGGTGCCTTCTATTATGGTAACCCCGGCATTCTCAAGTAGCCGGCCGTAGATGCCATTCAGGCGTTCAATTTCGGCGTTCTTGTTGGCGACCAGCTTGGGCCAATCGAAACGGACATCATCCAGCGGGACCTGCCAGCCATAACCGGCCGCGTCTTCCAGTTCATCATGTACGTGGGCACCGTAAACAAACAGTTTCTTGGGTACGCACCCCACGTTGACACAGGTGCCTCCCAGGTACCGTGATTCCACCACGGCAACCCGGGCGCCTCGTTGCGCCGACATACGGGCAAGTCGAACACCGCCAGAGCCGGCTCCGATAACAATCAGATCAAATTTCTGCTGGTCAGACACAGCTTCTCCCGTTACGAGTTAAAAAATCAGACATGGCCTGGCGCGGCCGCTTTGCTTTCCGGATGCACTTCCCGGAACAGAACGTGATCCTCGAAATCTCCGAGCTGGATCTTGCCCAGGCTTCGGAAACCTTCGGATTCATAAAAGGGCAGATAACGGTTGTTGCCAGTATCCAGGACCAGTCCGCTGCCCTGCGGATTTTCTGCACAGAGTTTCTCAACCGTTTTCAGCAACAACCGCCCATAGCCCCGGTTCTGGTACTTGGGGTTCACCCCCATCAACGGCAGTTGATGGGCCTGGGGCTGTGGCAAGAGGTTGCGGATTTTCTCGTGGTAATCCAGATAACGGCGCGTGGATGCGAAACCTGTGGTTAGTACCATACGGATGCGCCAGCTTATCTGGTCCGCCAGATTCATACGCAGTTCGGGATCACCGATGAAAGCTACCGCAACGAGGGTGTCGTCGACCATCACCCCGATGGCGTCCTGGTCGTGCTCCAGATACAGATCTATCAGTTCGCGCACGGTGGCCCGGACCCGCTGCTCGTAGCCCGGCCGGCGGTGATCGAACAGATACTGGAATGTCGGTTCATTCCGGTAAGCATGGAAAAGTATGGATCTGGCTTCATTGCGCGCACTGTCGTCCAGGCGAACAATAGCCGGCTCGGATTTATTCTTGTTGTCGCTTCCGTTACTCATCGCTTTCCTCTCCTGCGTCAGTCCCGGACAACGGCCCGGAATCTGTTTTTCAGAATCAGATGGTCAGCGTAAAACGAGCGGAAACCCGCCCCGGTTCGCTGGCCCTGTCCATCGCGGCCTGATCAATCATCACCCCATGGCTCGTTTTCAAGCTCTCAAGCCACGCCGCAACTTCTGCGAACGGTGCATTTTCCAGCCAGACCCGAATAGCGCCTTCTCCGCCAGGCTCAAACCGCTGCAGTGACAATCCCGCTTCGCCAGCGGAACGGGTCACCAGAGCCATCAGGGCGCGACCGTCTTGCGGCTTGTCTGCAGTAGATGATGGGGTGCCCCCTCCGGAATTACTCAAGCGCTGGATCGTCTTTTCATTCGTCTCCATCCAGGCCAGCAGCTCGGCGGCATTATCCCGGGCATTCATCGACTGATCATGGAACTCCGCCGACGGGCGCCAGACCGCAAAGTACAGAATTCCGATAAAGACGGCGATCGCGAGCGCGATCAGAGCCTGCTGGTCACGCCTCGGCAACTGATCGTATTGGGCAATCAGTTTGCCCACCGCTGGCTGATCCTTGATTCTGGAAAGCATAACCTTAACCTCCGGATACAGTCAGGCGGCCACGAGCACCGCTGGATTCGTTCACTACCGAGCCAATCTGGGCTTCAAGTCCCTGACTGGCCAGACCATTGCGCAAGGCACTCAGACGATCGTAGCTGTCGGCCCGCACATCCACGATCAGCTCTCCCCGGGAGCGGCTGTAGTTCACTGAATTGAAATTGACGGACTGGCTGCCCGGCAAGCGCGCGTATTGCTGCCCGGTGTATTTCATCAGAGTGATGAAGTCCACCTCCGGACCACTGGTGCCGGCAACCCTGAGCTGGCCCTCAATGACGCGCCTGACATTACCGGCATGGGTTCGACGATCAGTGGGAAAGGCGTCGCGGTAAATTGCCATGGCGTCATTTCTCAGCTTTTCCGCCTGGTTCTGATAATAGAAACCCATCCCCGCCTGCAGCGCGACCTGAATCACAAACCAGACCGCAGCGACCGCAATCAGGGGTTTCCAGGGCTTCAGCGGACTGGTTTTGCCGGACGTTGCCGAGAACATGCCCTGGCACAAATTAACCGGTTCACACAGATGGTGATGATGGGCGTAAGCCAGCAATTCGAGCGGCATGAGCTCGAGAACTTCCTTTTGGAGCACCAGGCGGCCAGAAGCATTCAGCTCAGCAATGCCCGATTGATGAAGTTCAAATTCGTCCTCGGTGCCATAGAGCGTCACGGGTATTTCCGCCACCACTTCTTCTGCGGAGGGTGCCGCGAGCGTGTGAACAAACATGCCAAGATTGGCTGATTGCATGCTCAGCCACTCGCCCCGCTCGCTGACCATCATCGCGGTATCACCATCCAGACAGATAGACCAGCCACCAGCGGTGTGTGGTAGCAGCGAGGCGTCCGCGTGGATTGCTTCCAGGCGCACATAATCCCAGCCACTGAGTAGGTTCACCCACTGCGCCATGCGTTCGCGGTCGATCGCGGCTACCCGGTAGCCGCGATCGGTATGGCTCCCCAGCGCCAGATGAACGGAGTCAATGTCCTGGGCGATCTGCTCCTCAACGGCATAGGGCAGAGCCTGGTGGATGAAGCGGCTTTGCTTGGCAGGAATGTCGGCAAGGCAATACAGTGCTTCCTCGCCGGGAATCAGGCCAATCAGCAAAACGTTGTCCAGGGCGTTCTGGCCCAGAGTCTGTTCAATGCTATCGCGGCTGTCTCCGGTTCCACGGGCCTGGGTATCGCCACTGGCGTCGTGCAGCACCCAACTGAACATCTGGGCACCGGGATCCTGGTCAGCGTCCGCAAAAGGCGGTATCGGGCGGACGTAAAGGCGATAAGACATGGTTATCCTTCTGAAATGGTAAAAGGCTCTTTGGTGATTCGGTTTTTCTGCCCGGTATCCCTTCGAACCGTCCGGACCTCCCCTTCCGGGGTCCGGTACACGGTACTGACCATATTAACGACACGGTTATCGTAGGTAATCCTCGAAGCAACTTCAAAAAAACGGGTCTGCAAACCGAGGCCCGCAGACTTGAGCCCGAGACCGGCAAACTCCGGTAGTGCCAGAAAGTCCTGCAGGTTCTCGAAGGGTTCTTCCTCCCGCTTCTCTAGAATAGACGCAGCCTGAGCGTCCGTCAGCTCTTCATGCAGCGAGCGAATCACCATTGCGGTGGCGGTATTGATGTTGATGCCAGCCCCGGACACCGGAAGTGCAACGACATGGGGCCTGAGGGCCTGATAAATTTCCTCGGTCATGCCCTCAATCAGCCGCAGCTCGGTCACACTGGTAAAGGGCTGATTCCCGGCACGGTAGCCCGGATCGGCCATCAGATATTGGCCGTCCTCGGCACCATAGGCAGTCACCGTCTGGTCATTCGGATCAATCCAGTCGACCAGGGAGTCTACCGACACTGCGGTAATTCCCAGCGCCGCAAAAAGCCGGACAAAACGGTCTCGTGCCAGCGCGTCAACCTGGCCGTTACCGCCAACCAGATCGTTCAGGTTCAGGCGCCCGCCCAGATCGTCGATCTGGACTTCGGCCACGCCGTAATCATCCAGCGGCAGCACCGCCGCGTTGGCAGCCCAGAATTCATCCAGGCTATCGACCATCAGACTCTCTTCCTTGTCTTCCTCGAAATCCCTGCTCAGAATCTGCCGGGCAAAGACCTCAGCGCCCAGTGCAATGCTCTGTCCCTGTTGTTGAGCGAGGTAGTGACCCGCCTTGAACACCCGGATACTCTGCTGCTGGGTCATCCCTGAGGCAAGCATGACCACCAGAGCCATGGCAAGAAGCACCATGATCAGCGCCACGCCATGCTGGCCCTTGCCAGGAAAACCGGAGATTCGCCGCATCACCGGTCAGCCCCCCTGGCCCGGAACGCCGGCGCTGCCGCCAGACTGCTCTTCCGTGGTTTGTTCTTCAGGCTCATCGCTCGCCTGATTGGCCTGGTTGATGGCGCCCTGGGCAACCGCAGGGTCAAAGTCCGGCAAGGCAAAAGTTCTGACGATTGTTCCGAAACGCTCATGCTCAAGGGTAATCTCGATCCCGAGGGGAAGCGTTATATCCGGACGGCTTCCAGGGGTTAACCCGGCCATCACTTCGTCGGTGGGCCATTGGGGCTGCCAGCTACGATTCGCATCAAGAAACCGGACCTCCAGGCGATTTACGCGCTCCAGCAGCAACACATCGCGGCTGTCATCCTCCTGGCCCTGATCCACCATCGGCCAGTAGCGCCGACGCAATTCGCTGCCGGTATATTCCCATGCGACCCGCTGAAGCCCACTGCGCCGGATACCCAATGGGTTCCGCCAGCCTTGCCGAGTCAGTAGCAGGGCAAACTCATCTTCACGGCTGGATAGCGCCGGCTTGAAATCGCCATAGATATCACGGGCGGGCCTGTTTACCACTTGCAGAATATCCCGCTCCAGCAGGAGCATGGCTTTCTGGAGACCGTCGAATTGCTCCGCCAGTTCGTTGACCCGGTCACGGGAACTCACCACGCCGCCTAGCATCTGCCATACCCCCAGCCCGATCACCGCGGTGATAGTCACGGCTATCAACACTTCCAGCAGCGTGAAGCCGCCCTCCGACCGTGGGACAGACTGAGCGTGCGCCAGCTTCATCATTCCCCCACAAAGGCAGAGAGGGTGTGGATTGGAACCGGTGCGGGGCGATCCTCCCGGTATCGGGCAACGGTAACTTCAACGCGGCGCATCTTGGCTTCTGCTGTCGCCAGAACAGCCGTTGTTACCTGCCAGCGGTGAGGCCCATAATCGGTGTCCCGGGAGGTTTCGGAAATGCCCGGAAGGGTTTCCTGCAGACGGATCTGGTTGATCCGGTTATCCGCCAGCCAGCTGGCCAGGGTTTTATCCCGGATCCGTTCATAACTGGAGATATACTGGCTGCCGACCTGGGCCGCGGCGGTCGCAATCAGACCGAAAACAAGCAGTGCAATGAGCACTTCGATCAGCGTAAAGCCGTTCTGAGACCTCACCCGCCGCCCCCGTCTTCACCCGGTTTGCGCCATTCCATCGGCGACACCCCATCAGATGCCAGAATCTGCTTGTAATCCGACCCGCTACCGATGGTGAACTCCAGCTCAAACGGTGTGGTCTCGCCACTGGAAAAAAACACCACATCCGGCAGCAGACGATCCTCGGCCGAGGCCAGCCTTGGGGCATCGCTTTCAATGAACTTGGTAATGGTCAGCCACTCCGGCAGGCTGCGGGCGCGAAACAGACGCTCTCCGGATGCTTTCCAGTCGCCCGTCTGGTCCTGGAACGCGACAAACTGATAGCCGCCCTCTTCCACCCGAAGCCCCAGCTCCAGATTATTGAGCACTGCCTGCTCCGAAGCCGTTTGCATCAACAGGTACAGTTCGCTGACTTCGTTCTCCAATTCACGCTGCTGAGAACTCCCGCCCATGGTAAACACCGCGAGTGACGCCAGCAGCCCCACAACCACCAGAACAACCAGTATCTCAATCAGCGTAAAACCGGTATGCCGGGCTCTGGGCTGCACAATGGTTCAGCCCTTGGTTTTCCAGACACTGATATCCGCAGCGTCGCCGTCACCGCCTGGTTGCCCATCGGAACCATAGGAGTACAGATCGTAGGGACCTTCGGTACCCGGGCTCACATACTGATACTGAGCTCCCCAGGGATCTTCCGGAACGCTCTTGAGATAACCGTCGGGGTTCCAGTTTTTCGGTTCCGGGCTGCCGTTGGGCTTCGAAACCAGTGCTTCCAGGCCCTGTTGGCTGGAGGGGTAATGACTGTTATCCAGGCGGTAGAGATCGAGGGCATTGGCGATATTGTTCAACTGGGTTTCGGCAACCGTCACTTTCGCCTGATCGCTGCGCCCCATGATATTCGGGGCAACGATGGCAACCAGCAGGCCAAGAATGACCATAACCACCATGATCTCGATCAGGGTAAATCCCCGGCTGTGCTTCGGTGTATTCAGGTTCTTGATCGTCATTGTTTCACTCATCATTGGCTTGAATTCCATTCGGTTCGGACCGGTCTTCTGACAACCCGGCGCGGGTATTACCCCACGAGATTACTCATATTCAGTATCGGCAGCATGATGGCCAGAACGATGATCAGCACCACCACGCCCATCACCAACAACATCATGGGTTCAAACAGCCCCACAATGGCGGCAATTTTAGATTGCAGGGTGTTTTCCTGCATGCGCGCCGTGCGTTCAAGCATGCTGTCGAGCTCACCACTGGCCTCCCCGCTGGCAATCATGTGCAGCATCATGGGAGGAAAGTACCCGGTCTGGTCAAGCGAGCGATGCAGTGAGCCCCCCTCACTGACCTTTCGGGCGGCGTCCCGGAGCTCCTTGCGCAGGAAATCGTTCGAGAGCACCTCGCCAGCAATGCGCATGGCGTCTACCAAAGGCACGCCACTGGTCGTAAGAATGCTCAGGGTGCTGGCATAACGGGCGGTGTTCACCCCGCGAACCATCCCGGCAAAAAGCGGCAAATGCAGCAAACGCTTGTGAAAGCGCATTCTGAAACCAGGCTTGGTCAGGAAATACCGGAATACCATCAACGCGCCAACCAGCATTATAAAGAGGTAGACACCGTAATCCGCCAGAAATTCCGACACCGCCAGCATCGCCCTGGTGAGCGTTGGCAATTCCTGCCCCTGTCTAAGGAACACGTCAATGATGTCCGGCACCACATAGGTCAACAGAAAAACCACGATGGCGATGGCAACAATGCTGAGAATGATGGGATAGATCGCCGCCAGCTGAATTTTCTGGCGAGCTTCCTGGCGGCTCTCGGTGTAATCGGCCAGCCGGTTCAGCACCAGGTCCAGATGGCCGGCATGCTCGCCCGCAGCAACGGTGGACCGATACAGCCTAGGAAACGCTTTGGGAAACTCGCCGAGACTGTCTGCCAGTGTGTAGCCTTCCATAACCTTGGCGCGGATCGCAATCAGCATGCTGCGAATCCGGGGCTTGGGCGATTGCTGCGAGGCCGCCGACAGGGCCTGTTCAATGGGAATGCCTGACTGGATCAGTGTTGCCAGCTGGCGGGTAACCAATGCCAGGTCCGCCGCAGCAAGAGTGCCACGGCTACTCAAGGGATTGCTCTGGGCCTGTTTTTCGACTGCCGGCTCCACGGCCAGAGGGGTCAGCCCCTTGTCCCGGAGTTGCTGGCGAACCGCCCTCGGCGCATCGGCTTCAACCACACCGTGCTTCTGTTTGCCCCGGGCATCAAGTGCCTTGTATTCGTATGCGGGCATGGTTTACCGCCCCCGGTGAGTGACGCGAAGCACTTCTTCCACCGTGGTGACACCGTCCAGAATCTTCTGTACCCCATCGGCATGAATGCTGGGGCCGTGCTGGCGGGCGACCCGTTCAAGGTCCAGTTCCCCGGCGCGCTTGTGGATCAGAGAACTGATTTCCTCGGAGATTTCCACCACTTCATAGATACCGATACGGCCACGATACCCAAGCTGGTTGCAATGGGAGCACCCTTTAGCCCGATAAATTGTCGGCGGATTAACCGGATCCTGTTGCAGGAATTCGCAGTGCTCCTCAGTGGGCGTGTAAGGCTCCCGGCATTCCTTGCAGAGTACCCGCACCAGGCGCTGGGCGACGATCCCCACCAGACTTGAAGATATGAGGAATGGCTCTATACCCATGTCCATCAGACGGGTAATGGCACCCACAGCCGTGTTCGTGTGCAATGTGGAAAGTACCAGGTGGCCTGTCAGACTGGCCTGAACTGCGATTTCGGCAGTTTCCAGGTCCCGGATCTCCCCGATCATCACCACATCGGGGTCCTGCCGGAGAATGGCGCGCAGGCCACGGGCAAAGGTCATGTCCACTTTGGTGTTGACCTGGGTCTGTCCGATACCGGGCAGATTGTATTCGATCGGATCCTCGACCGTGAGGATGTTCCGGCTGCGGTCGTTGATTTCCTGCAAGGCGGCGTAAAGCGTGGTGGATTTACCGGAACCGGTCGGCCCGGTTGCCAGCAGAATGCCGTAGGGCCGGTGGATAAGCTTTCGGAGCACTTTCAGGTCACGCCCGGCCATGCCGAGGGATTCCAGGCGGATCGCGCCTGCCTGCTTGTCCAGCAGACGTAAAACAACCCGCTCACCGCTCGAAGACGGCATGGTGGAAACCCGGATATCCACCTCACGCCCGGCCACTCGCAATGCGATACGGCCATCCTGAGGCACCCGCTTTTCGGCGATATCCAGCTTTGCCATAACCTTGATACGGGACACGAGCAGAGGCGCCAGTGCCCGCTTGGGTTCAACCACTTCCCTTAACACACCGTCAACGCGGAAGCGAACCACGAGCCGCTTCTCGTAGGTTTCAATGTGTACGTCCGAGGCGCTGGTTTTCACCGCCTCCGTCAGGATCGCGTTGATCAGACGAATGATCGGCGCATCGTCTTCCTGCTCCAGAAGATCCTCGGTTTCCGGCACGGAATCAGCCAGTGAGGCCAGGTCCATGTCGTCGCCAATGCCTTCAACCATCTGCATGGCTTCGGCTGAATCATTCTGGTAGGCAGAGTTCAGGGCCTGGTCGAACCGGTCCGGGTCGATAGTGGCAAAACGGGCGCGGCCGCCGCTGATGCGATTGGCTTCCGCCAGTGCTGAATGGGACGCCCCGGGCCTGACCAGAATAACCGGCTCGCCAGCATCCGAACGGGTCAGGATCACTCCATTGCGCTTGGCAAAGGTAAAAGGAAGACGGCCCAGCGGAGCATCCTGCGGCTGAAGTTCAGTGTCTGTGGTCAAGGTCGTCCTCGTTCGTGAAACCCTTTTCGATTCAATCAATTCAGAAAGGCTACCACAGGATATGGACCCGCTGAATAACTCTATACACTATACTGCCAATAAAACGTTGCAGTCTGATAACCTGTGAGCTTTTTCGTGGCCCACAAACTTGCATTCAGGATGATCGATGTTCCTAAACAACGAACGGCTTCCCCTGATTCTCGCGCTTCTGGCAGGGGTGGCCATGGTGGCTCTGACCGCATGGCAGGGCTACCGCTTCTGGCAGATGGAAAGCCGGCAGGATGATTACGGCAATGCGCAGCCGCTGGTCTCCGAGTCCGACCCCACCCGGGAGCCGCCCAATGTTGACCTCTCATCCCTGGCCCTGTTCGGGGCAGCCACCGGAGACAGCACACCGACGGGGATTGATACCGAAAACCTTCCGGAAACCAACCTTCGGCTATTCCTGCGCGGCGTGCTGGCGGCGGACGGCGATTTTCCCGGCAGCGCACTGATCGAAGATGACAAAAGCAAAACCGAAGCCTACCTGGTGGGTGATGAACTGCCCGGCAATGCGAAGCTTCGGTCAGTCCACCCAAACCGCGTCATCATTGAACGCGCCGGCAAGCTTGAGAACCTGTATTTCCCGCAATCGGAGGATCGCGAAGGGATGTCATTCACCGCAGACCGTGAGGCCGAACCAGTCAACGCTACCCAGCCTGCGGCTTCCACGACAACCTCCAGCGCGCCAGCCACCGCCACGAGCGATGATCAGCGCCGTGAGGAAATCCGCCGGCGCCTTGAGCAGCTCAGGGAACGCCTCCGGAACAATAACTGAGGCCTTCCGTGGAGACGGCTGCTATCCACATCCGCCGTCGCTCCAGCCTTTTGCCTGTTCTATTGCTGGCATTTGCCGTGGGCGCGTTTGAGCTTAGCCCAAAGCTGATGGACTACGTACTCGACGAGTTCGGCCCCGAGGCCCACCAGCGGCTCGAGAACTGGCAACGACTGCATGCGCTGGCCAGCAATGCCCCGACGGATCGCCAGCTCAGACTGGTTAATTCCTTCTTCAACCGGGCCAACTTTGTCAGCGATATCCGCCACTGGGGTGAGGAAGACTACTGGGCCACACCGGTGGAACTGCTCACCACCAATGCCGGCGACTGCGAAGACTTTTCCATTGCCAAGTACCTGACCCTCAAGTCCATGGGGGTGCCGGATGAGCAAATGCGTATTGTCTACGTCAAAGCCCTGGAGCTGAACCAGGCACACATGGTGCTGGCCTGGTATCCCGAGCCGGACGCCGATCCGCTGATTCTCGACAACCTCATAAACGAGATTAAGCCTGCGTCACAACGTGATGACCTGGAACCAGTTTATAGCTTCAATGGCGAAGGCCTCTGGCTGAATCAATCCGGCGGAGAACGTACGCGAATCGGTGATGCGGGCAAGCTTTCCCGGTGGCAGGAACTCAATAGTCGGCTGACCGAATCCCTTCGTCCCTGAGCCCCTCTGCCGATCACGTAAAGCTCTGGCGGTAAATGACAGTGCGCCTGGCGCCAACCGACACCGGCGCAGGACACAACTTCTATAGAATGCCCTCACATTCATTTTGAATCCGGGAGAAAAACACAGATGCGACGCTGGAATGGCTGGGGCGATGAGACATTCAATCTGGCAATGCCGGAACAGGGCCATGACTTTCTGGCCAGCAAGATCGGCACTGGCCGTCCGCTGACTAACGCAACCCTCGAGTCGGTTTGTGCCACGGTGCCGGAAACCCGTCTGACGCCCGGGCCAGAACTGGATGCTCTGATCGACACCAGCCCGGAGGCCCGGGTACGGCACGCCCGCGGCCAAAGTCTTGCTGACTGGCTTGCCATGCGCAGCGGCGATTATGGGGTCTTCCCGGATGCCGTCGCCTACCCGTCTTCGAACCAGGATGTCCGGAAACTGCTTGCCTGGGCGGCAGAACAAAAGATCAATTTGATTCCCTACGGTGGCGGCACCAGCGTGGCCGGGCACATTAACCCGGTCGATAACGGCACCCCGGTGCTGACAGTGGATCTGGGCAAAATGAACCGCCTGATGGACCTGGATACCGACAGCCAGATCGCCACATTTGGCGCAGGTACACCGGGCCCTCTGGTGGAATCCCAGCTTCGCGCCCATGGCTTTACCCTCGGCCATTTCCCGCAATCCTTCGAGCTCTCTACCATCGGCGGCTGGGTGGCTTCCCGCTCAAGTGGCCAGCAATCCCTGAGGTATGGTCGTATTGAGCAGCTGTTTGCCGGCGGCCGTATAGAAACCCTGCAAGGCACGCTCACCCTGCCCACCTTTCCTGCCTCCAGCGCCGGCCCGGATATTCGGGAAATGGTGCTGGGTTCCGAAGGTCGCATCGGTCTCATTACCGAGGTGAAAGTTCGAATTACCCGGCTTCCGGAACACGAGAGCTTCCACGTTGTGTTCTTTCCGGACTGGGAGACCGCCCGTACCGCAAGCCGGAAGCTGGTCCAAAATCGAACCCAGCTTTCCATGCTGCGGCTGAGTAATGCCATGGAGACCGAAACGCAACTTGCCCTGGCAGGCCACCCCCGGCTGATCGGCATGCTCGAACGCTACCTCTCGCTCCGGGGTGCTGGAACCGGCAAGTGCATGATGACCTTTGGCGTTACCGGAAGTCACCGCCAGTGCCGAAATGCCCTGCTCGAGGCCCGAAGTATCTGCAAAGCCCACAAGGGGGTCTATACCGGCACCCGGCTCGGTGATAAATGGGCCGCCAAGCGATTTTCCATGCCCTACCTACGGGAAGCGCTGTGGCAGATGGGCTATGCCGTCGACACCCTGGAAACGGCAACCGACTGGGACAATGTCGATAACCTGTCAGGGCTTATCGAAACCAGCCTTCGGGAGGGCCTGAAAGACAAACAGGAAAACACCCACGTGTTTACCCACCTGTCTCACTTCTACAGTCAGGGCTGCAGCATCTACACCACGTACGTCTTCCGGGTAGGCGACAGTTATGACGAAACCCTTGCTCGCTGGCAAAGGCTCAAGACCAGTACCTCCGAACTGATTGTGAACAACCGGGGCACCATCAGCCATCAGCACGGTGTTGGCAAAGACCATGCGCCCTACCTGCCGGTGGAGAAAGGTGAACTGGGCATGCTGGCTATCCGGTCACTCTGCAATACGTTTGACCCGGACGCCATCCTCAATCCAAAGACCCTGGTGGAGTGAGACGAACCATGACTCGGGCCGAAACTCTGAAGTCACTGCGAGCCGGTAACACCACGTTCGACGTGTTGGTGGTAGGTGGTGGCATCACCGGAGCCGGTGTTGCCAGAGAAGCGGCCGGCAGCGGCCTGCGCACCCTGCTGGTTGAACAGAAAGACTTCTCGTGGGGCACCTCCAGCCGCTCCTCAAAGATGGTTCACGGGGGGTTGCGGTATCTGGGCAGCGGACACTATGGCCTGACCCGGGATGCCGTCCGTGAGCGGGAACGATTGATGGCGGAGGCACCTGGGCTTATCGACCCGTTGCACTTCATCATGCCCCATTTCAAAGGCCAGTTTCCCGGCCCCCGCCTGTTCCAGCTATTGCTCAGGGTCTACGATTTTATCGCGCAGTCTCCAAGCCGGCACTTCCTGAGCCCGACCCAATCCGGGCTGTGGGTTCCGGGACTCACCAGCGAAAACCTCTCCGGCGCCAGCGGCTTCACTGATACGGTGACCGACGATTCCAGACTGGTGCAACGACTGATTGCAGAGGCTCGCCGGGACGGTGCCATTTGTCTGAACTATACCCGGGCACTGGAAGTGCAACGCCGTAACGGCATGGTGTCCGGTCTGGTTATCCAGCGGGAAGAGGAGGACACACCGATAAAGGTTTTCGCCCCTCTCGTGATCAACGCAACGGGCGCCTGGGCCGATCGGCTCCAGACCAGCGAAAATACCGCCGAGGCGATGAAGATACGACCACTGCGAGGCAGTCACCTGGTTCTGCCCTGGTCCTGTTTGCCCGTATCCTGTTCAGTATCGCTATTTCATCCACAGGACCGGCGCCCGGTGTTTGCGTTTCCCTGGCAAGGTACAACCGTTCTTGGCACCACCGACCTTGACCACGAAGGTAACCTGGACCAGGAACCCGTCATTTCAGAGGCAGAAACCGATTACCTCCTTGAGATCGCCTCTCGCCTGTTCCCGGCCAGCCACATCTCCCGGTCCAACATTCTCTCCACCTGGGCCGGCGTTCGCCCCGTGGTCACGGATGGCACCGGCAAATCGCCATCCCGGGAAAACCGCGAGCACGCACTTCGGGAAGACCGGGGGCTGATCAGCATTGCCGGCGGCAAACTGACAACGTTCCGTGTAATTGCCCGGGAAGCGCTGAAGCGGGGGCTCGCGGAAAAGTCAGACAGCATCCTGCGGCCGGATAGCCAGCCCGTTTTCCAGGCCGCGCCAAAACTGGTGCGGCCGCCACAGGTTGGGCATCAGACCTGGCAGAGACTGGAAGGATTTTACGGGCCTGATCTGGACCAGCTGATCGAATCTGGTTCCATGGAGCCGGTAGTGCCAGACCACCCCTGGAATCTGCTCTGGGCAGAGCTGTTATGGGCCTGCAAAGCTGAGGATGTGCGACATCTGGACGATCTGCTGCTCCGAAGAACACGACTTGGCCTGATAGTGCCGGAGGGTGGCAAGTCATTGTTACCGGAAATCAAGCTCCGCTGCCAGTCACTGCTGGCCTGGGACGACCAGCGCTGGGCAGACGAGGAGGCCCGGTACCTCGGTATTTATTGGAGCGCCTATTCTTCGGCCCCAAAGGAAACATCCGATGCCAGCTGACCCCCTGATTCTGGCCATCGACAATGGCACCCAGAGTGTCCGCGCCCTGCTCTTTGACACCAGGGGCAACCTCGTTGGCAAAGGCAAACAGGAGATTGAGCCCTACTTCTCCAGGCAGCCTGGCTGGGCCGAACAACACCCGGAGTACTTCTGGGAGCAACTGGGCGAGGCCTGTCGATTGCTTTGGGACACAACCAATGCAACGCCCGACCAGGTGGCCGGCGTGACCGTGACGACCCAGCGGGGAACTGTGATCAATCTGGACGAAAACGGCCAACCGCTGCGCCCGGCCATAATCTGGCTGGACCAGCGCCACGCACGGGTTGATGGTCCGGTTAAAGGGCCCTGGAGCTGGCTGTTCAAACTCGCCCGCCTTGAGGACACCATCAACCGGTTCCGGGAGAAGACCCAGGCCAACTGGATTGCCCAGAACGAACCCGAACTCTGGGCCAGAACCCGGCATTTTTTGCTGCTTTCCGGTTATCTCAATTATCGCCTCACCGGCGAACTCAAAGACTCCACCGGCAGCCAGGTCGGCTACCTGCCCTTCGATTACAAAAAGCACCGTTGGGCTGGCCCCCGAGATTTCAAATGGCAGACCATGCCAGTCACCCCGTCCATGCTTCCGGAACTGGTCTCACCCGGAGAAACCCTGGGGTATCTGACGGACGAGGCCAGCCAGCATCTGGGCTTGAACGGGAAATTACCCGTAATCGCGGCAGCATCGGATAAAGCCTGCGAGATTCTCGGTTCGGGCGGCCTGACGCCGGACATCGGGTGCCTGAGCTATGGCACCACCGCCACCATCAACACCACCAGCAAGCGTTACGTAGAGCCTGTCCGGCTGATGCCACCCTATCCTTCGGCCCTCCCGGGCCATTATTCAACCGAAGTGATGATTTACCGGGGTTTCTGGATGGTGAGCTGGTTCAAACGGGAATTCGGCCTGAGGGAACAGAAAATTGCGGAACAACGGGGCATCGAGCCGGAAACGCTGTTCGACGAGCTGGTTGAGTCCGTTCCGGCGGGCTCCATGGGCCTGATGCTGCAACCCTACTGGTCACCCGGGGTACGCCAACCTGGGCCGGAAGCGAAAGGTTCCATTATTGGTTTTGGGGATGTCCACACCCGCTCTCACATCTACCGGGCAATTCTTGAAGGCCTGGCCTACGCCCTGCGTGAGGGCAAGGAAAAGATCGAAAAGCGCAGCGGTGTGAAGATTAAAAAGCTTCGCGTAGCGGGCGGCGGATCCCAGAGCGATGCCGCCATGCAATTGACCGCGGATGTCTTCGGCCTGCCAGTCGAGCGTCCACACACCTACGAAACGTCAGGACTGGGCGCAGCCATTGATGCGGCCGTAGGCCTCGGGCTTCATCCGGACTTTGACACTGCCGTGGCGGAAATGACCCGGGTCGGGGACGTGTTCTACCCCAACGAGAAAACCCGGGACCTTTATCAAAGACTGTATTCCGAGGTGTACCTGCGTATGTACCCGCAACTTCAGCCGCTGTACCGGAAGATCAGGGAGATAACCGGGTACCCGGGCTGAGACAATCCACAACCCGGATTGAAGGCAGGCCTTATGACGATCTATCTACTGCGTCCGCCAACATCTCAGCGGTAATAGCAGAGAGGGTCCAGCCCAGATGGCCGTGGCCTGTGTTGTAGAACACGGTAGGCAGGCGGCCCTGTCCGACTCGCGGCATCATGTTGGGCAGCATGGGGCGCAATCCGGCCCATGGCACAACACGCCGGGTACAGACCCCGGGGAAACACTGCTCCACCCAGCGGGTGAGCGGACGGATGCGGTCATCCTTGATATCGCGATTGTAGCCGCTGAATTCCGCGGTACCGGCCACACGGAAGCGGCCATCGCCGAGCCGGCTGGTGACGATCTTGGTGGCATCGTCCAGCAGACTGACCGTTGGCGCTGCTTTCTGAGAGGCCTCGTCGTCCAGCTCCACGGTAATGGAGTAGCCTTTGACCGGATAAATATTGACCCGGTCTCCCAGCTTCGACGCCAGCGCCCGGCTACCAACACCCGCACAGATCACCACGCCATCAAAAGTATCCCGTGATTGCTCTTCTCCATCGTGCACCGTCACCCAGGCACTGTTTTCGTCCGCACTCAGTTCAGTCACCGTGTGCCCGTAACAGGTCTTGACCCCAAGGCGCTGAATGGCGTCTGCCAGACCGTTGGTGAACTTATGGATATCGCCGGTTGAATCACTCTCCGTGAAAAAGCCGCCGTAATAGCTTCCTGCCAGGGTAGGCTCGATGGCTTTCATTTCTTCCGGTGTGACTGAGCGTCGCTCCAGCCCCCCAGCGGACAATAGCCGTGAGACTTTCGCGGCGTGATCAAAACCGGCCTTGTCCCGATAAATATGCAAAATGCCCTGCTTCTTGAGATCGAAATCAATCCCCTCTTCCTGCGCCCAGGCAAACAGGTGGTCCCGGGCAGCAATGGCCAAACGGGCGGTTTCGGTGGTGTTCTTCTCGTACTGGGGAATGGCAGCAATGAACTCGGCGAACCAGCTCAATTTATGCCAGGAAGGTTTGGGATTAACCAGTAACGGCGCATCTCTTCGGGACATCCATTTGATGCCTTTGACCACCGTCTGCCAGTTGTTCCAGACCTCCGCATTGGAGGCCGAAAGCTGACCACCGTTGGCGAAGGAGGTTTCCATTGCCGCATAACGGTGTTTCTCGTAAACAGTGACATCCAGCCCGCGCTTGGCAAGGGTGTAAGCCGTGGTAATACCTGTGATACCACCGCCAATAACAGCGATTCGCTTCATGATTATCTCTGTGCTCCGTGAGGCGTCCAGGGTTCCCTCTCTACCTGAATCAGTAGAAAGCACCCCTTCCGTCACGGGACCTGAGAGATTCACGGGCTGCTTCAGCGAAACCGGCCGTTTGCTCCTTCGGTGTGCCGACTGACGCAGTCGCCGACAGCTCTTCGGAAAGTCTTCACACCAGCGGTCCGTTTGCCTGAGAGTTTCCGGGGCAGTTGCTCCTTCGGCGCTGATCGCTTCACTGTGCGATTCAGTCTCTCCCGCTGACATGTTTGATCTGCAATCAGTGCTGATCAACAAAAATAAACATAGCAAATAACCGGGGCCCATGAAACCGGCCGCTCCACAGCTTTGCCTGGATCAGTTATTGTGGGAGGCATGAATCACGATGCCAAAACCCGCAAACACCTCCAGCGACAATTGGATCAGGCCCGCAGCTACCAGGAATGGTATGAGGCCGCCACCGCCCTGGACGACATGGACGGCCTGCTAGCCTGGCGCGAACAGGACGAAACCGGAATGCTGCACGGGAGCCTGATGCGGGAGCACATGGCCACCATGGAACGGTGCCGGCAAAACGGTGACCCCCGAAGACTGATCCGGGTACTGCAGGAAAGTCTCTATCGGCACCTTGGTGAACTTTCCAATCCGGACCTGTACGCCGCAGCGCGCAGCGGCACAAACCGTCTGGTGGGTGAATTTCTGGACGCCGTGGAGACCTCCATGGCGTTCGTTTGCGACCACCCTATTCCGGAAGTTACAACGGCCCGCAAGCTGAAGATGTTCCGTGACGCCGAACGTGTCTATGGCCGGCCAGCGCTGATGCTCAGTGGTGGCGCGGCTTTCGGCATTTACCATATTGGGGTCACCCGGGCGTTATGGCGCAACGACCTGCTGCCGGACGTGATTGCCGGTTCCAGCATGGGAGCGATCGTAGCGGGAGCCATTTGCTGCCGTGATGAACAGGAACTGACAAGCTTTTTTGAACACCCGGAACGCATCCATCGCCAAGCCTTCCGCTGGCTGGGTATCGCGGAGGCGCTGCGCAGAGGCCACGCCATGGACCCCAAACAATTGCAGGAACATGTGCAATACAACCTCGGCAGCGTCAGTTTCAGGGAAGCCTTTGAACACAGCAGCCGAACTCTGAATATTTCGGTCTCCCCCACCCGGACCCAGCAAAAGCCAAGATTGCTGAATTGGCTGTCCTCACCCGCGGTACTGGTAGATTCGGCGGTGATGGCCTCCTGTGCGGTGCCGGGCATTTATCCACCGGTTACGCTTCGGGCCCGGGACTCGGACGGCGGAAATGACAGCAGCGTACCTTACATGCCCAGCGAAAGCTGGATCGACGGCAGTGTGCATGGCGACCTGCCAATCATGAGGATGGCCCGCCTTCATAATGTGAACAAAACCATCGTGAGCCAGGCCAACCCCCACGTGGTGCCATTTATTACCCATCCTGAGGAACATGGCATAAAGGCCTGGGCCAAGCAGGCTGCAGTCTCGGTAGCCCACGGCCAGCTTGCTACGGCACTGAAATTTACTCGCCAGAGCCTTCAGCCAGGAATTTTCCGGCCCCTCGTGGAGCAGGCGTATGCCATGGCCAGCCAACGCTACCTAGGGGATATCAACATCCATTTCCCGCTCAAGCCGGCACTCTATGGCAAGGTTCTTTCGAATCCGGATGCTGACGACCTGGAGATGTATATCCGCCTTGGGGAACAGGCCACCTGGCCACGATTGGCCATGATCAACGATCAGACCCGAATCAGCCGGGCCTTTGATCGGTGCATTCGGCAGCTTGAAACGGATCTGGAAAAGGAAAGCAAGCAGGAGCCAGAGCACTGAATGAATCCAACTCCTACCCCTGCTCATACTCCCGAACCAGCTCCTGCAGAAAATACAGACCGGCGGAACTGAGGAAGCAGCGGCTGGCGCCGGAACGAAACAGCAGATTGCGTTTTTCCAGGTAATCCAGCGCTTCGGGCGCGCCTTTTTCGAATCGTGCAGCCCTGAGAATTTCCTGATATTCCTCATCGCCCGCCAAGTCGGTGAGGTCCTGCTCATTCAGCCCGGCGTCAGGGCGGCCAAGGTAATCCAGATCCCGGCCGCTGCGCGCGAAATAACGCCCGATGATCAGCAGTATCACCTGCACCCGGAAGGCGTTTTCATCGTGCTCTTCGCTCTCGTCGTCACTGCTTTCCTTGAGAAAGAAAAACGCGCCGGTCTCATTGAACACCAGTTCGCTGCCCAGGTGTTCGTAGAAGGTCCGGAAGTGAGACAGGTGGTTATACAGTAAGTTATAGAGCGGATTGGCGCGCAGCTCGGAGCGGTTGCTGTCCCACACATCACGCACAACGACCCGGCCGGCCTGGAATTCCCGGTAGATAGCGGCGCTGTGGGCAGGCAGAATCTGGTCGAAGGTGCTTGTGGTTGCGTCAGAGAATTCAGGCATGGTGTTGCTCTTGTTGATTGGCCGGCTCATCGGTTTCCAGACGACGCCTGCGGTAAACAAACTGCTCGCCGTCCGATGACTGCTCCAGGATTCTGAAACGGTTGGTGGTGACCACTTGCATGCCCTCCGGTGGCGAGTTCACCAGCCGGTTCAGGGCCGCCAGCAAATCCGGAAAACGGTAGCCGGGGATAAAGCCATCCAGGCGCCCGTGCAGCTCCCGCACCAGATCGGTGGTGGGCCGCAGCTCCAGGGTTTCCAGCCATTTGTAGAGTTGGTTGATGCGTTGAACATCAATGCGTGTAAGGCGGCCGCCTCCCTCTACTTCCTGCAGAACCGGCACCTCAGCTTTACGGCGAAGGTCGTTCAGCCGCAGTTCCAGTTCACTGAACAGCAACTGGTAGTAGCTGGACGAATTCCCGAAGGCGTAGTGTTTCGGGCGCTGCTGGCCACGCAAGCCCACCAGGAAGCCGGTACTGCGGGCAAAATCCCCACCCTCCAACCACTTTCTCTTGAGGCTGAGGGTCTCGGTTTCGCTCTTGAGTTCCTGCAGCTTGCCGTAGAAATGCTCCATGGCGTTGTACTGGACCATGCCCTGCCGGGTCTTGCGCAGGAAGTGTTCCACCTCCTGGGCCACCGCCTGAATGGGTTTGTACAAGGCGTTCAGGCTGATGGAGGAACGGAACAACTGGTCTGCAAGGCTGTGGTCGCCGTGGCCTTCCAGCAGCCGGACCATAGCCTCCAGGGTCTCGAACAGGTTGCTGCCATCAGGCAGCCGGGTATCCGGGTTCAGGAACACCAGGGTCGGCTTGATGTGGCGTTCGTACAGGGTAACGATCTGCTCAAACAGGTTCTGACGGAACTCCAGAAATTTCTCAGGCGCCCGACTGGCGTCGCCGGAAAGATCCGCAAGCTGGGCGCTGATGGTTTGCATGCGCAGGACATTCTGGCGCAGCAGGCCGATGAGTTGGCTCACCCGCTCGTTCAGGTCGTCCCGCAGTTCGGTGTAGTCCGGGTCCGCGTCGCTGAAGCTGCTGGTTTCCAGCCGATTGCGCACGTCCCGCAACGTAACCAGATGGCCCCGCAGACGGGCATCGGTCAGTTCCTGATACAAAGACGCATTGCAGGCCCGCATCAGGTTGATCAGCGCATCCTGGAACACCAGCCGCCGCTCGCCTTCGGCCTTGATGATGTCGATCACCAAACCACTTCGGAACAGATTGTCGGTATTCAAGGCCAGCCGCACCCGATCCCGGTCGGCCTTGCCGAGGGTGCCGGTATAGTCCATCACCTCGGTCACCAGATCACTCTCGCGAATATACCGGGCCTCGTTCCGGTCCATCCGCTCAATCATCCGGAACAGAATCTTCGGGTGCTCGAACAACAGCCGGGTGGTGTCCAGGGTGCTGAAGCGTTTACTCATCCGCCGGCTCCAGCAGGCTTTTCTGTGTCTGATCAGTCCAGTGGCTCAGGGGCTCGCCGTTGGTGAAACCCTCAGCCCCGCCCCAGAACACCAGGGTACGCTGCGGGCTGTAGGGTCGCGCGGTGCGCATCTGGCCGACTTCCAGGTGCCGGCCGATCAGGTAAATCACTTCCGCGCTGGCGCTGTGAGTGGCGGCGGAGAACAGATTGAAGCCCTGCTTGCGCAACCGTTCCAGCAGCGAGGGCATCTGGCTGATGTCCACGCTGGCCAGCTCGTCCAGCACCATGGGGAACGACAGCTGCACGCCGGGATACAGCACCCGTTTGAGCAACCGGTACACCAGTTCCAGATTGATCAGCGCCGTAGTGGAGGTGGACTGCCCCTTCTTATCCAGGTTAGCGGCGTTTTCCTTGCGGGTGCGGTAGGAAATACCGGTGATCACCTTGTCCATGGTCAGGCGTTTGCTACCGCCCTCCCCGAAAAAGTCCGCCACGAACACCCGCAGACGGTCGTAGAACGCATCGGACTGAAGCTGGTTGCCATACGGGTCGATGTTGTTGGCTTCTTCCACCAGATTGCGGAATTTCGGATCGGTGTGGATGTCGACGCGGATTTCCACCAGATCATTGATGCGCACGCCGTCCAGTTCGCGATTCAGCTGCGCCTCAAAACGGGCAATGTGTTCATGGTTGGATTTCAGGGCCTGCCGGTAGCTCGCCACGGTTTCATTGTGGATACCAACCTGCTGCTCCAGCACATTCCAGCGCTCGGCCATGCCGGCAAACAGATCCGACAGGCTCTTGAACGTTTCCCGGATAACCGATGACGCCGGGCTGTCTTTCTGCAACTCACCCTCGGCATCTTCATGAATGCCCAGATAAACGAACTGTCGCAGGTGGTCGAGGATACTGCGCCGACGCTCTTCCAGGTCGTCCAACTGGGTTTGCAGGTCGTCGAACGCGGCGACAGACACCTGCTCAATGGCCAGCGGCTGCTCGGCTTCCACCGCTTTCAGATGCGGGAAGCGATGCTCCACGGTCCCAACGCTCCGGCTGAGGCCCGCCAGTTCCCGCTCCCGCTCTTCGATACGCTCTTTCTCGGCCCTGGCTTTGGCAGCCTTATGCTGCACGGCATCCTGCTTCTCCTGTTCCAGCCGGGCCTGTTCTTCCAGCTTGGCCAACTGCTCCTCCGCCGCCTGTTTTTCCTCAGTGGCGTCCCGCAGGGTGGTGGCCGCGGCCGGGTAACGGCTGAGGGTATCCAGATCCTTTTCGATGGCGCGGATCTCTTTTTCGGTGCGCTCGATCAACCGTGGCCGGTCATGTTCCTGGTTGGCGGTGTCCGCCAGCTCGGCCCGCTCCTTTTCAAGGCCATGGAGCTCACCTTCAATATGCCGGCGCTGCTCTGCGAAGTCCGTCTGCCGGGCTGGCTGGGCCGGGTATTCGGCATCGAACCAGTCAAAGCCTTTATCCGTGGGCGCAAACAACCGGGCGAACGCTTCGATGGCCGCCTTGCTGTCGGCATCCAGATCCTGGCCCGGGCTGGCCATCACCAGCCGGGGGTCCACGGCCCGCAGCGGTGCCGCAGTGGCTTCGTCCAACTGGTTCTGCAGCTGCCAATGTTGCTTGCTTTCCCGATCTTTCAGGGATTCCAGCTTGCGCTCCAGTTCCTGTTTCTTTTTCTGAATCTGCTCCAGCCGGATTTCCGCCTGGGCGGCACTCTTGAGGGCAGCCAGATGCCCTTTTTTTCCTTCAAGTTCCTCTTTCTGGATGTCCTCGATTTCCTGCAGGGTATTGTCACCATACTGGGACACCAGTAGTTCGCCATCTTTCTGATTCTGCTCCGCCTGTTTGATCCGACGGTCGGCGGAACGGATCTCGCCTTTCAGGCCGCTGGCGTCCTGCTCCAGCTTTTTCAGCGTCTGCAGGACATGGCGCACGGTCTCGTTCTGCTCATTGAACGCCTCCACCGCGGCTTTCCGCCTGGAGCCAATGTCCTGCAGGGCATGGGTGACGCCATCCCGGAAAGCGGCGAAATCGTGCTGACTGCGAAGCAGGGTCTGGTAGGCCTGATAATCCCTTTGCAGCTTCTCGAACCGTGAACGCTCTTTTTCAATCTGGTTCAACTGGATTTGCTGTTGCTTCAGTTGATCGTGCCGGTTGAGAAACTCATCAATGTTGAAATCAAAGGCATCGTCGGCAAACTTCTTGTCCGCCTCGATAATGCTGGCTACCGCATTCGCCATGGCCTGATCGTCCGCCTTCATTTCAAACAGCAACAGGATCAGCGTGCGCAGAGACTGCACCCGGCGCTCGTCTGATTCACCCAAAGGCAGCACCGAATAACGCACGGCATCGGCGTTCATCAGCTCGCTGCTGTACAGCATCTGTTTGAGTTTGGCCGGGTCATTCACCAGCCTGGTATCTTTGGAGAACCTCTTCAGGGCCCCCGACAAACGGCTGAACGACAGCTCCGGTACCGCCTGCCCGATTCCGTCCTCATCATCTCCATTCCAGAACAGCGGCCGCAGCTGGTCGTAACCCACCGGCACGAAAGCGCGGCCATAGCTGAGCTGACTGGCACTGTCCCGGTACAGAATCTGGCAATGCACGCCGGCCGGGTTCTCGGCCTCCATGATCAGGAAGCTGAACTGGCTCGGAAAATAGTGCTGATAGCTTTCCTCGTTGGAGTAGAAGCTGCCGGCACTGGCATTGCGGAAAGCGAACTTCTTGCGGCTGTTCTTGAAATTGTTTTCCGGCAGCAGAAACAGGCGCAGGCTGTTTAACAGGCTGGACTTGCCCAGGTTGCCCGGGCCCAGGATCAGGCCATGGTTGTCCACCGGAATTTCCACGTAACAGAAGCCGGCGGAATCCACCAACACCAGACGGCGGATACCAAAATTGAAATTGCCTGGGCTCACCTGGGAGTCACTCATCCAGAATCATCTCCTGTTCCATGAATTTGCCGGTGGCCCGGAAGGCCTCTGCCAGGGACACAAAACCAAGCCCCTCTGCCAACGATATCGCCCTTGTGAATCGTTCGGTGGTGTCCGGTATATTGCGGAACCACGCCAGCCATGGTTGCCAGTCGGGCGGCTGCACAAACGTGGCTTTGTCACCGAGAGAGACAGCCATCGTCGAGAACATTTGCAGACCACCGGCATCATAATCGAATGCGCAGAATACGTCTTCGTAGCTCTTCAACCAGTCCAGAATCGCGCCCCGGGTAATACGGTTGCCACCGCCTAATACCACATCACAGTCCGCCAGATGCAACGCCCTCCCCAGCGCCTCACCGGCAAACTGAAGCATCTCTGGATATTGGTAGAAGTTACGCTCGTTCTCGACGACCAGTACGGAGCGTGCGCGCTGAAAACCGATATCAACAGAATCGCTTTCGATAACCACCACATCCGGCCGGCTGGATGCCAACCCCCGATGGTAAACCAGAAGAAAACTTACCTCAGTACCATGGCGATGGGAGTCACCTTTTTTAGCCGCGTCGATCCTGCTTACCGGAGCCTCCGCCACGTTCTGCAACTCTGCGAAAGCGGCTTCATCCTGAACGGTCACCAGCCACCGGTTGGCCTGGACTTTTTCAGTCACAAACATATCCCGGTGCCGCCGGCGAAACTGATCCGGAAGCTTCTTCAGGAAGGCTTCATAGTTAATGGGCTGGCCAAGGAGGATTTTTTGGAGGTAGTCGTTCAAGGGCGTACCGCTGTTACTCTGGAGCTGGTTTTTCGGTAATGTGTTTAGCCAAGAGTGTAACTCATACACGCCAGCAAAAGAGTCCAAATGGTTCTGGAAGTTACCCTCACGACGGTTTTCATAGCAGCGCTAATCACCGCCCTGACGACGGGGCTGGGTGCGCTGCCACTTGCGATTAGTGAAAAAGTCGATCAGAAATGGCTCAGCATCGGTGCTGCGATCGCAGCCGGCCTGATGCTTGCGGCAAGCCATAGTCTCATCGAAGAAGGCCTGACAAAGCAGGAATGGCTCACACTCGCTGGCATGGTTTCGGGCCTGGTGCTGGTCTACCTGGCCTACCGATGGATCGAGAAACAGGGAGCCCCGGACGTCAGTGCGTTACAGGGTGCTGACGCTAAAAAGGCATTGCTCATCGTTGGCGTTATGACTGCCCATTCCTTCGCAGAGGGCATCGGCGTCGGCGTTTCCTACGGTGGCAGTCGGGATCTCGGCGTTTTTATCACCGCCGCCATCGCCGTTCATAACATTCCGGAAGGTCTTGCCATTGCACTTATACTGGTACCAAGAGGCATGTCGGTCACAAAAGCGGCCGGCTGGAGTATTTTCAGCAGCTTGCCACAACCGCTGATGGCCATTCCGGCCTATCTGTTCGTAAGTACCTTCAAACCGGTGCTTCCCTTCGGCCTTGGTCTGGCCGCGGGTGCCATGATCTGGATGGTGTTTTCAGAGCTTCTGCCGGATGCCAACAAAAAGCTGGAGTCATCCTCCGTTGGTGTTGTCATTGTATTGGCGTTTCTGGGCATGATGGCTTTCCAAGTGGCCATCCGCTGACAGTAGACACACTCGATCGCGAGCCCGTTATTGCGGACAGCAGAACTTCATACATTTATGAACTATTGGAGGTAACTCCATGCAAAGACGGGATATTTCCGGAGACGCCACGCAACATCCGATACTTGTCTCGTTCAATTCAGAGGCAAGCCAGTTAACCTGGCAGCCCCTCGGTGACCGCGTGATGGGAGGGCAGTCTGACGGCACCGTTGATTGCGCTGAAGACAGCGTTGGGATCTTTCACGGCACTGTGCGACTGGATAACGGCGGCGGATTTGCCTCCGTTAAAGCGGACCTGCCGGAACCTTTTGAGGCCTCTCACTACACCGGCATCGAACTTCTTGCCCGGGGCGACGGCAAAACCTACAAGATCGGGCTTCGCAACAGCACGGACAGGCGCAGCATTGTGTACCAGCATGCGTTCACACCGGATACAGAAAACTGGAGCCGCATACGGCTTCCGTTCAGTGAATTCATGCCGACCTGGCGCGGCCGGACGGTGCCTGATGCAGAGCCATTGAACACCGCCCATTTGGCTTCCGCGAGCCTGTTTATCTCCGGGCGACAGCCTGGGGGGTTTGAGCTCAGGATGCGGGACTGGGTTTTATATTGAGCTGTGGGTGGTTCACTCTCCCTCCTCTGCCAGCATATTCATGATCAAGCGGATCATCACCCCGGTCACGAGCGAACAGCTCGGTCGCCTCACCCCGGGCCATTAACTCACTCTTCAGAGAATCGCGGCCTGACTGGAATTAACGCGATAGCCCACAGAAATAATCGCATCCAGATTGAAATACTCAACCTGATAGGTTTTGCCGTCCGCGGCAGTTGTTGCATTTTTTGCAACAACTGCCTCCCGGTCCAGCTCCGCGTCGCGGAATATGCTCTTCAAATGACGAGAAATTACCGATTTATCACGTCTAAAAACATCTGCCAGCTGCTGCAGGCTCAGCCAGACAGTTTCTTGATCAGCATCCAGGCGAACTTCCACTGCCCGATCGGCACTCTCATAGATAACGATAGGCGTATCGCTTTCTTCACTCATGGTATTTCTCCATCCTTGAAAATTCACTATCAGCCCCTGCTATACGACTAGTGGCTTCAACTATAAAATCGTCCATCAATTCCTTTCCGGAAGCTTCGTTAAGCTCTACTTTAAAGCTCTATAGCAGATTCGCAATTATGCAAAGAAAACGCCTTGGAGGTTAAGCCGATGACCAAACTCGCCCTGGTAACCGGTGCCAGCGCCGGCATAGGCAATGAGACCTGTGCCCTGTTTGCCCAAAAAGGCTACAGGGTGATCGCCCTGTCCCGACAGCCAACCGGCGTCGAGTCAGCCGATCGGGAGCTAGCGCTGGATCTTGAATCCTTTGAGCAGATTGAAGGGCTTGCGGGCGCTCTGGACACCGAAATCGCGGGTGCCGAGCGGGTTATTCTGGTCAACAACTCCGGTTACGGGCAATTCGGCGCGCTTCGCGACCTGTCCGAATCCATGTGGCAAAAGCAATTCAGCACCCACGTATTCGGCCCCATCAAGCTGGCTGCTGTCTGCCTGAGGCTCTGCGAACAACACGGAATACCCTTGCAGGTCATCGCGGTTAGCTCTGTTCTCTCCATCGCGCCCCAGAAAATGAAAGGCGCTTACTGTGCCGCCAAAGCCGCGATGAACACTGCCCATGAAAGCTTCTGGTTTGATGAACAAGGCAGCAAAAGCCTGGAAAGTGTCTCGCTGGTGCTCCCTGGCCCCGTGGTGACCCGGTTCAGAGAACATGCCCTGGCCGCTTTGCAGCCGTTGCTTGGCCGGGCAAGCGCCGTGCACCGAGAAAAGTACAAAGCAATGGAGGCAGCGCTCGCGCCAGGCGCCAGAATCAAGCCTTTTACAGCCAGTGCGTCGGACGTCGCGAAAAAGATTGTCAGGGCTGCAGAAGCGACACGACCAAAGCCTCGATATCTGGTTACACCCCAGACATACGCTGCCGAATTTATCACCCGGTTTATTCCCCGGTCGATCCAGAGAATCATCTTGAGATAAGCCGGGCCTTCTTCACCCGCCGGGCCCGCCTCAGTTCATCCTTCACGTATGCCCCAACGGCCTTGAGGATACCCAGGTCTGGATCAGCCTCTTGGTCATTCGCCAGCCGGAAAATCTGCTGGTAGTACCAGGCCTGGCCACCCAGCACGTTTATTATTTTGATTGGCATCAGCGGGCTTGCCGGCGAGAAAAACCCTCGCTGGGCAAGCTTGATGTGATCTTCATGACAAACGGTCTTATCGATGCGCCCTTCAAGCAGATCCCTCGGCGTATCTGGATCCGTGCAGAGGGGGCGGCCAAGGCCAATCACGTCGGTTTCGCCGCTGGCAATTGCCTCTTCCATAAACGAGCGCGTCCTGAATCCACCGGTGACCATCAGCGGGCAATCGCACACCTCACGAATCGTCTGGGCATAATCCAGGAAATAAGCCTCCCGCTTGCGAGTGCTGTCCCGCATGGCCGGTCCATCGCTCGCCGTTTCGGCATCACCACTGTACCCGAGCAGCCGCGGCTGTTCGTAGGTGCCGCCGGAAACCTCCAGCAGATCAATACCCTCCTCATTGAGCCAGCGCACCACGATCACAGACTCGTCGAGCGTAAAGCCGCCCTTACGGAAATCATCAGAATTCAGCTTTACCGCCACCGGAAACTCCGGCCCCACAGCGGCGCGAGTCACCCGCACCACCTCAAGCAGGAAACGGGCGCGATTTTCCAGCGACCCACCCCAGCGATCAGTGCGCTGGTTGGTGACCGGCGACAGAAAAGACGACAACAAATACCCATGAGCCCCGTGCACCTGAACACCGGTGAAACCCGCCTCTTTGGCAATCCGGGCCACATTGGCAAAGCGCTGGATAAAATCGAGGATCTCCGACTCCGTGAGTGCCCGTGGGCGGGCATAGTTGCCCATCAGCGATAGCTGCACCGCCGAAGGCCCCATCGGACGAGTGGTAACGTAACGCGGCGACTGCCGACCAGCATGGGAAATCTGCATCCACAAATGATTGCCGTTGCGGGTGCCCGCTTCGGCCCAGGCACGCAACTGCGCCATACCCTCCGGCTCGCCCTTCCCTTTTGTTAGATCTGGCGCAGGATCAATGGCCACGTTACCCGGCCGCTCGAGCACCCGGTGATCAATCATCACGTTGCCGGTAATCAAAAGCCCCGCCCCGCCATCGGACCAGCGCCGGTAAAGGGTTTCATGGCGGTGGGTGGCGTGGAGCTGGTCGTCTGCCAGCCCCTCGGTCATGGCAGCCTTGGCAATTCGGTTGGGCAGGATTGCACCGCAGGGAAGTTTCAGGGGTTGGGCGAGGGGCGATTGGGGCATGGCATCATCCTGATGGTTTGAATTTGTTGATTTTCGAATCATGATCTGAGGTTTCATTGCGCCCGTTCTATGGGAATCAATACTTCGTTCCGTCTCAGAAACCACGGAATGAACGGTGCGTTATAACGCGCCCATATCGGCTCTCCAGTTGCGATGTACCCCTTTTTATCAATCCACTTTTCCAGCTTGGATTTGTTCTTTTGGTAGCCTGACTCACTCCAAAACCCGGAGTATCGTATGGCTGCCATGGTCTGCTCCGGTACAGAACGTAAAGCGATCCGTTCGTCGTTGGGTTTCGGTATGCTGTCCATCGAAAACGACCTAGGCATCATGAAACTGACTACCCATTTACCACCAACCTGGGTCTGCCCTACCGGGGCTGTCGTGTCGATTTTCTGGCTCTCAGCCACCTGGCCAACAGGTGCCGTCATGGCAATTTCCTGCTGGGACTGGTTATTGCCGGAAATGTATTTAAACAAACGACCAAAAGCTTCACTGCCCGCGTTTTCAAATTCTGTCTCAACGACCGTCTCGGCAACAATCTGCGGCTCATAATGACGCACTTCCAGATTCTCCTCCTTCAGGAGTACTGTGTATTCCGCTTCTTCTGTCGCCATGGTGGTTGCCGGTATGAACATTGAACAAAGTGCGATAATTAGCGCTGCCTGCCGCTTAAGCATGACGTTTCCTTTCATATTTGCCTTCAGGCTCGAGGTCTACCTTGGCCGTTATGATACGCTCCCACTCTACCCGGGGTGCCCTAAACAAAGCACCGAGATGCCCCACCGAGGCTCCTCAGAAAAACTGGCCGTGAAAACCGATGCTACTAGCCCTGAAGCCGTCAAAGCGATGTTTGCAGAAGCACACGAATACTCGTACGAATCCTATATGAAAAAGGTAGATCCGCGATGGTAGTGCTTGCGGGAATAGATTTGGCGTGGCAAAGCACACTAAACCCAACAGCGATAGCCTTTGGCGAGCTTGAAGGTACTGTGCTTAAACTGACGGAGATAAAGGAACGAATTTTCAGTCCGCAGTCGGTATTAGCCGAGCTTCAATCCGCCCAGTCGCTCCAAGGCATTGCTATCGACGGCCCACTAATTATTAACAATGAGACTGGCCAGCGGGCCTGTGAGCGATCCCTGAGCCGAGAATATGGATCAAGACATGCTTCCTGCCATGCCTCAAATCTTACCCTCTATCCTAATGCGGATGGTGTTCGGATTTCCGCGGAACTGGAACAACGTGGTTTCAAACATTTGGGCCGACAAGGAGAAAAATGGCAACTAGAGTGTTACCCGCACCCTGCCATCATTGAGATTTTCCAACTTCCCGAACGACTCAAATACAAAAAAGGCAGAGTAGCGGCAAAGCGGGAGGGCCAGCGAACGCTTGCAGAATTGCTGCTTGGTCTAAAAGATACGGGCCCAATCGGCCTTACCATTCCAGATGACGTTCGCCACTTTTTCGACTCGAAACATATTGCCAGTCTTCGAGGCTGCGCGCTCAAACACAATGAAGATGTGCTTGATGCAGTAGTCTGCCTGTATATCGCAGCTCTTTATCAATCCGACCATCTTCAGAAGATCTTTGGCGATATTGAAGACGGCTATGTGGTCGTACCCGACTTCGCGGTTTAAACATCATTGCTGGACATCGACACAGGCCGCCCAAAACTATTCCTTTAATGTCGTCGCCTATTCATCTCAAATCCGCCACACAGGACTACTCTATAAGCGAAGGCATCTGTTTTTCCTGCTCCTTTTTTCGCTCGCGATTTCCTGAAAACAGTATTGCTTGGAGCAAACTTGTTAGTTTGATATCTTTCACGCGCGACAGCCTGGGACGCGCGCTTTTCTTCTCGCCTCTCCTCGGTCCTTTTAATCTGTTTCGCGAGGTGCTTGAGCATCGCCTTTGGGTGCTTGTATTTCGATAGTTGATACCTCAATTCAGCCATAGCATCTGGACGACCTTCTTTGGCCCCCTGCATCAAGACCACCAAATGGGAGTCAACATTTGAACTGTTTAATTGATTCGATTTCATCACTCATCCTCGATAGTTAATTCCGATTTAACAAGGTGAACAGCATCACTGAAAACCCCCTTACCGAGTTTCGATACTAGTAATCAAATCGGACAATCCGAGTCCGGAAATATGATGAATTGTGGCAGCACCCTTTCCACACGGAGATTGCCTCAGCAAGGGCGCCGAATGATTCAAACCATCCGCACTTAAAGGTTATAGTTCTGACTGAGGGCAAAATTCTGCCAAGCCAGGTCTGGAGGCAGTTTCTCACGCACATTTCACCGGGTGGTAGATAGTAGGTCTATGACGGAAGAACGCTGTCCATTTTGTAGCATTACCCAAGATCGCATCCTGCTGCAGAATGATAGTGGTTATCTCATTAATGATGGGTTTCCGATCTCACCTGGGCACAGCTTGGTTATCCCCAGCGACCACTATGCGAATTTCTTCGAAATTCCGGAAATCGTTCGCACTGACCTCTTCCGACTAGTAGATGAGGGCAAGAGATTGCTGGATAGCTCACTCGGCCCAGACGGCTACAACATCGGAATCAATTCGGGATTAGCGGCTGGCCAAACTGTGCCTCATCTTCATATCCACTTAATCCCCCGATTCAATGGGGACCAAAAAGACTCTCGAGGTGGTGTTCGCTGGATCTTCCCGGACAAGGCTAGGTATTGGAAATGAAACCGATGATGGCCTCTGCACTGAAAGCGGGAAGATAAATGAGCGCAATCAATCGCGAAATAGGCAAGAGAGTTGGTGAGTATCGTTACGTCCATGACTCTGCATTCCATGCGCTTGAACCAGAGATTCAGCAACGCATAGCTGATGCTGCCTCAAGAGCTTCCATTGTCATTGGAAAGAACTTCAACGTTGTGAAATTAAGTTCCCGAACAGATGACCTTACCCTTTTGAATTACCCAACTTTTTTCGAAGAGGCCTTCCCGATTCTTGAGCAGTCTTGGAAGTTTGACCTGGAGACTCTGGACTATCGTGACCGCGTTTACTCGGAATCACTAAACCCCCCGATTCTTCATCGAAAAGAACTCCTGCTGACACCTGATCACGATGAGATCCCGCGCTTTTCGGCTCTAACAAAAGAAGCTGAGAGCGTCGGTCTATTTGACGACACCAAGCGAATCGGCTTTCTACAGGAATGGGAACGTCTACTAAAAGACAAAGGCTATGAAGTAGTCGACCACTCACTGATCCCCATAGCTAACCAAAAAACAGACTCGCAGCTAGAACCGGTGGATGACGAATCGCAGCAGATCCACAGACATCTAACGGCGCTGACGAGAATCCAGATGTCCGCACCAATGCAAAGTCTGGCCCGTTACGGATATTTAGATGGTTCTAAGTCCATTTTCGATTATGGATGCGGCAAAGGTGGAGACCTACAGCTTCTGAAAGAAAACGATGTAAAAGCAGCGGGCTGGGACCCTTATTACGCGCCAAACGCAAAAAAAGAGCCTGCCAATATCGTCAATATGGGCTTCGTAATAAACGTTATCGAAGATGCAGAAGAACGCAGCGCTGCTCTTCAATCAGCATTTGACCTTGCAGAAGAATGTTTAGTCGTTTCTGCCATGCTTGAAAACGCTAATGCGCGGAGCGGCATGCCCTACAAAGACGGCGTTCGAACATCTAGGAACACCTTCCAAAAATACTTTTCCCAATCAGAACTCGCTGCATACATCGAGGCAACCCTTAGGACTGAGCCAGTCCCCATAGCACCTGGCGTTTTCTACACCTTTAAAACCTCTGAAGCCGAAGCAGATTTCTTTGATCGTAAAAACTCTCGGCGTCGCACCCCAATCAGTGCTGCGGTAAGGAGAAAAGTAGGACACTCACAACCTACTAGAACGAGAGTGTCCTCTTTCACACGAAAATATGAAAAAAACTCTGAGTTACTAGAGAGGTTGTGGTCCTTCTGGCTTGAACTGGGCAGAGAACCCAAACCAAACGAAGTCGACGACCTGGAGAAGATTCGAGATTGCTTAGGATCTTATCCCTCAGCCTTGAAAATACTCGTGACGCAAAAGGGTGAAGAAGGCGAAGCGATGCTGGAAAAAGCTCAACAGCAGCGCAATAGCGACCTGATTGTTCAATTCGCTGAACACAATTTCTATCGAAAGCCCCTACCTCGCCCTTTACCCGAGCGCCTAAAAGAGGATGTCAGGCATTTTTTCGGCAACCAGGCAAATGCGCTAGCGGTTGGAGAGGAGCACCTGGTTAGCATTTTGGACAAAGCAAGGATCCATTCAGAGTGCGCTGACTCAGCTCAGAGAGGTATCGGCTGGCTAGACGATAGTCACTCGCTTCAACTGCATACGGATTTGATCCCCAGGCTGCCTCCAACTCTGAGAATCTACATTACTTGTGCATCCAGTCTATATGGCGATCCAAACTCGGCTGATCTCGTTAAAATTCACATACGCTCAGGAAAATTGACGCTGATGAGTTTCGACGACTTCAACGGGAAGGCTATCCCCCGAATGTTGGAACGCACCAAAATTAACCTGATGAACCAGCGGGTTGACGTTTATCAGTACGGGGAAGAGTTCGAACCTCCCAACCTTTATCTGAAAAGCCGATACCTCCACGAGGACCAGGAGGGCTATTCTGAACAATTGCAGTTCGACGAAAAACTGGAGGAAATGCGAGTAGCGGATTTCAACGGCTTCGGTCCATCCCCACCTGATTTTGAGCAAATCCTCCAAGACAATCGGCTATCGATTTATGGTCACGCTTTGATAAGGAGCCGAGATATTCCATCGCTGGATAGCGCTTGTGCTGAATACTTTAAATATCGCGACTTTATTGAGTGTGGACAGACCCAGGAAGCACACCAGATTGGAAATTGCCCTAAACAACCGGAAACCTACACAGCTCTTTTCGACTTAGCAAAGAACCTGTTAGACCCGATTATTGACTACTTTGGAATGGTCCAGCTCACATATGGCTTCTGCTCTGCCGAATTGAACAAAAAAATCTCGAGCCGAATCGCACCCAAGCTCGACCAGCATGCCTCTCACGAGCTCAACAGACTGGGAAACCCTATCTGCGAAAGACTTGGTGCCGCAGTAGACTTCCTCGTCGAAGATGAGGATATGTTTGAGGTCAGCCAATGGATAGCGGAAAATCTCGAATTTGACAGACTTTATTTTTACGGCAAGGATCGCCCGATTCATTTGAGTTTTAGCGAGTCACCAACCCGGCAAGTGACCGTCATGGCGCGTGGCGGTATGGCCAAAAAGCTCCTCCCCAGGTCCTACTCCCGAGAAAAGTTTCTAGAGTTACAAACCACACCAATTTAGCAATTCCACTCGGCAGGATATTGACCTGGAAGTTTAATTTCGTTAACTTCACTTCCAATAGATATTTCACTTCCAAGCATGGAGGCCCTCGTGGACGAGTTCTCCCATACTTTCCCTGCAGCAAGAGGCGTACAGTCTGGTAGGCCGTGCTACGTTGCCATGTGCCCTCTGCGCCTCGTACCAAAAATTTTCATTTTCGACGGGCAAGAAGTTCCGCCAGAACTCAGAGCTCAAAGAGTCCTAAACAGAACCAGAATTCCCGACATTGTCAGCTACCTGGTCGACAATCCATCAGACTATACGCTTTCAGGCATTACCGCCTCGGTTGATGGACAAGTCTCATTTGAACCCAGCACGGACACTGGACTTGGCCAAAATCTTGGACTGCTCTCGATCCCAATGGATGCCAAGATTCTAATCAATGACGGACAACACCGTCGAGAAGCAATCGTTCAAGCAATCGAGCAGAACCCTGAACTTGGCTATGACAACGTTCCAGTGCTCTTTTTCATTGATGATGGCCTAAAGCGTAGTCAACAGATGTTCGCAGACCTAAACAAGCATGCAGTGCGGCCAAGTGATTCAATAAGCACGCTCTATGATCATCGCGATGCCCTATCGGAGCTGGCGCGGAATGTAGCGAAGGAAGTGAAAGTCTTCTCACGATTAACAGAGATGGAGAGGTCCAGCATCTCTAATCGAAGCAGTAAACTTTTCACGCTTTCAGCGATTAAAAATGCGTCCAAAGCCATGCTCATGAAGGGTAAAAATGATCCTATCACGCAGGATGAGCAGGACCTCGCGATCGAATTTTGGAACGAAGTAGCGGTAAACATGAGGGACTGGCAGCTCGCCCTCGAGAAGAAAGTAGCGACTTGCGACCTGCGAGAACAATACGTTCATGCGCACGGGGTCATGCTGCAGGCTATGGGGCAAATTGGCGCAGACCTGCTATTCAAGCCCAAAGCCCAATGGAGCAAGATTCTAATAGGCCTGCAGGAAATCGACTGGTCACGTGCAAACGGCGACTGGGAAGGTCGTGCAATGCATCACGGTCGCATTAGCAAAGCTCGAAGCAGTGTCGTTCTGACCGGCAACTACATCAAACAGCAACTTAGTGTTCCGCTTACACCCACGGAGCAGGAATACGAGGAGTCGTTCAAAAAATGACGGCACAAGAACAGTTCGTCTACCCGGATCACTTAACGATGATTCAAGAGTTTTCTCTTGGAAATCGTCCACTCGTGGACCTGGTTCGAGAAATTCAAACAATATACTGCTCAGATGACCGGCCATGGATCATCGGCTTTAGTGGCGGCAAAGACTCCACCTGCGTTTTGTCACTAATTTATATGGCGCTGCTTCAACTGCCTGCAGAAAAGCGCAAAAAGCACATCTATGTGGTCTCATCCGATACTCTGGTAGAAACACCGGTAGTCGTCGATATGATCAAGAAGGTGATTAACACCATAAACGAATCGGCACCCCGAGAAGGCTTACCAATTAGTGCGCACAGTGTTGTGCCGAAGACAGATCAAACTTTTTGGGTGAATTTATTGGGCCGTGGGTACCCTGCTCCAAATCAAAAATTTCGCTGGTGCACAGAGCGAATGAAGATTGATCCTGTGAGCGAGTTTATTCTCGACAAAGTTGCAAAATTTGGTGAAGCAATTGTTGTTTTGGGCTCCCGCAGCCAAGAGAGCGCGTCACGCGCTCAAGTGATAGCAAAACACAAAATCGACGGTTCGGCGTTAAGTCGCCATAAGTCTCTTCCCAATGCTTTCACCTACATGCCAATAGAAAGCTGGTCGGCTGATGAAGTTTGGATGTATTTAATGAGCGCACCTTGCCCCTGGGGCGGCTCAAACCAGGAACTTTTAGAACTGTATAAGGGATCTAACCAGGGCGAGTGCCCGCTAGTTATCGATACAAGCACCCCATCCTGCGGTAATAGCCGGTTTGGCTGTTGGACCTGCACAGTCGTAACTGACGACAAAGCCTTGCATGGCCTCATTGAATCCGGCGCCACCTGGATGGAACCGCTGCTAAAGTTCCGAAACAAACTCTATCAATCACGACAAAAAGAAAATGCTAAAGAAAACCGTAACTTTCGGCGAAGAACCGGTCGGGTCACCTACAACAGAGGTGAGATCGATGATGACAGTATTCGCGAAGCAAGCTACATACCTGGGCCTTATTGGCTGTCAAAGCGCCAAGAGTTTCTGCGTGAATTATTGACCATTGAAAAAGAGATTAATGAGGGTGGCGAGTCTATCGAACTTATTACTCGCCCCGAGCTTCACATGATCAGAAGAGAATGGCTGAGAGATCCGAACGAACCCGATTGGGAAGACTCTCTGCCAAGCATATATCGGGAGGTTTACGGGGAAGACCTCGATTGGATCGAAGACGACGCAGGCGCTTTCACACGGGCGGATTCGGAGACGCTGGAGAAGCTTTCCGAAAAGTATGGAGTACCCGCTGCTCTCATTCGCAAGATGCTTGAAGCAGAGCTGCAGGTCTCCGGACTTGGCAACCGTCGCGGCATTTTGAATAGCTTGGAAAGTATTCTTCAGCGCGACTGGGAAGATTTAGAAGCCATCAATGAACGTAATCAATCCTTCCGAAAGCGTGGCAAATCACACGTTGAAGAAGTGAAAGATGAATTTGCAGAGTTTTTGAACTAATGCTTATCAAAGAGCTCACGCTAACCGACTTCCGAGTTTACGAAGGGACTAACCGGTTCAATCTTGCGCCTGAAAAGCGCTTTGGTAAAACACGGCCCATCGTGCTCTTCGGCGGCCTCAATGGTGCCGGAAAAACCAGTATTCTCTTGGGCGTTAGGCTCGCGCTCTACGGTCGCCTATGCCTTGGCTCCTCTGTCTCGCAGAAACGTTACGACGAATTTTTACTAGACGCCATCCACCACTCCAAAGAGACCGGCCGCTCCGCCAACACGGCTTCGGTAGAGCTCACCTTCACCTATGCCAAGCTTGGAACGGAAAACCAGTACCATGTGAAGCGCGAATGGCAGCGAAAGGGTAGCGGCGTCAAAGAAGCGCTTACAATCCAAGAAAATGGTAGCCCAATTAAGGGACTGAACTACGATCAAGCCCAGAATTTTCTTAACGAATTGATCCCTGCTGGTGTCTCAGATCTATTCTTCTTCGATGGCGAAAAGATCGCGCAGCTTGCGGACGACACTGGTGGAGCAGCACTGGAGCAGTCCATCAAAAAGCTTTTAGGGCTCGATGTTGTTGAGAGACTCTCAGGCGATTTAACCGTCCTTAACCGAAACATGACAAAGCGCTCCACAGCACAAGAGATAAAAACTCAAATCGAATCTGAACAGGCCAACCTTCATGAATGGCGAAACAAAATAGAATCAATTCGCCAACAAATCACTACCACCGCTGCCCAGCGCGCAGAAGTCCAAGCTCAGGCAGACAAACTTCAAAAGAATATAGATGATCGGGGCGGCCACTTTTCAGCATCCAGAAAAGAGCTCGAAGTACAGCTTACTGACCTCCAGAATGAACGTGACCAACTAGTCGCCCGCATAAATAATCTTATGTCTGACGCTGCCCCCATCGCGCTAGCAGGGGACTTCTGTGACAGAACCAAATCTCAAATAGATCGCGACCTGGGTTTTCAGAGTGTTCTTCAGGAGAGCAAGTTCCATGAGCAGTATCGACAGAAACTTCTTAACTCCCTGAGCTCTCAGCTTACAGAAGACGCTTTAGCAACAGTGCTGAAGGAAATCGATGCCTTTAGCTTGTCAGATAAAGATCAAGGCTCAGTAGAATTGACCCATGACCTCACCCCAGCTCAGGCTAGCCATCTATTTTCGACATTTAATGAAGCGGAAAAACAAAAAGCCGATGTAGCAGAGTTATTCGATGCGTTGGAAAAAGTAGAGTCAGCTATAGACCAGATAGGAGCCTCATTGGCACGGGCACCCGACGACACTCTAATCGCCAATGATTTTGAAAACCTCCAACAGCTACAGCAAAACATCGGAAGGTTGGACGGAAAGATTGACGCACTTCGTAAATCGGGTAAAGACGCTGCGAACTCTGCTCTAGAAAATGGTCGACGTCTGGATCGCCTATATGAGACAGCAGCCAAGGTCAGCGACCAACAGCGAGTATTGGATTACATTAATAATGCCAATGGATTGCTCAATGACTACGTTGACCAGACAGCTAGCGAAAAAATCCGGGACCTAGAATCACAGTTCACCGAGTGCTTTGCAAAGCTTGCGCGTAAAGAAGATCTCGAATTGCAGATACGCATTGATCCCAAAACGTTCCAAATCAATTTGCTCGCTGGCAACGGTAGGAGCATTGCAAAGGACGAATTATCTGCGGGTGAAAAACAGATCTTCGCCATCGCCGTTCTTGAGGCGCTTGCAAAGACGTCCGGCCGACAACTACCAATGATCGTTGATACGCCCCTAGGGCGCCTGGACTCAGAACATAGGGCCAAGCTAATCGAAGGCTACTTTCCAATAGCAAGCCACCAAATGATCATTCTATCAACCGACACAGAGGTCGACGAATCCTTCTACTCCGACCTTGCTCAGGATATCTCCCGGGCTTATAAGCTGGAATATGACTCAAAAGCAGGAGCAACGCGTGTCCGTGAGGGGTACTTTTGGCAAATAAAGGAGGCAAGTTAAAATGTTCCCAACTCGTATCTACTTGAGCAAAAAAACTTGGGACCGACTACAGTATATTCAAACCCAAACTCGCCTCACTCCGAACGTAGTGGCTCGCATAGCACTATCCCTGGCACTCCGAGATATCCGTACTGCATCAGTTAATGAGAACAAGCCTGAAGAGACCCATGTCATCAATCGAGATGTTTTATTCGGCGATCACGAGAAAGCATATGAAGCCTTGATCCGACAGTTTTGTACGGAACAAAACATTGAAGCTGAAATACAAGACATCGTTCGCTCTTTAATAGATAACGGGCTCCATAAGCTCGGACATATGAAAAGCGCATCAGACCTAAAATCTTTATTTACCTAAAGTAATTAAATTTTCGATCTACGAGACAGGAATCGAAAAATTAAAAATCTTATAGAGACAAAGACTGATAGATCCTGGGCCCGACCAAAACTAATCGTTTTTTTAACGCCATTCGCCTCAGCACATTTCAAAGGTGGGTTCAAATGAACCGGCGGGCCTATCCACTCTTCATATCCACCCTAACCAACTCTCTAATTTCTTTGCTCTCAATCCCACGCTTTAAGCTTTGAACGAAACCAACGTAAGACGACGCAACTCCCGTCCCAATTTTTGATCTAATAGGCTTATTTATTGTATTTGACCTCCTAGAGCAGCAAGTAATTCTTCATTTACACCATCTTTTTCAGAGAACCCACACTTTAGCTTTAGCGCATCTACAACTCGTTTTTTTGTTGCTGACTTCGCGCTGAAATATTCTCCAGTCAAATTAAGTCCTTTTAAATTCGCTAACTCTTTATTAAAATCCACATCTTTAGAGATCGAAACTTTTTTATTTACCAGAAGAAACTTAAGAAAGTCGAATTGAGCAGAAACTCCAACAGTCCTGAATAAAATGTTATCTGGAGGCAGATCGCGCCACAAAAGCGAGCTCATAGCATTAAAATACAAACTTAAGATTACAGATATAGCTTTGTCATTGCCCTGAATATAATAATTCCGCAATGGATAACCCGGATTATCCTCTAAATCTTTACGGTTTCCATGGCCAACAATTTTTTTCCTGGAAATTTTATATTTGTCTTTTTTGGGATTTCCAGAAATAAGTGAAACGACACCCTCAATGAATGCAGCTGATGAAATACTCCAGTCTTTAATATTTTGATCCCCTCCTTTTATTAAGACTATACGGTCTCTAAAAGGACCCTCATTATTGAATCTTCTGGATAGATTTACAGCCAGCATATCTGGGGACCAGCTTGAGGCAGAGCTATCATCAAGCTGATAGCCAAACAATTGATAGGCTAAACTTTTATCAACCTTTTGTTGGTTGAAGTTGATAGTGGAAAATATATATGCTTGCAAAGAAGGAGGAAGATCTAAAAATATTGAACATGGAAGATCCATATCTTCGTCACTAAAGTCGAATGCTTGCAAGCGATGCTGACCATCAATAACTGAGCATATCCTCAAGGAACCGTCTGGTATGACAATTTTTCCAAAACGCACTCCATCATACTCCAGACCTTCTTCAAACCTCCAAGCTTGATCCGGGTCAACAAGCAAATTATCATTCATGTCATAATTGGCACTCAAAATAATAGTATTCGGAATTGACGCATTTTCAGTCTTCAAATAGCTTGCAATTTCTTTAGCCCGATCTTCATTTAATCTTCGTTGATTCCCCGAAATATATTCCTCTTCAATTTCGGCCGTCTTTGTAAAACAAACACGCTTTAGCGTCTTTGAGTTTACAGATGCGATATAAAACTCACCAATAGGCTGCCTAAGAGCAAAGCAAGGAATTTTAAATTCACTCATTGCAATCCATCCCCGCCAAGCTCTGGCTCATCTTTCTTATTGAACTTTGGGTTAAGAGCATTTATGGCCTCAGTACTTTGCTTATTGAACTTCTCCCGGTAAGAGTTCACGTACAGCCAAAGCAATATTGTTGAAGATAATCCAGCCACGACACCCCAATCACTTTTCAATGATGCAAATGACAGTATCAACGCAAGAAACCAGAAAAAGAAAGCCATATGCTTATGCAACTCTTTTTCTGAATCATACTTACCAGCCTCTCCCTTACTATCAAATATATACTCCACCGCCATACTCCCCAAAAGGGCAATGCAGAAAGTAAATACTGAAGTATTATTTAGCTGTCGATACCATTCCGGCTTTTCAGAAAAGCCCATAGGTAAGAATTCAATCCAAATCCCCAGAGTCGCTAAAGCTATCGCGATGCCTGAAAACATCACATAGCTTGGGTTGATGATTATTTTTAGCGTATCCGAGAGGAAGACTGAAAAAATTTCTCGCCACCCAGCCGTTAGCTGCCAAACTTTTACAATCCCGTCCCAAATTTTATTTAACATTTTTAAGTTCCCAAAATGCTAGATCTTTCATTTTGGTTACTTTCTTTTTGCCGTCTATACACAAACTAAAATGCTTTTCCAACTTGCGTATTTGGCCCATAAAATATTCTTCGTCTTGTTTAGACTGTGTGTTAAATATGGCCTTTATCTCTTGTGATTTGATGTTGGCAACCTGATGAATGACCCATGAAAGAATCAAGGTAGAGTAGTCATTGTCGCCTGTCTTAAAATGCTTTAGCTCTTGTGTCGAGAGGATTGTACCCACCCCAAACTCTCGACCCTCTTTAAGAATCTTCTTCAGGCTTTCGAAATCCTGCGACATAAAGTTATCTGCTTCGTCGACCAGAATCATTTTCGAAATCTGACGGAAATTACCTTCAAGTTTTGAGCTGCCTTGCTGATGCATCTGGGTGTAAAACAGGTCTAACGTCAGTGCGACTACTAGGTTTTGAATCGTGCGGTCATAGCCGGATAAATTGATGACGGTAACGCCGTCAATCAAGTCGTAAAGCGACTGAGTTTTGTGGGTGTCTGGCTCAAAGATCTCGTAGGCAGAGAGCACCTCCAGTGCGGCGTATAGCGAGTCGTGATCAATTTTTTCTTGTTCCTGAAATTCCGCCCATACATCTTCTAAAGTTGGGGCAGGTCTTGCCCACGTACTCTCATCATTGGAGTAGATACCAGCGGCTTCATATGCATCACGGATGACCGACCTTAATTTGCTTTGCTGCTTGACCCCTAGGCCATAAGACTTGGTCATGGAAGAAATGAACTGTCCAGCCACATGCACTGGAAGCTTTTTCTTATCGCCAAACAATGCAAACGGATTGAAAGGTAAACAATCAAGCTCGAACACTTTTGCGTTGGTCGCCTGCACAAAGTCGTCTGTTATGTAGTCTGCCTTGTAGTCGAAGATCAATATGCCAATTGGAGCGCCGTCAACGTTATGGTATTGATTACTCACCAACTGGGTAATTAAGGACTTCGTGAACTGGGTTTTGCCCGTTCCCATCGTGCCAATAATTCCAGTGTTGGTATTAAACAACTTATCAGTGTTCGTCGGCTCCCAATAAACCGCGTCATTAGTCTGCACATCGGTACCAAACTTGACTGTGAGATGGCTGACAGGCCCGTAAACCTCTTCCCTATTAACGTCTTCTGGAGGATTTTCGGCCGCGGCATGAAAACTTCCCAGTTTGGCTTGTGCAAAAGGGTACACAACCTTACCTGTTTGACTGCTGTTTGAAGTTTCGCCATTCCCATGCCCAAGAGTTTTAGAATCCTCCTGGGTAAAAGGCTTCAAAAAATATTGCTCCGGAACATGCAGAAGTGAGGAATTCTCTATTTTGTCTCGCAACTCCTGATAGGGTGTCCGAACCAATTGATCGAGGAGCCCCATGGGTATTTCTGCCTCCAACACGCCATTTTTAAGCTCGTACTTCTCTTCAAAGCAAGATTCATTGTTAATATGCGCAACAACCAAGGCTTGGGGGTAATCATCAGGCAGCTCTCCGATACTGTAGTTGCCTTCGAGCCATGCCTCCCGGTTACTCAAAAAACCTGAAAAATGGTCGCTTTCGAAGACCTGATAAAGCTCATATTTCTCAATTTGAAGCAGCACCTGACGAACAAACAGGCCCCTGTAGAGCTTGGCTTCAAGCGTATCGGGGCTCGGGCCAAGCAGATTATTTCCCATGTACTGCTTTAACTCTACGGCCTGCTCCTTAGCTTTGAAGAAATCTGGGCGCCCGCCTGCCTTCACCTCTACGGGTAGTAAATACAAACGATCATCCTTGAAACCCGCAAACAAAATATCGTCAGAGATGGCACCCTTACGGATGTTTCGATTATGGCGCGAGAAATCACTATCTGACATCGCGAGACCGATATTACCAGCTACACGAATCATCTCTGCGACCGATATTGGAACCCAGGTGATGTCCGACTGGGCGAGCATTGCGCTAACAACCTTGTAAGCTCCAATGATCCCTTCTTTGGCAGTTTTCTCCTTCGACTGATCGGTAATCAGCTTCAGCAGCCATTCACCATTAAAGGCATTGAACTCGCGAATCAATTCATTACCCGCGTTCCCTAGTACATTCTTATACAGGTCAATTTGCTTCGTGACAGTAATGGCGTCGTAACCAGAGGAGCTGGTGTACTGATCTGAGTAATGGATCAGGATTACGCCCGTCTTTGCTTCGAAGAATTTGAGCGTAACCTTGGGGTCAATGATGGTTGTCCACAAAGAACTATCGTATGAGCGTTCGAGCAACGCCATGAACTCCTGGCTAACGGCAAGGCTTATGGCAGAATGGTCGTGGTAGACATCATTTTTTGACTGAGACGGTCGCCACAACGTTCCTACTAGCTTGGCCAGTTTCAGATGGGGGACGTCATCGTAATCTACGCCACCCAACCCAAAGGCAGTAAAGTACCGATCCCCCTCACTCCGTGAGGATTCACCTGATAATAGGCCTCCGCATGCCAAGCCAGACAGGTGCTCGCTAATATTGTTGTCGACAGCCTCTACCTTCTGATCATTCTTGAAAAATGTCAGGTGAGCGTATGCCTGTTTCTCAACGTTATCATGACGAAATTTGCTGAATGTCATCCGGGTTCTTAACAAGTCAATAACCGCATCTGCGTTACGACGCGCGGCGCCCTTGTCTAGTTTGTAGGTGGCCTTTATTTCTTCATACATGCCCATCTCAGCGAACTTATCGAATTCAGTTTCAATAAGTTCTTGATCGTAGAGATTCACATGTATGTGCAGGCCTTCCTGCAAGTGGGCTTGATAATACGAGACGAGGCCCTGAAAAAGTTCGGTATTCTCCGCGTTGTTGACTGAATTGATTAGGAGTGGCGCATCGTCTACTTGAAGGAATAACTGATTGAATGTGCTAGTGAACTCTTCAATTTTGTGTTTAACCAGACTGGTGACGAAGTCAAAGCTTGTTTCCTGGTGAGGCACAATCTCTAGCCAAAAAGGGTTTTCCGGCACCGCTTGCGTATAGTTGTACCGGTTTTCCTTATCGAACAAGTGAGGTATCAGCCCCCTCGCGTTTAGCCGTCCCTTCGTCACCTCAGGTAACTGACGGAAACTCCTGGCATCACCATCCAGTACAATTTCCTCTACCAAGTTGACGTAATAAGACATCACCAGTGGATGAAATGGGGAGAGGTATCGCTTTTGGTTAAGCGTCACAAACCCTAGCCGAACCACTAATCGGTTGGAGTAACTTAATGACTTACCGGTGGGAATTTTTTCTAAGTAGTCGATACAGGCACGGACATATTTCTTGCCAAGTGCCACGAGCTCTGGTCCCCAGCTAGCCAGAGAAGGTAACGTTTTATGTTCTTGGAAATATCCAATCAGTGCGGAGTAAGCTTCATGTAAGGCAGAGTCGGCAAGTTCTAGGCCTGAACTAGGGATTCCTTTCTTGCGATCATGGTCCCACTCAACACAACTTTCAGTCACAAATGCCGACTCAGCTTGCAACAGCCACTTTCTCAGGAATAAAGGCTCCGACTCCTGATTATCAAATACAACTGTGTCTTTGCCAGGTTTATAGATACCGTTGAATTCATCGTTCTTGAAGAGCCGGGCGAATCTATTCGTATCGAATATGACGGGCAGCCTAAGCGTTTCTTTGCTCGGCTCACCCTCTACTAAAATTTTGAGCTCCGCTTCACCGTTGGTCAAAGTAAAACTGACTTCATCGGATTCGTCATAAAGCTGACTGAAATCTACCTTCCCAAATTCTGTAGTAGCTATCGTTTGCCCGCTATCTTTGAGTTCGACCGATGAAGTGAGGTCTGGGTTCAATTCGAGAACATGCTGGTCTGCCTGAAGCACGAGTGCCTTTCTGCGGTAATCTACGAGGAATCGGTTATCAAATGCAGACAAATGAAACGTTCCTTCGCGAATAACCATACAGTGGAAGCTGTACTTCTCATTTGAGGAGTCTCGATTGAGCCTTAAACTGAAAAACCACGGCTCGATACCGCTACCGCCAGAAATAGTGAACGTCGATTTGTCGCCCCTGGATGAGAAATCTATTTCAATCAGCTCGGACATAGATTTCGGCTGCAACGCGAGCTCTCGCTTTTCTAGGCGCTGCCCCACGAACCTGACCTTGAAACTAAAAAACTCTTGATCTGCAGGAACTTTAACTATGAGATGCTTATCTCGACGTCCAGCAGCTGTCTCTTTTTTGTCCCGGACCTCAACTTCGCCCCCGTTAACCTCCACTCCCTCATAATCAAGAGTAAGATTCTTTTGGCGATCCTCTTCCGCCCTAAAATCGCCGTAATTCAGATCCTTCCAAGAAACCTCTGGGTTATCCCCAAAGTGCTTCTGTATAAATTTCGAGCCAAATTTGGTGAGCCTATCCTCTAAATCGTTAGGAAAGTGCTCTACGGCAAACTCTATCTCTTCACGAAGTTGACGATTCGCCTCGAGGCGACGAGCAACTTGCTTCTCGTTGGAATTGCTCAATACATGAGGATCGTTAAAAAGCCCCAGTTCCTGAAAACGAAGATCTCCATCAATCACGGCATCGTGAAGATGTCGAAATCCAAAAACACTGGAACCCTCCTCGTTGATGACACGCACCTGGTGCTCGAGAAGACAACGAGACGCCACTTGACTATTCATATCGTCAGAAATTAAAGCGTCCAATTTTTCTTTTGTTTGCCGCGGAGACCAAACGGCCTCTCCCTGTGCGAGATCGAATGCACTGTTTATTAACGTATCAAGCAGGCTATTGTGGATTATCAGTAACGCACAGTTTTCGAAAGGGTATTCCTGAGCGGCAACTGCATCCCGCAGGCTAGAGATATAGTTCTCGGTGTAGCATCCACTATCCACATCAGGTTGTTCTAGGTGGCCAGACACCAGCAAACGGCAGCCATTAATGGAAAGATAAGAGAGCTCTTGGCCTTGGACCTCGATAACACCGTCCCGACTCTCCAACAATTCAGAGACAAGTCCTCTCGTGTTTTCAGGGTCTGGTGACTTGAACTGATACCGGGCGCCCGCTTCAATTCTTTCTTCAAGCCAATCCCTCAAATTTTTTACAAGAAAGGCTTCAAAGTGTTTTCCGGACATATACCGCATCTCCGCTATCGCTCATTCTTTCGACGTTCCCTATTCGCTCTAGAAACCGAATGATTGCCTGTTCCGACTGCCGGTCAAACCATACACCCCGCTTTTTAAACTCAGAAAGAAGCTCTTGAAACTGGATCTGCTTCCTATCGCCGATAGACAGGTTTGTAAGCAGCAGAAGATAATCTTGAGAAACGGTAAGCACCCGCCCAGAGCGTCCCCTTACCTGTATGAAGTGGGAAGCAACTTCGTACTCGAAAGCGTTCACGAACTTGCTATTGACTGTGAATTGGTTGGTGCCTCGCCTGCTGAATATCTCTTTGGCTGTTTCGCTAAGGTGTCCAAACATTCCTTTTACCGTTGCGGCATAGCCATCTAAAGCTTCCAAACTTCGTTTTTCTCGATATCTTTTGCAGAACGCCTCCAGTGAGTTACGAACCTCGAGTTTTTGGAGCTCTGGCATGGCGTCGATATCTTGGAAAACGCGCCACAAGGGAAATTTTTTCGCTTTCTTGTTCTGGGGCTGATTTAGGTACTCCAGCATTGATAAAACAGGAAATAAATCCGCCACTTTCACGATGAGTTGGTCAAAAGCCTCTCCAACCTGCTTTCTTTCGAGACTTGCCTTCTCTGTATCCAGAATAAAGAAAAGCGGCTTACTATCGGGTGTCTCCGTCCATCCGTTAACGTTCAGGGCGAGCTGGGCGCTATACAGGAAGTTGTATAAGTTGAAAAACAAACTCAAATTCTGAAGAAAGTAGGTGGGATGTTCGAGAAGAAAACGTAAATCCTCTGAAAATAACTTAGAGAGAAATGGCAGGTAAGGATGCTCTGTGGGCTCATTACTCGAGTTAGTAAGGAATTTCTGAAATTCTTCCACAAGCTCTTTTTCAAGAAAATTGACGTCGCTACTCAACCTTGGGAATTCAGTTCTCTCGTTCAGAATGAAGTTGGTAAGCACCTGGGAGATATGCTTATTGGTAGAGACATCTGCCTGTATGGTTTTGAATATTAGGAATTCTGGTGAAACCTTAAAGAGCCCCGATGCATTACCCTCAAAATACATCGTTTCAATCAGTCCATTGATCGAGTCATCTGTTAGCTTGGGCGCCAGACGAGCAAAAACGGCATCCCTAAAGGACTCTATGGTCGAACCTTTTGTTAGCTGCTTTTGAAGGGCTGTTGCTAGAACGCTTCCAGCTATCGCGTCGAAATCGTAGCCGGCAGTATTTGATCTCTGCTGTCGGAAGGGGAGAAAAGTGTTTACCAAATTACGTTCCTGAACTTCCTGTTCGTCCAGCTCCGCAAGATTCTCAGCTACCGTCACTCTTCACCCCCGACCAAAAATTCCTCATCTTCCACTTCGTTTGTTAGGACAAGCTGACCTTGAGCTGTAGAAAACAGCAATCGATCAGAATTGACGATAACCCCTGTGACGTCAGCAATGATTTCTTCGAGAATCACGATGGTGTTTTTGTCGTGCTTATTGGGTCGGTACCCATCGTTAATTTTAGAGATCAGTTCGAGAAAGCTTACATTCACATGGAATGTTCTCAGGCGTTGATCCCCGACTTTTATACACACCGGAAACTCGTGGATGTTGGCTACAGACTCTTTTTCGATTTGTTTGAAGTCCGGTCTCAACTTGGCGTGGGCAGAAATGGAAACTTTGTTCCTACTACAGAGAAACATATGGCCTCGCTTTATTAGCGAAGGCTCGAGGCGGTTCCCAAATCGCATCAATGCCGCAAAAAGTTCGTCCTTATAAAATTCACGGAGAAGGGTCTTACCCCGACCATCGTACGCTGCGTGAAGTCGCCAAATTTCAATATAGCGATCATATAGCGGCTGCTCGAAATCACTGCCAAAAGTCTGATGGAAGTTGTTACCCACTTCGACTTCCTGCAGAAGATAAAAAAAACGGAGCCAGCTAGCTGCACCTAAGCCACGAACATTGAGGTCATTCGCAACGCTTTGCTGAAACTCTTCGAAAGCCTGCTCTTTGACACCCAGGGGGTGTTGAATCAAGAACTGATCAATTCGTCGCGACCGTATGGAGCAAGGATCAAAGTGACTGACGACATCACTCAGCTCATTGTGGCCGCTGACGAAAAGGTTATCGAAAAGCAAGCCAGGACCGGTGATTAGATGGTGGACAAAATCAAGTAATGCCCGAGCAGACAAAAACTGATCGAACCTCAACCGGGCGGAGAGAAGCAACTTTACGATACGCTCACGAACTTCCTCAATTTGCAGCAATTGATAATTGGTTGTCAGCTTGTCTTGAGATGTTTCAATCGACTCTATATAAGCCCTGTAGAGTGGATTTGCATCTGAGGCGGCAACCGCTCTCTCTATTAGTTCGCTGATGAATGCCGATCCAGTCTCCCCATCTTCGAGGCTAAACTTTGGGTATTTCTCGAAATTTAGAAATTTAAAAGAGGGCGACACCTCCTCGCCGTGCTGAAGGTACGCCTCGATGGCTCTTCGTATCTCCTCGTGCTCCACATCGCCTTGAGACGAAAAATTGAAGAGCATTCCAACATTGATACCTACGACCAGCGGCTTCTCAGAACTTTTTTGTTCCTCAAAAAGCTGGTTGAGCGCTTGGATGGCGTTCTGATCTGGCTTGAAAGCATGTGTGGCATCGAGGTGGAAATGAAATTCATCGGAATAGCGCTTGTGGTAGCGCTTGAGAATCTCAGACTTGCCGTCACCGGAAGAACCGCAGAGGAAGATTACCGTTTCCGGAGGCGGACTCGAGTCCAATAGGCGCTTAAAGTCAGTCTCGATGTCGGTCTCGACATACAGATATTCTTTCAGCTCGTCTTCTTCTTTTTGTCCTTGCCCGAGCGTTGTTACTGCTTGGGCCGACGACCTCGCGAGAGTATCCAGTAACCGTTTGAACTGCACGTTTCTTATCCTTAATCAACGGCTTATCGGAATAATGGTTCTTATTACGCAGAGAAAATGAACCAAATGTCATTCGAGGCTACCACAGGCGGCAATTTGAAGGAAAGCTAGCGTGCTAAAGATATAACCTGCGCACTTCGAGTGCTAAAAAACCTAAAAAAATCATGAACGAGGCTTAGATCCAAGGGATGCTCAGAATGCTTGGGAGCATAGCGAGAGTAACGAGTCCTCAGGTACAAACCTAAATGCTTCGTCGACAAGAAATATATGTGTCTACTAACGAGCCCCCAACACCTGGTCCTTCAGGCTTTCCAGATCTCTGGACTCTACCCCTAGATTCCGCCGTTTCTCTGTATGGCAAGTAAACAGCAGTATCTGATAGCGGCTCGCCGCATCAAACAAGATGCGTTTCATATCTTCCAGGCGGTCGCTGTCACTGTGCACCAGGGTGTCGTCCAGAATGACCAAACTCAGCCTTCCCGCTTCCCGCAGCAGCTCGGCATAGGCCAGGCGGCTGATCAACCCCGTCGGTTCCCGTGCCCCAAAACTCAGTTCGGTGACCTGTCCCAGTTCAGTGCCCCCGACTGAAGGTGCCGGGCCGGAGCTGTTCATCGACTTCCAGAGAGGCTTCCGGGAAAAGCACCGACAGGTAATGGTTGAGGTGCTTTTGCAGCAGGGCCTGCAGGCGACGTGTCAGGGTCTGGCGCCGGTGATTGACCGCATTCTGGTAGCGTTCGATATCCTGTCGGAGATAGTCCGGGCGGGCATCCCGGATTTCCCGTTCGCGGCTAGTTTGCAGCGGAAATTAGGCCGGGCTCAACCGGCAAGCCGCGTACTTGAACTCCGGAATCTTCCCGAACGGGTCCAGCGCCGGGTTGGTGAGCAGGTTGGCCGCTGCCTCCACAAAGGCGAAGGGTACGAACACCATGCCCTCAGGCATGGTCTGATCGGCCCGCGCGGCCAGGGTGATGCTGCCGCGCCGGGTGGCAATTTGAATTGGATCACCCGATGCTACGCCCAGGCGAGCGAACTCCGCTGGTGCCAGAAAGGCAGCTGCTTCGGGCTCCCGCTCGTCCAGTACCCGGCTGCGACGGGTCATGGCACCGGTGTGCCAGTGCTCAAGCAGTCGCCCGGTGGTTAAAACGGTGGGATAGGCCTCATCCACCGGCTCGTCGGGCGGCAGTGGCCAAGCGGGCGAAAATCTGGCCCGGCCGCCAGCCCGTGGGAAGGCATCAGAGAAGACAACGTCGTGCCCCGGCGCGTCGTCGGCCGGACATGGATAGGTCACGGAACCTTCGCGTTCCAGCCGGGACCAGGAGATATGATCGAGTGAGTGCATGCCCTGTTTCATCTCGGCGAACACTTGCTCAGGGCCGGCGTAGTTCCAGGCCAGCCCGAAACGTCGGGCAATTTCCTGAATAATCCACCAGTCGGGCTTTGCCTCCCCCGGCGGTGCCAGCGCGGCACGGCCCATTTGCATCTGCCGGTTGGTGTTGGTGACGGTGCCTGATTTTTCCGACCAGGCAGTAGCAGGCAGGATCACGTCGGCAAACTGGGCGGTTTCAGTTACAAACAGATCCTGCACCGCCAGGTGCTCCAGGGCACCGAGCGCGGCCCGGGCGTGGGTCAGATCGGGATCGGACATCGCGGGGTTCTCGCCGAGGATGTACATGCCCTTGATCGTCCCCGCCGTGATGGCATTCATAATCTCCACCACGGTGAGCCCGGGCTCCGGGTCAAGTTCGGTGTCCCAGAGTTCTTCGAAGGCAGCGCGCAACTGGGCGTCTCCTACCGGTTGGTAGTCGGGCAATACCATGGGGATCAAGCCAGCATCGGATGCGCCCTGCACGTTGTTTTGCCCGCGCAGAGGATGCAGCCCGGTGCCGGGCCGGCCCGTGTGGCCGCATGTGAGCGCCAGGGAAATAAGGCATCGGGCGTTGTCGGTGCCGTGCACGTGTTGGGAGATGCCCATGCCCCAGAAAATCATCGCGCGCTCAGCACCCGCGTAGGCTCGGGCCACTTCGCGAATGACCTCTGGTTCAACGCCGCAGACCGGGCTCATCACCTCCGGCGTCATATCCACAACACTGGCGGCCAGTGCCTCGAAGCCCTCGGTGTGGGCATCTATGTAGGCCCGGTCAAAAAGTCCTTCGCTGATTATCACATTGAGCATGGCGTTAAACAGTGACACGTCGCCACCCGGCGAGAAACGCAGGCTCCGCCAGGCATAGGCATCCAGCGCCTGGCCCCGGGGATCGATGATGATCAGCTTGGTGCCGTTTCGTGCCGCCTGCTTGAAGTAGGTGGCGGCCACCGGATGGTTTACCGCCGGATTGCAGCCGGTGAGAATCACCACGTCGGCCTCGAGCGCCTGCATGAAGGAGGCGGTGACTGCGCCAGAGCCCAGGCATTCCATCAGCGCGGCCACGGAGCTGGCGTGACAAAGCCGGGTACAGTGATCAACGTGGTTGGAGCCAAAACCGGTGCGCACCAGCTTCTGGAACAGCCAGGCCTCTTCGTTGGAGCACTTGGCGCTGCCAAAGCCGGCGAGCGCATCCGGCCCGTATTGCGCTTTTAGTTGGGTTAATCCGCTTGCCGCAAGATCCAGGGCCTCTTCCCAGCTTGCCTCTCGGAAGTGAGTTAACGGATTGGTCGGGTCAAAGTCAGGGTCGAGCCCCTTGGGCACGCCCTCCCGGCGGATCAGCGGTCGGGTGAGCCGTGCCGGGTGCGAGGGATAATCAAAGCCGAAGCGGCCTTTCACACAGAGCCGGCCCTGGTTTGAGGGGCCGTCTCTGCCTTCAACAAAAAGGATACGTCCTCGCTGCTCGCCTGCCCCTGCTCTGGCGTTGGCCGGCTCGTCTTTAACGTGATAGGTCAACTGACAGCCCACTCCGCAGTAGGGGCAGACTGAGTCGACGGTGCGGTCTGCCGTTGCGGAGTCTCCGCGGCCCTCGGCATCAATCAGAGTGGCGGGCATCAGCGCCCCGGTCGGGCAGGCCTGCACGCATTCGCCGCAGGCAACGCAGGTGCTGTCTCCCATGGGGTCATCGAAATCGAACACCACCTTGGATGCCGCGCCACGATGGGCCAGGCCGATAACATCATTTCCCTGCACCTCACGGCACGCGCGCTCGCACAAGCCGCAGGTGATGCAGGCATCCAGATTTACATTCATGGCTGAATGAGTGGCGTCATGGCCTCGGGCGTGGGCCAGCGAATCCGACCGCGGGGCAACGTGGTGAACCGTGGGCTCGTCGCGCTCTGAGCGGGCCGGGAGACGTTGACGAACAGCAATGGCATCAATAGACAGTTGATCCGCCGTCTGCCACAGGTGGCTGGACCGGTCCGGACTTTGCGATTGCTCGGGCTGATCGGCCAGCAGCAATTCCAGCACGGCCCTGCGGGCGTCCTGGGCACGGGTGGAGGCTGCGCTTCGCACCACCATGCCAGGCGTTGCCTCGCGAATACAGCTGGCCGCAAGCACCCGCTCGCCTTCAACTTCCACCATGCAGGCGCGGCAATTGCCATCCGCGCGGTATCCTGGGATGTCTTTGAAGCAAAGGTGCGGGATTGTCTCGCCGGCACGCTTGGCGACCTGCCACAGGGTTTCGCCCGGGAAAGCCTGAACCTCAACGTCGTCCAGTGTCAGGGTAAAGCTTGTAGTCGCATCGCTCATGGCTGTTTTTCGGTGGCTCATGGCTGTCTCCCCCTAACCTTTGGCGATCAGGTTGCTGCTGGCGAGTTCGCTGCGGAAGTCCCGAAGCAGGCTCAGCACCGGATTGGGTGCGGCCTGGCCCAGACCGCAGATGGAAGCATCGGCCATCACCCTGGCCAGCTGCTGGAGTGTCGCCTCATCCCAGGTGTCGCGTTCCAGCAAGGTGAGCATTTTCTCGGTGCCCACACGGCACGGAGTGCACTGCCCGCAGGACTCATCCGCGAAGAATCCCAGAAGATTGGCAGCCGCGTCGGCCAAATTGTCCTGATCTGATAGAACGATCACAGCTGCGGAGCCGATAAAACACCCGTGCTCCTGCAGGGTGTCAAAGTCCAGTGGGATGTCTGCTTTGCTGGCTGGCAGTATTCCGCCGGAAGCACCGCCGGGCAGATAGGCCAGGAGTCGATGCCCTTCCGCCATGCCGCCGCAGTATTCCTCTATCAACTCATTGAGGGTGATGCCCGCGGGGGCGAGGTGCACCCCAGGCCGCGCGACCCGCCCGGAGACCGAGAAGCTGCGGAGGCCGCGACGGCCATGCCGCCCCTGGCTGGCGAACCATTCGGCGCCCCGGGCGTGGATGCGCGGAATCCAGTAAACCGTCTCGACGTTGTTAACCAGGGTGGGCTGCCCAAACAGTCCTTTCTGGGCAACGAACGGCGGGCGATGGCGTGGCTTGCCAGGTTTGCCCTCCAGGGATTCGATAAGGGCTGACTCCTCACCGCAGATGTAGGCGCCCGCGCCCCGGCGCAGGATGACGAAGCCCGACTCGACAATGCCGGCCGACTCAAGCTCGGCGATAGCATCGGTCAGCACCCTGTACAGACCGGGATATTCGTCCCGAAGATAAATGTAGAGGGACTGCGCCTCAACCGCCCAGGCGCTGACCAGAGCGCCCTCAAGGAATTGGTGGGGATCGTTCTCCAGATAATAACGATCCTTGAAGGTGCCCGGTTCGCCTTCGTCGGCGTTGATCACCGCGTAGCGTGGCCCCGGCTCGGCCCTCACTGCCTGCCATTTTCGGAAGGTGGGAAATCCAGCGCCACCCAGACCTCGCAGGCCGGCCAGCTCGAGCTCATTGGAGAGCGTTTCAAAACTCACCCGGCCTTCACGGCAATCCATCAGCAACCGATAACCACCGGCCGAACGATAATCCGCCAGACGTTGCCAGGAGACCTCCTCTGGCTGAACCTGCCCCAGCTCTACCGCGGCCCCAACATTCCGGGCGTTGGCATTCACCACATGATGGTGCCCAACGGCTACCACGGGCGCCGTGTCGCAACGCCCCATACAGGGCGCGCGCCTTACCCTCACCGTTTCGGGATCAACTCCATCAGATAGCGCTTGATGCAGCGCCTCAGCTCCCGCCAAATGACAGGAGAGCGAGTCACACACCCTGAGTGTCAAGGCAGGCGGAGGTGCTTGTTCGTCATGAATAACGTCGAAATGGGCGTAAAAGGTAGCCGTTTCATAAATGGCGGCCATGGGCAGGTTCATGAAAGCCGCAAGGGCCCGGAGACGGGGCATGGAGAGGTAACCGTGGGTGTCCTGCAGTGCATGCAGGTGCTCGATCAGGCGATCGCGGCGGCGCAATGACGAATCGAGACGTTCGTCACCGATCAGGTCCCGCAGCTCCGCCAATAAGAGGGGTTCCAGTTGGCGGCCGCGAGGTGAAGCGCGCCGGGGTTTGACGTTCTTTTCGTCTGTTCTCATTGTTTTTGACCAGGCGCCGAATTACAAAAGACAGCCGTGTTGGCTGGCCTGACTATTTATGAATCATAGAAGCATAGCAGGCTGTGTTGCCACCAGACGATCGTAAAGTCGTTAGATAGCGAAACGTTCCGGGTCAGAAACCTTCGAAGTGCTGAGATTCGGGGGGGAAATAATGGAGGCGCGGGTCGGAATCGAACCGGCGTACACGGAGTTGCAGTCCGCTGCATAACCACTCTGCCACCGCGCCGGGTAAGCCTTGATCTGGCTTTTGCTCTCAGGAGGCATTGAGAGACTTGGAAATGGAGCGGGAAACGAGATTCGAACTCGCGACCCCAACCTTGGCAAGGTTGTGCTCTACCAACTGAGCTATTCCCGCTCTTCGTGACCGAGGCATTGCCTCATCAACGGCTGCGTATTCTACGGATTACCGGTCGGGCGTCAATACTTTTTTATCAAGTTTCTGTTTTAACGGACTTTGTGAGCAAAGTTTGGCCAATCTAAGCTTCTCAGGATAAACAGGCACCTGCGGGACTGGCAGACTGTTAATCGAGTCTCTAAGCTGGTGTCTGGCCAGTTAAATCACCCATGGATTCGACATAACGTGCCCAGCTCCCGTAATTCCGAGCAGACTGATTCGCCAGCGGCCTCACCCGTTCCGGGATCCGTGTCCCTGGACTCAGGTACTTTGCAGGTCGCCGGTGACTGGCTTCTGAGCAACTATCGACAACTGAAATCTATAGTCCTCCCGAAGGCAAAACCCGGGGTGAGCAGGCGTGAAATTGACCTGTCTGGCCTGAAACGAATCGATACGGCCGGAGCCTCCCTGCTTGCCTCACTGCTCGGACCGCAACGGTTACTGGAGACAGCCTCAAAGTCAGAACAATTGCCCCGCGAAAAATCCGCCCTGATTGTGGCGGTCTGCCGTGCCATGGAGAACCAACCCAAGCCGGCCACGTCGACACCCTCCCTGCTCAAAAGCTTCGTTATGGGTGCCGGCCAGAAGGTAGAAAGCATCTGCCGCCTGCTCTGGATTCTTGTTGGCTTTATCGGCCAGACCCTCGCCACCCTGGCCTGGAACCTGCCCAGACCCTGGCGCTGGCGCATGACCCCGTTTGTCGCAGCCGTTCATGACACCGGGCTGAATGCACTTCCAATCGTTGCGTTACTGACTTTTCTGGTCGGTGCTGTGGTTGCCTTCCTCGGCGCAACCGTACTGGAAAACTTCGGCGCAACGATTTATACCGTCAACCTGGTGGCTTTCGCGTTCCTTCGGGAGTTCGGGGTGCTGCTTGCGGCCATACTCATGGCTGGCCGAACCGCCAGTGCTTTTACGGCACACATCGGCGCAATGAAGGTCAATGAAGAGCTGGACGCGATCCGGACACTGGGGCTGAACCCCATCGAACTGCTTGTGCTGCCCCGGGTCATGGCCATGATGGTCAGCCTTCCAATTCTCTCTTTTGTAGGGATGATTTCGGGAATGGTGGGTGGTGCCATGGTATGTGCCCTGGTGCTGGATATTTCACCCACCCTGTTCATGGCAATCGTTGAGCGCGATATTCCATTGCAGCATTTCTTTGTGGGTATGGTTAAGGCTCCGATTTTCGCCTTTCTGATTGCGGTTATCGGCTGCCTCGAGGGATTCAAGGTCGCTGGCAGCGCCCAATCCGTTGGAGAACACACAACCTCCAGCGTGGTCCAATCCATATTTATGGTCATTCTGCTGGATTCCATCGCTGCGCTATTCTTTATGGAAATGGGTTGGTAATTATGTCAGCAGAACCCGTCATCGAAGTGCGTGAGCTGTGTAACCGGTTTGGCGAACATGTCGTCCATGAAAATCTGGATCTTGACCTCCTAAAGGGCGAGATTCTCGGGGTGGTCGGCGGTTCGGGAACCGGCAAAACCGTGCTTCTGAGGAGCATAGTCGGGCTCAATACGCCCGCTTCTGGCCATATTCGGGTGTTTGGCGAAGACCTCATACAACTCGCTGCCCGCGCCCGCTCAAGGATCGAACAACGGTTTGGCGTGCTATATCAGGGCGGCGCCCTGTTCACATCACTGAACCTGCAGGAGAATATTGCCGTGCCGCTGATTGAGCACGCGGGCCTGAAAAGGCCTGAGGCGGAACAGCTGGCACGGATGAAACTGGCGCTTACCGGACTGTCACCGGAGGCCGCTCTGAGATACCCGGCCGAACTTTCCGGCGGCATGGTCAAACGAGCGAGCCTGGCAAGGGCTCTTGCCCTTGATCCGGAAATACTGTTTCTGGACGAGCCGACTGCGGGGCTCGATCCCATTGGTGCTGCCGCTTTCGACCGGCTTATCGTTACCCTTCGTGATGCGCTGGGGCTCACCGTTTTTCTGGTCACCCATGACCTCGATACCCTGTATTCAACCTGCGACAGGGTTGCGGTACTGTCACAGCGCCGGGTCCTCGTTGCTGATACTCTGGAGGCCGTGGCAGCCACGGACGATGAATGGGTCCAGGACTACTTTAACGGCCCCCGTGGCCGCGCTGCGAGCTACGCCTTCAGGAACCATTCGCCCATGCGGAATCAGGAGTAGTTAACATGGAGCCAAGAGCCCATCACCTGATCATTGGTCTGTTCACCATCCTGGCGTTCGGGGCGGCCCTGATCTTTTCCCTGTGGCTGGCAAAATCCTCGGCAGACCGCGATTGGGCCTACTATGAGATTGTCTTCAACCAGGCCGTCAGTGGCCTGTCGGAAGGTAACCCGGTGCTTTACAGCGGCGTGCAGATCGGCGATGTACTGGAATTGAAGCTGGACCCGGAAAATCCCGGCCAGGTACGGGTACTGGTTCGCGTCGACCAGACAATACCTATCCGGAAAAACACCAAGGCAGGGCTGGTGTTGGCGAACATTACCGGCAGCATGAATGTTCAGTTCAGTGGCGGCAGCCCGGATCAACCAACACTGGAAGGGAGCCGGGACAACCCGCCGGTTATAAACGCCGAGCCTTCGGCGTTCAACAGTATTCTGGCCAACAGCGAACAGCTTCTCGCAAAGGCTGATCAACTGCTCACCAGCACTAACAGGCTGCTGTCTGGAGATAACATCGAGAACCTTTCCGCCATATTGCAGAACACCCGAGAAGCAACAGATGCCCTGCTCTCCCGCCGCGAACAGCTATCTGCCATGCTGGAACGATTCGACTCAGCCGGACGCAGGGCCGAAGAGGCGGCCATCAAGGTCTCCCAGTTGTCTGATGGCGCGAGTGAACTACTTCAGACAGACGGTCGCCGGGTTCTTGAATCCATGGATAAAACCCTCGACATCATTTACACCACGATGGCCAGAATTGATCAGCTGATCCTTGCCAATCAGGGTGCCATGGATTCGGGACTTCAGGGAATGGGTGAGCTGGCACCGGCGCTGCGGGAACTCAGGGCCACGCTCCGGAACCTTAATCAGTTCAGCCGGCGTCTGGAAGAGGATCCCACGGGCATTTTATTCGGAACGGACACCATGAAGGAGTTGTCGAAGTGAAGTTAGCGGCTATCGGTAATCTGACCCTCCTGCTCAGCCTTGCCGTGGTGAGTGGCTGCACGGTTTTTCCGAACCCGGAGCCGCCCCGGGTTATGGATCTCGCATTACCAGCAACCACGCATCAGGGCGTTCAGGAATCCCCCCTATCTCTACGGGTTGATACACCCTACGCATCGGAACCGTTCAACAGTACGAGAGTACTGGCCAAGCCAACACCCTGGGAATTCCGGGCCTATGACGACGTTCGTTGGCGAGACACAGTGCCAGTGGTGCTTCGTGACACACTGGTGGAAGCGCTTCGAAGCAGCAACGCTTTTGCCAGCGTGATCAGCGACACCAATCCCGCCAACGCAGAACTTACGTTGATCAGTGAGCTCACCGCCTTTCATGCCGAGAATCCTGAAAGTGCACCACAGATTGTGATTGAACTGCATATGCAGCTGATCCACAACCGCTCGCGGGCCAGCGTGTGCACAGACAATTTCAGGATCGTGGAGCCTGCCGCAGGCACCGGGATCGAGCAGATTGTTGAAGGGTTCGGCGCCGCTACCGGCAAGCTGGCCAGCAGCGTGATTCAATGGGCTAGGGCGTGCGGCCTTCCGTCTTACCCGGAAAGAGATCAGCCCAGGCAGCCCTGAGGTAAAGCCCCATGGACCAGAGAGTAAGAATGGCCGCGATATAGAGCAGTACCAGGGCAATATTGGACCAGAAGACTCCCGGCGGGAATGCCAGCAACCCCACAATGGAAGCCATCTGCGCCGTGGTTTTGATCTTGCCAATGTAGGAGACCGCCACGCTGGCTCGACTGCCAATTTCAGCCATCCATTCGCGCAGGGCGGAGATGACGATTTCCCGCCCAATGATCACTGTAGCCGGGATGGTCAACAGAATCGCGGAATGTTCCTCAATAAGCACTGCCAGAGCCACGGCAACCATCAGTTTGTCGGCGACCGGATCAAGGAATGCACCAAACGGGGTGCTCTGGTCCAGTTTTCGCGCCAGGTACCCATCAAGCCAGTCTGTGGCTGCAGCAAGTCCGAAAATCGCCGCACTCACAAGGTAGCTCCACTCCACTGGCAGGTAGAAGATCACCACGAACACCGGGATCATGATGATGCGGGAGAGTGTGAGGATATTAGGTAAATTCATGCTGTCCTTACTCGTCGTGCAGTGCTGCGTAGATGGTTTCCGCCAGTGATTTGCTGATGCCCGACACCTTGGTCATCTCATCAATCCCGGCTTTGCGGAGTTCCTGTATTCCGCCGAAATATCGTATCAGGTCGCGGCGTTTTTTCGGCCCCACACCTTCGATACCCTCCAGTGTAGACTGCCGGCGCTTTTTATCCCGCCGCGCCCGGTGCCCGGTAATCGCAAAGCGATGGGATTCGTCCCGGATGTGCTGAATGAGATGCAGCGCGGGAGAATCCGCAGGAACCCGGAAAACATCGCCGGTTACAGCATCAATCAACTGCTCCATACCGGCCCGCCGGGTTACGCCTTTGGCGACACCGATCAGAGGGATATCCGAGATTTCCAGCTCATCAAACACTTCCCGGGCAATGTTCAGCTGGCCCTTGCCGCCATCAATAAACACCAGGTCCGGGCGTTTGCCCTCTCCGGCCACCATACGTTTATACCGGCGGCTCAACACCTGGCGCATGGCGGCGTAGTCATCGCCGGCAGTAACGCCCTCAATGTTATAAAGGCGATAATCGCTCTTCAGGGGGCCATTCTCATCGAAAACCACGCAGGATGCGACGGTATTTTCGCCATGGCTGTGGCTGATGTCGAAACATTCCATGCGAGAGGGTGTTTCCGCCAGTTCCAGTAAATCCCGCAGGGCCAGCAACCGCCGATAAACCGTCTCCTTGCTGGCCAGGTGGGTGAGCAGGGTCTGACGGGCATTGGTCATGGCCAGTTCAAGCCAGCGCCGGCGCTCCCCCCGAACGTTGCCCCGGATGCGGGTTTCCCGGTTGGCAGACTCGGTGAGCGCCTGGGCGAGAAGTTCCTGCCCCTCCACCTCAACAGGCACCAGAGTGTCCCGGGGAATCTCTCGACGCGTATTGCCACCGAAATAGTACTGTCCGAGGAAGGCACTTAGCAGTTCGCCTTCGGTCTGTTCGATGGAATACCTCGGAAAGTAGTCCTTGGTGCCCAGCACCCGGCCGCCACGAACGATGATCACCACGATACAGACAACCCCGGCATCCTGGGCGATGGCAACCACATCCGCATCCCCGCCTTCACCGTCTACGGATTGCTGTTCCTGAACGTGGCGCAAATGGTTGATCTGATCCCGGTAGGCAGCCGCCTTCTCGAATTCGAGGTTTTTGGAGGCGGTCTCCATAGCATTCATCAGATCATGAATGATGACCGGGTTCTTTCCTTCCAGGAACATCGCCGCATGGCGAATGTCCTGTTGGTATTCCTCTGGCGTAATAAAGCCGACACAGGGGGCGGTACACCGGTTAATCTGGTACTGCAGGCACGGCCGCGTCCTGTTCCGAAAATAGCTTTCACTACAAGATCTTATACGGAATACCTTCTGCAGAATATTAAGACTTTCCTTGACCGCACCAGAGCTTGGAAACGGACCGAACCAGGTACCACCACCTTTTTTGGTACGCCCTCTGCGAAACGTAAGTGACGGATAATCGCTATGGGAGGAAAGGTAAATATAGGGGTAGGATTTGTCATCCCGGAGCAGGATGTTGTAAGGAGGCCGTAACGACTTGATCAGGTTTTGCTCGAGCAGCAGGGCCTCGGTTTCACTGCCAGTGATGGTGACCTCAATCGAGACGATCTTGGCAACCAGCGCTTCGGTTTTCGGTGCCAGGCCTGTCTTTCGGAAGTAGCTGCCGACCCGCTTTTTCAGGTTGCGGGCCTTGCCAACGTACAGCACCGAGCCGCCCTCGTCATACATTCGGTAGACGCCGGGCCGCTCCGTAAGCTGTTTCAGGAAGCTCTTGCTGTCAAACTCCCCGATGTTGTCGCTCTCAGGGTCAGACCTTGTCGGCATCAAGTAACCCGAGCCGCACCGCCATCAGGGCCAATTCAACATCACTGGAAATTTCCAGTTTCTCGAAAATCCGATAGCGGTAGCTGTTGACCGTTTTCGGGCTCAGGCACAGCTTGTCGGAAATGTCCTGCACCTTCTGGCAGTCCACTACCATCATGGCAATCTGCATCTCGCGTTCGGAGAGCCGTTCAAACATTGACAGTTCGCCGTCTTCCTCCCGGTCGCCGCCAAGCTGTTTCAGCGCCATTTTCTGGGCAATTTCGGGGCTAATGTAGCGCTGACCAGTGTTTGCCATACGAATGGCGCGAACCATTTCCTTGATATCTGCGCCTTTGGTTATGTAGGCCGTGGCTCCGCTTTGCATCACCCTGGTCGGGTATGGGTCATCTGCACAAACGGTTACTACTATTACGCGAATGGAATCGTCTATCCGGAGAATGCGGCGGGTGGCCTCAAGGCCCCCGATTCCAGGCATGCGGATGTCCATCAGGACAATATCCGGTCGCTGCTGGCGTACGAAATCAATGGAGTCCTCTCCGGATGCCGCCTGCCCGATGACTTCAATGTCCGGGTTATCAGCCAGCATCCGGGTAATACCGGACCTCACTAGCTCATGGTCATCAACAACCAGTACCCTGATCAAAATTCACCTCGCACACGGCTTTCGGGAAAACAGCGCGATTGTAACGTTTAGTTCAAGCCCCGGGTAGGTGCAAATCCAAATACCCTGATGGACATGCCGCCTAAGCGGGCACACCCAGACCCGCCGTATTCTCCACAGGGTCAAACCAGACCACCAGATCGCCACGCCGCACTGCGGCAATCACCCGACTCGTCTCCTCCATCGGGTTCTCGGTGTCGTTCAGGCCGTGGTATCGGGTGCAGTACTCTTCCACCAGTCCCAGAAGCTGATCCTCTGTCAATAACTCTTTGTCGACAACGAACTTTTCCTCTCTGGGGTCGGGTTGAGCCTGTTGCTCTGCGCTCTCTGTCATGCTTCCTCCTTTGGGGCCACCATAGTATGGATAATGGCGGTCAGGTAGAAGCCCTCGGATGCATCGAACGAATAAATTCAGGTATTTTCCCTGGCCGTTCTGAACCGTGCGATCAATTGTCGCATCGACACCGATTCCTGCCTCAAAGCCTCACTGATGGTGCGGGTCTGCTCCACGCTCCGGATCAGGAAATCGGCACTTTCATCCAGTGCGCCAGACCGGCGGCCAACCCGACCAATCTCATCCCGCTGTAGCACCACCGCAGAACTGATTTCCATGCTGTGGCTTTCCAGAACAACAAACTGGCCTTTCAGGGTTGCCAGGTGAGCCTTCAGTGCGACCAGATGCTCCCGGTTGCTGGTACCCGCCTCGCGCATCTCATCCAGCAGGGCATCCACGCTGCTGACCCCGGACACGAGATCCTGAACCCATTGCGAAATATCCCGGGTGGAATCCGAGGTTCGGCGGGAAAGCGTCCGGACTTCATCCGCCACAACGGCGAAGCCTCGACCATGTTCGCCGGCCCGAGCCGCCTCAATGGCCGCATTCAGGGCCAGCAGATTGGTCTGTTCGGCTATATCAGCAATCACGCCGATCACCTGCTCGATCTTGCCCGTGGACTCGTTCAGGGCATGGATAGATCCTGAAACACGGGAAATTACGTCCACGGTGTGCTCCGCCGCCGCCTCGCTGGCGGTCAAACGATGCTGAACTTCCTCATTGGCGGCTACCGCTGTTTTCACAGTGCTGGCCGATTCGTCTGTGGCCCGCTCAATGGCCGAGGCCTGATCGGCAATTGCCGCCATGGACTGGCTGACATCGCGGATCTGACTACGGGTTTCCTCGGAAGCCGCCTGGAGCGACTCGGCACCGCTGTCCAGGGCCCCCGAACGCTCATCGAGACCGCCCGCTGCAGTGCGAATATCGCCGATAAAATGCTCGAACCTCAACACCAGGCCCCCCAGCGCCTTCGCCACACCAGCGACCTCATCTCGCCCACGGAGAACTGGCACACGGGTAAGATCGGCGTTCTCCTCCATCGCCACCAGGTCGCTTTCCATGCCCTGCAGGCGGAGAATAACGGTCTTCCTGAGCCACCATGTCATGGCCACCACAATCAGCAGGAAGGCCACTGAGCCGGCAATCAGAAAAGTTTGCTGCCCTGAAAGAAACGCCAGTAATTCGTCGGCCCCGGCGGATACCGAATCCCGGCTTTTACGCTGGCGAGCGGTGATCGCCGTCAGCATCGGCTCCATGGCGGGGAACAGCTCGAAATCCACAACCTGCCCTACCCGGTAATAACTTTTTTCACCAATGCCTTCTTTCATTCCGGCCATAAGGGCCTGGACCCGTTCATAGTCCGCCAGATGCTTTTCTGCCCAGTTTTTCAGACCGTCATTGGTTGCCAGGCTGTTCCAGTGCACAGGCAGAGATGCCTCCAATTCGCTAAACGCAGCCTCAATTTCATCCCACAGCAGAAGCTGGGCCTTGATCTTGTAGGCCAGATCCTGAAGTTCGCGATGATCCTGCTCGAGATCCGCCAGCAGCCAGGATTCACTAAGATTATTCCGGATCAGCGTTTCCGAGGCGGCCTCTGCTTTCAGAATGATACTCCAGGACAGGGTGGCCAGCCCTGCGAGAGCGAAAACCGATAGAAAGGCGAAAAACAGAATCCGGGTTCTTACCGTGGCAAACATGACAACTCCAACAGCGGGCTATGCCGCGGATGGTATGCCGGTTTTATGACACTTTTATTGCGGCAACTGCGTCAGACCTCCAACACTCGCAAAGGTCGGAACCGTTAACGGCTTCAAAAAAACCGTTGAATTCTCTATGATCGCCGCTTTACGACCGTTTGGATGCTAATGAATCAGTCCGTTTTCCGCCTCACACTCCCGATCCTGTTCGGCTACCTTCCGCTGGGCATGGCGTTTGGCGTACTGTTTACCACCCAGCTGGAATACGCCTGGTGGGCAGCGCCGCTGATGGGCATTCTGATCTACGCCGGTGCCGGCCAGATACTGGCAGTCAGCCTGCTTGCCGTAAACGCGGGGCTTCTGGAAGTTTTCGTCGCCATGTTCGTGCTCAATGCCCGTCATCTTTTTTACGGGCTGTCTCTGCTCGGGCAGTTTCGCGGCGCCGGCTGGCGCAAACTTTATCTGATTTTCGGCCTTACAGACGAGACCTACTCCCTACTCACCAGCCGACCCAGGGGAGCCGACCGCGCTTACGAGCAGGAGGTTGATTTCAGGATCACCGGCTTCAATCAGTTTTATTGGGTAATTGGCTGCGCAATCGGCGCACTGCTTGGCGACAATGTCGCATTCGACAGCACCGGTATTGAATTCGCTCTGGTTGCCCTGTTTATCGTGCTGACCCTGGAGCAGTTCAAAGCACTTGGGGAGGGATTCCCGATCTGGATTGGCGCAGCGGCAGCGGGAGTTTCCATGCTGTTACTTCCTCCGGCTCATCAATTGATCGGTGCGATTGCCCTGGTGACCGGCGTACTGCTCATCGAATACCGAAGGGCGCGCAAACAGCATCTGCAGGAGGAAGGAAACCATGGGTGAGACGGGTTATCTTGCGGCTTTCATTGCGGTGGCCGCGATCGCTACCTTTGCCACGCGGGTGATCCCGTTCCTGTTTTTTGAGCGCCATACGGAGCACCCGTTGGTTCGCCATCTCGGTCGATACCTGCCTGCTGCAGTTATGGCACTGCTGGCCACAGTGTTTCTGCAGCGCTCGGCGGACTGGTCAGGGGCATGGGTGGGGTTTGACGCGCTGTTGCCCGGCACGTTAGTGGTCATCATCCATTTATGGCGTCGGAATGCCCTGCTCTCCATTGTCGCGGGCACCCTGAGCTACATGGCAATCCAGCAAGCCGGTCTTTAGCCCGAATCGGATTAAAGCCTGTCCTCAAGATTTGCCACCAGCCGGGACTCCTTCAGTGCGGCGGTACGGTGCTTGACCACACCCTTGTATTCAGGGCTCTCGATCATGGCCACGAAGGCATCAATTGACGGGTAGCGAACCAGAAGGACCTGATCCCAGGATTCATCCGGGGGCGCAATCAATGAGCCGACACTCCGGCCAGACCAGATAACATCGGCACCGACCGATTTCACGCAGGCGGCTGCCTCTTCCATATACAGTTTGTAGGCCTCCCGGCCAGACCGCTCAGGCGCCTCTTCCTTGTAATTGGCCCGATCACGGAAACGAAGCAGGTTCAGCATGACCACTGGCTGGTCCTTCGGGGTATCTACCAATACCTTCTGCAACTGCTCCGGTGTGGGATTAATGGCGTCCATCCTTATCCTCGTGTACTCGTGGTTCCGGTGACTACTATAGCCTAGCCCTGATGCATGAACGCAAGGGTTTTCATTACCTTTCATTCAGACTGCGCTTTTTGCCTTTCCCCCGCGTACAGCTACCTTGAAGGAAACGATATAGCGACCGATAAGAGGACGATATGGCGACTCTCACGATCAATGGCGAGCAACATGAGCTCGATGTTCCTGACAATATGCCCCTTCTGTGGGTCATCCGCGATGTGCTCGGCATGAAGGGCACCAAATTCGGCTGCGGCATGTCTCAGTGCGGGGCCTGCACCGTACATCTCAATGGCACCGCTATCCGTTCCTGCGTTACGCCCGTGTCTGCCGCAACCGGTGAAATAACAACCATTGAAGCCATGGCCGATGATCCGATTGGCAGCAAGGTGCAGCAGGCCTGGCTTGATCTCGGGGTTGCCCAGTGTGGCTATTGCCAGGGCGGCCAGATCATGAACGCCACAGCCCTTTTGAAGAAGACTCCGAAACCGGAAACCGGTGAGATCGTGGATGCAATGGCTGGAAACCTCTGCCGCTGCGGTACCTACAACCGGATCCTAGCTGCCATCGAGCGCGCATCTGGCCAGGAGGGTGAAGCATGAGAACCAATGACCGACTTCTGCTCGCCAACGTCAGCCGACGCCGCCTCCTGATGGGCATGGCCGGCGGCTCAGCCCTGGTTCTTGCCGCCCGCTGGGATATGCCATTGGCCAGTGAAAATGCACAATTTGGTGCCGGAGCCATGCCCGGGGGATGGGTCGATGATCCTAATGTTTTCATTCAGATAGATTCCGATGGCACCGTTACCATCGTTAACAACCGATCGGAAATGGGCCAGGGCATTCGCACCAGCCTGGTGATGGTGGGTGCCGATGAACTGGGCGCTGACTGGGATCAGGTGAAGGTACGGCAGGCTGAAGGCGACCACAGCAAATACGGTAACCAGAATACCGACGGCTCCCGCAGCATGCGCCACTGGTACGAACCCATGCGCAGGGCCGCCGCCGCTGCCAGGTTGATGCTTGAGCAAGCCGCGGCCAGTCAATGGGGTGTTCCGGTCCATGAGGTGAAAACCCAGGTCCACAAAGTGGTTCATCAACCGTCAGGCAAGGAACTTGGCTTTGGCGAGCTGGCCAGCAGAGCCCGGGAGCTTGAGGTGCCTGATCGTAACGCACTTGTGCTGAAACAGGACAACGAACTCCGGTTCATCGGCAAGGAAACCGGCCTGATCAACGGCAAACTGGAATCACCTCACCCCAAAGCCATCGATGGCGAGGACATTGTAACTGGCAGAGCGGTGTACGGCGCTGACGTACCCTTTGACGATCTCTTGTACGCCGTGATTGCCCGGCCACCCGTTTACGGCGCCACTGTAAGGAGCTTCGACGACGCCGAAGCGCTCAAAGTACGCGGGGTGGAAAAGGTCCTGAAGGTTGAAGGCACCGGTCAGCCAGCCGGATTCAGTCCCCTTGGCGGTGTTGCGGTGGTCGCTTCCAATACCTGGGCCGCGATGGAGGGGAAAAAGGCACTCAAGATCGATTGGAACCTGGAGTCCGCTGGCGAAAATGCCGGTTATACTTCTATTGCCTATCGGCAATCCCTGGAGAAAGCGGCTCAAAGCCCTGGCAAGGTCGTTCGTCATCACGGCGATCTCGACAGGGCCCTTGAGAGTGCCGACAAACGGATATCTGCCACCTACTACATGCCTCACATGGCGCAGGCGCCCATGGAGCCACCAGTAGCCACGGTGCGGATCAAGGATGGCAAGGCCGAGGTCTGGGCGCCGGTACAGAATCCTCAGGCAACCCGGGATACCGTTGCCCAAAGGCTCGGCCTGGATACGGAGAATGTGACGGTGCACGTCACCTTGCTTGGCGGGGGCTTTGGCCGTAAATCCAAACCAGACTTTGCCAATGAGGCCGCCAGCATTGCCGAGCTCTTCAATGGCCGCCCGGTCCGGTTACAGTGGAGCCGCGAAGACGACATTCACCATGCCTATTTTCACGCGGTGTCCGTCGACCATCTGGAAGCCGGGCTTGACGGCGATGGCAACGCAACCGGATGGTTGCACCGAACACTCTCACCGAGCATCGGCTCACTCTTCGCTCCGGACCCGAAGCACAAAGGCGAATTTGAACTGGGCATGGGCTTCAATACCATGCCATTTGATGTGCCGGCTCTTCGACTGGAGAATCCGCCAGCGCCGGCCCACGTGCGTATCGGCTGGTTCCGCTCGGTCTATAATCTTCCCCATGCCTGGGCAATACAGAGCTTTGCTCATGAGTTGGCCGTGGCTGCTGGCCGGGATCATCGGGATTATGTACTGGACCTCCTCGGTCCGGACCGTGAAATCCATAATCTGACGGTTGGAGATGGCTGGAACTACGGCGAGAATCCGGATCTTTACCCCATCGACATTGGCCGGATGCGGGCCGTGATTGAACGGGCCACCAGCGAGGCCGGCTGGGGCAAGTCCGTGCAGGAAGGCCGTGGGCTTGGCCTTGCCTTCCATCACAGCTTTGTCTCCTACACGGCGATCGTGTTTGAGGTGGAAGTGGATGATCAGGGCGGGCTCACCATTCTCCAGGCAGACATCGCCTTTGATTGTGGCAAGCAGGCCAATCCGGAACGCATCCGTTCCCAGCTGGAAGGCGCCTGCGTGATGGGTATCGGTATCGCGCTGCAGAGCGAGGTCACGTTCAAAGACGGTGTGGCGCAGCAGGATAACTTCGACAACTACCTGATACCCCGTATGCCGGACGCACCCAAGTCTATACGGGTCCACCTGGTGGACAACCCACAGGAAGCTATGGGTGGTGTCGGTGAGCCCGGCCTGCCCCCGGTTGCGCCGGCGCTGTGCAACGCCATCTATGCCGCTACCGGCAAGCGTATCAGGCGCCTGCCGGTCGGTGATCAGCTGAAGGGGTAAAGCAACGCCAGGGTCTCGTCAGAGATCCTGGTCTGTTTCTATCCGGTTTCGGCCCGCGGTTTTGGCTGCGTACATGGCCCTGTCAGCACGGGCTACGAGTTCCTTTCGCTTGTCTTCCGGACGCCACGTAGCCACTCCGATGCTGGCGGTAACGCCTTCCGGCATCTGGTTTATGCGCACATTGGCTATCGCCGTACGGATACGCTCTGCCAGGACCACGCCGTCTTCTCTCGACGCACCGGTAGCAACCATCACGAACTCTTCACCGCCCCACCGGCCAATATGGTCTTCCTGCCGGAGAACCCCATCCACAGTACAGGCAATATGCCGGAGCAATTCGTCCCCTGCCTCATGCCCCCAGGTGTCATTCACCTGTTTGAAGTGGTCGATGTCCAACAACAGGACGCAGAACGGTAACTTGTGCCTGCGCGCCTTCGCCAGCTCCTTATCAAGCTCCTGTTCGGTCCGGTACCGGTTCCAGATGCCGGTGAGCGAATCATGACTGGCCGCCTCCCGAAGTTTTTCATTGGCCCGGGCAAGGGCCTGTTGCTCTTCCCTGAGCATTTCGTTCAGCCGGGTAATTTCACTGGCCGATGCCAGAAGGGCTATATCCTCACCGAGATCCCCCGCAGCCTGGCACTCCACCGGTTTCCAGGGCTCGCTGGTGCCCCGGACTTCTTCCAGCCAGGTCCGGAAGGTGCGATGCAGGTCCCGCTCACTGGCCGGTGAGCAGACCAGGGCATCGCATTCCGGCCGGAAAAACATTAACCATCCCTCGGAATCCTCACCTGGTAACGGCGCCGCCAGCAATCCGCAGCACCCCTTCAGATCAATCCCTTCCGCGACCGGTTCATCCTTCAGCCGGAAGCTGGCCCAGACTCCCTGCCCATGCCGCTGTTCCAATCCCCGGGCAATCTGAGCAATGCTTTTCAGAGGTGGAGTGACACCAAAACCGGATATCCCGCCTTTGGTCTTGCATGCCAGGCCATCGGCCCTGAAAAACGTCAGCCAATCGTTGCCGTACTTCTCGAGCATCGCCGAAGGCGACAGGCCGGCTTTTACATCCTCTACCAGGTAATCTCTCGATTCCTGCACCTGCAGAAGGAAACGGGACTCTATGCGTGCTTTGAGCAGAAACAGCCGCTGGGTCGCCATCGTAACCACCGTGCGTGCGGCATCCCGCAAGGTCGGTGTCAGCGGTGTGGGTGTCGCGGAAATACAGGTCACCATGCCCCAAAGGCCTGTTTGGCCGACAATGGCGATCGATAACAGGGACCTGGCGTTGAAATCGTCAAGGAAGCTTCGCTGACGGCGGGATGGTGCCCGCAAAACCGTGCCACTGAGATCAATCCTTCCTGCGTCATCGGAGGGGATTTCGAGAGATGAGAAAACCGGTACCGCATCGGCACCCAGATCGGGAATGCTCCGGACTTCCCGCTCGGCAAACTTTGCCCGCTGTTCCTCAGGATAATCACTGGCCGCGAAACGCTGGCCCAACACCGGCGTCAGTCCTTTGGCCAGGTTTTCGGCCAGACATACTCCATGGCCCTGATCATCAAAATGGAACACAAGGGCCCGGTCAAAACGGGTAATGTCACGCACGCCCGCCACCAGAATGTCCATCAACGCGCCCGGTGTGGCGGCCCTGGCCAGTTTTGTCAGCCACTGGTTCACCGTTCCCATCAGCCGTCGGTTGCCGAGTGGCGTAATCGGTTCAATCTCGACAATCACCACCATACCGGAGCGGAAAGCATTCACCTGCAAGCGAGTTTTCCGTCCGTCGATATCCTTCTGGATAGATAGCGGACCACTGAGCCGCTCACTTGATCGCAATTCACTTCGAACCCTGCCTGCCAGCCGTTTTCCGAGTGCAATCTCGGGCTTCTGATCCAGCAGTTCGTCAGCGGCTACCCGCAAGAAATTGCCGGTGTTGGCACTGCACTGGACTATTCGGGTGAATTCCCTGTCGAGGACCAGCAAACAGCCGCAGGGCTGGATACTGAGAGCTGAATTCGGTACGAGGCGGGCAGCAGGCGAATGAGTAACCTCAGGAGCCTGGAGAAGGAGATCGGGTTTCAAAGTAAGCAGCGGCTCCAGCCAAAGAACAGTGAGACAGTTAACCGAAAACCCGTCCCTGGAGCACCACCTCCCTGTATATCCGGCAATGAATTAAATGAAGTATACAGCTTTCCCGGTGACGAACTGTGTGAAATTGGCAACTATTCGGTAATTTCAAGTCCCGGCTCGAATATAGGACCTTGGTGGAATTCCCATAGCAGGCTAGCTATCTCCGGGCTTATAATCGGTGCTCACCTCATTTGACGAACGTTTTCCAGACGGCCGCGCTCCATGACCCTGATTGACCTTTTCCTGCAAACCATGGAGACAACACTGCCGGTTTTCGCAATGGTGTTTATCGGGCTGGGGCTGCGCCGGATCGGATGGATTGATAACGATTTCGTGAATACCGCCTCTGCCCTGGTATTCAAAGCGACACTACCGACCCTCGTGTTTCTGAGCATCATCCGTGCGGACCTGGAGACGGCCTTCAACCCGGGGCTTCTGCTGTTCTACCTGGGCGCGACACTGGCGAGTTTCGCAGTCGCGTGGCTCTGGGCGCAGTGGCGGGTTGTCCGGGAAGACCGGGGGGTTTACGTTCAGGGTGCCTTTCGCGGCAACTGCGGCATCGTGGGTCTGGCCCTCGCCGCCAACCTGTACGGCGATTTCGGATTATCGGCCGGAGGCATCCTGCTTGGGCTGGTGATTATTTCCTACAATGTGTTGTCCGTGATCGTACTGGTTGCCTATCAGCCCGGCCAGACCACAGACTGGCGGAAGATCTTTCACGATATTGTTCGCAACCCGCTTATCCTTGCGGTATTCATTGCCATTCCCTTTGCCGCTCTGGAAATCACGTTGCCTGGCTGGGTTATGACCAGTGGTGACTATTTTGCATCCCTGACCCTGCCACTGGCCTTGCTTTGTATCGGCGCAACCGTTTCTCTCAGCGCCATCCGGAACGACAGCGAGACCGCGTTCAGCTCCAGCCTGATGAAGATGGTGGTGCTGCCAACGCTGTGCACGGCCGCCGCCTGGCTGGCTGGCTTCCGAGGGCCTGAACTGGGATTGATGTTCCTGTTTTTTGCCAGCCCGACAGCAGCAGCCAGTTTCGTCATGGCCAAATTTCTCGGCGGTAACGACCGGCTGGCGGCCAACATCATCGCCCTGACCACTTTGATGGCCAGCATTACCGTGACTCTCGGAGTATTTATATTACGCGGGGCTGGCCTGATCTAGCCATCGCCCCTGGCAATGGACTCGATGGCTGCCATACCGGTCTGGCAGCCACCAAGATAACCCCCACCAAACAGATTGTAATGGTTCAGATAATGGTAGAGGTTATAGACCTCACGTTTCCTGTCATACACTGGCGTGCGGGGATATAGCCTGTCGTAGGCCCTGTAAAATGGCCTCCCGAAACCTCCGAACATCTGTGTCATCGCGAGATCCGCTTCGCGATCACCGCAATAGACGGCAGGATCAATCAGCCAGGGCCGATCAGAATCAAACAGGACGTTGCCACTCCAGAGATCGCCATGAAGCAGGCTCGGGTGGTTACAGTGAGCATCCAGCCATTCCGAAAGCACTTCGCCGTGTTTATCCAGCACTTCCTGAAAACGGGCCCTCTGGCTGGCATCTCGCACCCGGGAAACCTGATACCCGAGACGGTCCCGGACAAAAAACTCGCCCCAGCTCTGACACCAGCGGTTGGGCTGCGGCGAAAGGCCAATGTAGTTGTCCCGGCTCCAGCCATAACCGCCCTGCTCCAGGCGATGCATTCGCGCCAGACCTTCACCAAGAGTTTCCTGAGTAGGTTCGGTGGCCGCCGCCGCGTTGATGGCGGTAATTTCCAGTGCAGATTCATCGACCTGGTAAACTTCCGGCACCCCAATTCCGGTCGCCCCGGCCTCAACAAGGGCTTTGGCGAGACATTCCAGACCTTCAGCCTCGCAAATCAGGGCATCGGCAAATCCGGTAGCGTTGTGTTTAAGATGGGTATCGGCCATGGGAACCCGCACTCCTTGAAGTTTTCTTGCAGGAAACGGTAGATTGAAACAAAGCCTGACACGACGCATCTAAAGGGGCAAATGATGGGCACGAAACGCTGGCATCTTTTTATTTCCGGGCGAGTACAGGGGGTTTACTACCGCGCCTCTACGGAGCAACAGGCTAACGAGTTGGGCCTCACCGGCTACGCCCGTAACCTGCCGGATGGCCGGGTTGAGGTGGTTGCCGAGGGGGCGGACCACCAACTGCATAGGTTGCGGGCCTGGTGCGAAAACGGGCCGCCGGATGCCCGGGTCGATTCCGTCGAGGTCACGGAAGAGGCCCCATCGGGAGATTTCACTGACTTCAGTGTTCGCTGATTGATGCGATTTTGCCCGTGGCGGTTAAGCAGGACTTGGCTTACCGCCACAACCTACTCCCTTTCAGAGGTCCGGACATGCTAAAGGACAAACCGTTTTCCCAAGCTTGTGAAAATAACAAGCAACCGATTCTTGAAATACTGGCCGACATTTTCGAACAGCCGGGCACGGCTCTGGAAATCGGCACAGGCACTGGCCAGCACGCTGTGCACTTTGCCCAACATTTGCCGCACCTGATCTGGCAGCCCAGTGATCACCCGCAAAACTACCAACTTTGCATGCCGTGGCTCGACGCCACAAGGCTGTCTAATATCAATCAGCCCATCGCCCTCGATGTAACCGGCCAGGACTGGGGGCAGGTACCTGCCATCAGCGGGGCCTTCTCCGCCAACACCGCTCACATCATGGCCTGGCCCGAGGTGGAAGCGATGTTCAGAGGCGTTGGCAAGGCCTTGCCAACAGATGGTGTTTTTTGCCTTTACGGTCCGTTCAGTTATGCGGGCAAACATACCAGCCCGAGCAACGAGCGGTTCGACAGCCACCTCAGAGCGCAGGCTCCGCACATGGGTATACGGGATATCGAGGATATGCGGCGTCTTGGTGAGGCCACAGGCTTGATGATGGAACAGGACTTTGACATGCCGGCCAACAACCGGCTGCTTGTTTGGCGGCGGTTTTAATGAGCGCATGAAAAACCCCAGCGTTGCCGGGGTCAAATTGGCGGAGAGGGAGGGACACGATTTTGTCCCAATTTTGCCCCACTGACCTGCCCGCAATCACTTAACCGCTCACTGCTTGGTAATGTCTGTTAATTGAACATTAGTAATCTGAAAACGGTTAAGTTGGAAGGAAACAGGTCATCCGGTGGAGGCCGGAGGGCTGGAATGCTCGCAAAGCGGACGTTCAGATCCGAGTCATAAAGGCCCCGTTAGAGGCTCGGGTTTGTCATGCGTACCGGGGTAAGTCCATATCCTTTTGAACTGAGTCCATCGAATCGACGCACGCTCCCCCACTCAAATTTGGCACCGTTAGGTTGTCCTCATTGGCTCAATGCCTCATCTCAATTAGCCCTTAAAATCTTTCAGTTATATCCTTATAACTACATTAATCAAAAACGCGTTTTCAGCGTTGAGGGGGACTCACTTATGAGGACTTTCCAACAATCACCTGCGAAACATCTCGACACTCCCGATGTCGCGGGTTTTTTCGATCCCCGCACATTCAGTGTTCAGTACGTGGTCAGCGATCCGGAGACGAAGCAGTGTGCCATTATTGATCCGGTGCTAGATTACGATGAAAAGTCCGGCGCAACGGCGACGCACCACGCCGACGAACTTCTGGATTACGTGCGCGATCGGGGCTTTGAAGTGCAATGGATCTTGGATACGCACCCCCATGCCGACCATTTCTCGGCTGCCCAGTATCTTAAGGAAACGACCGGCGCTCCGACTGCGATCGGTGGCTATGTGACTGGCGTTCAGAAACTGTGGAAGGGCATCTATAACTGGCCCGATTTTCCGGCCGACGGTTCACAGTGGGACCATCTGTTCCGGGCCGGCGACGAGTTCCGGGTTGGCAAGCTGCAGGGCCGTGTGATGTTCTCCCCGGGCCACACGCTGGCCTCTGTCACCTATGTGATCGGCGATGCAGCGTTCGTGCACGACACCATTTTCCAGCCGGATTTCGGCACCGCCCGTGCGGACTTTCCCGGGGGCGACGCCCATCAACTTTGGGACTCCATCCAGGCCATCCTCGCCCTGCCTGATGAGACGCGGCTGTTCACAGGTCACGACTACATGCCCGGCGGCCGTGAACCCGAATGGGAAAGCACAGTTGGAGAGCAGAAGCAGGCCAACAAGCATCTGGCTGAGACTTCAGAAGCCGAGTATGTAGAGCTTCGAAACACCCGTGACAGCGAGCTACCGATGCCAAAATTGATTCTTCATGCGCTGCAGGTCAACACCCGGGGTGGACGGCTCCCGGAGCCCGAAGCCAACGGCAAACGGTACTTGAAGATTCCGTTGGATGCACTTGAGGGTGCCGCTTGGGAATAAACCCGGAGATTGAGCACACAACCCCTTTGCCGGGCCGAAAACGCCCGGCTTTTTTTGAACTGAATATTAATCGACCTGCTTAAGTGACTTTGTCACTGACGGTTGAATCCTGTCGAGATACCTTCGCGTTGAAGTCTTTCGATCCATCAAAGAGGAGCTCCCCATGATCAAATTATTCAAAGCCCTTGCCGCCGCTGCCCTGTTAGCAGTCGCGCCATTCAGCATTCATGCCGACAGCCACAAAGGCGCTGTTGAGGAAGTGCTTGTAATCCTGTCCAGCGATTCCCTACAGACCCAAGGTATGGCGATGGTCCTGTCTAACACCATGGCCAAGCAAGGGGCAAAAGTTAATGTACTACTATGCGATCAGGCCGGTGACCTGGCGCTGAAGACTTATGAAGCTCCCGCCCTCAAACCGAAAGATGTCACTCCGGGGCAGATGCTGCGAGGCCTGCTCAAACAGGGTGGCAAGGCGAAGGTCTGTGCGCTGTATCTTCCGAACAGCGATTACGGCAAGGACGATCTGATTGACGGCGTCGGCGTTGCAATGCCGCCGGAAATGGCCGGCCAGATGCTGAACCCGAAGATGCGCACGTTCACGTTCTGAGCCTTGAGGTTCGGGTTGCCCCGGGTGTACGGGGCAACTCTGGTTGAGTCTTCAGAAAAGGAGGTAGACGGATGACGGAAGTTCGGCCTTCCCGATTGCAGAGTTTTCCGATTTCATGGTTCGCCGTTGTGATGGGAATGACCGGATTTACCATCGCTTGGCATCGTGCGGAAGGCTTGCTTGGAATTTCTTGGAAGCCAAGCCCCATATTGCTCGGGCTGACCATCATCGGGTTTGTTGCTCTGCTAATGCTTTATCTGGCCAAGGTCATGAAATACCCCTGCGCAGTAAAAGCGGAGTTTGCCCATCCGGTCAAACTGAACTTCTTCCCCACCATATCGATTGGTCTGATTCTATTGAGTATCGCGCTGTTACCCTACAACGGCGCTGTGTCACTCATTCTTTGGAGCATTGGCGCGACCCTTCACCTTGGCTTTACGCTCTATGTTTTGTCAGCCTGGTTGCACCAGACCCACTTTGAAGTTGCCCACATCAACCCGGCCTGGTTTATCCCCATCGTAGGTAACATCCTCGTACCCATTGCAGGCGTGCAGCATGCATCTGTGGAAATCTCGTGGTTCTTCTTCAGCATTGGCCTGGTTTTCTGGCTGGTTTTGTTAACCATCATTTTCTACCGGATGTTTTTCCATCAGCCGCTTCCGGCCAAACTCCTGCCCACTTTGTTCATTTTGATCGCCCCGCCTGCCGTGGGTTTTATTTCCTGGTTCCAGCTGGTTGGCGAAGTGAACGCCTTTGGACGGGTGCTTTACTACGTTGCGATCTTTCTGACCCTGATGCTGATTACCCAGGCCTCCAGGTTCCTCCGACTAGAATTCTTTCTTTCCTGGTGGGCGTACTCATTCCCAATGGCAGCCATGACGATCGCCACTTTCGTAATGTACGAGGAGCTTCAACTCGTGTTCTTCAAAGGGCTTGGTGTTTTACTTCTTGGCCTGCTTACGGTGCTTATCGCAGTTCTTCTCGGCAAGACCGCCCAAGCGGTTCAGCGCAGGGCGATCTGCATTGAAGAATAGCCGCAGACTTTCTATCGGTGTTCTTCAAGATCTTCGTAGCCGGTGACCATGGGCTTGATCAGGCTGGCGAGCTTCGGACCCATGGTTGCCATGTACACATGAGCAATGATGAAAATCAGCATGGCAAAAGCCGCTCCGGTATGAACCAGAGCCACCGTTTCCAGCTCCAGTGCGCCTGACAGGGTTACGGGCCAGTCGTTATAGAACAGATAGAGAAGCCCGCTGAGCCAGATGACCGGTGTAATCATCAGTTTGAAAAACAAATAGGCCAAACGCTGCAGCGGATTGTGCTTGGCTCTGGTGGTCTTCCGGTAGGGGTGCGACTCACCAGTAAAAGTCCCGATCAGGTAGTAGCGCATGACTGCAAACAGGCCGTTCCTTGTGGGAATGTACTGGCGCCATTCGCCGGTGGTGATGTGCCAGAAGATGGCAAACAGCCACAGCACAATCAGCGCCCAGGCAGCCAGGGTATGCAGCCGGGCCGCTTCACCGAAACCGATCACCGAGTAGGTGCCGTGAATTTCGAAGCCGGTAAACAGCAGCGTGAAGATCAACAGTGCCTGGAACCAGTGCCAGAAACGCTCGAAACGTTTGTAGATCATTACCCGGCTCATGACTTCTCCCTCCCCTTCAGAAGAATCCTTGCCAGACCATGCAGCACAACGCCGATCAGGGTCATGGCCACCAGTAACCAGCCGACACGGTCCAGCCAGATGTTACCGCTATGGCCAGGCATATAGATGCCTGGAAGACCGGCCAGACGACTGTTACGGGCGTGACAGGAGGCACAATCCAACGCCATTTCAGCCGGTGGCACCATGTGGGTGATGGGCCAATGCATGGTGGTTTCGATGAAGTCGTAGCTGCCGCTGAAGGGCATGCCCGACATCTCGCTGCCTGCCTTGAGTGCCTTGGGCCAGCTGAAATTGCTCCATAATGAACTGTCATCGGCACCAAAAACGTGGGTGGCCAGCAGGGTTTTCCGTTCGGTGTCGTAGGGCTGTTTGCCCTGCATGACTTTGAACGGCCAGATGCGGGAACCCGGATCCTCAGGGCTGCCTTCAATGCGGTTGATTTCAACCGGAGGATGAGCCACATCGAGTTTTTCATCCACCAGGGTGTATTTCACCGTGCCGTCAAACCAGGCGTAGGTTGGCACGACATTTTCGCCGTGGCGGAAGTCACCTTTCTCGCTCAGATAGCTGGGATGACCATGATCGTCGTATTCGGTAATCGGCTGACCGTCCTCATCCAGCCGGCCGGCGGTAGACCAGTCCCACCAGACTTTGGTGGGGACGCCGCCCCGGGCGAATTCGGGTACATGGCAGGTCTGGCACGCCAGGGTGTCCACATGATCATTCAGCTTTTGCTGCGGGTGCGGTGAATCGCCGTGGCAAGACTGGCAGCTTGCACGGCTGAGATCGGTATGGCCCGGTACATCGATACCCAGGGTATCGGCGGCATTGACCTGATAGCGGCTGCCCGCCACCTCATGCCCCCAACTGGTATGGCAATCGGCGCAGTCAAAATCGAGCCCGTCCGGGGACATGTGCACATCCAGGGAGCGGGGTGGATCCACCAGAGAGGAGTCCAGATCGCCGTGTTTCACGCCGTCTGCGCCCCCACCATAGAAGTGGCAGTTACCGCAGTTGGCCCGACCACTGGCGCCGACATTCTGGGCAATCATTTCCAGATCTGGCGGCTGGACCATGTTACCACTGCCCTTCGGCCATTCCCGGGGCGTGTAGGTGGGGTGCCCGGCCAGAGTGGGAAACTTCCAGTAGTCACCAGTGGTGTCGTGACACACCAGGCAATCAACGGCGTTATCCGCGGTGGGTGGTGGTTGCCTCATGTCTTCCCAGCCGTAGCCCACATGGCAGGAGGTACAACGGGGCTCGTTGGTGATCGCCATGCCGCAAAAGCTGTTGATCACCTTGCTCTTGCCCAGGGTCTGGCCCGTTTCCGGATGTTCGTAGGTCCAGGTCCAATGGGTGGTTGCACGGATCTGTTCGCCCGCTTCGGTATGGCAGCCCAGGCAGGCTTCGGTTACCTCCTGTGCATTCTCGAAAGGGCCCTGAAGGGCCTCGAATTTGCTGTGATCGGCAGTGGCGGGTGGGCGTTGAGCCCCATAAACAGAAAAGCCGGAGCAAACCAACGCTCCGGCCAGAGCCACATGGGCAGAGAGCCCGCTAAAACGGTTGATGGAGCGGTTCCATGCAAAATTCTTCACGTCTCTGACTCCCTGGCCCTGTTCAAGGACCAAATCAATATACAAAGACTCCCTGCAAACGCGACTTCAGAGTCGGTAAGGCCGACGATCCGGATTACGGACGATAGATCTTCTCCGGGTTGAGTGTCATGGACCATGGCAGGCCGTCGTTCTGCCAGCCATTCACAATTCTCATGCCTTTTTTCTTGCCTTCTTTGGCGCCACTGCCCTGGAAGCCGTGGTCAATGTATTTCACATTGGTGAAGCCCCGTTCCAGCAGATATTCCGCGCTGGGCTTGCCCCGGGTTGAGCCGGAACGGCACATGGTAATGACCAGGTCATCCTTGCTAAGGCCTTTTTCTTTAAGGGCTTTTTCCACGTCTGCCGCGAACTCCGGATTGGTGTTCATGGCAAACCGGCCTTTATCAGCCAGAAATGCCGAGCGGTCCACCAACTTGAACGGAATGTTCTTGTCAACGGCATCGGTGAATCCGATAAACATGATTTCAACCGGATCCCGGACATCCACAAACAGGAGTTCGTCCCCCTGCTCCTGAACCATGTCATAGGTTTCCTGTGGGGTCAGGGAAAGTGCTTCTTCCGCCTGGGCGCTGAGGGCAATGGCGAAAGTGGCAAGCACAGCTGTCAGTATCTGTTTCATGATGGTTTCCTCCTGAATTCGGGTGTCCCCTGTTCTTACTTCAACATACGCCTGTATGACCGCTACTCTCAATAAGAGTTATAAGCATATAAGCGTTGGCTTGATCGAGATCAAAACGCAAAAAGGGGGCCGCCGAATGGCAAGCCCCCTTTTTCTACCTGCGAACCAGATTACAACTTGGTGGTGCGGAGGTACGGACGGATTTCATTCCAGCCCTGCGGGAACAGGCCCTTGGCTTCCTCGTTGGAAATGGAGGGGGGAATGATCACGTCGTCGCCCTTGCGCCAGTCTGCCGGCAGGGCAACTTTATTGGCATCAGCGGTTTGCAGGGCATCGATAACCCGGAGGATCTCGTCGAAGTTACGGCCCACCGCCATCGGGTAGGTCATGGTCAGGCGGATCTTCTTGTTCGGGTCGATGATGAACACACTGCGTACAGCGGCAGTTTCGCTCTCGCCGGCGTGGATCATTTCGTACAGCTCGGCCACTTTGTGGTCAGCGTCAGCAACGATCGGGAACTGCAGGTTGCAGTTCTGGGTGTCGTTGACGTCTTCAATCCACTTTACGTGCTCTTCCACGGTATCGGTGGACAGACCCAGGGGCTTCACGTTGCGGGCTTCGAATTCTTTCGCCAGCTGAGCTGTGCGGCCCATCTCGGTGGTGCACACCGGAGTAAAGTCGGCCGGGTGGCTGAAGAAGAATACCCAGGAATCGCCTGCCCAGTCGTGGAAGTTGATCTGGCCGGCGGTGCTGTCGATGGTGAAGTTCGGGGCGGTAGAGCCAAGCAATAAACTCATGATGAATCTCCTCTCGGGTTTTGCTGGTGGAGGCGGGTTGCCTCTTGATGTCGGAATAACAATAACCCGTCCGGAGGGCGTTAGCCCATATGGTTATATCTATAGAACGAATAGGCTTAACAAATAGAAAAGGCTTCACGGAGAAGTAAGGCAACAAAAACCTATCTATGAAATAGTCAGATAGCTTCGAACGGCCTTCTCTGGGTCTTCATCTTCGGTGATTACACTTTCAATACCCTTTTCGTTAAGGCGCATTGCCAACCCAGAGCCCATCCCCCTGGTGATTAGAACATCAATATCATCCAATGGGTGCGGTAGCTGCGACGAGCTCTCCCGGAATGACTGCTCTTTGGGAAGTTCGAGAAGCTCCTTTTTAGCCACCTGCCCTTCTACAATGTGAAAGATAAAGAATTTCCTGCATCGGCCGGCATGCTGGGTGACGGTTTTTCGATTCTGGCTTGTTACGGCTATTTTCATCAGATCCTCACGATTCGGGTGTTTTGAGAGTTTAAGCTCAGGATTTAATGCTGGTTGCAGAAGCTCCAAACGGCGAATCAACCGTTCCACAGATATCATCGCTCAGCAGTTATCAATCTATGCGCCATGGAAAAACCGCTATCAATGCAGTCACCGACACTAATACCGTCTCGCCAGTTACCCATTAAATGAAGCCCCTTGTAGCGCTCCGCAATGTCGTCAATCTTGGCTATACGGCTTAAATGCCCAACGTCATATTGCGGAATGGCGTTAGCCCATCGTGCGACCTTGGTAAAGACCGGGCGGGCCTGGATATCAAGCATCTCGCGCAGTTCCTCGCTGACTAAATTTACCAACTGCTGATCTGAGTTTTCGACAGCCATCGGGTTCCTGCGACCACCGATAAAGCAGGTGAAAAGCACATGCCCCTCTGGCGCCCGGTTCGGAAAAAGTGTGGAGGAAAACAAAGCTCCGAGCGTCTGCTTCTTTTCTTGACTTGGAATGAGCATTCCAAAGCCGTCGAGTGGGTGTTTGATGGACTCGTCTGGGAAACCCAACGCAACAGCAGCAAGTGATGGGTAGACGATACTGGCCAGTTCTGACCGAAGTTCAGGGCTAACCGGTTCCAGGAGTGATCCGCTGACGTGAGCTGGCGTTGCCAATACCAGCTGATGGGCAACGCGCATTTGACCCCGCTGGTCGACCACGCGCCACATTCGATCATTCTGCTCAACCTTTTCCACTCGACAGCCGGTTATCACTCTGACGTTGTCGAGCCGACTCAACTCCTCCCTGATTCCCTCAACCAATGTGGAAAGCCCGCCTGGAAAGCTCACAATCTTTCCACGCCACGCGTCGGGGAACCCACTTTCGCGATCCTTAATGCGTTGTTTTCTGCTATTTATCATTAGAGAGATTGCGCCTAGAAGCAGGGACCCATTGTTCTGTTCCAGGCGATGTAACCGAGGGAAGGCGGCTTGAGCTGAAAGCTTTTCTGGCGATCCGGCATAAACGCCTGAGACAAAGGGATCGACAAAGTGATTGAGAATATTTTGACCGAGGCGCCTATGAACGAAGGCTGCCAGAGTTTCTTCGCTGCTGGCTACCTTGCGAAAAGGTTCACTAATCAAGTGACGCCAGCCTTCGATGCCAATGAGAGGGCTGCTTAACGCAGATTTCAGATCAGCTGGTAACGCAACGGGAACCCCGTCCTTGACAACATAACGTTTGCGGCTGGTCAAAGGTGGAAAGATAACTTTGTCACTGAGATCCAAGGATTTTAGCAGATGGTGCAGTGACGGCTTGGCCATAAGTGTGTTCGGGCCGAGCTCCATGTGCCATCCCTGTTCCTTGACCGACCGGATATTACCGCCTAGTTGCTCGTCTGCTTCAACCAGGGTCACGCTTTTCTTTTGGCGCCCAAGCGCAAGTGCCAGTGAGAGCCCCGTAATACCACCGCCAACAATCAGAACTGACTGTTGTTCGGTCTGGGTGTCGCCGCGCATACAACTCCCTATGAACCATCCAGGTTCAGCATGTGTGATCGTTAAACGTCCCAATCAATCACTAAGAATGAGAGGAACATGACCCTATCGCGCGCAAAACACCCTTTCAGTGACAAAGTCACTTTCGATCGCCCCACTCCGGACATCCCCGGAAAATAATAAATAAAATCAGCGCATTAACAAGCAATCACTTAACGCTATAGCATCAATTAATATTGATATACCTTTTGGAGCTATCCTTATAACCATTAAATTGTTACTTTAGCTGCACGGTTCAACAAGCCCCTTAGTGGAGGTCAAGACCATGCGGCATCCTTTAGTTACTCACTTCTTTGACGAACCAACCAACACGTTCAGTTACATCGTTCAGGATCCGAACAGTTCGGCTTGCGCCATCATCGATTCTGTTCTGGATTTTGACTACGCGGCAGGGCGAACGGATGTTCGCTCCGCCGATGAGATTATCGAGTATGTCAGGAACAACCATCTGACCGTTGAATGGATTCTCGAAACCCATGTGCACGCTGACCATCTCTCAGCGGCGCCCTACCTGCACGACCAGCTTGGTGGAAAGACAGGCATTGGCGAGAAAATCGTCGAGGTCCAGGAAGTTTTCGGTAAAGCGTTCAATGCCGGAACGGAGTTTGCCCGCGACGGCAGTCAGTTCGATCGTCTGTTCAAGGAAGGCGATACGTTCCAGATTGGAGCTCTCGACGCCCGGATATTGCACACGCCTGGCCATACTCCGGCTTGTTTGACCTACGTAATCGGCGACGCGGCTTTTGTTGGCGACACCATTTTTGCACCGGATTCCGGAACGGCTCGCTGTGATTTCCCGGGAGGCGATGCCCACACCTTGTATCGGTCGATCCAGAAAGTACTGGCGTTGCCGGGAGAGACACGCATTTTTCTTTGCCATGACTACAAAGCGGCGGGTCGTGATGAGTTTGTGCACGAGACGACCGTAGCTGAGCAACGGGCTAATAACATCCACGTTGGCGAGGGTATGAGCGAGCAGGATTTTGTTGTTCTCCGCTCAGAGCGAGATGCCACGCTGAACATGCCTCGCCTGATCCTGCCGTCTGTTCAGGTCAATATGCGAGCGGGTGAAATGCCGACTCCTGAAGAAAACGGCCAGGTCTATCTGAAGGTCCCCATTAATTTGTTTTAAACGGAGCACTGAGATGAAAATTCATTTTCTTGAACCCGAGTTCGCTGTTGCAGATGCGGTCTATCCGGCCGACATGCGCGAAGTCAAAGAGCAAGGATTCCGAACCGTCATCTGCAATCGCAGGGAGAGTGAAGAGGATTACGAGGGTGAACGGGCATATGCAGAAGCAGCTGAGGCCCACGGACTTGAATGGGTGAGCATTCCCGTCGCATCGGGTGAGTATCCGCAGCGCGATATCGAGGCGTTTGGAAAAGCCCTCGATACATCAGCCTCGCCGATTCTGGCTTTCTGCAGGACCGGTCGCCGAGCGGTCCACATGTGGGCCCAGAGCCGCGCAATGAGCCCACAGTGCAACATCCCGGATCTTCTGACAGCGGCCCATGAAGCCGGACATGATCCGCAGCCTATCAAAGATCTTCTGGGGCAATGATGCCAATTATGACTTACTAATGCGGACAAGGAGGTCCCCGAAGCGAACGGAGATTAACTCTACATGTCTTTTTCCAAACCCAAGTCCGCGACAAATCACAGACACCACGACGTTGTCATTATTGGTGCCGGAGCAGGCGGCATTGCGACCGCTTCAAGCCTGCTGAAACGCCAGGGAGACCTGGATATCGCGGTTATTGATCCCAGCGAAACTCACGATTATCAGCCAGGCTGGACCATGGTCGGCGGTGGCGTTTTTTCTGCCGAAAGCACTCGTCGAACCGCAGAATCGGTCATACCGAAAGGCTGCAGCTGGTATCAGGCGTCTGCCAAATTCGTGCAGCCCAACACGCAAACGGTCTTGCTTTCGGACGGCTATTCGGTCGGATACAGTCGGCTCGTAATCGCCCCCGGATTGGTTCTCAACTGGGGTGCCGTTGAGGGCCTTGAGGACACCCTTGGTCAACACGGTGTCACCTCTAATTATCGTTACGATCTCGCTCCCTATACCTGGTCTTTGGTGCAACAGCTGGAGAAAGGTAACGCTGTTTTCGTGCAACCCCCGATGCCCATTAAATGCGCCGGTGCGCCGCAAAAGGCAATGTACCTGTCGGCGGACCACTGGCGCCGCAACCATCGGTTGGACAGCATCAATGTTTCTTATCATTCCGCCGGGAAGGTGCTTTTTGGCGTTGAAGATTACGTCCCCGAACTTCAACGATACATCGATCTTTACGGGATCGATCTTTGCTTTGACGAGCGGCTACTGAGCGTTGACGGCCCCAAACGAATTGCCCAATTCCTGAAAACAACCGTCGACGGTCAGCACCCTATCGAGGTTCCCTTTGACATGCTTCACGTCGTGCCTCCTCAATGTGCTCCTTCGTTCATCGAGGAATCCGGCCTGGCCAATTCTGAAGGCTGGTTAGACCTCGACTCGGAAACACTTCAGCACAAACGGTTTCCGACGATTTTCGGACTGGGCGACGCCAGTGGTACACCTAACTCCAAAACGATGGCGGCGGTAAGAAAGCAAGCCCCGGTTGTTGCGCAGAATGTCGTGCATTCTCTTCATGATCGGCCACTAACCGCAGCCTATCTCGGTTACGGGTCCTGCCCGCTGACCGTCGAGAGGGGCCGCATCGTTCTTGCTGAATTTGGCTACGGCGGCACGCTTCAGCCCAGCTTCCCGAAGTGGATCAATGATGGCACCAAAGCGACACGGATGGCCTGGTTCCTGAAAGCCAAACAGCTTCCCTGGCTCTATTGGAACGGGATGCTAAAAGGTCGCGAATGGATGGCCGCGCCGGCCACCCGTGAAGCGTAAGGGAGGTAAATTGTGAAAAATCCTGGTGCCTACCTGCCAATCATCAACTGGCTGAAAGGCTATGGTTCAGATGCGTTGATCAGCGATGGCCTTGCGGCGATCATCGTAACGCTGATGCTCGTCCCTCAGGCTTTAGCGTATGCCCTGTTGGCTGGACTTCCGCCTGAAGTTGGCCTCTACGCCAGCATGATTCCCCTGGTGGTTTATGCCCTGTTCGGTACCAGTGCAACTCTCGCAGTAGGCCCCGTGGCGGTCGCGTCTCTGATGACAGCTTCGGCGCTTGGTGGTATCGCCGCGATTGGATCCCCGGAATACGTTGGCGCAGCACTGGTTCTGGCCACCCTTTCTGGGCTGATCCTGTTCGCAATGGGCCTATTAAGACTCGGGTTCCTGGCCAACTTCCTGAGCCATCCCGTAATCTCCGGCTTTGTAACAGCATCGGGCATTCTCATTGCCGGTAGTCAGCTTGGCCATATTCTGGGTATCGAAGGTGGCGGCCACAATCTCATAGAAATGATAAACGGCCTCCTCAGAGATTTGCCCGCAACGAATTTCGTTACGCTGGCAATCGGTGGTGGCACTCTGCTCTATCTATTCCTCTGCCGGAAATACCTGAAACAAACCCTCTCGGGTTTTGGCCTGTCTCAGCGGGCTGCGGATTTGGTTGCAAAAGCGGCACCTGTTTCAGCGGTCATCGTTACAACTGCCCTGGCTTGGCAATTCAACCTCGGGAGTGACGGTGTAAACCTGGTTGGCCAGGTGCCAAGCGGGCTTCCCGAAATCAGCCTCCCACCTCTCGAGTTCGACATCTGGGCGACTCTGGTTCCGGCCGCCATTTTGATCAGCCTGGTCGGGTTTGTGGAATCTGTCTCCGTTGCTCAGACCCTCGCCGCAAAAAGACGCCAGAGAATTGATCCGAACTCTGAGCTGATTGCACTCGGACTAGCCAATGTGGGCGCTGGCGTCAGCGGTGGGTCTCCAGTTTCCGGTGGTTTCTCACGCTCTGTTGTGAACTTCGAGGCAGGTGCACAAACACCGTTGGCCGGCATGTTCACGGCAGTCGGCATTGCCCTGGCCACCTTGACGCTCACGGGCGTGCTTGCCTACCTACCCAAGGCAACGCTGGCAGCCACCATTATGATTGCCGTGAGCACCCTGATCGATTTCGGGGCTATCCGTCGAACCTTTGACTATTCGAAAGCCGACTTCGTGGCGATGTTCGCAACGATTCTGCTGACGCTGGTTGAGGGCGTCGAAGCTGGCATCCTTGCCGGTGTCGGGCTCTCGATTGGTCTCTACCTGTACCGTACCAGTCGCCCGCACAGTGCCGTGGTTGGTCTCGTACCCGGTACCGAACATTTCCGGAATATTGAGCGTCACAGCGTCGAGACAGATGATGAAACGATCGTTCTTCGTGTCGATGAGAGTCTTTACTTCGCCAATGCCCGCTATCTGGAAGAAACCATCCTGGAGCTCATTGCCAGCAAGCCAGCAATAAGGAATCTGGTTCTCACGTGCCAGGCCGTAAACGTGATTGACGCATCCGCACTGGAGAGCCTGGAGGCAATCAACAAACGGATGAGGGACTCGGGCATCGCGCTTCATCTTGCTGAGGTAAAGGGGCCGGTTATGGATAGCCTGAGCCGAACGCATTTCTGCGAAGAGTTGTCTGGACAAATTTTCATGAGTACTTACCACGCGTGGAAAGCACTCGCCCATTCACCATATTGGGGAAGAGACAAGCTACACCCGGCTGCAACCTCAACCCAATAGTCTGACCACCTATGTGTCTACTGGAGTACGCGCTATGGAATTAGATCCCCTGATTCTTTCAAGAATCCAGTTCGCGTTTGTAGTTTCCTTTCACGCCATTTTTCCGGTGTTTACCATCGGCCTCGCTTCCTACATCGCCGTACTCGAAGGCCTGGCCTTCAAAACCGAGAATCCGGTGTGGGTGAAGCTCTCTGCCTTCTGGACCAAGGTGTTTGCCGTGGTGTTCGGCATGGGGGTGGTATCGGGCATCGTGATGTCGTTCCAGTTCGGAACCAACTGGAGTAACTTCGCCCAGGCCTCTGCCAACTTCCTGGGTCCTGTTCTGAGTTATGAGGTGGTGACGGCTTTCTTCCTGGAGGCGGCGTTCCTCGGCGTGCTGCTGTTCGGTCGCGACAAGGTGCCCGCCGGCGTTCACCTGTTTGCCGCCATCATGGTTGCGCTGGGTACCTTTATCTCCTCCTTCTGGATTCTGTCGGCCAACAGCTGGATGCAGACTCCAGCCGGTACCGAGCTGCGCGACGGCGTGTTCTACGTAACGTCCTGGAGCGAAGCAATTTTCAACCCCTCCTTCCCCTATCGTTTTGCCCACATGGGTCTGGCCTCCTTCCTGACCGGCGGCTTTGTGGTGGCCGGTGTGAGTGCCTGGTATCTCCTTCGGGGTCGCGAGGTCGAGGCTAACCGTAAAGCGTTATCCATGTGCCTGTGGCTACTGCTGTTTATCGCACCAGCACAAGTCGTGCTAGGCGATTTCCATGGCCTGAACACTCTGGAGCATCAGCCAACCAAAGTGGCGGCGATGGAAGGTAACTGGGACACCTCCCGCAATGTGCCGTTGCTGCTGTTTGCCATTCCTGATCAGGAGAACCAGCGGAACCTTTACGAGATTGGTATTCCCAGCCTGGCCAGTTTCATTCTGACCCATGAATGGGACGGTGAGGTGCCAGGAGTGAGCGCGGTTCCTGTTGACGAGCAGCCACCGGTGGCAATCGTGTTCTGGTCCTTCCGGATTATGGTTGGCATCGGCATGCTGATGGTTCTCTTTGCTCTCACCGGATTGGTTCTTCGTCCTGGGGGGAGGTACTTTCGTAAGCGTTGGTTCCTGCAAAGCATGCGCTTTATGACCATCGGACCTTTCATTGCAGTGCTCACTGGTTGGTTTGTCACTGAAGCCGGCCGGGCGCCCTGGCTGGTTTACGGCCAGATGACCCAGGCGGAGGCGCTTACCCCGTCACTGACCGGTGGTATGGCACTGTTCACGCTCATCGGCTATATCGTGGTGTACGCTCTGGTGTTCTCTGCCGGCGTGTACTACCTGATGCGGGTACTCTACGTCGGTCTTGAGGATCGTCACGATGAAGACGAGCACGAAGCGGAACGTCCCAAGCGTCCCTTCTCCGCCGCCCATGTACCCCTGGAACCAGAAGAAGGCGAAATTTCAGGCAACACCGCAGGACAGGGAGCGCACTAACTATGGAACTGTTCGATCTGCCCCTTATCTGGGCATTCATTATCGGCTTCGGCATCATCATGTATGTGCTGATGGATGGCTTCGATCTGGGCGTGGGGATTCTCTTCCCCTTCGCCCCGAGCGAGGAAGGCCGGGACACCATGATGAACTCGGTGGCGCCGGTGTGGGACGGCAACGAGACCTGGCTGGTGCTGGGTGGCGCTGGCTTGCTTGCGGCCTTCCCGATGGTGTATTCAATCTTCCTGCCGGCACTGTACATCGGCGTGTTCCTGCTGCTGGCCGGGCTGATTTTTCGGGGCGTGGCGTTCGAGTTCCGGTTCAAGGCCCGCACGTCCCGTTACCTTTGGAACTGGGCCTTTGCCGGCGGCTCTACTGTTGCCTCCTTTGCCCAGGGCGCCGTGGTGGGGGCCTATATTCAGGGCTTTGAGACCGCGAACGGGGTTTATGTTGGCGGAGCGCTGGACTGGCTCACGCCATTCACCGTGCTCACCGGTCTGGGAATGCTGGCCGGCTACGCCCTACTGGGTTCCACCTGGCTGATCATGAAAACCGAGAGTTACCTGCAGCAGTGGGCGTACAGAATCACCCTGCCGCTGTTGGCGGCGGTACTCGTGGTATTCGGCATTATCAGTGTCTGGACCCCGTTTGTGGATGAGCTGGTTCGCGAGCGCTGGTTCTCGAATCTGACCGTGATCTGGATCCTGCCGGTGCTGACCTTGCTGTGTGCGCTCCAGATCTACCGTTCGGTACGTGATCGCAAGGAAGGCATGCCGTTTGTAGCAACGATGGGCCTGTTCATCACCACCTATCTGGGTCTGGTGGTCAGCCGCTGGCCTTATGTGGTTCCCCCGGAATACACGCTCTGGGATGCCGCTTCGGCCTATGAATCCCAGCTGTTCCTGCTGTTGGGGCTGCTGTTCGTGATTCCGATCGTGCTGGCCTACACCGCCTGGACCTATTGGGTGTTCCGGGGCAAGGTACACGCCGGGGAGGGATACCACTGATTCGGCCTGCGGCCCTCACCCCTCCGGGGCCGTCGTCGCATAGCTCCGACGTTCCTCAGCCTGCGGTGCAGGCTTCGGTGGAACCCGCGAGGGTTCTTTCTACCCTGCCAATCGGCCAATAAAAAACCCCAGCATTTCTGCTGGGGTTTTATATTGGCGGAGAGGGAGGGATTCGAACCCTCGATACGCTATTAACGTATACACACTTTCCAGGCGTGCGCCTTCAGCCACTCGGCCACCTCTCCAATAAACTGTTTCAAATCAGCGATGTCGTCGCTCATTTGAGGGCGCAAACTTTAATGGTTTTGGGGGCGCTTGGCAACTCCCTTAAGTGAAATCGTCAAAAAATTTCGGGAATCGCCTCGCTTTCTGTTTACCGGTTAAACAGATTCAGGACTATGGTTAACACAACACTGATGATGATCATGGAGGTAATCGGGATAAACACCCGGCTATTTTCCGAACGAATATTGATATCGCCGGGTAATTTCCCGAACCAGCTCAGGATACCGGGTGCGAAATGGAGGATAGCCCCGACAACAATCAGTATGATGCCGGCAATAATGAACCGGCGTGCCATAATGCGTACCTTTATCCAGCGAAGCGGGCTTAGACACGAGGAGAATAACAATGCTGATGAAAGCCGAGCAATCAATGGTGTTGCTGATCGACGTTCAGGAGAAACTCATGCCGGCCATAAGCCACGGGGAAGAGGTGGTTGACCGCTGTATCACGCTCGCGACTATTGCTGGCCTGATCGAGGTTCCGGTGGTGGCTACCGAACAGTTGCCCGACAAACTCGGCCCTAATGTCGAGCCCGTTCGGGAGCTTTGTGATCAGATCCTGGCAAAGTACCATTTCGACGCCTGCCCCGACGGACTCGTGGATCTTCTTCCCGAAGGCCGGCAACATATCGTGGTGGGTGGTTGCGAAACCCATGTCTGCATGATGCAAACCGCGCTGAGCCTCCTGGACGCCGGATACAAGGTCTGGGTGGTGGCCGATGCGACTGGTTCCCGGAACGAATTTGACCGCGATGTGGCTCTAGACCGCCTGAGCGAGAGCGGAGCGCGGCTTGTGACTCTTGAGATGGTCGCCTTTGAGTGGATGCGCCATTGCAGGCATCCACAGTTCAAAAACATTCAGGCACTGATCAAGTGAATACATCCGGCACAACGATGCCGACGTAAACAGAGGTTCCAAATCACAGGTCGTTTTGAGGTTTCCGATGCTCAATATGGACTTTTCACAGAAAGTCGTAATCCGGACAGCCGAACAGGAGTGGGTGCCCAGCCCTGCCGGCGGCGTGCTCAGAAAACCCCTCGCCCGAGAGGAAGCGGAGCGCGGCCATGCGACCAGTGTGGTTCGTTATGAGCCAGGCGCCTCATTCCAGCGGCACGAACACCCCCTTGGCGAGGAAATCCTGGTTCTTGAAGGCGTGTTTTCGGATGAAACAGGAGACTACCCGGCCGGGACCTACCTGCGTAATCCGCCGGGAAGCGGCCACGCCCCGTTCAGTAAGGATGGTTGTACCCTGCTGGTAAAATTGCATCAGTTTGATGAGCGGGATCAGTCAACCGTGCGCATCGACACCACCGGCACGCCCTGGCTCCCCGGTATTGGAGGTCTCCAGGTCATGCCCCTGCATGAATTCGAGCACGAGCACGTCGCTCTGGTGAAATGGCCACCAAAGGAAGTGTTTCGTAACCGTCCGGTGACCCCATCTTGAATCTAGTGCTATTGGACGG